>NZ_JNKF01000001.1 GCF_000702825.1 Prevotella sp. P6B1
ACTTGGCAAGTACGCCACGTCCCATGTGCAGTTGTCCACAGATTTCGCGGTGTGGGATGCTTGCCGCCAGCATTTGAAATGCTCTTTTTAACTTGCTCATTGTTACATTTTGGTTTGCCATATCTCGCTAAAGGTTTTGTATTTCCTTCGGCAAAGATAGTAATTTAACTTCAATGGCAGAACCGAAATGAACTTTTGGTACCGATTCGAGCGCTACAGCGGTACCGATTGGTGCGCTACGCTGGTACCGGTTGGAGTGCTATGGTGGTACCGATTGGTGCGCTACGGTGGTACCGATTCAAGCGCTACGATGGTACCGTTTCGCCGATATTATCAAATGATACGCTTATGAAATAAAACCTATGCTTCTTCTTTCCTTGCCACTCAGGAGTTCGGCATGACAATATTCCTCGATTTCATCCAACGAGGCGAATTTGCCAGAGAGGATGTAGTCAACAGTGCGCTTGCGGGCGATATTCTCTATCTGACCACCAGAGAAATCAAAACGTAAGGCCAGTCGACGAGCATCATCTACACTGATATCCTTCAACATCGAGCACCAAATCTTGGTCTTTACATCCGTATCGGGTTTGTGAAACTCAACCTTGTATAGGAAACGACGCTCAAAGGCCTTGTCGAGGTTACTCGTCAGGTTGGTGGTGGCAATAAGTATTCCGTCGAGATCTTCAATTTCCTGCAAAATAATATTCTGCATAGCATTGTCCATCTTGTCGACAGAGTGTTCAACGTTCTCTGTACGTTTGTTGATGATTGCATCAGCCTCGTTGAAGAACAGAATAGGCATCACCTCGCTGTTCTTACACAGCCTGCGATAACGAGCAAACACCTCCTTGATGTTCTTCTCGCTTTCACCTACCCACTTGTCACGCAGGCCAGCTATATCTACCTGCATAAGGTCACGTCCCGTCTGACGAGCTATCTGAAGGACAGTCTCCGTCTTGCCTGTGCCAGGGGCACCATAGAACAAACAGGCAAACCCCTTACGCATACTCTGCTCCTCCAGACGTTTCTGAATAGAGGGCAGAGTCTCGGTACTAAGCAGACAGGTGAGTCGGTCTATCTGCTCTTGCTCAGATATATTGAAGAACAGCGATTTCTCCTTGATGGCCTTATGGCTCTTCAGACAACGGTCATCAGGTCTCCTACTTCTACACTTTGAGTGACTGGGCTTATAGGCGGAAAGCAGTTCTACTTTGGCCTTACGCGTAAGCATATACTGCTCAGCATCAGCCTGACCTTCCACACACTTATACTCAATATATCCACATTGAATAAGTGGGTGACTACCGTCTCTTAATCTTTCACGCATGAATTCACATTCATATTCATCAGGATAAAGGCGATCAATGGTCTGGAAAGTAAGCCCTTCACCGTCAGAACCCTCCCACTGGGCATAATCGACAACTATCAACAGCAGGAGCGACTGAACATGAATGTTATCAAACCTCAAAACCTCATGGCAAAGAGGCAGATGCGGATTCGCCTTGGCAATCTGAAGCATCCATTCCTCATCATCGTCAAAAACTGCATTGTGGTCATTCATATTCTTTTCAATATGTCTCTCCAATTTGTCAACGAACTGCTGCTCGTTAAGACCGTCGATCTTCTCTGGAACAAAGGGCTTATTATGTCGGAGTGCTGTGATGACATCGCGTACCAAGACCATCCCTTCAGAGATGCCACCAATCTCATGGACCCCTTTGTGAATAGCCCAGCGTTTGGTTACCAATTCCTCAATTTCCTCAGAATATACCATGATAGAAAGACGTGAACAGTCGAGATAGTTGCCCATGCCCTTCCAAGACATAGGTTCACCAGCCTCAACTAGCATGGCAAGAGCGACAATCTGGACGTTGGTTAAGCCTAGTTCCTTATTGAGGAAAGCCAAAGGATTCTTGACCGACTCCCAAAACTCGTCAGACAATTGAGAATCCTGCGCCATATCAAGGATTCTATCAAGCGCAGTGATGATAGTCCAAGTGGCAGGTTCCTTGAACTCATCTTTAGTCTTACTAGGGCAGTCTTCAAACTCTTCGACTCCAAAATTAAGTCTTCGTACTGGTCTCTTTCTTATATTCATAATAATTATATATTTTTGATTTCGATTATAAAATTAGAAAAAAATTCAGTTCCAACTTCCATTTATACGATTACCGACAGGAAGTTGTCTTATGCTGTAGCCTTTAGATAATGGCGACTCTCAGTACGCACCATATCAAGGAAACGTCTCATTTGTTGCTCGTTCAATCGGTACTTACGAGCAAAGTCAGAGGTGGTAAGTCCCTTATCCATCATGGAAAGGTAATCGTCCAGCATCTCACCTATGCCATGCCAATACTGCTTGTCGAGCCCCTTCTTCAGTACATTGAGCGTATCATCATAGCGAACTTGCCAGTCCGGTGAGACATCTGTAGATGAGAGCATATAGTTCATCATGGTATCAGAGTCATCTTCGTCAGAATATATCGGTTCATCCAAAGACATGGTAGTGCGCTTGTGCTTTAGGTGGTCGTATGCAGCCTTCTGAACCTCGCTCTCGATGTACCAAGTGGCAAAGGATATGAAACGAAACCCCAGACGGGCATCAAACATATCTGCTGCCCTTGTAATACCCAATGAACCAGCCATGATGAGGTCTTCAAAGGCTGTGCCAGAGGCAATATACTTCTTGGCAATAGTCACCACATAGCGTAGATTGGCATAGATGAACTTGCTTCTCGCTTGCTCACATCCTTGGCGCATCATACGCCAAAGTTCATTCTCTTCTATTGAAGATAGTGGTTCCGACTTTCTGATATCGCGTAAAAACATATTGACGCAACTATTGCTACGGTCTATGAAAGAGATATATTTGCCATTCTTATACATGATGTGTAAATATTTAAAGGTGAGACATTTGGTTACGAAGTAAATTGTCAAGGATGACTGTACCACCCTGTGCCACGAATGGGATAAGCACCTTACCGTCGTGCGACTGCGGACGGTCAATGGCAAAGTCAGAGGCATGAGGTGTAGCCTGACGTATGGCGTTGCGCGATTGGGCAATGTAATGACTGAAGAAGTGATCGAAGTCTGTGCTCTCGATAGTCTTAACCAGTGCATCACCCTCCTTGAAATAGAGCAAAGTGTAGAGCTGTTGCAGTGCCTTATAGTTGTTGGCAGCTGCAAGACGACGCTGATAGCCCTGTGGATGGAGTAAGGTGTAGATGTAAACGAGACGCGAATAGCGATCACGAAACTTTACCTGAGTCTCTTGTCCGTTCTCAGCAATAAGCAGCACGTCGTATCGACACCTAACGTTATTGATGTTGCTTGGTCTGACTTCAACCGCAACTATCGGTGGAAGGAGGCTGATGTCGTTCTTCATGTACTTGGTCAAGCGAGCTCTCAGCTCCTCAACCGTCATCTTTTCGATTTGTTCTTGGATTTTGTCATTCATACTTTGTGTAATTTTGACGCAAAGGTAGAAGTTTTATTTTATATGTACAAATAAATTGCGTTAAAAATACACAAAGCTCCTTTTTTTTCATTTTTTTCTTTTTCAGAAGGAAAATAGTTTGTAATTTTGCAGCATATTTTTTACCTAATATATAAATAAGGTATGGTATTGAACGCTGAAACCCATAAATGGGAGTCTGACTACTGGCATCCTGCAGTGACTGTCGATGCGGTGGTTTTTGGATATGACGAAGAAGAGAGAGGTTTGTCTGTCTTATTAATAGAACGAGGCGAAGAGCCCTTTAAGGGATCTTGGGCTCTGCCAGGTGGTTTCATTACCCAAAAGGATGAATCAGCCGAGGCAGCTGTATACAGAGAACTTCATGAGGAGACTAATGTGGAGGGTATTTACCTGAAAGAGTTTAAGACCTTTTCGAAGGTTGATCGAGATCCCCGTCAAGACGAACGTGTCATAACCATCGCTTTTCTGGCTCTTGTAGTCAAAGATATCTATCAGATCAAAGGAGGCGATGATGCCAGAAACGCACAATGGTTTTCGATGGGGCATCTGCCGAAGTTAGCCTTCGACCATCAGGAGATTATTGAAGTGGCATTTGAACGGTTACAACAGATAATACATTTTGAGCCGATCGTCTTTCATCTGCTCAACAAGGAGTCATTTACCATGCCGCAATTGCATAATATTTATAAAGCTATTCTCATGCCGCCAGAGGGTTCGAATGTCGCGAATGACAGACGTAATTTCATGAAAAAGATGTTGGCGTTGGGATATGTCAAGAAGACTGGCGAAATCGTGAGAGGGACATCCAACAGGCCACCTGAGCTTTATTGTTTTGATGAAGAGAAATATTGGGCAGTCATGAATGCCCATAAAGGAGTCCTTGTGCGCTGACGTTTTGTTACAGTTTTCCTGCCATAGCAGCTTTGAGAAGATCTGCACCTGACAATGCTTCATCATTGTCAGCTTCAAGTTGACGAATGTTCACTTCATACTGCTGTGGATAACGTTTGAATTCCTCTGTCATGCGCAGAATCCCTTCGTAGCAGCAGAAAGCTGGAGTATTCTGCCATTTAACAGACATGGAAGGAAGTGTGGGATCAAAAAGATTTCCATGAATGCTAATGCCGAACATCTCTCTAACCACGTCAGTTGTAAGGTTAATAAAATAAGGTATGCGTATTACCTTATAGCCAAAGCTCTCGTAAACGGCTTGGTTCGCACGGTCCTTCCTGATATTCATGGGATTTGTATAGTGCTGAAGGCCATCGAACTCAATAATCAGTTTCTCTTCTTCACAAAGATAGTCAGGACGAATGCGATAACTCTTTCCCCCTCTTTTACCAAATGGCTTATCATGAATCCAAGTCCGTCCAGGATAAAGAAATGGAAGATAGTCTTCCAACCCAATGAAATAAGACTTTGGACTTAACTTTGCTGCTTTTTCTGCCATCTCTCGTGTCTCACGGATGTAGGTACCTTTTCTGTTTGTTTGTCTTGCTGTCATTGTACTGTAATTTATATGTTTCGCAGCATAAAGATAGTTTTTCCTGCGATATAAGTCCTGAATCTATATGTATAGAATCTGGTGTATCTATTAAAGAAAAACAATATTTTTGCATACAAATAGTAATAAGAAGAAATGAAAACAATCGAAGAATATGCAAAACTAGGAGAGCATCATGATGTAATTCATGGAGGTCATCGTATGACAAATGCAGTATTACGTGAAGTCATAGTACCATTAGTAAGAAAGTTGCTATTAAATACTACTGAGAAATAATTGAGATGAATGTAATAATTCAACCATGATGATTGGTTGAAAAAGATGATAAAAAAACTATAATAGTATTTGTTATGATGGAGAAAAAGGAAAAATGGACAGATGAATTTGGTGGTGTATATACTGCTGATAAGAAAAAATTGCTTCGAGTGCCAAATGTTAAGCGGTATAAGATTGCAGAGGAGTGCGAAGAAGTAGATAAGGATGCCTTTGAGGGTTGTGAGATTCTGGAAGGACTATATTTGCCCCAATCGTTTAGCGATAAGGCTGCTGAGGATGTATTTTGCATCATGCCAGTTTCTGTAGATTGTTTACACCATTGGACTACACCTTACGTGGATGATGTTTATGACACAAACGAATTCTGGTATGACGAGGAGCATACGATGACGGATGAATATGGGGTGAAGTATGCAAATGAGGGAAGGCGACTGATTTCGGCAACGAAACCAGAACTGATAGGCGAGGAATACTATGTGCCTGATGGGGTACTGACTATATGTGATGGTGCTTTTGGCTTTTGTGGTGGAGTATTGCTGTCAGCCCCAAGGAGCATTAAGGTGATTGGTGATTATATTTTTGGAGAACAAAGTGGGAAAATCGTAATTCGTGACTGATATGGAGGAGAATGTGTTTAAGTTCAGAGTTTCGTTAGGGTATACTGAAGAAATAGAACTTTGGATAGAGATTCCAATAGAACTCTACCAAAGGATATGTGATAGCGTTGGAAAAGGTAAAATGGAAAGGTATGAGTTCTGTTTTAATTTCTCCAAACATGTTAAAGAGAAATTTCCAGAACTTGACATGTTGATTATTCAGCAAATAGATAAGTGGAAGAGTGAACACTACGGCTTAGATTGGCCTGATAATGTGTTGCATCTCTATGGACTTACCTCAACTTGGTTTCCTGAGGGAGAATAAATATTGTATTTTAAAATATGAATTATGTATGGAAATAAAAGTAATTTTATCAATCCTTAAAAACTTAAAGGTTGCACGATTTGAAGAGAATGCTAACGGCAGTTTCTTAGGAACTATGGTATATCAAGATTATACGTTTGGTGTATATCTATTTAAAGATTCAGTATGCCAATATATTTGTCTTGAATATGCTTTGCATGATGTTAAAGATATAGATAGTTCAGTCAATTCAATAGATGAAAGAGTTATTGCTGGTAGATACATCATAAATGGAACAGATATTATCTTGCAGTCCTACTTCCCGATTTTTGAGGATATATTCGTTGAACAGCAAGTTAACAATTCTATATGTGTATTAGAAAGAATGATACATATTTGCAAACACTAGAAATCTAACAGCACCTAAACGGTCACTATATAAAACTACATAAACCCGCCGGCATAGTAGCTGCGGGCGATATATGGTGAGGGCTCGTAATAGGCGCTTGTGTTGTAATTGTCGATAACTTCGCAGATGGGATTGTTGTAAACGCGGATGATGGCATCAGCATAGTCTTCATTCGACTGCATGGTGTTTAAAATCAGACGCTTATATACTTTACCCATCTGAGTTGCTGTGGGGATTTCAGGACAGAGTTCAGCATCTACTTGAGTAACATCGAAATTACCTGGCTGCAATCCGTATTCTTCAATCCAATCAGAAGCAACTGCTAATGGATTCTCAGAATGTAAAACATCTGCAAGAGATAGTTTCTTAGCAAGTTCGTCGTGCCCCATCATATTTGCAACGTATTTATTGGGCTGTTTAAGTTGGCGAGCTGTTCTCTCAATCATATAGCACACGAAATAGAGATCGTCTGTGCTGATTTCATCTTCTGGAAAGAATACGTTTTTCATTGACTGAAACTAGTTTAAATTGATTTTGCAAAGATAGTGTTTTTTGTGTGAACTTCAAAAAGAAACGAGTTTTTTTTGTAAAAAAAGCTCATTTAACGATAAAGCCTCACCGATTGGTGAGGCTTTAATATAGTTATTTAGGTGTAAACCTTAGTTTGCTGATTCGAATTCTTCGAGGAATCGGGTGTCGTTCTCAGAGAACATACGGAGGTCGCTGACGCGATACTTCAGGTTGGTGATACGCTCAACCCCCATACCGAAGGCGTAACCTGTATATTCCTTAGAGTCGATGCCGCAGAGCTCGAGCACGTTAGGATCAACCATACCGCAACCCAGAATCTCTACCCAGCCGGTGTGCTTACAGAAGCCGCAGCCCTCGCCGCCACAGATAAAGCATGAGATATCCATCTCGGCACTGGGCTCTGTGAATGGGAAGTAAGATGGGCGCAGACGGATCTTGGTGTCGGCACCAAACATCTCCTTAGCGAACGAAAGCAGCACCTGCTTCAGATCGGTAAACGATACGTTCTTGTCGATATACAGTCCCTCAACCTGATGGAAGAAGCAGTGTGCACGGGCGGTGATGGCCTCGTTACGATATACGCGACCTGGACAGATGACACGGATAGGAGCGGTAAGCTTGCCGTTCTCGTCGTGCATGTGTTCCATGACGCGAGCCTGAACACTTGATGTGTGCGAACGCAACAGGATATTCTTGGTGACATCGTTGGGATGCTGCGATACGAAGAAAGTATCCTGCATATCGCGTGCGGGGTGATCGGCAGCGAAGTTCATCTTGGTGAAGATATGGTTATCGTCCTCAACCTCAGGACCATCGGCGAGCACAAAACCCATGCGCGAGAAAATATCGATAATCTCGTTGGTAACGATTGTCAGCGGATGGCGGGTACCCAACTCAATGGGGTAGGGGGTGCGGGTCAGGTCGAGAGTCTCGTCGCTCGACTCTTGGGTCTCGCACTCTTCGCGCAGCAGATTGATGCGCTCGGTAGCCAATGTTTTCAGTTCGTTAATCTTCATGCCTACAGCCTTCTTCTGGTCGGCAGGTACCTCGCGGAAGTCGTTCATCAGGGCAGTAATCTCGCCCTTCTTGCTCAGATATTTCAGTCGGAGCTGCTCAACTTCCTCAGCGTTTTTAGCGCTCAAATTCTGTACTTCTTTCAGAAGTTCGTCTATCTTATCAAGTATCATAAACTATTAAAATTGCAATTTTGCGTGCAAAGGTACAAAAAAAATGAGAAAAAGGATGAAGAATTGAGAATATTTTGTACCTTTGCCGAAATTTTGAGAGAAATTAGAAAGATTAGGGTACTACATTAAGTAGATGAAAAGGTTTTTTATCGCGATTTTCGCAACGGTGCTGATGATGTTCTCATGCACAGGGAACAAAGCCAATCAGACGGAAGGAGTGCCAGCCGATAGTGTGGCTGACTCAACTGACACCACGGATGTTGACTCGATGGAGTTGCTGATTACAGAGACTCCGATGCCAAGGGCTGCTGATGCCATGTTTGACGATTTCTTGTTCAACTTCTTGGCCAATAAGAAGTTACAAAAAGAGCGTGTGGTGTTTCCACTCCGTGTGACTGAGGGAGATAAGATCACCAGAATCGAAAAGGACGACTGGAAAATGGAGCACTTGTTTATGCGTCAGGGGTATTACACCTTATTATTTAATGACGATAAGCAGATGCAGCTGATGAAGGATACCGCCGTGAACGAGGCCATTGTGGAGAAGATACTGCTGGCTAAGAAGCAAATAAAGAATTATATCTTCCAGCGTATCAAAGGGGCATGGCTGTTGCGCGAAATCAAGGTGACGCCCATGCAGGGGGATGCCAATGCGTCGTTCCTGGCTTTCTACCAGCGTTTTGTGACTGATAGCGCCTTCCAGGTGAAGAGCCTGAGCGAGACCGTTGACTTTGTAGGACCTGATCCTGATGATGATTTCAATATGATGGAGGGTGTGATTACACCTGAGACGTGGGAGGCTTTTGCACCCACGCTACCACAGAAAACACTCTATAATATCATCTATGGTAAGCCGCAGACTGAGGGTAATCAGAAGATATACCTGTTGAGAGGTGTGGCCAATGGATTTGAAATGGAGTTACGCTTCAAGAAAGTGGGCGGCAGATGGCTGCTCAAGAAAATGATGACGTAGGAGTGAATAGTGATTAGTGAATAGTGAAGAGAGAAAACAATTATAGTCTGAAACAGCATAACACATTTGGCATAGAGGCTAAGTGTGCACAGTTTGTGGAGTACAGCTCTGAGGCTGAGGCCAAGGAGGTGGCTGAATGGCTCCGCACTTCGCGCGTACCTTTTATTATTATAGGTGGAGGTAGCAACCTGCTGCTGACTCGCGACTACGAGGGTATCGTGGTCCACTCTGCCTGCAAAGGAATTGTTCGCAAAGGCAATCGTCTGGAGTGCGGAAGCGGCGAGGTGTTTGATGATGTGGTGGCCCAGAGCATCGAGATGGGCCTGTATGGTGCAGAGAACCTGTCGCTGATTCCTGGCGATGTGGGTGCAAGTGCTGTTCAGAATATCGGCGCCTATGGTGCTGAGGCCAAGGACCTGATTCGCAGCATCCGGGCTGTCGAGATTGCCACAGGAAACGTGTGTGTCATCGAGAATGCCGAATGCGAATATGGCTATCGTCAGAGCCGTTTCAAGCACGACTGGAAGAACCAGTATCTGATACTGAGCGTGGAATACGAGTTCTCTGAGACTTTTGAGCCTCGTTTGGATTATGGTAATATCCGTGCGGAGTTGGAGAAGGCGGGCATCGGCCAGCCATCTGCTCAGCAGCTACGTGATACGATTATCCGTATCCGTGAGGCCAAATTGCCCGATCCTAAGGTGCTGGGCAATGCGGGCAGTTTCTTCATGAACCCCATTGTGAACCGCGAAAAATACGAAAGCTTAGCTGCTCAATATGCAGGTATGCCTCACTATGATATCGATGCCGATCACGTAAAGATTCCTGCAGGCTGGATGATCGACCAGTGCGGCTGGAAAGGTAAATCGTTAGGCAGGGCAGGCGTTCACGACAAACAGGCCTTGGTGCTGGTGAACAGAGGTGGTGCTACAGGCGAGGAGGTGGTGGCGCTGTGTCGTAAGATTCAGACCGACGTAAAAGCAAAATATGGTATTGATATCTATCCGGAGGTGAACGTGATATGAAACTGACGTTTTTAGGCACAGGAACTTCGTGTGGTGTACCTGTTATAGGGTGCCAGTGCAAGGTCTGCCAGAGTGTCGACCCTAAGGATAAGCGTACACGCTGTTCGGCGCTTGTCGAAACCGAGTCGACGCGTATTCTGATTGATTGCGGACCGGATTTCCGTCAGCAGATATTGCCACAGCCCTTCCGTAAGATTGACGGTATATTGATTACCCATTCGCATTACGACCACATGGGAGGCATGGACGATATTCGTCCGTACTGCCAGTTCGGAGCCATTAATGTATATGCCGATCCGATTGCTAAAAAGGGGATGCTGGAGATGCTGCCTTACTGCTTTGCAGAGAACCGCTATCCTGGTGTGCCTGCTATCGGACTGCATGAGATTCTTCCCCATCACCCCTTGCAGATAGGTGATATGGAGGTGATGCCCATCCAGGTGATGCATGGCAAGTTGCCTATCTTGGGTTACAGGATTGGTAAACTGGCTTATATCACGGACATGAAGACCATTGATGAGGGGGAACTGCCCTATCTGGAAGGTACGGAATTATTGGTGGTCAATGCACTCCGTTTTGAAAAACCGCATCATTCCCACCAGCTGATGGATGATGCCATTGCCTTTGCCCGTAGGGTGGGGGCTAAGCGTACACTCATCATCCACGTGTGTCATGATGTAGGGCTTCACGAAGAGGTGAATCAGCGTTTGCCAGAGGGAATAGATCTGGCTTACGATGGACAAGAAATATATCTGTAATTATGTAAAATGCAAAGATTATTCATTAAAATACGTTAATAATAAACGCTATTTTAGGGAATGTTTTGCTGGTATCGAAAAAAATCGTACCTTTGCACCGTGTGTTTTTCATAGTATTAGATTTAAGGTTAACAAAAGGTTTGGGTCACAGCGGTGACCCTTTTTTTATAGCCATCTTCTGCGTTTGCCTTTTTCTTTTCCAAACAGCGAGCTGTAGCCTTTCATGAGTTTGCGTATCAGCAGAATAGCATCTACAGCCATAAAACCATTGCTTACCAAGCTGGCAATATAGTCGCCCTTTGAGGATTCCTCGCGCTTACGGAAAGTCTCATTCCAGAGTGAGGCCACCTTGTCTTTGTCGTGCTGAATCTCCTCCAGCAGTGCATCTTTACGCTCGCGAATCTCATCGAGCGTACCAAAGTCGTTAGTCGTCTTCTTATGATTCTGCATAGTCGTTATTTACTGAGTAGCAATCTGGCCAGGAATTTGACCAGCGGTTTCTCGATCCAGGGTTTGCGGAAGAAGAAAAAGAGGATGAAGAGCAGCAGATAGAGTAGCGAGATGATGAGGAAGGCGAGGGCCGTACCTGTAAATGTGGCCAGCCAGAAGGCGATGGCAAACGACAGGTAGGTCAGTACTGCAGCCAGCACCAGTATAAACACGATAGCCAAGGCGGCAGCTGTTAACAGGCGTACCACCTTGTCTATCATATCGAGCTTCACGTATTCAGTCTGGAGCCCGAGATAGTGTTTAAGCACCTCTATCAGCTGTGCTATGTTCTCAACGTTCTTATCGCTGGATAGCATGGGTTACTCCTCCTCTGCAGCTGCGTCCTGAATATCGTCAACAAGGTCGACTACTTCTTTGCGGCTCAGTTTGATATTGTGCTTCTTCATGAAGTCGTCCACAGCATCAGTGATTCTTACACGCGTGTCCTGTCCTTTCTCAGGAGCTACCAGGATACCAATAACTGCACCAGCGAGTGCACCACCAATAAATGCGCTAATGTAACCTAAACTTTTCATAATCTTCCTTTTAAGTTATTAATAATGTGTATTGATAATATATTCTTTTGCAAATATACAAAAGTTTTCGGTTGTAGTGCAAAAAACTGCCAATTTTTTTATAAAAAAGTTGTGTTTTCCTTGATTTAACAAACTTTATGCTGTATTTTGTCTTGATTTAGCGCAATAATTAGTAATTTCGCACACAAAATATAGAATTAATAATTTATTTGAAATAAAAACTTAGGAAAAATGAAGAAGTACACGGTATTATGCGCAGGTCTCTGCCTCGCATTCGCAATGACAAGTTGTAAGACAAGTGAGAGCGCCTATAAGAAGGCTTACGAGAAGGCAAAGCAGTATGACACCGCTCAGCCAGCAGCTCAGACAACTGTTGAGACTGCTCCTGTTGTGGCTCCTGTACAGGCTAAGCCTGCTACTGATACTCAGGTGGTTGACAATCTCGATAATGTGTCTGTGCGTCAGGAGAGCGTATCGCTGGTTAGCGGTAGCGGTCTGAAGGCTTTCAGCGTGGTTGTAGGCTCGTTTGGCGTTCGTGCTAATGCTGAGGGCTTGATGCAGCGCCTGAAGAATGCTGGCTATGATGCTCAGGTGGTTAAGAACGAGGAGAAGAATATGTTCCGCGTTGTTGCCTCTACCTTTGCCGATAAGGCTTCAGCAGTTTCAAGCCGCGATCAGATTCGTGCATCATATCCTGATGCTTGGTTGCTTTATAACGCTCGTTAATTAGCAACTTTGGCTCGTATTCTTTCTATCGATTACGGTAAGAAGCGCACCGGATTAGCAGTCACCGATCCTCTGCAGATCATCGCTGGAGGATTGGCGACTGTTGCTACATCTGAGCTCTTTGACTACCTGACGGCCTATATCGCCCGCGAACAGGTAGAGTTGATAGTGATTGGCGAACCTCGTCAGCCTAATGGTGAGCCCAGTGAGAATCTGGCGCGCGTCCAGCAGTTCGTGAACCGTTGGCGCAAGGCTGTACCGCAGGTGCCCATTCAGTATTACGACGAGCGCTTCACCTCTGTGTTGGCCCATCAGGTCATGCTGGATGGAGGTTTGAAGAAGAAAGCCCGTCAGAACAAAGGACTGGTGGACGAGATTTCGGCAACCATCATCCTCGAAGATTATCTTCGCTCTAAGAAATAATTTATAAACACTTAATATAATATAGTTGTAAATGGTACTTCCTATTTATATATTTGGTCAGCCTGTACTTCGTAAGGTGGCTGAAGATATTACGCCCGATTATCCCCAGCTGAAGGATCTGATTGGTGATATGTGGGAGACTCTGGCCGAATCGGAGGGTATTGGATTGGCTGCCCCACAGATTGGTAAGCCCATCCGTCTGGTGGTTATCGACCTCGATGTACTTGCCGACGATATGCCTGAGTATAAAGGTTTTAAGCAGGTGTATATCAATGCTCATATCGTAGAGTATGATGAGTCGAATACCGATGTGTCGGAAGAGGGATGTCTCTCTATTCCTGCCATCCATGAGAAGGTGACTCGTCCAACCCGCATCCATGTGGAGTGGGATGATGAGAACTTTGAGCACCACGACGAATGGGTTGAAGGCTATCTGGCCCGTGTGATGCAGCATGAGTTCGATCATCTGGACGGTAAGATGTTTGTTGACCGCATTTCACAGCTTCGCAAACAGCTCATCAAGAGTAAGTTGCGCGCTCTGACTCAGGGACGATTCCGCTGTGGTTATAAGACCAAAGTGGTGAGAAAGTAAAAGAGTGAATAGTGAAAAGTGGAGGGTAATATGAGACGTTTGAGAGGATGGAACAGATTGCTGGTGTTGTTATTCACTATTCACTGTTCACTATTCACTGCATTTGCGCAGTTTAATACCGATCGCCTGGTGATGATAGGGCGGTCGGCACTTTATTACGAGGACTATGTACTGTCTATCCAGTACTTTAATCAGGCCATCAGCATGAAGCCCTGGCTCTATGAGCCTTGGTTCTTTCGTGGGGTGGCCAAGTTTTATTTGGATGATTTCCGTGGGGCGGAGAGCGACTGCTCTGAGGCGATAGAGCGCAATCCCTATGTGGTGAGCGCCTATGAGTTGCGTGGCCTCTGTCGCATCAATCAGAAGAAATACAGTGAGGCTGTGCATGATTATGACCGTGCGCTTCGCTATGATCCTGACAACCAGGGACTCTGGCATAACCGTGTGCTCTGTCTGATTCAGGATAAGAAATACGATTTGGCTTTGGCGCAGATTGATACTATTTCAGCCCGTTGGTCGAAATATGCGCGTGCCTACTCGATGCAGGCCGAAATTTATTTGTTGCAGCAGGATACTACTAAGGCTGTGAGATCGCTCGACAAGAGTCTGGAACTTGATCCTTACGATGGCGGCATCTGGGCCGAGAGGGCTGTGATCAGTCTGGCACGCCAGAAGTGGAAGGAAGGCGAGGAGTTCCTCACCAAGAGTATCCACCTGTTGCCCAAACAATCCGGCAACTATATCAACCGTGCTCTGGCGCGATTCAATCAGAACAACCTGCGTGGGGCGATGGCGGATTACGATACAGCCCTCGATCTCGACCCCAATAATTTCTTAGGTCATTATAACCGTGGACTGCTGCGTGCCCAGGTGGGTGATGACAACCGCGGTATTGAGGACTTCGATTTCGTTTTGAAACTGGAGCCCGACAACCTGATGGCACTCTTTAATCGTGCCTTGCTGTTGGAACAGACGGGCAATTTACGGGCTGCCATCCGCGACTATTCCAAGGTGATTGAGGAATATCCCAACTTCTGGTTCGGACTCCAGCATCGTGCCTCTTGTTATCGCCGTTTGGGAAACACCAAACAGGCAGAGCTGGATGAGTTCCGCATCCTGAAAGCCCAGATCGACAAGCGCTATGGCAAACAGCCGCGACTCACCAAGAAGCAGATGCGTAAGCGTAGCGATATCGATCCTGACAAGTATAACCAGTTGGTGGTGGCCGACGAGCAGGAAGTGGAGCACGAGTATAAGAGCGACTATCGTGGACGCGTGCAGAACCGCAAGGCTGAGGTAAACCTGCTGCCTATGTATGGTCTCACATTCGTCCAGCCACAAAACAATGTCAAGGTGGAAACGCCTTTCGAGAACTCTGTCGATGCCTTCAATCAGACCTCGGGTTCGCATACCGTCTATCTCTCGTGCGAGCAGCGTAATCTGAGCGAGAGCAGCATGAAGCAGACTTTCGAGTATATCGACTCGCTAAGTAATCTGATCGATCAGACCAAGATTACAGCCAAGGTGGCACCCTTGTTGTTGCTGCGTGCCGTGGCCTATGGCTCAATCCAGAACTTTGACAATGCCATCGACGACCTGAGCATCTGCTTGCAGATCGATTCCACCTCGTCGTTAGCCTACTGGCAGCGCGCCGTTTGTCAGGCAAAGATCAATGAATTCAATGCCTCTGAGGGTACTAATATCGACCTCAAGTCGGCTAATGTACTTGGCGACCTTTCCGATGCCATCGCCTTGACGCCCCGGAATGCCTACCTATATTATAATAGAGGTAATCTGTATGCTATGCGTCGCGATTATCAGCGCGCCATTGCCGATTACTCTAAAGCTATAGATATGAATCAGGATCTGGCTGAGGCGTGGTTCAATCGCGGTTTGGTTAAGATTTATGCTAAACATGTGGCTGAAGGTATCGAGGATTTGTCGAAAGCAGGCGAGTTAGGCCTCTATCAGGCTTATAGTGTCATCAAAAAGTATCGCGAAAAGTAAATTTTTGGCTAAATATGCTATATTTAGGAATAAAAACACTATCTTTGCACGCAATTTCAAAATTCAAACATATATTGTAGATATGATGATTAACATTACATTCCCAGACGGATCTGTTCGTTCGTATGAGCAGGGCGTAACTGGTTTCCAGATTGCAGAGAGCATCTCTCCAGCTCTCGCACGCAGCGTTGTAAGCTGTGGAGTAAACGGTGAGACAGTAGAGCTGAACCGTCCTATTAACGAGGACGCCACTATCGCGCTCTACAAGTTTGACGACGAGCAGGGTAAGCATACCTTCTGGCACACATCGGCCCACTTGCTGGCCGAGGCTCTACAGGAGTTGTATCCTGGCATTCAGTTCGGTTTCGGACCTGCTGTCGAGAATGGTTTCTTCTATGATGTGCTGCTGAAGGATGGCGAGAGCATCAAGGAGAGCGATTTCCCCAAGATTGAGGCTAAGATGAAGGAACTGGCTGGTAAGAAAGAGCCTGTTGTTCGTCGTGAGGTACCCAAGGCCGAGGCCCTGAAGCAGTTTGCTGAGTGGGGACAGACCTATAAGTGCGAGCACATCGAGCAGGATCTTGAAGACGGTTCTATCACCACCTATACCCAGGGTAATTTCACCGACCTGTGCCGTGGTCCACACCTCGTGGATACAGGCGAGATCAAGGCTGTTAAGCTGACAAGCGTTGCCGGTGCTTTCTGGCGTGGCGATGCTAACCGCGAGCAGATGCAGCGCTTGTACGGTATCTCATTCCCCAAGAAGAAGATGCTCGACGAGTATCTCGAGATGCTGGAGGAGGCTAAGAAGCGCGACCACCGTAAGATTGGTAAGGAGATGGAACTCTTTATGTTCTCAGAGAAGGTAGGTAAGGGTCTGCCCATCTGGTTGCCAAAGGGTACCGAGCTCCGTCTGCGCCTGCAGGATCACCTGCGCAAGGTTCAGAAGCGTTTCGGTTATCAGGAGGTTATCACTCCACATATCGGTTCTAAGAACCTCTACGTTACCTCTGGTCACTATGCACACTATGGCAAGGATTCATTCCAGCCTATCCATACCCCTGAGGAGGACGAGGAGTACATGCTGAAGCCCATGAACTGTCCTCATCACTGCGAGATTTTCGCTTGGAAGCCCCGTTCATACCGTGACCTGCCTCTGCGTATAGCTGAGTTCGGTACTGTATATCGCTACGAGCAGAGTGGTGAGTTGCACGGACTGACTCGTGTACGTTCGTTCACACAGGATGATGCCCACCTGTTCTGTCGTCCCGACCAGGTTAAGCAGGAGTTCCTCAACGTGATGGATATCATCGGCATCGTGCTCACTGCCTTCGGATTCAACTTCGAGGCTCAGATTTCTCTGCGCGATCCTAACGACCACGAGAAGTACGTTGGTACTGATGAGGACTGGGCACTGGCTGAGAAGGCTATTGTTGAGGCTTGTCAGGAGAAGGGCCTGCCCGCAAAGGTAGAATACGGCGAGGCTGCTTTCTATGGTCCAAAGCTCGACTTCATGATTAAGGACGCTATCGGTCGTCGCTGGCAGCTGGGTACTATTCAGGTTGACTACAACCTGCCTAAGCGCTTCAACCTCGAGTACACCGATGAGGACAACCAGAAGAAGACACCTGTTATGATTCACCGTGCACCATTTGGATCAATGGAGCGTTTCTGCGCTGTGCTGATCGAGCACACCAGTGGTCACTTCCCCCTGTGGCTGACACCTGATCAGGTGGCTATCCTGCCTCTGTCGGAGAAGTACAACGACTATGCTCAGGAGGTTGCCAAGAAGTTCGATATGGGTGGCGTCCGTGCTACTGTCGATATGCGTAACGAAAAGCTGGGTCGTAAGATTCGCGATAACGAGCTGAAGCGTATTCCTTACATGGTTATCGTAGGCGAGAAGGAAGCTGCCGAGGGTACTGTAGCTGTTCGTCCTCAGGGCGGTGGCGAGCAGAGCGTGAAGACCATTCAGGAGTTCATCGATGAGGTGAACGCTCGTGTGGCCGAGATGACAAAAGACTTCTAATGTTAAATATTTATAAAAGATATCATAAAGTTAATATTTCGGAGGTCAAAGTTCAAGGAAAATTAGTAATTTTGCAGCCGATTTTCATAAAAAGTAGTTAATGAAGAATGACAAATTGAAGAATCAGTACCGTATCAACGAACAGATTCGAGTACGTGAAGTCCGCATCGTAGGCGACGAGGGATCGTCGGTAATGTCTACGCGTGATGCACTCAACCAGGCCCGTGACATGGGAGTAGATCTCGTGGAAATCTCGCCCAATGCCAATCCGCCTGTATGTCGTCTCATCGACTACTCTAAGTTCCTCTACCAGCAGAAGAAGCGCCAGAAGGAAATGAAGGCCAAGCAGGTAAAGGTGGAGGTAAAGGAAATCCGATTCGGACCTCAGACCGATGAGCACGACTATCAGTTCAAACTGAAGCACGCTCGCGAATTCCTCGAGGAGGGCAACAAGGTACGTGCCTACGTATTCTTTCGTGGTCGCTCCATCCTGTTCAAGGAGCAGGGCGAGGTTCTGCTGCTCCGTTTTGCCAACGACCTCGAAGAGGTAGGAAAGGTAGAGGGTATGCCATCGCTCGAAGGCAAGAAGATGTTCCTCTATCTGGCTCCCAAGAAGGCTGGTTCAGCCAAGAAGTCGCAGCAGGCCCGCGACCGTGAGGCTGCTCAGGCCGAAGCAAAGGAGCAGGCTAAACAGCAGAAGGAGGCCGAAGAGCAGCAGGTTCCAGCTAATGGAGGTCTGTTTGCCAATGCCAAAATCAGTGCAGAGGCGCTGCAGAAGTTGCAGGATACTGATAAAGAGTAAAAAAAGAAGGTGGCGCGCCCGGTATATGCGTTGCCGCTGGATATTAATAACAATTTAAATTTTTAAAACAATGCCAAAAGTAAAGACAAACTCTGGTGCTAAGAAGAGATTCACTTTCACCGGAACAGGTAAGGTAAAGAGACGTCATGCCTTCCACAGTCACATTCTGACTAAGAAGACCAAGAAGCAGAAGCGCAACTTGGTAGGTACAACTATCGTTGACAACAGCAACATGAAGCAGGTTCGCGATCTGTTGTGTCTCCGTTAAACCTATTGTCTAACATTTTAAAGTAAGAAGAATTATGCCAAGATCAGTAAATCACGTTGCATCAAGAGCAAAGCGTAAGAGAATTTTGAAGCTTACCCGCGGCTACTTCGGAGCTCGCAAGAATGTTTGGACAGTAGCTAAGAACACATGGGAGAAGGGTTTGACCTATGCCTATCGTGATCGTCGTAACAAGAAGCGTAACTTCCGCAGCCTGTGGATCCAGCGTATCAACGCTGCCGCTCGCCAGGAGGGTATGAGCTACTCAGTTCTGATGGGTAACCTCGCCAAGGCAGGTATCGAGATCAACCGTAAGGTTCTCGCTGACCTCGCTATGAACAATCCCGAGGCTTTCAAGGCCATCGTAGAGAAGGTGAAGTAAATAACGACTTACCAGTCTTAAGAATAGAGCGATCTGCCACTAGCAGACCGCTCTTTTTTTCTAAGTACTTTTCACTTGCAAAGTAGTTAGCACGCAATAATTCTTTAGGTACTTTGCAAAAAAAACAAATTACGGGATTTATCATGAAATAAGCAGGCTGATGTGCCTGCTTATTTCTTAGTTTATTTGTTGAGTTTGATGTTTCGCCAATCGCCTGTCAGATCGGAAGAACAGGTAACGGTAGGCGTTTGAAGCTTGCGGTTCAGCACAACCGACTTCTGTTTGACATTGTCGATGATATACTGTCCCAAATCGCCTAAGGATACATTACCCTTCGTGCTCTGCAACTTCTTCAGCAGATAGTAGGTAAACATACCGTGGCCCTGATCCTTGTAAGGGAATGCAGTCTGGTCATCACTGGCTGCACTGAATACAATCAGGTTGCCGGTAGGACGCTCCTGGCGGGCTACGAGTGCCACACCACGGGCATTGGCCATCAGGGTGCCGCCTTCGCCTGTAGAGCCGCTAAAGCAGGCATCCAGGAATACGACTACCTGTTTGGCGCCCAAAGCAGAAAGTTCACCGTAGAGCTTCTTCAGCGGATAGCAAGCTTCGGTCTGAGAGCCGTCGGCATCGATAGGTAACAGGAAGGCATCACGACTTGACTCGTTAGGAATACCATGGCCGGCATAATAGAATATCACGCGGATATCATTATAGGCACTGGCGATATTGGTGATGTCCTGTATCGCACGGATCATGACACCATAGGTGGCATTAGGATACTGGCGGATATTCTCCTTGGGCAGACCCAGAGTCTGTTCGCAGTACTGAGCGAAAACTTTGCCGTCATTGCCAGCCATGGGCACAGGAGGCACGGCGGTGTAGTCCTCGTTGGCAATGATGACAGCAAACGTCTTATCATTATTGCCCTTGCTCTTAGGAATGTTCACATCGACATCAGACACACCGACAACCACTTCCTTCTTACCGATCTTGGTCTTGTTCTCACTGCCTTTCGAATTAGCCAGCATGCTATAGTCGATTTCGGTGAAGTTGGCATTGATCTGTGTCTCGTTGTAGGCCAGCGCCTTCTGGTTGCTGTAGGTGTAGATCTTACCTGCGGGGGTAGAGAAGGTGAGACCTGCCAACGCCAGCTTTCGGTTGGAGATGACGAAGTTCTGATTGTACACTTTCACATTGTTCCAGTTATCGGCAAAGTCGCGTGCCTCGTTGTTGCTGCGTGGTACGTTCAGCACGATATCGCCGTAGGGGCTCTCGATGAGGAACGACTGGTTCTCGGCGTCGTAGGGCTTGATCTTCAGGTCCTGTACGCCCATCTGCTTGGCAAAACGCTGCACGTATTCGTCCATCAGGATTTTCTGCAGGTCTTCCTGCTTTTTCTTGGCGGTCGTCTCATTCACGCGGAGTTTGTATTCATCAATAGTCTCGTAGGGGTCTTTCACCTTCCACTCGTTCATGCTCTTTTCGATGGATGCCTTGGCAAACACATCGAAGTCGGGCACACCTTTATAGATATCAACAAACTCCTCCTCGCTCTTCTTGCGTTGAGCGACGATACCCTCAGCTTCTTTCAGGAACTGAAGTACGCGTGGATGCTTAGATACATCCGTCACGTCCATATACTCCTTCAGGTATAGGATGGCGTCATCGTACTGTTCGGCATTGTAGGTACGGGCGGCTACGAAGTACACTAACTGCGGATAGTAGCTGTCCTTGCGCAGGCCCTCGGTCTGCATCTCCTTCATCATGGCCACGCCGATAGCTGTCTTGGCGAATGCCATAGCCAGCGAATCCTTATGCACCTGTGAGCAGTGGCCTGCTCCACCTTTCAGAAAGGGGTAGAGTGACGTCAGAACCGATTTGCACTTGTCGTAACCATCCACACCGCTGGGGGTAGCTGTCAGAATGGTCTTGTACACCTTAGTGCACTCCAACGCCTTCACGTAGATCTGCTCTTTCGTGAACGACGTGTCGGCACGCATAAACATAAATTGTTTGTACATCGCGTCAGCATCTGTCATCGTCTGCGCTCGGGCAGACCATGAACAGATGGTTAGCATCGCGATATAAAAGATTCTTTTTCTCATAATCAATGTGATTTGTTAGAATGCATCGATAAATGTGTACTGCACATGGATGCGACGGAACTTACTTCCTTTCTGAGTGGATACCTCGATCAGGTAGTTATAGTCGCGCTGCATCTTCTTGATGGCAGTAATCTCCTTCTCAATCCAGTCCTTGACGCCGAGTGCACGGGCGAAAGCCAGCTGCTCGTTGGTGGCTATGCCTTCCTCGCGAGTCAGCGACAGCTTCATGGGTTGGCCGTTCTTGTAAACGGTCTGATCATGATATTCGCCATACTGTGCGTTGTAGGCTATCGGACGTACGATGGGGGAGGCATCGGCTGTACCGGTAATCTTGACGATGACCTGTTTGCCCTCGGCCAGATATTGGCTGAAGTCCTGTTCGAAAGCCTTCTTCATGATCTGTAGCATCAGAACGGCTGCCTTCGACTCTGTGGTTACATAGTGACCGGGCTTGAAGTCATCGCGGGCAGAGAACTGCTCTTCTACCTCGTAGGTCAGACCTACGTTATAGTTGATGATGCTGTGACCGGCAGCGTCTTTGGCTGGTTCTACATTTGAGTTGACAGAGATGTGGGTGTGATCGGTGATCACCTTATCGTCCTTGGCCAGATTAACCATGTTGTCCATGATGGCTGCAAGATTGGTTTCCTTCATCTGTGTCTCGCTCAGTACATTCAGAGGCAGGTAGTTCGTGTCGTTCCTAATCTCATTAAGCGACATCTTCTGCAGATTATCAAAGGTGTAGGACTTGCCTGTGGCAGGGTTGTACACCTCGGCATATACGAGCTCGAAGCTATCATCGGGATGCAGCGTGTATTTGGGGTTGCGCAATTGGAGATTGCTGGCGCCATAGAGCGATGCAGCCTCTTTCTCATCCATATCCAGGAAGAAGTCGGGCATGGATGTGGCGTGAACAGCCAGTTTCTTCAGTACGGGGTTATAGTCGCCGAAGCTGATCTCGGTAGGCTGCAGCATGTTGGTTGCCATCTTGGTAGAGATCTCGTACTCCAATAGACGGGCCTGAGCGGCACGCGCCTCATCGCTGGTACGCAATTGGTATTCCTCCAAAGTCTCGTTAGGCATCTGCTGGAGCCAGGTGTCCAACTGTTCTTTCAGGGTGTTGGTCATCATCTGATAGTTGGTCAGCGTGGGTTGAACGGCTTCAACAATCTTGGTGGCTGGCGCGTTATACTTGTGGCCGAAACGATAGTTGATACCCAACAGGGCTACAAGTCCCTTCTCGTCCTGGTAGCATGTGCCTTTGGAGTGGCTTGCCATATTGTTGGCGCTCACTTCAAGTGAGAGACCGATGCGCTCAGAGAGTGGCTGGTCGGCACGCAGACCTACGCGCAGGTTCAGCGAGGCGTTGTGCTTCCATTTGTCTTCAGGTGTTTCGCGGTCGAAGGTATAAGCCATACCGAGGCCGCCAATCAAGTAGAGATTCAGTGGGCGAACGGTATTGCGTGAAAAAATGTGGGTGACATTCAGCAACATATCGGCGTTGGTGTTCACGTAATTGAAGTCGTATGATGGATTTGACTTGGCTTTCCAACCGCTGAAATGCAGGCGGAAACCAATAGGCTGTGACATATAACCATAGGACAATGCTACCGTGGGTGAGGTGAGCTTGAATAGTTTATAGTCACCAAAAGTAGTACGAACACCACCTTGGGCTTCGATGAAGTGATACGACTGCAGTTGGCTTGCATCCTGAGCCATGGCATTTGCTGCCATGGCCATCAGGATCGTTGCTATGAATACTTTCTTTTTCATACAATAGTTCAATAAACAGTTCTGGTTTGGTTTTGTTTTGTTTAGAAGGCATCGATGAAGGTGCAGAGTACGCTGATGCGGCGATACTTACTGCCTTCCTGCTTAGATACCTCGATGTGATATTCATAATCGCGGTTCATCTTCTCGAACGAGGAGAGCTCCTTCTCCATATAGTGCTTTACGCCGATTGCACGGGCAAATGCCAACTGGTCGTTGGTAGCGATACCTTCCTTCTTGTTCAGGCTGACATTGTTCAGCTCGCCGTCTTTGTAAACAGGCTCCTGGTCGAACTCTCCGTAGCGACCGTCGTAGGCAATGGCACGAGCGATAGGAGAGGCGTCGGCTGTACCCTTGATGGCAATCTTGACGCGCTTGCCTTCGACAGCGTACTTGGCAAAGTCGTTCTCAAAGGCTTTCTTCATAATCTTCAGCATCGACATGGCAGCACCCGATTCCTCGGTGTTGTAGCGACCGGGCTTGAAGTCGTCGCGAGCCGAGAATGCCTCTTCCACCTCGTAGGTAAACTGTACGTTGTAGTTGATAATGTTCTTACCATCGGCATCCACAGCAGGCTCTGCGTTAGCATTTACAGAGATGTGGGTCTTGTCAGAGATGGTCTGCTCCTGAATAGCCTGACTGATAATGTCTTCCTTGATACCTTCAAGTGCGGTCTCCTCCATATTTGTGGCACGGATTACCTCCAGTGGTACAAAGTTGGCATTCTCGTTCATCTTGGCCAGATTCTGGCGCTCCAGGTTATCGAAGATATAGGTCTTGCCGTTGGTGGGGTTATAGATCTCGGCATATACCATCTCAAACTTATCGTCAGGGTTCAGACCGTACTTAACGTTCTTGAACTGCAGCTTGGCATTGGGATCGAACTCGCCCAGCTCGTTGAACGGTACATCGAGGAATATGTCGGGCATTGAGCTGGAGTGCAGGGTCAGTTTCTTGGTGGTGGTGTTATAATCGCCTACCTGGAAATCGCTGGTCTCCAGAAGTCCTGCTGCCATCTTGGTGGCAAATTCGCGCTCAATCTCGCTTGCCATCTTGGCGCGTGTCTCATCGTTTACACGCTCGTTGTAAGCCTCGAGTGTCTCGCCTGGCATCTGCTTCATCCACTGATTCAGCTTTTCGTTCAGCTCAATGCTCATCATCTTGTTCAGATAGGGCTTCATGCCTTCAACTTCACGGTAAACCAGTGCATTGTTGGAGTTGTAGATAATAAACGGCTTATTGTCGTTCTGGTTGAACACAAATCGTAGATCGCTGGTGCCACCTTCTGCATTCTCCAGGAAAATGCGCTCTGTGGGATCAAGCAAATTGATTGCCGAGATGCGTTTGTCGCTGTTCAGTACCAAGGCGTATTTACCATCGTGGTTAGCCTGTACGGCCAGTGCGCTACCCAAATCATCAATCGTAGCCTTTTGGTTGAATGTGGTGGTCTCGTAAATGGCCAATTTGCCATCGGCGGTCAGCACCATCAGCTTGCTGTTATTATCGCCGAATGCAAAATCATTGATGGGACTATTGCAGGTAATAGTCTTGCGTACAGTGCCTCTCTCTGCATTCCATACCTCTAAAGTCTTGCCATTGCTACATGCTAAGAAATAGTTATTGCCGCTGAATAACATCTTCTGTGGCACGATGGATGAGCCGAAGGTCTTGATGACCTGTTTGCCACGTGGATCATAGAATCGGATTTGTCTGTCGTTTGCTGCAACAGCCAGTTGCTTGGCATCGGGAGTATAGGCTAATGCCGTGATGTTGATGTCCTTCAACTTGATTTTTCCAATAGGTGTTTCTTGTTCGCTCAAGTTGTAGATTTCAGCATAAGTATAGCCTTTCTTAGTCTTCTGCAGACTGATAATAGAGCTATAAGCTGGATTGATACGCACAGACTTAACGGTATCGCTGGCACTATACAATTCGATGCCGCGATTGGCATATACAGCCTTACCATTGTAATAGAAAACTCCAAACGCGTGGTTGTCGAATCCCTGTGGGTATTGCTTTTGTTTCAACTCGCGCAGATTGTCCTGTGCCATACACATGCCTCCAGATAGGAGGGTCAAAACGAATAGTGAGATAATCTTTTTCATCGCTTATAACATTTATAGGTTCTAAGTTTTTATTTATTATCGCGACAAATATACAAAGAAATTGTTAAAAACAAACATTTAATAGAAAAAATTTGCACTATTGGCGAAATTTCTTTATTTTTGCAGCGTATTTATATAAAAAATGTGGTTTTATCATGAATAGAAGTATCATCTCAGTCGTTTTGTCTTTAGTTGCTTTCTGTGGTGCTTTTGCCCAGAAGTCGCTTACGGTGGATGCAGAGTACACCTATCGCGCCTCTGAAGATGTATCTTTGGGCCAAGCTAAGCAGACAGCCCTCGAACGTGCTAAAATTCAGGCTATTGCCGATGCCTTTGGTACCATTGTCAGTGAGACGAACTCAATGCGCATGTCGAATAAGAACGGGCGTAGTGATATTGATTTCCTGTCAATTTCAGGAAGCGATGTCAAGGGAGAGTGGATTGAGACCATTGGTCAGCCTCAGTATCAGATTAATTACGATGGCGAAACACTGGTGGTGACGGCCAAATGTAAGGGGCGTATTCGTGAGATTGTTGCCAATGGTGTTGATTTTCAGGCGAAGGTGCTACGTAACGGTACCGATGACCGTTCGGAGTCAGAGACTTTCTTTTCGGGCGATAACTTCTATGTCAGCTTCACGTCGCCTGTTGCCGGCTATGTTGCCATCTATCTGGTGGATGTAGGTAACATGGCTTGTTGCCTGTTGCCCTATCAGGCTCAGCAGGATGGTATCTATAGTGTAAAGGCCAATCAGCGCTATGTGTTCTTCAATGTGGATGAGGCTCTGCCAACAGAGAAACCCATTGTCGACCTTTATCGGATGACCACCCTGTTCCCTGTGGAGCAGAATCAGATCTATATCGTCTTCTCAACTCAGCCTTTTGTGAAGGCTGCCGATGCCGTTGGCAAGGGACAGCTACGCGAACTGAAGGGGGATGAGTTTCAGAAGTGGTTGGCAAAATGCCGCAAGCGCGACACCAATATGAGCGTCAAGATGATTCCAATAGCCATCAAGAAACAATAAGCAAATGAGGAGCCTCACCGAGGTTCCTCATTTGCTTTTGGTATCATTTAAATTTGAACAAGTGTACAAATCCTGTTGTCTTAAACACGTCGTAAACTTGAGGTTGCAGTCCTTGTATGTAGGGCTCATTGTGATTCGTCCAGCAATGCTGTACGATGTGCATCAGCAATCGTAAGCCGCTGGATGAGATGTATTCAAGTTTGCTGCAATCTATGACGACCTCGCAATCAAAGTAGTTGTACAGGGGTTGTACTTCTCTCTCTGCCACTTGAGACACTAAGGTATCCAAGCGTCCGTCCAATGTCAGGGTCACCTGACGCTCGTCAGTTTTTTCAATCTTAATATCCATTCTTATATTCTTACTTTTTTTGTTTTCAATTCCTTTCTCATGATTAGCACATTTTCATTATTTTTCCTTTCGTAGCTTATGCTGTCCATATAGTGACACATCAGGTGTATGCCCAGACCGCCTTCGCTGAGCTGCTTGACTTTCTGCTTTACGTCGTACTCTGTAGCCTTGGTGGCATCAAAGGGAATACCCTTGTCGCGAAGTATGAATGTCAGAAAACGGTCGTCGGCTATAGCCTCCAACAGAATGTCGGCTTGTTCACCATCGGTATAGGCGTATTTTATGATGTTGACAACTGCCTCTTCCACGGCCAGGGTGATGTGTGAGGCTGTAGCCATGTCGATATCCATGTCGCTGGTAATGCTGTTCATGAAGTCGGTCAGTTGCTTGACCTCGCTTAGGTCGTTGGCTATTGTCAGGGTTCGACGCAAAACCACATCGGTATCTACGTCTTTGTATTGAATAGCCAGCAGGGAGATGTCATCGCCCTGTGGGATCTCGCCCACAAAGGCGTGTTCTGCCAGGCTAATATGCTTCACAAGGTCGCGTGCGCTGAGATGCTGCTGTGCGCATTTGTTTGTTTCCTCGCGTAGGCGCTCTCTGCCCAACTGCTCGTGCTCTGATGTCTCGGCCTCGGTATAGCCGTCGGTATAGAGGAACAGCATGGTGTTGCAATCCATAGATACTGTTTGTTCGGAGTAATTCCAGTCGGTGCGAAGACCGAGTGGGATGTTGTTGTCCACGTTCATGAATTGTGCCTGTTGGCCAATCATGATAGGCGGTTCGTGCCCTGCGTTGGTGTAGTTAAGCTGACCTGTTGGCAGATCGAGTACGCCCATGAACAAGGTGACGAACATGAACGAGTCGTTGTTCTCACAAATCGTCTGGTTCATGCGGCTCACAATCTGTTGGGGATGGGTGTGTAACATCGATGCATTGCGGAACAGCGATATAGTCTCAGCCATCATCAATGCTGCTGGTACACCTTTGCCGCTCACATCGCCGATGCAGAAGAACAGTTTCTCGTCGCGTAGCAGAAAGTCGAACAGGTCGCCACCAACTTCTTTGGCTGTTACGATTTCGCCATAGATATCGATATCGGTACGCTCAGGGTAGGGGGGATATTTCTTAGGCAGCATTTGCTGCTGGATATGGCTGGCAATTTTCAGTTCCTGTTCGATGGCTGCTTTCTGGGCTGTGGTCTTCCTCAGTCGGTCGATATTCTTGAACAGTGCTCTGCTGAGGATGAATATGACGATAAGTCCGAAGAACATAACGGCCAGAATGATGGTACCAAGCAGATTGCCCTGATGATTAATGATGGCCTCGGGTACAACGATGACTACAGTCCAATCGGCATATTTTACAAATGAATAGAATAAGACCGATTTGATGCTGTCGTTCATCATCTTGCAGATGCCGCTCTCATGGTGCATCATACGGCGGGCTATGCCGTCGTCGATAGTGTCGGGAGAGGTTGCTGCTATATCCTGGAATTTCTTTTTCAGAATGCGGTTCTCATCGGGATGAATCAAGTAAGTGCCATCGTTATCGATAACAAAACTGTATGACTGTTCTTTATACCCCTTTTCGAAACGCTGGTGGTTCTCGGCATCAATACGCTTGTGGCGTTGGCGTAGCCATTCCAGCGATACGTCGGCTCCCAACATGCCCACTTTACGTCCGTTGCCATCGTGAATGTGCGTCATGTAGGTGGTTGTCAGCTGCTGTGAAGCTGCTTGGTCGAAATAGGGAGGCGTCCAGTCGCCCTCTTTCTTCTCGTAAGCCGTTTTATACCAAGGATGCGTCAGGAAGTCAGGATGGTCCTCGTTCATCTGCTTGCCCCTGATGGTACCTGCGGAATCGCGCCAGGCATAGATCTCGAAGTAGTGGCCTTTCTGTGGGTAATAGTCTGGTTCGAAAATCAGGCGGCAACTCGACATATATTTGTTCAGCTTTATCATCTGTTCCAGATGTGCCTGGAGTTTGTCGGTGTTGTCGAGATCGTTCTCAATCACGCTGATATTGTTGATGGCAGCCACGTAAACGTCAGACAGCACACCACGAATCTTCTCGTTGGTATGCATCATGATACCCTCATACCGTGATTCTACTTCGTTGGTTGTTGAGTTGCGGGTAATGACAAAAACGATGGTCATAATGGTGGCCCACATAACCAGCAGAACCACCATGATAATCATACTCAGCTTGTATGCTAACGTCTTCTTTACCATCGTTTTGTAGATAGTTTGTATTTACGGGCACAAAGATACAAAAAAACTTCTAATACTTTGTGCTTTTTTGAAAAAAAACTTATGTATGCAACTATATGGGCCTTAAACCCCTTTCATGGACAAAGAGATACGTTGGCGCCGATGGTCGACTTCGATGACCCGTACCTGAACGTGCTGATGGAGTTTGACTACATCGAGTGGGTGGGCGATGCGCCGGTTGGCCATTTGTGAGATGTGGACAAGACCATCGTGATGGACACCGATATCAACAAAGGCTCCAAAGTTGGTGATGTTGGTAACGATGCCTGGCAGTATCATACCCTCGACAAGGTCGTCGATGGTTGAGACATTCTTGTCGAATTCGAAGGCTTCGAGGGCTTCGCGTGGATCACGACCAGGCTTTTCTAATTCGGCTAAGATGTCGTTGAGGGTTGGCATGCCGACATCGGGTGTGACGTAACGTGACAGTTGGATTGCCTCACGTTTCTCCTTGTGGCTAATCAGGTCGGCCACTGTACAGCCTTGGTCTTTGGCCATCTGTTCTACTAACTGATAGCGTTCGGGGTGTACAGCAGAATTGTCGAGCGGGTCCTTAGCGTTGCGGATGCGCAGAAATCCGGCACATTGTTGATAGGCTGAAGGCCCAAGACGCGGCACTTTGAGCAGTTGGGCACGTGAGGTGAATGCACCATGTTCGCGACGGTAATCTACAATGTTCTTTGCCAGTGTAGCGCCCAGTCCGCTGACGTACATCAGCAGATGTTGTGAAGCGGTGTTGAGGTCGACACCGACAGAGTTGACACAACTCTCGACAGTCTGGTCGAGCGAATGCTTAAGTTTGGATTGATCAACATCGTGCTGGTATTGGCCAACGCCGATGCTCTTTGGGTCGATTTTGACGAGTTCGGCCAGCGGGTCCATCAGTCTGCGGCCGATGGAGACGGCGCCACGTACGGTTACATCCTCGTTGGGAAACTCGTCGCGGGCCACTTTCGAGGCTGAATAAACTGAGGCACCGGCTTCGGAAACGACAAAGACCTGTGGGGTAGGGACTTCTGGGGCTCCTGATTTAGCTGTCGTGGCTTTCAAATCCGTGCCGACATTGTATTTATGAGCGAGCACATCCTTTACGAAGGTGTCGGTTTCGCGACTGGCAGTACCATTTCCTATAGAGATGGCCTCAATCTGAAATTTCTGTATCAGGCGCTGCAGGGTGATGGCTGCCTCGGTACGCTTGTTCACAGGCGGGTGAGGCATGATGACATCGTGGTGCAGCAGATTGCCTTGGGCGTCTAAACAAACCACCTTGCAGCCTGTGCGAAAACCAGGATCAATACCCATGACGCGTTTCTGACCTAATGGCGCACTGAGCAGCAGTTGACGTAGGTTCTCAGCAAAGACCCGGATGGCTTCTTCATCGGCCTTTTCCTTACTAAGGGTGGTAAACTCTGTCTCGATGGCGGGTTTGAGCAAACGCTTATACCCATCGTCGATGGCTTCGGCTACTAATTTTCCGCAAGCTGTGTTGCCATAGACATAGTGGCGTTTCAGACGTTCGCAAGCCTCTTGGTCGTCGGGCGATATGCTGATGCGCAAAAAGCCTTCGGCCTCGCCTCGACGCATGGCGAGCAGACGGTGGGATGAACAGCGTTTCAACGGTTCGCTCCAATCAAAGTAATCGCTGTATTTTGAGGCTTCTTCCGTATCGGCTTTGGCTTTTACTACTTTTGAGGAGATGATGGCCTGGCGGGTGAAGGCGTTACGCAGTTGCTGGCGTGAGCGCTCGTCCTCGCTCACCGTTTCGGCAATGATGTCTTGTGCTCCCTTGATTGCTTCTTCGACTGAAGCGACCTGCTGGCCTACATAGCGCTCGGCTGCATGTTCTGGATCACGTTCGCGCTGTTTCATAATCAGAAGGGCTAACGGCTCCAGACCTTGTTCGCGAGCCACTTGGGCACGCGTACGGCGTTTGGGTTTGTATGGCAGGTAGATGTCCTCGAGTTCGGTGGCGTCCCAGCATTTGTCGATACGTTCCTGTAACTGAGGAGTCATCTTGTCGAGTTCGGTAATTGTTTTGACAACTGTTTCCTTGCGTTTCTGTATATCGAGCAATTTTTCATATCGATCGCTGATGGCTGCAATCTGTATCTCGTCGAGTCCGCCTGTTCGTTCCTTGCGATAACGGGCGATGAAGGGAATGGTGCACCCTTCGTCGATGAGCGCCAGTGTGCCGGCGACATATTTCTCACTGATGCCCAACTGTGTGGCAATAAGTAAGGGAAAAACGTTCTTTTGCATAAATATAAGTAGTAATTACGTTAATTTGTGTGCAAAAATAGTAATAAATCACGAGAAATATGTATTTTTGCACTCCGAAAATAAAAAGATTAATGAGAAATAGGATAATTTTAGCGGTTATCATGTTGTTTGGCGTTATTTGCAACATCGGAGCGCAAGAATCAGCCAACAGCCGACAGGCACGCCGCATTTTTAACAACGCCTACCAGCAAGTATTTGGTGAACAGGGTGCTACATTGCATTACGATGTAAACATCACAGGCATCTATAAAACCCGTGGCACCATCTGGTATAAGGGAAAGAAGAGCAAGTTCGACGAAGCAAGAATGACCTCGTGGAATGATGGCACAACAGTATTCACCTTCAAGAAGAAAAAGGGCGAGGTGGAGATACATAATGCCAAGAACAATAAGAGTGACAAGTACTCGCAGAAGTTCAAGTTCGATCCGGAGAACTATACCTACAGCATCGCGGAGGCAGACAAAGGACTGCTGGTGACATTGAAGTTGATCAAGGGGCGCAAAGGTATGAAGGAGATTCACGCCTTGCTGGAACACAAGACCTATCATCCGATAAGCGTCCGCATCAAAATCGCTTTCATATGGACCACCATTAAGATTAGCGATTTCCAGAGCGGTAGCATTACTGATGAGATGCTGCGTTTTCCCAAAGAGCAATTTAAGAATTATAAATTTGTAGACAAGCGATGATATCGGTAGAAGGACTGAAAGTAGAATTTGGCATCAAACCTTTGTTCGATGGTGCGAGTTTCGTCATCAACGACAGAGATCGCATAGCCCTGGTGGGCAAGAATGGAGCTGGCAAATCAACCATGCTCAAAATACTTTGTGGGCAGCAAAAACCTACAGCAGGCAACGTGAGTGTGCCTAACGATACCAAAATAGGCTATCTGCCGCAGGTGATGATTCTGCAGGACGATACCACTGTGCGTGAGGAAGCTCAGAAGGCCTTTGCCGATAATACGCGGATGAAGGAACGGCTGGAACAGATGAATCAGGAACTGGCTGAGCGTACTGACTATGAGAGTGAGAGTTACCTGGCACTCATCGAGCGATATACTACCGAGCATGAACGGTATATGATGATGGGTGCTGAGAACTATGAGGCTGAGATAGAGCGTACACTCGTAGGACTTGGCTTTGAACGTTCGGATTTCGACCGTCCTACATCAGAATTCTCGGGCGGATGGCGTATGCGAATAGAGTTGGCAAAGATTCTGTTGCAGAAACCTGATGTGTTGTTACTCGACGAGCCTACTAACCATCTGGATATCGAATCCATCCAATGGCTGGAGCAATTCCTGTCACAGAGCTCAAGTGCTGTGGTACTGGTCAGTCATGACCGTGCTTTTATTAACAATGTCTCGAATCGGACACTCGAGATTTCATGTGGTAAGGTTATCGACTATAAAGTCAAGTATGATGAATATGTGGTGCTGCGTAAGGAACGCCGTGAACAGCAGTTGAGGGCTTACGAGAACCAACAGAAGGAAGTGTCTGAGATGAAGGCATTTATTGAGCGGTTCCGCTATCAGGCTACCAAGGCTGTACAGGTACAGCAGAAGGTGAAACAGCTGGAAAAAATAGTGCCCATCGAGATTGATGAGGTGGATAATTCGGCTATGCACCTGAAGTTCCCACCTTGTCTAAGAAGCGGTGATTACCCTGTAATTTGTGATGAGGTGCGTAAGGATTATGGGGCCCATACGGTCTTTGACCATGTGACCCTGACTATCAAACGTGGCGAAAAGGTAGCTTTCGTAGGTAAGAATGGAGAAGGAAAATCGACTTTGGTGAAATGTATCATGGATGAGATTTCTTATTCTGGCGAACTGAAGGTGGGGCATAACATACAGATAGGCTATTTTGCCCAGAATCAGGCTCAATTGCTGGATGAGAATCTGACCGTGTTCCAGACCATCGATAATGTGGCCAAGGGCGAGATTCGTCTGAAGATTAACGATATATTGGGTGCCTTTATGTTTGGCGGCGAGGAGAGTGACAAGAAAGTGAAGGTGCTGAGTGGTGGCGAACGTAGCCGACTGGCTATGATCAGACTGCTGTTGGAGCCAGTAAATCTGTTGATTCTCGACGAGCCTACCAACCATTTGGATATGCCATCGAAGGATGTGCTGAAGGAAGCCATCAAGGCTTTCGACGGTACCGCTATTATCGTGAGTCACGACCGTGAGTTCCTTGACGGACTGGTGACTAAGGTGTATGAGTTCGGCGGTGGAAAGGTACGTGAACATCTGGGTGGTATCTATGACTTCCTGCGTTCGAAAAAGATCAGCGATTTGAACCAGCTTGGTAAGGATACAAATAATTCCCAACGAGGGAATAATTCCTTCCCAGTGAGGGAACAAAATATTCCCAACGTGGGAAAATCTGGCGAGCAGCAGGCTGTTAATCAGGAAGCCTTGAACAAGGTGCTGAATTATGCCGAGCGTAAAGAACTACAGAAACGCAAGAACCGTCTGGAGAAGGCTGTGAAACAGTCGGAAGCCAAGATTGAGCAGATGGAACAGCGACTGAAGGAGCTCGATGAACTGTTGATGGTGCCTGAGAATGCGTCGGACATGACGCTGGTGACAGAATATACTTCTATCAAGCAAAGTCTCGATGAAGAGGTGGAGCGTTGGGAGAAGACAAGTGAAGAATTAGAATCATTAACACAATAAACACTAAAAAGCAATGAAAAGATTTTTAACAATGATGACAATGGCATCAGTATCGATGATGATGATGGCTCAGTCGGAGTTGGGGTCTGGTCTGCATCAGGCTGATTTCAACAAGGCTGTGCGTCCTGGCGATGACTTTTATGAGTATGCGTGTGGTGGTTGGATGAAAAACAATCCACTGCCTGCTGCCTATTCGCGTTATGGCAGTTTCGACCGCTTGCAGGAAGAAAACGACAAGCGTATCAATGGTATCCTGAAGGAGTTGCAGTCGAATTCCTATGCTAAGGGTACTATCGAGCAGAAGCTGAGCGATCTGTATAAGCTGGCTATGGACTCTACACGTCGTAACCAGGAAGGTGTTGCTCCATTGATGCCTCTGATTAAGCGTCTGGAGGCTGCTAAAAGCAACAAGCAGTTGTTAGCCATTCAGTTGGAACTTGCTCCTTACGGTGAGCAGGAGTTCTTCTTTGCAGGCTTTGGCGCCGACGAGAAGAATGCAACTCAGAATATCCTGAACGTGTATCAGGGTGGGCTCTCATTAGGTCAGAAGGAGTATTATCTCGATAATGATAAGGCTACTGCTGATATCCGTGAAGCTTTCAAGAAGCATGTAGTGAAAATGTTCCAGTTGTTCGGGTTCAGCAAGAGCGCTGCAACCAAGAAGATGCAGAACATTATGAAGGTGGAAACCGAGTTGGCAAAGGTGAGCAAGAGCCGTACCGAGTTGCGTGATCCAGAGGCTAACTACAATAAGATGACGCTGAAGGAGTTTGAGGCTAAGTATCCTAACCTGCCGTTGGTAAAGGTGATGAATGCCATGGGCATCGAAACCAAGTATCTGCAGGAGATGGTAGTTGGTCAGCCCGACTTCCTGGCAGGCGCCAACAAACTGGTGGGTAACATTAAACCTGCAGAGTACCGCGATGTGATGGAGTGGGGCTTTATTTCAGGTGCCGCTAACTATCTGAACGATGCTACTGTAGCAGAGAGCTTCGACTTCAATGGTAAAATCCGTTCTGGTCGTAAGCAGAACCATCCTCTGTGGAAGCGTAGTACAGCTCAGGTGGAGCGCGTGATGGGCGAGGCTCTTGGTAAGATCTATGCAGAGAAATACTTCCCAGAGGCTGCCAAGCAGCGCATGCTTACCCTAATTAAGAACCTGCAGATTGCTCTTGGTGAGCGCATTGCTGCCCAAAGCTGGATGGACGATTCGACCAAGGTGAACGCCTTGCTGAAGCTGAATTCTTTCTATGTAAAGGTGGGTTATCCTGATAAGTGGACAGATATCTCGGGACTTGAGATTGATCCTGCGAAATCTTATTACGATAACATGCAGGCTTGCGCAAAGTTCTGGCATGCTTGGAATATTCAGCATACCGTTGGCAAGCCCGTTGATCGCGATGATTGGCACATGACACCACAGACTGTGAATGCCTATTATAATCCAACCACCAACGAAATCTGCTTCCCCGCAGGAATCCTTCAGTATCCATTCTTTGATATGAGTGCTGACGATGCCTTCAACTATGGTGCTATCGGCGTAGTAATCGGTCACGAGATGACTCATGGATTTGATGATCAGGGCCGCCAGTTTGATAAGGATGGAAATATGCACGACTGGTGGAAAGAAGCTGATGGAAAGAACTTTACAGAACGTACGGATAAATATGCCGACTTCTTCAGCGCTATCAAGGTACTGCCCGACCTGAATGGTAATGGTCGCCTGACACTCGGTGAAAACCTGGCCGACCATGGTGGTCTGCAGGTGGCTTGGGCTGCCTATAAAAATGCAACTAAGCGCAATCCTCTTGGTGAGAAGGATGGACTGACTGCCGATCAGCGATTCTTCCATGCATATGCTGGTGTATGGGCTGGTAATATTACAGAAGCAGAAATCCGAAATCGTACTAAAAGTGATCCTCACTCACTGGGTCGTTGGCGTGTGAATGGCGCCCTACCTCATATCGATGCCTGGTATGAAGCATTTGGTATTAAGGAGGGTGATAAGATGTTCATTCCTAAGTCTGAACGCCTCGAATTGTGGTAATCTATATCAAAAAAATATGTTTTTTGCCGTCGTAAATGTAAATTTACGGCGGTTTTTTTTGTTTAATTCATTTTTTTATCTATCTTTGCACCTAACTTAAGTTAAAATTCCAACAAACGATGAACGATATTACACAAAACCAAGATCGAACAAACCGAGGTGCAGAGCCGCTTTATCGCGAACGTGCCGTTCAGCAGCCTCAATATCAGCAGGCCGTGCAGATGAATACTGCCAGCGGCGTGCCTTGTCCTCATTGTGGCACTATCAACGAACCGGATGCACTATTCTGTGCATCGTGTGGTAACGCTATCGGTACAACTACCTGCCCCTATTGTGGAGCTGCTGTAGATGCCGATGCCGATTTTTGCGAATCCTGTCGTCACTATATCCGTAAGGACGTGTGCTCTTTCTGTGGCGCCCATCTGCATGGTGCCGAAGCCTACTGTCCGGAATGTGGTAACCCGATAGGCGGAATCGTTTGTCCCGTTTGTAGAACCCATAATGATTTCTCGTTCTGCAAACAGTGTGGTACCCCTCTCACAGAAGAGGCACGCCTATTGAAGGAGAAGGTACTAGAAATGCCAGAGTATCAGCAGATGCAGCGTCTGGCTGATGAGATACAGAAACTTGATCAGCAGATACCTTATGTGACAGAGCAAGATAGAGAGCGTGATCGTAAGAGTCAGGAGTTACGTCAGCGTGTATTGATGTTGTTGGCTCAGGATCGTGGTCTGGATCGTGTGGATGCCAATCTGGCCGATCATAAGATTATGAGCAAGGACGAATACGATAAGAAAAAACAGGAGCGTATGGAGATGCTGTCAAGACTGCTTGACCAGATGGCACAATTGCCTCAAACCAAGCCTGCTCAGGTGCGCAATTATGCCATGGCTTGTAAGCCTCAGGGTGTGCGCTTGGCCTGGGAGTGCAATTTTAAACATGCATTGCATTCCAGCCCCTGTGGATGTGCTAAGCCGCAGATGGGTGGCAAATGGATAGTTCTTGGTAAGGGTACTAGAAAAGAAATTAAAGACGATATCTAAATGAGTACGGTTCGAACTCCACAAAATACGGTCAACGATAACGAAGATGTGAATCTCGATAAAACGAGAAGAGCTACCGCTTTCGATTTTATGCCGCAGACTCCTCTGGAAGAGCCTGAGGATAAGCCTTTGGATGGTACAATCAGAAGTCCGCAAATGCCACCAATTGATGTCATCCCGTCCGGAAAACCCAAGATTGATGTCGTTCCTTCTGCCAAACCGAAGATCGATGTCATTCCGTCAGTTAAACCGAAGATTGACGTTGTGCCTTCTGTTAAACCAACGATAGAGGTTGTTCCATCGGCCAAGTCGGTGACTGACGAGAAACCACTTGATGGCACAGTCCGAGCTCCCGGCTTCGACCAGCCTATAGCACCGGTATCACCGGTATCGTCGGACTCTCCTGCTGCTCCATCGTTAAGTGGTACGACACGTGGCGTTCAGCCTCAGGTACAGTCACAGGCGCGCCCTAATGTCAATATCTCGATTGTATCTTCTGCCGAGAGCGCAAGTCGAGTTAACAAAATCCGACAGCAGCGTGTAGTGCTTGATGAGAACATCTTTGTACTGAAAGGTCAGAACTATAAGCGCGTCTCGGTATTAAGTGAGAATACAGGTGAGGCGCAGGTGTACTTGGTTGAGAAAGATCATCAGGAGTATGTTCTGAAGATATACTATCCCAATTTCGATGTGAATCGTAAGATTCTGCAGACAGTGCTGAATTTCGATTTCGAAATGGTGGTGAAGGTTTACGACTTCGGTAAAACCTACGTTGACGGAAAGCATCGTTATTATGAGCTGATGGAGTATCTTCGCGGCGGCTCTATGGCAGACTTCAAGCTGGAGGGCGATATGGACAAATTCCGTCGTATTGCCTTGCAGGGTGCAGCAGCCTTGGCATATTGCCACCAGTGTAAGATATTACATAAGGATATCAAACCAGGCAACTTTTTCTTCCGTGATACGGATCATACAGAGTTGGTACTGGGGGATTTCGGTATCTCAAGTATGCTGGAGGACGATGGTAAAGCTCATAAGACAACTCAGGCTCGTACCCCCATCTATGCTGCTCCGGAAATGTATGCAGACGTGATTGATGGCGTGGTTGAAATTTCGCCTAAGGCCGATTATTATTCGTTAGGTATCAGTCTGATGACACTTTGGTTGGGCGAGAGTCCTATGAGTACCAATGAGCGCGTCATGATGCGCCAGAAGAACGAAGGCCGTATCCCACATGTCAACGAACTTCCTGAGCGTATCAAACTGCTTGTGATGGGACTGACGGTTGTCAATCCTATTAACCGTTGGGGATACGAACAGGTAGAACAATGGTTCTTAGGCGAGAGCCCTAAGGTTGATCTTTCTTCGCCATTCCTCAAGTATCAGAGCTTTATTGTTGACCCAGAGCGTAATTTGGTTGCCGAGAATATTCACGAGCTGATTCCGATGTTGTTGGCCAACGAGAAAGTGGCTATCGGTTATCTGTATAATGGTCGTATCACCCAATGGCTGGAAGCATGCGGAAACAGTAAGCTCAGTACCATCGTAAAGGATATCATATCCAAACGCTATCCTATTGATCAACGTGCAGGATTGATGGCTTCACTCTATGCAATGGAGCCAACTTATGCGTATAAGGATTTGCGAGGCAACTTGTGTGATGATATTCATAGTATCTGCATTTCATTGTTGAGCAATCAGGATGATTATGCTTTGGCATTGGGAAATCCTAACGATAACTTCTACCTCTATATTGAGACTCATACCAGTTGTGATGTTGAGCGTTTGCGTTCTTACTTCAAGGGCGTGGACCACACGAATAAGGAAGAAGTACGCATAGCCATTATGCGAATTGTGCTCGAGGTAGATCCTGAGATACCTTTTATGGTGAAGCATCCGTCGTCAACCATTAACGAGATTGTTTCCGCCTTTAGCAACGATGATATTACTGAGGATGAGTGGCACAGTCTGATTGATGGTCGACTATTGGCGTGGATGTATAGTCACGAAGATCAGATGGCTTGCGAGAGTTTGCGCATAATGACTCAGGGGCAGAATTTCTCAATGAACCTTGCATATAAGGTGCTGTACAACCTGAATCGTGAATCGGCTTACGATCTGGCCAAGGCGTTCACGCCGATGCAGGTAGGCGAATATCTGAACGAACGTCTACATAAGGCACAGAATCTGAGCGACAAGGAGTTCGAGGCTGCCATGAAGGATATAACAGAGCTTGATGGACGATTTGCCTATTATGCCCAGCTGCATGGATGGAGTGAGATGTATAATGAGCATAACCGTTGTTTCGATTTTAAGAGCGATGAGAACAAAGAACGTTTGGGCGCTTACGATGCAAAGACAGCTGTCTATCGATTCTGCCGTATTCTGGGGGTAACCCCGACTTATCAGATGCCCGATGGCATTGAGTATGCTGACGGCCGTAATCTGCAGTCCAAGAAGATGCAGGTGTTCCGCAATGAAGTCAGAAACGGTTCGATGGCTCAGTGGATGTCGGTATTCTATCACGAAGATCCCAATGCTGACTTCATGCAGGAGTATTCGTATGAGCATGCTATTGAAGACTGGCTGATGGCTCTCGGAAAGATTGATCCATCACAGCGTTATTACAAACGTTTTGTAGAGGCCCGCGATGAAACCCAGAAACGCGTGAAGAACGTTAAGGATCACTGGCAGAGAGCCAAGACCAAGGAGAACGTTTGGCGTATGGTATTCTATGGGCTGAGCGGTGTCTGGCTGTTATTTGTCCTGCTATTCGGTGTTACTAATCCTGAGTATATCCTGACGCATACCTTCATCAGTATCGGCATGCCGTTGGGTGGTATGACAGGTCTGATTGTGGGTACACGCTCGTTCTTCAAAGGATACGATTTCATGTTCTCGTTCCTGTGGGGATTGGTTGGCGCATTTACCTGCTTTATACCTATTATAATATTAAAGTATATAGGTGCATCGCATCCCACACTATTCAATATCGCAGTTATTGTGATTACACTGATTTACATGTTGGTGTGCCATCTGACTGATTTCCGTGGTGATGAGAAGGCTGACAGCAAATTGATTTCGGAGGTTTTGGAGAATGACGTTAAGTCGAATCTGATAGAACCGTTGTATTATACATTTAAGGCAAGAACTTATAAGTTTAAAGGTTCTAAGTTCGGCTTGCTGAACGATGTGACAGATCAGGTCCGCTCTATCAGTGGAGAAAGTATCTTGCACTATGTGCTGTGGAGTTTACTAATGCTGGTATTTGTGATGTCATTTATCATATTCAGTCCATCGATGCTGAACATAGCTAATCCAAATAGCCATATGAAGAAAGCCCCTGCAAGTATTATTAAGAAAATCGATAGAGACGTATAATAATGGTTTGTGAGAATTGTCATAAAGAAAATAGAAGCATAGCTAAGTTTTGCAAGTGGTGCGGACAGCCCCTTGCAAGTACTGATTTGCTTGATAAACTGGTAGGACTTGATGAGGTCAAAAACCAGTTGAAAACCATTGTGGAGACTTATACGTTTCTGCGTTCTCGCAAAGATATCGCAAATGCCCGTATATCCCTTAATGCTGTGGTTATCGGCGAAACAGGTACGGGTAAGACTGCTTTAGCCGAAATTCTGCGTGATTACTTCTATCAGCATAAAATCATTGAGAAACCCAAGTTGATGATGGTGGATGCTGTAGATTACCAGCGTTTTGTAGATAAGTGGGATGATAATATTAAGAATGCAAAGAACGGAATATTGTTCTTCGATAATGTACAGAAACTGCTGCCAGATAAGTATTCCAATCAGGTGAACCCGCTCGACAAGCTATTTGTCGAAATGGATAAGTGGGAAGATAATCCTATCGTAATTATCTCAGGACTCTCGAAGGGATTGGAAGACTTCCTGGAGAGCAATCCAGCTGTAGCGAACCGATTCAAGTACACGTTCCGTATGACAACGCCTGGTTTCCAGGAACTGACTCAGATCTGTAAGTTGAACCTGAGACTGAAGTATGGTATTACGGAGTTCTCGCCTGAGGCAGAAAAGCAGTTGGCCCGTTTCTTTAAGTATCAGGTAAAGATTAAAGACGAAACTTTTGGATATGGACATTTGGCCAACAAGACGGCAGAAGACATCTTCACACAATATATCAGTCGTGGTGCCAATGCTACCAGAGTGGAGGTCGGCGATATCAAGGGATATGTACCTGAGGAGCGTTCGGTAGAGGATATCCTGAAGGATCTGGATACCTACATTGGCATGGACGAGGTAAAGGCCGCCGTGAAGGAAATGGCTTACTCTGTACAGAATGCCATGCAACGTGCAGAACGTGGACTTGGTGAACAGGAGAAAATGTCGATGCACATTATTCTTACAGGTAATCCTGGTACAGGTAAGACTACTATCGCCCGTAAACTTGGTGAGATATTGGCATCTATAGGCTATCTTGATAGCGGTCACGTTGTAGAAGTGGACCGTGCCAAGATGGTGAGTCAGTATCAGGGTGAGACGCCTAAGGTTGTTGATGCATTATGCGACAAGGCTAAGGGTGGAATCCTGTTTGTTGATGAGGCTTATACGTTGGCTCCTGTAAGTGCTTCGGGCGATAGAGACGCTCAGGGGGCACAGGCGCTGGAAAAACTGATGAAGCGTATGGAGGATGATCGCGGACAGTTTATCGTGATTGCTGCTGGCTATCGCACGGAGATGGAAAATCTGTTCCGTGTGAACCCAGGCTTCCGTAGTCGATTCAATTACTTCCTTGACATCAAGGACTACTCGCCTGCAGAGCTCTATCAGATTATGCAGGTATTTGCTAAACAGAAGAAGTATATCTTCTCGTCAGAGGCTGAAGCACTTACACAGAAGATGATTAAGGAGTTGTACGACTCTCGCGATAAAGACTTTGCCAACGGTCGTACAATGCGTACTCTCTTCGACCAGATATGCAAGAAGCAGGCACAGCGCCTGCAGGGCGCAAACATCTCGCTGATGAGCAACGAGGAACTCATGACCATCAAACCAGAGGATGTGCCATACGAGGCTCCACAAAGCGTCAGCGCCGACGACTGTCTGAAGAAACTCGATGGACTTGTTGGACTTTCTGGCGTAAAGAAAGAAATCGCGAATCTCACCGCCTATCTCAATTTGCAGATTGCTCGCGGAGATACCAATACCTTCCAAGGTAAGCATTATGTATTTACAGGTAATCCAGGAACAGGTAAGACTACTGTGGCTCGTATCATGGCCGATATATTCAAGACACTCGGTGTAGTGTCGAGGGGACAGCTTGTTGAAGCCGATCGCTCTAAACTGGTAGCAGGATTTGCTGGTCAAACAGCTATCAAAACTAATCAACTGGTAGATCAGGCTATGGGTGGTATACTGTTTATCGATGAAGCATATACATTGAAGTCGAGTGATAATGATACCTTTGGATCAGAAGCCATTGATACATTGTTGAAGCGTCTGGAAGATGATCGTGGTAAGTTTATTTGTATCGTGGCGGGTTATACCGACCAAATGCACGACTTTATCGATACTAATCCAGGTCTGAAGAGTCGCTTCACACAGACTATCCACTTTGATGACTATACACCAGACGAGCTGACTGAGATATTCCTTCATTTGGCTGCTGGCAAGAACTTCACTGTCGACGAGGATACCAGAGCTGCTATTCATCGTCTGTTCGAACAGCTCTATCTGCGTCGTGACAAGAACTTCGGTAATGCCCGTGAGGCACGTCGCATCTTCAACGAAGCCATTGAGCGTCAGAGTCAGCGTCTTGTCAAGCAAATGTCTGTTCCAGGTTTCAAGGAGAGCGATATGTTCGCTCTTACGAAGGAAGACCTGCCAATGTCTCAGGCAGAGGCTGCACGTCCGCTCGATGTGGTACTCAACGAAATCGAGGAGTTCATTGGTATGCGCAGCGTCAAGGATTCTATTCGCAGGTTGGCTGTTCAAAGTATGTTCATGAAGCAGCGTGCTGCTATGGGTGCAGGTAATGTACAGCAGATGGCGATGAACTTTATCCTGACAGGTAATCCTGGAACAGGTAAGACATCAATAGCCCGTAAGATGGGTGAGATACTTCAGGCAATGGATATCCTGCCAACCTCACATGTGATAGAGGCCAGTCGTGCAACTCTTGTAGGAAAATACATGGGTGAGACACCGAAGATTGTGAACAATATGTGTGACAAGGCTATGGGCGGTATCCTGTTTATCGACGAGGCATACACCCTGAGCGATGGCGGCGATATGTATGGCAAGGAGGCTATCGATACCCTGATGAAACGTATGGAAGACGATCGTGGCAAGTTTGTGGTAATCGCAGCTGGTTACAAGGATAAGATGGATGAATTCCTGATGATGAACGCCGGACTGGCCAGCAGATTCTCCCACAAGTTACATATCGATGACTATGATGCCGACGAGCTGCTTGCTATATACAAGCATATGGCTCAGAAGGAGCAATACAAGCTTACACCGGAGTCAGAGCTTAAGGCCCTCGATAAGATCTATAAGATGGTTCTTATGAAGTCGGATTCTTGGGGTAATGCCCGTGAAATGCGTAACCTGCTCGATTCTACTATCCAGAATTTGTCGGAGCGTGTATCCATGCTGCCGCCTGATCAGGTTACAAAGGAAACATATCAGATTATACTACCAGAAGATATTTAAAGAAAGATGATTATTTGTCCAGCATGTAGGGAAGGAATAGATGACGATTCCCATTTCTGTGACCAATGTGGGCAGGAGCTGTTGTTCTGTAAGCAATGCGGTCATGTAGGGTTAGGAAGACGTTGCACTCGTTGTGGCGGCTTGATGGCCTTGCGTCATGATCGTGTTGTCGTTGAAAAGCAGCCCGAGGCGGTTGTTAGTATGGCTAATATATCGTCTAATGTTTCGTCTAATGTTTCGTCCAGCGTTTCGTCAAACATATCACCCAGCGTATCGTCAAACATATCGGTGACACCAGGATTCTCCATTTCTCAGGTAGGTCCTTCACGTGGAGGTATTCCTGTCATGACATTAACTAATGATAGCCTCAATATACGAATTGTTGCCATGAATGGCGCTATCATTGGGCGCCGTAAAGGACCGTATGTCCAGTTCTTTGAGCAGCATTCTTATGTGTCGGGCATTCATGCTCAGCTGAAGTATAAGTCGGGGACTGGTTGGTGCGTCATTGATAAGAATTCATCTAATGGAACAAGGGTTAATCAACAACCCATCCAGCCTGATGTTGAAACGATGTTGAAGAATGGTGATGTGCTGATGATTGCCAATATAAGTCTCCAAGTGATAATAAAATAGTAAGTAATATAGTAAGATGATAACAATACACATGACTGCAGCCAGTAAAGTGGGTTGCGTACGTAGTCAGAACGAAGACATGGTGCTGTTAGGAAATCATTTTGTAAGGAATGATAAATTCGAGACTCGTGTTGATTTGACAAATGGTGATAGGTATATTGTGGCTGTTGCTGATGGTATGGGTGGTCATAATCGTGGTGATGTTGCCAGCAGTGATGCTTTGCACAATCTGCAGTTCTTTTTCCATGATCTGCCTATTGGCCTGAATCCAGAGGCTATCAATCAGATGTTTATTGGATGGTTGGATCACATCAATAATATCGTTGCTTCGAAGGGACGTTCTGACGAACAGTATAAAGGTATGGGTACAACCTTGGTGGGACTGGTGTTCTATGAAGGTGAATTCTATTCGCTGAATTGTGGCGATAGCCGCTTGTACCGTTTTCGGGATGGTGAGCTTACCCAACTTACAACCGACCACTCACTGAGTAATATGTTGGGTTCAAGTCATCATTCTAATGTTATCACGAATTGTATCGGAGGAGGTTGTTCAACTTCTTTCATGGATATTGTGAAGATGACTGCGGATGTAAAGGAAGGGGATTTGTATCTGTTGTGTAGTGACGGATTGACCGATATGTTGCCGGATTCAATCATTACCACGCTCCTTTCTACTGGTTCTGATGCCAACAACCTATGTGATGCTGCTGTTGCTGCAGGAGGCTTGGATAATGTGTCATGTTGTATTGTGCAATTTTAAAATGTTGAATAGGAAGAAAAAGAAATGCCACTAAGATTACCAGACAGACTGCCCGCCATAGATATTCTTAAGAACGAGAATATCTTTGTTATGGATAACTCGCGGGCCACAACTCAGGATATCCGTCCGCTTAAGATTGTTATATTGAATCTGATGCCTCTGAAGATTACTACGGAGACAGATTTGGTGCGACTGCTGTCGAATACACCTTTGCAGATGGAAATAAACTTTATGAAATTAAAAAGTCATACCCCCAAGAATACGCCGATAGAGCACATGATGATGTTCTATCGTGACTTTGAATCAATGCGTAACGAGAAGTTTGATGGTATGATTATTACAGGTGCGCCAGTAGAGACGATGGACTTTGAAGACGTAACCTATTGGGACGAGATTACCGATATCTTTACATGGGCCAAAACCCACGTCACCAGTACCTTATATATCTGTTGGGCTGCTCAGGCTGGCCTTTATTACCATTATGGTGTGCCCAAGTACCCTTTAGAAAAGAAGATGTTCGGCATCTTCCCACAAACACCTGTTGATACAAAACTGCCCATCTTCCGTGGGTTCGACGATGTGTTTATGATGCCTCATAGCCGTCATACCGAGATTCATCGTGAGGACGTATTGGCAAATCCAGAACTTACACTTTTGGCCGAATCGCCTGAGAGTGGTGTCAGCATGGTGATGGCGCGTGGTGGTCGTGAGTTCTATATTACCGGACACTTGGAATATGCGCCAAATACACTCGATAACGAGTATAAGCGCGACCGTGGTATCCGCGACGATGTGGATATGCCTAAGAATTACTATCGCGATGATAATCCTGATAATGCCCCAGTAGTAACCTGGCGTGCACATGCCAATCTGTTGTATAACAACTGGATAAACTACTATGTTTATCAGGAAACACCGTATAATATCGAAGAAATCAAGTAAGCTAAGTGACAGCATTAGAATTGTTAGCTCCTGCCAAAAATCTGGCATGTGGTATCGCTGCCATCGATCATGGTGCCGATGCTGTTTATATTGGTGCACCTAAATTCGGTGCCCGTGCGGCTGTGGGTAATAGCGTTGATGACATCCGGGAATTATGTGATTATGCGCATCAGTTTGGTGCCAAAATCTATGTAACGCTCAATACCATTGTCTATGATCATGAACTTGATGAGGCACAAAAACTGATTAACCAGTTGGCTGAGATTGGTGTTGATGCCATCTTGGTTCAGGATATGGGCTTGCTGCAGTTTATGCAGGATAAGCCTTTTGAGATTCATGCCTCTACGCAGACCGATAACCGCACAGCCGACAAGGTACGCTGGTTGCAACAAGTAGGGTTCTCGCGTGCTGTCCTTGCGCGTGAGCTTTCCGCAGAAGAGATAGCGGACATCCATCGTGAGGTTCCTGATATGGAACTCGAAGTATTTGTACATGGTGCATTATGTGTCAGCTATTCGGGCATTTGTTATGCTTCGCAGTATTGTTTCCAGCGTAGCGCCAATCGTGGTGAGTGCGCTCAGTTTTGCCGTATGCGTTTCTCGCTCGTCGATGCTGATGGAATAGAGATTGAACATGAGCGTTACCTGCTTTCGCTCAAGGATATGAATCAGAGCGAGAATCTTGATAAACTCATTGAGGCAGGTGCAGTGTCGTTCAAAATCGAAGGACGCCTGAAGGATGTGGCTTATGTGAAGAACGTAACCGCTGCCTATAGCGAACGCCTTAATACCTATATCCGTAAGCATGCCGATCAGTATTGTCGTGCGTCGAAGGGACATTGCGAATATACGTTTACACCAAATCTAAATCGTACGTTTAATCGCGGCTACACCACATACTTTATGAATGGACGACAGCCAGATATAGCCTCGTTTGATACGCCTAAAGCTGTCGGTGAGTTTGTGGGGAAGGTGAAGGAAATCCGTCACGATAGTTTTAATGTAGCAGGAACTGCCAGCTTTGCCAACGGCGATGGCTTATGTTTCTTGAATCAAAACAGACAATTTGAAGGTTTTCGTGCTAACCGGGTGGTTGGTAATAGAATCTATCCTTTCAAGATGCCTGCAGGATTGCGCCCAGGAATGTCGCTTTATCGTAATAACGACCAGGAGTTTGAACGTATTCTTTCTAAACCCAGTGCTACACGTAAACAGCCTATCAGCATCACTTTGCATGCTGTGGATGATGGCTATGAGCTGAGTGCAGATAAGATAACGTTGCGTTTCCCGGCAGAGCATCAGTTGGCACAGAAATCGCCTCGTGAGAATCTGGTTCGTCAACTCTCTAAGTTAGGTGATACTATCTACGATTGCAAAGAGGTGATAGTGCCTGATGATTTCAATTATTTCATTCCTAACAGTCAATTGGCTAATATGCGTCGTCAGTTGATCGAGGCTCTTGTACAGCCACACCATAAGGTGAAGCGTCCAGTAGTCCGTGTAAATCCTGGTGTGAAAGAATTGAGTTATCTTAATAATATATCCAATCACCAAAGTGCCATGTTCTATGGTACTAATGAATTGTCTGCTTATGAACTGAAAGGTGGCGATGGACCTATTATGCAGTGTCGTCATTGTATTCGCTACTCATTGGGTTACTGTGTGAAACGTGGTGGTAAGCGTCCTACATGGCGCGAACCTCTTTCTTTGGTATTGGGTGATGGTCGTCGATTCCGTTTGGAATTTGATTGTAAGCGTTGCCAGATGAACGTCATTGCTAGTGAATAAAGAATAGTGAATAGTTTGAGAAATTATAATACGATTCTGCGAAGATTGATGAGAGTATTGCTCTTGTCACTATTTGCTGTTAACTATTCATTATTCACAACTTCCTGCTATAATCGTGGACCTATTACGCCCGATGCTTGGGATCTCACAGAAAAACAGCTCGACTCCATATCGTTCTATACCACCCATCATTATACGCAGAACTATAATTTTGTGGTGACGGGTGATTCACTGGTGGTTGTTGAACAACAGCCAGAGGATATGTCGGTACCAGATGTTGTGAGCATTGAAATTGAGTCAATTGGCGAAGAGATGAAGAAAGACTCAATCACGTTGCGTCGCCATGAGCATCTGGTGGTAGCAGATATCAAGACTGTTCCTTCTGATACCATTGACTCTGTGTGGGTGAAAGTAGCACGTGATCAATTGACCTTCGGATGGGTGCATGAGAACGAGCTGCTTGCCAAGGTTTCGCCTGATGATCCTATCAGTCAGTTTATCGATACTTTCTCTAATATCCACCTCTTGGTGTTTATGGCCTTCTGTGTTCTCACAGGTGCAGCTTATGGCTTGCGTCGCTTAATGAGAAAGGGATGTAAGATTGTACATTTCAATGATATACCGTCATTCTATCCTTCGCTATTGTGTCTGCTAATAGCTTCATCGGCTGTGCTCTATAGTAGTATACAACTTTTTGGACCGGAAACGTGGCGGCACTTCTACTATCATCCATCGCTAAATCCCTTTGCACTACCATTCTGGCTGGGGGTGTTTATCTCGTCGGTCTGGGCGCTGGTTATTGTTTCGATAGCTACAGTGGATGATGTAACGCGAATCCTCTCACTTGGTGAGGCTATCCTCTATTTGGTGGGACTAGCAGCAGTATGTGCTGTACTCTATGTCGTATTCAGCATAACCACCTTGTATTATATAGGTTATCCATTGCTTGTGGCCTATTACTATTTTACAATTAAGTGTTATAAGCATTAGACGATCATCAAGTCACTCATAATCATATCGCTTACAAAGAGTCCCTCTTTTGTGAGCGATAACTTTTTGTCGATGAGCTTGAGCAGTCCTGCATCTAAATGGCGTTGGGCGTTGGTGAGACAAAATTCTCTTTGGCCATCGGATAAGGTGCTGATATCTAAACCGTCGCTTGTTCGTAGTGCTACCGTGATAGTATCGTTATATTGCGTATCTTCATCGAGTGTCTCCATTTCAAATACGCGTTTGCCTTGCTCTATACCTTCGATATACTTATGGATATCAGCCACGTTCCAACTACGTGTCTGGATATCGTACGAATGTGCAGCTGCTCCTATGCCGATATAGGGGACACCTTGCCAATAGCTGCTATTGTGACGTGAACGATACCCAGGACGGGCAAAGTTGGAAATCTCGTAATGCTCATAGCCCGCAACTTCCAGTTTCTCTAATAGCATATAATACATCTGTCGTTCAAGTTCCTCGTCAATCTCTGAGACTTTGCCTTGCTCCAGTAGCCGGTAGAGTGGGGTGCCTTCTTCGTACATCAGACAATAGGTAGATATATGCTCAACGCCAAGTTCTAAAGCTTGTTCTATGTCATTTTCCCACTCATTGATGGTTTGATGGGGAAAACCGTACATCAAGTCGATACTGATATTCCGCTCTCCTGCCTGGCGAAGTGTTTCGACGGCTTGTCGAACCTGCGAGGCTGTGTGGCGGCGGCACAGAAATTTGAGTCGTTCGTTGTTGAATGTCTGTGCCCCCATACTGATACGGTTGATGGGGAGCTGTTGTAATCCTGTAATTGTCTCTGCTTTTACGTCGTCGGGATTCATCTCGATAGTTACTTCGGCATCAGGTTCCACCTTATTATATATATATATTGTATCAAGAATCTTCTTCAATTGGTCAATTGATAACTGGCTGGGAGTGCCTCCGCCAATATATATCGTACTGATAGGAGTACTCGTTTTTCTCATCTCAATCTCCTTGCATACGGCTTGTGTATATGCTTCGCGGAGATCCAGCCCCGTGGTAGAATAGAAGCCGCAATAGATGCACCGACTGCTACAAAAAGGAATATGAATGTATAATCCTGCCATTTTTGGGTTATTTTGCTTGCAAAAATACTAATTTAGTTTAATATTTGAAAGATTCTTTTGGTGTTTTCTCAAAAAATACCTAATTTAGTGCCCGATAATAAGTATTCACCTAAAAACCAAAAAAGATATGAAGGTATATCAGACTAACGAAATCAAAAACATTGCACTTATTGGCAGTGCGGGTAGCGGCAAGACCACTCTTGCCGAAAGTATGCTTTATGAAGCAGGTATTATCAAACGTCGTGGCTCAGTAGAGCAGAAAAACACTGTTAGCGACTATTTCCCAGTAGAACAGGAATATGGTTACTCAGTGTTCTCGACAGTTTTTCACGTTGAATGGAACAATAAGAAGCTCAACATCATTGACTGTCCAGGTTCTGACGACTTCGTAGGTGGCTCAATCACTGCAATGAACGTCACAGACCAGGCTGTTATTCTTATTAATGGCCAGTATGGTCCAGAGGTAGGAACGATGAATGCTTTCCGCAATACAGAGAAGTTGAAGAAACCCGTTATCTTCCTGGTAAACCAGTTGGATCGCGAGAATTGCGACTTTGATCAGATTCTGAATCAGCTCAAGGATATCTATGGTCCTAACTGTGTCCCAGTTCAGTATCCAATAGCCACAGGTCCTGGTTTCAATGCTGTGATTGATGTGCTTCTGATGAAGAAGTACTCTTGGAAGCCCGAGGGTGGTGCTCCCATCATTGAGGATATTCCAGCTGACCAGTTGGAGAAGGCTAAGGAAATGAAGGCGAAGCTGGTTGAGGCCGCTGCCGCTGGTGACGATACCTTGATGGAGAAATTCTTCGAGAGCGAGGATCTGAGCGAAGACGAGATGCGTGAGGGTATCCGCAAGGGTATGGTTACTCGTAGCATTTATCCAGTGTTCTGTGTTTGTGCAGGTAAGGATATGGGTGTTCGCCGTCTGATGGAGTTCCTGGGTAATGTGGTTCCATTCGTAAGCGACATGCCTGTTATTCAGAATGCTGCCGGTCAGGATGTACCTGCTGATGCAAGTGCGCCTACATCGCTCTATTTCTTCAAGACAGGTGTTGAGCCACATATTGGTGAGGTATCTTACTTTAAGGTTATGAGTGGTGTGGTTAAGAGCGGTGACGATCTTACCAATGCTGATCGTGGTTCTAAGGAGCGTATGGGTACTATCTACGCTTGTGCTGGCGCTAACCGTATTCAGGTTGATCAGCTCGTAGCTGGTGATATTGGCTGTACTGTTAAGCTGAAGGATGTAAAGACTGGAAACACTCTGAATGGCAAGGATGTAGAGAATAAGTTCAACTTCATTAAGTATCCTAACTCTAAGTTCTCTCGTGCCATTAAGGCTGTCAACGAGAGTGAGACAGAGAAGATGATGACCGCTCTTCAGAAGATGCGTCAGGAGGATCCTACATGGGTTGTTGAGCAGTCTAAGGAATTGCGCCAGATTATTGTTCATGGTCAGGGAGAGTTCCACCTGCGTACCTTGAAGTGGCGTATGGAGAACAACGAGAAGATCCAGATTGAATATATCGAGCCAAAGATTCCTTATCGTGAAACCATCACCAAGATGGCCCGTGCAGACTATCGTCATAAGAAACAGTCGGGTGGTGCCGGTCAGTTCGGTGAGGTGCACCTCATCGTCGAGCCTTATACCGAGGGCATGCCCGATCCTACATCGTTCAAGATCAACGGTCAGGAGTTCAAGATGAATATCAAGGGTAAGGAGGAGATCAACCTCGACTGGGGTGGCAAATTGGTCTTCATCAACTCAGTGGTTGGTGGCGCTATCGATATGCGTTTCATGCCAGCCATCCTCAAGGGTGTGATGGAGCGCATGGAGCAGGGTCCGCTCACTGGCTCGTATGCCCGCGACGTGCGTGTCATCGTCTATGATGGTAAGATGCACCCCGTTGACTCTAACGAGCTCTCGTTCATGCTGGCTGCACGTAATGCCTTCTCTGCAGCCTTCAAGGAGGCTGGTCCAAAGGTGCTTGAGCCAATCTATGATCTTGAAGTGCTCGTTCCTGGCGACTATATGGGTGATGTGATGAGCGACCTCCAGGGCCGTCGTGCCATCATCATGGGTATGGACTCAGAGGCTGGCTATCAGAAGCTCAGTGCCAAGATTCCTCTCAAGGAGCTGTCAAGCTATTCTATCGCCCTGAGCTCGCTCACTGGTGGTCGTGCTTCGTTCTCTACCAGCTTCTCCAGCTACGAGCTCGTGCCAAACGATATCCAGCAGGCACTCATCAAGCAGCATGAGGAAGAGATGAAGGATGAGGATTAATCTTCACGCCATATTTTAAGTTGGAATCCCCGCTATTTTGATAGTGGGGATTCTTTTGTCTTAGTTAAAATGTCGCAACTAAAAAATCGCAAACTTGTTAATTTTGTGAAATACACAACAAATAATTAACACATTTGGACCTCTGTATTAAGAAATCGCTTATCTTTGCAGTTGTTATGAAGAAAAGAACGATTTGGATTATAGCAATTATAATGGGACTCTCATTTGTAGGGCTGCTCTACCTTCAGATTTCGTATATCGAAGAGATGGCGAAAATGAAGAAAGAACAGTTTGATGAGTCGGTTAATCGAAGCCTCTATCAAGCATCGCGAAATCTTGAGATGAATGAGACGTTACGCTATCTTGAGAAGGATGTCAAGGAGACAGAACGTAAGGCTATTCGACAGGATTCTGTGATGGTTGATGGTCTTGATGGAACTATTAAACATGCGCATCAGTTTGCTGTGGCAGCCGATGATGGTACTGTTTATTCCAGTTTTGAGCTGAAGACCTTTGCTATTCGTCCGGCCAATGTGCCTAAGGCCATGATTCTCCGTACTGACAAGAACAGTATCTCCGAAGCCTCTAAGTCATTGCAGGAAATCGTGCGTAATCGCTATGTATATCAGAAGGCGTTGCTCGACGAAGTAGTTTACAATATCCTATATACCGCCAGTGATAAGCCACTGAAAGAGCGAATTAACTTCAAGTTGCTCGATCAGGATATTCGTACTGAATTGCTCAATAACGGTATCAATATACCTTATCATTTTCGTGTTGAGACATCTGACGGACGAGAGGTATATCGCTGTCCAGAATATTCGGCCGAGGGCGAGGAGTATGTTTACAAACAGACTTTATTCCGCAATGACCCATCGTCTAAGATGGGCGTGGTGAAAATCCACTTCCCGGATATGAGCTCTTATATCTTCTCGAGTGTGCGTTTCATGATACCAGCTATGGTATTTACGGTGGTATTGTTGCTCACGTTCCTCTTTACTATTGTGGTAATCTTCCGCCAGAAGCGCCTCACTGAGATTAAGAACGATTTCATTAACAATATGACCCACGAACTGAAGACACCTATTGCGTCTATTTCACTGGCAGCCCAGATGATGAACGACGAGAGCGTGACTAAGTCGGAGCAGATGACCAAACACCTGAGTGGTGTCATTACAGATGAATCAAAGCGTCTACGCTTCCTTGTAGAGAAAGTGCTCCAGATGTCGATGTTTGATAAGAAGAGTATCGTTTTCAAGAAAAAGGAACTCGATCTGAACGAGATGATAGAGAATATTGCATCCAGTTTCTCGCTGCGTGTAGAGCATACTGGGGGTAAGATCTATACCGAAATTGAGGCTGTTGATTCGGCAATCTATGTGGACGAGGTTCATTTCCAGAATGCGATTACCAATCTGATGGATAATGCAGTGAAGTATCGCAAACCCGAAGAGCCGATAGATATCTATATTAAGACTTGGAACGATAAGGACCGTTTGTGTTTCTCTATTCGCGACACAGGCCTGGGTATTAAAAAGGAGAATGTAAAGAAGATCTTCGACAAGTTCTATCGTGTTCATACGGGAAATGTCCACGATGTCAAGGGCTTTGGCTTAGGTTTGGCTTACGTTAAGAAGATTATCACTCTGCACGAGGGCGAAATCAAATGCGAAAGCGAATTGGGTAAGGGAACCACTTTTACAGTGTCGCTACCCATATTAAAAGAAGACGAACAATAAAATTATTTTTTAACTCATAAAAACAGAATTATGATGAACGACGACAAACTGAAAATCTTGCTTTGCGAGGACGATGAGAACCTCGGAATGCTGCTTCGTGAGTATTTGCAGGCCAAGGGCTTTGTTGCAGAACTTTGTGCTGATGGTGAAGCTGGTTTCAAGGCTTTCCTCAAGACAAAATTCGACATCTGTGTGCTCGATGTGATGATGCCTAAGAAGGATGGATTCACACTTGCTCAGGAGATTCGTGCCGCTAATACCGATGTGCCCATTATCTTCCTGACTGCTAAAACACTCAAAGAGGATATTCTTGAGGGCTTCAAACTGGGTGCCGATGATTATATCACCAAACCCTTCTCTATGGAGGAGCTCGTATTCCGTATTGAGGCTATTCTGCGCCGTACTAAGGGTAAGAAGAGTCGTGAGTCTACGGTATATCGTCTGGGGCAGTTTACATTCGATACGCAGAAGCAGTTGCTCCAGATTGGTGAGAAACAGACTAAGCTTACTACCAAGGAGAATGAATTGCTGGCTCTGCTCTGTAGTCATTCAAATGAGATTCTGCAGCGCGACTTTGCTTTGAAGACCATTTGGATCGACGACAACTACTTTAATGCACGCTCAATGGATGTTTATATCACCAAGTTGCGTAAGCATCTCAAGGACGATCCTCAGATTGAGATTATTAACATTCACGGTAAGGGTTACAAGCTGATTACCCCTGAGGTAGAAGACGAGTAAATCATAGCTGTGAAGAAAAGTCTGATTAATACATATTTGGGAGTAGCACTGGTTTTAACTGGTGCTCTCCTTTTGATTGTCAGTTTCCTGATAGGTTTTACACGCTATAATCTGGTGTTACTTACTGGACTGATAATCATTATTTTAGGAGCGGTTTTTCATGTTAGACAGCAGAAAAAAGGTGAAAAGTATTAAATATTCTTAAATAACTGGTGGCTGTCAATTCCGAATTGACAATTCTCAATTAATATTTGTACCTTTGCACCCGCTTTAAGCAAAATATTAATTAATAATTTATTTTTTAACGTAGTATGAATCAATACGAAACCGTTTTCATTTTAACTCCCGTTTTGTCTGATGAACAGATGAAGGAAACGGCCGCAAAATTCAAGAAGGTCCTGACCGATAAGGGTGCAGAGATCATCAATGAAGAGGCCTGGGGATTGAAGAAGATGGCTTATGCTATTCAGAAGAAGTCTACAGGTTTCTACTGCCTGGTAGAGTTCAAGGCTGAGCCAGAAGTGATTAAGACATTGGAGACTGCTTTCCGTCGTGACGAGAAGGTGATTCGTTTCCAGACAGTTAAACTTGACAAGTATGCAGTTGAGTACGCCGAGAAGCGTCGTGCAAAGCTTGGTAAAAAAGAGGAGGCTTAAACTATGGCAGAACAGAGTGAAATCCGTTATTTGACAGCTCCTTCTATCGATACAAAGAAGAAGAAGTATTGCCGTTTCAAGAAGAGCGGTATCAAGTACATCGACTACAAGGATCCCGAGTTCCTGAAGAAGTTCCTCAACGAGCAGGGTAAGATTCTTCCCCGCCGCATCACTGGAACATCTCTGAAGTATCAGCGTCGTGTGGCTCAGGCCGTTAAGCGTGCCCGCCAGATCGCACTGCTGCCTTACGTAACCGATTTGATGAAATAATTAAAGAGGAGGACGCAAGATTATGGAAATTATACTGAAAGAAGATATTATCGGTCTGGGATTCAAGAACGATATCGTGAATGTAAAGTCAGGCTATGGCCGTAACTACCTCATCCCTCAGGGTAAGGGTGTTATCGCCAGTCCTTCAGCTAAGAAGATTCTCGCAGAGAACCTGAAGCAGCAGGCTCACAAGCTGGCTGCCCAGAAGGCCGCTGCTGAGGAGAAGGCTGCTCAGTTGAATGGTGTTGCCCTCGAGATTGCTGCTAAGGTTAGTGTTACAGGTCAGCTCTATGGTTCTGTAGGTGCTGCTCAGGTAGCTGAGGAGCTCGCTAAGCTCGGTAAGGAGGTTGATCGTAAGATCATCACCATGAAGGACGCCAAGAAGATTGGTGACTATGTAGCTCTGGTACACTTCCACAAGGAGGTAATCGTTGAGCTCCCTGTAAAGGTAGTTGCTGAGAACGCTGCTGAGTTGCAGGCTGCTGCTGATGCAGAGGCTGCTATCAAGGCTGCTGCTGACGCCAAGAAGGCTGCTGCTGATCAGGCTGAGGCTGTTGAGGCTGAGGTTGAGGCAGAGGAGGAAACTCCTGCTGAGGCATAATCAACAATGCAAGCATTTAAATCATAACAATTAATAACTGCTGTAAGGCATCATTATTTATTATGACATCAGTGTCCCGAGGATTTATTTCCTCGGGATTTTTTTGTATTCTCATTCCCAAACCTGCCAGGCATCTATCTCTTTCAGCAGTCTGTTTAGAGAGCGCTCGCAATCTTCAGGATACGTAAGGGTTTGTACAAACCAGAGTTTACGGTGGCGCACAAACTTAGCATAAAAGCGCCGCCCGGTAATCTGGCCTGTATCGCTATGCAACGAGCCGGAAAGAATAAAGAAGTTCTTGCCTTTATGTTGGTGAGTGGCATAGAGTTCGGCGGCGTATTTGCTGGTTGCTTGATCAATGCTGAGCGAATCGGTATTAGGTTGAACGAAGGCCGACTGCACAATCTCAATGCTGTCCTGCCAGAAGCTGAACCTGCAGCTGCCTTTCTCCATCAGTGAATCGTCGGTTGGTTCGAAAAACATCGGATACTTGATGGTATAATCGTAATCATCATCATGATATACCACCATCCGGGTCAGTGTCATCGCTCGTTCCAGCTTTTCGGCCAATGGTTGGTCATCGCAGCCGCTACAGTTCGACATGTATACCATCAACGCCACAAACGCTCCAAATGATAAGAACAGGAACTTCTTCATAATCAGTTAGTTACTTTTGCTAATGCCACCAACTACGTCGCTGTTTTCGATGGAATGCTCGGTCTTCTTAACACTTGATTTGAGCGAACCGAAACGCCAAGAGGCTGAGATAGAGAACGAACGATTTCGATTCCACGAACGTTCGATGCCTGTGAAGTCGCCATTTACAGTTTCGGCCTCCATATACCAATACTTATTGAATGGTGCATTAGCAGTGAAGCGAACGGTAAGGCGATCGCCCTTGAGGAATGAGCGCTGTAGCGAGGCATAATAGTCGAAATAGCTGTGCTCTACGCTATAGACACTGGATGGGCTATGCCCTAATTTGCCATAGGCGCTTAAACTGAGGCGCAGTTTGAGGGGGAGGCGCTGCTGCAAACTGAGGCTATAGTTATCGCTCCAACCGTGATTGCGATAGCCTGGATTCGGATTCTCGTAATGTTCGTAGCGCGCGTTATTGTTGAATACAAATGTGGTGGCATCAAAGGGTTTCCACTGCACATATTGTTCAACCGAAAAACGTCGATAAGTCAGGATATTGTTGTAAGTAGAATAGCGAATATCATCCTTAACCGTAACTATCTGGCTGATGCCGCTGCTATAGGCGTTATAACCGGGAGCCAACTGCAACGTTAGGTTAGGCATGATATAAGTATAGATAAAACTGATGCGCTGCGTGTGCGAGCTGGAGAGTTGTGGATTGCCCTGACTGATGAATGCAGGTGACACATTTACAGCTGGATTCAGATAAGAGATGCCAGGACGATTGATACTGGTGGTATAATTGAGTTTTATCGACTGTGCATCAGTGAGTTGGTATTTAAGTGTGGCCTGTGGAACCCAGTCGCCCAGATGTTTATCGAACGTTGTGCCTTTACCGTCAGGATAGCTGCCGCGCAAGTAGCTGTACTCATAGCGCAAGCCTGCACGGGCTGAGAATTTGGCGGTGCGGAAGATATAGTCGGCATAGCCCGCAAGCACGCGCGTGGTGTGCTGAAAATCATCAGAGGTGTCGGCATCAATACCATAAAGGTTTTGTGCGCTATAGCTATTGTTATGGCGATCGATATACTTTGCGCCAACCTCAAGCTGATGGCCACAACCCAATGGGCGCAACCAGTCAATCTGAAAAGTGTGCTCAGTGAAACGTTCGTGCATGTTAGAGAGACTGCCTGTATAGGGGAACGATACATTGTTGAGCTCGGTATAGCTGTTCTCCTGATCGGTATGCTGCCGGGTAAGGGCGAGCATATACGACAGCGTCAGTCGCTCGCCATCCAGGTGAGTCTTGTGCTGATAGTCGAATCGGCCGTTCCACGAGTGGTGGTTGTAGCCTGGCATCCAGTAGCTGGTGCGGTAGCTATAGAGTGACTGCCCAGCAGGATTGAGCAGTTTGTTGTAGCCACCGCCCTGAACATTGAGCGTATAGAAGTAGCCGCCAAACGAGGCTGAGAGCAGATTGAGCGAATCGATATCGTAGCTGGCATCAATATCTGCAAAGTGGATATGGCCAGGATTAGAACCCTCACCGCCAGAAAGCAAGGTGTTGCCTGTATCGAGATAGGTGCGAGAAATCTCTACACGATTGTAGCTGTTGCGTTTGGTCTGGCTGTTATAGCCATAGTTGCCAGAGAGCATCAGTTTGCCAAGCTGACCTGTGAGCGATGAATAGAAACTGGTATGACCAAGTGTGTTAAGCGAGCTTGACACTACACCCGTTACGCCCTGCATCTTGGTATTTGTAAGTGTTACGATATTCAAAACCGCATCTACACCCTCGGCATCTTCGCGAGCACCGGGATCGGTAATCACCTCAATACGTTTAACCATCGAGGCGGGCATCGACTTAAACACCTCTTTGGCATTCTTGGTAAGACTGGGATCCAGATGCCCGTTCTTATACACCTTGAAATTGCTATTACCCTTAACCTGGATATTATCCTGACCATCTACGGTTACCATGGGCACCTTTCGCAGCATGTCCATCACGGTTTGCGTTTTGGCTTCCTCGTCGTGCTGCACGTCGTAGGCCACGCGGTCGATATCCTGTTTAATCAATTGGCGCTGGGCTTTTACTACTACGCCATCCAACTCCTTATTCCAGGTAATGGAATCGTTATTATTCACTGCTGTGGTGTCGGATTCCTGCTGGGCCATCATGGCCAAAGGGCACACCAACAGCAGGAATGTAATCAGTAAGTTTACATTCTTCATTTTGGTTCTGTAAAATTTGGTCCTTAAAAATCTCTTCATACCTACATGCTTTTGTTATGCAGCTGCAAAGGTATGAAGAGTATATAAAGAGAGAGAATTATTTGGCTGACATTTGTCTGACAATTCGCTGACAACGATCTAACTGTCTAATTTTTAGCGGGTTATTTGCCAAGTCGCTCGATGCACATATCGAACAGATTCTGGATAAATTCATCCTGTGTGGCCTTCTTAAGCTTCGCTATTTCCTTGGCAGCCAACTTCTTTTCGTCAGGCTCAAGTCCATTTGCGTTCTTGCAGAGATTGTAGATCGAGGTGGCGTGATGGGTAGCAGTATTGCCATTGGGATTCTTCAGGAAGAACTTCTTATAAGAGTTGAACTCGCTGAGCCAGATGTGAGATGCTTTGACACCAGCCGGCATGATAGAATCGTAATTCAAACTGGCATCGAAGTTATAACCTATGTTATCCTTAATCATTTCGGCCAGATTACCCGCATTGCTAAAAATCGAATCCAGACTGTTCAGATCAAAGTCCTTACTGTTTATCGAGATATGCTTGATTTTAGACTTGCGTTGCTCGTTCTTTGTACCATAGGTAATAGCCAGACGGAACTCGGTCTTGCCGTCGTTCTCGGCCCATTCCATCGCATAGGCATAACGATACTCCTTGTCGGTACGCTCCTTATCAAGGAAGCAGGCATAGATATACTTTGAGTTAGGCATGTTTCCGATAGCTACCGACTGCGATATGCCGTCGCCCACTCTAAGCGCCACATGGCTCAACCCCATCTTGGTTGACATCTGATCGAAAAAGCCGCGATGCGATTCGTTGTTAGTACGATTCACTGTGCGCAGAGAATAAGCAGCACTCTTATCTTGCTCGAAAGCTTGCTGAATAGTCTTGATATGCTTAAGTGCAGAGGCGTTAGTGATCACAAAATCATAGACATCGGCCTGAGCGCTCTTCAGTCCCGTTTCGGGATCGTTCTCCAAGATATGCTCGGTCTTGGTTTCTACAATCTTATCCTTCAACAGGGCATCAAATGCTTTCTGAATGTTCTGCTGTGCCATCAAAGTTGCGGGCAGTGCCATCAGTATGGCTGACAGCATTAAGTTTTTACTCTTCATATGCAATAAAATTTGTTTGTTCGTTAATATATGTAATGGTACCATCTTCTTGCATCACGGGAATGTAGCCGTAAGCGGCCATCTTAGCCTCGATCATCTCGTCTTCGGCCTGTGCCAGGGCTTCAACCTGCGCCAGCAGGGCGTATGCCTTATCAATATCGTGGATAGTGGGTTCTATCTTGCGCTTGCTGCGCTTCTTGGCAGGGGTAGGCTGGGTAGCCGCTTTGGGTGCCAACAGCGTATCGGTATGAACCGTTTCGGTCTGAGGTTGCACCATCTCCGACTGTACCGTTATGGTATCAGCTTGAGTGGTGAGCGGTGCTGCGGTCACAAATGCCGATTGATGAGTGGGAACGGCCAGATAAACCACACCGGCAATAACGGCTGCAGCAGCCAGGCTCCAAACTATCCAACGGCGACGGCTTATGGGCTTATGCTCTGCGCCAGGCTGATTGATAGCAGGCTGCTCATTGGAGGGCTGCATGGCCTCGATCTCCAGGAACAGCTGCTGGTAGCAGGTCCACTCCTCGGGGATGTTATCGCCCTTGAAGTAGCTGCTCAGGATATCCTCCTCGTCGAGCGTAGAAGTGCCGTCCATATATCTGGTAAGCAACTCCTGAATGTATTCCTTGGTGTACTGTGTCATAACTCGTTTCGCTGTTTGATTTCTTGTAATAATGTTCGTCGGGCTCTGGCCAGCAGGGTACTTATCGATGTGGGCTCGATGCCTAACAGTTGGGCTATCTCTTCGTGACTGCGCCGCTCTACTTGTCGCATGTAAAGTAAGGTGCGCTGCGTGGTGGGCAGCTGGGCCAGTCGGGATTGCAGCCATTGTTCGTTCTCCTTGCTCTCCAACTCTTCGTGTGGACTGGATGTTAGCTCCACCACGGTGGCTTCGTTGAGCGTTTCGGTAGGTTTTCTCCTTTGGTGGTTTCGCAGCAGATGTTTCGACATCAGCGACACAATGGCCTCTACCGATTGGTATTGCTCCAGTTCATGGTGCATCTGCCACAGACGAAGCATCACATCCTGTGCAATGTCCTCGGCCTCTTCCTTTCCCGCACCATAGTGGAGACTCACGCTGATGGCTTTTTCGCGCCACGTGCGGGCTATCTGTTCGAATGCGCTTTTTTCCATTTACTTTTGCTTTACATTTATCAGACACATAAACGGCCCGAAACCAAACAAGCATTAACTGTAATTAACAAAAAAATATCTCCCCATACATGGTATGAAGAGATAAGGTCTTTGTGTGCTAACTATTTTATTTTCAGTTCGTAAGCTTTACCGCGGTCGGCCTCAATCTTTAAGTCGGAATGGGCCTCGATGATGGGCTTTAGTCGACGGATTAGCGTATAAAGCGTTTCGCTGGCATCATCTTTCTTAGGCCAGAGGGTGTTGCAGATTTCGGTTTTCGACAGAGTGTGATTGGGTGAACGGAAAAACATCTCCATCAGCTGGTGCTGCATAGGCGTGAGTTTTATCGCGCAGCCTTTGGCATCGATGATATTGCCATCCTGCAAAGCCAGTCCGCCATATAGTCCGGCGATAGCGGGCCGACGATGATACAGACAGAACATACCCCACAGTAGCACTGCAGTCCAAAGTACCATTGCCGGGCGCTGATCAGACAATCCGAGAATGGTAGCGCAGGAAACCTGTGGATGCAGCGCGAATCCTTGATGGGTGTCGATGGCAAGCATAGCCTGCCCACGTAGCGCCTCCATCTGCAGATGACTATTGAATACGGTGATGGTATCGCTGTTGATAACGTCGCTCTTCTGTTCGGCCATAGTCTTGGCCAGAGCTTGGTTCATATCCTGGGTTACAAGCCACTCAGTGGCCCTATAGCTGGAGAAACTAACGGCGCTCGAAGCCGCAATCAGTGCAAACAGCACCAGTACCATATATTTCTGTTTCATACTCTATACCTTTACCGTTTCACTTTTATCTGTTCTACTTTGTAGCCCTCGTTGCGCAGTAGTTGGAGCACGCCTGATGGACCAACCAGTGTGTGTACTGACCCCAGGATGTATGAGGGGGCCTTGATTTTCTTGCCGCTGATACGGAACAGGAACTGGGCATTGGCACTAACGGCTACCAACGCAATGGTAAGAGAGAGGATGAATCTTTTCGTCATTGTAGTAATGCTATTATTCAGTATTTTAAGTTTGACAATGCAAATGTAGGATAAATAATTCAATCATGCAAGAAAAAAGCCTATCTTAACCTAATTATAACATTTGCAATAGGAGTAGGTATTATCTACAGTATTGACAAAAATGAATCATGGACCGCATCACTGCGATCCATGACTGCTCCCGGGAAATTATGTATCAAAATTAATCATAAATGATTCTAATTATCGATTATATCTTAATGAGTTGATTCTATTGGAGTATGTTTTGTTTGATAATCCTGATTTTTTCTGCGAATATACGAAATAATACTATAGGTTGCAAGTTTTATGTGTATTTTTTAAGTTTTTTAAACGCTTTACAAGCTGCAAGAGGGTGGAGTAATATGGTGTAAAATATAAAAAAATAAGACCGCAGAACTCTCGTTCTACGGCCTTTTCTCTCAATCGTTCGTAATTGAATTACTGAGCAACTGAATCAGTAGCTACAGTGTCAACAGCCAGGCTGTCGGCTACGCTATCAGCAACCTCTGCGATAGAGTCAGTGTCCTGTACAGGAGCCTGAGCCTTGTTACCACATGATGCGAAAGAGATAGCAACTACTGCTACGAACATGAATACTAATTTTTTCATTTTTTCTAAGCTTTTTAAATCTGTAAAACAATCATTTGTTTATTAAAACGCTGCAAAGTTAAGCATAATTTTAATACGACGTATCATTTTTTTCGTTTTTTTTTAGGGTGTTTTTGTAACTTTTTTGCAAATACCTGATAATCAGCAACTTGTGAAATGTTAAATTTGGTGTATTTTTGGCATGTATCTTAAAAAAGGCTCAAAATGCATGTTTTTTGCAAAAAATGTCGTATCTTTGTGCCCGCAAACAATACACCTATTTTATATATGATAGATACCTCCGCTTTTCAGGGCAAAAAGGCTGCCTATTTTACACTTGGATGTAAGTTGAACTTCTCTGAAACATCAACCTTTGGTAAGATGCTTCAGGACTTAGGCGTAACTACTGCTCAAAAGGGTGAACATGCAGATATTTGCCTGATTAACACTTGTTCGGTGACCGAAGTGGCTGATAAGAAATGCCGCCAGGCCATTCATCGCTTGGTGCGCGAGAATCCCGGAGCTTTTGTTGTGGTCACTGGTTGTTATGCACAGTTGGAGGCCGACGAGGTGGCCAGGATTGAAGGTGTAAGTCTGGTATTGGGCTCGAACGAAAAGGCTAATCTGATACAATTCCTGTCGGATGCATGGACCTCTGGAGAGGTTAAGTATTTCCGTCAGAAGACCAAGGATATTACCAGTTTTGCACCAAGTTGCTCAAGGGGTAATCGCACACGCTACTTCCTGAAGGTACAGGATGGCTGTGATTATTTCTGCACTTACTGCACGATTCCATACGCTCGTGGCTTTTCGCGTAATCCCACGATTGCTTCGTTGGTAGCTCAGGCTGAAGAGGCGGCTGCCGAGGGCGGAAAGGAGATTGTGTTGACGGGTGTGAACATTGGCGACTTTGGTAAGACCACTGGTGAGAAGTTTATCGACCTGGTTAAGGCGCTCGATGGGGTTGAGGGTATTCAGCGTTACCGCATCAGCTCGCTCGAACCCGATTTGATTTCGGATGAGCTCATCGAGTACTGCGCCCAGAGCCGTGCCTTTATGCCGCATTTCCATATTCCCTTGCAGAGTGGTAGCAACACGGTGCTCAAGCTCATGCACCGTCATTATGACCGTGAGCTCTTTGCCGAAAAGATTCATCGTATCAAGGAACTGATGCCCGATGCCTTTATTGGTGTCGACGTGATGGTAGGTTGTCGTGGTGAGACGTCGGAGTGTTTCGAGGAGACTTACGAGTTCCTGGATAGTCTTGACGTAACCCAGTTGCATGTGTTTCCGTATTCTGAGCGTCCTGGCACATCGGCCTTGAGTATTCCATACGTGGTGAGCGAGAAAGATAAAAAGTTGCGTGTGAAGCGTCTGCTGGAGTTGAGCGATCAGAAAACCATTGGTTTCTATGAGCGTTATATCGGTCAGGAGGCCGAAGTGCTGTTCGAGAAGGCTACACGCGGTAGGGCTATGCATGGTTTTACAAAGAACTATATCCGTGTGGAGCTATCGGCTAAGGATGCCAATCCAGATTTCGATAACCAGTTGATAAAGGTAAGGCTTGGTGAGCTTACTCACGACAAGGAGTCGTTGAAATGCATTCTTTTATAATATAATGTACGCGCGCGAAGGATGGACAAGGTTGCAATCGTCATACTGAACTGGAACGGACGCAGGATGCTGGAGCAGTATCTGCCCTCAGTTCTTCAATACTCTAAGGAAGAGGCAACAATCTATGTGGCAGATAATGCTTCGACTGATGATTCTCTGGCTTTTTTACGTGCCAGTTATCCGGAAGTCAGGCTGATTGTGCTTGATCAGAACTGGGGATTTGCAGAGGGGTATAATAAGGCGCTCAGGCAGATTGAAGCCGAATACTATCTGCTGCTGAATTCTGATATCGAAGTGACGCATCACTGGCTTACGCCGCTGATAGAGTATCTCGACGCCCATCCCGACACAGCTGCTTGTCAGCCTAAGTTGTTGTCCATTTTCGACAAAGACCGTTTTGAGTATGCAGGAGCGAGTGGGGGATATCTGGACCGATTCGGCTATCCTTTCTGTCGTGGACGTATTTTTGAAACAGTAGAACTAGATAATGGCCAGTACGACAATGTTGCCGATATCCTGTGGGCCACAGGAGCGGCATTGATGATACGCGCCAAGGATTATTGGGCGGTGAACGGGCTGGATGGCCGTTTCTTTGCGCACAATGAGGAGATCGACTTGTGTTGGCGACTGCGAATAGGTGGGCGCCGTATTGTTTGCATCCCCGATAGTTATGTTTATCATGTGGGAGGCGGCACGCTGCCGAAGAGTAACCCCATGAAGACTTATCTGAATTTCCGCAATAATCTGACGATGCTCTATAAGTGTTTGCCGGATAGCGAACTGGCCACCGTGATGCGTTGGCGCTGGTTCCTGGATTATCTGGCTGCTTGGGAGACATTGATCCTCAATCGTAACTGGGGCGACTTCAAGGCCATCTATCGCGCACGCAGGGCGTTTAAGAAATGGAAGAAGGATTTCGAAGCCGATCGCCAGCAGATACAGTCGCAGCGTCAGGTTGAAAAAATACCAGAGCAGAAGGATTTCTCTTTGCTCTGGCAGTATTATGCTAAAGGTCGCAAGCTGTTCAGTGCTTTGCCCCTTTAGTTATGGCTTGGTAATCACCACCTTTACAGGCTGCTCCACCTCCTTGCGCCATAGCTTCAGGAAGCTGAACCAATCCTTGCTGTTATGATAGCCAAATACCTCGTTATCAGAGGTATATGCTATCTTGTACTTCAGTGTGTTCTGGTTGGCTTTTACCACAAATGCATAGTTGTCCTTATTGGCTTTCTCCTCGCTGACTATATGCTGCTTGGGGATGAGAATGCCTAATCCCACCGTCTCACGTTTGGTGTTGATGGTGTCGCCTGTGGGGAAGTCGCTGCCCCAGCAACCACGCAGTCCCTTATGATCCGAGAACTCTTCCGAGCCTTTCACATTGATGATGCCTGTCGAGAACAGATAGTTGCGCATATCAATGTTTTTCTTGGTGAAATACACCTCTACATCCGTGTCACGATGACCAGCATACTGGATATAACGGATGGTCATATTGATGGGCGCCTTTCCGGCTGCCGCTTGCCAGCCTTTGTCCACAAGCTCTACGATGGTGCGCAGCGGACCATACGAGATGATACGTTGCGTGCGACTGCTCACAGGATCAATCATCGTGGGGTGCTGGCCATCCCAACCACGAAAGGCACCAAGTCCGAAAGTGTTGCCTACCCATAGCACATCGTCGCCATAGCCTTCGGCTTTCTGTTCAGGTGAGGTGTAGAACTGGGTGGCCTCTAGTTCGAGTCGCTTGTTGAACTTGCCATACAGATCGAGTGTCTGGCGCTTGTCAAAGTAGATACGGATACCATTCAGCTCGCTCTCGAAATCCACGCCGTGGTGGTGCTGTATGTTATAGGAATTAGCACAGTCGCCACGGGCTGTAATGGCTTCGATGTAGTTGTTATGCTTGTTCTTCTGCTTCACCTTGTCATTGCGGATCAGCATCTCGGCAAACACACGGGCAGGATACTGTTTGGGCGCTTCCTGCACGTCGGTGTAGAGCCTTACTTCATAATTCTTCTTCTCTTTGCCTTTCAGATCGGCTAAGAAACAGAGCTCGTCGAATACGTCGTCCTGATCGAGATCGTCGAGCTGACAGGGTATTTCCTGGCCTTCATGGGTAACGATGGCTTTTCGTATTTCACCATAATCGCTGAGCGCTATGACCACGGGTTGGTCTGTGCGATCAGTCGCTGATGGATTGGCTACACTGACGGAAATTCGCTGTTGAGCCCATGTGGCGGATACAGGTATGGCAACAAATGCCAATAGGAATAGTTTTTTAATCATGTTTTTATTTGTCTTAGCAGACAACAAAAGTACTTAAAAACATTCAAATAACTCACAATTTTTACACAAATAAACAGAAATGTGCATGTTTTTATACTTTTATTTAATATTTTTAGGTTAAAATTTGGTTTTTAAAATATTTTTTAGTATATTTGCATCGATTTTTTTAACAAAGATATAGCATTTTCGTTCCAGCCCGTGCATAAGATATATTATTTTTTGTTAGTGGTGATGTTTGGATGCATCAGTTGTGAATGGCAATTCCTGTCGGAAGAAGACAGGGAAGTGGCCGTTGACCGCTATGATCGTATCCAGAGTCTCTACCTTACCACGGGCGATTTCTCGGCACTCCAGCAGATGAATACGGTTTATCCGATGCAGACCCGCACGCTGATAGAGGATGTGCTGCACATCGGAAAGGTTGACGATCAGCAGATCAACACCAAATTCCTGCGTTTTTTCCAGGATTCCACCTTGCAGGCGCTGATAACCGAGGCCGAACAGCAGTATGCTAATATGGATGATATCAACAGGGATCTGACGAAATCCTTCAAATATCTGCGCGAGAGTATTCCCGGCATCGAGATTCCTGAGGTGTATGCTCAGATAGGCTCGCTGGATCAGAGCGTGATTGTGGGCAACAATTCGATAGGCATCTGTCTGGATAAGTACCTGGGGAGCGACTGTCCGCTTTATCAGAATCCTCTGTATGGCTATTCCAAGGGCCAGCTGCAGGTGATGAATCGCCATAATATCGTGCCTGATTGTGTGGGGTTCTATCTGTTGAGTCTGTATCCTATGCCGCAGGATAGGGCGCTTAGTCAGCAGGAGCGCGACACGCATATCGGCAAAATCCTCTGGGTGGTGAACCAGGCGCTTGGCAAGCAACTGTATAATAGCATCTATACCCGAATGGTGGAGCGCTATATGAAGCGTCACAAGAATCTGACCATTGATCAGATGCTACGCAATAATAACTATACTGATTTCAGAAAGAACTGACCCTGATGGATGTCGTGGTCGCGTAGGTAGTTTGCCAAAAGATTGGTAAACTCATAGTTCTTGAGCCCCCAGTGCGGCGCTATCAGCAGGTCCTTGGGCGATTGCGACACGAATCGCTCTAGGATGAGGGTAGGGCGGAGCCTCTGGATATATGCCGCTATTAATCGGATATACTCATCTACACTATAGATATGGAATGGATGGGCTTCGTATGCCGTAGCCAGTCGGGTGTTACGGATAATCTGCATCTGATGAATCTTCAGGATGTCAATCGGCAACTCAGAGATGATGGGCGCTTGTCGCATGCTCTCTTGGGCATCCTCGCCAGGCAGTCCTAAGATGATATGTGCGCCAGTGAGCAGTCCTCGCTGATGGGTGCGCTCAATGGCTTGCTGCGATTGCTCGAAGGTGTGCCCGCGATTTATGCGTAGCAGGGTGTCGTTGTTGGCGCTCTCCACGCCGTATTCCACTAATACAAACGTGCGCTTGTTCAGCTCAGCCAGATAATCGAGCAGCTCGTCGGATACACAGTCGGGGCGTGTGCCGATGACAATGCCCACGATATCCTCTACCTGTAGTGCCTCTTCGTAGAGGGCTTTCAGGTGCGCGAGTGGGGCATAGGTATTCGTGAAAGCCTGGAAGTAGGCCAGATATTTCATTTCCGGATACTTATGGGCAAAGAAGCGCTTGCCCTCTTCCAGCTGTTCTCTCACCGGGAGCCGGCGCTGACAGTACGATGGGTTGAAGGTACGGTTATCGCAGTAGATGCAGCCACCGGTAGATAGCCTGCCATCTCGGTTAGGACAGGTGAAGCCGGCATCGATCGAAATCTTCTGCACACGGTAGGGGAACTGGCGCCGTATCCACGTGCCATAGTCGTTATAATAGGGTGTATTCACTTTATTTAAATCCATCAGTGTGCAAAGTTAACGAAAAAAACGCTATCTTTGCAAACTGAAACAGTAAAACTTAGTAAAAGATGAAGAAATTAAGATTATTCTCGCTTGGCATATCGCTGGCGCTGGCTGTGAGCGCTTCGGCAGGCAAGCAGATTGCCCTCACCGACATTACCAAAGGCGAGTTCCGCAGTAAGTCCATCAGCGCCGTTTACCCCTTGGCTGATGGCGAGACTTACGCGCAGATTAGCAGCGATGGTAAGCAGATTGTTACTTACTCGTTTAAAACCGGCAAGCAGGTAGGCGTGCTGTTCGATGCCGCCACAGCCCGTGGCGCTAAGATCGACGATGTGGATGGCTACATCATGAGTCCCGATGGCACCCGTCTGCTCATCCAGACCAAGACCAAGTACATCTATCGTCGTTCGTTCACCGCCACCTATTATATCTATAGCATCCGCAACAATAAGCTGGAGCTCCTGTCGGATGGTGGTCCTCAGCAAACGCCTGTGTTCTCGCCCGATGGCAACCAGATTGCCTTCGTTCGCGAAAACAATATCTACCTGGTGAAGCTACTCTACGACAATGCCGAGAGTCAGGTCACCAAGGACGGCAAGCGCAACGAGGTGATCAATGGTATCCCCGACTGGGTCTATGAGGAGGAGTTCTCTACCAACTCGTCGATGGTTTTCTCGGCCGATTCTAAGCAGATTCTGTGGATACGCTACGATGAGAGCGCTGTGAAGCAGTACTCCATGCAGCTCTTCAAGGGCCTGCGCCCTGAGCGCAAGGAGTTTGCCGAGTATCCTGGCGACTATACCTATAAGTACCCCGTTCCTGGCCAGGTCAACTCGAAGGTCAGCGTGTGGAGCTACGATATCAAGAGTCATCAGACCCGTAAAATCAATCTCCCTCTCGATGCCGAGGATTATATCCCCCGCATCAAAGCTACCAGCGATCCTACCAAGGTGGCCATCATGACCATGAATCGCCACCAGGACGTGCTGCGTATCTATATGGCCAATCCGCTCTCTACGGTTTGCAAGCTGGCCATCGAGGATAAGGTGCAGAAGTACATCAAGGAAGAGGTGCTCGACGATATCCAGCTCACCGATAAGCACATTCTGCTGCCCAGCGAGCGCGATGGCTACAACCACCTGTATCTCTACAATCTGAATGGCCAGTTGCTGCGCCAGATTGTGCACGAGAAGTTTGTGGTAAAGGCTGTTTACGGCTTCGACGAGAAGACCGGCGACACCTATTTCGCTGCCAACCCCAAGGGGGCTACCGAGCAGCAGGTGATGGTGGCTCACCAGAACGGCAAGATTGAGACACTCACCCCGAAGGATGGTATCAACAACGCCATCTTCAGCAAGAACTACAAGTACTTCATCAATATCTGGAGCGACATCAACACCCCCGCCCAGTACACCATCTGTCAGAACAACGGCAAGCGGCTTGCTACCCTCATCGACAACAACGAGCTCAAGACGAAGCTCGCCGATTACGAGCTGGGCGCTAAGCAGATGTTCACCTTCACCACCTCCGAGGGCGTACAGCTGAATGGCTGGATGGTGAAGCCCGCCAACTTCGATGCCAACAAGAAGTACCCCGTCATCATGTATCAGTACGGAGGTCCTGGCTCGCAGCAGGTGCTCAATCAGTGGGGCATCGGCATGGCTGGCAATGGTGCCATCCTCGAGCAGTATCTCTGTCAGCAGGGCTATATCTGCGTGTGTGTCGACAACCGTGGTACAGGTGGTCGTGGTGCCGACTTCGAGAAGTGCACCTATCTGCGCCTGGGCGAACTCGAGGCTCGCGACCAGGTTGAGACAGCCCTTTGGCTGGGTCAGCAGAGCTATGTCGATAAGGAGCGTATCGGCATCTGGGGCTGGAGTTATGGTGGTTGGAACACCCTCATGTCGATGTCGGAGGGTCGCCCAGTGTTCCGTGCCGGTGTGGCCATTGCGCCTCCCACCTGTTGGCGCTATTACGACTCTATCTACACCGAGCGCTATATGCGCACACCTAAGGAGAACGCCAGCGGATACGACGAAGTGAATCCTATTGCCCGTGCCAAGAATCTGCATGGCGCGCTGCTCATCTGTCACGGTTTGGCCGATGATAATGTACACTATCAGAACTCAGCCGAATATGTAGAGGCGCTGGTTCAGGCCGATAAGGATTTCCGTCAGTTGGTATATACCAATCGTAACCACGGCATCTCGGGTGGTAACACGCGTAACCACCTCTATCGCCAGGCCATCAATCATTTCAATGATAATCTGAAGTAAAATCAGGAATAGCAAACAGAAAACCCCAGCCGGTTTGGCTGGGGCTTTTTTATGTTTATTAATGTGCAAGCAGATTAATAAGCGAACAAAGGATAATCCTTCATCTTCTCGTTCACGCGGGCACGAACGCTGGCGATAACCTCTGGGTTCTCGGGATCGTTCAGTACCTCCTCAATCCAGGCAGCAATCTGTACCATCAGATCCTCCTTGGCACCACGGGTGGTGATAGCAGGAGTTCCGAGACGGATACCTGATGTCTGGAAGGCGCTACGGCTGTCGAATGGTACCATGTTCTTGTTCACGGTGATGTCGGCAGCAACCAGAGCGTTCTCAGCCACCTTACCAGTCAGGTCGGGATACTTAGAGCGCAGGTCAACCAGCATAGAGTGGTTGTCGGTACCACCGCTTACGATGCCGAATCCACGCTTAACCAGCTCTTCGGCCAGCACCTTGGCGTTCTTCTGTACCTGCTTAGCCCACTCCTTGAACTCAGGCTGCAGAGCCTCGCCGAAAGCCACAGCCTTGGCAGCAATCACGTGCTCCAGAGGACCACCCTGCTGTCCAGGGAATACGGCCGAGTTCAGCAGCTGACTCATCATCTTCACAACACCCTTTGGTGTCTTCAGGCCCCAAGGATTCTCGAAGTCCTTACCCATCAGGATGATACCGCCACGAGGACCACGCAGGGTCTTGTGGGTAGTCGAAGTAACGATGTGAGCGTACTTAACAGGGTTGTCCAGCAATCCGGCAGCAATCAGACCAGCGGGGTGAGCCATATCGATCATCAGCAGAGCGCCAACCTTGTCGGCAATCTCACGCATGCGCTTGTAGTCCCACTCGCGGCTGTAAGCACTACCCCCACCGATAATCAGCTTGGGCTTGTGCTCCAGGGCCAGCTGCTCCATCTCGTCATAGTCCACACGACCGGTCTCCTTGTTCAGGTTGTAACCGATGGGGTTGTAGATGATACCCGATGTGTTCACGTGCGAACCGTGTGACAGGTGACCACCGTGGTCCAGGTTCAGACCCATGAAGGTGTCGCCTGGCTTCAGCACAGCCAGCAGCACGGCAGCATTAGCCTGAGCACCAGAGTGTGGCTGTACGTTGGCATACTCGGCACCGAACAGCTTGCATACGCGGTCGATAGCCAGCTGCTCAACCTCGTCAACAACCTGGCATCCGCCATAGTAACGGTGGCCAGGATAGCCCTCGGCATACTTGTTGGTAAGGTAAGAGCCCATGGCTTCCATCACCTGGTCGCTTACGAAGTTCTCACTTGCAATCAGCTCAATGCCTTTCAGCTGGCGCTGATGCTCTTTCTCAATCAACTCAAAGATTGTGTTGTCTCTGTTCATTGTTTTGTTTATTGGGTTTAAAAAATGTTCAAAGTTCAAAGCTCAAAGTTCAAATCTCAATGTTCAATGTTAACAAAGTTCTACTTTGTTAATGTCCTGCTCCTTCTCGCAGTAGTGGCAGGTCAGCACGCCGTCCTGCACGTGGAAGTGGGTGGCCATGGGCTCGTTGTTGGTGATGCACTTGGGGTTGTTACACTTCACGATACCTTTTATCTCGGCAGGTGTTACCACGCTTCTCTTCTCTACCACCTCGTAGTCGCGGATGATGCTCAGGATCACATTTGGCGCCACAACTGACAGACGCGAGATCTCTGCATCGGTGAAGAACTTGTCCGACACCTTGATGATGCCTTTCGAACCCACCTTCTTCGAGGGGTAGTTGAATCCGATGGTCACAGGGGTCTTCAGTGTGAAGAGTCCTAACAGGCTTGCCACCTGATAGGTCTTGTCGGTAGGAATATGATCAATCACAGTGCCGTTTTCGATGGCGGCAACTAAGCGCTCTTTCTTATTCATAAAGTTCAAAGTTCAATGTTCAAAGTTCAAAGAATAATCGTTTTGTCGTTTTTAACTTCGTCGAGACTGATGCCGAGCACATCGCAGAAGATGGCCTCACGTGCAAAGAGTCCGTTGCCGGCCTGCTGTATGTAGTAGGCGTGTGGGTTGTCGTCCACCTCGTAGGCAATCTCGTTCACGCGTGGCAGCGGATGCAGAATCTTCATGTTGGGCTTGGCGTTCTTCAGCAGGTCGTTGTTCAGCACGTACACGTTCTTTACGCGCTCATACTCCATCAGATCCGAGAAGCGCTCTTTCTGCACGCGTGTCATGTACAGGATATCAGCATCGGCTATCACTTTCTCGTTGAAAGCCGTGTGCTCCTGATATTTGATGCCGTGCTCGTCGCAATAGATCTTGTATTCCTTGGGCATGGCCAGTTCTTTAGGAGCTACGAAATGGAAGGTGGGGTTGAAGTGGCGCATCGCCATCAGCAGTGAATGAACGGTACGACCGTATTTCAAATCGCCTACCATATATATATTAAGGTTGTCGAGTGTACCCTGTGTCTTGTAGATAGAGTAGAGGTCGAGCATACACTGCGAGGGGTGCTGGTGTGCACCGTCGCCTGCATTCACGATGGGCACGGGGGCTACTTCCGATGCATAGACAGCGGCACCTTCTATATAGTGGCGCATCACAATCACGTCGGCATAGTTCGATACCATCAGGATGGTGTCCTTGAGGGTTTCGCCCTTTGTTCCGCTGGTGATTTTAGGGTCAGCAAAGCCGATGACCCTTGCTCCTAAACGGTTGGCTGCGGTTTCAAAACTTAGTCGTGTGCGAGTAGAAGGTTCGAAGAAAAGGGTCGCCACAACTTTACCCTTTAGCAACTCGCGGTTGGGGTGCTTTTCGAACTCTTGCGCCATCTCAATCATGTAGAGAATCTTCTCCCTGGTGAGGTCGGCGATAGTCACAAAATTATGCTTTTTCATCACTAATTTTATTTTGTTGGCGCAAAATTACACATTATTTCTGATTTCCATGCCGTATTTTGAAAGAAAATAGTAATTTTGCAGCAAAAAGTAACCAAAATTAGAATATGAGAAAGCTATTTGTCTATTTTTTATGGACATTGTTGACGTTGACCATCCTGGCTACAGCCGGCGCTTTTTATGCTATCGACAAGGGCTGGATAGGTTATATGCCTCCTATCGAAGATCTCCAGAACCCTATCAGTAGGTTTGCCACACAGATTTATTCTTCTGACGGAAAACTACTCGGAACATGGAATTATAATCGTGAGAACCGTGTCATGGTTGATTACAACAAGATTGCGCCATCGCTCATCAAGGCCCTGGTGGCTACCGAGGATGTGCGTTTCTACGAGCACTCTGGTATCGACTTTATCGCCTTGGGACGCGCCATCGTCAAGCGCGGTGTCTTAGGACAGAAGAGTGCTGGTGGTGGTTCTACCATCACCCAGCAGCTGGCCAAGCAGCTCTATTCAGAGCAGGCACACTCCACCATCGAGCGACTCCTTCAGAAACCCATCGAGTGGGTGATAGCCGTGAAACTGGAGCGCACCTATACCAAGGACGAGATCCTCACGATGTATTTGAACTATTTTGACTTTCTGCATAATGCGGTAGGCATCAAAACGGCTTCGAATACCTATTTCAGCAAGGAGCCTAAGGACCTGAGTGTCACCGAGTCGGCCGTGCTCGTGGGCTTGTGTAAGAACCCCTCTTACTTCAACCCCGTGCGCAATCCCGAGCGCAGCCAGGAGCGCCGCAATGTGGTACTCATGCAGATGGTGAAAGCCGGCTACCTTACCGAGGCCGAATACGATAAGTATAGCAAGGAGCCCCTCCAGCTCAAGTTCCATGTGGCCGATCATAAGGAGGGTTTGGCACAGTATTTCCGCGAGTATCTCCGCCAGTATATGACTGCCAAGAAACCTTACCGTTCCAACTATCCCTCGTGGAATATGGCGAAGTTTGTGACCGACTCAATCAATTGGGAATCAGACCCTTTGTATGGTTGGTGCAACAAGAACAAGAAGCGCGATGGCGACCATTATAACATCTATACCGATGGTCTGAAGATCTATACCACCATCGATTCGCGCATGCAGGAATATGCCGAGCAGGCCGCCTATCAGCATGTGGTAAAGTTCCTCCAGCCCGCTTTCGATAAGGAGATGGCCCACAAGACCAACGCCCCTTATTCGTCGAATCTCACCAAGGCCCAGGTCGATCAGATTCTGAACCGTTCTATCCGTCAGTGTGAGCGCTACCGCGTGCTGAAGGAGAGTGGGGCATCCGATGATGAGATCCACAAGTCGTTCCGTACCAAGACCAAGATGTCGGTCTTCACCTACCACGGCGAGGTGGATACCATTATGACACCGCTCGACTCGATAAAATATTACAAATCGTTCCTGCGTACGGGCTTTATCAGTATGTGTCCTCAGAATGGCTATGTCAAGGCCTACGTGGGCGGACTGAACTATGAGCACTTTGCTTACGATATGGTGATGGAGGGTCGCCGTCAGGTAGGTTCTACCATCAAACCCTATCTCTATTCGCTTGCCATGGAGAATGGATTCTCGCCCTGCGACGAGGCGCCTAATGTTCAGCAGACCTATGTGGTGGCTGGTCAGTCGTGGACCCCACGTAATGGCAGCAAGGCCCGTTATGGCGAGATGGTAACGCTGAAGTGGGGACTGCAGCAGTCAAACAACTGGATCTCTGCCTACCTCATGAGCAAGCTCAATCCTCAGGCCTTTGTCGATTTGCTGCACGAGTACGGCATCCGCAATCCTGATATTCACCCCTCGATGGCGCTTTGTCTGGGTCCATGCGATATCAGCGTGGGCGAGATGGCCAGTGCCTATACCGCTTTCGTTAACCACGGTATCCGTGCAGCCTGCATGTTCGTCACCCGTATCGAGGACAACGAGGGAAATGTCATTGCCCAGTTCCAGCCCCGCATGAACGAGGTGATCAGCGAGGAGAGTGCCCACAAGATGATCTACATGCTCCGCAATGTGGTCGATGGAGGTACAGCCAGTCGTCTGCGCTTCAGATATAACCTGAAGGGACAGTTGGCAGGTAAGACAGGTACTACTAATAATAATAGCGATGCCTGGTTCGTGGGTCTCACCCCGAATCTGGTGAATGCCTGCTGGGTTGGTGGCGACGATCGCGACATCCATTTCAATTCGATGGCCATGGGTCAGGGTGCATCAGGTGCGCTTCCCATCTTCGCTCTTTATATGCAACAGGTGTATAAGGATGCCCGACTCGGTTATAGCGAAGAGGCTGTTTTTGATATTCCGGCAGGTTTCAACCCCTGTCCTTTTGGAGGTGATACGTCCGACCAAGTTACAGGCGAAAATGATATCGAAGAGATATTCGAGTAATATATATATATAAGGTGTAAGCCTCATTTTGTAAAAATTCCCGAAAACTTTCATGTTTTTGGGAATTTTTTTTGGAAAATGTTTGGAGGTTTGGAAAAAATGCCGTACCTTTGCACCCGCTTTCGCTCAAAAACGATAGCACACTAAGAAAGAGTTCTTTGAAAGATTTACATAGACAGAAGTAGTACAAGAAGCGAGAGCAGAAATGCTCTTGGGTAACAAGAAACAAACCGTTTCAATTTCTTTTAATAGGAATGGAAATCTTGGATAGTCGTTCTGAAACAGATAATGATTAAATTTACAAGGCTTCTAGGAGCGAGAGAAATGAAAGCTTGCTTTCAATTTCCGAGCGACGACGAAGACTCGTAGAAAATATCGAAGATATTTTATACAATGAAGAGTTTGATCCTGGCTCAGGATGAACGCTAGCTACAGGCTTAACACATGCAAGTCGAGGGGCAGCATGATCGAAGCTTGCTTTGATTGATGGCGACCGGCGCACGGGTGAGTAACGCGTATCCAACCTTCCCTATAGTAGAGAATAGCCCGGTGAAAATCGGATTAATGCTCTATGTTATTCAATGCGGACATCTAAGTTGAATC
>NZ_JNKF01000002.1 GCF_000702825.1 Prevotella sp. P6B1
CGGAGGTTTCTTGTGTCGACAATGTCAATAACCTATATCAGGTGGTTATTGCAGTGGGGTCCCACCTCTTCCCATTCCGAACAGAGAAGTTAAGCCCACCTGCGCCGATGGTACTGCAATGCAATGCGGGAGAGTAGGAAGCCGCCGTCTTTTTTCAAAGAGAAGCCTCGGGAATACAATATTCTCGGGGCTTTTTCGTTTTATCTATGTATGCAGTGGACTGATAGAATCCGACAAACGCTAATTTGATTATTATAACTGTTCATTGCGCTTGTTTATGTAGATGGCTATACCGATAACGATAAGAATTATGACTATTATGATGTGTAATGTGTCCATAATGTAGTGACGTTAATTCGTCCCAATAGGTTCTTCTTGATTGCGTAATTTGGCCATTTCTAGGTTGATGAATTGATGGGTACGGAAAAATTCATTTAGTTCCAATTTTATATAGTCCTCAATGACAGGAATCTCTGGAATGAAGAGAATGGTTGATTTACAATGTATATTAACTGTTTTTGCATTCTCGTCTATGGTATATACTGTTATCACACTATTATTGAGATTAGCAGCGTTAATCACTTTCTTTAAACGTGCGAACTCGTCGATATCGTAGAGTTCAATTTGTGCCCAATGGGTATCCCATATCTGAATGAATCGCAAATCGTTTTTGGCGTTTGCGATAAAATGTTCGCCTTGATATGCAAAGAGAATGCGATCGTCTTCCTCGTTCTGTGCAAGTTCGTATTGACAGCCAATCTTGTTAAGAGTCTCTAAAAGTAGATCGCGCGTACCTTTTTGTTCCATATTATTATTTTTTTCTGTTATTGTTTGCAAAGATACTTTTTTTTCTCAATAATCCGAGTTTTCTATTATTATTTGTTTATCTGTGTGAGAAAATCCATATAAATGTGGATTGCATGTATTCAAAGAATGCATTACCTTTGCACCCATGCAAAACAAACTGATTAATAAGTATAATAGCCCAGTGCCTCGTTACACCAGTTACCCGCCTGCAAACTACTTTACTAAGTTTGCGGAAGAAGAGTTTCTGTCGATGGTAGTTAAGTCGAATCTGGCACATCAGAATCAGATATCATTTTATCTGCATATCCCGTTTTGTCGTCATTTGTGTCACTATTGTGGCTGTAATTCTTATCCTCAGGCTAAACCAGAAGTAGTGAAGGCGTATGTAGACGCTCTTCATCATGAGATAGATATGGTAGCTTGCCATATTGACCATAATCGACAGATTTCACAGATTCACTATGGTGGTGGTAGTCCTACAACCCTTCCTATTCAGTTAATTCGTGAGTTGAACGAGCATCTGCTATCTATTGCACCAACCATAGAGAAACCTGAAATTGCCATTGAGTGTCATCCTGGCTATATGTCAGAAGGAGATTGGGTACAGTTGACGGAATGTGGTTTCACTCGCTATAGTTTAGGTGTTCAAGATTTGCATCCTGAGGTGCTTAATGTTGTAAACCGCCGTCCGTCATTACTGCCCGTTTCCCAGATACTTGATATTCTGCGCGCATCTGGTGCTACTGTAAATCTTGATTTTCTCTATGGTTTACCTTTGCAAACTGTTGAATCGTTCAGATCAACCATTGAGCAGGCTGCAGAGTGGCTACCAGATCGTCTTGTCACCTTCTCTTATGCACATCTGCCTCATTTGTTTCCCCGTCAGCAAGTATTGGATAAGGTTGGATTGCCTCTTTCTAGTGAAAAGGGACGTATGTACGAGGTGGCTTCCGAAGTATTGTTAGAGGCAGGCTATCAGCCAATTGGTCTTGATCATTTTGTGTTACCTGGGGATGAACTTGCTGTGGCCTTGAATCAGGGTCAGTTACATCGTAACTTTCAAGGGTACTGTACACGTCGCACTACTGCGCAGGTTTATGCCTTTGGTGTAACGGCCATAAGTCAGCTTGATGATGCCTATGCCCAGAATGGACGTAATATCAGTGAATATATTGAAAGTATTAAGGCTGGGCGGCTTTATGTTCAGAGAGGTTATCACCTTTCGGCTCAGGAAAAAATGGTGCGCGAAGTTATTGAGACTTTAATGTGTAACTATACGCTCAGTTGGAGCGATGTGGCTTTACGTCTGGGTGTTGGTGTGGGCGAATTGCGCGAGGCATGTGGTTACAAAGAACAGCAGCTCTTGGAAATGCAGACCGATGGATTGCTACGTTTCGATGCTGACCGTATCGAGGTAAACACTTATGGTAGGCCTTTTGTACGTTGCGTAGCTGCTGCCCTCGATCCCTTGATGGCACATACGGATAAGAAATACTCTAAACCAATTTAATATGCAAGAAACAGATATTGTCATTATAGGTGCTGGATTGACTGGACTTAGTACAGCCTTTAATTTGAAAAAAGCAGGTCGCGATGTGCTGGTACTCGAAAAACAGCAACGTATAGGTGGACAGATATGTACTTACATCGATGAAGGATTTACTTTCGAGAGCGGTCCCAATACAGGTGTGGTGTCATTTCCTGAAGTGACAGAATTATTCCAGGCATTGGCTAATGAGTGCCAGATGGAAACGGCACGTGAGTCTTCAAAGCGTCGATTGATTTGGAAAGGCAAACATTTTCATGCTTTGCCTTCAGGTCTGATTAGTGCGGTAACCACTCCGCTTTTCTCGTTGAAAGATAAGTTTCGTATTCTCGGTGAACCTTGGCGCAAGCAAGGGACTGATCCTGACGAGTCTATCGGTTCGTTGGCTCAGCGTCGTTTGGGACGTTCGTTCTTCGAATATGCTGTCGATCCCTTTATCTCAGGTGTCTATGCTGGTGATCCGATGAAGCTATGTACACGCTATGCCTTGCCTAAACTGTATAATCTTGAGGCCAATTATGGCAGTTTCGTACGTGGAGCAATGGCTAAGGTTAAGGAGCCAAAGACCGATCGCGATCGCATGGCTACTAAGAAGGTTTTTTCGGCTGTTGGTGGCCTGCAACATTTGGTGCAGGCGTTAGCGAAGAATGTGGAAATTGTAACTGGTGCTCAGGATATTCGTGTAAGGCCTGACGGCGAGGGAATGTGGAAGGTTAGCTATGCTGATACAGTTATCAGTTGTCATCATGTGGTGACTACTGTTGGCGCTTATGCTTTGCCTGATTTGTTGCCTTTTATTCCCCAAGAGCAACTTGAGCCTATCACTCGATTGTTCTATGCTCCCATCATTCAGGTTTGTGTGGGGGTTCGTGATGCTGGTGCCTTACGTCTGCCAGCTTTTGGTGGCTTGGTGCCCAGTAAGGAGGGAAAGCAGGTTCTTGGTATCCTGTTCCCGTCAGAGTGTTTCGAGGGGCGTGCACCAGAGGGGGGCGCACTCTATTCCTATTTTATGGGTGGTGCTCGGCATGCTGATTATCTACAGAAAAGCGACGATGAGATCCGTCAAATGGTGATTGATGCCTTCCACGAGATGTTGAAATATCCTTCAGACATAGAGCCGGATATGATTCGTATTTTCCGTCACGAGCATGCCATTCCCCAGTATTATGCTGATAGTGGTGAGCGTCTTCGAGCGGTTGCTGATCTTCAGCAGTGTTATCCAGGTTTGGTGCTGGCTGGAAATCTTCGTGATGGCATCGGTATGGGTAATCGCATTCATCAAGCAGCAGAGATAGCAGCAACGATATAAATAGGAAGGGCGGACATCTGTCTTTTGGAAAAAATAAGAGAGAGGACTGGTAAAAGCCAATCCTCTCTCTTTCTGAGCCTCTTGTCGGATTCGAACCAACGACCCCGAGATTACAAATCACGTGCTCTGGCCAACTGAGCTAAAGAGGCGGGTGGGTAAGCGATCTGTATCGCGCCGCTACGACCTAATACCCTTGCTGCGTTCCCACCCTGGGGGATTCAAAGGGAGCTGGCCGTACAGGACTTACCCATTTTAGCGGGTGCAAAGGTACATAAATTAATTAAGAATTAAGAATTAGGAATTAAGAAAAATGGGATTTTTAACTATTTTTTCAGAGAAAGGACCTGTTATATGCAGGAAAATGCGTAATTTTGCACCCTGAAAGTGGTAAATGTTAAAAGATGACTGCACCAGAATACATACAATTGAAGGCTTACGCCCGTCAGGATGGTTTCTTCCTGGCAATTCTTTGGATTGTTAGCTTTGCCAGCTATATCATTGGATTATCTAATCAGTTGTTGGCTATGGCTTCTTTGCTGATGGTAGTTTCGACTCCCTTTTTTGTTGCCAATCGTTTACGTAAGTTTCGTGATGAGGGTCGGGAAGGTGTTATCTCCTTTGGACGCAGCTATGCGTATACCATTTTTGTGTTTTTCTATGGTGCTGTTTTGTTGGCTGTGGCTCAGTACCTCTATTTTGCTTATTTGGATGATGGCTATCTGGTTAACTCTTTTTCTAAGATGATGACCAGTGAAGAAGGTCGCACCATGCTTGAACAATATGGTATGACCAAAGTGATAGACGAAAGTCTGACAGAAATGGCAACCACTCGTCCTATCGATTATGCACTGAATGTTTTGACAATCAATATTTTGTTGGGTTTCATTTTTGGTGTACCCATTGGTTTGATCATGCAGAAAAAAAGATTGAAGATTGACGAATAGAAATACTTATGGATATATCAGTAGTTATACCTCTTTATAATGAGGATGAGTCTATTCCAGAACTTTATGCCTGGATAGAGCGTGTGATGAAAGCTAATAAATTCAGCTATGAGGTGATTTTTATCAATGATGGTTCTACTGACCGTTCGTGGGAGATCATTTCGGAGTTGAACAAGCAGCAACCTGATGTGGTGAAGGGCATCAAGTTTCGTAGAAACTACGGAAAGAGTCCTGCACTGTTTTGTGGTTTTGAACAGGCTCAGGGCGATGTAGTGATTACCATGGATGCTGACCTTCAGGACTCGCCTGATGAAATCCCCGAGTTGTATCGAATGGTTAAGGAAGATGGTTACGACCTTGTTAGTGGCTACAAGCAGAAACGATATGATCCTATTTCGAAAACTATCCCCACCAAGTTGTTTAATGCAACAGCTCGCAAAATTAGTGGAATCAAGAATCTGCATGATTTTAACTGTGGTCTGAAGGCTTATCGTAAGGCTGTTGTGAAAAATATTGAGGTTTATGGCGAGATGCATCGTTATATCCCTTATCTGGCAAAGAATGCTGGATTCAACAAGATTGGTGAGAAAGTGGTGCAGCATCAGGCCCGTAAGTACGGCTCGTCAAAGTTCATGGGGTTAAACCGTTTTGTGAATGGCTATCTTGATTTGCTGACACTCTGGTTTCTGAGTACTTTTGGCAAGAAGCCGATGCATGTTTTCGGATTTTTGGGTACTGTGATGTTTTTTATCGGATTCGTAGCTGCTGTTTGGATAGGTGCAGATAAACTATTGTGCTTGGCTAATGGTGTCCCCCAGCGACTGGTAACTGATTCTCCCTTCTTCTACATTGCACTCACTATGATGCTAATGGGTACCCAGTTGTTCTTGACTGGATTCCTGGGCGATCTGATTAGCCGTTCGTCGAGTGGACGTAATGACTATCAAATAGAAGAGAAGATATGATGAAACGTCTTGTATATCTGTTCCTGATGGTGCTGATGACAGCTTGTTCATCCATCGATTGTCCCGTAAACAATACGGTTGCTACTTTGTATCAGATACGTAATAGCGACGGAACAGAGTTGAAACTTACAGACACAATGACCATTTCGACAGTTCGTGCTGACGAGAATAAAGTTGTACTTTATAATGGTCGCGACTCTATCATCCTTAATAAAGGTATTGGTATCAGCAAATTTACCTTGCCTATTAGCTACTCGCATCCTGAGGATGTGTTGCTGTTTCAGTTTGATAATAACGATACCGATTTGCATGTTACCGATACGGTATGGATTAAGAAGAATGATTATCCTCATTTCGAGTCTGTAGACTGCAATACCGCTTTTTTTCACACCTTGACAGATGTGAAATATACGTGTCATCATATCGACTCATTAGTGATTAATAACCCCTCAGTGACCTATGATTATCAGACGGCTCATTTCTACCTCTATCCTAAGAGCGGCAATTAGTTTTGTGGTGCTTTCGGCATCGGTGCCAGCTCAGGCTCAGAAGTTTTTCTCATTCCAGAAAGACTCTATTCCTATGTTTCGTGGATTTGCCGTTTCGTTTGATCTGGTGGGTGCTGGCATGATGGCATTCTCGGATTGCGGACAGTATGAGGGGGCTTTGCGTATCAATCTTCACGATGAGTGGTTCCCGATTATCGAGGCTGGTTTAGGCAGATCCAATCACGATGACGATGTAACTCATATCCACTATAGCACTTCAGCTCCCTATTTCAAAATAGGTGTAGATAAGAACTTGTTGAAGGATAAGCATGGAGTTAACCGATTATATGGTGGTTTGCGCTATGCTTTTACGTCATACAAAGTGGATATTTCGCGTGCAGATTTCCCTGATCCTGTATGGCTTTGGAATACTGGCTATGGGGTGAAGGATGCCCAGTGTAACCAGCATTGGCTGGAAGCTGTGATAGGAGTGGATGCAAAGATCTTTGGCCCTCTACATTTGGGGTGGAGTTTGCGATATAAGCGTCGTATAGCCCATAAGGAGGGCGATTTTGGCAATACGTGGTATGTGCCGGGATATGGTAATTTTGGTGATACCCGATTGGGAGGGACTTTCAATGTCATAATAGATATTTAGACTGATGCAGAAACAGGTAAACAAGAAACTGATGTGGCAGTTGCCTTTCTTGGTACTGCTTATTGTGGGTACGGTGCTGATTATCCGTCAGCAGCGCAATCTCCCTTATCAGAAAAGTGCTGACAAGGTGTTTGGTACTTTCTACCATGCTGTTTACCAGTGCGATTCTGACCTTACGTATAGTATTAATGCTGAACTGGCAAAGGTCGATCAGTCGTTATCGCCTTTCAATAAGCAGTCAATCATTACTGCTGTCAATCAGAATCAGGACGTGAAGCTTAACGATATGTTTCTGGATGTTTATCAGTTGGCGATGAAGATATCGAAGGAGACTGATGGCGCATTCGATATTACAGTTGCTCCTTTGGTTAATGCCTGGGGCTTTGGTTTCAAAAATGGTATTGAGCCTACTAAGGAGCAGGTGGATAGTTTGATGCAGATTATCGGCTATCAGAAAGTGTCGCTTGAAAAAGGACGGATTCATAAGACTGACCCTCGTATTATGCTCGATTGCTCAGCTATAGCAAAGGGATATGGCACCGATGTGGTGGCCAGGTTGTTGCGTAGTAAGGGAATCAATAATTTTATGATTGAGATTGGTGGCGAAATTGTGACCAGTGGTGTGAACCCTGAGCAGAAGCCTTGGCGTGTGGGTATCTCGAAACCTGTAGAAGACCCTCAGGGTGTTGGTCAAGGCGTTCAAAGTATTATTGCTATTACAGATAAAGCGATGGCTACCAGTGGAAACTATCGTAACTTCTATTATAAGGATGGTAAGAGATATGCTCATACCATCGAACCCAAGACGGGATACCCCGTTCAGCATAGCATCCTCTCTGCAACGGTTTTTGCCAATAGTTGTGCCATGGCCGATGCCTATGCCACCTCGTTTATGGTGATGGGTGTGGAAAAAGCGCAGATGATTCTTAATGAGCACCCGGAACTAATGGCTTATCTGATCTATAGTGATCAGAATGGCAAGAATGCCGTTTGGTATTCTCCTTCGCTTAAAAATAAAATCCAGCAATAGTGTTATGGCTGTACTCCAGTTGTTCGACAAGTTGTTGCAATTCCCCTTGTTTCAAGGGATGAGTCGCGACGATCTGGAGATAGTGGCTGGACATACCCGTTTCGGATTTGTGAAACTGGGGGCTGGCAAGACTGTCGTCAAGTCGGGCGATGCGTGTCATCAGCTTCATTTCTTGATTAATGGCAGTTTGAAAGTTCGGACCTATGCCGACGACTATGGCTATTCGGTTGAGGAACAGATGGTTGCACCTCATATTCTTCAGCTTGAAGCTGTGTTTGGCTACTATCAACGTTATACCCACGATTTCATTGCTCAAACGGATGTGAATTTCATTACTATCGATAAGGAGGAGCTCGTGCGGTTGACGGAGGATTTTCTAGTGTTCCGTCTGAATATGATGAACCATTTTGCTACGCAAACCCAAAAACAGATGCGATTGCTTTGGAATCGTCCAGCTCCGTCGCTCGAAAACCGTATTATTCGTTTCTTGACTCAGCACGTCACTTATCCAGCAGGTCATAAGGTGTTTAGTATTCTGATGACTCGATTGGCAGAGGAGGTGAACGATAGTCGCCTCAATGTGTCGCGTGTATTGAACGAGATGCAGCATCAGGGACTGATATCTCTGAGCAGGGGTAAGATCGAGATTCCACAGCTTGAAAGACTGCTCTATACCAAGTAGAGTCGGCTATTCTGGCTGTTTTAACTTTTTTAATGCATACTTTTAACAAAGTATCGGATTTTTGTCGTAACTTTGCAATCCAAAAGATGTTAGTATGAAGACGAACGAAAATATTGAGAGAACGAATCCGTTTTTCGAACCTTATAACACACCTCACAACACAGCTCCTTTCAATCGTATCCGCATGGAGGATTACGAAGAGGCTATGTTGGAGGGTATCCGCCGTGACGATGAGCAGATAGAGAAGATCATCAATAACCCTGCCAAACCTACTTTCGATAATACTATCATCAGTGTAGATGATGAGAAGGATAAGGATGGCTATTACGATTTGCTGGGGCGTGTGTCTACCGTGTTTTTTAATCTGCTCTCGGCTGAGACCAACGATGATATGGATGCGTTGGCTCAAAAGATGAGTCCTATTCTCACCAAGCATTCTAATGATATCCGACTGAATGAGCGCTTGTTCGAGCGTGTGAAATATGTGCATCAGCATCACCGCAAGCTGACGCCTGAGGAAAAGATGCTGCTTGACAACTGCTATGATGGTTTTGTACGTAGTGGAGCCCTGCTCGATGTTGCAGGTAAGGAGCGCTTGCGCCAACTTACCGAAGAGGCTTCTATGCTTAGTCTGCAGTTCTCACAGAATCTGTTGAAGGAGAACAAGGCTTTTACACTGCATATCACAGATGAGGCACAGCTTGACGGTCTGCCTGATACAGCCCGAGAGGCGGCTGCATTGGCGGCTAAGGAGCAGGATAAGAAAGGTTGGGTATTCACACTCGATTTCCCTTCGTATTCTCCTTTCATGACCTATTCAACTCAGCGCGAACTGCGCAAGCAGTTGTATATGGCTAAGAATACGGAGTGTATCCACGATAATACGGAGAATAACCTTGAGATTTGTAAGCGACTGGTCAATCTGCGTCGTGAGTTGGCTCAGTTATTAGGTCATAAGACCTATGCCGACTATGTGCTGAAGCACCGTATGGCCGGCAATGTGCGTAATGTGTATAAGTTGCTCAACGATCTGATAGCTGCCTATAAACCCACCGCTATCAAAGAGATTGAGGCCATCGAAAAAATGGCCCGAAAGCTGGAGGGTAAGGACTTTAAACTCGAGCCTTGGGATTTTTCATATTATTCGCATAAGTTGCAGCTCGAAAAGTATAACCTTGATGCAGAGATGCTGCGCCCTTATTTCGAATTGTCGAAGGTGATTGATGGCGTGTTCGGGCTGGCTAATCGTTTGTATGGCATCACCTTCAAGGAGAATAAGGAGATTCCTGTATATCATCCTGACGTGAAAGCCTATGAGGTGTTCGATGCCGATGGCTCGTTCCTTGCAGTCTTTTATGCCGACTTCCATCCCCGCAAGGGTAAGCAGGGTGGTGCCTGGATGACCGAATATCAAGGTCAGTGGAAAGAGCGCGTTGACTCGAAGAAACCCTTCGGTCCCGATAATATGAAGAATGTGCGTCCCCATGTCAGCGTGGTGATGAACCTTACTAAACCTACAGAGGACAAACCTGCACTGCTGACATTGGGTGAGGTGGAAACCTTCTTGCATGAGTTCGGCCATTCATTGCACGGCATGTTTGCCAACACACGCTTCGAGAGCCTGAGTGGCACCAATGTGTGGTGGGATTTCGTAGAACTGCCCTCTCAGTTTATGGAGAACTTTTCCATCGAGAAGGAGTTCCTCCGCACTTTTGCTTTCCATTATCAGACAGGCGAACCATTGCCCGATGAACTTATCGACCGTATCGTGAAGAGTCGTAACTTCAATGTGGCTTATGCTTGTATGCGTCAGGTTAGCTTTGGTCTGCTTGATATGGCCTACTATACTCAGAAGGATGAGTTTACTGCCGATATCATTCCTTTCGAAAAGAAGGCATGGGAGAAGGCTATGATACTGCCGCAATTGCCTGATACCTGTATGACAGTGCAGTTCTCGCACATCATGGCTGGTGGTTATGCTGCAGGCTATTATAGTTACAAATGGGCCGAGGTGCTCGATGCCGATGCCTTCAGCGTGTTCAAGAAGCATGGCATCTTCGATAAGAAGACTGCTGACAGCTTCCGTGAAAATATTCTTTCGAAAGGTGGCACGGAGAATCCGATGACATTATATAAACGGTTCAAGGGTGGCGAACCCACCATTGACGCATTACTGAAAAGAAATGGAATCAAACGACAAGCAAAGTAAACTGGACGTACGCTATCTGCGGATGGCGCGTATCTGGGCAGAGAATTCCTACTGCAAGCGTCGCCAGGTCGGCGCGTTGGTGGTTAAGGATAAGATGATCATCAGCGATGGTTATAATGGCACACCAAGTGGCTTCGAGAATGTTTGCGAGGACGACAGCAATGTGACCAAGCCTTATGTGCTCCATGCTGAGGCAAACGCCATCACCAAACTGGCCCGTAGCAACAACAATAGCGATGGTGCTACCATCTATATCACCGCTTCTCCTTGTATCGAGTGTGCTAAGTTGATTATCCAGGCAGGCATCAAACGTGTGGTCTATGGCGAGAAGTATCGTTTGACCGATGGTATCGAACTGTTGGAACGTGCTGGTATCGAGGTGATTTATATAGGATTAGATAACATTGAGTAATGAGTAAGAATAGAACCAATCGTTTCATGCCTTTGCTGATGGCCGTTTGCGTGGTTGTCGGCATAGTGATAGGCTCTTTTTATGCCAACCACTTTTCGGGCAATCGTTTGAATATCATCAATTCGAGTGGCAATAAGTTGAACAATCTGCTTCATCTTATCAACGATCAGTATGTTGATACCGTCAATATCAATGATCTGGTTGAAAAAGCCATGCCTCAGATTCTGGCGGAGTTGGACCCTCACTCAGTGTATATTTCTGCCCGCGATGGCGAAATAGCCAACGACGACTTACGTGGTTCGTTCTTCGGTATCGGTATCGAGTTCACCATTCGTCAGGATACTATCCGTGTACAGAATGTGATTGGCAATGGTCCTGCAGAGCGTGCCGGCGTGTTGGCTGGTGATAAGATTGTGGAGGTGGATGACTCTGCGTTTGTAGGAAAGAAAGTTACTAACGAGGAGGCGATGCACCGCTTGAAGGGACCTAAGGATACCAAGGTCAAGTTGGGTATTATCCGTTATGGCGAGAACAAGATTCATCATATCACCATCACTCGTGGTGAGATTCCTACCAAGAGCGTTACCGCTTGCTATATGCTCGACACGGAGTGCGGTTACATCAAGATCCGTAACTTTGGCGAGAATACTTACCCAGAGCTGTTGATTGCGCTTGCCAAACTGTCGCAGCAGAACTTTAGCAATCTGGTGATCGACTTGCGTGGCAATACAGGTGGCTATCTGGAGTCGGCCGTGCAGATTGCCAATGAATTCCTGTCTCGTGGTCAGTTGATTGTCTATACACAGGGTCGTGCCTTCCATCGTCAGGACTATCGTGCTGATGGTCGAGGCTCTTACCAGCGTATTCCTTTGGTAGTTCTGGTCGACGAGAGCTCTGCATCAGCCTCTGAGATCTTGGCTGGTGCCATCCAGGATAACGATCGTGGAACCATTATTGGTCGTCGCTCGTTTGGTAAGGGATTGGTACAGAAACCTATTGAGTTCAGCGATCACTCCATGATCCGTCTCACCATTGCCCGCTACTACACACCTTCTGGACGTTGTATCCAGAAGCCTTATAACAACGGCAATCATTATGACGACGATTGGTTGACACGTTATCAGCATGGTGAGTTCTTCTCGAAGGACAGTATTAAGAATACCGGACCGGAATACCATACCAACAATGGTCGTATTGTCTATGGCGGTGGTGGTATCACTCCCGATATCTTTATTCCGGAGGATACACTTGGTGTCACTTCATACTATAAAGAGGCTGCCATGTCGGGCTTGATTCTGCAGTTCGCCTTCACCTATACCGATGAGAACCGCGCCAAGCTCAGCGCTTTGAAGAGTGTGAAAGAGATGGAAACCTATTTGAAGCGTCAGAATGTGTTGGAGAAGTTTGTGGTATATGCTGATAAGAACGGTCTGAAGCGTCGCAATCTGATGATTCAGAAATCTCAGAAGCTGCTGGAGCGTTTCGTTGTGAGCCGTATCATTTACAATATCCACAACGAGCAGTCGTGGACAGAGTATCTGAATCAGGATGATCCTGTAATTCTGGAAACGCTTCGTCTGTTCCACGAAGAGGGCGCTTTCCCTAAGAAGCCAGTGGCGCCGGTCAAAGGAAAACAAGTGGCAAAGATAGCTGATGATCGCTCTTTGAGACTCCGTAGCACATTTATAGCTTATGCTTAAGAGCGAGCTCAGAACATTAGTGCGTCAATACAAACGACAGTTCACTCAGCAACAACTGTGTGAGCTGTCGTTGCCCATTATAGACCGCATCAAGCCGTTGCTCCGTGAGGCCCATACCATTGTGGCCTATTATTCGTTGGCTGACGAGGTTGATACCCATCGCTTCATTGATGAACTTCTGGCTGCAGGTAAAACTGTTTATCTGCCTCGGGTGGTGAGTGCCGAGGAGATGGTGCTTTGTCGTTATACGGGTGCCGATAGTTTGTGTCAGGGTGCTTACGGTATTATGGAACCGATTGGCGAGCCGATGCCTGCCGACGAGTCTGTTGATGTGATATTGGTGCCTGGAATGGCGTTCGATGCCCAAGGTCATCGGTTGGGTAGGGGAAAGGGGTACTACGACAGGTTCTTGGGTTCGTTATCTCAGCCTCGCCCTCAACTCATTGGTGTTTGTTTCGATTTCCAGAAAGTGGAAATTGTACCCACAGAGCCATGCGACGTGTCTGTCGACGTGGTGATTTAATTAAACTTGATGTCAACAATGATCTGAGTGCCTACATGGGCATTCAGTTTTTTCACCAGTTCGCTGCGCATCATCGACAGGTCGGCTCTCAGAGCAGGATTTGTGATGTGTACGAATAGTGTCTGGTTCCTGATAACCAAGCCGTCGGTATAGCTGGTTATCATCTGGCCCACCACTTCGCTCCATGAGTCAATCAGCCGCTTCTGTAGCAGAGGCGTCTCCAGTCCCTGATTTCTCAGATTCTTCAGAATCAGGTCTTTGATATTGTGTACGTCGCGTTTAAACATCTTTCTTGATTTCTTCTATTTCACCGTTGTCAACATGGAAAATCTTATAGTCGAGGCTCGATCGGCTGAGAATCAGATCCAGATGGTCGCGGTTGGTATCGGTAATGAAAATCTGTCCGAATTCATCACCTGCCACCAGTTTCACGATTTGTTCCACACGCTGCGCATCCAACTTGTCGAAGATGTCATCGAGTAGCAGCAGTGGTGTGGTTTTCGAGTTGGTGCGCTTCAGGAAGTCGAACTGTGCCAGCTTCAGGGCGATGACAAAGGTCTTGTTCTGTCCTTGGCTGCCTTCGCGCTTCATCAGATGCCCATCAAGGGTTATTTCCAGGTCGTCGCGGTGCACGCCATGTAGCGAGTAGCCGATGGCGCGGTCCTTGAATCGGTCACGCTGTATCACCTCCAATAGCGGACCTCGCTGACAATGCGAGATGTAGTTCAGACCTACCTGCTCTCTGTTTTCAGCAATCGTGTCGTGGATACGTTGGAAAACCGGTGTCAGTTCTTCAACAAATGCCTTTCGACTTTGGTATATGCGCTCGCCCTCTGTGGCCATCTGTTCTTCAAACAGACTGATCACATCAATGTTGGGCTCTTCTTCCTGTTTCAGCATGGCATTTCGCTGTTGCAGGGCTTTGTTATAGCGGTTCATTGCCTCCATGTAGCCATGGTCGTACTGCGCTATCACCATGTCCATCAGTCGGCGTCGCTCCTCGCTTCCTCCCTCAATGAGCAGGGTGTCTGAGGGTGCTACCACCACAATCGGTATCAGTCCGATATGTTCCGACAGTCGGCGGTATTCTTTTTTATTGCGTTTGAAATGTTTTTTTACGCCGCGCTTCATGCCACAATAGATGTGGAGGTCGTTCTCGTATGAGCCCTCCAGCACAAAGAATTCAGCTCCATGTCTGATTACCTGTGAGTCGATGGGGTTATTAGCCGAATGGCAGAATGACAGATAGTAAATGGCATCGAGCACATTGGTTTTTCCCACGCCGTTCTGCCCGATCAGGCAGTTGATTTTGGGTGAGAATTCCAAGGTGGCCTCTGCGATGTTTTTGTAGTTGATGACCGATAACTTTTCTAGAATCATAGTGCAAAGGTAGCGTTTTTTGAGCATTGATGGCACGGATTAACACAGATTAATAAATATTTTCCCTGAAAATATGTAAAATATGTGGCTTTTTTAGTAACTTTGCACCCGATTTTTGGAAATTTAAATATAAATATTATAATGGCAAATACAACAAATCAACAGCAGGCCGCCCAGACAGCTGAGCAGAGCCTGAATCAGAGTGAGGCTTTCTTCGTAAAGTACAAGAAGGCCATTGGTGCTGCAGTAGTAGCAATTGTATTAATCATCACAGGTACAGTCCTCTACGTGACCTATGTAAGCGGTCCTAACGAGGTGAAGGCAAGCACCGCCATTGCTAAGGGCCAGGAGCTCTTCATGGCAGGCGAGTATCAGAAGGCTTTGACTGGCGATAGCGCTAATTTCAAGGGCTTCGTGAAGTTGGCTGATGAGTACAGTTCTACAGATGCTGGTAACCTGGCTAACCTCTATGCCGGCCTTTGCAGCGCAAAGCTCAATAAGTGGGAAGATGCTGCTAAGTACCTCGAGGAGTTCGATGGTGCCGACGATCAGATGATTTCTCCTGCTGCCGAGGGTGCTTTAGGTAATGTATATGCTCACCTGAACCAGCTCGACAAGGCTGTTTCTCACCTGAAGAAGGCTGCTGAGAAGGCCGACAATAACTCTCTGTCTCCTACCTTTCTGATTCAGGCTGGTGAGATTCTCGAGAGCCAAGGTAAGAACGATGAGGCTCTGAAGCTGTATCAGGAGGTGAAGGAGAAGTACTTCAACTCAATGGCTTACCAGACCATCGATGGTTATATTGAGCGTGTTTCAGCTAAATAAAAAACATGGCTACTAAAAACTTATCGGAATACGATATTACCACAGTGCCCGATGCTTCGAATATGATTTTCGGAGTGGTAGTGGCAGAGTGGAATCCCGAAATAACTGGCGCCCTGCTTGACGGATGTGTTAGCACACTCGAAAAGCATGGCGCTTTGTCTGAAAACATCCATGTGAAGACCGTTCCTGGCAGTTTCGAACTGATCTATGGTGCTCACCAGATGACACTTAACGATGGTTACGATGCTGTAATCGTGCTGGGTAGTGTGATCCGTGGCGAGACACCGCATTTCGACTACATCTGTCAGGGCGTAACTGAAGGTATTGCTCGTATGAATGCCACGAGCAATATTCCTGTGATCTACGGCTTGCTTACCACCAACGATAAGCAGCAGGCGCTCGACCGTGCAGGCGGCCGTCTGGGCAACAAGGGTGATGAGTGCGCTGTAGTAGCCATCAAGATGGCAAAATTCTAACACAGCTACGGCTAATTTCTAATTATAACTATGGTATTATGAAAAAAGTATTTATTCTACTCTTTTGCTTGAGCTTAGGCTTTAGCAATGTAAGCGCACAAGAGACCAAGAAAAGTGAGTTGCATCAGCTTGCTGAGAGCGAGTTGGCAAAGGGAAGCGTGGCAGGTGCCCGTTTCAATTTCATCCGTGCTTTCGAAGAGTATGCCAAGGCAGGCCAGTTAAAGGCCGGTATGGAGTGTGCTACTCGTGGTGCGGCCATGTACTATAGGGATAACTTTTGGAAAGAGGCTTTCGATTTGCTGCGTCGTGCCGATCAGGAGATTGATATCCGCACAAAGGATTCCAAGCAGCGTGCTGCGCTCCACTATATCATCACCAAGGAGCGCCTGGTCATGTATATCAAGCTGCGTAAGAGCGACAGTGCCAAGGACCAGATTGGTATCATGGAGAATCAGGTGACCTATGCTGCTGATGAGGCTTTGAAGAACGACCTGCTATATAATAAAGCGGTGTACCACTATTCGTTCGGACAGAATGCCCAGGGCAATGCCGTATTCCAGGAGATGGCCAGCAAGCTGACCGCTTCGAAGCAGTACGACAAGGTTGACGGCGTATATCAGACGCTCATTGCCAATGCCCGTCGTAGTGGCAATGCCAATATGGTGGCTCAGTCGTACAGCAACTATCTGGCATGGAAGGATTCGGTTAACAATCTGAAACTTGCCGACGAGACAGGTGCTCTGAAGAAGCAGATTGCCGACAACGAGGCAAAGATTGACGATCAGGCCAGCTCGCTCACAGCGCGCCAGGCTATCATCGTGGGTCTCTGCATCCTCGCTGCTGCGCTTGCTGCCGCTTTGGTGCTGGGTGGCATCGTGCTGATGCGCTTCATCCTGCTCACCCGCAACCAGAAGAAGACCATCCGTCTGGCTAATGATAACAATGCGCTGAAGGCTAAGTTCATCAGCAATATCTCGGCTCAGCTCAATCCTACGCTCCACAAGCTCGATGCAAAGATCCCTGAGGTGAAGGCCTTGCTCGATTTCTCCGAGCACATTGCCACCCTCTCAAATCTGGAGAACTCGATGGATGAGGCGGTAGCTGCCGAGGATGTTCAGATTACCCCGTTCTGCGAGTCGCTGGCTCAGGAGGTTAAGCCTAAGTTGAAGAAGGGCGTGGCCTTGAAGGTCAATGTGCCCAATCTGAGCGTCAGCATGAACAAGGAGTATGTATCGCATATCCTGCTCCATCTGCTGAATAATGCAGTGATCTATGTTCCTGAGGATGGTACCATCAGTCTGGAGTACAAAAAGCGTGGTGCTCACGTGCACCAGTTCCTGGTATCCAATACGGGTGAGCCTATCCCCGAGGATAAGCGCGACGATGTGTTCAAACCATTCACCGAGGTGAAGGACTTTACTGAGGGCGACGGTCTCGGCCTGCCAATCTGTAAGCAGATGGCACTGAAGATGAAGGGCGACCTCGATATCGATCCCGAGTTCACCAAGGGTACACGTTTCGTGCTGTTGTTACATTCTTAAGCAAACAACTACACCTTTTATAACTTTACAGTTGATATGTCCACCAGCCCATTGACTATTGCATAGATGGTCAATCCGGCTGGTGAATGTATTTGAAGCTTGCGGGCTATGTTGCGGCGGTGTGTAATCACCGTATTGATCGAGATACACAGATGATCGGCTATCTCCTTGTTCGACATACCCTGTACCAGCGAAATAATCACGTCTTTCTCGCGGTCGCTCAGTGCGTCAGGATTCTGTGCCTGGGCGTTACCGAATACCATGCCTGAAATGTTGCGGCTCACATCCTGCTGCTTGGTGATCTGCTCCAGTCGGCGGATGGCAGGCACAAAGATATGGTCCTCCACCTCAGCGTGCTGGCGCAGCCATACCTCGTTCTCGTAGATGTCGTGGAGGGTGGCTGTCAGCTGGTTGTTGTGCAGTCCGTCTTGCGGCAGATATTTGATGATGAGCAGTTTCAGCTCGCGCAGTTTCTTGTCGGCGGCACCGTGGTGCTTCGAGAAGGTCTCTACATTGTAATCATTGGCAGGCTCACCGTCAATCAGCTGTTGTACGTAGGGGAACAGGGTTTTCTGTTCGTACTGCATGTGTCGGCGTATCTCGTGGGCATACTCATCGTAGAATTTGAGGATGAGTCGGCCCAGCGAGTCGTTCTCGTCGAGGCTCTCAGCCAGCTCTCTACGGATATAAGGTAGCTGAAACTCCAGGAAATAGGCGTGGCTGGCCTCCAGATAGTGGAGCAGGGTGGGCACACTGAGTTGCTCGTCGGCCTCAAACTCGCCGTAGCCGTTGATGGTGTAGTTCACCACAGCCAGGAAGGTGTAGGTGTCTACATCATTATCCTCGCAGGTCTCGCGCACGGTCTTGTCGCCAAAACCTAAGTTGATGCCAAAGCTGCCCAGACTCTGTAACAGGTCGTAGTTGTCGCGGATCAGCGATATCATTTTGTCGTCCGCCTCGTACATTTTCTGATTCTTCATTTTCTTCTATCTACCTATTAATGATTACGGGTGCAAAATTACGACATATTTTTGATTTCTGCAATAATCACAATTGGGTATTTTCTACACTCTTTGTGGTGATTTAGCGCTTTTTTAACGCTATTTCATTATTTTTAGGTATTGTGTAATTGTGCGAATCGCTCTACCTTTGCAGCCAAAATTGGAAAATTGAGTTAGTAATGAATAAGTTTGTTAAGTTTTCAATGTGCTGCATGGCGGTGGTTTGTGCCACCGATGCCATGGCACAGGTTAATGCTGCCGACAGCGTGATGCAGCACGCCAAGGGCAACAAGTTGAGCGTGGGTGGCTACGGCGAGGTAGCTTACTCACGTAATTTCTTTAGCGACCATGTGAGCCGTTACAGTCAGCCCGAGGCTCATAAGAACGATCCCAGCCACGGGCGTTTCGATATCCCCCATGCCGTGATTTATCTGGGCTACGACTTCGGTAAGGGCTGGTCGTTCGGTACCGAGGTTGAGTTCGAGCATGGCGGTGCCGGCCTGGCCTACGAGAAGGAAGACGAGGAAGGCGGCGAATGGGAACAGGAGACCGAGAAGGGCGGCGAGGTAGAGCTGGAGCAGTTCTGGATTCAGAAAACCTTTTCGCGCGCAGCCAACCTGCGTTTCGGCCATATCGTGGTGCCCGTGGGTCTGAACAATGCCCACCACGAGCCTCTGAACTTCTTCACCGTGTATCGTCCTGAGGGCGAGAACACCATCATGCCCAGCACGTGGCACCAGACGGGTGTGTCGTTCTTCGGCCGCTATAAGTCGTTCCGCTACGAGGCTCAGCTGCTGGCTGGCCTGAATGCCGACAATTTCACGAATGTGAACTGGATCAAGAAGGGGGCAGCCAACCCGCTGGAGTTCGAGGTGGCTAATAAGTATGGTGTGGCCCTGCGTATCGACAACTATGCGGTGCGTGGTCTGCGTCTGGGCCTGAGTGGCTATTATGGCGAGAGCATCGGCAACAGCTATCCCCGCAATGCCAATGGCGTGGATGCCGAGTATAAGGGGCAGGTGCTGATTGGTGCCTTCGACTTCACCTACGACGACCACAACTGGATTGTGCGCGGCCAGGCCGACTATGGCTATCTGGGCGATGCCGAGCAGCTGAAGTATGTGTATAACCGCACAAATAAGAAGTCGCCCTACCATCATTCTGCTTTCGTGAGCAAGAATGCCTATGCCGTGGGTATCGAGGCCGGCTACGATGTGTTCTCGCAGATCAGCTGTATGCGTGCCGACGAGCAGAAGCTCTACGTGTTCGGCCGCTACGAGCAGTACAACCCCTATGCCAGCAACACCAAGAGTACTGCCTACGACTATACCGAGGTGAAGCGTATGGCCTTTGGTGTGAACTACTATCCTGTGCCCGAGATTGCCATCAAGGCCGAGTATTCGCACCGTCTGCTGAAGAGCCTGTACAACGACGAGCCTTCTGTCAGCATCGGTGTTACCTACGAGGGCTTCTTCATGTAAACTAATCAATAATTATAAATAGGTATTTAAGAAACTGATTAATGTAAAAAGAAAAATGAAAAAGATCTATTATTCAATGGCTGTCCTGATGATGGGACTCTCGTTCGCTGCTTGTAGCAACGACGATGACAAGAAGGGCAATGAAGACGAGTTCAGTGTGACTGAGACAACCCCAGTGGTTGACGAGGATTCCTATGGCCTGAACACCACAGCTGCTAACTTCAGTGTGAAATCGTTTGGTGAGGGTGCCGTCGATGGTTGTGCCGACGTGGTCAGTGAGCTCGAATCAGCCAATGCCCTGATTGGCTCGGCTAAGCTCACCGAGGCTCAGGAAACTTACCTCCGCGAGGTGCTGAAGAATCTGGTCAACAATGTGATTGTGCCTACCTACACCCAGCTGGCCGACAACACCGAGGCGCTCGAGAGCACCCTGAACGGCCTGACCACCAGCACCATCACTCAGGCTCAGATCGATGAGGCTTGCCGCGACTTCAAGGCAGCCCGTATGTACTGGGAGCAGAGCGAGGCCTTCCTGATGGGTGCCGCCTCTGATTTCGATGTCGATCCTACTATCGACTCATGGCCATTGAACCGTTCGCTGCTGCTCAGCTACTTCAACAACGGTATGAACGACGAGATGCTCGACGATGCTACCATCCTTGGTTTCCACGCCCTCGAGTTCATCCTGTTCCGCGATGGTCAGCCTCGTAAGGTGGCCGAGCTGAAGGGCAACGATACCTACAAGAATTTCGAGAATATCACAGGTGCTCAGGAGCTGGCTTATGCCCAGACCATCTGCACCCTGCTCAAGCAGCGCACCTTCCAGCTGCAGTGTGCCTGGGACGGTGGTAAGAATGCTGCCCGCTTGTCAGTAGTGAAGGGTGCTAACCTGAAGTATCAGACTGAGAAAGGCCTCTCTTATGGCGACAACCTGATCAATGCCGGTGTATCTGGTAGCAACAGCTCGTTCCCAACCCTGAAGGACGCTATCGCCCAGGTGCTCTCCGACGATGAGGGTAGCTGTCTGGCCATTGCCAACGAGGTGGGTACCGCCAAGATTGCCAACCCCTTCTCGGCAGGTGATGTATCGTATGTTGAGTCGCCTTATAGCTATAACTCTATCACCGACTTCCGCGATAACATCCGTTCTATCCGCAACGTATGGCTGGGTTCTACCGATAAGAAGGCCAATAAGTACAGCTTCCACACCTTCTTTGCCAGCGTGAAGAAGGATGCCGTCAACCAGAAGGTGGAGAATGCCTACGTAAGCGCCATTGCTGGTATCAGCAACATGCCTTCACCCTTCGTGAAGTACTGCTGCACCATCTGGAACATCGCTTTCGAGGACGATGAGGACTGGGAAGTAGATGAATAATAAGAACAATGTAAGGATAATAACTATGACAAGTACTTGGAAGATTACTAATTGGGCCATGGCTGCCCTGATGGCTGTACCAGTGCTTACAGCTTGCTCTGACGATCATGCTAAGACGTTGGGCGAACTGGAAGAGGAGGAACAGGCCTTCGGTAAGGCTGTGGGTAACTTTACGGCCGACGAGTGGTTTCCTGGCGGACAGCTGGGAACCACCGACAAGGCCAGCTATTCAGCCCCCACACCTGTTGTCGAGAAGATGGCAGGCATGCTTGAGGACTTCAATACCGGCGAGGGTTTCTTCGAGAAGCTCTACACCTTCGAGCAGGAGCCCCGCAAGGGCTTGGGCCCCGCCTGGGTGCGCAACTCGTGTATCGCCTGTCACCCCAGCTATGGTCACGGCAGGCGTCAGGAAGCCTATCGTGCCAACCAGATTGGTAACGGCTATCTGCTGGTGATCTATCACCCCGAGACCAATGCCTATATCTCAGAGGTAACAGGCATGCCGCAGACACAGGCCATGGCTCCCTTCAAGGCGCCTATCGACGAGAATCAGATTGAGATTGAGTGGAAGAACGTGACGGCGATGGAGAGCGGCCTTTCGATGACCTTCCCCGATGGTGAGAGCTACTCGCTCATCTACCCCGAGGTGCGCATCCCGCAGTCGGCCTTCAACACCAATCCTAAGCCCACCGACTATGCTGTGCGCTTAGAGTCGACCATCGGTGTGTATGGTACCGCCCTGCTCGATGCCATCGACGATGCTGATATCGAGGCCCAGTGGGCCAAGGAGGCCGCGCACGCCACGCTGAACCCCGCCATGTGGGATCAGGAGAACAACACGTTCAAGGCCAGCGCCTACTATTCGGCACCTTACAACGACCTTGGCTCGCACCACGGTTCGCACGGTCCGCTCAAGCGCTTCACCTACGCCATGACCCGTGGCTCGCTGCAGGACGGTGCAGGCTCGAATGCTATCTGGAACATCACTAACGTGACCCGTTCCGACCGCCACTGGCTCTATTCTACCGCTGCCTGGGCTAAGGCTCAGAGCGAGGACCCCGAGGTGATCAGCTACATCAAGCAGCACGGCTCGTCGCCCACCAGCATGCTCTATCCCTACTATGCCGATGGTACCGACGAGGGCATCGCCACCCGTGTGAACGAGATTCTGAGCTGCACCTCTGTCGGCAGCAAGGACACCTTCGAGAAGTACCTGGTGAAGGGTGCGCCCTATCATGGCAACGAGGAGATGAGCGACAAGCAGTACTACCAGTTTATGGTATGGCACCGCGGACTGGCTGTGCCTGCTGCCCGCAACCTGAACGATGCCGATGTGCAGCGTGGTAAGCAGCTCTTCAGCGAGATAGGTTGTGCCAACTGCCACCGTCCGTCGTGGAAGACGGGATCGGACAATATGTGGATCGATGCCAGCATTAAGTCGTATGCCCAGTCGGTAGGCAAGAGCGCCAGCAGCATGCTGCCTAAGTATGCCAACCAGACCATCTGGCCATACACCGACCTGGTACAGCACCGTCTGTTCATGGCCAACGATATCCGCACTGGCTGGTGCCGCACCACGCCACTCTGGGGCCGCGGTCTGAGCCGCCGTCTCACAGGTGCCGACGACCGTCTGCACGACTGTCGTGCCCGCACGGTCATCGAGGCCATCATGTGGCACGGCTACTCTAAGCAGAGCGATGCCTACAGGCCTACAGAGAAGTTCTACAATCTGCCCAAGGCCGATCGCGACGCCGTGGTGAAATTCATCGAATCTATCTGAGGATGAGAAAAAACTTGTTTATATTCCAATGTTTCATGGTGCTGACCCTGCTGCTCGTGGCAGGGTCAGCCTCTGTCTCGGCATCCAGGCTGCTCATGCCTCAGAAGCAGGCGGCCCATTTCTGTCAGCTGCTGCTCAACGACGGCACGCGGGTGTCGTCGCTCACCAGTCATGCGCGCCAGTTGATGCAGGCTGAGGACACGCTCACGGTCGAGCAGCTCTTCGCCAGCTTTATCCTGCAGGACGATAACTGGCAGGGCATGCGCTTCTTTCCCCATCAGGTGGAGGGCAGGGTAGAGTGGTACAGCGCCATCGACCAGCTGCCCGCTGCGATGGGTGCCGAGCATCAGCGCTACATCCACGAGGTGTTCCCCCGCCTGAAGGCCGAGGTCGAGGCAGGGCGCTGGGCCACGGTCGATGCCTATATTGAAAAGATGCTGCAGTACCAGTGCCGTTTCGGAGGCACGCAGGCCAAGAGTCCCGTGCAGGCAGCCCACCTGGCTTATATCGCTGTATTTTTTCTGTTGGTTGTGCTCGTTTCTCGATTATTATTCGTAACTTTGCACCCCAAACGAATAGCATCATGAAAGATCTGAAACTGACTCAAATCGAATTCAATCAAGCCCGTGCCGAAGTGTTCAGCTTCGATAGCGGCAACGAGGTGCGCGAGTACCACGCCATGATCCACGTGGCGGGCAGCCGCCTGACGTTTGCTCAGCAGCTCGAAGCCGTGATGAACGCCTATGCCGGCTTGCTCTCCCAGTTGCCTGGCACCCAGGCCGTCTTCAAACGCTACTTCCTGAGCGATGCCGCCAATCAGGCCGACGATGTGGTAGTGGCCGACGTGACCGATTGCGCCAAGAGCATCATCCAGCAGCCGCCCCTCGATGGCACCAAGATAGCCCTGTGGGTGTGGCTCATGTCCGACGTGCAGACCGGTATGACCAACAGCGGCCTCTACGAGGTGCGCCACGGTGCCTTCCGCCATCTGTTCAACGCCTCGGCACATAACCTCGCTGCCAACTCCGAGTACCAGATGCGCCTGCTCTTCAACGAGTATATCATGCAGCTGGCCGAAGAGGGCTGTACGCTGGCCGACAACTGCCTGCGCACCTGGCTCTTTGTCAACGATATCGACCTGAACTACGGTGGGGTGGTGCGTGCCCGCAACCAGGTGTTCTTCACCCAGGGCCTCACGCAGAACACCCACTTCATAGCCTCTACCGGCATTGGTGGCCGCCAGCAGGATACCAACGTGCTCTCGCAGATGGATAACTACGCCATTGCCGGCATCCGTCAGGAGCAGATCCACTACCTCTATGCGCCCACCCATCTCAATCGCACCAGCGACTATGGTGTGTCGTTCGAGCGTGGCACCTATATCGACTATGCCGACCGCCGTCATGTGCTGATCTCGGGCACCGCCTCGATCAACAACAAGGGCGAGGTGATGTATGCCAAGGATATCGAGCAGCAGACGCGCCGCATGTGGGATAATGTGGAGGCGCTGCTCAGCGAGGCGGAGTGTACGTTCGATGATGTAGCCCACATGATAGTGTATCTGCGTGACGTGGCCGACTACGACGTGGTGCGCAGTCTGTTTGCCGAGCGTTTCCCAGGCAAGCCCTGCGTCATTGTGTTGGCGCCCGTGTGCCGTCCCGGCTGGCTGGTCGAGATGGAGTGTATGGCTATCAAGGCCGTGAGTCATCCCGAACTCCCACAGTTCTGATATAACAAAAGGGGCTTGCAAACAAATGCAAGCCTCTTTTTTTGTACCTATGGTTGCAGGCGCTCTGCCAGTTCGAAAGCCAGTCGGCTGTTGTGATAGGGGCAGTTCCACTCGCTCACCTTCGGTATGTCGGCTGGTCGCCCGTCGTCAGTCAGCGACTTGAACCAGCCGCCCTTCTGGTCATCCACGAAGTGGGCCTTCACGTATTTCCAGTTGTTGAGTGCGGCCTCTAAGAACGTCTCGTCGCCAGTTATCTGCCAGGCGTTCACGCAGCCGATGATGGTCTCGCATTGCGGCCACCACGACAGTTGCTTGTTCATGCCCTTGGGTGTCTTCTCATAGAGCATGGCACCCTCGGCGTTGAGGCCCTCGCGCAGGGCTGTACGCGCCATGTCCACAGCCTGCTGCTCCACCTGCTTCTTCAGTGCTGCATCGCCTATGGCAGCGGCAGCCTCGCACATCAGCCACGACGTCTCGATGTCGTGTCCGTACGAGTCGGTCTCGCCTATGGGCTGCCAGTCGTCGTTGCAGTACAGGATGAGGTGGTGCGTCTGGGGCGCATAGAGCTTGGTCTGCAGGATGTCGATCAGCTCTATGAGGTTACGCTTCAGTCCCTCGTCGGGCCACACCTGATAGAGCGTGGTGTAGGCCTCCAGCAGGTGGATGTGGGTGTTCATCGTCTTCGAGGCGCCCGCCTGTCCGTCAACGCCTATGAGCGGAGCTTTCGTAAAGTCGCGCTTATACGATTCTATGTAGCCCTGCTTGCCCTTGTCGTGTACCTTCTCTTCCAGTGTGGCATAGAGCTGCTTGGCAGCCTCTAAGCTGTTGGTGCTGCCCGTGGCGCGGTAGTGCTCGGCCAGTCCGTAGATGCCGAAGGCGCAGGCGTAGGTCTGTTTGGTGGTATCCCAGGGCTTTCCGTTGCAGTCCACCATCCAGTACACGCCGCCGTATTGCAGGTCTATGAAGTGGCTGATGTAATACGCAGCGGCGCGGTCGGCCATCTGTTTGTAGGCAAGCAGCGAATCCTGTCGGTAAGCCTTGGCAAAGGTCCAGACGATGCGTGCATTCAGCACCGCCCCTTTGGGCGCCCGTTCCACGGGCTGTCCGCTGTTCAGCACTACGCCATAGAATCCGCCGCGCGGGTCGATGGTCTTCTCCATCCAGAAGGGCAGGATGTTCTCTTTGAGGTTCTGCGTAGTCTCTGTGCGCAGCACCTCTTTCGTGTCAGCCCAGCCAGCCACGGCCATCGCCATCGCTGCCAGCATCATTACCATGTTCTTTCTCATGTCTCAGTAAGATTTACGCTGCAAATATACATACAAATCCGATAAGTTCCAAATTTTATCCGTAGAGATTCATTTTGTTCCCTAAAAGTTTTGTGTCTCCGTAAAAAATGTTATCTTTGCAGACTGAAAGGATATTGATAGAATACAAAAATTAAATATGTACAAGGATAATAAAGAAATCGTCGAAGAAGCCAAAGGAATCTTTATTACGCCCCGAAGGGCGAGGAAGGCCTTTATTGAGAACCAGCTCACACTTATCAGGATGTGTAAACCATATCTTGAAGAACGTCCTGCCTTCATCTTAACAGAGCTGATATCAGGTGAAAACCTATCTTATGTAGCCGAAACAGTAGGCCTTCCTCGTGAGCGTGTTATGACGATAGCGGCAACAACAGCATTAAAGTTGTCGAAAATTGATGAAATCTATAAAGTACATACTAAAAACGAACTTTTGTGTGAAGAGAACAAGCGTCTTCTGGATAAGATTGCCGAATTGGAAGATCGTTTGGCTGTATATGAAAAGAATCCGAAAAAGCCTATAGATCCACTCGTCTTATCTAAGCCGCTAACTGATTGTGGTTTAACAGTCAGGACAGTGAATGCCTTGAAAAGTTATGGTTGCAATACAGTTAGAGACTTAATTAACCAGGATAAAGACACACTCATGTTAATTCCTCGTTTTGGTCGGAAATGCATGGATGATTTGGAATCGTTGTTTAAGCGACTTGACATAGAGTGAGACGAGAATACAGAGATGACGGACGTACTATCGCATCATTCTCCCCATCTTCTTAGGAGGAGGGGTGGAGTTTTTGAGATATAATTGTATCCTTGCAGAGTCATAGACGTCGTTCATACACTACTCACTAACAACCGAGTGTTGTGATTTGCTAAAAAATTAGTATCTTTGTAGTGTCATAGACATCATATAACAAAAGGGGCTTGCAAACAAATGCAAGCCTCTTTTGTTTGTTTTCCCTCTGTACGATGTGCTAATAACCCATACACGAGGTGGCTCCCAGTGCAGTCAGGATGGCAGTTGCGATTGATGCTATTTTTTGGGGGGAAGATGGGGAAGATATATATAGGAATATGCGAAAGAAATACCTAAATCTCTCAATCGTCAATGTAAGTGATTTAGGTATTTAATTTTAATATTATATAGAAAACATCTTCCCCATCTTCCCCCTATGGTATGACACTAACGGTGCTGTAGTATAACACTAACAGCCCTTTAGTATCATACTAACGCCCCTATAGTATAACACTATCAGCTCTTATACTATAGGATGGTCGAATCATCATCAACGGCGACGTCTGGCTACACTTTGCGGTGCTCACGAGATGCCTCGCACCATGCTGCGCTATGCCATCGAAAAGATGCCGGAACAGGAACGCCAATACTGGATGAAACGATGACTTGAATCGTAAAGAATGTTAAATAATTGAGGGTGTCCCGACTTTTGGGACAGTCTGCTTGTATCTTTGCAGCCATGTTGACAGAAAAAACAATGGAGAAATTGCGGATACTCGCAGAGTCGGCGAAATACGATGTGTCGTGTTCGTCGAGCGGTACCGTACGTAAAGGTAAGCAGGGTATGGTGGGCTCTACGGTAGGCGGGGTAGGCATCTGCCACTCGTTTGCCGATGACGGGCGCTGTATCTCGTTGCTGAAGGTGATGCTGACGAACTACTGCATGTACGACTGTGCCTACTGTATCAATCGGCGGAGCAATGACATCAAGCGGGCGACGCTGAGCGTGAGCGAACTCGAGGAAATCACGATGGAGTTCTATCGCAGAAACTACATTGAGGGGCTCTTCCTGTCGAGTGGGGTGGTGCGCAATCCTGACTATACGATGGAGCGGTTGACGGCTATTGCCCGCGATCTCAGAACCGTTCATCGCTTCAACGGCTATATCCACCTAAAGGGCATCCCCGGCTGTTCGCAGGAACTGCTCAATGAGGCAGGGCGCTATGCCGACCGTATGAGCGTGAACATCGAGATTCCCAAGGAGGCGTCGCTGAAACTCCTTGCGCCTGAGAAAGACCACCAAAGCGTGTTCCAGCCGATGAAGATGATTCAGCAGGGGGTGCTGGAGAATAAAGAAGACCGCAAGAAATACCGCTATGCACCAAGGTTTGTGCCAGCCGGACAATCGACACAGATGATTGTAGGCGCGACGAAAGAGACGGACAAGGATATCCTGCTGATGTCGTCGATGCTCTATGGACAGCCTACGATGAGGCGCGTGTACTATTCGGGTTATGTGAGTGTGAACACCTACGACCCACGACTGCCCATACTCAAGCAGCCGCCATTGGTGCGCGAGAACCGGCTCTATCAGGCTGATTGGTTGTTGCGATTCTATCATTTTAAAGTTGACGAGATAGTGGATGACCAGCACGCCAATCTCGACCTGGAGGTAGATCCGAAACTGGCTTGGGCACTACGGCATCCAGCATATTTCCCTGTGGACATCAATGTGGCTGATTACGAGCAGCTATTGAGAGTGCCTGGACTCGGTACCAAGTCGGCATGGCTCATCGTGAACTCGCGACGATTCAACCGCCTCACATCATTCGACCTGAAGAAGATGGGCGTAGTGATGAAGAAGGCGAAGTACTTTATTACGTGCAACGAACTGACCTCGCAGTTCTCGCAGCCTATCATCGGCATTAACGAAATGCGACCAGAGCGACTAAGACCGCTGCTGATCTCGAAAGCGCAGCAGAAACGGGCAGCAGAAGAACGACAACTAAAACTGGATTTTGGAGAATGACGGTATATGTATTTGACAGAACGTTGGACGGGCTGCTGACGGCAGTGTTCGATGCTTTCTATCTGAAGGAACAACCAGAGCAACTCCTGGCGGAGGGCGATGTCCTGCCACTGTTTTGCGAACGAATCTACCACGTGACGACAGACGAAGAGAAAGCACGACGGGTATGGGCTGGACTGGAGAAAAAGCTCAGTTGTGAGGCCCTGCGACTGATTTCTGTCAGTTGGCTGTCGGAACAGCGAGAACTGAACACACCGTTGTTCCTATATATATGTAAGGTGTTTAAGTTGGGCGATATATCACGAAATTTTGCTGATGCTGATGTGCTGGCTGTGACAGATATTGCCCGCAGAGTGTTGCATGAACAGCTGAGGATGAAGCAGTTCATCCGCTTCCAGAAGGCAAAGGACGGTACTTATCTGGGCGTTGTTTCGCCTGACCATAATGTGTTGCCTATCATCACCGACCATTTTCAGGATCGGTTTAACGACCAGCCTTGGCTGATCTATGATGCGAAGCGGCATTACGGGTATTATTACGATGGTCATGTAGCGCCCCTCCGCGTCACCTTCGAGGATGAGGCCGCTGTGCCCTTCGACCTGAGGAATGGCAAGATGGATGCCGACGTGTTGAGCGACAACGACCAGTTGTTCCAAGACCTTTGGCGCACTTACTTTAAGGCCATCTGCATCAAGGAACGTATGAATCCCCGTAAGCAGTTGCAGGATATGCCGCGCCGCTATTGGAGATACATGACAGAAAAGAATGGGTAATATTTGCAAAAAAAACTGTTTTCCTTTGGTGTTTTGCTTGCTTATTCGTATTTTTGCAGTCGAACAAATTTGAACTATGATTATGATAAGCGATACCATCAAGTACATCGGTGTGGATGATCTGGACATCGATCTGTTTGAGAGTCAGTATGTGGTGCCCGAGGGCATGAGTTATAACTCGTATCTCATCGATGATGAGAAGATAGCAGTGCTGGATACTGCCGACCGCCGTAAAGGAGAGGAGTGGAAAGCGAACCTGACTGCGGCTCTGAATGGACGCCAGCCTGACTATCTGGTGGTTCACCATATGGAGCCCGACCACTCGGCACTGATTGCCTGGATGCTGGAGACTTATCCTGGCGTGCAACTGGTGTGCAGTGTCCAGGCCGTGAAGATGCTGTCGAACTTCTTTGAGGGCGTTGATTTTACAGGTCGCGTGATGACCGTAAAGGAGGGCGATACCCTTGCTTTGGGTAAGCACACACTGCAGTTTATCGGTGCAGCCATGATTCACTGGCCAGAGGTGATTATGAGTTACGACACTACCGACAAGGTGCTGTTCTCGGCAGATGGCTTTGGAAAGTTTGGTGCGCTGGTACACGAGACTGACGATTGGGCTTGTGAGGCACGTCGCTATTACTTTAATATCTGTGGTAAATACGGCTCGCAGGTGCAGATGGTGGTGAAGAAAATGGCTGCCCTGGATGTGCAGGCTATCTGTCCGCTGCATGGACCTATGTTGAAGGGGGAGGCCCTGACAGAGGCTGTGCGTCTGTATGATATCTGGAGCAAATACGAGCCTGAGAGCGAGGGTATACTGATAGCCTACGCCAGCATTCATGGTGGCACAGCTAAGGCTGCTGAGAGACTGGGAGAGATCCTGCGTGCAAAGGGCGCTCCTAAGGTTGTGGTGAGCGACCTGAGTCGCTCGGATATGGCTGAGGTTATCGAGGATGCTTTCCGCTATCCTACGGTAGTGGTGGCTGCATCGAGCTACGATGCAGGTGTGTTCCCCGTGATGCACGACTTCCTGTATCACCTGCAAATCAAGAACTACCAGAAGCGTAAGTTCGGTATTATCGAGAACGGTAGCTGGGCGCCCACTGCCGGCAAGACCATGCGCACGATGATTGAAGCCCTGAAGGACTGCGAAATCGTAGAGCCGATGGTTACTATCCGCTCGCGCATGAAGACTACCGATGAGCCCCTGCTGGAGCAATTGGCTGAGGCGCTGGTGCAATAATATCAGATTTAAATTATTGTTAAATAAACGGAAGGTGTCCTGATTTCAGGGCACCTTTGTTTTTTTAATTATAAAATTGGTGCAAAAAAAGTTAAATAATTTGGTTTATTGAGAAATGCTGTCTATATTTGCCAAAAGTTCTAAAAAAACAACAATTATCAACAACTATGAATGTAAGGCATTCTTCTGTTTCTGTTCTCGCCTTATTAGCCATTATGTCGTGCGAGAAGCCCGTTTTTCCTCAATCGGAGAAGTCGGGTGGTGATGCTAATGGAAATGTCGTTGTTCGTGTATTTCGGATAGAGCAGCAGTCGTTTGATACGTCAAAAACACGAACAGATGGAACGGTCAACTTTAACCGCCTGAATTTCGCTATTTATGATGAGGCTGGTAAGCGCGTGAAGCAGGTGAATCAAACCATCAGCGATGACAGTTTTGGTGCCACTGCGTTTGCGCTGGAGCCTGGTGTATATGATGTGGTAGTGGTTGCCCATAGTAGTAAGGGGAATCCGACCATGACCGACCCAACCAAAATCAGGTTTGATAATAGCGATGGGTTTACCGACACCTTTCTGTATCATACCACTGTGGAGGTGGGCGACGCGCCACTGACGGTACAGGCTGATCTGAAGCGTATCGTATCGCTCTGTAGAGTAGAATTGACCGATGCTATTCCGACAGGTGTCGATCAGATGCGGTTCCAGTATAAAGGAGGCTCGGGTGCCTTTAATGCTGCGACGGGGTTGGGGAGTGTGAATAGCACGCAGACCGAGTTCTTCCCAGTTGAGCCTGGTAAAGAATCATCGGTATATGATCTGTACACTTTTCTGCATAGTGACGAAGGTACGATTCATCTGCAGGCAACAGCCTACGATGAACAACAGAATATCGTTTGTGAACGTGAATTCGATGTGCCGATGAAGCGTCGACTGATAACTAAACTCAGCGGACCTTTTTTCTCAGAATCAACCAGTTCATCTCTTACTATCGTTATTGGCATCCAAGACGATTGGGAGGGTGAACATTTAATAAATTTTTAATCAATGAAATTCAAATTATTAGTTTGTACAGCTGTGGTACTCATGGCTGTAGGTTGCAGCAAAGATGCTGAGCAAACGGGTGGAAACGCCCCAGTAGAAAACCCTGAAAACGAGATGGTACCCATCCGTGTACACATGAGTGGCTTCACTGTGACACAGGAAGCTATCGCTGGTACGCGTGGCACTCAGGCGGTGGAAGACTATGCCGGCGTGAAGGTAATCGATCTTGTGTTTTTCAATGCCGATGGCTCTGAAGCCTATCGGCAAGAACAGGATCGCAGTGTGCCGGCTGGCTACACGACCTTTGGTGAGTTCGCGTGTCAGTTGCCTGTGGGCCACTATACGATGGTGGCTGTTGCCCGTGGACGAAGTGAGGGGGATAACTTTACCCTTTCCAGTCCGGAAGCAGCTGGCTATACCAGTGAACGTGCGCGCGAGACGTTGACAGCCGTGCAGAGTGTCACGGTGACCAGTGGTACACCGACGGATCTCGATGTGACGCTGAAGCGTGTTGTGGCTAAGTTGAGAATCGTATCGAATGACAACCGCTCTGCGAGTTGCACGAAGATACGTACGACTTATGCTGCTGGTGGCAAAAGCTTTAACCCCACTACGGGACAGGCGTTGACCAATACTGGGGTAATAGTGACTAACTCGCCTTCGTCGTTGACCAGTGTGGCGCCTGTTGACGTCATCAGCTATATCTTCTTGGATAGCGATGAACAGACGATGGACATCACTATCGAGGCACTGGATGCAAATAACGATGTGTTGTCGACTAAGGTGGCCAAAGACGTGTCGCTGAAACGAAACCGTTGTACTATTCTGTCGGGTGACATCTTTAGTACCACGGCTTCGGCGGTTGCTTTCAAAGTTGAATCCTGGCTCGATGATTACAACGCTGCGTTCTAATCTGTTATGCAGGGTTGTAATAGGTCTTGTACCACTCGGCAAAGTGGCGGAGACCTTCGCGGAGCGTGATCTTTGGTGTGAAACCGTAGTCGCGCTCTAAGGCGGTGGCATCGGCATAGGTGGTGGGGACATCACCTGGCTGCATGGGCACGAGCTGCTTGTGGGCCTCGAAATCAAAGTCCTGAGGGAGGACGCCGGCACGTACGAGCTCTTCCTGAAGGATGGTGACGAAGTCGAGCAGGTTCTCAGGTTGGCCACCACCGATATTATACACGGCGTAGGGCGGGATGGGCAGACCATCTTCGCCCTTCTTACGTTCAGGGGCGCCCTGCATCACACGTACGATACCCTCAACGATATCATCGACATAGGTGAAATCGCGACGGCAGTTGCCATAGTTGAAAATCTGGATGGTCTCGCCCTTCAAGAGTTTGTTGGTGAAACCGAAATAGGCCATATCGGGGCGACCGGCAGGACCATAGACGGTGAAGAAACGCAGGCCTGTGCTGGGGATATCGTAGAGCTTGGAATAGCAGTGGGCAAAGAGCTCGTTGCTCTTCTTGGTGGCAGCGTAGAGGGATACGGGGTTATCCACGCGGTCGTCGGTAGAGAAGGGCACCTTCTTGTTGCCGCCATAAACGCTGGAGCTTGAGGCGTAAACCAAGTGCTGGACAGGGTGATGGCGGCAGGCCTCGAGGATGTTATAGAAGCCAATCATGTTGCTCATGATATAGGCATCGGGGTTGGTGATCGAATAGCGCACACCAGCCTGAGCCGCGAGGTTCACGACTACATCGAACTTGTAGTCGTCGAACAACTTGTCGATCAAGGCCTTATCAGCCAGATCGCCCTTCACGAAGTGATAGTTGCAACCTTCGGGCTTCAAGGCCTCGAGCTCCTTGAGGCGTGATTCCTTCAACGACACATCATAGTAGTCGTTCATATTGTCGATATTTACAATCGTCGATTCTTTCGTATCCTTGAACAGACGTTTAACGAGGTTTGATCCAATAAAGCCGGCTCCTCCTGTTACCAGAATCTTTTTACCGTTTAAATTGATTTTATTCATATCTTTATTTTTTTATTCTATAAACCGGGCGCCGTCGTCGGGTTTTACCCAGAAGACTTGGAAGGTCTTTTCGTATTCGGGGAATAGGGCGAGGTAACGCTTGGTGAGTTCGTGCTCAATATCGGCCTTATGGGCGGGATCGACCAAGGCGATGCAGGCGCCTTTGAAGCCGGCACCACTGAATCGACCACCATAGACTCCAGGCAGGGAGCGCATAATCTCGTAGATGGCGATGAGCTCGGGCGAGCCACACTCGTAGTTGTGGATGGAGCTCTCGCAGGAATCGAAGCTCAGCTTTCCGAAGAGTTTCAGGTTACCTGTCTCCCAGGCTGTGACACCCTGGCGCACGCGGCGATACTCAGAGTAAAAATGCTCTGCTCTGCGAGCAAAACGCGCTGGCATGGCGATGCGTGTTTTTTCGAAGGTGGTCTTAGGGATATCGCGCAAGAACGTCTTATCAAACGTCTTGAGGGGTTGATCGGTATAAGCCAGCATGTTCCAAGCAGCCGTCTTACACTCGTAAACACGCAGGTTGTAATCGGAATTAACAAGGCTTCGCGTCAGGCCGCTAAAGAAAATGCCAATCTCAAATTCGGGCATCTCAGGATTGCGCTTGATGATGCGCCAATCGTTGCTATCGCAATCCAGGAACAGCAAGCCATTCTTCTTGCCCAGGGCGATACAGGCCTGATCGAGCAGACCGTTGTTCAGTCCGATATACTCGCGCTCAGCTTCGGAAGCGATTTTGACAACTTCGAAGGGTTGCAGGGTGATATCGTTAGCCTTAGCAAGCGCCATTACGTAGGCAATGAGTACAGCAGCACTCGAACTCAAACCGCCAACGGGCAGCGAACCCTGGATGACGCCTGTAATGCCTCGCTTGAGTTCGAAGCGCTTCTTGAGGGCGTATTTGGCGCCGCGGGCATAGTCGCCCCAGTGGCGCTCTTTCACTTGTGTAGGCGCATCAACATCGAAATCGACCACTCCCTCGAAAGTCTTAGACTCTAGATGAACGTGACCATCGTTGGCTATGTTGAACCAAAGGTCGACACCTTTATCGATGGCAAAACCTGTGACCAGGCCGTGCTGATGGTCGACATGTGCGCCCAAGGGACATACGCGATAGGGCGAGAAAATGTGATACTGATAGTTATTTCCCATATTTTTCTACTGCTTCGTAGTAAGTGTCCAATGAACCAATATCAAAGCGTCCGGCAGACATGGGCCAGGCGTGCATCGTGGTGTGTTCTACCATATAGTGGGCCAGATTGCCTGGGGCATCCTTGCCGCAACCATTCTCAACAGAGTGGCGCACCAGATCGAGATCCTTTTTCAGATAGATATAGAAAGGTGGCACTGCCCAGTGGCTCTTGGGCTGCTGGGGCTTCTCCTCCATGCCCAACACCTTGTTATCGGCATCGAGCTCAACCACACCTGTGCGCTGCAGCTTTTCGATAGAGGGCTGCTCGTGGCACATGATGCATGAAGTGCCTTTCTGCTTGGCGAAATCGACAAATTCCTGGAAACTGAAGAATAGCAGATTATCGGCGGCAACAACCAAAAGGTCATCGTCGATGTGCAGCTTATCCATCGCAAACAGCAAGTCGCACACAGCACCTAAGCGCGTATCATTGGTCTTTGTGCCATCATCCACGATCGTAATCGGTTTTTGATACTTTACCTCCTTGGCCCAATCCTCGAAGATGTGGGCGAACTTATGGTTAGTAATGATAATGTGTTCATCGATGTCGGGTATCTGGTCGATGTCATCGAGCATACGTCCCAGAATGGTGTTCTGACCAATCTTGAGTAGTGGTTTAGGGAAGTTCTTGGTGAGCTCACCCAAACGGGTGGCATAGCCAGCAGCAATAACGATATTCTTCATAATTTTATCTATTTTGGGCGCAAAGATAGTGCTTTTATTTAAATAATCGCAAAAAAAACAAAAAATTATTTGGTTTTTCGCTGGATTTGAGCTACCTTTGCACCCGGTTTAATTCTGGACTATAAATAATTGGCTATAAATATGAGAAATCCGTTTGACAAACTCCTGAACTGGTATTTTACCAAAAACTCACTACCATATTGGTGTATCCTTTTGATAGACTGCGTGGCCTTGATGTTTTGCGGTTTCCTGACTTTCTGGATATTCCATAATGCAGTACAGACGTTTGAGAATACCCTGCAGATTATTAATACGATGATGATATTCATGGTGTTGAGTGTTATCGGATTTCGTGTGTTCCATACCTATTCAGGCTTTATGCGCTATTCGAGTTTCGTTGACTTGATGCGAGTGGTTTATTGTAATGCCATGAATTTAGGATTGGCCTTGCTGGCTGATTGGGGGCTGGATAATCTACCCGGAAACTGGTTCGCTCATTTTAACACGACCAGCATTTGTCTGATATTCATTATCAACACCCTGTTGATGTGGGCGTTGCGCATATTTGTAAAGACACTGTATGATGTGGCTTTCTCGAACACCCGTTCAAAGCGCATTCTTATTTACGGTGCCTTGTCGGGAGGCGTTGGTCTGGCGAAATATATCAATTCGCAGCGTCCTCGAAGATATATTGTGAAAGGTTTTATCTCGCATAATCAGAAGGCCTGTCACCAAGAGATCATGGGTGAGAAAGTATATCCAGCTGATGCTGATCTGGCTGAGATTATCAAGAAAAATGATATCGAGGCTGTGTTGGTTTGTCCTTATCGTGTGAAGGATTTCCGTAATAACCAGCAGCTCCAGGATGTGATTATCGGTGCTGGCGCCAAAATTCTTATGACGCAGGGAGTTGTTGAGATAGATGCTGAACATAACACCGAAGAACCCCTTGATTTCTCGCATATGCAGTTGCATGAGGTGAGCGTAGAAGAGCTGCTGCCTCGCTCTGAGATTCATGTGGATATGAAATCGGTGGGCGAGTTCCTGGTTGGTCAGCGTGTGCTGGTGACTGGTGCTGCAGGTTCTATCGGATCAGAAATCTGTCGCCAGGTGGCTAAGCTGAATCCTGCAGCCATGTTGCTGATAGACCAGGCTGAGACCCCAGAACACGATATCCGCCTGATGATGCAGAAGGAGTTTCCCCAGATTTCTGCTGAGACTGTGGTGACATCGATATGCAAGGAGAAGCGTATGGAGGAGCTGTTTAAGCGTTTCCGTCCTGACTATGTGTTCCATGCGGCAGCCTATAAGCATGTGCCTATGATGGAGGATAACCCCAGCGAGGCTGTACAGAATAATATCTTCGGCACTAAGGTGATTGCCGATCTGTCAGTAAAATACGGTGTGAAGAAATTCGTGATGGTATCTACCGATAAGGCCGTGAACCCCACGAATGTGATGGGCTGCTCGAAGCGAATCTGCGAGATCTATGTGCAGAGCTTGGACTTGGCTATCAAGACACGCAGAATAGGTTCTTACCTGGAAAAGCTGGGTAATGAGAATAGTTTTATTACCTCAAGCCAGATGGGCGGTCCTACAGCGCGCACGCAGTTTGTGACTACACGCTTTGGTAATGTGCTGGGATCGAACGGAAGTGTTATTCCCCTGTTTCGTGAACAGATTAAGAATGGCGGTCCTGTGACGGTGACTGATGAGCGCATTGTGCGTTTCTTCATGTTGATTCCTGAGGCTTGTAAGCTGGTGCTTGAGGCAGGTACTAAGGGTAATGGCGGTGAGATCTTCGTGTTCGACATGGGACAGCCTGTGAAGATAGCTGACTTGGCGAAACGTATGATCAAGCTCAGTGGTGCCAAGAACGTGGAGGTGAAGTTTACTGGCTTGCGTCCAGGTGAGAAACTCTATGAAGAGGTGCTGAACGAACTGGAGGGCACCAAGCCAACCTTCCATGAGAAGATCCGTATTGCTGAGGTGCGTGAATATGCCTACGATCAGGTTTGTAAGGATATCAACGAACTGATAGAGATATCGCAGCGGTATGATGATATGGCGACAGTTGCTAAGATGAAGCAGATTGTTCCAGAATACAAATCGAATAATTCAATATACGAAAAGTTGGATGTATAAAAGAAAAGCAGGGCTTCAGCTCTGCTTTTCTTTTTTGTTTCTATCTGAAAGAATCAGTCAGTAACTTGATTTCAATTTGGGGAGCGATGCGTTCGTAGAGGATGTTATACACGGCATCGAGGATAGGCATGTTGACATGACAGTGGCGATTGATCTCCTTCATACACTTGGTGCCGAAGTAACCCTCTGCAATCATCTCCATCTCTATCTGGGCACTTTTTACGCTGTAGCCCTTACCAATCATGGTACCAAAGGTGCGGTTACGACTGAAGTTACTATAACCCGTAACCAGCAGGTCGCCTAAGTAAACGCTGTCGTAAGCATTGCGGTCCAAAGGATAGACGGCTGTGAGGAAACGATTCATCTCCTGCACGGCATTGGCCATGAGTACCGACTGGAAGTTATCGCCATATTTCAGACCGCTGCAGATGCCGGCGGCGATGGCATAGACATTCTTCAGAACGGAAGAGTACTCGATACCTACCACATCGGTAGAGGTCTTGGTCTTGATATACTCGCTCGACAATACATCGCAGAAGGCCTGGGCTTTATCACGGTCGGCACAACCTACGGTGAGATAGCTGAGGCGCTCGAGTGCTACCTCCTCGGCATGAGAAGGACCACCGATGCAAGCGAGATTCTCGTAAGGTACATCGTACACCTGATGAAAATACTCGCTACATACGAGGTTTTCATCAGGTACGATGCCTTTAATTGCAGTCAGTATGAATTTGTCGCGTATACGCGTCTTCAACTTCTTGAGATGACTCTTGAGGTAAGGCGAAGGGGTGACAAACACCAGCGTGTCGTACTGCTGAGCAATACGATTCAAATCGCTATCGAAGTGGATTTCATCGATGTTGAAGTGGACACTGGTGAGGTAGGCGGGGTTATGGCCCATACGACGGAAGTCTTCGATACGGTCATCGCGACGCATATACCAACCGATATGATGAGTGTGACTCACCACAATCTTGGCTATAGCTGTAGCCCAGCTGCCACCTCCGATAATTGCTATCTTACCACAGTCGTACATATCTCTTTTCTTTTGCAACGGATAACAGGACTTAAGGATTTTTTGCATTGAGTCCTGTTAGACCTGTAGTCCGCTGCTAAATACTATTCATTAGCTTTAGTAATCCAAGCAGACACTTCATCAACTGAAGGTTTCTGGAGTTCAAGCTTGTACTTTTTGAAGATGTCGCCAATCTTCTGCTGCAGGCCCTGAGGCTTCTCGTCCTTGATGTTGGTAATCAGGTTGAAACCAGCCTTGCGGAGTACAGGAACGATATCCTCGGGAACACCAATCTCGGCCCACTCGGCTACAGATGACTGAGGAATCTTCTTCTCGGGCTTCATCTGTGGGAACAGCATTACCTCGCCAATGGCGAACTTACCGGTGAGCAGCATCACCAGACGGTCGATACCGATACCGATACCGAAGGTAGGTGGCATGCCGTACTGTAGCGCGCGCAGGAAGTCGTGATCGATGATCATCGCCTCGTCGTCGCCCTTATCAGCCAACTTCATCTGCTCGATGAAACGCTCCTCCTGATCGATTGGATCGTTGAGCTCAGAGTAAGCATTTGCCAGCTCCTTACCATTCACCATCAGCTCGAAACGCTCGGTGAGACCGGGCTTGCTGCGGTGCATCTTGGTGAGAGGTGACATCTCAACAGGATAGTCGGTGATGAAGGTAGGCTGGATGAAGGTGCCCTCGCAGAACTCGCCGAAGAGCTCGTCGATGAGCTTACCCTTACCCATGGTCTCGTCAACATCCATGCCCTTAGAGAGGCAGAACTGACGAATCTCGTCCTCGGTCTTGCCATCGCAATCGAAACCAGTCTTCTCCTTGATGGCATCGAGGATAGGCAGGCGACGGAATGGGGCCTTGAATGAGATGATGTTACCATCGATCTCCACCTCAGGCTTGCCGTTAACGGCTGTACAGATCTCCTCGAGCATCTTCTCTGTGAAGGTCATACCCCACAGCAGGTCCTTATAGCTCACGTAGAGCTCCATGCAGGTGAACTCAGGGTTGTGGGTCTTGTCCATACCCTCGTTACGGAAGTTCTTACCCATCTCGTACACGCCCTCGAAACCACCTACAATCAGGCGCTTCAGGTAAAGTTCGGTGGCGATACGCATGTACATGTCCTGATTCAGGGCATTGAAGTGGGTGATGAATGGGCGGGCTGATGCACCACCTGCGATGCTCTGCAGGATTGGGGTGTCAACCTCGGTATAACCAGCGTTGTCGAGAATGCTACGCATGGTGCGGATGATGGTTGCACGCTTCAGGAAGGTGTCCTTCACGCCCTCGTTAACTACCAGGTCGACATAGCGCTGGCGATAACGCAACTCGGGATCATCAAATTTATCGTAGGCCACACCATCCTTATACTTCACGATGGGCAGTGGCTTGAGGCTCTTAGAAAGCAGCGTCAACTCGGCGGCATGTACAGAAATCTCACCAGTCTGGGTGCGGAAAACCTTACCCTTAATACCGATGAAATCTCCAATATCGAGCAAACGCTTGAATACATTATTATAAAGGTCCTTGTTCTCGCCTGGGCAGATATCATCACGGGTGATGTACACCTGGATACGACCCTTTGAGTCCTGAAGCTCGGCAAACGATGCCTTACCCATGACACGACGGCTCATCATACGACCTGCGATGACTACTTCACGCTCTTCGTCATCCTTGAAATTTTCCTTAATTTCTGTGCTGAAAGCATTGGTTGGGAACTCTGCGGCAGGGTAGGGATTGATACCCATAGCGCGCAGTTCCTGAAGGCTCTGACGCCTTCCGATTTCTTGTTCGCTTAACTCTAAAATGTTCATCTTAAATACTCGAATATTTCAATTTTATGGCTGCAAAGTTACGAAAATATCTCGAAAAATGCAAGATTAGGGTAAATATTTGCAAAAAAAGTGAGAAAGATTTGTTCAGTCTCCAAAAAAAGTATATATTTGTGGCTGATAACTGAGAACGCTTAGATGAAACAAGAAACAATCAAGAAACGAGTTATTGGTATAGACATCAGTCTTGAAGCTACCACTTACGCCATTGTTGACGTGAAGGGGGAGGTGGTTGTGATGGACAGTTTCCCGACATTAGATTATCCCGATTTAAACCATTTTGTATCGGCCTTGAGTGAGCACATTCAGGATATGGTGGAGCACAATGGTGGCTTTGAAAGCATACGTTCGGTGGGCATCAGTGCACACAGCGCTAACTTCATGACCGGCTGTATTGAGAATGCACCTAACCTGCCTTGGAAAGGCGTTATTCCCTTAGCTACTTTGCTTAGAGAACGTACTGGCTACGCTGTGGCTGTGGCTAATAATGCAGATGTAAGAGCTCTGGGTGAGCATACCTACGGACTGGCCAGAGGCATGCGCGACTTTGTGGTACTTACCATGGGTAGTGGCATTGGTAGCTGTATGTTCTCGAATGGCATGATTCATCAGGGTAATGGTGGATTTGCCGGTGAGATCGGTCATACGTGTATCGTCAATGGCGGTAGGCGGTGCGGCTGTGGCAACAAGGGGTGCCTGGAGGCTTATGTGGCCCAAAAGGGCATTCTGGCTACTGCTGAGGAGCTGATGGCACAAACGGCGGCACCCTCGTTGATGAGGAATGTGGAGGATCTGACGCCACAGCGGATTACAGCGTGCTGCGAACAGGGCGACGCGCTGGCCATAGAGGTGTATCGCCGAACGGGCGAGTTGCTGGGCATGGGCTTGGCTAACTATGCCTCGATGGTGGACCCTGAGGCTTTCATCTTTACAGGTCGTATCTCGAAAGCGGGTCACTGGTTGCTGGATCCGGCTAAGGAGGTGTTCGACCGCTATGTGTTCCATAACACCTGTGGCAAGACCCAGTTTCTGGTGTCGGATGAGGACAAGGTGGAAAACGACGTGCTGGGCGCCAGTATCCTGGCATGGGAAGTAAGGGAATATTCATTATTTAAATGATATGACAGAGACTATTGATCAAATCAAAACCCGTGTAGTGGGTATAGACATCCGCGTGGACCGTACCACTTTTGCTGTGGTAGATATCAGAGGTGAGATCGTGGCTCAGGATTATTTCCTGACTTCCGACTATACTGATATTAATGAATACGTGGCAGCCCTTTGTGAGCGTGTGGTAGCGCTGGTTGAGGAGAACGGTGGTTACGAAACCATCCGCTCGGTAGGTGTGAGTGCGCCTAGTGCCAGTGCAGTGACAGGTTGCATTGAGAATGCGGCCAATCTGCCTTGGAAGGGTGTGATACCTCTGGGAGCTATGTTGCGCGACCAATTAGGACTGGCTGTGGCAGTGGCCAATGATGCTCATATTACAGCGCTCAGCGAGAAATCGTACGGCAGTGCGCATGGCATGAAAGACTTCGTGGTGATTTCGATCAGTCATGGCGGACTGGGTAGCTGTTTCTTCTCAAACGGTCAGCCGCACTTAGGCTACAATGGTTTTGCTGGTGAACTGGGACATACTTGTGTAGAGTTGAACGGTCGCCAGTGCGGTTGTGGTAACAAGGGCTGTCTGGAGGCTTATTGCTCGGAAAAGGGCTTGATAAAGACTGCCGAAGAGATGATTGCTGCCAGTAAGGAGCCCACACTGCTGAGCGACATGCAGGAGCTGAGCATCAAGAGCATTGCTGACTGTTGTTATAAAGGTGATAAAGTGGCCATCGAGGTATTCCGTAAGACTGGAGAGATATTGGGATTGGGTATGGCCAACTATGCATCAGTGTTGAACCCTGAGGCTATTATCCTGACAGGCGATATGACGCAGGCAGGTAAGTGGCTGTTGAAACCCATGCGTGCCTCGTTCGAGGAGCACGTATTCCACAATATCAAGAATAAGACCCGTATCCTGGTGTCGATTCTGAAGGAAGGTGAGCGTGATGTGCTTGGCGCCAGCGCTCTGGCGTGGGATGTGAAGGAGTATTCGCTGTTTAAGTAGATATGATTAGACCAATCAATGAATATGAAGGATTATCAGATTAAGACTAAAGTTGTGGGTGTCGACATCAGTAATGAGCGAACCACCTATGCCATTGTGGATATCCGAGGCAATATTATTGCAGAGGAGGACTTCCTGACAAGTGACTATCCCGATGTGAACAACTTCGTGACAGTGCTGAGCGATAAGATTGTGAATCTGGTAGAGGCCAACGGTGGCTATGAGACCATCCGCTCTATTGGTGTTAGTTCGCCAAGTGCCAGTTCGGTTTCCGGCTGCATTGAGAATGCTGCCAACCTGCCCTGGAAGGGCATCGTCCCCCTGAGCGCCATGCTGCGCGACAGGATAGGACTGGCTGTGGGCTTGTCGAACGATGCGCATATCTCGGCCCTGGGTGAGTACACTTTCGGCTGTGCGCACGGCATGAAGAACTTTATCATCCTGAGTATGGGGGTTGGATTGGGCAGCTGTTTCTTTTCAGCAGGCGACGACCATACAGGTCATAACGGCTATGCTGGTGAGTTCGGACATACCTGTATAGTTAATAAGAATGGCCGTGCTTGTGGTTGTGGTCATGAAGGTTGTCTGGAGGCCTACGTTGGTGCTGTGGGTATTGTGAAAACAGCCACAGAGTTGATGGCGGAGAGCGATGCCTCATCGCTGATGCGCAACCTTGAGAAACTGACACCACGTACCATCAAGGAATGCTGCGACGAGGGCGATGCGATGGCTATCGAAGTATATCGCAGAACAGGTGAGATGTTAGGATTGGGATTGGCTAATTATGCCTCGCTTGTTGATCCTGAGGCCATCATCCTGACAGGTGGTATCTCGCATGCCGGCAAATGGTTGCTGGAGCCTACTTACGATGCATTCGAAGAGCATGTGTTCGGCAATCTGCGTGGCAAGGTGAAGATCCTGGTGTCGAAACTTGAAGATCGTGAGCGTGATGTGCTTGGTGCCAGTGCCTTGGCGTGGAGCGTACCAGAGTACTCGCTGTTTAAGTAATTGATAATTGAAAATTGACAATTAAGAATTTAGAGTGAATATAGAGAAAATAAAGGAGATAATTAACGCGAAGCCGAATTTAAGTACAGCCCTCGGGATGGAGTTTATTTCCACTCCCGAGGTTGATACTTGTATGGCGAGAATGAAAGTTGATGAGCGGAATCGCCAGCCATTCGGGTTTCTGAGTGGGGGCGCTTCGCTGGCTCTGGCCGAGAATCTGGCTGGGGTGGCATCGTCGGCTCTCTGCCCTGGATGTGCCTGTGTGGGCATCGAGGTGAGTGGGAGCCATGTGAAAGCTGTGGTAGAGGGCGATACAGTGACTGCCTTCGCCACCATGTTGCACAAAGGAAAGACACTGCACGTGTGGAATGTGGCTATCAAGGACACGGCAGGCGAACTGATTTCGAATGTGCGAGTAACTAACTACGTGATAAAACATAAGAAATAATGCAGGCATACGCAATATACAGATTACCCCATGAAGACCACGCTACACTCATCAGACAAACTGAAGGCGACCCCTTGGAGTTGCAGGCGCTGACTGAGTTGAATGGCAGGCAAGGGTTTGTTGTGGCACCTTTCGAAGTGAAGGGTGATCAGCCTGTAGTTCTTATTCAGGGAGAGACGGAGACGGTATCTTTGGACAGTCAGCACGCCAACGGCATCAATGAGCGACAGAGCCACCCCATTACGGATTATTATCGTGTGGACTTTGCCAACTATCATGCGCAGCTGACGAGTGATCAGTTCAGGAAGATTGTGCTGGCACGCTGTGCGGATGAGGATATGCCTGAGGGTGTGACGCCAATGGACCTGTTTTATCGAGCTTGTGAGTTGTACCCACGACTGTTTATCGCCCTGGTGGAGACCCCACAGAGTGGCTGCTGGCTCACGGCAACGCCCGAGATCCTGTTGGATGGTAAGGGACAGGACTGGCGCACCATCGCCTTGGCTGGTACCATGAAACTGGAGGGCGATGAGCTTAATGGCGAGGGCGAGACCCTGACCTGGAGCACCAAGAATATCCAGGAACAGCGCATCGTGGCTACGTATATCACCGAATGTCTGGAGCAGTTTACTGGCGACTTCCGTGAGGAAGGTCCACGCACCGTGCGAGCTGCTAATCTGGTTCACCTGCGGAGTGATTTCACTTTCAAGTTGGCCGATCGGCAGCGTGTAGGCGAGTTGTTGCAGGCCTTGCATCCCACACCAGCCGTGTGTGGACTGCCTAAGCGTGAGGCTTTCCAGTTTATCGTGAAGAACGAACACACCCCACGTCGCTACTACAGCGGCTTTATGGGGCCTCTGAGTGCTGACGAGACACACTTGTATGTGTCGCTGAGATGTATGCATATAGAGGGCGGCACGTGTCATCTCTATGCTGGTGGCGGCTTGCTGAAAGGCAGCACCGAAGAGCAGGAGTGGCAGGAGACCGAAGCGAAGCTGGAAACCATGCGCCGATTATTATAGAACGAAGAAAAATAAAAAACGATATAGTATGTATAGCAGTAAGGAAAATGTAAACATTCTGACCAGTCTTCTGGTTGCTCATGGCGTGAGATACGCCGTCGTATGCCCAGGTAGTCGTAACTCGGCTATTGTGCACAACCTGAACGAGTGTCCTGAGATTGAGTGCTATCCTGTGACTGATGAACGCAGTGCAGGATTCTATGCCTTGGGTATGGCACAAGTGATTCACCGTCCTGTGGCTGTCTGTGTCACCAGTGGTACAGCCTTGCTGAACTTGGCACCAGCAGTGGCTGAGGCTTATTATCAGCACATGCCATTGGTTGTCATCTCTGCCGATCGTCCTGCCCAATGGATTGATCAGTTGGATGGACAGACGCTCCCTCAGGCTGATGCGCTGGGTAGATTCGTGAAGAAGGCAGTGAACCTGCCTGAGGTGGATAACGACGAGATGCACTGGTATTGTAACCGCTTGGTGAACGAGGCTCTGAACGAGACGCGTCATCATGGTTGCGGACCTGTACACATCAACGTGCCAATCTCTGAGCCCCTGTTCGAATATACCGTTGAGGAGCTGCCGCAGGAGCGTATGATCCACCTGCTGACACCACGCTGCAACCAGTCGCTGATCTCTTTGGAGTGTGCTAGTCAGTTTGCGGCTGCCAAGAAGCCGATGGTGGTCATCGGACAGCTGTCGACAGAAGATCTGATTCCGCAGGAGCTGTTCATGCTCTCGCAGTGTGCTGTAGTGGTTCACGAGTCGCTGAGTGTGGGCAAGGGTGGTACCAACTTCGATGAGGTGATTCATGTGCTGGGCGATAATCCTGCCTACCAGCCCGACTTTGTGCTCTACTTAGGTGATACGCTGGTGAGCAAGCGCTTCAAGAAATGGCTGCGCGGCCTGAACGATGTGCATATCTGGGCTGTGACTGAGGATGGCAGCATCCACGATACCTCGATGCAGTTGTATGGTGTCATCGAGGGTAGTCCTGCTGAGGTGATCGAGGACTTGGTGAACGCTATCAAGTTCAAGGCCATCAGCTCTACTGCCACCTTCAAGGCGCGCTGGGATCAGGCCACCCGTCTGGCAGCCTATCGCGCTATGAAGTTCCAGCCTGAGTACTCGCAGATGGCAGCTGTGAAGTATCTGGAGGATAAACTGGGTAAGGCCATCTACCGCTATATCCACTATGGCAACAGCAGTCCTATCCGTCTGGCCAACCTCTTTGCCAAGCACTATGTGTTCTGTAACCGTGGCGTGAATGGTATCGATGGCTCGCTGTCGACAGCTGCTGGCTGCTCGATTGTGACAGGCGATGAGAAGGTGCTGTGCGTGCTTGGCGACCTGAGTTTCTTCTACGACCAGAACGCCCTGTGGAACCAGAACCTGAATGGTAACCTGCGCATTGTTGTGCTGAATAATGGCAAGGGTGGCATCTTTAATCTGCTGAAGGGCTTGGAGAATAGTCCTGTGCGTGATAAGTTTGTGGCTGCAGAGCATCAGACCACTGCCCAGGGCATCTGTAAACAGAACAATGTCCGCTATATGAAGGCCACCAATATGGAGGAGATGCAGCAAGGCATCGACTCGTTACTGAATAAGAAATCTACCCGTCCTGTGCTGTTGGAGATCTTTACCGATGCGGCAGAGGATGAGCGTGTAATAAAAACATATTATCAAATTTTGAAAAATGAGAAACTGGCAAACGATCAGAAACTTTGAGGAGATTTTATTTGAGGAATATAACGGTATTGCGAAGATCACCATCAATCGTGCGCGCTATCGTAACGCTTTTACGCCCAAGACCACTTGGGAGCTGAGTCAGGCGTTCGCTATGTGCCGCGAGATGCAGGACATCAGTGTGGTACTGCTCACAGGTGCTATGAGCGAGGTGCCCGAGGGTAAGACCCTAGCTGATGTGAAGCATGCGTTCTGCAGTGGTGGCGACATGCACGTAAAGGGTCGTGGTGGCTATGTGGATGAAGAGGGCATACCCCGTCTGAGTGTGCTCGATGTGCAGATGCAGATTCGTCGCCTGCCTAAGCCTGTCATTGCGATGGTGAACGGCTATGCCATTGGTGGCGGACACGTGCTGCACCTGGTGTGCGACCTGACCATCGCCTCTGAGAATGCCATCTTTGGTCAGACTGGTCCTAAAGTGGGCTCGTTTGATGCTGGTTTCGGCTCTTCGTACCTGGCTCGTATCGTGGGTCAGAAGAAGGCGCGTGAGATATGGTTCCTGTGTCGTCAGTACTCTGCCAAGGAGGCCGAGGAGATGGGCATGGTGAACAAGGTGGTGCCTATCGAGCGTTTGGAAGACGAGTGTGTGGAGTGGGCTGAGATCATGATGGAGCGTTCGCCATTGGCACTGCGTATGATCAAGGCAGGTCTGAATGCCGAGTTGGATGGTCAGGCTGGTATCCAGGAGTTGGCTGGCGATGCTACCATGCTGTATTATTTCCTTGACGAGGCGCAGGAGGGTGGCAAGGCCTTCCTCGAAAAGCGCAAACCCGACTTCAAGAAATATCCGAAGCTTCCGTAGGAAGAATGTAATAATCAAAAAAGTGTAAGAATTAAATAATTGGAAATGGAGTTCAAAGTGGAGAAGCGTGTGCTTCATTTTAAACAACCCGCGGGGACTTCCCGTGGGGTTTATTTAACGCGCAAGATCTGGCTGGTTCATCTGCATGATGGCGATCAGCAGGGGGTGGGCGAGTGTGCACCATTGCCTGATCTGAGTTGCGATGCGATGGTGGATGAGCGCTACGAGGTGCTGCTGTCGCTCGCTTGCGAACACGTCTGTCAGACTGGCGAGATCGACTATGAGGCCTTGCGCGACTATCCATCGATGCTGTTTGGCATAGAAACGGCTTTCCTCTCGCTGCAAGCCGCGAAGCAGGGACTGGCGGGTGAGACACTCTTCGATACCGCTTTCTCGCGTGGCGAGGTGGGCATCCCCATTAATGGACTGGTGTGGATGGGCAACTACGAGGAGATGCTCCAGCGACTGGAGGAGAAGTTGAAGTTGGGCTTCCGTTGCGTGAAACTGAAGATTGGCGCCATCGACTTCAATAAGGAGTTCGACTTGGTGAAGCGCATCCGTGAGCGTTTCTCGCATCACGAAGTGGAGCTGCGAGTGGATGCCAATGGCGGTTTCTCGTTCGACGAGGCGCTGTATAAGCTCGAACTGCTCTCGCAGTATAACATCCATTCCATTGAGCAGCCTATTCGACAGGGTCAGTGGGCGAATATGGCTGAACTCTGCAGAGAGTCGCCACTGCCTATCGCCCTCGATGAGGAGCTGATAGGTGTGAACGATCCTGAGATGAAACGTCATATGCTGAATATGATCAAACCACGCTATATCATCCTGAAGCCCTCGCTACATGGTGGTATGATGGGATGCTGGGAGTGGATTGACATTGCTCGCGATTTGGGTGTCGGCTCGTGGATCACCTCAGCCCTTGAGAGTAACATCGGCCTGAATGCCATCGCCCAGTTTGCTTCGAGTGTGTATAGCGACCACATCACCATGCCGCAAGGCTTAGGCACTGGTCAGTTGTTCACTGATAATATCGATATGCCACTCGAGATACGTGGCGATCAGCTATGGCGTTCATAGACGAGTGGAATAATGATTCGGCGTACGTGGAGGTGAAGACCTCGGGGAGTACGGGGGAGCCGAAACGGATGCTGGTGGAGAAGCGCAGGATGCTGAATTCTGCGCGGATCACTTGTGACTTCTTAGGATTGAAACCTGGCGATACAGCCCTGCTCTGTATGAGTACCGACTATATAGCAGGCAAGATGATGGTGGTGCGCTCCATCGAGCGTGACCTCCAATTAATCGAAGTGCCTCCCAGTGGCCATCCTTTGAACTTGGAACTTGGAACTTTGAACTTTGCGGCGATGGTGCCCATGCAGGTGTATAATTCGCTGCAGGTGCCTGAGGAGAAGGAGCGATTGATGGCTATCCGCCACTTGATTATAGGTGGTGGCGCCATCGACGAGGCGATGGAGGCCGAACTGCGTACCTTTCCCCATGCCGTGTGGAGCACCTATGGCATGACGGAGACGCTCTCGCACATAGCCTTGCGCCGCATCAGCGGACCAGAGGCCTCAGAGTGGTACATCCCTTTCCCCACCGTAGAGTTGAGTACTACCGATGAGGGCTGTCTGGTGATCGACGCCCCTGAGGTCTGTGCCCAGACACTCATCACGAATGATATCGTGGAACTGCAGCCCGATGGCCGTTTCCGTATCCGTGGGCGCAAGGACAATGTGATCTGTTCTGGTGGCATCAAGATCCAGATGGAGGAGGTGGAGCGTACGCTGAAACCTTACGTGCGCGTACCTTATATAATCAGTAAACGTAAGGACGAGAAGTTTGGCGAGGTGGTGGTCTTGTTGACAGAAGGCTCGACTGACGAGTTGCGCGCTGTCTGCGAACAGCATCTGCCCAAATACCATCAGCCTAAGGTGTATCTGCATATCGACCAGATACCCCTGACTGAGACAGGCAAGCCTGCCCGCAAAAAGATTGAGGACTTAATAGCCGGAAAATAAGAGAACATATAAAAGCTGACAGGTGAAATAGGACTACTCTCGCGAGCAGTCCTATTTCGGAATTAGTTAGTAATATGATTAGGTCTATTAAGTTAAATTGGTTTTGACAATATTTAATTATTATGGATAACATCAGCTAACCTTCTCGATAGAAATCGAAAGCCTCATAGATTTCCTCCTTCGTGGCTGTCTGGTTGATGAGGATATTGCCTACACCGCCTAACAGCGTGAAGTTGATGATGCCTGCGATATTCTTCTTGTCGTGCGTCATGAGCTCCAACAGGGTGGGGTAGTCATCGCACGTGATGTTCATCTTGCCGTAGTGGTCCAGGATGAAACGCACCGTCTGGCGCATCTTGTCCGTTGGGAATCCTGTCTTGACAACGCTCAGGTAGAGCTCCACGATCAGGCCCCAAGCCACCGCATAGCCATGGAGTACGGGTGTATGCTGCAGGGCGAACGACTCGAAGGCGTGACCAGCGGTATGGCCTAAGTTCAGCGCCTTGCGGATGCCTTTCTCTGTGGGGTCCTCGATGACGATGCGCTGCTTGACGGCAACCGAATCGGCCACCATGCGCTTCAGCTGTGCCAGATTGGGCTGCTCAATGTCGAAAGCCAGCAGCTCGCCCAGCATCTGCTCGTTGGAGATGAGGCCGTGCTTCAGCATCTCGGCATAGCCCGACAGCATGTTCTCTGTGTCGAGGGTTTTCAGGAACTCTGTGTCCAGAATCACGCTGCTGGCATTGTTGAACACGCCAATCTCGTTTTTCAGACCAAGGAAGTTGATACCCGTTTTGCCACCCACCGAGGCGTCGACCATCGACAGCAGGGTGGTGGGTATATTGATATAGTTAATGCCGCGCTTGAAGGTTGAGGCTGCAAAACCACCTAAGTCGGTCACCATGCCGCCGCCTATATTTATTAATAAGGTGTGACGTGTGGCGCCGCCCTCGCTCAGTGCCTGCCATACATGGCTCAGCGAGTCGAGGTTCTTATGGGTGTCGGTAGCTTCAATCACAATGCGCTTAGCACCTTTCAGACAGTCGAATGTCTCGACCACAGGCAGGCAGCAGTCAGCCGTTGTCTGGTCGGCCAGGACGAAGGTCACGTCGTGGTCGCACTCAGAGATGGCTTCTGCGAGCGCTCTGTCCAACTGGTCAGATATGATAACTTTTTGTGGGCTCATTTTTTGGTCGCCAAGTTGAAAATTTTAATTTTCATGTGTGCAAAGATAACATTATTTTTTGAAATCTTATCAAAATTCACAAAAAAAGTAGTGTTGGTATTAAACTTTTTTTTTGAACATGCATCAAAGTTTAAAAAAATATTCAAAAAGTGACGATGAGAAGATTATTAGTTTTCATGATGACCGTAACGATGACGGTTCTCTCAGTACATGCGCAACGCATGGTTTCAGGTAAAGTGGTTGAACAGGAAACACAGGACGCAGTTATACAGGCCACTGCCTCTATTCTCTCAGGCGAGAAGGTGGTGGCCAATGCGGTAACCAATACCGATGGTGCTTTCCGTATGACTGCCCCTAACGATGGTACCTATACCTTAAAGATCACGTACGTGGGCTTTAAGACCTACACCAAGAAGTTTACACTGAAGGATGGCAAGGGCTACAATGCCGGCACCATCACCCTGGCTCCTGATGCCATCATGCTGAAGGGCGCTACCGTTACTGCCCGTGCATCGAAGGTTACTCTGAAGGCTGATACCTTTGTATATAATGCTGCTGCCTTCCGTACCCCAGAGGGCTCTGTCGTTGAGGAGTTGGTGAAGCGCCTGCCTGGTGCCGAGGTGAGCGACGATGGTACCATCAAGATGAATGGTAAGGAGGTGAAGAAGATTCTGGTGGATGGTAAGGAGTTCATGGTGGGCGACACCAAGACTGCCCTGAAGAACCTGCCCACCAATATCATCGACCGCATCAAGGCCTACGATCAGAAGAGCGACCTGGCGCGTGTGAGCGGCATCGAGGATGGCGAGGAAGAGACTGTGCTCGACTTCGGCATCAAGCAGGGCATGAACAAGGGCGTGATGGTGAATGCCGATATCGCTGCAGGTACTGAGCATCGCTATGCAGGCCGTGTGTTCGGTGGTGTCATGCAGAACGACATGAAGGTGTTTATGATGACCAATGCAAACAATACCAATGATATGGGATTCCCAGGTGGTGGCGGTGGAGGCCGATGGGGTGGAGGACGCCAAGGCCTTACTGCCAACAAGATGACTGGTGTGAACATGAACTACGAGAAGAAGGACAAGCTGATTCTCGACGGAAGCGTACGCTGGAACCACAGCGATGGCGATGCGTTCTCAAAGCGCACCAGCGAGACCATGTTCAGCGCCACCAACTCGCAGTTCGGCAACAACCGCTCGCAGAACTACTCACGCTCTAACAACTGGGATGCCCGCATGCGTATTGAGTGGACCCCCGACTCGATGACCAACATCATGTTCCGTCCCTCGTTCCGCTACAACTCGAGCGATGGCGACAACAGCAGCCGTGAGGCTTCGTTCAACGACAATCCGTACAACGATTCTAAGATTACCAGTCCGCTCGACCAGTTGGATGCCCTGAAGGATATCCTGAAGAATGATCGTACCCAAAACAGTGTTTCATATAGCGACTCGAAGAATCTGAACGGTATGTTGCAGTTGAACCGTCGACTGAACAACTCTGGTCGTAACATCACCCTGCGCATGGATGCCGGCTGGAGCGACGGTATGAGCAAGTCGGCCTCGAACAGCCTGCTGAACTACTACGAGTTGGGTATCAAGACCGATGCCGAAGTCATCAACCGCTATTCGATTACGCCTACCAAGAACTGGAACTACAGCGCCCGACTGACTTACAGCGAGCCTATCCTGCCTCGCACCTATCTGCAGTTCAGCTACCAGTATCAGTACCGCTATCAGAAGAGCGATCGTGGTACCTATGACTTCAGCGAGATTGATCCTGTGGCAATCTGGAATGGTGGCTATCGCTCATGGGACAGCTATCTGGCGCAGTATGGTAGTCCTAAGTCACTTGAAAAGTTCCGCGATGATGATCAGAGCCGCTATTCAGAGTATCAGAACTACATCCACACAGCCGAGGTGATGCTGCGCATTGTGCGTAATGCCTATACCTTCAATGTGGGTGTGCAGATGGTGCCACAGAAGTCGCACTTCACTCAGGACTACTTAGGTAAGCATACCGATACCACACGCGTGGTGACCAACTTTGCACCTACGATGGACTTCCGCTGGAAGCGCTCGCAGGTAAGCCAGCTGCGCTTCACCTATCGTGCTAACACCAGCCAGCCCTCGATGAGCGACCTGCTGGATTTCGAGGACAACAGCGACCCTCTGAACAAGACCAAGGGTAACCCAGGTCTGAAGCCTTCGTTCACCCAGAACTTCAACTTGTTCTACAACGACTATATCCAGAATCACCAGCGCGCTGTGATGACTTTCGTCAACTTCTCGACCACTGCCAACTCGATTACCAACAAGGTAACGCTGAATAGCGATGGTAGCCGTACGTCAAGACCTGAGAATATCAATGGCAACTGGAATGCCAACGTAGGCTTCATGTTTAATACCGCTATCGACTCAGCCGGCTATTTCAATGTGAACACCTTCACCAATCTGGGTTATCGCCATAACGTAGGATTCGTGAACGATGGTACCAGCGATGCCAAGGCAGTCACCAAGTCGCAGACGCTGATGGAGCGTTTGGCAGCCAGCTATCGTAACGACTGGTTCGAGATTGAGCTCAACGGCTCGGTGAACTACAACCGCAACCGCAGCGAGCTGCAGGCCAGCAATAACCTCGACACCTGGCAGTTCTCGTATGGTGGTATGATTGGCGTGACTGCTCCTTGGGGCACCTCGCTCACAACCAACCTGAATATGCAGAGCCGTCGTGGTTACTACGATACCTCGATGAATACCAACGAGCTGATCTGGAATGCCCAGGTATCGCAGAGCTTCCTCAAGGGCAAGCCCCTCACGCTCTCGCTGCAGCTCTATGATATCCTGCGCCAGCAGTCGACCATTTCGAGCACCGTATCGGCCATGCAGCGTAGCGATACCGAGTACAACGCTGTTACCAGCTATGCCATGCTCCACGTCATCTACCGTCTGAACCTGTTTGGCGGCAAGGCTGGTCGTCAGGGTGGATTCGGCGGCCCTGGTGGTCCTGGTCGTGGTGGATTCGGCGGTGGTCGTCGTGGCGGCTTTGGCGGCGGTCCACGTGGCGGAGGCTTTGGCGGTCCACGCATGTTCTAACTACTATAGAAAGAATTGCTCCAAAAAATATTTTGGGGCAATTTCTTTTTTATGTGCGAAAAAAGTGCTACCTTTGCAACCCAAATAAAGCATAGCGCGCCGCATGAAGCAAGCAATGATATTTGCAGCAGGGCTTGGCACCAGACTCAAGCCACTTACCGACACCATGCCCAAGGCACTGGTGAGGGTGGGTAGCGAGCCGCTCCTTTGGCACGTAGTGCAGAAACTGAAACTGGCTGGTTATGAGCGCATTGTGGTCAATGTACACCACTTCGCCCAGCAGATTGTTGACTATCTGCAAGCAAACCATAACTTTGGTCTCGATATCCGTATCAGCGATGAGAGCAGCATGCTGCTCGAAACGGGTGGTGGCATCAAGAAGGCGCTGCCGCTGTTCGATCCGTCTGAGCCTATCCTCATCCATAATGTGGATATCCTGAGCAATCTCGACTTGAATGCCCTGCCCATGGATGCGCCCCTGCTCGTAGTGAGCGAGCGCCCGACCAAGCGCTATCTGCTCTTCGACGACGAGATGCGCCTGCATGGCTGGACCAATATAGAAACAGGCGAACTCAAAGGCCCCATAGCCCAAGTTCAAAGTTCAAAGCTCCAAGTTCAATGTAGAAAGCTCGCTTTCTCCGGCATTCACGTGTTCCATCCTTCGTTGGCGCCCCTGTTGGCAGAATGGCCTGATCGTTTCCCCATCATGGACTTCTACTTGAAGGCCTGCGGCACCCACCTCATTCGTGGCTACGAGGCCAAGGATCTGCGGTTGATGGACGTAGGCAAGCTCGACACCCTCGATCAAGCCGAAGCTTTCATTGACGGCTTATAATGGTCAATGTTCAATGGTCAATGTTCAATTATTAATATAAGTATGACACAGAAGATTATTATTCTCGATTTCGGTTCGCAGACCACGCAGCTTATCGGCCGCCGTGTGCGCGAGCTGGACACCTTCTGCGAGATTATGCCCTACAACAAATTCCCGAAGGACGACCCCTCGGTGATTGGTGTTATTCTGAGTGGCTCACCCTACTCGGTACACGATCCTGAGGCTTTCAAGGTCGACCTGTTGCAGTTTGTAGGTCGTGTGCCAGTGCTGGGTATCTGCTATGGTGCTCAGTTCATCAGTCACACCCTGGGTGGTAAGGTCGAAAAGGCCGACTCTCGCGAGTATGGACGTGCCAACCTTGAGACTGTCGACACCACGAACCCTCTGTTCAAAGGTTTCGAGCAGCACTCTCAGGTATGGATGAGCCATGGCGACACCATCACCTCAATCCCCGAAGGTTTCGAGGTTATTGGTTCTACTAAGGACGTTAAGAATGCTGCATTCTGGCGCGATGGTGTATGGGCTGTACAGTTCCATCCCGAGGTGTTCCACACCCTGCAGGGCAAGCAGCTGCTGCAGAACTTCGTAGTCGATATCTGTGGCTCGAAGCAGGAGTGGAGTGCCGCCTCGTTTGTTGATTCTACTGTAGCCGAGCTCAAGGAGCAGTTAGGCAACGATCGTGTCATCCTCGGCCTCTCAGGCGGTGTCGATTCTTCAGTAGCCGCTGTATTGCTCAACAAGGCCATTGGCAACCGCCTCACCTGTATCTTCGTTGATCACGGCATGCTGCGTAAGGACGAGTTCACCCAGGTGATGGAGGACTACAAGGTGCTGGGTCTGAACGTGATTGGTGTCGATGCCAGCGAGAAGTTCTTTGGCGATCTGGCAGGTGTTACCGATCCTGAGCAGAAGCGTAAGATCATTGGTCGCGACTTTGTCGAGGTGTTCAATGCCGAGGCCAAGAAGATTACCGATGCCAAGTGGCTGGCACAGGGCACTATCTACCCTGACCGTATCGAGAGTCTGAATATCACAGGTAAGGTTATCAAGAGCCACCACAACGTAGGCGGACTGCCCAAGGAGATGCACCTGCAGCTCTGTGAGCCGCTGAAGTGGCTGTTCAAGGACGAGGTGCGCCGTGTAGGTCGCCAGATGGGTATGCCCGAGCATCTCATCACCCGTCATCCTTTCCCTGGTCCTGGTCTGGCTGTTCGTATCCTGGGCGATATCACGCGCGAAAAAGTGCGTATCCTGCAGGATGCCGACGATATCTATATCCGCGGTCTGCGTGAGTTCAAGGTGAAGCTGAGTGGCGAGGAGGCCCGCAAGGTGCTCGCTGCAGGTATCCCTGCCGACATGAAGGACGGCGAGATCGAGGTTTCGCTCTACGATCAGATCTGGCAGGCAGGTGCCATCCTGCTCTCTACTGTTCGCAGCGTGGGCGTGATGGGCGATGAGCGTACCTACGAGCATCCCGTAGCCCTGCGTGCTGTCACCAGTACCGATGCGATGACTGCCGACTGGGCACATCTGCCTTACGAGTTCATGGCTAAGGTATCCAACGAGATTATCAACAAGGTTCGTGGTGTGAACCGCGTTTGCTACGATATCTCTTCAAAACCACCCGCAACCATCGAGTGGGAGTAAGCATAAAAGAAAAACCTCGCCTGTTTGGGCGAGGCTTTTTTTATGTGTATTTATTTGTTCTTCAAGAGGTCGCGTATCTCGGCCAGCAGCTCTTCCTGCGTGGGTCCCTTAGGTGCTTCGGGCTCAGGAGCAGGCTCTTCCTTCTTGCGGTTCAGCTTGTTGATACCCTTCAGCATCAGGAAGATACAGAAGGCCACGATCAGGAAGTCGATCACGTTCTGTATAAACTGTCCGTAGGTGATGTTAGCCTCGCCGATGGTGGCTTTGAGGCCAGTGAAGTCGATACCACCCGTTACGATGCCGATAAGTGGCATGAGCACATCGTTAACCAGCGAGGTGACGATTTTACCAAACGCGCCGCCGATGATCACACCGACTGCCATGTCCATCACATTGCCCTTCACGGCAAACTCTTTGAATTCTTTAATAAATCCCATAAGCTTTTACGTTTTAAAGTTTAATATGTTAATGTTCCAAGTTCAAAGTTCCAAGTTCAAAGTTCAATGTTAGAATTGTAATCTGTATTTTGCAATCATTGGTTTTCGACCGTTGATTTTAATACTTTTCACTTTTGGCTTTTTACTTTTTACTTTATTTTTTAGTGATTGATGGTGCAAATATAGGAATAATTTTGTAACTTTGCATCCGAAATCAGAAAAAATTTCATTTTTTAGATAAAAAAGTTAGTAATAATATAGGTATAACCCATTTAAATAATTTAGTAAAATGACAAAAGTAGCAATTAACGGTTTTGGCCGTATTGGTCGTCTCGCATTCCGTCAGATGTTCGAGGCTGAAGGTTATGAAGTAGTAGCAATCAACGACTTGACAAGTCCTAAGATGCTGGCTCACCTGCTGAAGTACGATACCGCTCAGGGTGGTTTCTGCGGCAAGTTCGGTGAGAACAAGCACACTGTAGAGGCTGGTGAGGACTTCATCGTAGTTGATGGTAAGAAGATCACTATCTATGCTATTCCTAACGCTGCTGAGCTCCCTTGGGGTAAGCTGGATGTAGACGTTGTTCTGGAGTGCACAGGTTTCTACACATCTAAGGAGAAGGCTTCTGCTCACCTGACTGCTGGTGCTAAGAAGGTTGTTATCTCAGCTCCTGCTGGTAACGATCTGCCTACAATCGTTTACAATGTAAACCACAAGACTCTGACTCCTGCTGACACTGTTATCAGCGCTGCTTCTTGTACCACAAACTGCTTGGCTCCTATGACCAAGGCTCTGAACGACCTGGCTCCAATCCAGAGCGGTATCATGACAACTGTTCACGCTTACACAGGTGACCAGATGATCCTCGACGGTCCTCAGCGCAAGGGTGATGTTCAGCGTGCTCGTGCTGGTGCTCAGAACATCGTTCCTAACTCAACTGGTGCTGCTAAGGCTATCGGTCTCGTAATTCCTGAGCTGAACGGTAAGCTGATCGGTGCTGCTCAGCGCGTTCCAACTCCAACAGGTTCTACCACTATCCTGCACGCTGTTGTTAAGGGTGATGTAACTGTTGAGAGCATCAACGCTGCCATGAAGGCTGCTCAGAACGAGTCATTCGGTTACACTGAGGAGAAGCTCGTTTCAAGCGATATCATCGGTATGAAGTTCGGTTCACTCTTCGACGCTAACCAGACCATGGTAAGCAAGATGGAGGATGGTAACTCACTCGTACAGGTTGTTTCTTGGTACGACAATGAGAACTCTTACACTTCTCAGATGGTTCGTACTATCAAGTACCTCGCTGAGCTGAAATAATATTGCTCCAAGCATATAATTTCAAGCCACTCGATTTCCGTCGGGTGGCTTTTTTTTACCATCGTGGCGAGGCCGATCCCAACGACGACCTGACCATGCTTTGCCTGCGTGTAAGCTGATTGTTCACACACTCACCCCATACACGAGGTAGCTCCCAGTGCCGTCACGATCGCAGTCGCAATCGATGCAATCAGCTGCACGATAAACTTAATGCTTTCTTTCTTACTCATAACTTAAATCTTTTAATGGTTAATGTTCAAAGCGCTGGGGCTTTCGCCCCTAAGCGCTAATCTTCGGTGCTTCCGTCGGGGTTAGGCTCACCGCCGCCACCGCCGTTGCCGCCTGTGTTGCCACCCTGGCCACCGCCAGTGTTTCCACCGGTATTTCCGCCCTGGCTGCTACCACCGCCGCTGGTGGTCTTCTCACCATCGCCGCCCAGCAGACTCTCGGCATTCACAAACTCGGCCTTCTTCAGGAACTCACGGCTTGAGATGTTCATCTCCTGCTCCTGCTCAGGCATGAATCGGATGTGGAGCGCCTTCAGGTTCTTACCCACGTTGAAGTCGTCCTTCTTCAGGGTGCCGCCGGGCTCGTTCTCCAGGGTGGTGAAGAAGGTGCCCAGACCGTCGATCTTCACACGCTTCCACTCCAGCAGCATCTCCACCAGACAGCTGCGGAACTTCTCCAGCACGCCAAACACAACATCCTGCGTGTACACGCTACCGTGCTCGCTGATGTGCTTGGCCATCTTGCGGGTGTTCAGGGTTTCAATACTCTTGCTGTGGGCAAACCACCTGCCAAATACTTGCGACTTGTTGTTCTTGTTCTGTCGCAGCTCATAAAAAATCTTCGCCATACTCTAATACTTTTAATTTTAATGGTTAATACTAATGTTACTTAATCTCTCGTGTGTCTCAATCCACGTGTGCACTTTGTTTCTTGATTACGAGTGCAAAGGTACAAAAATAATCGATGCGAAAAAAGCCTTTTTTCGACTTTTCTCTGATTTTTCCTAAAGTGTTAAAATGTAAAGAAATAGTCTTTATAGAGATGCCCCCTATATATACTATGTGATAAATGCTGCCTGACTATCTAAGAGAAAGTTCGGAAGATTCCACCAAATTCTCGTGAACTATCTACCAGATTCTGCCGTACCGCTCAAAACGTTCTTCTGGACATGGAGATTAATACATTAATTCATTAATTCATTTTGTAAAATCAATTATCCGGCTATTTTTCTTATATTAATCTTTTATATATTATATATATTATAATATATATAATATATAATATGTATAAGATATAAATTTTGGAATCTCCAATCGTTCTTCCTCCAATATTTGCTTATGCTAAAAACAGAAATGAATTAATGAATTAATGAATCACCGTGGCAGTTACCACATCGCTACTTTAGTTTAATCACATCTTTCCATCGTGTGGTGTAGCAGGGACTTTTGTGGTCGTGCTTAATGGCGTTGGCAAATACATCGGCTTTTCCCTTTCCGTTTTTTTGCGTGTATTGTTGGGCTCCGATAACAACAGTCTCCGAACCATGCATGCGGTTAATACGATCCACCACTTCGTCAAGTCTTCGCATCTTCTGTATCGTCTCGGCATCCGTATCAAACAAATCCTGCTGAATAGGCGAGTCTTCTGAGATTCCCATCACTATCACACCGGCTTTCTTATATTGGTAGCCCTGTTTGTATATCTTCTGCAGAACGTTGCAGGCAGCCTGTACGATGGGTATGGTGCTGTTGGTGGGTGTTATCAGGCGCACCTCCAGAAAGTTCCAGTATTGCGCCAGGTCCTCTCTGAATGAATTGGTGTTCACAAACACACCAACTATTTGTGCCACCGTATTCTGTTGTCTCAGCTTTTCGGCACACCTTGTGGCGTAGTTGGCCACATGCGTTCGCAGTGTTTCATAATCGCTAATCATTCCATTAAACGACCTGCTGGTACAAATGCTTTTTTTCTTAGCCAGTTCTTCATTTGGTACAGCGTCTTCACCATTCAGTTCCTGCCATGTACGCATGATATTGATGTTGTTGAAGGTGAGCTGGACCCAATCAGGATGATGCTTGGCAAAATCGAGTGCTGTTCTGCATCCTAATGCCTGTAATTTTGCTGCATATCGTCTTCCTATACCCCATACATCTTCTATAGGGCACCACTCCAGAGCCTTCATACGTTTGTAGTCATCGTCAATCATGCAGCAGTGTCGGTAGGCCTTGTATTTCTTGGCCAGTTTCGATGCTATCTTAGCCAGCGTCTTGTTAGGAGCGATGCCTATGCTTACTGGCATACCCACCTCACGTTTTATCCGTTTGTATAGATGTTCGCCCCATGGTTGCAGTTTCCTTTCGTCTATGCCGTCCAGATACATAAAGCACTCATCAATGGAGTATCTGAAGTAGGCTGGTGTCTCATGCCGGATAATGCTTACTACTCTGCTGGTTAGCTCGCCGTACAGTTCGTAGTTCGACGAGAATACCGCTATCTTTTGTCCTGGAAATTCCTCGGCTAACTTAAAGTATGGTGTACCCTCCTTGATGCCCATCTGTTTAGCCTCATTGCTTCGGGCCACCACACATCCGTCGTTGTTCGATAGCACTACCACGGGCTTTCCAACCAAGTCTGGTCGGAACACTCGTTCGCACGAAACGTAGCAGTTATCACAGTCGCAGATACCGTACATTATAGTTTCTCAAAGGTTCTTATCATGTGGATCACCACGCCCCATACTTCAAAATTATCGCCAGCTTCGACCTTGAAGGTAGGGTAGTCAGGGTTGGCCGGCTTCAGCTCTATATAGCCATCCTTCTTGTGGGTTAAGTCCATATATTTCAAGGTGAACTCTCCATTCCAGAATGCTACTACTATACTACCATGGTGTGCTTCCACAGCTTTGTCTATAATCACTCTGTCGCCATCAAATATGCCAGCGTCCTTCATCGAGTCGCCTTCCACATCTCCGTAGAATGTAGCCTCGGGATGTCGGATAAAGTCACGATTAAAGTCAAGCGTTTCGTGCTGATAGTCAGCTGCAGGCGATGGGAACCCCGCCTTCACGCCAGCGTGCTCCAATGCCAGTTGGGTTTCAAATTCACCCTTGATTATCTTGATATTCCCCATGCTTGTTGTATTTTTCATGCAAAGATATCAGGTATTCCTCAGTCTTGCAAATATTTTAGGTATTTTTCAGTTTTAACTTTTGGCGCTTCCAAATATTTGTGTTAACTTTGCAGGCAGAATAAATTATCAACAAGCGAATGACTATAACAACATCAACACATAACGCGCTACTCCTCAGGATGATCCCAAAAATCACCCCCCCATTTTAACGTATGTTAACAAGGACGAGCGTCGTCACAAATTTAGCTTTCTTGTTGCCCTGCTGCTTCAGGCTTATGCTTGTTGTGGCAGGGCTTTTTGTGTGTTGCTGTTAGGCGTCATGCTGTTGGTTGGTGCTGGCTGCGCCAAGGATGTGCCTCAGTCGTCAGTCGATATGCAGTACTTCTATGCTGAATCGAGTGCGCTTCACACCGTGGCTGCCGACAGCATCCAGCGTTTCGCCGTCAAGGTAGAAACCTACGCGCAGCAGAATCCGCAAGCCAAAGCCGATCCCCTTTGGCCTGAAATCATCGACAACATCAAAAGCGCCGCCCAAGGCGCCAACATCCACTTCGTCATCACCATCGACACCGAATGGGAGGGCGAGATAGAAATTTATTTTTAAATTATGGCAACATCTATAGAATTATCAAAAATCACCAAGGTAGAACTGCGTGATTGCTGGGAAAATGAAGCCACAGACTTTACGCCTTGGTTAGCAAAAGACGAGAATATCGCTATGCTGGCTGATGCATTAGGTATGAACGAGCTGGAGGTTAGAGCCCAGGAAGAACATGTTGGCCCATTCAGAGCTGATATCCTGTGCGTTGACCCAGGTACTGATAAGTATGTGCTGATTGAAAACCAGCTCGAAATAACTGACCATAAGCATCTTGGTCAGATTTTAACTTATGCTGCAGGTCTTGATGCTGTTACCATTATTTGGATAGCAGAACGATTCACAGAGGAGCATAGAGCCGCTATCGATTGGCTGAATAGCATTACCGATAAGGAGTTTAACTTCTTTGGTGTTGAGATAGAGCTTATTAAGATTGGTGATAGCCCTGCAGCCCCCATGTTCAATGTTGTTGCCAAACCAAACGGATGGAGTAAGGATGTAAAACGTTCAAAGGCTTCAGGTGAAGGCCGTTCTGAAACAGAAATCTTTAAGTATGAGTTCTGGAGTGGATTTAATGAGTATATGAGTACTCATCCATCAGAATTATTTCACCCTCAGAGCGCCTCATACGACCACTGGATGAATATTGCAATCGGCAAAGGTGATATGCATATAGCCCTGCTTCTTAATACTAGGGAACAGAAAGTTTGTGTTCAGTTCTATATCTGGAACGATACTGATAAGACGTATTTTGATGCATTGGTAAAATACAAAGATGATGCTGAAAAATTTATAGGGCATAGCCTTGCATGGCGTAGACTTGATGGCAAGAAAACATCTACCATCGACCTCTTCAAGAAATGTAAGCTAAAGAGTGAATCAGATCGTGAGGCCATCTATGCATGGTACAAAGAATATACAGAGAAGTTTATAAGCTTCTTTAAACCAATAGTAAAAGAATTGTAAAATGTTTTTGTTGTAGGATGCTGTTGGCATTATAACGAGGTCGCCATAATTTTATTGAATTAGAAATAGCTTAAAGATTATATTAAAATGAAAAAAAGTAATAAGTATAACACTTCTGCTAGTGAGGAACTTGCTTCTGGTGGATTTGATTTCGAGATAGCTGACAGCTATCATTTAATTAAGATTGGAGCAACTACTGTTAAACAGCTCCAAGAAGCAAAAATTATACCTACCAAGAATTATGACTCTTTATTAAATAATAAGCCTGATGGTTTAATAATAAAGGGTAGGACGAATGTCCAAGTTTTGATAGAGCTAAAGAAACCGGGAACTTTGAAAACTATTGAGAATGCCAAAGACGTAATAACAAGTTGGTACTATGACTTGGCAAAGCTCTTAGGTTGTAAGATATTGTGTGCAAGCGACGGGAAAACAACCTGCTGGGTACATGTGGCATCTAAGAACTTTTATTCTCAAAATAATACCCCGATTAAAGAAATCTTTAATGTGTCCGATTTTACAGAATCGTCTACAGATCGTACAAGAAGAAAACTTGTTTCATTAATTGAAAAAATGAATACTTCTAATAGAAAAGGAGAGATACATAATATTCAGAAAGAGCTTAATCCGCAGAAACTTGCAGATAGAGTATGGCAGAAAATTTGGATTCAAACCGGCAAAAATCCGGAAAGTTGTTTGTATAATGTAGTTGAAATATTTATATTTAAGTTTTTATCTGATTTAAAAATACTGCCAAATCATATGACTTTTGAAAAAGTATATGAAATTACTTGTAAAAAGGGTGGTAGTGCTGTTGATGGATTACGTTACTATGCAAACAATGTTAGAAAGAAGATAAAAGATGAATTATTTCCTGTTGGTAGTGATGGAACAACAATCCTTAATGGTACTATTTTTGTAAACGAGAACGGAGAGCCCAATATAACTCAAGCTTCATTATTTAAGCAGGTTATTAATGACTTTTATAAGTATGGTCAAGAGGAAGGTGCGTTTGTCAACATTGATAAAAATTTTAAAACACGATTATATGAATCTTTTTTAAGAAAGGAAGCTGGTATATCTACACTAGGACAATATTTTACACCGAGAAATGTTGTAAAGTCTATTATTGATATGTGTCCGGAAATCCCAAATAGCGCCAAAATATGTGACCCGTTTTGTGGTGTTGGTGGTTTTCTTTTGGAAATACTAAATTCGAGAAGTATTCTTAAGGCCCAATATGTTCCTAATCGTAATGACAAAATTGAACCGGAATGTGAAATAATTGGCTTTGATAAAGGAACTGATGAAACTGATGATGCAAGGACAATTATCCTTGCAAAAGCAAATATGCTTATTTATTTATCCGACATTATTTCAAAATATCCCAATTTAACTTCTGAATTCTCTGAGGTTTTTAATAATACTTTTAGATTAATTCGTTCAAATCCAGGTACATTCCAAATCTCCGAATATAAAGATTATTTTGATTTTATTTTTACCAATCCTCCGTATGTAGTGAAAGGTGCTGCATCAATGAAAAACGAATTAAAGAGTTTGGGACTAAAAGAAAAAATATATAGTTCAAATGGACTTGGACTTGAGGGACTGGCACTTGATTGGATTGTGTATAGTTTGAAGCCGGGAGGAAAAGCTTTTGTTGTTCTTCCTACTGGGATATTTCGAAGACTCCAGGATGAAAATTTACGTAATCATATAATAGAAAAATGCTATATCGATGGTGTTATTTCATTACCAGAGAAGACATTTTATGCAACAACTCAAAAAACATATATACTTGCAATAACTAAAAAAACACCTTCAGAGTCAGAATCTACTCAGACATGGCCTGTTTTTGCTTATATTGCTAGATCCATAGGCGAAACGCTTGACAATAATAGATTTCAAATTGAGGAAAATGATCTAGTGGAAATGGCAAAGCAATTCAAGTATTTTCTTGCAGATAAGGATAATTTCTCTATTAATGATAAGAAAACAAAGCTTATTCCATTTAAAGACTTTAGTTCAAATTGGTTAATAGAGGATCATTGGTCAGAAGAAGAACAGATAGAATTAGGTGTCAAAAAACCTTTAGAGATAGTTAGCGAAAGTGGATTCAAAGATAGAATTGCTTCTTTCTCAGAATATATTAAAGAACAGTCGAAGATTTTCGAACCTATAAATATCACAGGTAAGATTGAAATTAAAAATTTATCTGAAATAGCAGATTGGGAGAGAGGTGATGCCAAATTAAAAAAGGAATATATGCGTAATCATACCGGAATTTATCCTGTGTATACTGCAGATACGCTGGGAGATTGGACTTCTGGTATAGATATAGACACATACAAGTGGGAAGGAGAATGCATTAGACTAACCATTAATGGAGAATATGCAGGTACTTTTTCATATATTTCTGGTGGTAAGTATTCAATGAATGGTGATGCTGCTAGAATATCTATAAAACAAGAGTTTGTTAAAAGTATTGACGTCCAATATTTAATGACAATTTTGCAAGATATAAGGAGGAAAAAGGGTTTTAAATGGGTGAAAAAACCTAGAGAGCCGGAAATAATGGCTTTGGAAATACCTATACCTGTAAAAAACAATGGCGAATTTGATAAAGAAAAACAGAATAAGATAGCTAAACAATATGAATATATTGAGGCTTTTAAGAAAAATTTAAATGTGCAATTGGATGAAATTTTAGATGTCTCAGTGCAATTGTTGCCCGAAAAAGGCTCTATAAAATAACTCAAATGGATTCCTAGAGCACATATGGTGATAATCATATGCGTAAAAATATAAATATGTTATATGAGCATAAAAAATAGGATTTGGGATGAACTCTTCTGGGCCAAGGTTTGTATCCTCTGTATTCAGAGGTATACTTCTTGGCATAGGCGATACAATAGATGGTATGAGACTTTTATCGCTTTAACAGCATCATTTGGTGCATTCGGTTTTTTATATGATCATTTGGCACCGTTATTTTCAACTTTAGTTATTGGTTTTGTGTCGGTGGCTAAAGCTATATTCCCATCTCTTATTCAAAAAGAGGAAGAACTCAGTTCTTTGGATGTGATATCTGATTTCTATGTGGCATATATGATGAATTTAGAGCGTCTTTACTATAATTATCAAAATAAACTTTTTGATAAGGATGCAGATATTAATGACCATTTGGCAGCTGAGCATTTTTTTATGCTCAAAGAGTCGGAGTGTGAAAAGCAATCTAGGATGAATAAACTTCTTAGGAAGATTAGCGATAAAGAACATTCTTTCTTGAACAACGAAGCAACAGATTACGTAAATAGAGTTTATTTTAATAAATATGAGGATGAGAGAAATAATAAATCTATGTAATGGCGATGCTAATATTGGGAGTGATACACCACGCATCCGTCCAGTTCCACCACCACCTAGTCCTAATTCTATGATGGGAATGATGGCTCCCAATGATGATAATGCTCATCAAAGAGAGCTACCTCGGATAAATCCACCACGGCCCGTTACACCACCTAATAAGTGATATTGAAACTATGATAGATTTTGACGATTATTCTGTTTCTAAAGAATGCGACTATAAGGGCGAGCACTATAGTGTTCGAGATAATGGTGCAATAATGCGCCATCAGCTTCCTGGTAAGCCAAAACGTAAACTGGATAAAGTATGGACGTTTGGCACTTTGAGTGCTGAGACTGGTTATCTGCTTATAGGCAGAGAAAGAGTGCATCGTATTGTGGCTACTGCTTTTCATGGTGAGGCTCCCTCGCCAGAGCATGTGGTAGATCATATAGATACTAACAGACAGAATAATCGCCCAGAGAATCTCCGTTGGCTTACTAAATTAGAGAACATCCTCAATAACGAGGTGACTAGAAAGAAGGTGGAAATGATATGTGGAAGCATTCAGGCTTTTTTAGAGAATCCTTCTTTATTATATGGTCACGAGACTCTTGATAAGAACTTTAGCTGGATGCGACGAGTTACTAAGGAAGAAGCACAGAATTGTTTGGGTAATTGGAATAATTGGCTCAAAAATGCAACGCCAACATCAGATAGGATAGAAAAAGTTAGCAAAGTTGACGAGTGGATTTTTGATAATCCATTCATGAATAAGGTGGCTACCAAAGGAGGAGGGTATACGGAGATGGCGAGACCAGCTTCTATAATTCCTGAATCTGAGCCTGTATCTGAAACGGAAGCGGAGATGGATATTGATTTTGATCCATATGAGCTAACAGAGGCTGATTGTTATAAGTCATTAACTCCATCTGCTTTACAGGCACCTGGGTGGAGAACGCCAACAGAATTTCCTTGCTGTCCTAATGACGTAACGTCTGATGGCCTAAAGGAGTATAAGGAGAATCTGAAACCTGGATTTATGTTCTCATCTAATAAGTATGATAAATATTACGTGATAGATAGAGCATTTCATCCTAAAAATGACAGTTTGCTGGTTCTCGCAAAGAATGAACAGGAGGACGGCTACTTCGGGACATACTCTGTTGCGATGATTGAGATTAAATTTAACAAGTTCGTTCATTATAGTGTGAATAGATTTGGGCATGAATCGGATGCAACGAAATTTTATAAATTTCTGATAGGAGAGTACAAATTGACAGAAGATGAAGAAATCATGTATTTGGATACATAGTTTTAGAGAAATATGAACATATGACAGCATACGATATCATTATACTACAACAAATAGCCTGGGGTGCGTTGATATTCACCCTGGGCGTGCTTGTGGGCTATATGCTCAAAGTTGTAATGACGAATTACGAGCGGATAAAGGCTCGTAAGAAGAAGTGAGTTAGTCAACATGTCGAACCATAAACACAGAAAGGAGGGCAAGAGATGATGATTACATAAGATTTTCCGTTTATTATTTGGGCGGAAAAGATATTTGCATTATCTTTGCACTCGGAAAAATCTTATTGGAAAATAGAGCCGAAGTTTTCGTTGCACCTCAATACAACCACATGAAGCAATATCGATGACGAAGGCTACCAGCTCACACCTTTCAGAGGCGTGGGCATTGGTGGTATTCAGAAATCGATGGGAGTGGTTGCCCTGAGGTGCTTTTGTGTATTATTGGTGCTCATAGCCTCTGTTTCTTTTTAAGATGAAAGATGCACCGCCTGTGATAAAATGTATGAAGACTAACATCAAACCAATTTAATAAAAGCCAAGACTGAACAAGATGAAATTTAAGGTCTTTTTCGTCAGGTATGTGCAAAGCATGCCTGATCTTTTCGGGAACGTCGTGCCCGTAGATGGTACCGATGCTCTCAAACCCGTGATTATCAACGACTTCTTGAAACGCAAGGAGCTATCATTTGTCAACCCCAGAAATGGAAAAACCTATCACCGACATTATGCCATTATGCCGCAGGGTGGAGTGGCTGTGATTGATGTGGGAGAGTATGTGGATGGTAACTTTATGTATGCCACTGTAGGCATTAATCTGAGCCGTAACCAATATCAGCCATACATTGTGATAGGGTGTCACCATAAAGAGTTTAGCGATATCAACTTGATAGCCAATATGGTGACACAATCGCTTAACTGGGTGCTGACTGGTACCAATACAACCGTAAAGCTTGAGGCCTGCCATAAGCCAATAGCCTGGGAAAAGGATATCTTACATTCGTATATGAAGGGTATGGATAACCGTATGTTTAACCCCATGAATGTTTTTGGATATGAGATGCTGGATGAGAAATTTATGAGTATGGGTAAACGTAAAACGCGCCCACGGAACTCGCACGAGATACTCGATTTCTTGATAGCTGGCTCTGAGGATGTGCTGTTGGCATGGTTACATAGCATGGTGGACGACAAGAATCATCCTAAGGATATGATGCGACCTGTAAGGGCGCTGATAGAGCTGAAGCGTACCTATAAGATCTCGTACGATGCGTTTATCAAGGAGTTTAATAAAGCGGGGATGATATCGCGAACTACTTATAATGATTATGTTAATCTGGCTAAAGAGCCGTATTTTGATGACGAGAAGTACGCGAAGGTGATGCAATACGTTGAGGAATACTTTAGTTTCTGTATCAAGGAGTAATCATCCGTTTTTACGTTTATATACTTTTATAAACGTTTGTTTCCGTTTTTATCCGTTCAAAAGGATATAAACGGAACTTTTTTTGTGCCTTGTGGATTATTCGCTTTATATTTGCGTCCGGATTCCATAAAACTTAAATATTAACCCCCGAGTGCGGGATTAGGCCTAAAACCGGCTCATTTTCAGAAAACGAATATGAGAAAAGAAGAACAGGAGACAATCCTAATCAATCTTGACGGTGTAACCGTGAGTGAGCAACTGCTGGAGGCGATGGCAATTAACTCCGAACGCTTTGACGTGGCCGAACACTACCTGCTGGCGTATTATCGACAGATAGTGATAGAGAACGGCTTGGCTCAGCATGTGGCGTTAGAGAATCGCGTGCGTACGCATTACCATAAGAATGCGGTGCATGTGCCTAAGCCATGTGAGGTGGCGAGCCGCAAACCCAAAGCTGACAGGGCGGAAGAGCAGAATGTGCTATCGAGAAAGAAGTATCAGACTATGACTAAAAGCGAGAGAAAGTCGATCCTGAAGGAGAGTCTGATAACCCTTATCAGGGAGCATCGACAGCTGTTTACATCAAAGAACCACTGGATAGGTGTGTACCTGGTGGTAAAGGATAGGGTGGATGGCGAATTAACCAAACTGGAATTTACCAACGATGTGCTGGGCCTAAAGATAGATAGTTGGCCTGATGATTTGAAGATTGGTGAACGCACCATGAGTAACTTTGCCCGTTGCGTGGATTACGAGGACCGCTTTGAGGCTTATTACGATATGGAAGAGAACCCTTGGAAGGAGTTGTGCGATGTGTACTGGGACATACTAAAAGGCCAGATTTTGATGAAATAATGACGTGCGTAAT
>NZ_JNKF01000003.1 GCF_000702825.1 Prevotella sp. P6B1
GTCCGCATTGAATAACATAGAGCATTAATCCGATTTTCACCGGGCTATTCTCTACTATAGGGAAGGTTGGATACGCGTTACTCACCCGTGCGCCGGTCGCCATCAATCAAAGCAAGCTTCGATCATGCTGCCCCTCGACTTGCATGTGTTAAGCCTGTAGCTAGCGTTCATCCTGAGCCAGGATCAAACTCTTCATTGTATAAAATATCTTCGATATTTTCTACGAGTCTTCGTCGTCGCTCGGAAATTGAAAGCAAGCTTTCATTTCTCTCGCTCCTAGAAGCCTTGTAAATTTAATCATTATCTGTTTCAGAACGACTATCCAAGATTCTTTTTTCAAAGAATTGAAACGGTTTGTTTCTTGTTACCCAAGAGTATTTCTACTCTTGCTTCTTGTACTACTTCTGTCTATGTAAATCTTTCAAAGAACTCTTTCTTAGTGTGCTATCGTTTTTGAGCGAAAGCGGGTGCAAAGGTACGGTATTTTTTCTTTTCCACCAAATATTTTCCCAAAAAAATTCCCAAAAACATGAAAGTTTTCGGGAATGTTTACATATTTGAATTTTTCACCTCTTATTATATATAATGTACGCGAGAAGCCTATTCTCGACGTCCAAAAATACGCAACAGATAAATAAAGAGGTTAATGAAGTCCAAATAGAGGGTCAAAGCACCCAAAAGTGCCATCTTTTGAGCAGCCTCTCCTGCATCGGGTGCCATCAAAAGCATATTTTTGATTTTCTGAGAATCGTAAGCAGTAAGACCCACGAATATCAAAACGCCCAGATAGCTTACAATCATTTCAAGACCAGAACTCTTCAGGAAGATATTCACAACAGTAGCGATAATAATACCAATCAACGCCATGAAGAGAATCTTTCCCATCGACGAAAGATCGATCTTGGTAGTATAACCGATGAGTGCCATTACTGCAAACGTACCAGCAGTGATAAAGAATACGCTGGCGATACTCGACATTGTATAGATAATGAAGATAGACGAGAACAATGCACCATTAATAACCGAATACAATACAAACAGCAACGTAGCTGTAGTAAGCGATAACCGGTTAATAGCAGCACTTACGCCAAATACGATGGCGAACTCAGCTATTACCAGCCCCCAAAGGAGTACACTGTTAGAATACAAGGCGGCAAGAACGCCTGGACTAGTAGCCACGCCATACGCTGTAACACCTGTAAGCACAAGGGCCAGCGTCATCCACACATACACTTTCCGTATCAATGCGGGAAAAGCAGCCGACATAGAGAGCTCTCGCTCACGTGTCAGACCATCAAAGTTAAATTCGTTATAATTCATACTCATTATTTTATTTCGAGATTCATTAATAATACTGCAAATTTAATGCCACAAAGGTAAGCATTTACTTTTAATAAAACATAAATAAGCAACAAAAATACCGTTTTATTAGTATTTTTGGAAATTTTTCACTATATTTGTACCCATGAACAACTAAAATGCAAATATAATAATACACTAACGAAAATGAAGATCGGTTTATTTATTCCCTGCTATGTTGACGTGGTTTATCCTCATGTAGGAGTAGCCACTTACAAACTATTAAAGCATCTGGGGCTGGATGTGGAATACCCACTGAACCAGACCTGCTGCGGACAACCGATGGCTAATGCCGGATTTGAGGGACAAGCTATCCCACTTGCCGAAAAGTTTGAAGACAAATTCAAAGGTTTCGACTATGTGGTATCACCCTCGGTTAGTTGTACTGCGTTTATTAAGTTAAACTATCCCCGCCTACTAAAAGGTAAAACAGAGTGCGAGACAGCCAAGAAAGCGATGGACGTTGTTGAGTTTCTGCATGATGTAGTGAAGGTCAACCATCCATTAGGTACCTTTCCCCACAAAGTTAGTTTGCACAACTCTTGTCATGGTGTGAGAGAATTGGGCTTGAGTTCGCCAAGCGAGGAGAGTATTCCGAAGTTCAACAAAATCAAGGACTTGCTGAACCTTGTAGAGGGCATACAGGTATTAGAGCCTGAACGCCCCGACGAATGTTGCGGTTTTGGCGGTATGTTCTCGGTTGAGGAGACAGCCATTAGCGAGCAGATGGGTATAGATAAAGTGCAGCGCCATATGAAGACTGGTGCGCGATTTGTAACAGGTCCCGACTGTTCGTGCCTGATGCACATGGCAGGTGTTGCCAAGAAACGAGGCTTGGATGTGGAGTTCAAGCATGTGGTAGAAATCTTAGCAGCAGAGCTGTGAGATTATCATTAAACATTAAAGAATAAACATTATGAGTACAGCACATAGTATCGCAGCGAAGGAGTTCTTGAAGAACCAAACATACGCAAAATGGCACGATGCCACTTTCTGGGCGGTACGCACCAAACGTGACAATATGGCATACGGACTTGACGAATGGGAACAGCTACGCGAGAAGGCCAGCGACATCAAACGCCACACCATCACCCATTTAGACAAGTATCTTGACCAGTTTGCAACTAAAGCGGAAGAAAACGGTTGTATTGTGCATTGGGCCAAGGATGCGCACGAATTCAACGAGATTGTGTTTGGCATTTTAAAGAACCACAATGTTAAGAAACTTGTTAAATCGAAATCGATGCTGACGGAAGAGTGTGAGATGAATCCATACCTCGAGCAGCATGGTATCGAAGTGGTCGAAACCGACTTAGGCGAACGTATCATCCAGTTGAAAGGTCAGGCACCAAGCCATATTGTGATGCCAGCTATCCACTTGAATCACGACGATGTTGGCGAACTATTCGAGGAGAAACTTGGCAGCGAAAAGGGCAACCACGACCCCACGTACCTTACTTATGTAGCCCGATTGAGTCTGCGCAACGAGTTTCTTACTGCAGATGCAGGCATGACAGGCGCCAACTTTGGAATCGCAGAAACAGGCGATATTGTAGTTTGCACCAATGAAGGTAATGCCGACATGTCGACCTCGTGCCCCAAACTGCACATTGCAGCGATAGGATTAGAGAAGATTATTCCTAATTATGATTGCTTGGCCGTATTCCAGCGCATGCTTTGTAGAGCTGGCACAGGACAACCCACTACCACGTTCACCTCACATTTCCGTAAGGCACGTCCTACAGCCAACCCTATGCACATTGTACTGGTAGACAACGGACGCAGCGATTGGATTGGCAACGCAGACCACTGGGAGGCACTGAAGTGTATACGCTGCGGATCATGCATGAACACCTGTCCCGTATATCGCCGTAGTGGTGGCTATTCGTACAGCTACTTCATACCAGGTCCCATTGGCATAAACCTTGGCATGCTTCGCGATCCACAAAAGCATTCTGGTAATGTAAGTGCTTGCACTCTGTGCAACTCATGCCAGACGCTCTGCCCTGCCAAGGTAAACTTAGGCGACCAGATTTACATGTGGCGTCAGCAGTTAGACGAGTTCGGTACTGCTAACCCGCAAAAGAAGATGATGTGCAAGGGCATGAGTATGGTATATGGTAATGAGGGCGTTTACAATATCGGTACGGCTCTGGCTCATTGGGCCAACCTCATTCCATCTCCACTTATCAACTGCGGCATGAATCCATGGGCCGAGGGGCATAAGATGATGAAATTTCCAAAGGAAACATTCCACTCGCTATGGAAGAAAGGAAAAGTAAAATAACTTTAAACATTGAACATTAAGTTATGAGTAACAAAGATGATATTCTGAAAAGATATAGGACAAATGTGAGAGAGAAATTCGACATGCCCGATTTGAGTGATATCAAAGCTACCACCTACCCCAACCCACTGGTTCAGTTTGTGAAGATGACAGAGATGGTGGGCGGACAAGTGATAGAAGTAGATCCTGGCCGCGATATCAATCTGCTTATCAAGGAACTGTTTCCTGATGCCAAGGAGATTGCCTCAAATCTGCCAGAGATAACCATCGCCACCAGAAATCCTGATACGGTTGGCAGAGCCCGCGATCTGAACGGAACAGATGTTGGCATTATCCGAGGAAAGTTTGGTATAGCAGAAAACGCGTGCATATGGATTCCACAAACCATGAAGGAGAAAGCAATTTGCTTTATATCCGAAAATCTGATTATCTTGCTCCCCAAAAGTAAGATTGTAAACAACATGCACGAGGCTTACAAACGCATCGAGTTTGATAAGGAGTACGATGGCTATGGTACATTTATCAGCGGCCCATCGAAGACCGCAGACATTGCTCAAGTATTAGTAATGGGAGCACAAGCAGCTAGAACCGCAACGATTTTACTTATGCCGGAATAAAGCTATTCAAGAGGTTGATAATCGTATCAACCTCCTTTTTTGTCATAGCCTGATGGCAGGGGATACTAAGTTCCATAGCATGAATTTGCTCGGTAACGGGGAACGAGAGATTATTCCACTCACGATAACATTGCTGTTTATGAGGCGGTATTGGATAGTGTATTTGAGTCTCTACACCATGCTCACGAAGATATTGTTGCAATTGATCTCGATATTCACAAAAAACAGGAAATATATGCCAAACACAATCCCGCTCATCACATGTATAGATAGACAAAAACGGATTTTTCACCTTATTTATATATAAAGAAGCAATCTCTTTACGGCAATGGTTTTCTTCGTCGAGGTATTTCAGCTTCACATCGAGCATGGCTGCCTGGATTTCATCTATACGCGAGTTATAACCTTGATAGTCGAATACATATTTCCTACCAGAGCCATAGTTCCCTAAAGAAGTAACCACGCGTGCCAATACTTCATCGTTGGTAGTCACAGCACCAGCATCGCCCAACGCACCTAAATTCTTGCCTGGATAGAAACTATGACCTGCAGCATCACCAAGCGAGCCTGTTCGTCTTTCACCAAATAGGCAACCATGTGCCTGAGCATTATCCTCGATAAGTTTCAACCCATATTTACAACAGATATCACCTATCATTGAAGAATAGGCGCAACGACCATACAGATGAACAATCATGACAGCCCTAGTCTTAGGCGTAATGGCTGATTCTATCTTTGTTTCATCAATTTGGAGTGTATTGATATTCGGCTCCACAATAATGGGGGTCAAACCACATGCAGTAATGGCGAGAATAGAGGCGATATAGGTATTGGCTGGTACGATGATTTCATCCCCCTTCTGCATCACTCCCATCTCTATATAAGCACGCATAATCAGTTTCAATGCATCCAATCCATTAGCACATCCTATAGCGTATTTAGTACCAATGTACTCAGCAAAATGTTCCTCAAATTTTCTTGTTGCCTCCCCCTTTATATACCAACCGCTTTCCATCACATGATTCACAGCCAAATGCAACTCATCGTCGTGTAAATCATTGAGAGCTTTCAGATCGAGATACTTTATCATAACGCCCATTTATACCAATCGTAACATATGCCACGCCCACCGAAACCCTCTTTCTGATAAATCAACTGTTGATTGAGGTACGTACCTTGCTTTTCTGTCGATATACCAAAGTCGAAATAGGCATGACTCTTCAGCGATTGAGCAATCACCTTCTCAAACAACAAATCGAGAGCATGTAGTTCTCTACCTCTTGGACTGGCAGCAATGTATTGCGAATGTACTACACGTTTAGTGACATAAAGCACGCAACCACCTATCGTCTGATGTTCCTCTTTCGCCACAAACAGTAGTATGTGCTCTGGCAGACGATTATGAAGCAATTCTATTTCTTCAACGGTATGAACCGGATTCAGGCTATATCGCTCACGAAGATTATTCGAGAGAATCATCCAAAACTGACGATAATCTTCTGTTTGTTCTATCCTCACTCCAGCTTTTCTGGCTTTTTCTGCACCATTCTTTCTAATACGATACCACTCGTTCTGGTATTCACGAGTAATTGTAGATGACAATCCACGTGTGATACGCACATCGCACACCTCATTAATCGCATACAGGTCCTCTTCGGATGGCTGTTGGTGATAAATCCATGGCACAGGCTTATAAACAACCTCTTTTAAACCCTCCGCACGCAGATTTGCATTAATCATCCTGATTATTTCCACCACATCAGTAGCCGTGTTTCTTTCGTTCATTAGCAATCCGCCATAAGTCAGTCCTTGATGGGAATAGAATATATCACCATCCACATTTCCAGGCAATAAGGCATAAAGTCGTCCGCGACGATAAATCATCAACGAGTGGTCTCTGAACCTATCAGCATGGTAATCCATATAGCGGCGATCGAAAAGAAATGTGCCATTCTTCGATGATGCCACGAAATCATTCCATTCGTCGACCAGCTCAGGTGAATATCGCCTTATTTCGAACATCCTACATATTTTAGAAATTCATCATAATCGTATATATAATCTTCCTCATCATAGTGTTCCGAAGCTAGAACAAGACACACACCACCAGAAGAAAAATCATCAAGTGTTCGCCAGATATTGGTATCAATCAGCAAGCCTTGCCATGGATGATTCAGAAGGACGGTCTTTCGTTCGAAGCCATTATCCAATGTTACATTGAATGAACCGCTCAGAGCGACGACAAACTGACGCAAACGTTTATGAGCATGTCCACCTCGACACTCGCCACTAGGTACATCGTAAACCCAATAGGCCCGTTTTATATCGAAGGGGACCATCGACAGTGCCTCAGCAAAGGTCAGATTGCCACGCGGATCAGTGATTCTTGGCAAATCTACGATCTTGACATCCAAGCGGTTCATCATCCAGAAATCCTCTATTAGTGTTCAAACTTTGTGTAAGGATCAGTTCCCAGCACGGTCTTAGCCAGTCGCTTAGCCTTGTCACGCAGCGCATTTACGTCGTCACCAACCTCGCCGTAGCAGAGTACTACACCCATACGACGCCCCTTGTGAGCCTCGGGCTTACCGAAGATACGGATACGTGTGCGATCCTCCTTCAGAGCTTCGTCAAAGTTGTAGTCGAGCAATGAACGATCAACAGGTGTTGAAGCCTCCTTTGGTGAGAGAATCACAGCCGATGCGCCAGCATGCTCAAGATGGATTGCGGGAATAGGCATTCCCATTACTGCACGGAAGTGTAGTTCAAACTCGCTCAGGTTGGTGGTATGTCCGAGTGTTACCATTCCGGTATCGTGTGGACGTGGACTCAACTCGCTGAAGATAACTTCACCCTGCTTGGTAAGGAAGAACTCAACGCCCCAGATACCAGCACCAGTAAGCGCCTTGGTTACCTTGTCGGCCATTATCTGAGCCTGCTTTAAGGCCTCATCAGATATCTTGTATGGCTGCCACGACTCACGGTAGTCGCCAGCTTTTTGTACGTGTCCGATAGGCGGACAGAACAGTGTTGGCCAACCATTCTTCTGCGTAACCGTAAGTAGGGTAAACTCCGAATCAAAGTCGATAAACTCCTCGATGATTACCTCTTTCACATCGCCGCGACTACCTTCCATCGCCTCCTTAAAGGCCTGCTCCAATTCGTCGTCATTGTGTACATAGCTCTGGCCGTGACCAGACGATGACATCAGAGGTTTAACCACACATGGAAAACCGATTTCATCAGCAGCATGTTTAAACTCATCGAAGGTCTTGGCATAGAAATACTTTGCTGTACGCAGTCCCAGTTCCTTCGATGCCAAGTCGCGGATAGCACGACGATTCATGGTGAAGTTCACGGCACGAGCAGATGGAACCACCTGTATGCCCTGTTCCTCAAACTTGAAGAGTCGCTCTGTGCGGATAGCCTCAATCTCTGGCACGATGATGTCGGGCTTGTGCTTGTTTACCACAGCCTCCAGAGCATCTCCGTCGAGCATTGAGAACACCTCGCGCTCATCAGCCACCTGCATAGCTGGCGCATTGTCATAACGATCGCAGGCTATCACGTACTGTCCTGCACGCATAGCGGCTATCACGAACTCCTTACCGAGTTCACCTGAGCCTAGTAATAGTATCTTTTTCATTTCTCTATGGTTTGTTTCAACATTTGCCACTCTGGTGTCACTGCCAACTTTCTTATGCACTGGTCTATACGTGCCATTGCGTCTTCCTGACACATGCCGAATCCCTTGGCTATCTCCTGCAGCGATTTGCGCTCGCAGCCCAACAGTCCGTAGTAATGCGTCACAGCCTCCTCTTCCTCAGGTGGCAACAGGTAGAGCAGATGCTCCAGATAGTGCTCCATCTGGGGAGTAACGCTGGTGGGATTGATACCAATACGCACCAGATACGAGTGTAGCTCTTTTGAAAGATTATCTGTTGGCATACATGTTATCGTAATATTTCTGGTAGTCGCCACTGGTCACATTGTCCAGCCACTCCTGATTGTCCAGATACCAGCGAACTGTTTTTTCTATTCCCTCCTCGAACTGGAGTGATGGCTCCCAGCCAAGCTCACGCTGCAGCTTAGAGCTGTCGATAGCGTAGCGCAGATCGTGTCCGGCACGGTCTGTTACGAATGTAATCAGGTCCATATCCTCGCCTTCCTTACGTCCAAGCAGACGGTCAACGGTCTTGATTACCACCTTGATGATATCGATGTTCTTCCACTCGTTAAATCCACCGATATTATATGTATCAGCAATCTTACCCTCGTGGAAGATAACGTCGATGGCACGAGCGTGATCCTCTACATACAGCCAGTCGCGCACGTTCTCACCCTTACCATATACTGGCAGAGGCTTGTGATGACGGATATTGTTGATAAACAGCGGAATCAGCTTCTCAGGGAACTGATAAGGACCATAGTTGTTTGAGCAGTTGGTCACTACCACAGGCATTCCGTATGTATCGTGGAATGCACGAACAAAGTGGTCGCTCGATGCCTTTGATGCTGAGTATGGTGAATGAGGATTATACTTTGTTGTCTCCAGGAAGAACTTATCGCCATAAGCCAGATGATGCTCTGAGCTTGAAGCGGTAGTTGTGAATGGAGGCTCGATACCCTCTGGGTGTGTCAGTTCCAGTGCGCCATAAACCTCATCTGTTGAGATATGATAGAAGCGCTTGCCCTCGTACTTCTCTGGCAGACTCTCCCAATACAACTTTGCAGCCTGCAGCAAACTCAGAGTACCCATCACGTTGGTCTTTGCGAATGTGAATGGGTCCTTGATAGACCGGTCAACATGACTCTCAGCAGCCAGGTGGATGATACCGTCAACCTTCTTATCTTGCATCAGTTTGTAGAATGCGTCGAAGTCGCAGATGTCCATCTTAACGAACTCGTAGTTTGGTTTGTTCTCGATGTCCTTCAGGTTAGCCAAGTTACCAGCGTAGGTAAGCTTGTCGAGGTTAATGATGTGATACTCGGGATACTTGTTCACAAACAGGCGGACTACGTGTGAGCCGATAAAGCCTGCCCCTCCAGTAATAACGATAGTTTTTTTCATACCTTTTCTATATTATTTTTATTTCTTTCTCTATAATACTGTACTACAGTCATAACAATTCCAAAAGCAACTGACTCAAACAAAAGTCCACTCCAATCGATTGTAGTTCCGAAAATCAGAGTGAGTATAATGTGAACAACAGCAAAAACAATTGCCGTCGACACTGCCATTACCGTATATCTATACATAATCTCCTAATGTTATAACTTCTAAATCTTTAAAATCCTTCCCGTCGATAGTCAGTCGTATCAAGGTTCTGTCTTTATGCCACCCCTGAATACCTGCCGCACCTGGGTTGATGTGTAAAAGATTAAGTGTCTTATCGAACTTCACCTTCAGTATGTGCGAATGACCAGCCACAAACAATTGTGGCGGCATGGCATAGAGTGTAGAGCGAACACTGGGATCGTAGTTGCCAGGATAGCCACCTATATGCTTAATCAGCACATCAACATCCTCGCACTTAAATCGATTCAGCTCGCGATACATCAGTCTTAAGTCGCCCCCATCGCAATTACCACATACAGCTCGGAAGGGACGGAAGGCAGCCAACTTCTCGGCCACCTCTAAACTACCGATATCGCCAGCATGCCAAATCTCGTCACAGGGTTCAAAATAGTGTAAGTACTTATCGTCCCAATAGCTGTGAGTATCGCTCAGTATGCCTATTCTCTTCATAATCCAAAACGCTTGCGAATAAAGTCGGCAATCAGTTTTTCGGTTTCTTCAAGCCCCAGCAAACTGGCATCCACGCACAGGTCGTAGCTCTCGGCAGCACCCCACTTCTTACCAGTATAGTAATTATAATATTGCGCACGACGGGCTTCCACATGCTCAATCAGTTTGCGGGCTTGCTCGGCATCCAACTGCTTAACTTTTGATACGATATCTACGCGGAAGTCCATCGAGGCGGTAATAAACACATTCACTACATTCTCGAAATCTCGCAGAATATAGTCGGCACAACGCCCCATAAACACGCAACTGCCTTCGCTGGCGGCCTTTTGGATAGCATCACTTTGAAACTTAAAAAGGCTCTCCTGCGAGAAGTTCGAACCATACAAGTTACCACCCATAAAGTGTGGTGTCTGTACATTCAGCAATCCACGCAAAAAGCCTTTCTTCTCATCATTCTGTTTAAAGAACTTCTCCGAGAAGCCACTCTCTTTAGCAGCCAGATTCAGCAACTCGCGATCGTAATACTTCGCTTCAAAGTCCTTTGCCAGCATGCGTCCTATTTCCTGTCCGCCAGCACCAACCTGCCTACCTACGTTAATAATAATATGATTCATTATTCTTTAGTTATTCGCTTTCGCTACTTTAAATTTCTTCATATACCACATCAGCATGGGTATTGTCATCGCAAACGACAGAAAATCGCTGGCTGGCATCGAATACCACACACCGTCGAGCCCCCAGATCAACGGGAACACATACGCCATCGGTAGCAACAGGAACAGCTGTCGCGACAGCGAGAGGAATATAGAAACCTTTACTTTTCCGATGCTCTGGAAGAAATGTGTGATGGTAGCCTGCGCGCCTACCACGAAGAACACCAGCATATCCAGTTTGATACCCGTGGCCGACAGTTCTATAAGTGTTTCGTCGGTGGTAAAGATACGGGCTATCTCGCGGGGGAAAAGCATCGACAGTATCCAACCAACCAGCAGGATTGTCGTAGCACACCCGATAGCCATAAAAAGGCATCGCAACATGCGGTCGTACTTCTCGGCACCGTAATTATAGCCCACGATAGGCTGCATGCCTTGGCACACACCCATCACAAACATAAAGAACATCATCACCACCGAGTTGGCTATCGAATAGGCACCCACTGCCATATCGCCACCATAGCGTACGAACTGGTTATTCATGAAAATCACGATCACGCACGATGTAACGTTCATCAGGAATGGCGATATACCAATAGCAATAATATTACTTACTAATCGTTTCTTCAGTCTATAGATACCATGCTTCAGGTGCAATATCTCGTTCTTGTTCGAGAAAAGCCACAACTGCCAGCACATAGCAATGGTCTGTGATGTTACGGTAGCCAAAGCTGCACCACGAATGCCCCAACGGAACCACCATACAAACGCCAGCACCAGCAATATGTTCATGCCCACAGTAAACAGCACCGAGTACATGGCATATTTGGGCTTACCTGCAGCACGCAGCACAGCGTTCATACCAAAATACATGTGGGTCATTACGTTACCCAGCAGAATAACCGTCATAAACTCGCGTGCATAAGGCAATGTGACTTCGCTGGCACCGAAGAAATACAGGATAGGATCCAGGAACATCAGACAGATAACCATGAATGAGAAACCGATAATCAGGTTCAGCGTCAGGGTATTTCCTAACAGATTCTGAGCCGTAGGATAATCCTTCTGCCCCAGCTTTACACTAATGCTGGCACTCGCCCCCACACCTACTGCTGCACCAAAGGCTGCACTCAGGTTCATAAAAGGAAAGGTAATGCCTAAGCCCGCAATAGCCTCGGGGCCTACAATCTGACCGATCATAGCACGGTCGATGATATTATAGAGACTCGAAGCCGACATGGCCACAATAGCCGGCAATGCATATTGCCACAGTAATTGTCCTACAGGTTTCGTGCCCAGCGCCAATGTGGCTTGTTTATTATCACTCATCTGTTTACTATTCATCATTTCGTGTGCAAAGATACAAAAAAAAATGCAACATACATTACTACACTATGACTTTTTCATAATCTTTAAGGAGAAGTCTGTTTAGAACGTATTTTTCTCTAAGTACTTTTCACATGCAAAGTAGTTAACGTGCAAAAATTCTTTAGGTACTTTTCAAAAAAAACGGATTTAGAGTTTGAATAAACATACAAAAGTCTTGGTGCTTTCGTTTTTTTTATCTAACTTTGCAGTCGTTATGAGAAAAGCCTTGCTATTATTCTGGTTGATAACAGTTGCACTGACCTATTGTTTATCCCTTAGCGCAACCACGCCCCCCAAGAAAAAGTATCCTGGGGGCAAGTGCTTTATCTGGCGCTACACGTTGGTGGATAAGCGCGAATCGAGCTACACGCTCGACCGGCCGCAACGCTGGCTCTCAAACAAGAGTATTGAGCGCCGCCGGAAACAAGGATTAGCCTTAGATTCCACCGACCTCCCCATCAGTAGCGGCTATCTGAAAGCTATTGAGCACCTGACCAACGAGGCCAATCGCAACATCAAACGATCGGGCGTCCCATCGCTGGTAATAGGCACCAGCCGCTGGAACAACACTGTTTTGGTTCGTTCAGCCGACACTACCTTGCTTAAGAAATTAGGTGAGCAAGCTTATGTAAAACACTGCGAACAAGTATGGGAAGCACCTGACAGTATTGAGCGACAGATCAAGACCAAGCCCAACTTTGAATTCAATCCATGGGATAGTGTTAAGGGCACTTTTTATGGGCATGGTCGCGATCAAATAGAGATGCTGAACGGCCAGCGCCTGCACAACATCGGCTTTCGTGGCAAAGGCATCACCATTGCAATCCTCGATGGCGGATTCATGAATTGCGATCAAATTCCAGCTTTCCAACATATACTAATTGCCGGTGCCAAGGATTTTGTATATCCACAAAGTCCACATTTCTATCAAGAAACCGACCACGGCACAAAAGTCCTCTCGACAATGGCTACCAATGAGCCCGAAGTACTTGTTGGAACAGCTCCTGAGGCACGCTATTGGCTACTCCGTTGCGAAGACCAACAGACCGAACAGCCTGTAGAAGAGGATTACTGGGCGATGGCAGCTGAATTTGCCGACTCATTGGGAGCCGACATCATCACCTCGAGTTTGGGATACACCGAATACGACAATCGGCCAGGCTATTACCACCAGCACGACCTTGACGGGCACACAGCCCTCATCTCGCGCACAGCTTCAATGCTAGCACATAAAGGAATCATTCTAGTCAACTCGGCAGGTAATAGTGGCATGGGGCCATGGAAAAAAATCACCTTTCCTGCCGATGCCAATGACATACTGACCGTTGGTGCCCTTAATGTAGAGCGCACTAATGCCCCGTTCAGTGGTGTTGGACCTACACAAGACATGCGCGTCAAGCCAGATATCATGGCCTTAGGCAGTCCTGCCCACTTGCTATCGGGGCGCGGTTCCGTCATCCGCGATATGGGCACATCGTTTTCCACCCCCATCGTGGCAGGTCTGGTGGCTTGCCTTTGGCAAGCGCTCCCTGAAAAGTCAGCTTTCGACATCATTGATTTAGTACGTCAGCATAGCAGCAACTACCAGAAACCTGACAATATCTACGGCTATGGTGTGCCTAACTTCTGGCGTGCCTATATGATAGGGCATTACGCAAACGAATAATAAAGCATGAATCAAGCACAACATATAACATTATTCGAACTAAATCGGCTGGTACGAGAGATCATCGAAGATGCGCTGCCCACGGAATACTGGGTAGAAGCAGAATTGAGCGAATGCCGCGAGAGCCGTGGACATTGTTATATGGAACTGATACAAAAAGATGAACAGACTGCCACCCCTATAGCCAAAGCCTCAGCCAAATGCTGGGCCAACAAGTGGCTCACCATCCGCCCCTATTTCGAGCGAACCACAGGTCAGCAACTACACGCAGGCATGAAGGTTCTACTGCTAGTTTATCCGCAGTTCCACGAAGCTTATGGATTCTCATGGATAGTGACGGATATAGACCCCACATACACCCTCGGAGATATGGCGCGTAAGCGCCAGGAGATTATCCGACAGCTGAAGGCCGAAGGCGTGTTCGACTTACAGAAAAGCCTTCGACTACCTACATTCTGTCAACGGATTGCTGTAATTTCCAGCCAGACTGCTGCTGGTTATGGCGACTTCTGCAAACAGCTCAACAACAATCCTTACGGATTTCAGTTCTGCATCCAACTATTTCCCGCCATCATGCAAGGAGAAGGTGTAGAACAAAGCATTATCCAGGCACTAGAATGCATTTACGATGAGCCATTTGACTGTGCTGTGATTATCCGAGGCGGTGGTGCCACCAGCGACATGAGCGGCTTCGACACATTAGCCCTGGCCGAGCATGTAGCCAATTTCCCTATACCTATTATTACGGGTATAGGTCACGACCGCGACGAGAGCGTACTCGACATGATATCGTACGCACGCGTAAAAACACCTACTGCAGCTGCCACCTCACTTATCGACCATCTGAAAGGCGTTCTCGAAACCATTGAGGGCACCCAAAGCCTCATCATGCATTACGCTCAGCAGAAAAGTGCTTCCACCCGCAATCAGTTGTTAGTTCTCTCCGAAACCATTTCCAGGTTGTTCTCACTGGTCAAAACACGTCAGGATGCAAAAGTCGATTCTCTAAACAACCGACTGCTCAGTATGATGCAACAAAAGATATCAGATGCCAACCATCAACTATCAGTTCTCGAATCAAAGATGCCAATCCTTTTGGAGCACCGATTCACCAGCGAAAGCTACCGCCTGCAGCTGATGGAAGAGAAGTTAAAAGCACTTGATCCCACCTTACTGCTGGCTCGCGGCTACAGTATAACCCTCCACAATGGCAAGGCTGTTAAGGATGCCTCTGTCCTCAAACCAGGCACAGACATAGAAACACGTGTAGCCCACGGAACCATACATTCAATAGTCACAACATCATCATAATATGGAAAAAGAACAAAAATACGAGGCTGCCATAGCCGAACTGCAAACCATCGTTCGTAAAATGGAGAATGACGAATTCGACATCGACCAGATGGCAGAACAATTGAAACGCGCCCAGGAATTGATTAAGCTTTGCAAGGCCAAATTGACAAAAACTGACGCAGAAATCAAGAAAATACTTACAGATCAGTAATTTTTCGAATAAAAATTCTTTGATTTGATATTTATTACGTACATTTGCGTGCAAATTTGAAACTTTAACATAGAAAAAAAATAGAAATATGAAGAATTTGGATTGGGGTAGTCTGTCATTTGGCTACATGAAGACCGACTACAATGTACGTTGCTACTATCGCGACGGGGAATGGGGAGAAATAGAAGTTTGCTCCGACGAGTATCTGAAACTGCACATGGCAGCAACCTGCCTGCATTACGGTCAGGAGGCATTCGAGGGTCTGAAAGCCTATCGCTGCCCAGACGGCAAGGTGCGCGTCTTTCGTGTTGATGAGAACGCCAAGCGCCTGCAAAGCACCTGTCGAGGAATCATGATGCCAGAGGTTTCAACCGAACTGTTTACAGAAATGGTCAAGAAAGTAGTCCGCCTCAACCAGGAATGGATTCCAACCTACGAAAGTGGCGCCACACTTTATATTCGCCCGTTACTCATCGGCACCAGCGCACAGGTAGGCGTTCACCCTGCTAAGGAATACTGCTTCCTCATCTTTGTCACTCCAGTTGGCCCATACTTCAAGGGAGGTTTCTCAAGCAATCCTTACGTCATCGTTCGTGATTACGACCGCTCAGCCCCTCTGGGCACAGGTAAGTATAAAGTAGGCGGAAACTACGCTGCTTCGCTTTTTGCCAACAATCTGGCTCACGAGAAGGGCTATGCATGCGAGTTCTATCTCGACGCCAAGGAAAAGAAATACATTGACGAGTGCGGCGCAGCCAATTTCTTTGGTATCAAGAACAATACCTATATCACCCCTGAGTCGACCTCTATCCTACCCTCTATCACTAATAAGAGTCTGATGCAGGTTGCTGAGGACTTAGGCATGAAGGTTGAACGTCGTCCTATTCCTGAGGAAGAACTTGAGACTTTCGAGGAGGCAGGTGCTTGCGGAACTGCAGCAGTGATTTCACCTATTTCATACATTGACGACCTGGACACCGGCAAACGCTATTCATTCGGCGAAAAACCAGGACCACAGTCAAAGAAACTGTTCGACACTCTGCGTGGCATCCAGTACGGAGAGATTGAAGACAAGCACGGTTGGACAACTATTGTCATCGACTAATCCGAGAATTCGCAAGTATGAAAGAGCTACCTACACTCGGATTTGTAGAGGCCATCAAACTGGCCTCAAGCCGCATTTTGGATTTCAAAGGTCGTAGCCGTCGCTCAGAATTCTGGTGGTGGATGCTGGTGGTTATAGTTGCGGGATGGATTCTCGATATGTTCACCTCTAACTTGCTGGTTAATGCCATCACCTCCATCATCTCCATGTTCTTCGGTCTGGCAGCAACTGCTCGTCGACTGCACGACTCTGGAAAGAGTGCACTATGGGTTTACATTAGTTATGCCTTAGGATGTTTATTCAATCTCTATTTCTCAACATCCACAACCATGAACAAGCTCATGGAAGAAGCAAGCTACGGCTCTATAAGCCAGCACGCCATGGAGAAGATTGTTGAGAACGGCATGGGTGAGATGGCATGCATTGGGCTCCTTTCCTTCATCCACGGACTCATGGCACTCATCGTGTTTATCATGTGTTTGTTCGACAGCAAACCAGAGCCCAACCAATACGGTGAATCGCCAAAATATATCAACGAAACAGAAGCTTAAAGAAAAAGCCTCGCTCGAATGTTGAGCGAGGCTTTTCTTATTTATTCATGCCAACGATTTTCGTCGCAGGTTTTTCTTTATTTCTCCTATTCACTACTGTAACAACCGATTGTGCCAGGTTAATGAAAGCCAAACCAGTAGCAGTGTCGCTACTAAGTGCAGCAGGCTCACCCTTGTCACCATTCTCACAAATACTCTGCACTAACGGGATCTGAGCAAGCAACGGCACCTGCATTTCCTCGGCCAACTGCTTACAGCCCTCCTTACCAAAGATGTAATACTTATTCTCTGGCAGTTCGGCAGGCGTAAACCATGCCATGTTCTCTATTAGTCCCAATATAGGCACGTTAACCTTCTCATTACGGTACATATCAATACCCTTACGTGCATCAGCCAGTGCCACTTGCTGTGGGGTTGACACGATTACCGCTCCTGTGATAGGCAATGTCTGTAGCAATGTCAAGTGAATATCGCTGGTACCTGGAGGTGTATCCAGAATAAAGTAGTCCAGTTCACCCCAATCGGCATCAGCTATCAACTGCTTCAACGCACTCGTAGCCATACCACCACGCCAAAGCGTGGCTGTAGTAGGTGATACAAAGAAACCTATCGACAGAAGTTTTACCCCATATTTCTCAATCGGACAGATCAAATCCCTGCCATCCTTTTTCACAGCGTAAGGTTGCTCGTCCTCAACATGAAACATCTTTGGCATCGACGGACCGAAAATATCAGTATCCAGCAGACCAACCTTATAACCCAGTCGGGCCAAAGCAATAGCCAAGTTAGCCGATACAGTACTCTTACCTACACCACCCTTGCCAGAACTCACAGCAATGATATTCTTCACACCAGGAAGCATCTCGCCAACCTCTGGACGTGGCTTTGACTTGAATTCTGTTTCAATATCTACCTCTACATCCTTACCACAGTAGTATTTAACAGCCGCCTCAGCAGCCTTTACAGTAGACTTAAGGAACGGATCTGTATCACGTGGGAACTCCAGAACCACCTTTACTTTCCAGTTTTCACCATCCTGCTGTGGAGCAGCCACCGCCGGTGTATCAGCCACCATACCGCTCTCTACAAGATTCTTCTTGGTGCCAGCATACGTTACCGTAGCCAAGGCATCCATCACCATTTTGGGATATATTACGTTTTCCATCTTCTTATTTTGCTTTATCCAAACTGCTACGCTTCGATCGGTGATAGCTGCGATAGTCATCCAGTTCAATCTCCACCTCAGGCTCTACCAGTTCGCCTGTACGAGGCAAGTTCCATTTCATATATTTAATATTCAATCCGCGAGCTATCCACATTCCTTCGTAATAAGTCTGTATAGCCAGGATTTTCTTCGTAACATCGTCGATACGCCCATCGTGATACAGATCCTCTGTACGGAAAATCACGGGCAACGAATTTTTCTCTACCATATAGCTACTATAGGTGAACAGGAAGTTCGAGTCTGTCTTCAGATGTATCACGCCACCATCCACCAGAAATTTACGATAGCGGTTCATAAAATAGGTAGATGTCAATCGCTTACGCGGATTCTTCATCTGCGGATCGCTGAATGTTAGCCAGATCTCCTGCACTTCATCCTCAGCAAAGAAACGTTCAATTATTTCAATATTCGTACGCAGAAAAGCCACATTCTTCAGTTCCTCGTTCAAGGCCTGTGTCGCTCCCGTCCACATTCGTGCGCCCTTAATGTCAACGCCAATAAAATTCATATCGGGATACAATTTGGCCAGTTCCACTGTATACTCTCCCTTACCGCAACCAAGTTCCAGTACTATCGGGCTATTGTTGTGGAAATACTGCTCGTGCCAGTGCCCCTTCATTTCAAAGGGCACATTCTCAATCACCGAAAACGGATATTGGAACACATTCCCGTACGTTTCCATGTCCGCAAATTTAGCTAACTTTCCTTTTCCCATAATTAAAATTGTGCTGCAAAGTTACGAATAAGCGCGCAAATATCCAAATTTTTCTCCAAAAACATTGTGTAGAACGAGGTACGTATATACAATCAGAGCCAAAGGATGCCCACATCATAGTGAGGCATTCTTTGTAACATAACAACACCTAAAAACAACTATTAAAGCATAATTATTTAAAAAAAAAAATGTTTTTCTATCTAAATTATGTAGAAAAATTGTACCTTTGTACCATTCTTTACTAAAAACAAAAAACTTTTGATATGGCTACAATAAAGATTCTGAGTGTAGACGACGAGGCACCATTGGAGTTGCTGATGAAACAATACTTCAGACGCAAGATACGAAACGGCGAATATGAATTCTATTTTGCCCACAATGGTTTGGAGGCACTTGCCATACTATATAATCACCCTGACATCGAGATTATCCTGAGCGACATTAATATGCCAGAAATGGACGGACTGACGTTGTTGGCCAAGGTAAACGAGATGAACAATCCCGCCTTACGCGTGATAATGGTGAGTGCTTATGGCGACATGAAAAACATTCGACAGGCCATGAACAACGGTGCTTTTGACTTTGCCACGAAACCAATAGACATGGACGACCTAAGTCTGACAATCGAGAAGGCTATCGAGCAGATTCGTTTTGTACATGAAACACAGAAGGAGCACACTCAATTGGAATCACTGAAAAAAGACCTGACAATAGCTAGAGATATACAACAGTATATTCTACCACAGGTTTTCCCGCCCTTCCCCGAAGACATCGACAAACTGGATATTTACGCCTCAATGGAAGCTGCCAAGGATATAGGTGGCGACTTCTTTGATTTCTTCCGCATTGACAATGATCGCATAGCCTTGGTCATTGCCGACGTGTGTGGCAAAGGCATACCCGCAGCCTTATTTATGGCTGTGAGTCGTACAATGATTCACTCGAAAGGTAAGCAATGCGATAGTGCCCGTGAATGCATGACTGAATCAAATCGGCTACTGGCCGCCTATTCTGTGGACAGCATGTTTATAACGGTATTCTACGCCATTTACAACACAAAGACGGGATTCATCAATTATTGCAATGCAGGCCACAATCCCCCACACCTATTACATGCCAACGGCACTATAGAGGGATTGCCCCTATCCAAGAATACCATCGTGGGGGCCTTGGATGGTTTAGACTTCCAAGAAGAAACACTACAACTGGAACATGGCGACACACTGGTAATGTACACAGATGGCGTGACTGAGGCAATGAATCCGGCTTACGAGGAATTCGGCAGGGAACGACTAAACCAGATATTGGTTAGTATGCCCCATCAGAGTTGCCAGCAGATGGTAGAATCTATTAAAGCAGGCATCAAGACCTTTGTAGAGGATGCGGAACAGAGCGACGATATCACCATGTTGATACTCAAACGAAAATGATTAGAAATATCATCATAGGTAGTCTGAGCATGCTATTAGTGGTAGCAATAGCAATTGGACTCTATATGCATCATAGTGACAACGAGCGCATCAGCGAGTTGGAGTCGCAGATAAACGCATTGCGCAAAAAGGAGAAGCAGTCGGAAGTTGACCGTCGAGTAAGCAAGCAAATGGAGGAGATAGCCTACGGCCAGCAAGTTCTCTCTGAGGAGCGCAGTCGCGAGGCCATCCTCCAGTCGGAGATAGCCCAAAAGATGACACTCCGCTCGGAGGCTGAACGACAAAAGGCTATCCAAGCCCAGGGTTTCGCCGAACTATCAGCTCAGGAAGCTATTGATGCCTACCAGATGGCCGAATCACAGCGCCGCCAGGCTGAACACGCAAAGCAGGTGACCGACACGCTGAACTACATTTCGTTAGGACGCACGCTTGGATCCCAATCGTACGCCATTTTCCAAACTGGCGATACGGAGTTAGGTAACATTCTGGCCTATGCCTCATATCAATATACCAAAGACTACAATGGTGATTTATATGCTCCCGCGGTATTTCAAGCTTTGATACAATCAGCAGGAGGTCGCCAAAATTTCAACATCCATAATGGCAGCATTACGTGTATCGAGACATCGCCGAATAACGACCGTCTGTTGACAGTAAGTACCTATGGCGAAATATACGCTCACAAAATGCAGGGAAATCAGATGCAGACCACACGGTTAATGAGCGACAAGCACTACTGTTTCCGCGATGCTTTCTCTTCAAAAAACGGCAAAGACTACGTCATCAGTCATACAGGTCATTTAGTGGTGATTGAACAGAATCATCCACGCATCGTCACGCTGGAAAACATGGAACGCCCCTTCAGTCTTAAACTCATGAACAATGGACGACAGTTACTGATTATCAGCGAAAACAGCTTAGCCTTATTAGATATAACAACAGATAGAATAATTGGCATGCGTCAATTGAATTTCCGTGTGAGCTGCACAGGCAGACGAGACAATAAGCCTCTTTTGTTCGATAATAAGGGCTACATGCATCTTGTGAACGGTCTCGACAAAATGACCAACGAGAAAGTTCCTGTACAAGGATTAGTAACAGCCTTTGCCAGCAGTGCCAACGAACACCTGAGCGCTTATGGCATGAATGACGGAATCATCTGGCTGGTTGACAAACACGGCAAGATGCACAAGCTGGCGGGTCATCTCTCAAAAATCACCAAAATGAAAATCAACGGGAGACGTCTCTATTCATCCAGTTATGATGGCAAGCTGCTATTTTGGATGACAGGTGATACGCAGATAACCCCCATCACGCTTTTCCAGTCGGGCAGTTGGTTGACCAATTTCACCTTTAGCAACGACAAGGATTACATCTGGACAGGTAATTACAACGGTACCATGACCCGATACCTCATCTCGCTAAAGCAGATTGCCCAACGCATACGTCAGAAAGTCAACCGCAATCTAACACAGGAGGAGTGGAACTATTACGTAGGAAAGGGTATTCCATACAAAAAACTGATAGTTGAGAATTAAGCATTAAGAACTATGATTAAGACCATCAAAATACTCGTTATCTGCCTGCTATCAACTATCCATTGCTTAGCACAGGGATTACCACTGATTAGAAACTACACAGCTGCCGAATATGGCGGACACAATCGATGCTACGACATCGAGACGGGAGAAGACGGCACCATATATATAGCAAACTTTGAAGGACTACTGTACTACGATCACGCCCAATGGCGTATGATCCACACCCCAGGTATCAGTCGCGTCACAGTAATTTACCGCGACAGCAACAATACTATCTGGGTAGGCGGCTACAACTTCTTTGCTCGTTTGCAGAAACGCGCCAACGGTGAACTAATGATGCAAACCTTCGGTAACGACGGAATGTTCAACGGTGAAGTAATGGAGATTTTCGAAGACGAAGGGCGCTTACAGTTCGTGGCCAGTGACAACAATATCTACGAGGTACGCAACAACTCTTTTGTACTGCACAAGCACACCAATGCAAATTTCAGGATTGGTGTGGAGTCGGACATCGTATCACTCGAGGCTCTGAAAGCCGATAGTAAAGACGCACTACTCAAAGATATCACTCAGACAGAAGATATTGGCGGAGGCCTTCAGGTTAAAGTCAAGAAGAACAAAGGTCTGATTATTGCCGATAGTCAAGGCCACGAGCTCTACACTATCACCGAAGCCAACGGTCTCTGCTCTAATCAGGTGGCTTATCTGGCCTACGATGGACACGGCAGACTCTGGGGGGCAACCCTTCACGGAATTTTCTCGATAGAACTGCCATCAGTATACAGCTATTTCCTGCCAAAAGATGGGTTAACAGGAGAGGTTCACACTATCATAGCCTTCAACAACAAGATATATGTAGGAACCAGCAACGGCCTATTCACAATGGCTCAAAGACAATGCAAACGCATGCCTGAGATCAGCAATATCTGCTGGACACTATGCAAAAGCCGCGACGAACTGTTAGCAGCAACATCGAGTGGCATTTACCGCATTACACGAGGCGGGAATGTAAGTCGATTAACCACAAACTCAACCACCTCCATGCTGGTCGATGGCAACAAGGTGTACGCTGGCGAACCTGATGGTGTATGGTGTTATCAGCAAGATTTCAAAATGAAGGCGAAAGAAAACGACTTACCATTGGTGACAGACATCCGTAAAAATGCGCAAGGCGATCTCTGGTTCATGAATGTCCACGGCAAAACCATTGGTAAATACCCCGGAAAACAAAGAGCTCCCATTGACGAGCTGCCCAAGAATCTACTTATGCCACTCAGCGACATTGAAATCAAAGCCCAATACCGCTACGGAAACCAAATATGGATAGGTGGCGATGAAATCCTAGCTATTATCGACACCGACAAGAAAGAACTGGCAAAACTCACCGATTGCCGCACCGTACGCTTCAGCGCCATCACCATGGGTAATGACAGCGTGTTATGGGGCGGCTACGGCAAGATGCCCCAGAGTTTCGAACAGTTTGGTAGCAACGAGAGACATCTGCATTTCTATTACACCCTCAACAGTGTACCACTATCCGGAAAGACTCTGTACCGATATAAGTTGAATCATAACAAATGGAGTTCTTGGACAGAAAAGCAGGATATTGAATTTCTTAACCTGCCCTACGGTTCATTCACCCTAAGCGTTCAGGCTCAGCTGGCTAATGGCGAGCTATCGGATGTGACCACCATCAATTTCAGTATCGCCTATCCGTTGCTAATGCGCTGGTACATGGTGGTACTCTACTGCCTCGCATTGTTTTATCTGATGTATCTACTATTTCGCTACCGACTTAAGCGACTGCAGAAAGATAAGATCAAGTTGGAGCATATCGTTGAGGAACGTACTGCCGACCTGCGCAATGCACAGAGCGAGCTGATCAGACAAGAGAAGATGGCAACGGTGGGTAAACTGACAGAAGGACTGATTGACCGTATATTAAATCCGATGAACTATATCATCAACTTCTCAAAGATGTCGAACGATCTGCTGAAAGATTTGAAAGAGAACATCGACCACAATAAAGACAATATGAATGCCGACGACTACGAAGACACGCTCGACGTGCTCGGCATGTTGACAGAGAATCTCACGTCGGTCGATCAATATGGTCAGAACACCACGCGCACACTTAAAGCCATGGAGGAGATGTTGAAAGACCGTACTGGCGGTTATGTGGATATGGATATGTTGCCTGTACTGCAGCAGGATGAGAAGATGGTACGCAACTATTTTGCCAAGGAGCAGGAGCAATACAACATTCATATTTCCTTCAACCTGCCCACAAGTGCTATGCCCTTACATGGTAACCCCGATATGCTGAGCAAAACTATGATGAGCCTGATAGGTAATGCCATCTATGCTGTTGTAAAAAAGGCACAGCGCACATCCTATCAACCAGAGGTTAAGCTCAACGTTAGCGATGACGGAAACAAGTACGTACTAAAGATCTGCGACAACGGTATCGGCATCGAAGAGAAGATTCTCCCCAAGGTCTTCGATCCATTCTTCACCACAAAGACCACTGGCGAGGCAGCAGGCGTGGGTCTGTACCTGAGTCGTGAGATTGTGCAGAACCATGGTGGCGAAATCAGCGTAGCGTCAGTTAAGGACGAATACACAGAGTTTACGATCATATTACCTAAAACGAAATCGGTATGAATGAGATTGAGCAATTAAAAGAGCAACTACAAAAACAGGAGAAGTTGGCTTCACTCGGTTTACTGAGTGCAGGCATTGCACACGAGATACAAAACCCATTGAACTTTGTCATCAACTTTTCTAAGATGACCAACAAGTTGCTAGACGATCTGACCGCCGTTGTGGAAGACAATGCTGACCATATGCCAGAAAGCGATCGAGAGGATCTCTACGACATTGTAGCCGACATCAAGGAAAATATGACTCAGATCAAGGAGAATGGCGAACGGGCTGTAAGCATTATCCAAGGCATCCTGCTCGTATCGCGCGGCAAAGAGAACGAGTTTCTGCCATCCGACATCTGCCATATCGTTAAGGAGTACACTCACCTCTCATATCATGCCATGCGCGCAAACTATCAGGGATTTAATGTCACTATCCACGAACAGTATCAGGACAATATGCCACAGATGATGGTTATACCACAGGACTTGAGCCGCGCTGTACTAAACGTAATGAATAATGCTTGCTATGCGGTATGGAGAAAGGCACAGGAGATAGGCAATGATTATACTCCTGAAATCAGCATCAATGTAGCCACCCAAGACAACAACCTGGTAATTAGTATTACTGATAATGGCGAAGGCATGAGCGACGAAGTGCAACAACGGCTGTTTGAGAACTTCTTCACCACCAAGCCGATAGGTCATGGTACAGGCCTTGGCATGAGTATTACGCGCGACATTATTGAGAACAAACATGGTGGAAAGCTCACATTCAATACGACCTTAGGTCAGGGCACCACCTTCACCTTCACAATCCCCATCAAGAAATGAAAAAAAGTATCACCATATTACTCTTCCTACTCAGCGCCAGTTTGGTACATGCACAGAACGATACAAGGATGCGTGAGGTGTATGTCCAGGCTGAGAGCGACTACCAAGTAGGACGTATAGAACAGGCGCGCGAGGCATTAATGGAGAATCTCAGTTCATTTCATGGTAACCTGCGACAGAACGCCCTCCATCTCATTGCCCTCAGCCATCTGGCAAGCTACGACATCAAACAGACAGAACAGTACGCCAAGCAGTTATTGCAGGAAAATCCCTACTATACCCCATCGTCGAACGACCCAGCTGCTTTTGTAGATATCATCAACAGCATTAAGGCTGGTATGACAGCCACTATCACCACAGCATCCAGCCAGGCTGAGAGTCTGGCCGAGGTACCTGTTCCCACAACACTTATCACTGCAGAGATGATTGAATTCAGTGGCGCACGCAACCTGCAGGAAGTGCTGGCTGCCTATGTGCCAGGTATGAATATCATTGACTGTAACGACGATATCAACATCGCCATGCGTGGCATCTACAGTAATACCCAGGAGAAAATTCTCATCATGCTTAACGGCCACCGCATGAATAGCTTTGCCACTAATACTTCCGCCCCTGACTACAGCGTATCTTTAGAGAAAATAAAACAGATTGAGGTTCTGCGTGGCCCAGCCTCTTCGCTCTATGGTGGCGTAGCACTAACCGCTGTGGTCAACATCATCACCAAGCAAGGCGCCGATGTTGACGGCATGCAAGCTAAAGCTACCACTGGTAACCACGGGCAGATCAAAGTTGATGCCCTGTTCGGCAAGCGCTATTTCGATATCGACATGCTCATCTGGGGCAGTGTGTATCGCAACAGCGGCGAGAAATACAATGTGACCAACGAACGTAAAGGTGAGAGTCAGGTTAGTATGCCAGTTGACTATGTCCGCATCGGCCGTGTCGGTGACCATCCGACCTACGACTTCGGTCTTCAACTGGGTTATAAGGGCATACAGTTCATGTACGACACGCATTTCTCACAGATTGTATCCCCATTTACATTAGCATCGCTGGCCCTCTCGTACGATTACGACCGCTATCGCACATTCAACGGATTAGCTCCCTGTTTCAGTGTCTATTCACATCATGCCGACCTGAGCTACAGCCACAAATTAGGCGACCTCAGTCTAAAAGTATCAGCCACATACGACAAATCGGACCTGACACGCTATCAGGTTGTCAGCGATGCAGCTGTTCCCACCCTTAGTTTGATTCTCCCATTGCCTGAGGCGATGCTCGACATGTTCACAAATAGTGGTGGTCTGTCGCGCTACGTCAACGGGCAGGAACAGGATTATGGTTTCCAGCTAAAAGGTAACTATGCCTATACCTTGGGCGATGACCATAAAGGCAATATCGGTTTCGGTGCCGAGTTCGACCACTTCCAACTCGATGATTTCCGCTACCAAATAGGCTACAATTTTGAAGAAGCCATCCCAGAATCTCCAACCCTGCGCGATGCAGGAATAGGTAGAGAGAACAGTGCCGATGCCTACCTACAGCTGAAACACCAGTGGCGTTCGTTCATCCTCAACGCAGGTATGCGATACGACTATAAGAGTCGCTACGACCATTCGAAGATACGTGAGTTGTCGCCTCGCATAGCCCTCATCCTGCTACGTCCCAAATGGAGCGTCCGACTCAGCTACTCAAAATCGTTTGTCGATGCGCCTTATATCTATCGCAAGGCCAACGTGATGACAACACTAATGAGCGAAAGCAGTGCAGATCCAATCCCCCTATCGCCAGAGCGCGTACATTCGTTCCAGCTTTCCTTTGCAGGAAACAACTGGAAGAAGGGATTTGACTTCGAAATCAACGGTTTCTACAACCGTGCTACCGATTTGATTCTGACCAGCCTCCTTGACTATAGTAACGCCAGCCAGAACAAGACCTGCGGCGTAGAGTTGATGGCCAGTTACAAGCAGCCACAATTCAGCGCCAACTGGAATCTGACCTGGACGCATACCTTTAGGTCGAATCTCATAGATCTGGGACTTCCAGAAGCCTTATCAGCTGACTATTCCAATATTATTGACACCAACAACAATACGCCAGCTATCATGTCAAATCTCGTACTCGGTTGGCAGGCAACGCCTCAGCTGAAACTTCATACGCATCTATGCTTTGAGGGACGCCAAGAATCCTTTAATGCAGACCTTGAGAAGTATATCCACAGCTATGTAAGCTATTACCAATATTTGACGTACGAGAGCATGGGTATGACAGAACAGGCTGATGCCGCCTGGAAAGAAGCGCTCTCTACCGTCAAATACGTCACCCTGCACAAAGAGATGTCGGCCCGCGCTATTCTGAATCTCGGTGGCGAGTATGCCTTAGGGAACATCACCTTCGGGCTGAACATCCACAATCTGCTGGGCACACGTTACTACCGTAGCGGAATGAACACCAACATCATCCCTCAGCAAGGACGTTGGTTCACAGCCAGCATAGGTATCAAGATATGATTCTCATTTGTTAAACAATAAATACAATCAACTCATTATAAACATGAAACAAGTCTTTTTCTCAGTTGTTTTCATACTCCTTTCAGCGACAGCTGTCTGGGGGCAGCCAACATCAGCTATCGACCAGTTGAAGGCCGATCCTCGTAAAGCATACGGCAACGACTATCCGTACCAGTTGGCAATTCCTCGACTCACAAAGGCACCAAGTGGCTACAAGCCCTTTTACATCAGTCACTACGCACGGCATGGCTCACGCTACTACTGGAGCAGTTCGCTCTACAAAGAACTCGACACCCTGCTTACTACTGCTCATCAGAAACAGTTGCTCACTCCCGTGGGCGAGACTTTCCGCCAGAAGTTCATGGCAGCCAAACAGGAACTACAAACAGGTGTCAGCGAACTCACCGAACTGGGATGGCAACAGCATCAGGGCATCGCCCGCATCATGTACAACAACTTCCCCGAGGTTTTCAAGAAGGGCGGCAATGTGCTGGCCATATCGTCGCTGGTAGGCCGTTGCGTGCTCAGCATGTCGGCCTTCTGTCAGGAGCTGGTGCAATGCAATCCCAAACTTGAAATCCGCGAGCAGTCATCGCGCTTCACACTTGATGCTGTAGTGCCTACCGACGGACAGAATCCAGTGAAGCACAACTACCCCAGATACGTCAAGCCCCGCTACGAGAAGAACATGAAAAACTTTAAGCGCGAGCACGGGCTACGCGACAAGATTGCCAAACGCATGTTCGTGAGCACCGAAGGGTTGCCTGGCAACATCCACCACATCACCAGCAACCTTATCAACCTCTACACCTCGCTGCCCAGCATTGGCCACGAGGGCATGATGGAGGGTATTGTGAGCGACGAGGAAATTGCCTCTGAGTGGGAAGGCGGGAACCTGGGGGCCTACTCATGGGTATTCGGTCCGCAGTATCAGATGATTCCTATCTTGCAGGATATTCTGCAGAAAGCCTCTGCTGCTATCGATGGCAGTAGCGACCATGTGGCCGACCTGCGTTTCGGGCACGACACCTGCATCGGCCCGCTTACCGTGCTCATGGGCATCAATGGTGCCGACCTCGACCCCGAAGACCCCTACGAGGTAAAGAACATCTATCAAAACTGGGAAACCTGCAAGGCTTCTAACATCCAGCTCATCTTCTACCGCAGCAACAAGCCTGGTGCCGACACCTTAGTGAAATGCCTACTCAATGGCAACGAGGCCAAGCTGCCTGTTCCAACCCAGAGCTATCCCTATTATAAATGGTCCGACTTCCTGCAATTCTATACCCAGCGTTGCAACAAATGATACCCTAACACTAACTCTGCTTTAGTATAACACTAACCCCGCTATAGTATGATACTATCGCGGGGTTAGTGTTAGGGTAAGAAATGGATTTCCCTGGTTATTTTTTGTAGATAGTGACGGTACCACCATCGCTTTGGGCATAGTCGATAAGCAACTGCTGAATGTATTGGGCATTAGCCAATACACGGGCCTCGTCACCATCATAGCCGTTAATGAGCACTACAAGGTGAGTGGTACTAAGCGTCATCTTGGTACGCTCATGGTCACTGGTAGGCGTGCCTACCCCACCCTCTGCATCACGGTACACGGGCAGACCGGCTATATTCAAAGGACCACGCCCTATACCTTCATAAGGCTCGCCCTCGCGGCCAACACCTAACACAAGTTCACCTCCCACGAACTTATCGGCATCAAAACCGCCAATGCTATAGCCATAGGCTATCGAAGCAAGGTTTACGAGGTCGACCAGCGTATCAATCTGATACAACTCCTTGCCCTGCAACATGCGGCGGATGAGCTGTTCGCTGGCTGGACGATAGCGCGAAGGATCCTTGCCACAACGCTTATAAACTGCACGGGTGGCAGCAATACTGGGTTGCAACTTAACGCTCTCGGTAGTCAGTTCGCTACGCAGGCGCTGTTCCACTTGGTGGATGGCATTCCAAAGGCGGTCGTTATATGGCGTATTGACCACCTGAGCCTCAACGCAGGCACCTACAAACTCGGGGCACACGCTGGAAATCTCATCAGAAACTCTAACCTGTATCATTGCTGCATCTCCTGAATAGCGTCGCGGCATTGCTCCATGAGCCAACGAGGGGTGCTGGTGGCTCCACAGATACCTACGCTATGGATACCATCAAGCCACGAAGGGTCAATCTCCTGAGGGGCTTCGACAAGGTGAGAATTAGGGTTAACACTCAGACACTCATTGTAGAGCACTTTTCCATTTGAGCTCTTACGTCCGCACACGAATAAGATAAGGTCGTGCTTGGCAGCAAACTGCGAGATATTGGGCATGCGGTTGGCCACCGAACGACAGATGGTATCAAAGCTCTTGAAAGTGGCCGTTGGCGAGATATGCGTCTTAATATAGTCGATAATACAACGGAACTCGTCGAGCGACTTAGTAGTCTGCGAATAGAGATAGATGTCGCGCGAGAAATCCAGTTTAGTCACCTCGTCACTACTCTCAATAACAATGGCTCTCGACTGGGTTTGTCCAACAAGCCCAAGCACTTCGGCATGACCTTTCTTGCCGAAGATGACAATCTGGGCAGGGGATTGTACCTCACCCGCAAACGTATTGGAGTCATATTGTTCTTTTATACGTTTCTGAAGTTTGAGTACCACAGGACAAGTGGCATCGATAATCTCAATGTCGTTCTGACGAGCCAGTTCGTAGGTCTCAGGAGGTTCGCCATGGGCACGCAGCAATACTTTGGCATGATGCAGCTGGCGCATCTCGTCGTGATTGATGGTAATAAGCCCCATCTCACGTAGGCGCTCGCACTCCATACCGTTATGTACAATATCGCCCAGACAATAAAGCTTTTCGCCTTTGGCAAGCTCCTCCTCGGCTTTCTTGATGGCGGTGGTCACTCCGAAACAAAAGCCACTGCCGTTATCAATCTCAATCTGAATCATTTCTTTAATAAGTCAAAATACATATCCAATAAATCCTGCGCAGCCACAAAACTTGTCTTCTGCCCAGCCAGCACCAACTGTTCAGCAGGTTGCAACTGAGCACGGATGGCGGGATTGTTGTAGAAGTTAAGGCGTAGCTGCTCATTGATGCTCTCATACATCCAGTATTTCGACTGCTCGTTACGTCGATAGTCGAAGTAGCCATTGGCCTTGACAAAGTCGATATACTGGTAGATCATGTCAAAGATTTCCTTGATACCCGTGCCATAGAAACCGCTGTAGCAGAGCACCTGTGGTGTCCAGCCACTATCAGGCATAGGGAAGAAGTGAAGTGCATTACGGAAGTTGGTAGCAGCCATCTGGCAACGGTCCACATTATCACCATCACACTTATTGATAACTATACCATCCGAGATCTCCATGATACCACGCTTGATGCCTTGCAACTCGTCGCCCGTACCCGCCACCTGAATGAGCAGGAAGAAATCCACCATCGAGTGGCAGGCGGTCTCGCTCTGTCCCACGCCTACGGTCTCGACAAAAATCTTATCAAATCCTGCAGCCTCGCAAAGGATGATAGTCTCACGCGTCTTGCGCGCCACACCGCCCAACGAGCCTGCCGATGGGCTGGGACGGATAAACGACGACGGATGCTGCGCCAGCTTCTCCATACGAGTCTTATCCCCCAGAATAGAGCCCTTAGAACGTTCACTACTGGGGTCGATAGCCAGCACAGCCAACTTTCCGCCCTTCTCCTTGAGCACATGCATCCCAAACTCATCAATCGATGTGCTTTTACCAGCACCTGGCACACCACTGATTCCAATACGAACGGAGTTACCACTATAGGGCAGACACTTATTGATGACCTCCTGCGCCCGCGCTTGATGATCAGGATTCGTACTTTCGATAAGGGTGACAGCCTGTGAGAGGATAGTAACATCGCCTTTGAGCACTCCCTCAACCATTTCGCCTACCGAGAGTTCTCGCCGACGATTGCGCTTGAGGTAGGGATTGACAATAGGAGGCTGGTTGACCCCACTGTTCACCTGCAGACCTGCATATTCTGAACTGTTTTCCGGATGTTCCATACAATGAAGAATAAAGGGGTTATTTCTTAATGTTGATATTGACCACCACCTTAGCATGGTCAGGATCGTTGGTAATCATGAGGATACGCGGACGTGTGCGAAGCTTCTGAAGTTCATCGGCATAGCCCGTAATCTTCAGATGGGCACTCTGTCCTGGTTCAATAACACTCTTAGAAAGGGTTACCTTCAGACCACCGGTAAAGAGCTGAAGCGAAGTAATCTTCAGTGATGAATGTCCCATATTTGATAGCGCCACAGTAGCCGACTTCTTGCTCTTACCTCCGAAATCAGTAAAGTCAACATCGGTACTCGACATCTGTAGCTGTGGTGCCAAGTCTTTATTGCCCTTCTCAAACTGCTTCATATCGGGCAGCAATACGGTCACCACCTCGATGGCATTCTCCTGCTTCACCTTGTCACCAGGGTTATGCGCCATATAGAGCGTGGTCTTGTTCAGGCCATAGTCGCGCAGCTTGTCAGAGAGCAACTTCACAGTGATAGTGGCCGAACGACCAGGCAGCAGATGATCAGGACTGGTAATGGCCGAGAGATACGGTGGCAGATGCATCAGGTTAGGTCGCAAGGCTTTCTTACCATTATTAAAGAGGTGTATCTCCTTCACTGGCACATCGCCCTTATTGATATCATCAAACTCGATGGCATCGGCATCCATCAGCAGGTCGCCCAAAGCAATGGGATAGTCGCCCGAATAATCCCTGTAGTCCGACTTCACCACACCTTTCATGGTGAGGTAGAACGGTTTTTTAGTACCGTTGCTCTTCACCAGGCACATCTTTTGGAAATGGCCCAACTGTCGTGCATCGTAGGTCATCCTGATGGTAAACCTGTCACCCACACCCACCTCCTTAGGATACTCGATACGCGTACAGCCACAATCAGGCTTTACACTCTCGATAACCAGTCGGCGCAGACCTTTATTACGCAGTTCGAACGTGGCAGTGACAGGCTGTTCGTAGCCCGTAGCCCCTACATCGATAGTAGTGGTCTTGACTGTCAGGCGCTGCGCCTGCGCGTCGCACACGAAGCATTGTACAAAGAACAATGATAAATAGATATACTTTGGAATTCTCATCTTTATTTAGTAATATTAATTGTTTGCGAATGGGTTACAGCACGGAACTCAGGCGAGTAGGCGCACTCTACTGTTGCAGTACCTGTCTCGTAGGTTCCTGCACGATCTATGTAGTATTCTGTTTCAATCACATGGGTACCCTTCGATAGCATATCGTAGAAGTAGCATGTGGTGTTATCACGAGGAGTGATGTAACCACCATGATGATAACCACTGAGTTGTTTGATTGGTTCCATACATGCAGCACGCTTGTCTACCACCTGAACAAAGTCGTAGTCACGATCGGCAGTGATGGTGATACGTACCTTCACACGATCACCAACCTTCAAATCCTTATTCAGGATTTCTCTCTTGATGGTCAATCCGTTACCGTGATCAGCGATATTTTCCGTCTTCTGGAAGAACTGGGCATAGACAGCACCCCATGATGTACCATCACTGGTCTTGCGGATGGTGAGGCGCTTGCCCTTGGGCAACTGGGTCTTCACGTAGCCCAGAGCAGCCGTAGCCTTAGGCTGAGCCACCGTGCGTGCATCGAGGTTGATGGTAGCCTTTGGCTGGTTCTGTACCAAACGGAACTCCTGTCCTTTGAGGAAGGCATATACAGCATTAACACTGTTGATAGGTGTATCCCATGCCTGAGTGCGCTTCTGCTGAAGCAACCAGCGCTGCATCTCGTCGATGGTCTGGAAGTCATCAGGCGTTATCATTTGAAGCGCCTCGATAGCAATACTCTGAGTTGGTATCTTATAGTCGAACCATGAGTAACCAGCACGTGGCGTGTCGTAATAGCGCCCCATATCCTCGCGGAACACGGTGTACTCTTTCAACGACTGGGCATATTTCTTTGCGCGCTGCGTATCAACCTTTGAGAAGATGACAGCCGAGAGAGCTTTGTCGTAGATACTCTGACGTTTGATATCCTTCTTCAGCAACTCGATGAGATAGTCGTTAGCAGCCTGTACATCGGCAGGAAGTGTGCGACCATCAAGAGTAACCAGATAGAGCCACTGCAAAGCCTTGTAACTGGGGAAGCTGACTGTCTCGCCCTTCTTCTCGAACTTCTTCAGTTCCTTCACCAGGTCAACTATCTCGTTGCCCATAAAGCTAAAGGCATTATTAAGCATATCACTTGTGGCACTCTGTTTCTCAGTGAGAGCATTCAGTCGTACCAGCATCTCGCTTACTGCCACAGTCATATAGAACGAGCCAGGCATACCAGGATACCATGTCCAAGCGCCCTCATCATTTTGTAGTTTCTGTAGTTTCTCCACACACTTGTCCAGACGATTATTCATCAGGTTCGCGTCGAAGAAGTCTGCCATACGATGTTTCTGTTCTGTCTCGTTGTCAGCATCCATCACCCAGGGTGTCTCATTCAGAACCACATCTTTCAGTTCCTGGTTCTTCTCAAGTTGAGATGTGAGCGATGTCTCATGGCCCTTCTCCTGTTGCCAAGCCTCAAACACAGGCTTGATCTGTGGATTATGGTCGATGGTATGTTTACCGATACCATTGGCATAGAACGAGGCTGCCAACGAGATGGCATTGTCATCGCGGGGTGCCCCCAGCGTAGGCAGCGCCTGCACCATCAGCCAAACAGGATTATTGGTGTATTCGAGTGTGAGTTTTGTATTCTTGGCACCAGCAGGAACCAGCTTCGAGAGGTCGATAGTCTCTGTACCAGTCTGATGCTGGGTGATAGGCAGGGCGATAGTTACACGCTCGCTGGCAGGTAATACGGGCAGGTAGTGCTGCTCGCCATCGCTGAATCCCTTGCCGCTTACGCTCATCTTGCAGATTAACATTGAACTTTGAAGTTTGAAGTTTGAACTTTCCACATCGAATGTTACTGATGTGGTCTCGCCAGCCTTTAGCGATACTTGCTGAGTCTTCTCGTAGACTACCGCATTGGTCTCGGCATTTATCAATTTCAGTGTTGCCTTGCCTTGCAGGTTCTTAGCGCCTGTATTATATATGCGACCTGAGATGGTAGCCTTATCGCCTTCGCGGATGAAGCGAGGCATGTTGGGCTGAATCATCACATCCTTCTTGGCTACAGTCTCAGCCTCGATGTTACCATAATAGAGTTCGCGCGTGTGAGCAAAACCAAGCATCTGCCAAGTAGTCAGACTCTCAGGCAGAGTAAACTTGATGGCCACACTACCATCCATATCCGTAGTGAGTTGTGGATAGAAGAAAGCGGTTTCGTTCAGGTTTTCACGCATCTGTACATCTTCTGTTTGATTTTCATCAGAATCAGCACTACCAGCGCTCGAAGTCTCGACAGCCTCCTTGGCGTCTTCCATATCATATTTAACTACAGGAGCAGCAAACTCCACCGTATTTTTAGCCATTGCAGGAGCAGCATCCATCAGCATCATTTCATCCGCTGCCTCAAGTCCCATCGAACGTCCCAACTTAATTCTTGAACCACGAATACTGTACACGCGATAACCATTGGGATAAACATCGCGGTCGAAACGACTGAAACGTATTCCGCTTTCATCAAGCATGTTCCACGAACGAGCGCAACTCTCATAGAAGTTGCGAGTGGCTTGATACTTCCAACTGGTACTTGGCAGTGGAACCCACAGATATGGACTGAACGACCACTGATGCTTAGCTATCTGGTCGAGACTCTGATCATAGAGTGTCGCCATCAGATTGGCGTCAACGGGTTTGCCTTCTGCATCCTTGATGGTCAGCGTCCACTCTTCCTGCTGTCCTGGTGTCAGTCGATCGCGGAAGGTGGCCCACTCCAAGGTAAGTTTCTTGTCAGGCATTGGGCGCTGAATCTGCGCTGAGTGGGTATAGCACTTGCCGTTCTTCACCCATGCGTAGGTAAGCAGCAGTCCGTTTTCGTACGCATCCTTGTATGTAAACTTGCGATTAATCAACTGATTATTACGATCCACACTCCCCTGCTCTATCAGGTTCTTGCCCGAGAAAATGCTATATACGATATGTACATCCTGAGCAGACGAGCCTACCTGGATAGTAACAGGTGTGCCATCATTGGGGAACTGCCCTGCCGACTGGTAGAACCAATCGTCAGTATCAGTAGCAGGTTTCTCATCGTTGAGCGAGAAGATGACAACAGTCTTTTCTACTGTCTGATCGTCGTATTTAGCCTCCACACAATGCTTGCCTGAAGCCAACTTAGCCAATGTTATCTGCTGATTGGTCTTGGCATTAATCCATTCGCCATTATCTATGCGATAGCGTACCTCTGCATCGATATCCTGCCCTGCGGCATTGCGCAGATGGAATGTAGCTGTGGGCTGATCCTCAACCAACACTTTTTCTGCCACGTCGATGCTCAGTGCTGTTGGGCGATTGCCCAGAGGCAACGACAGCTGACCATGATGTGTTTCGCCAGCCACGTCTGTCACATCGGCCTCAACCACGAAGTTGTAGAACATCGGATGCTCTGATTCAGGCATCGTCAGTGGCATTTTTACTGTAAAGTTACCATCAGCATCGGTGGTAGCCTCGCCAGCAAATATCACTTTGCCTTGATTGCTATAACCAAAGGCCCCCTCGTCATAATAGCGACTATACGACCACCACCAGAGGGCTGTGCGACGCATTACCTTATAAGCCACTTTGGCATCCTGAACAGGTACACCTGCATAACTTAGTGCAGTACCCTTCACGTCGATTGTATCACCTGCCTTATAGACTTCCTTGTAATCAGCAAAATCTACATGGAATGTGGGACGCTTATACTCCTCTACACGCACACGTAGTGAGTTGTTGTTTACCTGAATGGTGAACATACCTGTCAGTCCGCTTGATGGCAGCGTAAAGTCGACAGCAGCCACACCAAACTCATCAGTCACAGCCTTCTTCTCAGCCACCACCTTATAGTTGGCATCGCGCAGTGTAAACGTCATATCCTGCTTTATACATACCGTCTGCTCTGTGCCGTGAATCACCTGATAGGCCAAAGCTGAAGCATGAAGGGTCTGACCAGGGCGATAGATGCTGCGATCAGTAAATATGGCCGTCTGCTTGCGCACACCGTCAGCCTCGTAGTAGTCATAGCGATTAGCGCCGCTCAACACAGCACTTGCCTTGTCATCATTCGTATAGGCAAACACCGTGCGGGTGCGTGTCACATCTTCTGTCGAGAAGATATACTCACCCTTGCTGTTGGTCTCGCCTATGTATGTTTTCTCGTCGCGATAGCTTCTGCGCTCCTTTATCTTGAGGTGTGCACCAGCTATGGGCTGACCTGTTGTGGCATTCACTACCACATAGCGTATGCGGTTATTGGGCTGCGTCTCGGCGATAGTGTAAACGTTAGACACATGATACATTGTTCGCACCACCTCAGTCGTGGGGTTACTCTTAAACTCCACCATATACATGCCCACTGGCAGTCCGTCAAGCATCAGCGAATCGTCAAATTCCTCATAAGCAGGGCGGGTAGCAAACTTGATTGTCTTGTTGATTACAGGCCGCCCCAACAGTGGTTTAATCTTAACCCACCCCTTCTCGTTTTGCGGCGAATACTCAAAATCGCCCTCACACTTCACGGGATATACCGTCATAGTGAGTTGCGACAGATTGCGCAGGTCCTTCAGCTCCACCTTCTGTGCCTGCATAGGACGAACCACCTGCAGTTCGTACTGCAATCGGAACTGCGGGTTAGTCAGTCGTGTCTTCTCGTTGCGCAGTTCATTGATAACAGACCACTTGCCCCACTTTGCTACTGCGTCATCAATATAGGTGATCCTCTCTGCCGCAGGTGTGGCATACGACAGGGTATGATAGCGCTCTACAGCCAGTTTTGCATCGAGCAAACTCACAGCCTTTTGGTTGCCCACCTTGCTATAATAGTCGCGCATCAACTGATAGTCTTCCAATTCAGCACCTATCACGCTCAGCATGTCGTTACCAAACACCGATGCGTCAGTACCCAGTATCACAAACGGTTCAAAACTCTTATCCTTCGTCTTGGCCAGCATCTGGCACAGTTCAGGTGTCAGAACGGGTTTCTTATATCCAAGTGCCAGACTATAGTTCTCGTCAGAAATCTGCCACAATACGGCCTGATATACCATCCGTAGCACCTTATCGGTAGCAGCGTTATAGCGATTTACTATACGATTGATCTCAGGCTTCAGCGAGTCGGGAGCGATGGCAGCCATAGTCTGAGCTCCCATAAGCTCAGCCTTCAGCAGCTGTCCGTATTGTTTCTTCTTCTGAGCCTTGGTCACTATCTGCTGCAGTACCTCGTACTGGGTCTTGGGCAGGTCTTTCTCTTCAGCATCCGACACTTTCTTCCAAAGTGAAGCATACGACTGTCCGAAGATGAACATTGGTATGATCAAAGCTATAGTAATCAATAAAATCTTTCTCATAAAGCCCGTTTTAATTGGTTTAACTATGCAAAGGTAGCGATTATTTTCCAATTTCCTTTGGAAATTATGAATTATTATATTATCTTTGATTTTCGTTTGAAGATATTTTTGTAACTTTGCACCTATGATTAACCAACAATTATTGAATCCGAAGAGCATCGTCGTCATAGGCGGCTCTAACAACGTGCATAAGCCCGGTGGGTCTATCGTGCGTAATATTATCAATGGTGGTTTCGATGGTCCTCTGCACATCGTAAACCCCAAGGAAGATGAAGTGCAGGGGATCAAAGCCTATCATGACGTAAAGGACATACCCGAAACGGATTTGGCCGTGCTGGTAGTTGCCGCTAAGTTCTGTCCTGACTACGTGGACTATCTGTGCGCGGAGAAAGGCGTACGTGCCTTTGTCATCATCTCAGCCGGATTCGGCGAGGAGACCAAGGCGGGTGCGGCATTAGAGCAGCGCATTCTGGATACGTGCAAGAAGTTCGGAGCAGCCCTCATCGGCCCTAACTGTATCGGACTGCTGAACCGCAACCATCATAGCGTGTTCACGCTCCCCATTCCCAACCTGAACCCTCAGGGTGTGGATTTTGTTTCGGGCTCAGGTGCCACCGCAGTTTTCATCTTAGAGAGTGCGGTCATCAAGGGTCTGCAGTTCAACAGCGTATGGAGCATTGGTAATGGCAAGCAGATTGGTATCGAAGATGTACTACAGTATATGGACGAGCATTTTAATGCCGAAACAGATTCGAAGGTCAAGCTGCTTTATATCGAGAATATTTCGAACCCCGACAAGCTCTTATTCCACGCCAGCAGTCTGATCCGCAAGGGTTGTAGGATTGCTGCCATCAAGGCTGGTTCGAGCGAGAGTGGTAGTCGTGCCGCCTCGTCGCATACGGGTGCCATAGCCTCCAGCGACTCTGCTGTCGAAGCCCTGTTCCGCAAGGCAGGCATTGTACGTTGCTTCTCGCGCGAGGAGCTGACCACCGTAGGCTGTATCTTTACGCTTCCAGAACTGAAGGGTAAGAACTTTGCCATCGTCACCCATGCAGGTGGCCCAGGTGTGATGCTGACCGATGCCCTTTCGAAAGGCGGTCTGAACGTTCCCTCGCTCACCAGCGATGTGTCTGACGAGATAAAAGCAGCAGCCGAGGAACTGAAGTCCAAGCTCTTCCCTGGTTCATCGGTAGCCAACCCTATTGATTTCTTAGCCACAGGAACAGCTGAGCAATTAGGCATGGTGATAGACTATTGCGAAAACAAGTTTGATAATATCGACGCCATTGCCGTTATCTACGGCACCCCAGGACTCACCCAGCTCTACGAGGCCTACGATGTGCTCGATCAGAAAATCAAGGAATGTAAGAAACCTATCTTCCCAGTTCTGCCCAGTCTGCATACCGCAGGTCCTGAGGTGGCAGAATTCCTGAAACGCGGCCATGTGAACTTCAGCGACGAGGTGACCCTTGCCACAGCCCTCAGTCAGATCATGCGCACGCCAAAGCCAGCACCACCCGAGGTGCAGCTTTATGGTATCGACCTTCCCCGACTCTATAAGATTATCAGCAGTGTTACAGATAACGGTTATGTTTCGCCACAAACCGTACGCGACATTCTGTCGTGTGCAGGCATCCCCCTGGTACCCGAGATGGTCAGCACATCGAAGGATGAGCTGATTGCCTTTGCCGAGAACGTAGGCTATCCTGTGGTGGCCAAGGTGGTTGGTCCTATCCACAAGAGCGATGTGGGTGGTGTGGCCCTGAACATCCGCACCCCAGAGCACCTGGCTCTTGAGTTCGACCGTATGATGAAAATCAAGGATGCCACAGGCGTGATGGTACAGAAGATGATGAAGGGTACCGAACTGTTTATCGGTGCTAAATACGAGAACCGTTTCGGCCATGTCATCCTCTGCGGTTTAGGCGGCATCTTTGTCGAGGTGCTGAAGGACGTATCAAGCGGTCTGGCCCCATTGAGTTACGACGAGGCCTACTCGATGATTCACTCACTGAAGGGTTATAAGATCCTGAAAGGTACACGCGGACAGAAGGGTATCAACGAGCAGAAGTTTGCCGAGATTATCGTACGACTCTCTACCCTGCTGCGTTTCGCCATCGAGATCAAAGAGATGGACATCAACCCCTTGTTGGCTGACGAGAACGACGTAGTAGCCGTCGACGCAAGAATACTGATTGAGAAATGAGAACAGCGATAGTAGGCGGAGGGGCGGCTGGATTCTTCTTAGCCGTTAACCTCAAAGAGATGTGCCCCGATATGGACATCACCATCTTCGAGAAATCGAAGAAGGTGCTGGCCAAGGTCGAGGTGTCAGGTGGTGGCAGATGCAACTGCACCAACTCGTTCGAGGGTGTGACCGACCTGCAACAGGTATATCCACGTGGGCACCGATTATTGAAGCGCCTCTTCAAGACCTTCGATTACCGTGATGCCTACCAGTGGTTTGAAAGCCACGGGATAAAGCTCACCACCCAGGACGATCACTGCGTATTCCCCGCCTCGCAGGATTCGCACACCATCATTAATCTCTTCTTAGCCGAAGCACGCAGAAAGCACATCGACATCCGCACGCAGCGCAAAATCGAGAGCCTCGAAGAGCTGAGCGATTTCGATTTCAAGGTCATCACCACAGGTGGCGGTACCGCAGCTATGGCTGGTGTTCCAACCATCGAGCCCGTACCCTCGCTCTTTACTTTCACCATCAACGACGAAGCCTTGCGCGCCTTGATGGGCACCGTGGTCGAAGATGCCACAGCCTCTATCCCTGGCACCAAGTTCCGTAGTAACGGACCACTGCTCATCACCCACTGGGGCATGAGCGGACCAGCCATTCTGAAGCTCAGCAGCTATGCCGCTCGCGACTTGCACGGGCACAACTATCAGATGCCTTTGGCTGTGAACTGGACCTCGCTCAAGGAGCCCGACATCCAGCAGGAGCTGCGCACCATCATCGCCCAGCATCCACAGAAGCAGATAGCCACCATCCGTCCTTTTGGTCTGCCCAGCCGTTTGTGGGATTACCTCGTGGCCAAGACCCTTGGCGAGCGTGCCCAGAACCGTTGGCAGAACCTGAACCAGAAGGAGCTGAACCGCCTGACCAATGCCCTGTGCAATGATCAGTACCAGATAGCAGGTCGCTCAGCCTTTAAGGACGAGTTTGTGACCTGTGGCGGCATCGATTTGGCGAACGTCAATTCCAACACCTTAGAAAGCAAGCACCTCCCCAGCGTTTATTTCGCTGGAGAGGTGCTCGATATCGATGGTATCACAGGCGGCTTTAATTTCCAGGCCGCTTGGACCACCGCTTATACTGTAGCCTGCGCCATTAGTCAACAAGCTCGTTGTAGTCAGTCTCCTTCTGAGGGATAACCCATGTCCAGGCATTGCCGTCCTCAGGATTGATGGTTACGGCAAAGTCTGACTTGAAGCTACCACCCTGAGCATTGGTCTTACGAACGATGGAGTCACCCCAACGCTTGTAGTCGAACCAGTCGTTACCCTCGCCCCACAGATCGAAGCGGCGATACAACTTGATTTCGTCCATCAGCTCGTCGCCAGTCTTGGTGCTCTTGGTGTAGGCATCATCGTACTGGGCCACAGCCTCATACAACAGCTCCTGAGCCTCAGCCTCCTTGTTCAGGTGACAGTCAGCCTCAGCCTCTGTGTACAGCATCTCGGCATAACGGATGAGTGGGAACGAACCACCACCAGGATAGAAGGCCACCATAAACTTAAACTGCATATAGGCATATACATGCGATTCGCTATACAAGCAATCCGGATAGTCTTTACGTGCGCGATTATACAAACTCTTTTGGCTGCGACCAGCGGCATTACACTCGGCATACTCAGCATCGGTAGGAACCAGATATAAGTATCTGCGTTTGTCAGTTTCAGGAATCTGGTCAATCAGTTCCTTACTGATAGCCACAGGATACTTGCAACAGTTGGTGGTGCTCGAGTTACAACCGATATAAGCAAAGAAACTATAGTAGTTCAGGTTCTGTAATTCATCTTCATACACGCCCCAGATCCATTCATCATTCGCAGAATGGAAACCACCATTGATATAATCGTCAAGCGTCATCTGCGCATGGCCTTCACGAGCCAAAGCGGCATAGGTAGCAGCAGTCTGCCAGTCCTCACGGTTCAGTGCGGCCTTGGCATAGATGGCATAAGCCACATCCAATCCAGGCTGGTAGAACTTCTCGCGCTCTACACCACTCTTTTTGTACAGAGCGATAGCCTCGTCCAGGTCCTTATAAATCTGAGCGTAGGTCTCTGCCTGAGTAGCGAGTTTCTGGGCACCCAGACTCTCGTCGATACGCAGCACGATACCATCGGTGTCGCCCTGATAGTCGCTCCAGCGATAGGTGTAGAGCTGAGCCAGGCGGAAGAATGAGTAAGCACGGAAAGTAAGTGCCTGAGCCTTCAGGAAAGCCTTATCGGCCTCTGTGCCTTCTGCATCATCCACATGGCAGATAATGGCATTGGCATTGCTCACCAGCTTATAATAGTAGAACCAAGGATAAACGGTATAAGTCGAGGTAGGACGCAGGTGGTAGTTGTTGTTCCATACGTTAGCCCAACCGGTATTAGCGCACTTCTGGGCATCGTTACCATTGAATGTGCCGTACCAGTTCAGGATGGTGCCCTCGCCGTTCAGACCCTGTGTGCTCAAATACTGTGACGACATAGCCTTGCACAGTCCGTTCACAGCCAGTTCGATATTCTCGGTAGTACCCAGTACTTTTTCTTTATCCTTCTGAGCCTCAGGAGTGGTATCCAGATAATCGCTCGAACAAGCGCTAAGCCCCAGTGCAGCGATACAAATATATAAATACTTTCTCATAATTTTCTTTTTACTTTTTTACCTTTTTACCTTTAGAATTTCACGTTCACGCCCGCTGAGAATACACGAGATGTCACGAAGGTAGCCGACTGAGTACCATTGAAGCTCATCTGTGGACTCAATCCCTTACGAGCAGCCAGCGTAAACAGGTTCTCGCAAGTCAGTGTCACCATCACGTTCTCCATGCCTGCCTTACGCACCAGATCCTTTGGCAGGTTGTACGAGAGGTTTACGTTCTTCAGAATCAGATAGCTGGCGCTGGTCAGCCAACGCGAAGAGGTGCTGTTCAAGTCTGCCTCCAGACCACTCACAATCTGTGGTGAATCGCTCAGCATGGGCACACCATTACGATCGATAGCGTCGTGGTCAGTAGCCTGCTCGCTGGTCCACCCCTTCAGTACATCCTTGTGCAGCGATGTTGGCGTACCACCCGAGGTCATCAGTGTCTGGTAGTTGCTGTCCATAATCTTGCCGCCCAACTGATAGGTAAACAATGTGTAGAGCTGGAAATCCTTGTAGTTAACGCTGAAGTTAAAGCTACCAAAGGCAGTAGGCATGGCCGACCCCTGGAACTCGCGCTTACCATAGGTAGTAAGATACGAGTAAGGCACACCGTCGATCACAACTACGGCATTCAAGTTACTACCCTTAATCTGGGTTCCTTCGGTATTACCATAGGTAGTGCCGTCGAGTGTGAAGAAGTAGTCGTCATCGTTAAACTTATACAGTGAGAAACCGTTCTTGGTGTTGATACCCTCCCAGGTGTAGGTATAGAACTGATAGCGATCCATGCCCTCAACAATCTTCTTGGTACCATCGATGATACCACCCTTATTCTGCTCAGGCAGCTTTACCACCTTATTCTTCTCGAAGGTAATGCTGGCACCCACGTTCAGTTTCCACTCCTTGGTCTTCAGCACGTCCATATCAGCCGAGAGCTCTACACCATGGTTCGAGATGGTACCCAGGTTTCTGGTAACCACACTCTCTGCCGAAGAAGTGCTGGTAGCACCTGCTGAGAGGGGATTATAAACATTAAAGATCAGGTCCTTATTGCGCTTATCGAAGTACTCCACGCTGAAGTTCAGTTTGTTCAGCAGGCGACCCTCGATGGCGATACCCCACGACTGTCCGGTCTCCCACTTCAGGTCCTCGTTAGGCAGCTGTGCATTGTAGAAGGCACCCTTGTGGTCGTTCAGAGCAGGATTATACAAGGCCATATAGCCATAGTAGTCCGAACCAGAGTCGTTACCTACCTCACCATAGTCGGCACGCACCTTCAGGTAGTTCACCCAGCGGTACTCCTTCATCCACTTCTCGTTCGATACTACCCAGTTGGCACCAGTGCTCCAGAAGTTACCCCAACGGGATTTCTTTGAGAAGCGTGATGAACCATCGCGACGGAACGAGAACTCGATGTTATAACGACTGTCGTAACCATAGCGCACACGTCCCAGATACGATTCTGTGTGATAGGTCTCGTTGTAGTCTCTCGATATCACAGGCTCAGCAAAGTTGATCAAGTTGTTCAAGCCTGGCTCAATCTCAGTATTCTTAGTAACATAAAGCTCGTTTACGGTATAGTCGTAGTTCTCATGAGCCAGCAGGGCGTCGATAGAGTGTACACCATACTCATGGTTCCAGTGCAGCTGCTGCTGGAATGCGTAGTTCTTATAGCGATAGTCGCGACGACGACCACGACCGTTGTTACCCTTACCATCGCCAATCACAGCGCTATCGTAAGCACTCTCCGAGCTGTTGCGCAGGTTCAGGTTACCCTTCAACGTAAAAGTGAAGTTGTAAGGCAGTATAAAGTTAGCGTAGGCAATACCATTCACGGTGTTACGTGTGGTCTTATCCTGATTCAGCTCATTCTCCCAGATCACATGACGATTCTGATACTGGTTACGTGTAGCCATTACCTGCCCGTTATCATCTGTATACGAACCGCTGTCGTACTGCTTGTTTCCGTATTTGTCCAGATAATACTCACCAGTATATATGTTATGCGCATGTACAGGATATACGGGCGAAATCTTACGACAGAAGTTGAAGGGGTTACTGTAGGCATCACCCGTACCATAGGTAGAATCAAAGTTCTGGTGGGTGGCGTTGATATTCAGTCCAGCCTTGAACCAAGGAGCGGGATTAACATTGGTTGTCAATCGGGCTGAGAGACGGTCGAAGCCCGAAGTCTTCAGATAGCCCTGCTCATCGAGATAACCCAGCGAAATCAGGTAGTCGCTCTTCTCACTGGCGCCATTCACATTAAAGTTGTATTCCTGGCGGTAGCCGTTACGGATGGTCTGCTTGTACCAGTCCAGATCCTCACCGTAGGTACCCAGCATCTGGGCATCGCTCACCATCTTGCCATTGGCGTCAAACAAGGCGTTGTCGGCCTTATTGAATATGTTGAGCAGCACGCGGTCCTCAATCAGATGCTCTGATGCGTAGGTAGCAGCGGTAGCAGCATCGGCACCTGTGGTCATCTTATTATTCTTCATGTTCAGCCACTGAGCCTCCATCCACTCGCGAGCACCCAAGCGATCGTACTCAGAGATACCACGGCTGTAGGTACCCTGCTTAATGTCCAGGGTTACGTTCATCTTACCCTGCTTACCCTTCTTGGTGGTAATCAGGATAACACCGTTCGAGGCACGGTTACCATAGAGGGCGGCTGATGCAGCATCCTTCAGTACCGACATGCTCTCGATGTCCTGAGGGTTCAGGTCGCTGATGTTACCATTATAGGGCACACCATCCAGAATGTACAGCGGACTTGTGCTACCATTCACGGTTCCCACGCCACGAATGCGGATACTTGGATCGGAACCAGGTGCACCAACACTGCTGTTCACCTGTACACCGGTCACTGTTCCTTCGAGTGCCGAAGCTACCGAAGTGGTAGGACGCAGCTCAATGGCCTCGCTCTTCACCTCCTGAATCGATCCGGTAAGCGATGTCTTCTTCTGTGTACCGTAGGCCACAACCACTACCTCGTCGAGGGTGTGTACATCATTTCTCAACTGAATCTTTAAAGTTTTTGTGCTTACTGCCACCTCCAGTGGTTCCATGCCCACATAGGTGATACGCAGTGTTTTCATACCTTCAGGTACTTCGAGTGTGAAGTTACCATCATAATCGGTAATGGTACCAATGTTGGCATTACCAACCACCTGAATGGTGGCGCCAATAATCGGCTCGTTATCCTCATAACTTACCACTGTACCAGTAACCGTTGTCTGTGCCAGCGCCATCCCCACACTTAGGAACAGCCCAGCCAACATCATACTGAGTCTTTTCATTTAATTAATGCTGTATAAATAAATATTAGTAATTACTATCAATTTTTAAAACCAGAATTAAGCATTCCTCACGAAATGGGGCGGCAAAGTTACGAAGATATTTTGACATCTGCAAGATTTTTTTCAAAAATATGGTATTATTATGCTCATTTTTGCCGCTTTAATGCTCTGACCCGATGTTGTATCAGATATTTTTGTAACTTTGCAGTCTCAATTTAGTATTTTTCTAACTCTCAATACACATTTTTATCATGGAACAACAGAAACGCTATGGTCATTTCGACGACCAACATCGTGAGTATGTCATCACAGACCCGCAGACACCATGGCCCTGGATCAACTACCTGGGCAATGAGGATTTCTTTTCTTTAATCTCTAATACCGCTGGTGGCTACTCATTCTATAAGGATGCCAAATTCCGCCGTATCACCCGCTATCGCTACAACAACGTACCCATGGACAACGGGGGGCGCTATTTCTACATCAAAGATGGCGACACGGTGTGGAACCCGGGCTGGAAGCCCTGCAAGACCCCACTCGACTTCTACGAGTGCCGTCATGGCATGAGCTACACCCGCATCACAGGCCGTAAGAATGGCGTTGAAGCCAGCGTACTGTTCTTTGTACCATTGAAGAAATGGGCTGAGGTTCAGAAACTTACCCTGAAGAACGAGAGCAATGAGGTGAAGACTCTGAAGCTCTTCTCGTTCGAGGAGTGGTGCCTGTGGAATGCCGCTACAGATATGGAGAATTTCCAGCGAAACTTCTCTACAGGTGAGGTTGAAATCGAGGGTTCTACCATCTATCACAAGACCGAGTATCGCGAGCGCCGCAACCACTATGCGTTCTATCACGTAAACGCTGATATTCAGGGATTCGACACCGACCGTGAGACCTTCGTAGGCCTCTACAACGAGTTTGCCGACCCACAGGTAGTGATGGACGGCAAGCCACGCAACAGCCACGCCCACGGCTGGAGCCCCATCGCCTCGCACTATATCGAGGTAACCCTGCAGCCAGGCGAGAGCAAGGACTTTGTGTTCCTCCTCGGCTATATCGAGAATAAGCAGGAGGAGAAATTCTCTGCACCTCAGGTTATCAACAAGGACAAGGCACACGCCCTCATCGCTGAGCTCGACACTACCGAAAAAGTTGACAAGGCCTTTGCCGAGCTGTGCGAGTACTGGGATGCTCTGCTCAATATATATAAGGTGAAGACAGGCAACGACAAGCTCGACCGCATGGTGAACATCTGGAACCAGTACCAGTGTATGGTCACCTTCAACTTCTCGCGTTCCGCCTCGTTCTTCGAGAGCGGCATCGGACGTGGCATGGGCTTCCGCGACTCCAACCAGGATCTCGTGGGCTTCGTTCACCAGATACCATCACGCGCCCGTCAGCGCATCATCGATATCGCCTCGACACAGTTCCCCGATGGCGGCTGCTACCACCAGTACCAGCCCCTCACCAAGCGTGGTAACAATGATATCGGCGGTGGATTCAACGACGACCCCTGCTGGCTCATCTTCGGTACCGTGGCTTATATCAAGGAGACAGGCGACTTCTCAATCCTCGACGAGATGGTACCATTCGACAATCAGCCAGGCTCAGAGGTAACACTCTTCGAGCACCTGAAGATTTCGATGGACCACGTCATCAAGAACCTCGGTCCCCACATGCTGCCACTCATCGGTCGTGCCGACTGGAACGACTGCTTGAACCTGAACTGCTTCTCATGGGATCCTAACGAGAGCTTCCAGACCACCGAGAACGTATCAGAGGGTACCAAGGCCGAGAGCCTCATGATTGCCGGACTGTTCGTGGTTACTGGTAAGGACTACGTAGCCCTCTGCAAGAAGATTGGCAAGGATGCCGAGGCAGCTCGCATGCAGCAGGCCATCGACGCCATGGTCGAGGCAGTGAAGAAGCACGGCTGGGATGGCGAGTGGTATCTGCGCGCCTACGACTTCTATGGCAATAAGATTGGTAGCAACGAGTGCGAGGAGGCCAAGATCTTCATCGAGAGCCAGGGCTGGTGCACCATGGCCGAGATTGGTGCCGAGGAAGGTATGGTTGCCAAGAGTCTCGACTCATGTAAGAAGTACCTGGAGTGCGAGCACGGTATGGTACTCAACAATCCCGCCTTCACCAAGTACATCTACGAGTATGGTGAGATTTCTTCATACCCCGAGGGCTACAAGGAGAATGCAGGTATCTTCTGCCACAACAATCCTTGGGTCATCATCGGCGAGTGTATCGCAGGTCGTGGTAACGATGCCTGGAGCCACTATGCCAAGATTCTCCCCTCGTATGTGGAGGAGAAATACCAGACACTACATAAGGTGGAGCCTTACGTCAACTGTCAGATGGTAGCCGGTAAGGACGCCTTCAAGCCAGGCGAGGGTAAGAACTCATGGCTCACAGGTACCGCCGCTTGGATGTGGTACACCGTATCAGAGTTCATCCTCGGTATCAAGCCCGACTACGATGGTATCCGCATTGATCCCTGTCTGCCTGAGACAGCAACCGACTACACCGTAAGCCGCAAGTTCCGCGATGCCGACTACGAGATTACCATCCATCCTAACGGCGCCCAGAAGGGTGTGAAGAGCATCACCCTCGATGGCCAGCCCGTCGATGGCACCGTTATCCCCTACGCTCCCGGCAAGCACGTAGTAGAGGTTACGATGTAATCAGGATTACATACATCTATACAAACAAATCCCCGCCCATCACTGAGCGGGGATTATTGTTTTAAACAATAATAAATGCAACCTTTCTTCTGTTTTCTTTCGGCCTCACTGCAAAGTGCAACCAGGATATTTGCTCCTGGTGAACTCCCCGAGCACAAAGTGAGGCGATAAGTGAGCGCAATCAAGCTTGCTTGAATTGTCGAGCGTAGCCTCACTCGGCGAAGCCAAATGCTCGGAGAGATTTGCTTTACTGTTCAACTGTACTATAGGTTCCATGCTTTTTTACCTTTTTACTTTTTCACTTTTCAAAATGCACTATTGCACCATTGCACCACCGTTAGAACACAAGCACGGCTCTTTTCTTGTAGCGATGCTTACAAACACCATTCTCCACATACTCACCACACTTCTCTACAGCACCGTCTTTCAACAAACGCTTTACTTTCGAGCGAGCCGTATTCACATTCATGCGGAGGCCCTTGATCACATCATCGATTGAGAATTCCTCGGGCAGTCTGTTAAAGTCCTCAATCGTTCGCTGATGATGGCGACGATTGGTTGATGCATCACGCAACTTATCGTCGAAATACTTCTCAGCTAATGATCCGAAGTAGTGGCGCTGACAGGCGAACTGAATGTTCACAATCAACTCAGCCAACTGGTCGTCGATCTCGTCCGTCTCAAACTCACCGCACCAGTACTCACCCTCTTGGTGCAGCTCGCCCCAGTGGCGCATCACGATAAAGGGCGCCGAGTAGTTGATTCCGTGGTAGGCGCAGCGCTTCAGCAGCATCTCGTCGGCCTTGCTCTCGTTGTCCTTGGCGTCGGCCATGCGGCGTGCCGTCCAGTCGTACATCGTTCGAACAATGCGTTTAATGGATAGTTCACCCTTGGTTTTATCCAGCTTCTTGGCCCATTCCAGCAGGCGATTGTCGCTGTCTTCATCTACCTCTTCATCCAAGTCCATCATTTCAAAGTGCGTGCTGGGCAGAGGGATGCAGGTTAATCGGGTTGCCAATCCAGAACCGAAGTTCTGTTCGTTCACCTTCTTTTTGAGTGCGATGGGCGTACCGGTATAAACGTAGTTCCAAGTCACGTTAAAATCCTGCATGATAGAATCCATGTTCGAGTACGCCTGACCATCCTCCTCATTGTGGAAAGCTTTCAGCTCCAGGTTCTGCTTGTCAATCCAGCTACCACCCTTCTGCACGGCGAGGGTGTTGTCGAGCTCGGTATCGAAAGTGAGCATGTGTAGCTGCATGTCGCGCCCATCCACATTCTCCACAGCATTCACCATGTCCTGAATAAACTGGGCATTACTAGTTCGCGAGGGGTGAACACGCACCACAACCTTAGGTTTCTTAGGTTTCTCTTTGTTGGCACCCTTGGTCTTCATCTCCTCACGGTAGCGATTGATGGTGTCCTTGCCCAGTTTGTCAGCTGCCACAATGGGCGCTGCTAAGAACTCGTACAGGCGGGTGGCGAACGATTTTCCACTAGCAGGATCGCCGATAATCAATGCCGATGCATTCAAGCGTCGCAGTTTTGAGGGGCGATGATAAAAGCGGTACGTACAACGTGTCATCAACGTCATCATCAGGGCTCCTGATACTATCAACGCAGCAGGATACTGGCTGCGCTTCAATCCCTTGCAGGCATCCTGCAGCGCAGGATAATAAGGAAACAGCGCCTCGATCTTCTCGCCCCAGTCCAGCAGCCAGCAATCTATCTCTTCCTCGCCTATGGTGGCGGCGTCGGTCGCTTCGACCTGCGTGATTTGTTTCCATGACAGGCCGCACGCTTGCAGAATTGCCTCCTGCATAGCCTTTGAGGGGCATTGGGTGAGGTACTTCTTTTCGCGCTCCGACATGCGTTCTGCAGCCGACGCCACCGTCTGTGCCACGTTCTCGTCGCGCTCCGCGATGATCTCCTGCACCCACGATTGTCGTTCCAGTATCCGCTGCACCAGCTTTCGGTCGCCATCAAACAGTACCAGCAGGTCGCTTGCCAGTTTAAGACTCTCGTTGTGTCTGTTACTATCGTCTGCACAGGGCAGCTTTGCACGATAGCGCTCATCAATAATACGCTGTATATCATACCCTCGCCACTTTATTTCCACTTCATGATTATCCAGGTCCCCACTCTGCTCAGCTGCTTGCTGGCCATCTTGGTGGGCCACAACAGAAGTTTCAGGGTTACTACTGCTGTCAGTGCCATCGCCAACAGGAAATTTATAATGTAAGGGTTGCGTCTTTTTGGCGCGATAATCAGCTGTGTATTTCTTGTCAAATTCTTCGTCATAATAATCAAATATTGAGTCAGCAATGTATAGAATATCCTCCTCTAAGGGAGCAAAAGAGTTTCGGGTGGCATCGATGCACGATGCATCGGGTTTATAGCCACCAAGGGCATTTACAAACCAAATCTGGTTATCTGCAAGGTTTCCAATCTTTGCATTGCCGGCAAACACAATGCGCACACCTTTCTTCGAGCTGGTAATATGTACCATCTTGGTGATTGCCATCAGCGTCTCGTTCTGCTGTAGCTTCTCCCACACTTCCATGGGGTTCTCTACATGATCAATATCCAGCATCACCAATCCGTTCAGATGACAGCCAGCCAATCTACGATGTCTGAAAGGTGTTCCTTTAGCCGTTACATTCGCATCAAATTCGCGACAACTGAAGATAAAGGCTGTTAGGTTATCCTTCAGTTCCTGAGCATAGGCCAGCAACTTCTCCTCGTTGCTTTTAGCCATAAACTTCTGCTTGGCAGCCTCCTTTTTCATGCTGCACTTCTTAGCCAGGAACTTCTGGTAGTCCTCATTCTTCAGCCATTTATTAATGGCAGCCTCGTCTTGCTTGGCCACAGCCTCCAGTATGCTTCTGCGGCTTTCAATCTTCCATCTGGTAGAGCTCTTTTTTATCTCTTTCCAGAAGTTCTCTCGGCTGCACTGAGCAGCCTGAGAGAAATGTGTATTTTCTTGATAACAAAAACTCATTCAACCTCCTTTTTTATAAAGTTCAAACTTATCGACTTATAATCCTCCAGCATTTCCGAAAGCATGGTTTCTACCCCCCCATACTCGTAGGATTCCAAATCGCCTTGTCTCACCTCGATATTTATCTCGGGGAACAATCCTGTCATAGCAATCAGCTGCAACGTTTCGCCCAAGAGTATTGCCATATTTACACTACTACCACACATATAATCATTAAAATTGTGGCCCATAAAATGGTACTTCGTTAGTGAGTCTTTCTCTCTTTTATAAAGAAGAATCCTCACATTCAAAGGCTCATAGGGGCAGCTGATACCCCATAGCGTGAACGTATCCAACAGTATCTTATAGTTGCTCTTATCGTAACAATCCGCATCAAACAGCTTGATTAAGAATGCAAACATGGTTTCGCCACTCACCTCCTCGCCAGTCATGCCTAAGTAGCAGAATCTACTCTCGCCTTCGAGAGGGCGCATACCAACAGGATTGTTCCAGTTCTGTTCTCTCACATCAAGCCTTGTCAGTTCCATACCAGGCGACAGCAGTAACACTTGATTACCAACAGGCTTCACTACGAAAGGTGTTCCCACCTCCGATTCATATACTACTACTAAATTCTTTTCCATGTATTCCAATTTTTAAGTTAAACTCTATCTACTATCTCACGATCCATCAGATGACTGCTGGCCACGCGGTTTTCACGTTCCATGGCAGCTATCATACGCGCTGTTCCGATGGATTTCTTCAGCGAGATGTAGTACTTCACTCTCTTAGGGCTCTCTTTCAGCCAGCCGTGCTCCAGGATAGCTATTACCTTATCCTTTAAGCGTTTCTTACGCTTATAGTGGTTAAAGTCGATACGCTTGGCCTGCTCGTTATAGTGCAATGAACCCTGCACAAACTTTCCTTCCATGATGCTTTTAAGCACCTCTTCGTTAATCTCAATGTATTTTCGCATAATTCTTTTGTTTTTAGTGAGTCGTTGGGCCCATTGACTCGGTTAGTTACTAATCTATGATTATCTCTTTAGTTATGATGTGGCGTACTACACCTTGAGCACTTCCGGCTTTGCTCATACCGTAGCTTATCTGCCACTTGCTGCATTTAAAAGTTTGTTGTACTTTCAGTCCCATCAGCTTGCAGGTGCGCTCCCCTTCGTAGTCTATCACCTTATGCTCGCACGATGCACAGCAGCACTTAATTTCTATACCGTAAAGGTTCTTCATGCTTCGGTTTTCCTTTCTTTTTCTTATTGTTCGGTTTCAGTTCTTTCAGTTCGGCAGCTATCCACGTATAGCACACATCCAGCACATAATCCACCGATGGGCATCCCGTGGTGCGAACCTCATGTTCTCTGATAAACAGTTCAAAGTCGTAGGCCATCTCCTGCTGCATCCACTCGTTAAAGCCCAGCATCTGCTCTATCAGCAGGTTAACCAACTCTGGACTTAGCTTGCGTCGCAATGCCTTAACCAGGAACT
>NZ_JNKF01000004.1 GCF_000702825.1 Prevotella sp. P6B1
ATCGTAAGACTAAAATTTTTTATGAGTTTACGGTGAATGGTGTGAAATACTCAGGAATATCCAGATACACTCTATTAAATCCACCATATCCCCAAAAGGGAGATTCTATTGATGTGTACTATAGTGAAGATGATCCTAATGTGAATCTGTGGAGTGGCGAATTTACTGAATAATTGAATTAAGGGTCAGGTGAATCTGAAGGTGCCACGACTAAATCATTTCAGAATTTGACGGCAGGTTCTTTACAAGAACATCTTGTAAAACTGTATACCGATAACTTAAAAATGTACAATGAAGTTATCAATGAAGCATGTAAATTGCTGAGTCAATATGGGTTTAATAGTGTCCCGAAGTATTGTAATGGAGGTAACCAAATATATTTTTAATAATGAGAAGCATATATTTATTTGTAATAATTGTATGTTGCGTTGCTGCATGTAGGGAAAATATCAAATGTAAAACTGATACTCTATGTGGTGGAAGTTTTAGATATTGGTACTCTTCAAGAGATCCTGGTCTCTATCACTACTTTGATATTAATGGTAGAAAGGAAATCTTTTATGTAAATAGGTTTGGCGTTTTTAGAGAGTTTAAAATGTCAGATGTTATAATTTCTACCATTTGGAAACCTTTAAATGACTCAACAATTCTATTGTCAGGAAGAGAACTTCCCATTAAATTCATTGATGATGAGACGATTATTTTTCGTGATGACACACTATGTCTTCTGAAGGATTACAAGTATATCCCCAAAGAGTATCAGAAAATATTAGGGGAGGATATTAAAACTGGTGGTTTGGGGAGATAGAATTGAATAAAAGGATCAAAGGGACGGAGAATCCTATCACTTTTTCTGCCCCTATTTCTTCAATAAAGGAATTGTTTATAAAATGAACACATTACCAATAAATAATGCTTTACAAAAGCTACAAGGCAACAGAATTAATTATTCAAGAGCAGGAGGTGGTGCGGGTAGTATTTTGCTTATAGAGACAGAGGGGAATAATTCTATCTGGATATGGTGCTATTGGGAAATTTTGCATTTTGGCAGTATAATAGCAACAGCAGATGATGAAACAACTGCTAATATAGGTAAAGTTGCTATTGCTGCCAAACAATTGGAGGGAAGAATAATAAATAGAATTGAATTAAATACTCATACCTACGATTTACATCTCTACATTGATAGTGAATATGAGTTGATTGTAAATAATGAGGCACAACCAGATGATGAACATTATCCCTTAAATAACTGGGAATTAATTGTATCAGAGGTTAAAAAACGCTATTTCGTGACATGCGATTTGACCGTGATACAAGAAAACACATAATGGCTGACAGAATTACAGGATCAAGGGACAGAGCCCTACTTCCGCTACAAGGCCCTATCGCCAAGAAATGGAGGGCAAGAAAAGAGGGGTGAGGGGTCGTAGGTGCCAGGGGACAGTACATGGCACCACCTCCCTCGCGGAAAGGAGATGCCACGTTTGGGAAATTGTCAATCAGGAACTAGAGTTTGAAACTTTCCCACCGGTCTGTCTGAACACCATCAACAGCAAGCACATTTCCACCACATATCAAAATTTTATTTAAAATAGTGCTTACTTTTTAGTTTGTTTGTGGGATTTTAGTTAAATTTGTAGCCAATTGCGGCACAATAGCTGAAAAATCAACTATCCGTATAAACAGTAAGTGAATAGTATAAAAACGAAAATAAACAGAAAACAGAGTTGATGGCTAAAATCATGGGACGATGAGCAAGAAATCAATACGCTTTTTTAACGACAGAGAGGTTCGAGCTGTCTGGGACGAGGACAACTCAAAGTGGTGGTTCTCGGCAACTGACATCGTGCGTGCCATCAATGATGAGGACGATTACAAGAAATGTCGAAACTACTGGAAATACCTTAAAGGCAAGATGGCTAAGGATGGTGTTGAACTGGTTAGTATCACTAACCACTTCAAATTCGAGGCTCCTGATGGCAAGCAGCGATTGGCAGACGCACTGGATAGTGAATGCGTACAGACATTGGCAAAAAATTACCCTAACAACCGTGCTAACGCATTTTTGGATTGGTTTACCTACAGCGATACTACTATCGATGGCCAAAGCCAGAAGAAGGCCTATACACTATTTGGTATGCCAGAGAATACTTTCGACGAAATCATCGATAAGTATGTTGAGATGAACGCTGCTCATCCGTTTATGGAGGGCAATGGTCGTTCAACGCGTATATGGCTCGACCTTATTCTGAAGAAACAATTGGGACTGTGCGTAGATTGGAGTAAGGTGGGTAAGAAAGAGTATCTGAATGCTATGATAGAAAGCCAGATGGATAGCACCCATGTCAAAAAGCTGCTCAAACAAGCACTTACAGATAAGATCAACGACCGTGAGACTTTCATGAAGGGTATTGATTATTCTTACTATTATGAACAGGAGGATTAAGTCTAGGGTGCCAGGGGACATGGTACTCCGATTTATCATGATGGGGGTAACTCAATAAGTTTTTAGCTATGAGAAGTAACTACATCTTAATGATGATTGTTCTTGCATTCTTTATGTCATGTGAGAATAAAGCTCCACATATAGAGGATGTTATATGTGGTGGTAATTTTAGGTATTGGTATAAACAAGGAGCTCCTAATCGATATCATTATTTTGATGTTAATGGAAGGAAGGAGAACTTTTGTATATCACGATCAGGGGAATTTATGGAGATTTTGATGCCTGATTTCGAAATGTCGACCACATGGAAACCCATAAATGATTCTACTATAATTATGTATTATGACATAGAATATCATGTAAAGATCATTAATAAAGAGACGATTGTTCTAAATGATGATACACTCCATGTGTTAAAAGATTATAAGTATATCCCTAAAGACTATCAGAAACTATTGGGAGATGATATAGTTACTGGTGGTTTTGGAAAACAGAATAGAATAATAAAATAATGACTATCTGCAAGGGGCTGTTTGGTGGTATTTATGAAACTGATATTATTTCTACCATTATTGCTATCTGGAGCAATGTCGGTCTATGGTCAGGTGAATTTATCTGGCATGGTGCCAGAATCGGCCGAATTTTGGCTGAGTTAACTCGATTGATGAAACGAGCGCGTTCATTTTATCGTTTGAATTAACTCACGGTTTTCAGGCACCTCCACGATAGGTTTACACTAACCACACGATACCTTAACACTAACCCCGCGATAGTATGATACTAAAGGGGCGTTAGTATCATACTAAAGGACAGTTAGTGTTATACTAAGGGGACAGTGAATCAAGAGTCGAAGAATCCGATTACTTTCTCCGTCCCCTTTGAACGTGGAAGTGTTAATCTTCTTTAAATGAGACGCATTTATTTGGCAGATTGAGAACTTGTGCGTACATTTGAACCCAAATTAATAACAATTTACTTAAAAGGCCCAACCGCCACAAACTCATGAATAGCAACCTCATTTTGAAGAATGGCAAGCCTGACCGTTATCTGTTTAATGGTGGTTACTGTAGCTATCCTGCCAACCCAGTGGCGTCCTCACAGCCAACGTTCCACTACTATACCCAGGACCATCTGGGTAATAATCGTACAGTGGTCAATGAGAACGGCACTCTGGAGCAGGTAACACATTATTATCCCTTTGGCGGTATCTTTGGCGATGCAACACTGAATGCAGGCATCCAGCCCTACAAGTATAACGGCAAGGAACTCGATCATGTGTATGGTTTGAACACCTACGACTATGGTGCCAGACAATATGACCCCATCCTGCTAAGATGGGATAGAATTGATCCGCTGTGTGAGAAGTTCTATAGTGTTAGTCCGTATGCATACTGTAACAATAATCCAGCTATTCATATTGATAAGGACGGGAAAGTCCCCTTGGTATTGATTGGAGCATTAGTTGGTGCTGCAATTGAAGGTGGTATTGCATATTCTGAAGGCAAATCTACACGCGAAATAAAAACGTTAAAAGAAGTGGAAAAATCAGAGATTAGTTTTACATTCAAAACTACAGACTATATTCAGCAACAAATAAATGCTAAAGCTGGTGATTGGATTACAAATGGAGTCTTTAATAAAAAATAATATTTTATGGATTCATATGTTTTAACTAAAAAAAATGAATATAAATTGGGATTCTACATTTCAATTTGCCTATTTGTATTCATAATTCCGTGTTTTATTTATATGCTATATATGAGTATTTATGGTAAACCTTTAATTGGCTTGTTGCTTATTACGCTATGTCCATTGTATAGTATATTTAGGTTTCTTACGTTTAAAGAAGATAATAATTATTACACTCTTTTGATAGATGATGAAGGACTATTAATTCGTCAGAGTGACACAAATGAGAAGCTAAAATGGAACCAAATAAAAAACATCAGTTTTCATTTAGGAAAATGGCGACTGGATGGATTGGTAATGGATGTATCTGTAATTGGAAAAAAGAGAATTACTTTCTCATTTTTCAATTACACACCAGGAGTAAGTATTAAAGAAATAAAAAAAGCAATTTTATTTTTTTCTAAAAACCCAGCTATAATAAAAAGGGAATCATAGAGGTGCCAGTCCCCTATATTCCGACATATTCGCCAGCCAAGTACTTTGTTAGTGATGGAAATTCTTCTAAAATAGTGACAAATGTATCTATTGATAAAAATAATGGTATTAAACGAGATGGCATAATATCTCCTTATAAATTCTGAATATGAAAGTATTATATTTTATGATTTTCCTTTCTTTAGTTGCATGCTCACGAAAAGAAAACAACTACTATAGTCGTTCTTTAGATCATATGAATGATTCTTTGCCGCTAACAGAGGATGTAGTCTGCCAAAGTATTATTTGGTTTAATGATTCTGCGTTAATGGAACGTTATCAAACATTTGACGAGTACACTATGTCTGGTAAAGGACGACCTGTTCACTCTCCCTTTTTATATGTAAAAAAACATAACGATTCTATATTAGTATTAAGTTCCAACAGAAAAGATTCTGTTCGTCTATATGTTAAACTGAATTACAATACTTGGTATAGCCACATGGAGTATGATATGTGGAAGAAGGAACATTATATACCATCAAAAGACAAACTGTCAAAGACAGCTAGGACTTATGATAGGTACTTCTATAATGATACAATTCTAGAAGTAAAAACCTGTTATATTACAGGTAAACAATACCATCAAATATACATTAAGACTAATTGTAATCTTTATATTATAAGAAACGTAGAGCATCTGAACTTTTCGGTTTTCTCTGATTTACGTAGAATGGTCAATAATTTGATATTGTCTAATGACAGACGTGTGAATAAATATGTATTAATAGAAAGGAATAAAAGATATACATATGAAGGAAGAAATAACAAAGATACTTATTCTTACGAAAGAAAAGCTTATGGCATTTGGGGAATTCAACCAGGAATAGAAGAAGCGAATTTATATGAAGGGGTGGATATACGAGAGTTTTCTGACAATTTGAATAGATATCAACATGACAACTCGGATATTATATATGAGGCTGCTGATGAGGTGCCAGTATTTCCGGGGGGAACTAGTAGATTCTATGAATTCATTAGAAACAACATAAGTGATTCTTTAAAACTTGACAAAAGGCCATATAGAGTGATACTCGAAGTTGTTATAGAGAAAGATGGTCGTATTATTAACGCAGAAGTTAAGAGTTCTATTGATTCTATACACGACAATGAAGCATTATACATAATAAAAAAAATGCCTAGATGGGTGCCAGCAAAACTTAATGGTAATTTTGTTCGTTATAAAATGCTTATACCAATATCTTACAAATAATTCATGGTTTATGTATTCATAAAGATATTACATGGCACCATGATAAAAAGTAAAGAATTATGATTAAGTTAGATTTTCTAAAATTTGCGTGGAGATATATTTTGGCAATAATAGTTGTCATCGTTTTGATTCGTATTCTGGTTTACCCAGAACGTACTAAAATTAACGAATATAGAGAGAGGTTAAGTATCAGTCATAGTGTAACTAAGGCATCTATTAATTCCATAACG
>NZ_JNKF01000005.1 GCF_000702825.1 Prevotella sp. P6B1
TCTTCGATAATCTCCTGCACCCAGGGTTGACGTTCAAGTATCCGCTGCACCAGCTTTCGGTCGCCATCAAACAGCACCAGCAGGTCGCTTGCCAGTTTAAGACTCTCGTTGTGTCTGTTACTATCGTCTGCACAGGGCAGCTTTGCACGATAGCGCTCATCAATAATACGCTGTATATCATACCCTCGCCATTTTATGCCCACGTTTTTATCATCCACTTCCCTACTCTGGTCAGCAGTCTGTTTATCTGTGTGGTGGGCCACAGCATCAGTTTGAGTAACACCACTATGACCAGCCCTATACTCAGCATTGTATTTCTCAGCAAATTCTTTGTTCTCATAAGTAAACAATTCTTTATCAATGTACAAAATATCCGATTCCTTGCAGATGAACGACATGCGCGATGCGTCCTTGCAACTTTCGTCAACCTCCACACCCAGGATCTGTGCCATCCGGTGCTGGTTGTCGATGAGGTTTCCCCACTCCAGTCGGGCCTTGAACACAATCTTCAAGCCTTTACCAGAGGGCGTGATATACACCAAAAGAATGCCATTTTTCTCATTTTTACATTCTTTCATTATGACATTGTCGAAGACTTCACGAGGGTTTTCGACGTGATCCACGTCCATCACCACAAGTCCCGTAAGCCGCGTAGCCTTCTGCTTGCGCCAGGCGCCAGTCTTACCAGCCTTCGATGTAGTCTCATCAAACGTAGCCTGGAATATAAACGCAGGCAGCTTGCGCTTCAACCAGGCATCGCCCGTTTCTCTGAACTTATCAATGTTCTCGTTCCACTTCCCTGCCCTGACGAGCGCATAAAACTGCGCTTCGTCAACGGGCAAAGTAGGATTACTGAAATTCTTCTGATAACTAAAACTCATTCAACCTCCTTTTTTATTCGTTATTACTATCTTCGTGGGCAAGCATATTGTCGATTGTTTCTTTAAATCTGTCGCCATCAACTTTATGACCACCAAAAAAGAAATCATAACCTATCTGCATGTGGTCGTGCTTTACCCATCGCCATGAATCACCATAGAATAATTTATCAAAATCTTCTATCAGCTTCTGTGCCTCCTTGCCAGTAGTCATAGGCAACGCAAGTTTCAGGTAATTATAGCTCTGCATAATGCCAATCATGGCTATTACCAGGCCTTCAGCATCTGGCTCAACATTGTCAATTATCAGTCTAAAGATGTCGCGTGCCAACAGGTCACCTTTACGGGCAGTCAGCATAATCGACTTATCTTTCTTACGACGATAGAAACTCCAATGACAATAAAAGTCAATTACCTTGTATCCAAGTTTCTTTACTTCTTTATACAGTTTCTTTTCCATATATTCCAATTTTTAAGTTAAACTCTATCTACAATCTCTCGATCCATCAGATGACTGCTGGCCACTCGGTTTTCACGTTCCATGGCAGCTATCATACGTGCTGTTCCGATGGATTTCTTCAGCGAGATGTAGTACTTCACTCTCTTAGGGCTCTCTTTCAGCCAACCATGCTCCAGGATAGCAATTACCTTATCCTTTAAGCGTTTCTTACGCTTATAGCCAGTAAACTCGATACGCTTGGCCTGCTTATTATAGTGCAACGAGCCCTGCACATACGTTCCATTCATGATGCCTTTAAGCACCTCTTCGTTAATCTCAATGTATTTTCGCATAATTCTTTTGTTTTTAGTGAGTCGTTGGGCCCATTGACTCGGTTAGTTACTATTGTTTAATAAATCTCCTCATCAATCAGTCGGTAGCAGTATGCCAGCGCCTCGTCTGCGCTCTGATAGCCAATATTCTGCACTGGCACATCATTCACATAATCTACTATGTTTTCTGCCATATCCTGCTGAACCCTGCTTGAATAAGGCAACAGAATTTGCAACAAGTATTCATACAAGCCACTACTTATTCTATGCTTTACATAGCGCATTACTTTTGCAGCTGTACCATCTACATCGTAAAGTAAGTATTCCTCTGCCATTATATTATATATCCAGTAAAATTGTGGTACCATAATCCGTTTCATACTCACGTCTGATGCTCTCGATCGTTCTTGACTCAGGCTCAGGTTTGCCTTGCTTTTTGGCTTTCAATGCCTCAACACCCTCACCTAATCGGATTGCCAGTGCAAACATCAGATATTCCTTTTTGTGAACGCGCCCTCGGCACACGCCTGCCTGCGATGTATTGTAGTCCATCTGCCACTTTTTGCACACATGGCCAGACTCCACAAACAGGTTATGGATGGGGCACAACCTCATGCCATCGTTATCTACTAACTTGTTGATACAACTGGCACAACACTTCTTTACTCGCAAACCACAAGGGTTCAATACTGTTTTCACTTTCTTCATTTTTTACTTATTATTAAATACTTAAAAATCTACCTTTGTCGCTTATCGACGATGCAAAGGTAGATAATTAAAGATTACCCTAAGGTGGATTCCGTATTTCCGTACCAACTCCGTATTTTTCTCCGTATTTTTTAGATTAACTCCGTATCGGCTCCGTATTTTTCCATCAATAATTGGTGCATCACGCCATGGGCCAACAGCGACAACAGATAATGTTCTGCCACATGATAGCTACCAGCATTCATGGCTAAAGTTACAAGTTGAGCATCGTTGATTCTGATACCATCGTGCCATACATACTCCTTTTCTTCATTTCTCATATCCTTTATAAGAGTTATGAGTTCAGTCTTAGGGCGAACGCAGGTACGCAGGTACATTTTGTGTGTTCGGACTGCGCATGTGAAGAAACGATATAATCTATATTATATATTTAAATTTATATATATTATAATATATATAAATTATATAAAGAGATATAGAACAGGCTGGTATCACTTGATTTTACAAAATGTACCTGCGTACCTGCGTTCGTCCCTACCCTGCAAAATAGGGTGTTTTGAGCGGTACGTCAGAATCTGGTGGATAGTTCACGAGAATTTTGTAAAATCTGCCGAACTTTCTTTTAGATAGCTTGGCAGCATCTCGAGGATTGCTTATAGAGATATTATTATTTGAAGTAATATTATTTTACAATAAAAACAAGGTCCAAAAAACGTTTGGAGGGTAACATTTTTATTTGTACCTTTGTACTCGCAATCAAGAAGTTGCGGGTACGAGTGAAGGCTGCGGCTCAGCATAGCTCGAGCGAGCTCGGCTCTGCATTCGCCTTGCACTTCCCTTGCATCAGTAAACATAAGTATTAACCATTCTTGGCAGAGCCAAGCGGCAAAGCCGAGCGAAAATCATTAAAATTAAAGTATGGCGAAGATTTTTTTTGAGCTGCGACAGAACAAGAACAACAAGTCGCAAGTATTTGGCAGGTGGTTTGCCCACAGCAAGAGTATTGAAACCCTGAACACCCGCAAGATGGCCAAGCACATCAGCGAGCACGGTAGCGTGTACACGCAGGATGTAGTATTTGGCGTGCTGGAGAAGTTCCGCAGCTGCCTGGTGGAGATGCTGCTGGAGAGCAAGCGTGTGAAGATCGATGGTCTGGGCACCTTCTTCACTACCCTGGAGAACGAGCCCGGCGGCACCCTGAAGAAGGACGACTTCAACGTGGGTAAGAACCTGAAGGCGCTCCACATCCGATTCATGCCCGAGCAGGAGCAGGAGATGAACATCTCCAGTCGCGAGTTCCTGAAGAAGGCCGAGTTTGTGAATGCCGAGAGTCTGCTGGGCGGCACCAGCGACAAGGACACCAACGATGGTGGTTCGGACAATCAGGGCGGCAATACCGGTGGTAACACTGGCGGCGGCCAGGGCGGTAACACCGGTGGAAACGGCGGTGGCGGCGGTGAGCCTAACCCCGACGGTAGCACCGAAGATTAGCACTGGGAGCCACAAGCTGCGTAGGCGCTTGGTAAAAAAAATTCACCCTCAGGTTTCAAAAAGCGAAGCCTGAGGGTTATTTGTTCAACCGTCCCCAATGATTAGGGGTTAACGGGTTGGCCCTGTGCCTGGCGGATGTGGGTATCGAGGATATGGAAACCTGGATCGACCATGCCGCCATGTCCGTGACCATCGATCTCGTACAGGTAGGTGTGCTTGTGGCCTACGAGCTTCATCATGCGGGCGAGATACTGGTTCTCGTCGTAACGGCCATAGAGCTCCAGCTCGCGATCGCCACAGATGAGCACCAATGGCGGACAGTCCTTACGCACCCAGTAGAGGGGCGCATACTGGTCGATAGTGGGCTGAAGGGCGTCGATGCCCTGCATCTTGCGCACATTGTAATGGGTGATGGCCTGACCACTGAAGGGGATATACTGCCACACGCTGTCAGCATCAATCTGATAATGCTTCAACCAGGCTTTGTTCAAACAGAGCATCATAGAGAGATAGCCGCCTGCCGAATGACCACTCACCACAATCTTACGGGGATCGCCACCATATTTCTTAACATTCTTAAACGCCCAGGCCACAGCTTCAGCAGCGTCGTCGATGGTTTTATCGACCGTAACCTTGGGCAACAGGCGATAATTGGCGCCTATCACCACATAACCTTTGTTTTTCAGGCGCTGGGGAATCTCTTTCTGACCGGCTTCCAGTCCACCGCCATGAAACCACACCACAACAGGGCAATCCTTCATGTTTTCGGGGTAATACACGTCTAATTTCAGTCTTTCCTTGGAATAAGCATCAGTTTTCGTAGTATAACTGATGTTATTCTCGGTTTTGTAGTTCTGTGCGTAGCTGGCCATAGCGAGCATGAGCACGGCAGTTAATGCTTTAATTCTCATCATGAGTTTGTTAGTGTTTTGTATTTGTTAGAATTCTGAAAATGAAAAAGCCCCAGAGATGTGTATCTCCAGGGCTCTCGCTAAAAAAAAACGGCGGCTTCCTACTCTCCCGCATTGCATTGCAGTACCATCGGCGCAGGTGGGCTTAACTTCTCTGTTCGGAATGGGAAGAGGTGGGACCCCACTGCAATAACCACCTGATATAGGTTATTGACATTGTCGACACAAGAAACCTCCGTAGAAGTTTGTTTCAGATACTAGATTACATCTGATAATATCAGCATGAAGCGAAAGAGCTCGGGCAATTAGTAGTGCTCGGCTTTGACGTCACCGTCTTTACACCTGCACCCTATCAACGTCATCGTCTATGACGACCCTCAATGGAGTCCTCATCTTG
>NZ_JNKF01000006.1 GCF_000702825.1 Prevotella sp. P6B1
ATAAAACTGAGGCTTAATGGCATGTCTCCTGTACAATACAGGAAAATGCTTACAGCTTCTATTGTTTAACCGTCCAAACTTTGGGGTTCACTTCAGGGACTGTCCCTTGGCATCCATCAAACTTCATGTTCAAATAATAAGCAATTAGTAATTACAAAATAATTATATGTTCCGTATTCATGTATGTTACAATTAAAAATTATGAAAAAGTATATAACAGCATTCTTTTTATTACACATATGTTTCTTTTCTACATATGCGCAGCACTCTTGTAAAGATTGTGTATATGATCTTTATAAAACACTAAGTACATATCAGTTAGATAGCATAGACATAGGTGAAAACACTTATTCTGTAAGTTCTCTTTATCAAGGCAAAAATAATCGTATTATTTTCGAAGCAATTACTAAAGCTCGCGTATTGAGTTGTGGCAACCCACTTGACTCTGTTGTTGTGCTAAATTTAGGCAATAAAGCATTGTTTTTTCTGGTGAGCACAGAATCGCCTCGATGTTTTAAATACTTTGATATAAATTCTATATATGACGGCAAAGGGCATAATCTTTTGTATAAAGATGATTATATTAAATTTCCTGCAGTTATTAATGACCCAGATGCCTTTACTTATGTTAGAGAAGGACCTTCTAAGAAGTATCGGGTAAAAAACAAGATATTGCAAAATGAAATATTTTTATATACCCCCAATTTAAATAGTGACTGGTATAGGGTTTACTCTAATGATGGGAACTTGTTTCTTGGTTATATATACAGGAAACGAATTCTTCCGTATGACAAATGTCCTATAAATATAAAAAAGGAAATGATGAAAATTATGTTTGATTAACCAATCAGGGGGGATAGTTACAGCATAAGTTTATAAGGAAATATTTTCGATATGAGAAAGAGAATTATATTGTTTTTACTTATGTCCTCAACATTAGTATGTTGTGGTTCAAACATTCACAAAGATAATAATTTGAACGTTTTGGACTATTCTTCGGTGTGGACTTGCTACCAAAATGACGTTTTAGGTTATGTTGGCGAAAACTATCAGCGTTTCTATTTTTTTATAGACAGTATTAAAGCAAACTCAAAAGATACGCTCCAATATAAGGTATGGGGAAGGTATCGTATTAAAGATGCGATTAACTACTATGTAGGAAGTATACGAATCGCAGAAGGATTTGCAAAGTTACCCGAGAAGTACAGTATAGTGGAAGATAACCCTTTGAGTGGTATACAGGTGTACAGTATGGTTTCTGAATGGAATTTGAATGCTATCGGAGTAAAAGAGAGCATAAAAGGAAAAATGACCTCTACATTTTACATCCATCAGGGTAAGGTGTTTTTTGATGACCTTGACATTGAATGCAGTGATTCTTATCGCAATAACCAATTTATTGGAACGTTGCAATCTGCAAGTGGTAAGGAAAAGAAGTGCCGATGGGGAACATTCCGCATTCCTGATAGCGAAGAGCTTGATATCGGAGCGGCAGATTTTTTCCCAGATGACAAATACATTAAGAACGGATGGCAATCATATTGCAACGCATATTTGGAAGGAACCCAAAAAGGTTGGGAGATTGAAAATCAAAGTCATTGGACATTAAGACCAGATACTCTTCAATTAAAGACTCCTGCCATTATTAACGACCCTGATGGTTATGTAAACATCCGTGAGAAGTCAAATGTAAAATCTAAGGTTGTGAGACAGATTAAAGAAAACGAGCTTTTTTACTTCACTCCTTTGTTTAAGACAGAATGGTATCCGGTTTATCTGGATGAAAACGAACCATGCATTGGGTATATTCATCAGTCGCGTATAAAGACATTTGAAGATTTCCCCAAATGGCTACAAGAGAAAGTAAGAAAGAAGAGAGATGGAGGGTATTAAAATAATCAGAAGAGTCCTCGTGAGCTTTTGGACTCAATATCCCTGGTCACGTCATTTCTAAAAATATTTATATGCATATGAGAAAGTTTATATATATATTTATTGTATTGTTGTTGTCGGGATGTCATGATGACTACTGGGAATTGGGTGATTCCTATGTTTATAATAATGGCTGTATTTATTATGTTATTGATACCTGTCATAGGGATGGTGTTCGCTATGAAGGCCTTGAAGAATTAGTTCCATTTGATGTACATAATTTTGGCTATAATGAGCACTATATCATTGCATATCAAAAGCCAGACAGTGCGTATTACATCGATTTCAATCAAACTATTCCAGATTCTACCACATGTTTTCAAGAGAAAGCGGATAGTTTAGAGACACTCTTAGGTAAAATGCTCAGTATACAAAACTGTTATTGGATTATCCGTAAAAAAGACAAAAGAGTATTTGGCCCAATGTCAGAATCTGATTTTAATCGAAGGTGCAAAAGAATGGGCATCAGTATAAGTTGGGTGAGAGAAATGAAATAACCCAAAGTAACCTTGCAGACGGAGAATGTGAACATTTATTTCATTAATATCTATGATGAGAAATTTTGTAATTATTTTATTGTTATTTGAGATTCTTATATTCCAGTCTTCCTGTATGCATATTGACAATCAGGAAGAGAATAGCTATCATATAGAAGGCAAACAGAGAACCTTTAAAATGGTAGGAGTGGATGGTGCAGTAATAGAGAATGTTCGAAAAGAGTTTTATATTGCAGACAATGGCAAACAGTCGGCTGTTGTAATTGGATACGGTATCAATTCGAAGGGTACTGCCACATTATACGTTTCAGGAAATTCACAAGTTAGACGAGAGCAGACATTTCCTGTTGATGATGATATGGAGATTGCGATATTGAATCATGTTATGGATGAAATAAATTCCAAGCAATACACAATCAATAGTTTGCAATTCTCCATGAAAACTTGTGGAATTACTAATCTAAATATTTCCGAGAACTATTGGAAAACAAAACGATTAAACAGGAAGAATTTGCAACAGCCGTTGTTCAGTAAATTCTGCGATATTCTTAAGAAATGTGGCTATGAGGTATACGGTTTCTCATATAACGATTTCTACCCGATAACCACACGCGAAGTAGGATATTATCACATACTGCCAGATTCGAGTTCCCCAGACACTGTGGCTATAGACGGAATTGTTACATTAGAATGCAGAAAACTTGAATCATCTTACAAAAATAGGAAGAATTCATGGGATTGATTAGAAAACTTACAGAAAAAGAAATTGGATTAGTTTCATATTTGGCGAATAAAGCAAATTACAAGCTGCAACCCAATTGGCTCGAAAACGTAGATATCATGCCTTTAGATGATGGAGGCATGGGTAGCATGGTATTTATTGCCTCAACTAAACAAAAAGCGAGGAAAAGCGAAACTTTGATTTCAGATTGCGAATTCAAAGACAAAGATGGTATAATAGTAGTAGCGAGTCTGTTTGTAGATGACAATAATGATTTATATGAGTTGGATATTTGGAAGACAGATTTCTCGCCTCTTATAGAAATACCGTGTACTTTTTGTTGAACATAATCAGCGATTCACTGGACCGGAGAAAGTGAGAATCAACAAATCATCCATGACAATGGTGACAACGGTGACAAGGTGACAACGGTGACACAGTTTTTCTAAAAATCCTCGCGCGTACGTACGTGAACTTTAAAAACTCGAAAAAAAATAGTTCACGTACGCGAGAAAAGTTATAAATGTCCTGTCACCGTTGTCACCCGAAATAATCAAAAAGGGGGCATTTTTCTCTAAGTACTTTTCACTTGCAAAGTAGTTGGCGCGCAAAAATTCTTTAGGTACTTTTCAAAAAAAAGCTATTTCTTTTTGGCGTATTAATGATATCTCTCTACCTTTGCCACCAAATTAATTAAATCATTTCGATATATGAATAAAAAAGCCATTAAACTGATAATGCTACTTGGCCTTTTTTCCTGTTGC
>NZ_JNKF01000007.1 GCF_000702825.1 Prevotella sp. P6B1
ATAAAACTGAGGCTTAATGGCATGTCTCCTGTACAATACAGGAAAATGCTTACAGCTTCTATTGTTTAACCGTCCAAACTTTGGGGTTCACTTCACCTTGTGTCCCCTGGCACCTGAAAATTGTCACATATTGCTCTGCTTTAGGGTATATAGCGATAAAAATAATTAAAAATGGCCCAACTCACGCAAAAATATTTGCACGAGTTGATATTATTTTGTATATTTGCAGCAGATTTAAGTAATACTGACGCAAAAATATTTGCATGAGTTATGATTATAGACAGTTTTATCATTGAGGGATTTTCCAACATTGAGCATATACGTTTGGACATTGGAGAGATAAACGCCCTCATCGCCCCTAACGGTTATGGCAAGAGTAACGTTCTCAGTGCCATCAGTTTTGGTTTGATGTATCTGAATGCTAATGAAGAAACAAAAGGCCAGATGCTTCGAAGCCGCTTTCTCCCCATTAATGTCTCAATCAAGGAAAAGAAGTTCCACTTTGAGCTCCTTGGCAGATTACAGCGTGAAGGACGTACAGAACTCGTGCAGTATGGCTATGAATGCCAATGGGCAGAGGGTGCGATTCCTGGCTATGTGCTTTCGGAGTGGTTAAAGATTAAGACAGAGGGCGAGCAACGCTATCGACAAATGATAAACAGACAGGACGGCTACTACTCTATGATTGTTCCGTCGGCTATGGGTCGTTGTAACAAACCTTTTGCAGCCACTCCTCAACAACTATCCCTGCCAATGATAGCCAACGGTGGATTGTTCCTGTCGGGCTTAGCCAAGGAAATATGTAGCATAAGCATCCCGAACCTGCAGACCTTGGATAACCCCGAATCATACTTCTCCATAGATGGGGGCAACGGAATCGCCATGCTCGGTGGCATGACTCTAAGCGAATATATCTATCGGATGAAGGAGACGGATACTGATAGTTTCAGCATCTTGTCAGATGGTATTAAGCAGCTGATTTCTGGCGTGGTGTCATTCGAACCAGATGAAATAACATTGAGTGACGGACGCAGCAAAGTCTATGATATAAGAATACAAGAGGAATTTAATTCACAGCCCACCAGTATTCGGTTGTTGTCAAGCGGTAGCAAGCGTATGATCTTCTTATTCACATTGTGTATGGCTGCTCAGGAGCAGGACATACCAATGATTATGGTCGAGGAACCAGAAAACTCCGTCCATCCAAAGCTGATGGAGAATCTTCTTCTTACCATACAGGCATATGCATCAAATACCAAAATACTGATGACGAGCCACTCGCCCTATCTGATGCGCTATATGCAGCCAGAGCAAATGTATTTCGGTCTTCCCAGGCATGACGGACTTGCTCATTTTGCGAAGGTTAATCCATCTAAGTTGAAATATCTGTACAGATATGCTGGCGACATGGAACTGACCTTTGGAGAGTTCATGTTTGACTTCATGCTCGACATGGAGAATGACAGCGAGAAGCTAACATCTTTCTTCAAATAAAACATGGCGATGGCGAAAAAGAAACTGATGAATCCTTCGCATGTATTGATATTTGTAGAAGGAGATACGGATGAGGTGTTCTTCAAAGCCCTTGATATGAGTGCCATCCGTAATAAACGGCAAGATGTGCTTGCGCCACTGGAAGAAGCATTAGGCGTAGTCATGGCATAGCAAATCCCATCTGTCTGGCATGATGCCAGAATCGACCGAATTTTGGCTGAGTTAACTCGATTGATGAAACGAGCGCGTTCATTTCATCGTTTGAATTAACTCACGGTTTTCAGGCACCTCCACGAAGGGAGTCACGTAACTCTTTCATTTTGAGCCATCAAGTTGTGTACAACTTTCTGGGTTCACTTCACGTACCATGTCCCCTGGCACCTCTGCAACCGATGCCTGGGCATAGCCACCTTCAAAGAGGTATTTATCTATTCTGCCATTCTTCATCGTCAGACTTCCACCCATGAGTGGTTAATTAATACTTCTTGTAATCCGATGCAAAGATAATCAATAGTTCAGAAACAAGCAAAGATTTATCAAGAAAAAAGCAGATAATTTCTCGCGAATAATCAGAAGCACTCTGCTATGCCGTTTTGCAAAGAGCCCTCGTGATTCTCCTATCCCTTTATTTCCTCTGCATCTGAATTGGTATCGTATATAATGATGGTCCTTATTTTTCCACGCCATACCCAGACTTGCAAACCAGATTTGTCGAAGACATACACATGCTGATTTTGCCCCCAATTATCTTTGCATGGAATATAGATTATTTCATGATTTGAAGGATCTTCCTTGATTACGCTTAAGAAATCTTCAAAACTCATTTTAATAAGTTCTTTTCCATTATAAATACATGATTCACGACAACAAATATTAACTATATGGTCATCTTCACACCATAATTCGATATTATACCCATGAATTTTTATTTCGTAATCATCAAACCTACTTGAATCATCATATTGATTATTAGAATGAACTAAATTATCGTATCTTGAGATACTTTTACCTAAGTAAAAGATGTCATATGATTTATTAAGAACTAATCCTTTCTCCATGTCTTTATCGTTTATTTCATACATAACACTTCTTTCTCTTTATTGAGACTACACTTCTGTATAATCTCTGGAATATAATGATTTATACATTTCTGCAAATCCGAATTACAGAAAGTAATTCTATTAAGTTCTATTTTCATGTTCTGCTTGACACTCTGTCCCTGACAAAATGTACAAACTACTAGCAATAAGCATATCAGCTTAATTCTATTTCTTACGGCTTCCATTGACTGTTATTCCTTTAAGTTCTGTTTATCTTCCACCATATGTCATCTTCATTCCTTCATAATATCCATGTTCTTTTATGAGTCATTTTAGCGCGTATTACTCCTTCATCTTTTTGACACACAGATACAGGTTGAGCATACAAAGACAGATGTGTAGAGCAAAAAGTGAATAATAAAGACTGGTGATAGTTATAAAGGATGAGAACAACTCCTTTCCAAATAGCCAGATTGGAAACCTAAACAAGGTATTATATTCATCTATGACGCCGTCGGATGCTCTTGTCGAAATATAACGGTATCCTGTTATCATGCAAAACAATACAATAATAAAATATCCAGACAGAATTAACCAATGGCTTCTCTTAAATTCACTAATACTATCAATTCTCAACTCATAAATCAATGCAACTATATTGAGAATAATTGTAATGATCATTGTATTATAGACTTCTGGATGCAATGGTAGTTTCATTGCACTTAAATTAGAACTATAATCTAATAATGGTTCATATTGTATTTGCCTTTCAAACCATACAATCCAGAAGACAATAATAATATCAAATATTCCTAGAATTGCGATTCTATTCTTTATCATACACCTAAGGATTAATTTCATATTTAAAAACTCCAGTATTACCATTACTTAACCATTCATCACGGTGCCAAGGGACATGGTGCCAGGGGACAGGTACCTCTTCAATTATTCAGTAAATTCGCCACTCCACAGATTCACATTAGGATCATCTTCACTATAGTACACATCAATAGAATCTCCCTTTTGGGGATATGG
>NZ_JNKF01000008.1 GCF_000702825.1 Prevotella sp. P6B1
GCAACAGGAAAAAAGGCCAAGTAGCATTATCAGTTTAATGGCTTTTTTATTCATATATCGAAATGATTTAATTAATTTGGTGGCAAAGGTAGAGAAATATCATTAAAACGCCAAAAATGAAATAGCTTTTTTTCGTCAGAATATCCAGAAACCAAGCCTTACAAAGCGTCAAAAAACTCTATAAGACAGCAAGTTACAGAAATAATTCGTCAAAATTCGTCAAAAGCATATTAGCGCCTGAACAAGGCTTTTCTAAACCAGTTGGAGGGCAGCGTACTCTCAAGTGGCGTCGCTGCAATTTGCTTTTTTTGAAAAGTACCTAAGGAATAGATGATTTGTTGATTCTCACCTTCTCCAGTCCATGATCTCTCTGAACACAACCTATAAATTACATTTTATTCATAAGTTCATACAAATAGGCAGGGCTTTGCACATACAATTCACCTTCTTCATCTTGCAACATTTCAATTAAAGGAGAATTATATACACGTTCCATCGCTTGTTCTATAGAGCAGCCTGTATCTTCTATCACATACTTAACCAATTCGCTCAAAGCATAATTAGTCAGGTAAGTAGCCATTTGATTATGTGTTGGCTGATTCATACGCTTTCAACTTTTATTTTCCTGAGAAAAGCTAAGGCCTGTTCCGTCCCCAAATAGTACTGCTGGTCAAGATACTTGTCCTGAAGCAACTTAGCAGCCTCTTCCGGAGAATAAATACCCTCATGATAGTTTGTAATTTGCAGAACCACACCATCATCAGCAATTGGCCCAATAACAACATCGAAATCATGTATTGTCTTAGTATTCTTTCTATTGCGGTTAGCATCCACAAACAAGAACCATTCTGTAGTAGCTTTCTCCGGAAAGACCTTGACTTTCAAGTTTGACTTCATAGCTGTATCATCAAACTCATAAGTAATCAGAGTTGGTGTACCACCAAAAAGACGAGCTTTTTTTTGCGCCATACGGATTGCTGTATTTCTATCGGGCGTAAGATAGAACCCTTTGCCAAAGTCCTTATACTGCAAGCCCTTAGCAAGATCTATCACCTCAATATCTACATTTGTACCATGATAAAGTATCATGACAACGTTCCTCCATTCTTTTGACAGATGATAAGCAAGTCATCAATAGTCTCATCCATAGACTGCAGATGTTCCACATCATAAAATTCAATTAGGAATGAAAGCCCTTTATGCTTATGAAGATATTGGAAAGCAGCTTGCCTAGTCATAGCAAACCGTTTTCCAAAAGCATGAATGCATGCCGTCAAGAAGGGTATCTCATACTTGCTCATATCTTTATGATTGTTTATATTGCTGCAAAGATAAAGATAATTTCCGAAAGTTCCAAACTTTTAAGAAAAAATATAATTAATCAAAAAGTCGGAGTTGAGGAGCAAGGTGTCGGTTCTTGTGATCATTTTCATCTCTATAACTTTTGTATTACACCAAACGAAATACCTGTTCCTCTCTTCATGCTTAATTGTCTCGTCATATTTATGGTTTATTTTAATTCACCAGACCAAAGGGACATTCTGCCCCCTTGTTTACTTGGTCTTTAAAAACTGGGATTCGTATTTTTTATCCATTTTGACAGAAACATTTAGTTCCTTGCACATCCGATTAAAGTCAGACTCAGCCATTGGACCAAATACTTTGGCATCCTGCTTGCGAATAATCCAATAGCAATCTTGTATGCTAAGCATTTTGTCCAAGAGCGTCTTCAGACTATCTGTCGCGTCTTGAGAATGTATAGTGGAATCTGAATATTCCTTATATGTGTCGATATAATACTCACGATAATATGTACTATCTGGTTTTTGATATGCTATTATAAAATTATCATCAAATTCATAATTAAGAACTTGATCAGGTACTAGTATAGTTATAGTACCTTTTTCCATTAACTTGTCAATACGTCCGTTTTCATAAATGTAAGAGTCACCTAATTCAAAATATGAGTCGTGACATCCGCATAACAACAATACAATAAATATATAAAAAAACTTTCTCATATATACTAATCTTTTTGGAAATGACGTGACCATGAATATTGAGACCAAACATGATGCCAAGGGACTGTCTGGGTTCACTTCAATGCCAGTCCCGTGGCATATCTTTTATAAATACACCTCCTCGCCATTCAGCATGATGGGGATTGCATCTCTTATCATTCCTTGTTTATTAGTCTTGTCTATCAGACTATCACCAAAGAATGTTAGATAGCAATTTTTAGGCTCATACAGTCTAATCACATGTCTTTCCTTCTTGTTTAACATTTCATATTCCTTTGGGAACAGCAACTTGGCATATTCCTGGACTGCAGAATCCGTGATCCTGCAGAATCTTCTTTCTATAGGAAAGATGGGATGTGCATTATCATGCGAGAATATCACATAATGACCATTCACCTTACACAGGTCAAATGGTGCATGATATTTTATATCGCTTATATCATACACAGGGAATACGACATACCGATAAATACTATCGTTGATATCTTTAGAGGCAATTCCCACATAGATAGAATCCCCTTGTTCGATATATTTCTTATTATCTTTATAAAGGAAATCCTGATAATCGGTTATCGCCTCAACCAAATCCTTATTCCTGATTTCAACAGTACACTCCAATTCGCTATTCTCCTTGTTGCCATCTGATGTGCAACAGGAAAAAAGGCCAAGTAGCATTATCAGTTTAATGGCTTTTTTATTCATATATCGAAATGATTTAATTAATTTGGTGGCA
>NZ_JNKF01000009.1 GCF_000702825.1 Prevotella sp. P6B1
TGATAATATCGGCGAAACGGTACCATCGTAGCGCTTGAATCGGTACCACCGTAGCGCACCAATCGGTACCACCATAGCACTCCAACCGGTACCAGCGTAGCGCACCAATCGGTACCGCTGTAGCGCTCGAATCGGTACCAAAAGTTCATTTCGGTTCTGCCATTGAAGTTAAATTACTATCTTTGCCGAAGGAAATACAAAACCTTTAGCGAGATATGGCAAACCAAAATGTAACAATGAGCAAGTTAAAAAGAGCATTTCAAATGCTGGCGGCAAGCATCCCACACCGCGAAATCTGTGGACAACTGCACATGGGACGTGGCGTACTTGCCAAGTACAAGAAGGCGGCTGACGAAAGAAATCTGTCGTATGCAGATGGAGGCCGCATGAACGAGGTCGACCTTGAGTCGTTCCTCAAGTCAACAAGACCCGAATCAGCACCATCTGATGCCAGAATTGTCCTCGATGGTCTGATTCCTGATTATGTGTCAGATCTGGCCCATAACCGCTATCTGACCATACAGCATCTCCATGAGAACTATAAGCGTGAACATCCCGACGGCTATGGTTACACTCAGTTTAAGAAAGCTATCCGTGACTATCAGTATGCCCACAACTTGAGTTTTCATAACACCTATATGCCTGGTGAAGAGATGCAGATTGACTTTGCTGGTGATGCCTTGTGGCTAACAGACCCTCTGACAGGCGAAATCACAAGTGTAGTGGTGTTAGTCTGCACGCTTCCTTTCAGTGGAATGGCTTATGCAAAGGCGCTTCCTGACGCCTCTATGGAGTATTTCTTTGGTGGACTATCTGATGCCTTTAGCTATTTTGGAGGGACAGTGCGCAGAGCAAAAAGTGACAACATGAAGCAATGGGTAAAGAAGAACGACCGTTACGAACCTGTATTCACTGACGCAGCGCTAGAATGGGCTGCATACTACGACACAACGCTTGAGGCCTGTCGCGTAAGGAAACCTCGCGATAAAGGCTCTGTAGAGGGTGCAGTCAGGAAAATCTACAACGCTATCTATGCGCCTCTTCACGATGAGGTTATAAGCGACTTGAACAGCATGAATAGCCGTATTTCTGAACTGCTGGACGACTTTAACTCAAAGCCATCTAAAGTTACAGGCAGAAGTCGTTTTGACATTTTTGAGGAAGAAGAGAAACCATCTCTTGGAGAACTGCCTGATACTCCTTTCCGTTTCCGATATCGCAAAGAAGTCAAGCTGTCAGGTAACTATCATGTACAAGTGGCAGGCCGTAAATATAGCGTGCCATATCAGTATGTAGGACAACATCTTACCGTCGTATGGGATATCGACACTGTGGAGGTCTACGCTGGCAATACACGTATCAGTACGCACGACCGTAATGGCATCAAGGATCCCTTTACCCATGATGAAGATATGCCTCCCGAGCATCTGGAATACATGCGTACAAAGGCGTGCAATGCAGCCTACTTCCTGGAAAAGTCGGAAGAAATCGGGCCTTATACAAGACAGGCTATGGAGGCGATTCTTAAGCGTAGCAGACATGTAGAGCAGAATTATGGCTCATGTCATGGCGTACTCAGTCTGAATCGCAGATATGGCAGTATAAGACTTGAGAATGCTTGCAAAAGGCTTGCTGGATATAGGTCTGTCAACTATACGATGATAAAGAATATCCTGGAGAAGAACCTCGACATGGCAGGCGATCAGGAACCTGTATCACAGATGCCCCAGAACGACTACGTAAGGGGAGCAGAAGCATTTAATATCTAACATCAAAATTATAATTATGAACTCACAAGAAACCGTTATACAACTCAGAGAACTCAAACTCAAGGGCATGGCAGATGCTTTTGAGTCAATCCTCAGTCTGCCAGTACAGAACCGTCCAGCAATGGAAGCGGCAATAGCCAGGCTGGCAGAGGCAGAAGCTCAGGACAGAAGGAACCGGAAGACAGAAATGTATCTAAAGACAAGTCGCCTGAGATATACTGCACTGATAGAGGACGTTATCTGCGGTACGGACCGCAACTTTACGAAGGATGATCTTGCAGCACTTGCAGACTGTTCCTTTATACGGCGCCACGAGAACTTGCTCATACAGGGCAAGTGTGGATGTGGCAAATCTTTTATTGCCTGTGCATTAGGGCGCCAGGCTTGTATGTTAGGATACAGGACGGCCTACCTTAATATGAACAGTTTTGTAGAGAAGGTGGCACTCAGCAAACTTGATGGTACCTTCCTGAAAATGATTACTTCACTTGAGCGTAACGACCTGCTTATACTCGATGACTTCGGACTGCAACCAATGGACACCAACACACGTCTGGCCATGCTGCAGATTTTGGAAGAGAGGTATGAGAGAAAGTCCGTTATCATCGTCTCTCAGCTACCTATAAATAAATGGTATGACTACATCGGAGATCCCACTCTGGCCGATGCCATCATGGACAGATTGGTGTCAAATGCGAATAAAATTGAATTAAAAGGTGATTCTATGCGTCAGAAAAAGAAAAAATAGTTATATTTGCACCCAGTAAGGCAGAGCCGATGATCATGGTACCGTTTGCAGCGATACGGACGGTACCGATTGCAGCGCTAGCATGGTACCGATTACAGTGTTACACTTGGTACCGATACAGCGATATCAGCA
>NZ_JNKF01000010.1 GCF_000702825.1 Prevotella sp. P6B1
TCAGGTGGTGTTCCTGATTTGCGGGTGCAAAGGTACGGCTTTTTTTGAAACTACCAAAACTTTTCGAGAGAAATTTTCATTTTTCATGCATTTTTTTGGTCGCTCTTGACAAATATCAATCTGAAAAATATTGTCACATTATTATATATTATATAGAGAGAATCAGCATCACGTAAAAACCGTGAGTTAACTCAAATCATCAATCGAGCCGGCTCAAATCATCAATCGAGTTAACTCACGTGATTTTCGCACCCGATTCCACAAGAACTGAAACACAGGCTACGTACTACGTTAATTTCTGATAAATGCTTTGCTGTTTAAGGTATTTATTATAATTTTGCAACGTAAATAAATACAATAACCATCAATAAACAACAAGCAAGATGAAAAAAGTAATGGTTAGCATAGCCGCTTTGGCATGCATCGCAATGACAAGTTGCGGTAATATGGGGCAGGTTCTTGGTGCCATGACCAATGGTACAGGCGTAGTAAATGCCATCACGAGTGTTATCGGTCTGGATAAGATTAAAGCTCAGAACCTGATTGCCACCTGGAAATACAACGGTCCAGGCTGTGCCTTCACCAGCGAGAACCTGCTGGCAAAAGCAGGTGGTGAGGTAGCAGCCGTACAGATTGAGCAGAAACTTCAGCCCTATTACCAGCAAGTAGGTTTGTCAGCCGCCAACACTTACATCACCTTTAACGAGGACGGCACATTCACTTCTAAAATAGCAGGTACACCATTCAGCGGCAACTACACTTTCGACGAAGCCAGTCAGAAAATCACATTAAAAGGTCTGTTACTCTCAATAAACTGCTATGCCAAAAAGGAATCTGGTGGCATATCGATTCTGTTCGAAGCCAAGAAACTGCTGACAGTTCTTCAAACCATGTCGGCCATGAGTGGCAATAAAGATTTGCAAACCATAGGCGATTTGAGTAAAAATTACGATGGCGTACGCGTTGGATTCGATATGAAACGGTAAAATTTGCAAATATATGCAGAAATATTTGGTCGGTTGCGAAATTTTGTATAATTTTGCAACCGATTTCGAATAAATATACTGAGATGAAAGTAAAGACCAACAGATTAGAAGCCCTGAGACTGATCATATCAAGTCAGCAGTTAGGGAGCCAGGACGAATTGTTGAACGCCCTCCAGAAAGAAGGCTTCAAACTAACGCAAGCCACTCTGAGTCGTGATCTGAAACAGCTGAAAGTAGCAAAGGCAGCCTCGATGAGCGGCAACTACGTTTACGTACTGCCCAACGAAACCATGTACAAACGTGTCAGCACTCCTAACAGCATCCGTGAGATGATGCGAGTACCCGGTTTTATCAGCATTAACTTCTCAGGCAACATGGGCATCATCAAAACCCGTCCAGGCTATGCCAGTTCGATAGCCTGGAATATCGACAATAGTGACATTCCAGAGATATTGGGCACCATCGCCGGCGATGATACCATATTCATTGTAATCAAAGAAGGCATCAAGCATCAGGAAGTAGTAGAAGCCCTGAGCGATGTGGTACCAAACATGAAATAAAGTAATAAGAAGAAATGGAAGAAGAAATTGAAGTCTTAGTAGCAGGACCTGAGCACGAGAAATACGTGGATACGATTCTCGACACCATCGCCGAAGCAGCGAAGGTGCGCGGTACTGGTATTGCCAAGCGTACCCACGAGTACCTGGCCAAGAAGATGATGGAAGCAAAAGCGGTAATAGCGCTTACCAAGGATGGACGATTTGCAGGATTCAGTTATATCGAGACCTGGGAAAACCAGCAATATGTCACGACCTCAGGCCTTATTGTGCATCCCGACTTCAGAGGCAAACACATTGCCAAGCGCATCAAGGATATGACCTTCACCCTGGCCAGAACCCGTTGGCCTCACGCCAAGATATTCTCGCTGACAAGTGGCGCCGCCGTTATGGCTATGAACACCGCACTGGGCTACCAGCCCGTGACCTTTGCAGACCTGACCGACGACGAAGCCTTCTGGAAGGGTTGCGAGGGCTGCTGCAACGTGGATGTGCTGCATCGCACAGGTCGTAAGTACTGCATCTGCACAGCCATGCTCTACGACCCTACCGAGCACCTGCCCGCCAAGATTGCCGACGATGTGTTAGCACGCATCCGTAAGATTGACGGCAAAGAAGAGTAATATATCCGGCAAAGATAAGTAATATATCCGGCAAAAAAAAGTAATATTGACAGAACAAAGGTATCAATTAATAATCAACAAAGATATGGCAAACAAGAAAGTAGTAGTCGCATTCTCAGGAGGTCTGGACACCTCCTACACAGTTATGAAACTCACCCAGGACGGCTGGGATGTCTATGCAGCCTGCGCCAACACAGGCGGTTTCAGCGACGAGCAGTTGAAGAAAAACGAGGAGAACGCCTTTAAGCTGGGTGCGAAGGCCTATGTAACCCTCGATGTCACCCACGAGTATTACGAGAAATCGCTGAAGTATATGATCTTCGGTAATGTGCTGCGTAACAACTGCTACCCCATTTCTGTATCCAGCGAGCGTATCTTCCAGGCTATCGCCATCGCCCGCTATGCCAAGGAGATTGGTGCCGATGCCATCGCCCACGGTTCAACAGGCGCTGGTAACGACCAGATCCGTTTCGACATGACTTTCCTCGTAATGGCTCCTGGTGTAGAGATCATCACGCTCACCCGCGATAAGAAGCTCACCCGTAAGGAAGAGGTTGACTATCTGAACGAGCACGGATTCTTTGCCGATTTCACCAAGCTGAAGTACTCATACAACGTAGGTATCTGGGGCACCAGTATCTGTGGCGGTGAGCTGCTCGACCCCACCCAGGGTCTGCCTGAAGAGGCATATCTGAAGCATGTCACTGCCAAGGAGCAGGAGTCGCTGCTGAAGATTCAGTTCGACAAGGGTGAGATTGTAGCCGTTAATGGCGAGGCATTCGACGATAAGGTGAAGGCCATCCAGAAGATTGAGGAGATTGGTGCCAGCTATGCCATTGGCCGTGATGCCAATGTGGGTGATACCATCATCGGTATCAAGGGCCGTGTAGGTTTCGAGGCCGCAGCCCCCAAGCTCATCATCGAGGCTCACCGCCTGCTGGAGAAGTCAACCCTCTCTAAGTGGCAGCAGTACTGGAAGGATCAGGTAGCCAACTGGTATGGCATGTTCCTGCACGAGAGTCAGTACCTGGAGCCCGTGATGCCCGATATCGAGGCCATGCTCACCAGCAGCCAGCGCAACGTCACCGGTACAGCCATCCTGAAGCTCCGTCCTTACGGATTCGAGACGGTTGGTATCGACAGCGCTAACGACCTGACCAAGAGCAAACTGGGTGAATACGGCGAGACTCAGACCGGTTGGACTGCCGACGAGGCCAAGGGCTTCATCAAGGTTAGCTCTACCCCACTGCGTGTTTACTACGGTATCCACAAGGACGAGAAAAGATAATTTTTAGCAATAGACTACAGGACTTTAGGACTTATATGATTAGAATTGGAATATTAGGTGCGGCTGGTTATACAGGCGGCGAACTGATCCGCTTGTTGCTCAACCATCCCGAAGCCAAGATTGTGTTTGCCAACTCCGAGAGCAATGCCGGCAATCTGGTATCGGATGTGCATGAAGGTCTGATTGGCGATACCGATCTGAAGTTCACCGACGAGATGCCCTTCGATCAGGTAGATGTAGTATTCTTCTGCTTTGGCCACGGCAAGAGCGAGGCGTTCCTGAAGGAACACACCATCCCCGAGCATGTCAAGATCATCGATCTGGCGCAGGACTTCCGCATCAAGGGTGCTCACGACTATGTATATGGTCTGCCCGAGATCAACAAGGAAGATATCATGAAGGCTCAGCACCTGGCCAACCCTGGTTGCTTTGCCACCTGTATCCAGGTAGCACTCCTGCCCGCCGCCTACCTCAATCTGCTGAAGGACGACGTAGCCGTGAATGCCATCACCGGTTCTACAGGTGCTGGTCAGAAACCGGGTGCCACCACCCATTTCTCGTGGCGCAACAACAACCTGAGCATCTACAAGCCCTTCCAGCACCAGCACATCGCTGAGATCCGTCAGTCGTTGAAGCAGGTTCAGGGCTATCTCGATGCTGATATCGACTTCATCCCCTACCGTGGCGACTTTGCCCGCGGCATCTTCTGCACCGCCGTCATCAAGACGCCCGCTCCCGTAGAGGATGTGATCGAAGCCTACAAGGACTTCTATAAGGATGCAGCCTTCACCCACTATAGCGACAAGGCCATCGACCTGAAGCAGGTGGTAAACACCAACAAGGCCCTGGTACATGTAGAGAAATACGGCAACAAGCTGCTCGTCACCTCTGCCATCGACAATCTGTTGAAGGGTGCTGTTGGTCAGGCTGTACAGAATATGAACATCATGTTCGGCATCGACGAGACTGCCGGACTCAAACTGAAAGCATCAGCTTTCTAAATCATTAAGGAGGATACGATATGAAGCTATTCGACGTTTATCCACTCTTCGATGTCAACATCGTCAAGGGAAAGGGTTGTAAAGTATGGGACGACAAAGGTCAGGAGTACCTCGATCTTTACGGTGGACATGCTGTTATCAGCATCGGCCACTCGCATCCCCATTATATTAGTAAGGTAACAGAGCAGCTGCAGAACATCGGTTTCTACTCTAATTCTGTTATCAACAAGTTGCAGGTTCAGTTAGCTGAGCGTCTCGGCAAGATTTCCGGCTACGACGACTACCAGCTGTTCCTGATCAACTCTGGAGCCGAAGCTAACGAGAATGCACTGAAGCTGGCTTCGTTTAAGACGGGTAACACCCGCGTGCTCTCTTGCGAGAAGGCTTTCCACGGACGTACATCGCTGGCTGTCGAGGTGACCAATAACCCGAAGATTATTGCCCCCATCAACGACAATCACCATGTGCGCTATCTGCCCCTCAACGACCTTGAGCCCTGGGTTCGTGAGTTGTCAAAGGGTGGTGTAGCAGCTGTCATCCTGGAGTGCATCCAGGGTGTTGGTGGTATCCAGATGGCCACACCTGAGTTTGCACAGGGTCTGGCTTACGCTTGTAAGCGCTATGGCGCCGTGCTCATCTGCGACGAGATTCAGTGTGGATACGGTCGAAGCGGTAAGTTCTTTGCCCACCAGTGGCTGGGCATCAAGCCCGATATCATCACCGTTGCCAAGGGTATCGCCAACGGATTCCCCATGGGCGGTGTACTCATCAGTCCCGAGTTCGAACCAGTTTACGGACAGTTAGGCACCACCTTCGGTGGCAACCACCTGGCTTGTGCCGCAGCCCTTGCCACCCTCGATGTCTTCGAGGACGAAGGTCTGGTTGAGAACGCCCGTGTCATCGGCGACTATCTGATGGAGGGCATCCGCAATATCGGCAGCTCACACATCAAGGAGGTTCGCGGTCGCGGACTCATGATTGGTATCGAGCTCGACATGCCACACGCCATGGTTCGTAAGCCACTCATCAAGCATGAGCATTGCTTCACCGGCTGTGCCGGCCAGAACATTCTGCGCTTGCTGCCACCACTCTGTCTCACCAAGGCAGAAGCCGACGACTTTATCGAAAGACTGATAAGAGTAAAACCCGAAGAATTATGAAGATTTCAGTAATAGGCGCTGGCGCCATGGGTGGCGCCACCGTCGAGGGTCTGATCAAAGGCCAACAGTTCAAAAACGAAGATATCACCGTAAGCGATCCCTCGCAGGCGGTTGTAGAAAAGTTTGCTAAGTTAGGCGTTAACGTCACCATCGACAACCAGCAGGCTGCCAGCACAGCCGATATTGTCTGTGTAGTAGTAAAGCCCTGGCTGGTAGAGCGTGTGCTCACCGGCATCAAGGCAGCACTCAATCCCCAGAAGCAGTTGCTTATTGTGATTGCCGCAGGCGTTCCATCAGCCAGTATCAAGGAGTGGCTGGGTGCCAATTGTCCCCCACTCTTCCTGGTCATCCCCAACATCGCCATTGCCCAGTTGGCATCGATGACTTTCATCGTGCCTTGCGACACCACCAACGAGCAGACCAAACTAGTACAGGGCATCTTCGATGAGATGGGCACCTCGCTCCTCACCGACGAGCAGCACTTGGCATCGGGCACCACCCTGGCCAGCTGCGGCATCGCTTATGCCATGCGCTATATCCGCGCTGCCGCCGAAGGTGGCGTAGAGTTAGGCTTCAAGGCCGACGATGCCAAGAAAATTGTGATGCAGACCATGAAGGGCGCCGTTGAGCTGCTCGAAGCCAGCGGCCTGCACCCCGAGGCAGCCATCGACCTGGTAACCACTCCCGGTGGACTCACTATCAAGGGTCTCAACGAGATGGAGCATGCCGGTTTCACCTCGGCTGTGATCCGTGGTCTGAAAGCAGGACTGAAGTGATTAGTGGGGGGGGGTATGACAAGGATACTTAAATGGCGATATGTGATGAGAGTGGTAGTGCTACTATTCTCTCTTCACTGTCCACACTTCACTGCTACAGCACAGGATAATGCCAATGCCCGCCAGGCCAAGCGTGTTTTCAACACCGCCTGGAACCATATCTATGGTCAGGAGGGCGTCAAGTTCAACTATAAGATCAACATTCTTGGACTGTATAAGGAAGAAGGCTACTCGTGCAACAAGGGCAAGAAGAGCGTATCAGAACATAAGAACACCATCATCTACGACAACGGCGAGCTGAAGCATATCGTACGCACCAACAAGCATCTTGTAGAGTTGCATGACCCCAAGGTGAACAAGAGCGACGACAAACTGCAGATGTTCAAGTTCGAACCCGACAGTTACAACTATTCCATCGCCAAGGATCCCGAAGGACTGTTGGTAACTCTCGATGCCAAGCCTGGTACCAAAGTGAAGATGAAAAAGATCATCGCACTGCTGTCCGAAGGCAAGTATTACCCCAAGAAGCTACGCATCAAAGTCAGCATCTTCTGGTGTACCATCACCTTCTCCGACTTCCAGGCAGGCAATATCGACGATAAGCTCTTTGTCTATCCCAAAGAGAAATATGCTGATTATAAAATCATAGATAAACGATAAAAACAACAAATATAACATGGACGAGCAATTAAAGCAAATAGGCGAACGCCTTCGCGGACTGCGCGACGTTCTCGACATTCCAGTAAGTGAGATGGCTGAGACCATCGGTATCGACTCAGAGAAATATGAGAAGATTGAGAAGGGTGAGCTCGACATCACCATCTCAAACCTGATGAAGATAGCCCATAAGTATGGTGTATCAGCCGAGGAGCTGATGTTTGCCGAGGCACCCCACATGAAGTCGTACTTCGTAGTACGCAAGGGCCAGGGCATGAGCGTTGAGCGCACCAAGGCCTACAAGTACCAGAGTCTGGTCAGCGGTTTCGTGAATCATCAGGCCGATGTGTTCATCGTTACCGTTGAGCCTAAGCCAGGCGCACGCACCATCTACAAGAACACCCACCCCGGACAGGAGTTCAACATGGTGCTCGAAGGTAAGATGGAACTTTTCATCGGTGGCAAGACCATCATTCTCGAAGAGGGCGACAGCATCTACTTCGATTCATCGAAGCCCCACGGCATGCTGGCCGTAGGCGACAAACCCGTGAAATTCCTCGCCTTTACAGTTGAATAGTTAATTAGCAACGGACTACAGGACTTAAGGACTTTAAGCACATAAGTCGTTTCAGTCCTGTTGTCCGTTGCAAAAAAGAAAAGATATATGGTAGAAAGATTTTTAAAGCAGACACATTTCGAGTCTGTAGAGGATTACAATAAGCATCTGGAGTTCATTGTTCCAGAGCACTTCAACTTTGCCTACGATGTGATGGACGCGTGGGCAGAAGAGGCACCTGAGAAGTTAGCATTGCTCTGGACCAACGACCAGGGTGAGGAGATACGTGCCACCTACAAGCAGCTGAAAGAGCAGAGCGATCAGGCCGCCAGTTACCTGCAGTCGCTGGGCATAGGCAAGGGCGACCCTGTGATGCTGATTCTGAAGCGCCGTTATGAGTGGTGGATCGTGATGCTGGCACTGTGTAAGATTGGTGCCATCGTCATCCCTGCCACCCACATGCTCACCAAGCACGACATTGTTTATCGTAACACCCGCGCCTCGATCAAGTCGATCATCTGCGTGGACGATGCTTACGTGTGCGAGCAAATCCGACTGGCCATGCCCGAGAGTCCTACGGTCAAGCAGTATATCACCATCACCGATCACGGCAAACCCATCCCCGAGGGTTTCCGCGACTATCAGTCGGAGGTGGTCAAAGCGCCTCAGTTCCAGCGTCCTGCCTTCGTTAACAACAACGAGGACACGATGATCATGTACTTCACCTCGGGTACCAGCGGCGAGCCGAAGATGGTGGCTCACGACTACCTGTATGCCATGGGTCACCTCACCACAGGTGTGTTCTGGCACAACCTGCATGAAGGTTCACTCCACCTCACCGTGGCCGATACCGGTTGGGGTAAGGCCGTATGGGGTAAGTTCTACGGTCAGTGGTTTGCCGGTGCTACCGTGTTCGTGTTCGACCACGAGAAGTTCAACGCCGACACCCTGCTGCGCCAGATGGAGAAATACAAGGTTACCAGCTTCTGTGCACCTCCCACCATCTACCGCTTCATGATTCGCGAGGACCTGAGCAAGTACGACCTCAGCAACCTGCAGTACTGCTGCACCGCTGGCGAGGCGCTCAACCCCGCCGTCTATGATAAGTTCTACGAGAAGACCGGCATCCGCATGATGGAGGGCTTCGGTCAGACCGAGACCACCATGACCCTCGGCACCTTCCCCTGGATGACACCGAAACCAGGCAGTATGGGTATCCCCAACGCCCAGTACGATATCGACCTGCTGCGTGCCGACGGCACCAGCTGCGAGGATGGTGAGAAGGGCGAGATTGTGGTACGTGTAGGCGACAAGAAGCCTATAGGTCTGTTCAAAGGCTACTACCGCGATGAGGAGAAGACCCGCGAGGCGTGGCACGATGGCATCTATCACACCGGCGATATGGCCTGGCGCGATGAGGATGGCTACTACTGGTTCGAGGGTCGTATCGACGATGTGATCAAGAGCTCAGGCTACCGCATCGGTCCGTTCGAGGTTGAGAGCGCCCTGATGACCCACCCTGCCGTGGTTGAGTGCGCCATCACCGGTGTACCCGACGATATCCGCGGTATGGTGGTCAAGGCTACCGTTGTACTCGGCAAGGAGTGGAAGGACAAGGCTGGCGACGACCTCGTGAAGGAACTGCAGCAGCACGTCAAGAAGGAGACAGCTCCTTACAAGTATCCCCGTATCGTGGAGTTTGTCGACGAACTGCCTAAGACCATCAGCGGAAAGATCCGTCGCGTAGAGATCCGCCAGAAGGACGCGGAGAAATAGTGAATAGTGAATAGTGATTAGTGATGGCGGCACATAATGAGTTAGGATCGTGGGGCGAGGACCAGGCCACAGCCTACCTGCAGCAGCATGGCTATCGCATCATAGAGCGCGACTGGAAATCGGGGCGCCGCGATATCGACATCATTGCCACCAACGGTCAGGAGGTGGTCTTCGTCGAGGTCAAGACCCGTCGCAACCGCCTGTATGGTGAGCCCGAAGAGGCAGTCGACTACCGCAAGCTGCAGAGCCTCCGCCAGGCCATCAACCACTATATCAAGTATCGCTGCATCAACAGTCCCGTCAGGTTCGACATCATTTCCGTAGTAGGCATGATAGGCGGGCAACCAGAAATAGATCACATCGAAGATGTACCACTATATTAGTGAAGAGTGAATAGTGAAATGAAGAAAAGAATAGTTATCAAAGTAGGTTCTAACGTGCTCACACGAGCCGATGGAAAGCTCGATGTCACCCGCATGTCGGCCCTGGTCGACCAGATAGCGTGGCTGCGCAAGCAGGACATCGAGGTCATCCTCGTCACCTCGGGTGCCGTAGCCTGTGGCCGCCGCGAACTCACGGTCGACCACTCACTCGACTCGGTCGAGCAGCGTCAGTTGTTCTCTGCCGTAGGTCAGGTCAAGTTGGTAGGTCTGTATTACGATCTGTTCCGCGAGTTTGGTATTCATGTGGGCCAGGTGCTCACCATGAAGGAGAACTTCCAGCCCGGCGAGCAGTACCGCAACCAGCAGGCTTGTATGAGAGTGATGCTCGAAAACGACGTGCTGCCTATCGTCAACGAGAACGACACCGTATCCGTTACCGAGCTGATGTTTACGGATAACGACGAGCTGTCGGGGCTCATCGCTCAGATGATGCGTGCCGACTCACTCATCCTTCTCTCTAACATCGATGGTATCTATACCGGTCATCCTGACGATCCTTCGTCGGAGCTGATACAGACCGTGGCGCCCTGCACCGACCTCTCCAAGTATATCAAGGAAGAGAAGAGTGCCTTCGGTCGTGGCGGCATGCACTCCAAGTACCACACCGCCAGTAATGTGCAGTGCGCTGGCATCCATGTCATCATTGCCAATGGTACCCGCGACGACATCCTGATCGACCTGATGGAGCACCCCGAATCAACACCGCATACCGAATTCCTAACATAGTAGAGCCATGCAACTCAAAGAAACATTCGAACGTGTGAAGCGCGCCAGCAAGAGTCTGGCCCTGCTCACCGATACACAGCGCAACGAGATACTCCATGCCGTTGCCGATGCCATCATGCAGCAACAGGCCAGGATCCTCGAGGCCAACGCCCTGGATCTCGCCAGAATGTCGAAGGATAACCCCCTCTACGACCGTCTGCAGCTCACCGGGAGCCGACTGGAAGGCATCGCTTCCGACATGCGCAACGTGGCTACCCTGCCCTCACCCTTAGGACACATCACCAAGCAGAAGACGCTGGCCAACGGTCTCCGTCTGTGCCGTGTCAGCGTGCCCTTCGGTGTCATCGGCATGATCTACGAGGCGCGTCCTAACGTCACGTTCGACGTTTTCTCACTCTGCTTTAAGAGCGGCAACGCCTGTGTGCTCAAGGGCGGTAAGGATGCCGACAGCAGCAACCGCGAGGAGGTGGCTCTCATCCACGAGATACTGGAGCAGTATGGCGTATCGAAGGATGTGGTAGCCCTGCTGCCCGCCACCCACGAGGCTACCGGTGAGATGCTGAATGCCGTGGGCTATGTGGATCTCTGTATTCCCCGTGGCGGCCGCAAGCTCATCGACTTTGTACGCGACACAGCCCGCATCCCCGTCATCGAGACCGGTGCAGGTGTGGTCAACACCTATTTCGACGTGGATGGCGACCTGGAGATGGGACGAGCCATCATACAGAATGCCAAGACCCGACGCGTGTCGGTTTGTAACGCCCTGGATTGTTTGCTCATACATCAAAACCGGCTGTCGGACCTGGGTATGCTGGTGCAGCCCATGGCAGAGAAAAAGGTCATCATCTATGCCGACAAGCAGGCCTATGCCGCCATCGAAGGCCAGTATCCCTATCTGGAGCCTGCCACAGCAGAGAGTTTTGGTACAGAGTTCATGGACTATAAGCTCGCCATCAAGACGGTTGCCAGTCTCGAAGAGGCCTTGGCCCATATCGACCAGAACGGCAGTGGTCACAGCGAGGCCATCATCACCAGGAACGAGCAGACAGCCCGTCGGTTCCAGGCGCATGTCGATGCGGCTTGTGTCTATTGGAATGCCCCCACCTCGTTTACCGATGGTGCTCAGTTCGGCCTTGGTGCCGAGATAGGCATCTCTACCCAGAAGTTAGGTCCACGCGGTCCGATGGCCCTCGAAGAGATAACCACCTACAAATGGCTCATCGAGGGCGAAGGGCAGATACGACCGTAGTCAACAGATAAGGAGGGAACGCTATGAAAAGAAACATTACTACACACCTGATATGCCTATTGCTACTGCCACTGACAGTGGCAGCTCAAGGTTTTCAAGCCGACGTTGACCGGCTGACGAAAGAGATGTACCGTTTGTACTCCACGCACGAGATTGAACCGTTCATGACCGTCACCGACCAATTGAAAGAGGCTTGTCTGAAAACGAAAGATGAAGGTCTGTTCTACCGAACCTGGGCCAACCAGGCCTCCTTTGCTTTTACAAAAGTGAGCAGAGAGAAAGGTATGGAGATAGCCAAGGCCATGAACGACTATAGTCAGCAGCATGACAGCAAGCTGGGGTTCTACTATTCATCATTAGCCAATGCCAATCAGGCCAGTGCACTGAGAATGGAGATCAAAGCAGAGGAGTATTATCTGAAAGCCTGTAAATACAAGCAAGCCTATCTGCCTCAAATCAATGCCGCACCAGCTTATTTAGGTCTGGCTAAGATTTACCACAACCGCAGAAACCAGAAGAAGATACTCGAGATGACCGACAAGACCCTGAAAGAGCCCAATCTGACGGGGCCTTCGATTGTGGATGCATGGAGCTATCGATGCATCGCTGCGATGTATTATGAGGGTAACGTTCAAAAGACGGAGTTGAACAAAGCCTATACGGAATGGAAACGGCTGTCGGAGAAATACAATTATCGCTCCACCTTTACCAACGATATAGAAATATATCATGCACGTGTCAATGGCGACTACGAGACTATGCTCGAACTGGCCAAGAAGGTCAAACATCCCTTAGAGAGAGCCCAGCTCATCTCTTATGCATATGAGTGGCAGGGCAAATGGGAAGATGCCCTAAAATACTACAAGGAGTATAAAAAGATCAGCGACTCTATCAACACGTCCGACATACGCAAACAGGCGGCAGAGCATGCCCTGCAGATGGACATTATCCGGACAGAGAACGAAGCCAATGCACTGAAGTTGCACAATCAGGCCCTACGTCTGGAACATCAGGCCAGCGAACTGGAGCAAGAGCGTCTGGAGAAAGAAGCATTAGACCTGACATTGAAGAATCGTAACATAGAACTGCAACATGCAGCTGTGTTGTTGAAAAACGACAGTCTGGACCGTCATGCACAGCAACTGAGACTGAGTGAATACCAGTCGAAGTTAGAGGCGCAACAGAGCAAGGAGCACGCCCGTCAACTCAGGATCTATACGGGAGCAGTACTGGCCACATTGATCATGGGTTTTATGACCTTCTATGCGTACTACCGTCAGCGACAACTGAAAAAACTGCGAGCCGTCAACAATGAGTTGCAAACAGCCTATAACCAATTGGAGGAGACGACCACCGCCAAGGAGCGCATCGAGAGCGAGCTACGTATCGCCCGTGACATCCAGATGTCGATGGTGCCCCATGAGTTTCCGGAATACGAAGGATTGGACCTCTATGCCTCTATGATTCCTGCCCGTGCAGTAGGTGGCGACCTCTACGACTTCCTGATTGAAGACGACAACCTGTATTTCTGTGTGGGCGATGTCTCGGGTAAGGGCGTGCCCGCCTCGCTGTTCATGGCGAAGGCTTCACACTTGTTCCATACGCTGGCCAAGCAACACCAGAAACCAGCCGCCATTGCCACCCGCATGAATGACGAGCTGACAGAGAAGAACGACAACAGCATGTTTGTTACCATGTTCATTGGTGAGATGAACCTCTCAACCGGTCATCTCTACTTCTGCAATGCGGGCCATAACCCACCAGTGATTGGTGGTGACGAACAGAAAGGCTCCTTCCTCGAGATGGAGGCCAACGCCCCCATCGGTCTCTGGCCCGGACTGGACTATGTTGGCGAAGAGATTGCATCCATCAAGGGGCGTCCGCTCCTCATCTATACCGATGGTCTGAACGAGGCTGAGAACGACCATCAGGAGCAGTTGGGCGATGACCGCATGCTCGACATCCTGCGGCATACCGATTTCGAGAATGCCCGTCAGGTGGTGGAAGTGCTGGAAGCAGAGGTAGAACATCACCGTCATGGTGCTGAGGCCAGCGATGACCTCACCATTATGTGCATCAGAACAAAAGTTAATACATAAAATATAAGCATATGAAAAGTTTTATCAACGTTGAAGACCTCGGTCCATTGGATAAGGCGATGGCCGAAGCATTTGAGATTAAGAACGACCGTTACAAGTATCAGCATCTGGGTAAGAACAAGACCCTCATGATGATCTTCTTCAATAACTCGCTCCGCACGCGCCTCAGCACCCAGAAGGCCGCCATGAACCTGGGCATGAATGTCATCGTGCTCGATGTGAATGCCGGTGCCTGGAAGCTGGAAACCGAGCGTGGCGTGATTATGGATGGCGACAAGAGCGAGCACCTGCTCGAGGCTATCCCCGTGATGGGTTGCTACTGCGACCTGATCGGCGTGCGCTCGTTTGCCGGACTCTCCGACCGTGAGTACGACTATGCCGAGACCGTGCTGCAGCAGTTCATCAAGTACTCTGGCCGCCCCGTCTTCGCCATGGAGACAGCCACCGTTCACCCCCTGCAAGCCTTTGCCGACCTCATCACCATCGAGGAGCACAAGGTGGTTGAGCGCCCCAAGGTAGTGCTCACCTGGGCCCCTCACTGCCGCGCATTGCCTCAGGCTGTGCCCAACTCGTTTGCCCAGTGGATGGACGCCGCGCCCGATGTCGATTTGGTCATCACCCACCCCGAGGGCTACGAACTCGATCCAAAGTTCGTAGGTAACGCCCGTGTGGAGTACGACCAGAAGAAAGCCTTCGAGGGTGCCGACTTCATCTACGCCAAGAACTGGAGTAACCCCGGTGTCACCAATCCTGCCGACTACGGTAAGATTACCTGCACCGACCGCTCGTGGACTGTCGATACCGAGCACATGTCATGGACCAACAACGGTAAGTTCATGCACTGTCTGCCCGTTCGCCGCAACCTGATTGTGACCGACGACGTCATCGAGAGCCCCAACAGTCTGGTCATCCCCGAGGCTGCCAACCGCGAGATCTCGTGCTCGGTAGTCATCAAACGTATGCTCGAAGCCCTGTAAGCAACAAAGCAAACAACCAAAGAATTTCAGCAGTGCCTCCCGTTGTGACGACGGGAGGCATTGACTTTTAATAACATCTTAGAATTGATTGTAAAAAAAAGGAGCAATCCGTACGGCATCTCCGATTTTTTTCGTATCTTTGCGCCATCAATTACCTAATCACAACATGAAACAGTATCTATACCTATTACTTTTAATCATTACCCTAACCATCACAGGCAAGGGAAGTATTTACGCAAACGAGATAGAACAGGAGTTGGCGCAGCGCCTACAGGCGGCACAAGTCAGCGGTGACGACTCTGCTTTCTACGATGCCCACCAGACCATGCTCGACTACCAGATGCGCCACCAGGCGTGGGATAAGTACTACCGTGTATGGATGACCCGTGTGATCTACGATGTGAACAACAAGCACTTCCACCGCGCCTTCACCCAGATTCACCGTCTCACCGACGATGTGCGCCAACGCCATCAGGAAAAATACCTCTACATATCCAACATGTGCCTGGGGTTCTTCTTCAGCGGCCGGAACCAGCCAGAGATGGGCGAGACCTACTTCCGTCGTGCCCTGAAAGGTGTTGATGCCGAAAAGGAGCCCGTATCCGTATTCAACTGCTACCTGTCACTGTCGCAGGTGCTCAGCTTCAAGCGCCCCGTCGAGGCGATGGCCTGTCTCGACAGTCTGCCGAAACAGATGCTTGAAAACCCCATCTACGACAGTGGTGTACTGGGCTACCGGTGTATCATTGCCAGCCGACTGGGCGACCGTCCGGCGTTCAACCGCTATTTTGCACGCTACGACAGCATCCGTCATAATAACCCTGCTGGCTTTAACGCCGCCAACCTGCAGCAGGTAATGGTATGCCACTACCTGATGCTCAACGACTACAAGCAGGCACTGGCATGGTGCGACTCTGTCAGTGTGCCACAGATGGCCAACGAGCTGCGACTCGACATCTATGAGAAGATGGGCGACTGGCAACGGGCCTTCCGTGCAGCCGAACTGAAAGACAGTCTGGAACAGAACGACAACCGTGAGGTGCTGGAAGAATACCTGATGGAAGTGACCCACGACATCGACCTGCTGACGGCCGAACAGGAGAAGGCCGAACTGCGCCGCAAACAGCTGATGAGCCTGGGATTGATGGCAGCCGTCATCATCGCCCTGCTGATAGCAGTACTGATATACCGCTACTTCAAGAACCTGAAACTGAAGGAGCAGTTCCTGCAGCTGCAGGAGGCACGCCGTAGCACCGAGGCCGGTCAGGCCATCCGCCGCGCCTTCGTCACCGCCATCCAGAACAAGCTCCAGTCGCCTATCAACGTGCTGCTGAACTACGCCCGTATCTTCAACGATCCTGAGTTCAGGCTGAAGCCCGAGGAGCGTAGCAAGCGCTACAGCGACATTGTAGCCGCAGCCCACAGCATCGAATCGCTGATGGATCCCGTGCTCGACTCGTTTGCCTTGGGCGACTCCGGCATTACCGAAGAAGAGAAACGCATCTGCCAGGATGCCCTCCGCTCACCATTGGTAACACTGATCGGTTCGGCCGAGGTCATCATCGACGCTGATGGGCAGATACCACACGACGAGTATATGAAAATGCGCGAGGAAGTGGGCCGCAATGCCTATCTGGTGGCCACCTCTACCCGCAAGCTGCTGCTGTTCAGCCTCTATGGCGATAACATGCCCGTTGCCAAGAACTATGAGATTGGGCTGAACGAGATGGTACGCACCATCCTGAACAGCTACGACCTGCACTTCCGCACCAAGCCGAAGGCCATCGAGTTCATGACGGATGTAGCCGACGAGGTGACCATCCGCACCAACACCCTCCTGCAGGAGCTGATGAACTGCCTGCTCGACAATGTGGTGAAGTATGCCGTTGGCAATTCGCTGATCCTGAGTTGCCACGCCGAGGCCAATGGCACCTATTCGATAGCTGTAAGCAACGAGGGCATGCCTATCTCTGTCGAGGATGTAGAGCGTATCTTCGTACCTTTCGTACGCCTGTCACCCGATGAGCACAGCTTAGGTATTGGATTGCCACTGGCACGCAGTCTGGCCGTCTCTATGGGCTACACCCTGACCATCGACACCACCTACAGCCAGGGCGCCCGTTTCGTGGTGAGCGGATTGTAGATAGATGCCTCGGCGGGTTTGTTCAGATTCCTCCTTTCTTTACTCGGGATTCAAATCCGCCACTTGTAGTTAGCCAAAATGAATCAGTCGGCTATCACGGTGAATCCCTCGCGGGTTGTCACGTTGCGGTCGTCGCAGCGCCAGTGGATAGTGAACTTCCTGATGCCCCACGACCTGGCGTAGCTCTGCAGGATGTCCACGTTATTATCCATGATATCCTTCGATGCCTTGACGATATAGCCGATGGTATTCAGACTGGTAGCCGTCTTGTCGGCTATCTTGAAGTTGCTGGCATAGAGGTCGGGGAAGGCGTTGCGGATGTTCGACTCCAACTCGCCCTGTGCCCCCACAACAGGCGAAGCCACCCATTCATCGATGGTGACATACATGCGCCACGACTGCATGGCGCGGTTAGGCTCCAGCAGCTCATGGGTGTAGGTGGCACCGCCATCATTGTCGTAAACATATTTGTGTGGGGCATTCTTATAGCCGTTTTGTTTCTTATATACATACAGCAACGAAGCTGTTTGAGGCGCTGAGGTGATGTTGACGGTGTACTGTCCTGATGGATTATCCACCGACCAGCATATCTCCTGACTCACATCGGCATCGTTCACCAGAATGGCAGCAGGCGAGCGGTGACAGTAGTAAATGGTGCTGCCAACATTCTCGTAATACTGCGGCAGTGCGCCCGTATAGGTCCACGATACCTTTGTACCTGCCGTGTTCTTCTTTACGCCCAACTCCTTGTTGGTTTGCGCCATGCCCACCGAGAACGATGAGCCAGTGGTGGTACCCACCGAGTAGCTGCCGCCAACGCTGAAGCTGCCCATAGGTCCCGAAGCATTGGCTCCGCCACTGAACCCCCATGTGATGCCTACAGTCTCCGTCTGAGCGTACGACGAGCCTGTGGTGACGGTGGTGGTCGACGAGTTATTGTCGGTGTTGGGTGCTGCTGCCTCCAGGTGTATGCTGCCGCTACCAGTGAGATCCATCGAGGTGTCGTACTTCGAGAGGAAGGCGCCATACCAGCGGTTATATTCGCCGAAGTTGGTAGCTGAGTACCAATAGTTATCTCCTTGTGTGGGGTAGAATATCTTTGATCCATAGCGATCGCCCATGCTGAGGGTGACGTTCTGTTTCAGGTAGTAGTAGTCCTTGTTGGTATCCATATTGTGCACGCCCCACGAACTGATTTTCATATTGATACGGTTGTAGCGCCTATACGAGTAGTTGTCCGAATCCAGGAAAAAGATATCGCCGTTGTAGGTGAATGTCTCGCTGGCATCCATCAGCTCGTTGATGTTCACACTGCCGCCGGCGCGGGTGATGGGGCGGCGGGCAGCAGCCTCTTGCTCCTGTTCTGTGTCGTTCAGCCACTGTGCAGCTGCGTCGGCCAGCGTGCCGCTGATGGCGGCTGTGCGCTCAACATGACTCGTCACGGCCTGGGGCTGAGTGGTGTTACCATCGCCATCGCTCTCACTGACGTACGAGGTAAACTCCTCCTCAAACGGTTCCTGCATGAAGTAATCGTTGGGGCCCATGATAATCAGCTCGGCAAAGGCATCGCTCAGCTCGCTGGCAGCTCTGGTTCTGGCCACATGCTGCATGGTGGCCATACGTGCCTTCGCACGCTCCACGCGTAGCGAAGTGCGTGCGGCATCACCTGCCTGTTCGTTAGTCAGGTCAAACAGTTGTTGCATGAATTCCTCTTCCTGTGTGGCCAGTGCTAACAAATAGGTCAGCGCAAACATGCCGGCCTGCTCGGTAGTGGGATTGGCAATGCAGATGTAGCCACCGTTCATGGTGAGGCGGACCGCAGCCTTCATCACCTCGGGGTCTAACGCTTGTCCAAGGTTGTCGAACATAGAGCCTGCCAATATCACCATGCGGGTGTCGGCATCAATGCTGGCAGTGGTCTTGGGCAGGCGCTTTACGAGTGCAGCCCCTGTCGTTCCCTCCTCGAATGTGCCAATCACAGCTGTGGGCACATCGGCAGTCACGTACACGCTCATCTGGTCGGTAGTAGGCTCTGCATCCTTGCTGGTTTGTACAAAGTTCGCCATGTCGGGCGTCACCGGATTGTCGTCCTCAAAACATGATGTAAGACTGATCCCCGCAGTCATCATCAGGGCGAGTGTCAGATAATAAGGTCGCATTGTTTTCATCATCAAAATTGTTTTAGGTTTTAATTCTTGCTGCAAATATACGCACTTTTTTCCAATCTTCCAAACAACTATACAAGTTTTTTACGTTTGATAATGCCTCGCATGGTGGTGATGCGAGGCATTTGCTTGCTAAACTTTCAGCTTGTCTAACGGATAACCATCAAATAGCGCACTCAATGGCACATCGAGCGCCGCAGCAAAGCGTTCCATCACATTCACGCTCGGATTGCCGCGTCCGCAACTGATGGCGTTAACATACTGTCGAGTTACATTTAACTGCCTTGCTAAATCACTGTCGGTCATATTCTTCTTTTGAAGAATGGCCTTGATATTAGTAGCTTTCATGTTGAAAACATTTTCTACTTTCAGACACCATTGTCTGCAAATGGTTGGCAAAGTTACAATTAAAAGATCAATTATTGACGATTATTCGAGATTCTGCCAGAATCAAGAAACCTCAGAGGTTTCTTTCTTGTAATTCTGCGCAAAATACCGGCTAAAAAAAATGTTTTCGCTTGTTTCATATAGTATCTTTGCAGTGTGTTTCAACACCCCGCAACCAGGTTTTATTACTTGATGGCCTTGGAAATAATCTCGGCCATTTTCTTGGCGCCCTCCTGGTTGGGGTGGATACCGTCAGCAACCATCTTATCGCCATCGTTGAGCATCAGCGTGTGGAGGTCGATGACCTGTAGTCCGTACTGGCGTGCCACCTCCTGCAGGATGGGGATGATCTCGTTGGTAATCACCTGATCGTTGATCTTCCATGTAGGCTTGAAGGCTGGGATGGGTGTGCAGAGCAGAATCTTAGGACCGGCAGGCTGGGCAGCGACCTTGGCCTTCTTGCCCTTCTTCTTGGCGGGCTGAGCCAGATCGGGGCGCAGGGTGAGAATCATCTGCTGCAGATCGGCCTTGAACCCGGCACCATACTGCCAGTTCTCGGGCTTCGAATCGTTGGTGCCTAACTTGATGACCACTACATCGGGCTTGAAAGCCAGAGCATCGCGCCACGCCAGCTCGTTCATATAAGGGAAGTCGCCCTTGTTGAGCATGGTGCGCGAGCTGACGCCGAAGTTCTTCACCCAGTAGCCATCGCCCAGCATGCCCTGCAGCTGTGCGGGATAGCCGTACTTGGTGCGCATATCGATGCCGAAGCCATCGGTGATGCTGTTGCCGATACAAGCCACGCGCACGGCATCCTGCTTGGGCGCGGGGATTGACTTGAGCCAGTTGCCTAAGTCCTGCAGCAGCTGGTCGTGGTATTTGAACCAAGGGCCGAAGCCGAAGCCATGATCGCCCGAGGGGTAGATGAACAAGGAGCACTCGTTGCCGGCACGACGCATGGCCGAATAGTACTGCACGCCGTTGGTGACAACAGGCACCAGGCGGTCGTCGTTAGCACTGATGATGCAGGCTGGCGGTGTGAGGTGGCTGCGCACGGCATTCTGGGTGGAGTACTGACCTACCAGTTTGGGGTCCTTATGTCCCTCCTCGCCCAGGAAGTTGATGCACGACCACTTGTGGGAGATGCGCTCATCCATCGAGATGACGGGGTAGAAAAGAATCGAGAAGTTAGGACGCACCTCGAAAGGCGACATGGTAGAGATGACCGACGAGAGATGGCCGCCTGCCGAGAAGCCCATGATACCCACATCGTTAGGATTGACGCCCCACACCCGGGCCGAATCGCGCACGGTGCGGAAGCCCTGCTCTACATCGCTGATGGGGATAGAGCGGTCGCCATTGGGCAGGCGGTAGTTCACCACGAAATAGGCAATGCCCTGGCGGTTCATCCAGTCGGCAGCTAATGTACCCTCGTGGGTATTCGACAGCATGGAGTAGCCACCACCGGGCACACCCACGATAGCACGGCCCGAAGGTGCCTCGGGCAGGAAACACACCATCTGCGCCTTACCGTCGGCAGTCAGGTTCAACGTAAACTTCTTAGCGGTCTGTGCCTGCATGGTCATCGCAAAGGCCAGCAGACCAAAGAGGAATAGTTTTCTGTTCATAGTTCAATTTGTTATTGTTAGAAGGATCATATTTATACAATATTGATTAATTTGCGTGCAAATATACACATTTCGTGTGAAGTTTGCAAATAAATCGCAAAACTTTATGTAAATTTGCATCCAAAATGACAAATAACTAATAAGCATATGATTTCATTCGAATGTGATTATAACAACGGGGCACATCCAAAAGTGCTGGAGAACCTCATCAGATACAACGACGCCAAACCCACACCCTACGGTTTCGACGAGTTCAGCGAGCGCGCCAAGGAGCGTATCCGCGTGGCTTGCGGACTGCCCGACGCCCAGATATTCTTCCTGACAGGCGGCACCCAGACCAACGCCACCACCATCGACTCAATGCTGTATCAGTACGAGGGCGTGATCTGTGTGGGCAGCGGACATATCAACGTGCACGAGGCGGGCGCCGTGGAGTTTACAGAGCATAAGATCATCACCATTGCCGATAACAACGGTAAGATGGAGGCCAAGACACTCGACAAGTATCTCGACGACTATATGCACGACGGCAACAAGGACCACGCCGTACACCCTGGACTGGTGTATATCACCTTCCCCACGGAGTTAGGCACGCTCTACACCGCCAGAGAGCTCGACGACATCTATCAGGTGTGCCAGCACTACGAGATACCACTGTATATCGACGGTGCCCGTCTGGGCTACGGACTAATGGCCGAGGGCAACGATATCAGTCTGCCCTACCTGGCACGCCACTGCGATGTATTCTATATCGGCGGCACAAAGATAGGCGCCCTGTGCGGCGAGGCGGTGGTGTTCACCCATCAGAACGCCCACAAGCACTTCTTCTCTATCCAAAAGCAGCACGGCGCCGTGATTGCCAAGGGGGCGCTCAACGGTCTGCAGTTCGATGCGCTGTTTACCGACGACCTGTACTTCAAGCTCTCGGAGCACGCCATCAAGATGGCCATGCGCATGAAGCAGATATTCATCCGCAAGGGCTTCGAGTTCTATGTCGACTCGCCCACCAACCAGCAGTTTGTGATCATCGACAACGAGCAGGTAGAGAAGCTCGGCCAGAAGATGCGCTTCACCCACTTCGGGCAGGCCGACAAGCACCACACCATCTGCCGCTTCGTGACCAGCTGGGCCACTACCGAAGCTGAACTGGACGAACTGGAACGAATATTAGACTGAACTCCAATAAATATCAAACTAAAAACGATGAAAAAACTATTTTCAACCCTGCTCACAGGCATGTTGCTGATGACAGCAACCCCAATGAATGCCACCAAGTTCATGGGCATCAAAGTGATTGACAAGGACTATCTGATGCTGCACTTCCGCGACGGCGAGGTGCACTACCGCGACAGCGGGACAGGTCAGAGCGCCTACTTAGGCCACTCGTTTGCCGAGGGTGACGACACACTGCTCGTGTTCGGCGAGAAACTGAAGGCTGCCGAAGCGCAGAAAGCGGGACTATGGCTGATCAGTTCGACCGACGACAAGACCTTCGGCAAGGCACAGCCGCTGGCCGTATGGCGCAAGTCGAAACCCATGAACTTCGACAACACCCTGAAAGCCGAGCTCGACCACTGGCTGTTTATCCAGCTGCCCAAGTCGATGAAGCAGGGCTGCACCTACAAGGTGGCCATCCCTACCGGTATCGGCACCGAGACCCACGAGGCCACCATCCGTTTCGACATCTGGAACAGCATGTCGGAAGCGGTCCATGTGAACATCATCGGCTACTCGCCATCAGAGAGCAAGCACGCCGCCGACCTGTATCAGTGGTTAGGCGATGGCGGACAGCGCGACTACAAGGCACTTGAGGGCAAGGGCGTATGGCTGTACAACGTAAGCACCAAGAAGAAACAGAAGGTGGGCACCGTGAAGTTCTGGCAGCCAGCCTCGGCATCGGCCAACGAAGCCGGCGGCAAGAGCCTCATCGGCACCGACGTGTGGAACATCGACTTCAGCGCCAGCAAGCCCGGCTGCTACCGTCTGGTAGTTGAGGATGTGGGCTGCAGCATGGACTTCGAGGTAAAGAACGACATCTACTACGAGCCCTACCGCTACTCGGTTCGCGGCTATTACTACATGCGCTTGGGCGAGCCTATCGACACCAAGAAGGTGTTCCCCGCTCCCCGTCAGCCACAGTTCATCCCCGAGACCGACCCGAAGGGCTTCACCGTATATAAGACCGACTTCCACCCCTGGAGCAAAGGCTGGCGCGAGCTGCACACCGACGTGTGGGACGAGCCGCACTTCAAGCAGCTGAAGGAGTCGATATTCTGGCAGCACCGTCTGCCGGGCAACCCCGTGAATATCGACGTGAAGGGCGGACACTCTGATGCCTTCGACTGGGACCGCCATCTGGCACACGTCAGCAACATCTACGACATGCTGCTGCCCTATATCCTCTCGGGCGGTAAGCTGAACGACGACCAGTTAGGCATCCGCGAGAGCGGCAACGGCATACCCGACCTGATAGACGAGGCCCGCAACGAGGTGGACTTCTTCCTCTCAATCCGCGACGGCGAGGCTTACTCGCAGGGCGTGACCAACCCTTGTGCCGACTGGAGCGTGATGTTCCAGGCCGGCTGTACCACGATGGCTGCCTGGGCCAATGCCGCCAACTGCGCCATCCTGGCCGAGGCGTTCCGCCTGAACCGCAACGACAGTCTGCGCCAGTACTATACCGACGAGGCCATCAAGGCCTTCCGCTTTGCTTCGCGACAGGAGGACCAGCAACTGGACGAGCTGCAGGATGTAGGCTCGATGCAGATGCGCGGTCGCGACTTCCGTCAGATGGCAGCCGCCTTCCTCTACAATGTGACCGGCGATGAGCAGTGGGAGAAGATATTTGCCGAGGAGAGCATGATCAAGGACAGTCAATCGCAGCTGTTCAGCAAGGGCCGCCACGGGTTCTTCGGCGTAGGCGTGATGCACGAGGAGAGCAAAAAGCAGGTGCCCTTCTGTCAGTACTGGGCAGCAGCCGCCTATCTCACCTGTCCACAGCCCCGTCATTATGGTGAGCTCTACCAGAATCTGAAGATCTGTACTATGGCGCAGGCCGAGGCTTACAACTACGGTCATGTGGCCAACCGCCCCAGCCGCCGCGCTGCCAACGACAGTCGCTGGCAGACCTCGCAGAACGTGCAGTTAGTGATGCTGGCACACTACATAGCCGATAAGGCCAAGCGCAAGCAGCTGGAGCACATCCTGTTTACCGAAGCCGGCTGGGCATTAGGTCGTAACCCAGGCAACATCGTAGAGATGACCGGACTGGGCGAGCGCCATCTCACTGATATCTATTCGACCGGACGTAACGACGGCGATCCTGGCACACATCCCGGTCAGACCCCGTTCAACGGCACCGAGACATGGTCGCCAGGCTTTAACGGCGGCGATGCCCGTGTGATCCTGAAGTACTGCTATCCCGACTGGAATGAGGGCGGATGGCCCCGACAGGAGTCGTACTTCAACCAGCGTTACTTCTGGGTGAACGGCGAGTTCACACCCCGTGAGACCATGCGTGGCAAGATGGCACTGTTAGCCTATCTATACAACATCAAATAAACGGAAAAGAAAAGTGGCAAGCCCAGTGACTTGCCACTTTTTCTTTTATTTCGTTGTGATTATCAACGGTTTGTTCGTCAGCCCTTCAGCCTCACATGTCAACTGGATGGTGCCCGCCACATGAGTGGTCTGTATGAGCACCTGCGCCAGACCATTGAAAGCCGGTATCTGGAAGGTGCGGCAGTCGCGCTCCTTGGGGTGGTCGGCACCCAGATAAGCAGGATCGCCATTGCCTACGCCTATGATGCGGCCCTCGCCCTGCAAGGTAAGCGTGAGCATGGGACAGGCATCGGGCACCAAGCGGTTCTTGGCATCGCGCACCTCGATGGTGACAACAGCCACATCGCGGTTGTCGGCAGCCAGATTCACACGGTCGGCAGTTGCTACCAGTCGGGCTGCGGGCTTGGTGGTAGCGAGGGTCTGCGTGAGGATGCGCTTGCCGTTCTTGTAGCCGACGGCCACCACCTTGCCTGGCTGATAGACAGCCTTCCACTTCAGATGACCGTTCTCAGGCATGGTCTGTCGGCCCAGTTTACGGCCATTGACCACGAGCTCCACCTCGTCGCAGTTGCTATAGGCCCATAGCTCAATCTCCTCGCCCTCATGGCCCTGCAGGTTCCAGTGGGGGAAGACGTGGAGCACAGGCTGATCGGTCCACCATGCCTGCAGGTAGTAAGCCTCGTCCTTAGGGAAGCCGCAGTAGTCGAGGATGCCGAACTCGGAATCGTGGGCAGGATAGCTGAGCGGATTAGGCTCGCCACGATAGTCGAAGCCCGTCCAGTAAAACAGGCCTGCCGCCCACGGGCGCTCGGCATAGAACTTCCAGCCGCGCTCAATGATATTCTCGTAGTTCTGTTCCATGGTGCGGTTCAGGCTCACCATGTGTCCCTTCTGCTCTTTCGCCTCGGTATCGAAATACCAGCCGCGCGTGCCGCAGCCACTGGTCTCCTCAGTACCCACAATCTTCCAGTCGGGGTTGGCCTGCTTACGGTTATCCACATCGTTCTGCACGATATAGTTGAAGCCTACCACGTCGAGCCCTTTGATCAGCTCTACGCCACCGGCATTAGCCACCGTGCTGGGGCGTGTAGGGTCGTAGAGACGGGTGTACTCACGCATGGCCTCGGCCACAAGGGTGCCCTGGACGGTATTCTCAAGTCCCCACTCCTCGTTGCCATCGCTCCAGAGGATGATGCTGGGGTGGTTACGGTCGCGGCGTATCATACGCTCCAACAGGCGCAGATGCTCCTCGTTGATACCCATCAGGCGGTTCTCATCGATCACGAGGATACCCTCGCGGTCGCAGATGTCGAGCACAGCGGGCGTCATGGGGTTATGCGAGGCACGGTAGGCATTGCAGCCGAAGGCTTTCAGCTGCTTGATGCGCCATGCCTGCAGGGCATCGGGGATGGCAGATCCCACACCCGCATGGTCCTGATGCATGTTGACACCCTTCAGCTTCAGCGGCTCACCGTTGAGCAGGAAGCCACGCTGCGCATCAAACCGGATATCGCGAAAACCTGTTGTAGTCTCATATACGTCGGTTACCTTGTCGTCCACCTTCACCGTTGTCTGCACCTTATACAGATAGGGGTCGGTAGTACTCCAGAGATGCGGATTGGATAGCTTTATCCGATGGTCGCATGTCCGTGTCTCTTTAGCGAGTAAAGGATACGTGAATCCGCTGACGTGTGCCACCTCTCTGCCCTCGGCATCCAATATCCGCTGCTCAACCTCATATAGCTGGGTTTTCAGGCTGCTGTTGGTCACCTCAGTCTTTACATGTACAACAGCCTCGCTGTAGGGTTGCTGCAGTTCGGCATAGACAAACGTGCCGAAGGGAGCCACGCTGACCTGGGCCGACTTATCCAGCCACACGTCGCGATAGATGCCGGCACCCTCGTAGAACCAACCCTCTTCGAGCGAGGCGTCGGCACGCACACAGATCAGATTATCCTCACCGTATTTGATATAAGGTGTGATGTCGTACACCTGCGTGGCATAACCGCTGGGCTCGGTGCCCATATAGAAGCCATTGAACCACACACGTGCGTTGCGGAAGATGCCATCGAAACGCAGCATCAGGCGCTTGCCCTCATCGGTCTTAGGGATGCTGATGGTCTTGCGGTACCAACCCACACTGGTTTCCGGATACTGATGACCTACGGTCTTATAGCCATGCGAGTGGCTGGCCTTGGGCGCATAGGGCAGCGTGGCGACCCAGTCGTGGGGGATGTTGACCTCCTGCCACTCAGCATCGTTGAACTTCGTGCTATACGGGCCCTCGTTATGGAGGGAGTTGGCTTTCGTCAGATAGTTGAAATACTCGGTACCACAGCCGAAATCCTTAGCAGGATCGGCGGCATGACCAAATGCAAACTTCCAACCATCGGCAAGAAGGACCGACTCTCTGACACTCTGGGCATTCAAAACAGACACAGCCATGAGGCATGCCATCACACAGATTGTTCTCAACTTATTCATATACTTTGGACTTGATGTTAGGTTTTCGGCGACAAAGTTACGAAAAAAGCACGAAACCCTATTTGCATTTTTTGTCGGAGTTGAACACTAAATTGCTATTAATCAGATATTTTTGCAAGAATTAGAACACTAATTCGGATTTTATGTTTAACTTTGCAACAAGACTATCCATAAATATTACGCATGAAACGATTACTATTCCTGGTGTGTGCCGTCTGCGGGATAGACCACGCCACAGCACAGATTCAAACAAATGCAGGTGTACAGTACCTGCAATGTATGCAAAAAGACATGTCGACAGACTTCTACGATCTGTCGAACACTTACTTCTTTGCCGACTCGCTGGTCAGTTTTGATGCTACCAAGGGTGAAGGTCAGGTGCAATGGAAGCGCTACCGGATGTCGCCCCGACAGGCATTCAACCTGAACGGCTACTGGCCGGTACGTATGCAGCAGTTGGATTTCCCCGATGCAGCATACGACAATGATCCTAACCTGAAACTCAAGATTGAGTTCATCAGCCCAAGAACAGCGCGCATTCGCATGTTGACCACGCCCGTAGAACCCAAGGACGCCGACCAGAGCGACGTGATGTTCTGCGACGGATTCAAGAGCAAGGCCAAGGGAGCCATGTGGAAGACCACCACATCGGCCGATGCCATCACCTACCGCTCCGACTATGGCAGCATAGAGATCAGGAAGTATCCCTGGCGACTGGTGATCAAAGATGCCAACGGCAAGGTGCTGACACAGACACGACACATTATCGACAACGACTCCTCGCAGGTAAAGCTGCAGCCTTTCTCATTTATCAAGCGCGGCAGTGACAACAGCCGCAGCATCAACCCCGTGCTGACACTGGCACCAGGCGAGCGTATCTATGGTTGCGGCGAGTCGTTTACCTCGCTGAACAAGGTGGGACAGAAGGTGCATCTGAGTGTGACCGATCCACAGGGACCTGAGACCGACGGCCAATACAAGCCCGTGCCGTTCTTCTTCTCGAATCGTGGCTACGGTATCTTCATGCATACCTCGGCCCCGGTGACCTGCGACTTCGGCGCCTCGTATATCGGAGCCGACCGTCTGTTCATGGCCGACGAGCAGATGGACTTCTTCGTATTCTTCGGCGAGCCCAAGGATATCCTGTATGAATATACCGAAATTACCGGCAAGTCGCCGCTGCCACCGCTGTGGAGCTTCGGCACCTGGATGAGCCGCATCACCTACTTCTCGCAGAAGGAGGGACTGGAGATAGCCCGACAGCTGAGAGCCCATCGGATTCCTGCCGATGTGATCCACTTTGATACCGGCTGGTTCGGTGTTGACTGGCAGTGCGACTACCAGTTTGCCAAGGACCGCTTTGAGAACCCTGTAAAGATGCTGAAGCAATTGGCTAAGGACGGTTTCCACACCTGCCTATGGCAACTCCCCTACTTCACCCCGAAGAACCGGTTCTTCAACGAGATCATTGACAAGGGGATGCACGTGAGGAACGCTACCGGCGGCATGCCTGTTGAGGATGCCATCCTCGACTTCTCGAATCCTGAGACCGTAGGCTGGTATCAGCAGAAGATAGAAGGACTGCTGAAACAAGGCGTATCGACCATCAAATGCGATTTCGGTGAGGCTGCGCCCTACAACGGATTCTACCATAGCGGCAAGGGCGGACTGTACGAGCACAACCTGTATCCACTGCGCTATAACAAGGCTCTGTGGGAGGTTGTGGAGCGCAATCATCCGGGCGAAGGCATCATCTGGGCACGCTCGGCATGGGCAGGCAGTCAGCGTTATGCCCTGCACTGGGGCGGCGATGCCGCTACCACCAACACCGGCATGCTGGGCGATCTGAGAGGCGGTCTGAGCTTTGGTTTGAGCGGGTTCTCCTTCTGGAGTCATGACATGGGTGGTTTCGTCACCGCCTCGCCCGAGGATATCTATCGCCGTTGGCTGCCATTCGGTTTTCTGAGCAGCCATACCCGTGCCCACGGTGCTCCTCCCACAGAGCCATGGCTCATCTCAGAGTCGTTTACCGATGCCTTCCGCGAGTGTGCTGAGATGAAATACAAGCTGATGCCATACGTATGGGAACAGGCCAAGGAGTGTTCGAAATTAGGATTGCCGATGGTACGTGCGCTGCTGGTAGAGTTCCCCAACGATCCAGGCGCCTGGTATGTAGAGGATGAATACATGTTCGGCTCGAAGATGCTGGTTGCCCCACTGTTGGAAAGCGGTAACAGCCGTAGCGTTTATCTGCCCAAAGGCAAATGGATAGACTACCAGACAGGCAAGGTATACGAGGGTGGCTACCAGACCATAGAAGCCGGTAAGATACCCTGTATCATACTGGTGAAGGATGGTAGCGTGATACCACACGCCCCACTGGCCCAGCGTACAGACCAGATAGACTGGAATGCCGTAGAGCAACGCGAATATAAAGCCAAATAAGGGATTACTTACAACGGTGCTTGATAATCCTCTCACCGTCGTACGTGTTGATGCTGATTCTAACGGAGTCAGCATCAATTTTTTCTACAGGAATACTCAGATACACCTGCGTAGAGTAATACTGAGGCACATCACTCTGGTCATGATACAAAATCAAGTGGCGTATCTGCTGATGATCGGGATGGATGATCAGCGTATCGCTGACAATAGCCAGATTCTGAACAGCCGACGTATCATCGGTAGTACCTGTCATCAGCAGAATACTGAGATTAAGATATTTGCCGGTCTTGCTCATCCACGAACTCACGAACTTCACCGGATCAGTGACCAGGGGTTTCTTGAGCTTTTCCAAAGGCAGCACAGCGGGGCATGGCACCTGTCCCATGGAGAGCACCTCAGCCGTGTTGTCCACCTTATTATAATAAAGCATACAGCGATAGATGGTATCAGCCTTAGTGATCCACTTGCCGGTATAGGGCGTAGTCAATGGCAGTTCATCGCCATCGTCGGTCACTATCGTCGTCACCTGTTTGCTACTGTTAACGGTAGCCTCAGCAAAATCGCCACGCATCAGGGAATACTTTCCCTCACCTTTCTCGTAGGCATCCTGCGTACACGAGGTGAGCAAGTAAAAAAGCAATAAGGTAAAAAGGCAAGACGTCATTTTACCCAGGCAAGCATGCGACTTTACATATTGACCATTCACGCTCATCATTCTACCTCTTTACTTTTTTACCCTTCTACCTTTAATTTGTTTCGTACCGGGTTGGCATACATTGTCAACATGCGCTCACGCAGGAACGCCTCGTCCTTGTTGGGCAGCTGGATCTTCGCCATCTGACCAGCCAGATAGTGCTCGAACCGCTGTTTGTCGGCCTCGGTGTAATGGGCAGCATAAGCATGGTCGCCATTCAGTTCATCGAGGGCAATATAATTGCAAGGATAGAGCTCGTAGCCACGATGTATCTCGCGGTCCATGCGTTCAGCCAGCGCCTTGAACCACTCTGTCTTGGGCAACTCCGAGAGTTGGTCGATCCAGGTGTTGATAGGAGCGGCAGGGCGATAAGTCACGCGCCCTTTATAGCCAAAGATGCCTGTTTTCATATTGTCGAGATCATCCTGACGACTCTTCTTGAAGGCAGGGTTATCACGTTTCTGCTGGAACTCCTGCGCCTTCAGATAGTCGCACGGATCGAACTCATAGCTGATGGTGAGTGGCACGATATTCAGCTCCTTCAAGTCGCCGCCCATCGCCAGCATCTTCAGTACGGCATCCTGCGTATGATCGCTCGAGTCCTTAGCACGTCCCTCACGCTGCGCAATCCAGATATTCTCCCTCTTTCCGGTCACAGCATAATGGATATAGCGGCTCATCAGCTGCGAGGCAGCCAACGTTTCACGGAGCGACAACCCACGACGCACGGTAAAGGCCTTGTTCATGCGCACCAGGCGCTTGATCCAAGGATAGATAAGCAGATTATCGCCAATACCAATCTCGACGGTAGTGGGATAACCTGCCTCAACCAGCAACACATCGAGGAACGCCGAATCGAGCACAATATCACGGTGATTCGACACGAATGTGTAACGCTGACTCTTATCATAAGAAGCTATCGAGGAATCCAAGAACGAGCAACCGTCGGTATGTCTGCGCATGATGTACTGAACCACCGGCTTCATGAAACGCTTCTGGAAATCGAGCGGGGTCTTGATACCCATGAAAGCCAGGCGCAACAAGCCATTACGCAACGATTTAGGCAACCAAGGGGCAAAGCCCTTCATCACGATATTAAACTGCCTGTCGTTGAGCAAGTCGTCGAAGGCCTGTTTCATCTCTTCCGCCTCGTACGGTCGGATTTCATCGAACTCTTCTCTCATATGTTATGCAAACTGATTCTCTACAATCTCTGTCAACACATCAGTCATCGACAGACCAGCTGCACGCACCTGCTGAGGGATGAAGCTGGTAGCTGTCATACCTGGTGTGGTATTCACCTCAAGCATAGAGATATTACCATCCTTAGAGATGATATAGTCGATACGGATGATACCATTGCAGTGCAGGATATCATAGATATGCGAGGTGATCTGACGAACACGCTCTGTGACATCCTCGGGCAGACGAGCAGGTGTAATCTCCTGTACCTGTCCGTTGTACTTGGCATCATAGTCAAAGAACTCGTTGGTAGTCACCACCTCGGTAGCTGGCAGCACGACCGACTTCTCCTTAGTCTTGTAAACACCGATAGAGATCTCGGTTCCCTCCAGGAAACTCTCAACCATAATCTCAGGGCTCTCGAGCATAGCCTTACGGATGGCAGGAGCCAGCATATCCTTGTTCTTGACCTTCGACACACCGAACGACGAACCGTCGGCAGCAGGCTTCACGAAGCAAGGCATACCGATGCGCTCCTCAATCTCATCGTCGTTCACCAGCTCCTCGTAGCCCTTACGGATGAGCAGCGAGTCGGCCACCTTTACACCGTAGCCACGCAGATACTGGTTCAGTATGAACTTATCAAACGTCATGGCCTCGACCAACACGCCGCTGGTGCTATAAGGCAGACCGATCAGATCGAAGTAACCCTGCAGCAGACCGTTCTCGCCTGGGGTACCATGAATGGTGATATAAGCATAGTCGAAGACCTTGGCTTCGCCGTTTTCCATGAACGAAAAATCGTTGCGGTCAATCTTAGCTGTTGTTCCGTCTGGCAGTTCTACATGCCAGTCCTGCCCCTTGATGTCTACAATATAGACATCGTAGCGCTCCTTGTCAAAGAAGGAGTAAAGTCCCTGTGCCGAGCGCAGAGAAACGTCATGTTCTGATGAATCGCCACCACAAACGATAGCAATCGTTCTCTTTAAATTCTCCATTGTGTATTATTCTGTATCTTTAAACTTTATATAATTTCGCCATTTATCAATCAGAGCCGCCATATCAGCCGGCCATTCTGACGTAAAGTCCATCTGCTTACCGGTTGTAGGATGCACAAAACCAAGGGTCTTGGCATGCAACACCTGACGCGGACAGAGTTTGAAGCAATTCTGGATGTAAGCCTTATAGCTGGCTGTACGCTCGCCTCGCAACAGTTCGGTACCACCATAACGCTCGTCGGCAAACAGCGGATGACCGATATGCTTCATATGTGCACGGATCTGATGGGTACGCCCTGTTTCAAGGATACACTCCACTAAGGTGACATAGCCATAGCGTTCCATCACACGATAGTGAGTAACCGCCGACTTGCCAATCTCGGAATCAGGCGGAAACACCTCCATGCGCAACCGGTCCTTGGGATCGCGACCAATATTGCCCTCAATCCTGCCCTCATCCTCAACGAAGTTTCCCCACACCAAAGCGTTATAACTGCGATGAGTGGTCTTGTTAAAGAACTGCTTGCCAAGCGAGGTCTTGGCATCGGGGGTCTTGGCTACTACCAGCAAGCCACTGGTATCCTTATCGATACGATGCACCAGTCCCACTTCAGGATCATTGGGATCATAGCTGGCCAGATCCTTCAAATGCCAGGCGATAGCATTGACCAAGGTACCATTGAAGTTGCCGCATCCCGGATGAACCACCATGCCTGCCGGTTTGTTGATGACCATCAGGTCGGCGTCTTCATAGACCACCTCCAAGGGGATATCCTCGGGTTCGATGGTGGTATCATAATGCGGGCGATCGAGCATCAGGGTAACGATATCACCCGGACGAACCTTATAATTACTCTTGACCGGTTTATCATTCACATGGATAAACCCAGCATCGGCAGCCTTCTGGATACGATTACGACTGGAATGTGGCTGGTGCTCAGCCAGATACTTATCGATACGTATAGGTACCTGTCCCTTATCCACTTCCATGCGGAAATGCTCGTAAAGCAGATCTTCCTGCTCTTGCTCCTGGTCTTCGAAATCGGTTAGCTCGTTTGTCATTCCTTTACCTCTACAAATTCATCCACATCGTCACCACCGCTCTGAGGCATCTGCTCCTCAGAACCGATAACATTCAGTTCCTCATCGGCACCATACTGTCCACTGCCTATCTGCAGTATCAAAGGCTGCTCAATAGAGACGCGCTCACCTGCCGACACTCTGCGGCCATTGCACAGCACGCCATATACCCAATCCTTCTCACCACTTACATACTGTGGCGACTGCACCTTGAATCCCAACGATATCAGTTTTGCCTCTGCCTCGCGATAGCTACAGTTATCAACCACATCAGGGATAGCCACAGATGGTGAGTTAGAAGAATTGATGGTAACATATATCGTATGCCCACCCTTGACCGTCAGTCCTGCTCCCGGACTCTGCGTCAACACGCAATCGGCTGGCAGACGCTTGTTATAACCCGAGTCGGTTACAACAACAATAAGCCCGTTCTCCTCTAAAAGCTCACGTGCCTTGGTGATACGCATGCCTTCAACATTCGGCACCCGGATAACCTCTCCATGATGGGTATACCAATCGAGCCCGTAGTTCACGCCAACCAGCAGAGCGAAGACAACCAGTATCATCGCCATCAAGTTCCAAATCAAGAACTTGCTACAGAATTTGCCAAAGAATTCCTTTGCTTTCATTTTAACTTTACTAATTAGGTTGCAAAGTTATATAAAAAAACAGAAAGAAGCAAAGATTTTACTCTACTTCTTTCTATTTTAACTCATTTCTTAAGTTCCCTACGGATTACTTTCCGTGATTCTCGTCAGAAACTGTCAACTTCTTGCGGCCCTTAGCACGACGAGCAGCCAGTACTCGACGACCGTTCTTGGTGGCCATTCTCTCACGGAAGCCGTGCTTGTTTACGCGACGGCGATTGTGTGGCTGAAATGTTCTCTTCATTGTGATATACTTATTTAATTTTGTTATTTATTTACCGATTTGGGGTGCAAAAGTACTCATTTCTTTTGAATTACGCAAATTTTATACGATTTTTAGCTAAACTTTTTATGTTTTTTTCCAAAAAAGCAGTACCTTTGCACCCGAAAACGATATAAAAGTAACATTTATAAGGTTTATGATTAATTCACAAGACATTAAAAAAGGCACCGCCATTCGCATGGACGGTGGCATCTGGGTGTGTATCGATTTCCAGCACCGCAAGCCAGGTAAGGGTAACACCATCATGATTATCAAGGTGAAGAATGTTTCAGACGGTCGCGTTCTGGAGCGTCGCTTCAACATCGGTGAGAAGCTCGAGGATGTTATCATCGAGCGTCGTCCTTACCAGTATCTCTATGAGGACCAGTCTGGTCGTATCTTCATGAATCAGGAGACTTTCGAGCAGATCCCCATCGACAACGAGCTCGTAATCGGTCATGAGTACATGAAGGAGAGCGATATCGTGGAGGTTGTTTCTGATACTACCGACGGTACTATCCTGTACGCTGAGATGCCTGTTAAGACCGTTCTCCGCGTAACTCACTCAGAGCCTGGTGTAAAGGGCGACACAGCTACCAACACCCTGAAGCCTGCTACTTTGGAGACTGGTGTTGAGGTTCGCGTTCCTCTGTTCATCAACGAGGGCGACCTGATTCAGGTTGACACCCGCGACGGTTCTTACCTGCAGAGAGTAAAGGAATAATGAGATACTCGATCATCGTTCCCGTCTACAATCGTCCAGACGAGGTAGACGAACTGTTACAGAGCCTCAGCAAGCAAACCATCAAGGACTTCGAGGTTCTGATAGTAGAGGACGGATCGGTAAAACCATGCAAGGATGTTTGCGACAAATACGCAAACATCCTTGATTTGCATTATTACACCAAGGAAAACAGCGGTCCCGGTCAGAGCCGCAACTATGGTGCCGAACGTGCTAAAGGTGAGTATGTCATCATTTTAGACAGCGATGTGGTGCTGCCCACAGGTTATCTACAGGCAGTAGAAGACGAACTCAAGCAGAACCCATGCAAGGCTTTCGGCGGTCCTGATGCTGCACACCCCTCGTTCACACCAGTGCAGAAAGCCATCAGCTATTCGATGACATCTTTTTTCACCACAGGCGGTATCCGCGGTGGAAAAGCTAAGCTCGACAAATTCTATCCCCGTTCGTTCAACATGGGCATCCGTCGCGATGTGTACCTCCAGTTAGGAGGTTTTTCGAAGATGCGCTTTGGAGAGGATATCGACTTCTCGTATCGCATCGTAGAAGCAGGCTATATGCCACGACTTTTCCCTGAGGCGTGGGTTTGGCACAAACGCCGTACCGACTTCCGCAAGTTCTTCCGTCAGGTGTATAACAGCGGTATTGCCCGTATCAACCTTGAAAAGCGCCATCCAGGCACCATGAAGCTGGTTCACCTCTTACCCGCCGTATTTACTCTGGGCGTGATAGGGCTACTGCTTATATCGCTTTTCTGGGCATTCGCGTGCGTACCTATTATATTTTATTGTCTGATAATCTGTATCGACTCCAGTATCAAGAACGGAAGCCTCTGGGTTGGACTGCTTAGTGTCCCCGCGGCATTCGTACAACTGATGGGGTATGGTTTCGGTTTTATCGAGTCGTGGTGGAAACGCTGCGTATTGAAGCAAAACGAATTTACTGCCTTCGAGAAAAATTTCTACAAATGAACGAGAAACTGAACATTAATCAGTGGGCAGAAGAGGATCGTCCTCGTGAAAAGATGGCTACGCTTGGTGCCGGGGCACTGAGCAATGCAGAGCTATTGGCCATACTGATTGGTTCGGGTTCAACCAAGGAGAGTGCCGTCGATTTGATGAAACGACTGCTCAACGACTGCAACAACAACCTCAACACATTAGGAAAAATGTCGATACACGACCTATGCCAATATAACGGCATAGGCGAGGCCAAGGCCATCACCATCCTGGCAGCCTGCGAACTGGGCAAGCGCCGACAGATGGAAACACCCGAAGAACGCCCCGACTTAGGCACCGCCACCCGCATCTACAACCACATGCGCCCTGTGATGCAGGATCTGGATGTAGAGGAGTTCTGGGTACTATTGATGAATCAGAGCTATCGACTAATCAAGAAGCTGTGTATTGCCCGTGGCGGCATCACCGCTACCATAGTAGACATCCGCCTCATCATCCGCGAGGCTGTACTCTGCAACGCCACACAGCTGGTAGTATGCCACAATCACCCATCAGGCAGGATTGTACCCAGCAAAGAGGACAACGAGCTCACCCAAAGCATCATGAATGCCTGCAAACTGATGAACATCCATTTTCTGGACCACGTCATCGTTACCGACGGCAACTACTACAGCTATCACGAAGAAGGGAAATGCTAACAAAATAGATATACAACTATGACACAAGAAGAAAGAACACAGATAGAAGAACGGATTGTGGATGTACTGAAGACCGTCTATGACCCTGAGATTCCCGTCAACATCTACGACCTGGGAATGATCTACAAGATTGATGTACAGGACGATTCTACAGTAGAATTGGACATGACCTTTACAGCCCCCAACTGCCCTGCAGCCGACTTCATCCTTGAGGATGTACGTACCAAGGTAGAGAGTGTAGAAGGTGTAAAAGGCAGCACTGTCAACCTCGTGTTCGAGCCCGCTTGGGATCAATCGATGATGAGCGAAGAAGCGAGAGTCGAACTTGGTTTCGACTAATTACTGTCCGCTCGGCTTTGCCGCTTTTGCAAAGGCGTCAGCCGGCTAAAAGAATTATCAATTATGAAGAATATCTATTTTCTTTCCGATGCCCATCTGGGATCGCTGGCCATCCCTCATGGCAGAATGCAGGAGCGTCGCCTGGTACGTTTCCTCGACTCTATCAAGGATAAGGCTGCAGCCATCTATCTATTGGGCGACATGTTCGACTTCTGGTACGAATATAAATACGTTGTTCCCAAGGGCTACACCCGCTTTTTAGGCAAGCTATCAGAACTCACCGACATGGGCGTCGAGGTGCATTTCTTTACCGGCAACCACGACATCTGGGCCTATGAGTATCTGGAAAAGGAGTGCGGCGTCATCCTCCACAAGAAGCCCGAGACCACCGAGATCTACGGAAAGATGTTCTTCCTGGCCCATGGCGACGGACTGGGCGATCCTGATAAGAAGTTCAAGTTCATCAAGAGTGTATTCCATAACAAGGTTTGTCAGTGGGCCTTCTCGGCACTACATCCCCGTTGGGGCATGTGGTTCGGTTTGAACTGGGCCAAGCACAGTCGTATGAAGCGTCCTAATGGCGAAGAGCCGGCCTATATGGGTGAGAACCGCGAGCATTTGGTACTGTTTACAAAAAAGTACATCCAGTACCACTCTAACGTAGATTATTTCATCTACGGTCATCGCCACATCGAGGTAGACCTACAGCTCACCAAGAAAGCCCGCATGATTATCTTAGGCGACTGGATTAGTCAGTTCTCCTATGTGATGTTCGATGGCGAGCACCTGTTGCTCTCGCAATACATCGAAGGCGAGAGCCGACCATAAAATAACTTTATCACTTCTGGGGTGCCTTCAGGGCATCCCATTTTCGTTCGTATTCCTGCTCTTTCTGGCGCACTACCTTCAAGGCTTGTTTACGGCGATGTCGCGCCTCTACTTTGGGACCGAATGTATGCTCCCACGTCCACATCAAAAGGGCAATGACATCGGGGCCTGGTGGCACGAACTGTGGCAGCTCCGGTTCCTTAGGTGTGGCAGGTCGCATGATGTTAGCCATCATCTGTTTGCTGCGGTCTGTTCCATACACAACTACTTCATCGACAGCATGAAAGGTTGGAATCAAGAAAATAGTATCACTCTTCACCTCATCATGCAGCACATAGCGGTGCTGGAACTTAGGATGACTGAAGGCGATACGCCTGAAGGTGTCGGGCACCTCGAATTCGCCGTTCCACGGAGTCACAATCTCATCGCCATTGTCAATACGCACCTTGATATCACGTTGCGGCACCTTCGACTCCAGACTGGCAACTACCAGTCTACGCTGAGCGAACACTTCAGAGCACCACAGCATGAGCCATACAACCAGATACAGTTTCATCATTTAGTCTTTTCAATACGGGTACAAAATTAGCACTTTCCTGTAAATCTTTCCAAAATAAAATCTTATATTATCTTACAGATATAAAAAATAATGTAACATTAAGTCTTTTTGAATTAAAATATGTATCTTTGCAGCGGCATAAAGGATAGACTAACATGATTAAAACCAAATAACTACCGATGGAACAGACAGAGGCGCTGATTGTAGAACAATTGAAGGCTGGTAACGAAAGGGCATACAAATTTCTGTATGACCAGCACTATCAGATTCTGTGTCATGCAGCCGCTCAATATGTAAAAGATGATTTCCTGGCAGAAACCATTGTGGGGGATGTGATATTTCATCTGTGGGAAGTCAGAGAGACATTGGAAATTAACACCAGTCTGCGTCAATATCTGATGCAAAGTGTAAAGAACCGTTGTACGGATTATCTGAAATCGCAGTATCATCAGAAAGAGTTGGCAGAATTACAGGATTTCCCAGTACTCCTCTATATAAAAGATGATGACTACCCGTTAGGCCGCTTATTGGAACAGGAGCTGGAAGATGAAATCATGAAGGCGATTGACAACCTGCCAGAAGAATGTCAGCATGTATTCCGCATGAGCCGCTTTGAGGAAAAGAAATACGAGGAGATTGCACATGAACTGAAGATTTCCGTGAATACCGTGAAGTATCATATCAAGCATGCCTTAGCTCTACTTCACGCCGAATTAGGCAAATATCTGGCGGGAGCAATTCTGCTACTGTTGGAACAAATGAAATAATTTTTTTAAAAAATCAAGTTCTGACTACCCTCAGAACTTTTTTTTTCGTCAAATATATAACAAGCAGACAAAATGATAGACAAGAAGAAACATATCGAAGAGGAACTTTGGTTCTCGTCAGTTAGTAAGGAAGCACTGGCTAAGTACGACAAAGATGCAGCTTTTGCCGCTTTCAGACAGCGCATTGTCAGCAGTCAACCGCAGCCAGAGACTTCTGTTCGCCATCTGAGCTGGCTGAAATATGCTGCCGCAATAGTGGCTGTGATAATCGTAGGTTTCTTCTCATACAAAGGTGGACAGAGCCAGTTAGAGGCAGCTCTCGGCGATATCGTTGTTGAAGCCCCTCAGGGCTCCCGCTCCGAGATGACGCTGCCCGATGGCACAAAGGTTTGGCTCAACGCCGGTTCAAGGATTTCATACTCCCAGGCTTTTGGGTATTCTATTAGGTTAATTAAGTTAGAAGGTGAGGGCTACTTCGAAGTAGCCCACAATGAACGGTTGCCTTTCAGTGTCGAGTCGGAGAATGTGCGGGTAAAAGTACTTGGTACCAAGTTCAATTTCCGCGATTATCCGACCGATGCTGAGGCGACCATTTCATTGGCCGAAGGAAGCGTAGCCATGAATAGTATGAAGCATACCTCGCCAGACGAGCTACTGAAACCAGGTCAGCGTGCCGTCGTTAACAAACAGACGGGAAAAATCAAAATTGGCACCTATGAAGTGGCCAATGCTATCCAGTGGACTAATGGCCAACTGATCTTTGATGGCGAACCTTTACGTGATATCATCAAAGATCTGGAGCGCTGTTACAACGTACAGATCATAGTCAAGAATACAGCCTTGTACAACCTGCATTTCTATGGTACGTTCGTACGTCAGGAACAGAGTCTGCGCGAAGTGCTTGATGCTCTGGCTGCCACAGGTAAAATCAGATATGAACTAAAAAACAAAAAAATAACATTATATTAACTCACATTATTAACCCCCAAAAAAGAATTGCCAATGATCAGAATCAGAACAGTTAAAACAAATGGTGAGGTATAAAAAAGCAGAAAGACGTGCGAGGTCTCTCTGCCTGAAAACCTCCCTAAACCCCGTAGAGAGTCTGAAGGAGATTGCAAAGATAAGCGTTTTTCTTCAGATATGCAACTAAAAACAATTTTAAATCATTAAATTAACAATTAGTAATGAACAACAAAAAACTATTGTCAATGGCATTCCTATTGTCAGTTACTCTTAGTAGCATGGCACAGGCATTGCAATTGAAGTTGAACAACGTCACGGTGAAAAAAGCCATGACAGAACTGAAACAGAAGAGTGATTATTCTTTTGTATACGAGAAAAACGATATTGATACAGAAAAGAGAGTCAATGTAGATGCCAAGGATCTGAAACAGGCAGTTGGTCAGATCTTGAACGGTCAGTCGGTCACTTACGAAATTCAAGGTAAGAATATTATTATTAAGAAAAAGGCCAAGTCAAACAACCAACAAAAAGTCCCAGGAAACTATCAGGTTTCTGGTCTCATTAAAGATGCATTGGGCGAACCCATTATTGGTGCTACCATCATGGAGTTAGGAACCAACAATGGTACACTGAGTGATATGGATGGTGCGTTTAACATGAAGGTTACCGAAGGCGCAATGTTGCGTATCACGTACATCGGCTACAAGACACAAGAACTGAAAGCCAACTCCGACTTAAAGATAACACTTCAGGAAGATTCTAAACTGATGGATGAAGTTGTGGTTGTAGGATACGGTGTTCAGAAGAAGTCGGACCTGACAGGTTCTGTTGCTTCCATCAATGCCAAGAGTCTGGAGGGGCGTCCACAACCCAATATCATCCAGTCATTACAAGGCATGGTGCCTGGATTGAATATCACGTTGACAGGAAATAACGCTGAGGGCTCTTCGACTACCACCCGTATCCGTGGAACCAAATCCATATCGGCTGACAGTAAACCACTGATTATTCTCGATGGTGTGCCTTTTGATGGTCCGTGGTCGGAAATCAACCCCAATGACATCGAGTCGATAGAAGTTCTTAAGGACGCATCTTCCGCTGCCATCTATGGTGCCCGTGGTGCTAATGGTGTGATTCTGGTTACATCAAAACGTGGTGATGCAAGTCGATTGGTTGTCTCATATAATACTTATCTGGTATTAGACAAGCCCATCAATCTGCCCAACCTGATGGATGGCAACGAGTTCTGGAAATATAAGGAAGAGGCACTGCGACTGGCAAACACCACAACTCCTACAGCCGATAATCCTACACCTTGGATGGGTGCTTTCACTGCTACTGAGTTAGCAATGCACGAGGCTGGTGAGTCAACCGATTGGCTCGACCTCGTAACCCGCACAGGTGTCAAGCAACAACACAACCTGTCGCTTCGCGGTGGTGCTGCCAAGACCAGCTATTTCATCTCACTGAACTATGTAAACAACAAAGGTACAGGTGTTGGAAATGAGTTCCAGCGATATAATATCCGTTTCAATCTTGACCAACAGTTCACATCTTGGTTGGAGTTTTCAACCTCCACCCAATTAGGCCGTTATGATCGTAGTGGTAGTAGCGCCTCTTTCTGGCGCGCTTTCAGAATGCCACCAATCACCAAGGCATACAATGAGGATGGCACTATCCCTAATGCATCATGGGAAGACTCGAGCGAGGCATTTGCCGTTAACCCACTAAGCAGTCTGAATAACAAAACCAAAGACGTCAGAGTAAAAGTGATTACAAACAACGCCATTGATATCAGTATTCCATTTATCAAGGGACTGAGCTATAAATTGAACACTGGCTTCACTTATGCTAATAGCTCGTGGAAGCAGTATCAAGGCTTAGACACCTATTATGGAGCCCGTACTAACGGAACGCTTAATACCGACGACTGGCACACCGAAGATTGGCTCATAGAGAACATTATTACCTATAACCGCGAGTTTGGCAAACATCGTCTGTTTGTGACAGGTCTCTACTCTGCACAGAGCCATGAGTACGAACAGAATACAATGGAAGGAAAAGGATTCCCTAATGACGTGATGTATTACTATCAGATGAGTAAGGCAGCAACGGCATCGGGCGCCTCGAGCTACTCCAAAGAGAACCATATCTCACAAATGGGACGTATCAACTATTCATACGATGAACGTTACCTGCTGACCCTCACTGCCCGTCGTGATGGCTATTCTGCATTCGGTTCAGAAACGAAATTCGGTATTTTCCCATCTTTGGCTATCGGCTGGAACATCTCTAACGAGAAGTTTATCAAAGACAAGCCCATTGGTCAAATCATCAGCAACTTGAAATACAGACTGTCGTGGGGTAAGAATGGTAATGAGGCTATTGGCGCCTATGCGACTCTGCCCAACCTGTCCACCTTCAACTATCTGAACGATGACCACTCTGCCGCCTATGGCTTCTACCCTTCAAAACTGGCCTCGCCCAACCTTGGCTGGGAGACAACGACCTCAATTAACACTGGTATTGATTTAGCACTGTGGAATGGAAGAATCCGCACAACCTTCGACATGTATTGGTCAAAGACCAATGATCTGCTCTTAGATCGTTCTATTCCAACGATTAATGGTACAGGCTCTATTACCGAAAACCGCGGTAAGACCAAAGGTAATGGATGGGAGTGGCAGATTACATCGAATAATATCACCACCAAGGATTTCTCATGGTCGACAACCCTGAACCTGTCGCACTATCATAATGAAATTGTAAATGTTGGTCTGTTCGACGAGAATGGAAATGCCATTGACGATGTGGCTTCACGTAAGTTCATCGGACAGCCTATCAACGTGAACTATGACTATAATTTTATCGGTGTATGGCAGATTGAGGACCCCAACAACCCCGAAGGTGCACAGGATAGTCGTAATCCGTTCTCTATCCCTGGCTACATGAAATACGAAGACCTGAATGGTGATGGAGTTATCAATACTGAGGATCGTAAGATCATTGGCAGCACAGAGCCTACAATCAATATGGGCCTGATGAATAATCTGTCATATAAGGACTTCTATCTGAGTTTCTTCCTGACAGCCCAGGTTGGACAGACCGCTAACAATGAACTATACGATTGTTCAACGATGTCATACCGACAGAACCGATTGATGGTAAACTTTTGGACGCCGGACAATCCTACAAACGACTATCCAAAGAACTCTCTTGACACATCGGTGAACCCTATGAATTCATTATTCTATGAGAAGACGGACTATCTGAGACTTGCTGATCTGACCTTTGGCTACCGTCTGCCACAGAGTTTGCTGAAGAATATCTTTATCAGCAGAGTTGAGGCATATGTAAACATCAAGAATCTCTTCACATGGACAACCTGGACGGGTATGGATCCTGAGTTTATCAGCGACCAATTGGCAAATCCTCCTGTTCGTTCGTTTACATTTGGTTTAAAGTTGGACATTTAATGCATTTTAATTATGAACAAGTATAGATTTTATATTGTTATCCTCGTTTTTCTGGGCGTTTTATGTGGTTGTAACGAGGATGAATTCTTAAAAGAAGAGCCCAGAGCATCATTATATCCAGAGAATCTGTTGGTAGATTATGATGGCTTCAAATCTATGAACATCTCACTCTACGGTATTGCAAGAGCAGAGTATCGTCGAGCAGACGCCTTGGGAGGCAGTATCCCCTTGGTTCTTCACTCTGTATGGGATGGCGGTACTGACGTAGCCTGGGGTAACAACTCGCATTCGGAAGTGCAGTATATGTATAACCCCAAGTTAATTGACCAGACCGATAAGCAGGTTTTCAGAAATGTATTCCAATGGTGTTATCGTATCATCAATACTGCCAATATGGTTATTACTCGTTCTGAGAACGAAGGTGTGAATTGGAAAGGGTCATCAGAAGCCGAGAATCTGCGAAAGAAAAATGAGGTAATAGCTGAAGCAAAGCTATTCAGAGCCTGGGCGTATAGGCATCTGACCCTGACCTATGGCGGTGTACCATTGTCGACTGAAGAGATTACCGGTCTGAACTACCGAACGGATTGGGAGCGCAATTCTGTCAGTGAAATCCGTCAAGTGATGGAAGAAGATCTGAAGTTTGCCATAGAGCATTTGCCATTACGCACCGCCAATAACAGTACCGTTTCGGGAGCCATGGCACGTCATTACCTCGGCGAGTTATATCTGGCAGAAGGAAAATATGCCGATGCAGAGTCTGTAATGAAACCCTTGGTTGAAGGCACAGAGTATTCGCTCATCACAACACGATTCGGCAACAATGCCAAGAACGAGGGATGCCCCTTCATTGATGTGTTCAGAACGCCAATGTACAGCGATGGTAACACAGAGGTGATTCTCGCCTTTGTAAATACCGAACCCGAGAACAGTGCATCGGGGACTGCCGAGGTCTATATGAAGAGTACGTATAAAGGCTATTATGCCAACGATGGCACCATTAAGAAGAGTAATCTGAAGAATCCAGACTACACTAGTGGCCAGTGCACTTGGCCTCAGGCATTCTGGTTGGCAAATGGTGGAAAAGGTGCTAGCAGACTGGCCATTTCAAGAGGTCTGCTCCGACTTTACAATTACAAGGAACAAGGAGATAAGGACGATAGAATTTCTGACCATGCCATGGTATGGCGAATTTATGAGATCAACGAGAGTGGCAACACCGTAGAGTTCCTGAATAACGGCAAGGCGGTTATCGACACAACTGTTACTGCAGCCATGCTTGATGACACGAAGACCACCATTAAGAAGTGGAACTGGCCTTCTATTAAGAAGTGGGATTACATTCCACCAGTAAAAGCCAATGGCGACAAGGACGGCTGTTATCAGGACATTTCTTATCTGCGTGTTGCCGATACCTATCTGCTTTATGCAGAGGCTCTTTACAAACAAGGCAAGAATAGCGATGCTGTAAAATGGATCAATAAAGTACGCAATCGTTCCAATGCTGTCAGCATTACTGAGAATGATCTTGTAGCAGATGGCATGGATCTGATTCTTGACGAACGTGCGCGCGAGTTATTCTCAGAAGAAGAGCGACGTGAGACACTGATCCGTGTCAGTCAGGAAGATGGCAAGGATGAACGAGACGTTAATAACTATTTCAAACGTCGCACACGATTGCTGAACGAGATTGCCGGTCGTGACGCCCGAGGCATGAACGACTATGAGACACCTGTTCTCTTCCCCATACCACACGAATTCATCGAGTCGAATACAGGAAGAGTATTGGAGAATAATCCGGGATATAAGAATTAAGTGTTTCCGTTATGTTATTGTTCCTTATTTCCCTTCTTTTTGTTTGCTTGACAGCAGTAGCCCTGATTCGGAAAATCAATCCGCAGGGCATACTGCTGGCAGCAGGCATTGGCATGTGTATCATAGCACTGGCATTTGGAGGTCACGAACTCGAGCTCAAGACCTCAACAGGTAGCGCAATCTTCAATTTCATTAAATTGATAGAAGAAACCTTCTTATCAAACATCAGCCGTGCAGGACTCATGATTATGACGATAGGTGGCTATGTGGCTTTTATGAACCATATCAACGCTACACATACCCTTGTCAGGATATCCATGAAACCTTTGGCTTTCTTCCGCAAGTGTCCGATGCTGGCTGCCGTGCTGACAATCCCTATTGGACAGCTATTGTTTATCACTACACCCTCGGCTACAGGTCTGGGGTTATTGTTGGTTGCATCTGTCTATCCTATTCTGAACAGTCTGGGTGTAAGCAGACTGACGGCGCTATCCATGATTGCAGCCACAACGATTTTCGATCAAGGCCCTGGTTCAGCAAACACTGCTTTAGCTTCTGAACTGGTAAGTGAGAACAATGTAGAGTATTTCATCACCCATCAACTGCCATTGGTATTACCAACCAGCTGTATCGTCATGATCACATTCTACTTCTTCAATCGTTATTTTGATAAGAAAGACCAACAAGCTCATACATCAGAGACATACTCAACAGCTGTGCCGGAAATACAAGAACAGGTGCCTGCTTATTTCGCCCTATTCCCTGTCATGCCATTGGTATTACTGGTACTGCTCTCTCCTTATGTGGGACTGGTAGAGCATATCCGTATGAACACAACAATAGCCATGTTCTTCTCATTATTGGTGGTTCTGTTCGTTGTGGCTATCCAAAAGCGAAGTGCCAGAAAGGCATTTGAGGCTTTCTCTGCTTTCTGGAAAGGAATGGGGAACGTATTCGGAAGCGTTGTAACATTAATAGTCGCATCAGAGATTTTCTCTAAAGGCTTGATTCAGATGGGCTTTGTTGATAGTCTGATTACCTATTCTACGCAAATAGGATTGACAGGGGTGTTGATTGCAATCTTGTTTACAATCGTCATTTTCTCTGCAGCCATGCTTATGGGCAGTGGAAACGCAGCTTTTTTTTCTTTCGGTCCATTGCTACCAGAAATGGCCCAACGATTAGGAATGCCTGCCATTTCGTTGGTTCTGCCTATGCAGTTGGCTTCGAGCATGGGACGCGCCGCATCGCCCATAGCAGGTATTATCGTAGCCATTGCCGGTGTGGTCGGCGCTTCTCCCTTGGAACTGGCTAAACGTAATACCATGCCATTAATTATCAGTATTACCAGTCTATTAGTGTTCCACTTTATCATAACATAGTATAATGAACTTCAAAATAATAAAGAATGCCCGCGTATATGCACCACAGTATAGAGGCCTGTGCGATATTTTTATTGCGGGCGAGAAGATTGGACTCATCCAGGAACATATCGATATTGCAGCGTTACCTGTTGAGGTGATTGATGCCGAAGGTAAAATTGCCACACCTGGATTTATTGATCGTCATGTACATATAATCGGTGGCGGAGGACAACAAGGATATGCGTCACTTGTGCCGGAGGTAACAGTCAGCGAACTGGTAAGTTGTGGCATCACAACGGTTGTTGGTTTGCTGGGCACTGATGGATATTTGAAAGATTTGAACTCCCTTTATGCAAAGACGAAAGCATTATGCCAAGAGGGACTTTCTGCCTATATGCTGACCAGTTTTTATGGTCTCCCTGAGCGGACCTTAACCAATAGCGTTGCTGAAGATCTGATATATATAGATAAAGTTATCGGTTGCAAGTTGGCGATGAGCGATGACAGGAGTAGCTTTCCTACTGAATTGGAGATCCTACGTCTTATCAATCAGGTACGTCTAGGCGGGTTTACATCGGGAAAAGGAGGATTCCTGCATATTCATTTAGGCAATCTGCCAAGTGGCATCAGCCCCTTGCTGCATATCGCCAAGAGCTATCCCACACTCATCAGATATATATCGCCGACCCATATGATAAGAACTGAGGAGCTGTTTCAACAGTCTGTTGAATTTGCCAAGATGGGCGGTTTCGTAGACTACTCTACAGGGGGCACACGCTTTAAGAGTCCACATGCATGCGTATTAGACGCCAGGCAGTTGGGAGTACCTCTTCATCATATCAGCTTCTCAAGCGATGGTCATGGTGGCGTGCGCAGAGTGAACCCAGAAACAGGTGAAGTCACTTATCGACCAGCTCCCTTAGGACTGAATCTGAGCGAGGTGTCAATCCTGAATCAGGAATGCGACATGCCACTTGAACAAGCTATCACGCTGATAACCAGTAATCCTGCCACTCATATGAATCTGTCAGGAAAAGGCAGACTTGAAGACGGATATGATGCTGATATCTGTTTTCTTGATGATGAGCTAAGGCTGACGGATGTGATATCAAGAGGCGAGTTGATGATGAGAAATTGCGAAATAATCAAGAAAGGACGTTACGAATGAAACTCAAATACAATTACTTACTATTATTAGTCTTGTTATTCCTGCCTGCAAATGCCTCTTTTAGTAAAGAGTTGCTTTCAAGTGGTGAGGGCGTGTTTAAGTTTGATGGTTATGCACCATTTGCTGACAGACCTGTGGATGTACACTATTATATCCCTCTTTCAGGCAATCAGCGTGATATGCCCATTATCTTTGTGTTCCAAGGGGCGGACAGAGGTTACAAATATCTGATTGAAGCCTGGAAGAAAGAGGCTGAAGCTCGAAAATTTATGGTATTTATACCACAGTTTGATCAGGACAAATATCCCAATAGCGACTATCAGGAGGCTGGCATCATGGATAAACAACATCTTCATCTTAAAAGTCAGGAGGCCACAACGCCTCCATTGATTGACAAGATGTTTGAGTATGTTCAGCAACACACTTCTACTGCACAGAAGACCTATCGCATTTATGGTCACTCAGGTGGTGGACAGTTCGTACAGCGCTTTATGCTCTTCCATAATAGTCCGTATGTTGACAGAGCTGTTATCGGTAGTCCCGGATGGTACACTTTCCCTGATTTTACACAAAATTATCCTTACGGCATAAAGAATGTGCCACAGGTTACATCCGAACAAGTACGGCGTTATTTTGGCAAGGATATTATCGTGCAGCTTGCTACTGGTGATACACTTCGTGAGAGTTTCCTACGTAAGACACCTGAAGCAGAAGCGCAAGGACGCAACAGGTTAGAACGTGGACATCAGTTTTTTAAGTATCTACAGACAGTAAGTCACCAGAAACAGATTCCGTTACGATGGAGAAAAGTAGTAGTACCTGATGTAGCTCATAATTCGGTTGAGATGGGGATGGCAGCCATACCATTGCTCTTAGAACCGTCATCTGTAGCATATCAAACACCTTCACAGACAAACAAGTCCCCTGAATTTGCTACAATGTCTCAACTAAAACAGTTCTATTCTGACTTAATAGATACATATCCTCATAAAATACAGATAGAGATCTTGGGGAAGACACCGGCTGGCAATGATATTCCTGTATTATACTTAGGAAATAAGCACGAGAAGTCACTAAAGGTATGGATTCAGGCCGGTTTGCATGGTAATGAGCCTGCAGGACCAGAAGTCGTGGCATTCCTAACTAAGCACCTGCTAAGCACTGATGAAGGAAAACAGATATTAGAGCATATGAGTATCTGTATGGTACCGGTTGCAAACCCTGACGGTTATATACTGCAGAAAAGGGTGTCTGGCAGTGGTTACGACTTAAATCGTGACATGACAAAACTTGCTGATCCAGTTTCCATCTTGTTGAAAAGCAAATACCTGTCGTGGCATCCTGATGCAGCCCTGGATATCCACGAATACAATCCCATAAAACATGAGCTATTGCAAATAAATGGACATCCGATGAGTCTGATGCAGGATGTACTATTATTGCCCAGCGGGCATCTGAACATCCCCTCACCATTGCGAACATTCACGAATCAGCAGCTCTTCCTGTCATTAAGTGCAACAGCCGAAAAGATGGGCTATACCTGTGGTCCGTATTTCACACCAAAAGTTATTGATGGCCAGCTATTTGCCATACAAAATGCCAAAAGTCCACAATCGAGTTCCACATGGAACGGATTGAGTAATGCGGTATCCTGCTTTATTGAGATAAAAGGTATAGGTATGGGAAAAACGTTATTTGACAAACGGGTAGATTGCGGTTTCACTATGGCAAAGGAATTTCTGAGTTTCCTTACTTCGCATGTAAATGAAGTAAGAGATGCTGTTCAGAAGGCCCGTGATATGACCTGTCAAGGTCTGGAAGATATTCACATCGTTATGCACCCTGTCACCACTACCCAGCAATTTAGTTTTTGGGATGAGCAAGAAGGGGAACAGGTTGAAATTCAACTGCCCGTTTTGGACGCAATGAATATGAAAACTGTCAGAAGCCGTAAGCGCCCTTTTGCATACTTGCTTGACGCATCATGCGTGAAGGTTGTTGAGAAGCTGAGACAATTAGGAGTCCAAGTGACGACGTTGGGAAAAGCACAGACCTTCAATGTGGAAGCGTATGAGGTTCAATCCTACTCTATAGCACAGAAGAAATGGGAAAGAATCAACCCCGTCACAATAAGGACACAAACCAAGACATTCAGGAAGAAGTTCCCAGCATCAACCTATATGATACCTACCCATCAAGTTCAGGGCAATCTACTGGTAACAATATTAGAACCCGAATCCAATAATGGATTTGTAAACTTCGGTGTTATTCCTGTCGACACAACACATCATACGGTTCCCATCTTCAGAATGTTCAAATAAAATTAAAGTAACATGATGTCTATTTGAATTAAAATATGTATCTTTGCAGCGGCATAAAGGATAGACTAACATGAAAAGGAAGAAGATTGTAACTTTCGGCGAGCTGTTGCTCAGGTTTTCGAAACCAGGGCAACTACGATTGACTCAGGGTGATTTGTTTACCAGCAAGTATGGTGGAAGTGAGGCTAACGTGGCAGTATCATTAGCCACACAGGGCGAGGATGTGACTTATATCACACGACTGCCTGACACGCCAGTAGGACACGCAGGGGCCATGAATCTGGCTCAGTTAGGTGTTGATACCAGTCAGGTTCTCTATGGCGGACAGCGTATTGGCACTTATTACTTTGAGCCAGCAGCCGGTATGCGTGCAGCCAAGGTCATCTATGACCGTAATGGATCGGCTTATTCTGATCTGAAGCCCGGCATGATTCCCTGGCGTGAGATACTGAAGGACTGCAACTACTTCCATGTATCGGGTATCACGGCTGCCATCTCGCAACAGGCTGCTGATGCCACCTTCGAGGCACTCGACGTGGCCGATGAGTTGGGGATTACTATATGCTTCGACATCAACTATCGCAAGAATCTGTGGAAGTACGAAGGAGCTGAACCTCGTAAGACATTAAGCCGTATGCTATCGCGTTGCGATATGATGTTTGGCGATGCCATCGAGTTCGAGTGGCTATCTCAACATCCACAACCACCATTCACAGCTACCGATTCCAACTTCACCATGCAGATGAAGGAGTATGGTGAGTGGTTCGACGAACTGCACACCACCTATCCTAGAGTGAAGCATTGGATGATGGGCATGCGCAATATCGTCAGTTCTAACCATCACACCCTCACTGCTCTGCTTTATACTGACGGTACACTACTACAAGCACCAATCATGGATATTCCTGATGTTGTAGAACCTGTAGGCGTGGGCGATGCCTTTATGGGTGGATGGTTGCACGCTATCAGTCTTTTCCCTGATGACATGCAGAGGCAGCTGAACTACTCTTTGGCTGCCGCCACCCTCAAGAACACTATCCCAGGCGACTTCAACCTCTCGACCGAAGAAGAAATTCTTGATGTGAATATTTAACATTTCTTCATGCAGTATTTGGACTTCTTTATCGTTTAATGGGTAAAGAAGTTATTAAAAATGCAGTAAAATGAAAAAACTGAAGGCATTTCTGATTATAATGATGGTTGCAACGGCCAGTGCTGCAAAAGGACAGGATGTAAACTGGCAGGCCCGCATAGGTGGCGGCATAGCATGTTTGTTTGGCGGTGTATCTGACATCGATGAGCGTACCGGATTCCACGTCGGAGGCGGAGCAGATATCGGCTTGTCGAAAAACGGCGTATTCAGGTTACAGCCAGAACTGCGATTTGAACGTAAAGGGTGGCAGTTCGACGGGTACTATGGTAACGAGCAGATTATGGAGGCACATTTCAAGACGCGTCTCGACTATCTGGAACTGCCAGTGATGGCTGCAGCCCGCCTGCGATTAGATGGTCAATGTTTCCTCACGTTCAAAACAGGAGCCTACGTCGCTTATGGTTTACAGGGCAAAACTCATATGAACATACCCAATACAGATTCAGGGAAGACCTTCAATCAGAACCACTTCAGCAAATCCTGCGATTTCCACGGCATGGTCTACGATAAGGAGAGCCGTAAGGTGGACTATCCGAAATTTAATCGTTGGGATATAGGCGCCATTGGCGGCATCGACCTGACATTTAATCATATCATCATCGGTGGTGAAGTTTCATACAGTCTGAAGCGTGTATGCGAATCGGGATTCATCGGGGATCCTATCAGCAATATCACTACACTCATTCTTACAGGTGGCGGGCCTAAGAATATGTCAGCAAGTATTTCGATAGCCTATCAATTCTAACTTATTACAAGTAGTTTCTATGAAATAACAATCCCCGCCGGTTGGCGGGGATTGTCATATTATTATAAGCTAAATTATTTCAGCAGATTCATGGTGTCGGTAGCAATCATCAGCTCCTCGTCGGTTGGGATGACAACCACCTTGACCTTTGAGTCGTCGGCAGAGATGATAGCTTCTTCGCCACGAACGTTGTTCTTCTCGTCGTCGAACTTCACGCCCAAGAACTCCAAGCCCTTGCAAACCTCTGAACGCATAGAGATCTGGTTCTCGCCCACACCGGCAGTGAACACGATGACATCAACGCCACCCATAGCGGCAGCGTAAGCACCGATATACTTCTTAATGCGGTAGAAATACATCTGCTGAGCCAGCACAGCCTTGGGCTCACCAGCCTTGGCAGCATTCTCTACGTCGCGCATATCGCTCGAACCGCCAGTGATACCAGCCACACCACTCTTCTTGTTGAGCAGGTTGCTCATGCCATCGGCATCGAGACCGAGTTTCTTCTCGAGGAAGGTAACTGCACCACCGTCGATATCGCCTGAACGGGTACCCATCACAAGACCCTCCAGTGGGGTGAGACCCATAGAGGTATCGATACACTTGCCATCGAGCACAGCAGCTACAGAGCCACCATTACCGATATGACAGGTAATCATCTTGGTACCCTCGGCCTTGATGCCCAGGAACTCGCAAGCGCGAGCCGACACATAACGGTGAGAGGTGCCGTGGAAACCATAGCGACGCACACCGTACTTCTCGTACAACTCGTAAGGGATAGCGTACATATAAGCCTGGGCAGGCATGGTCTGATGGAAGGCTGTATCGAACACACCTACCTGAGGCAGACCAGGCATCAGCTCCTTCACAGCATTAACACCCTTCAGGTTAGCGGGGTTGTGCAGTGGAGCCAGATCAGAGCACTCCTCGAAGGTCTTCAGAACCTCGTCGGTAAGGATCACACTCTTATTGAACTTCTCGCCGCCGTGCACCATACGATGACCTACAGCATCGATCTCCTTCAGATCTTTGATCACACCGATTTCGGGATCGGTGAGCAGAGAGAAGATAAACTTAACACCCTCGGTATGCTCGGGGATATCGTGCATAATCTGCTTCTTCTCGCCATTGGCCAGCTTTACCTTTACAAAGGCATTGTCCAAGCCTACACGCTCAGCACCACCACTGGTCATCACGCTCTTATCATCCATATTGTACAGGGCGTACTTGATAGATGAAGAGCCACAATTCAATACAAGAATTTTCATATTATTATCAATTTTCAATTCTCAATTATCAATTATTTTTTAGCGTCCATTGCCTGACAAGCAGTGATAGCAATCATGTAATAGATGTCGTCGATAGAGCAACCACGCGACAGGTCGTTAACAGGACGTGCGATACCCTGCAGGATAGGACCGATAGCGATAGCATCGCCCAGACGCTGTACCATCTTATAACCGATGTTACCTACCTCGAGGTTAGGGAATACCAGAACGTTAGCCTTACCAGCGATATCAGAGCCGGGCGCCTTCTTGGCACCTACTGAAGGAACCAGAGCGGCATCGGCCTGCAGTTCACCATCGATCTTAAGTGCTGGATCGAGTTCCTTAGCCAGGCGGGTAGCCTCAACTACCTTATCAACTACCTCGTGCTTAGCTGAGCCCTTGGTAGAGAAGCTGAGCATAGCCACACGTGGCTCTGCAAAACCAGCCACGCTCTTAGCAGTCTGAGCGGTGCAGACAGCAATCTGTGAGAGCTGAGCAGCATCTGGCATTGGGGTAACAGCTACGTCGCCTACTACCAACACGCCATCCTCGCCATACTGCTTCTGCTTAGAGATGAGCAGCAGTCCACCGCTCACGCAAGTGATGCCAGGAGCACACTTGATGATCTGCAGGGCAGGACGCAGTGTATCGCCAGTAGTAGAGAGTGCGCCAGAAATCTGACCATCAGCACCTTCGGTCTTGATAATCATACAACCGAGATACAGAGGATTCTTAATGAGCTTACGAGCCTCCTCGATGGTCATACCCTTGCTCTTACGAATCTCAGCCAACTTCTCAGCCAGTTCTTCACTCTTGTCGTAGTTTTCAGGGTCAATCAAGGTTGCCTTACCAATGTTTTTCAGGCCCTTCTCCTGAGCCAGAGCCTCTACCTTAGCAGGGTTACCAATCAGGATAATGTCTGCAAGGTCATCACCCAAAGCCTTATCGGCTGCACAGAGTGTACGCTCCTCTTCTGCTTCAGGGAGCACGATGCGCTGCTTGTTACTCTTAGCACGCGCTACAATTGAACTTAATAGATCCATAACTTTGATTTGTTTTAAAACGTTATATATATGATTCCTTTTTATTCTAACTCTTTTGTCAGGAAGCTCTCTAACTCCTCGGCCGATAAACGCAAGCGGAAATGCCCACCTACGGCAATAGAGATACAACCAGTCTCTTCAGACACGACAACTGCCACAGCATCGCTCTCCTGTGAGATACCCATTGCAGCACGATGTCGCAGGCCTAACTCCTTGGGAATATCCATATCATGGCTCACAGGCAGGATACATCCAGCCGCCTTGATACGTTTCTTGGAAATAATCATCGCACCATCGTGAAGTGGCGAATTCTTGAAGAAGATGTTCTCAATCAATCGTTGATTGATGTTCGAATCTATCAGATCGCCTGTTCCAGCAACCTCATCAAGGGGCATCGTACGCTCTATCACAATCAATGCGCCCACCTTACCACGACTCATATTCATCGCAGCCATCACAATCGGCATAATCGTTTCCTTAAGGGCTCGCTTAGTCTCTTCACCATCAATTTTCGAAGAAAACAGCTTAACAAACGCCCTCATACGTCGATGCGCCCCCACATTATAAAGGAACTTGCGGATTTCGTCCTGAAAGAGTACAATCAGTGCGATAACACCCACACCGACCAACTTATCGAGGATTGAGCCCAACAGGCGCATCTCAAGGACCTGCGACACAAATAGCCACGTGATAATGAACACCAGAATGCCAATGAACACATTCAGTGAACGTGACTCTCGCATCAGCCTGTAGATGTAGTAAAGTATCATCGCTACAAGCAAAATGTCGACAAAATCCTTAATTCCGAACTCGAAAAGCATGCTTACCTGACGATTTGACTATTTCATGTTTTGACCTTTTAACGCCTGCATCATTCTGACGCACTCCACAGCCTGCTTCACATCGTGAACACGCAGGATGTCAGCACCCTTCATCAGCGATACGGTGTTGAGCATTGTCGTACCGTTTAGAGACTCCTCAGGTGTAATACCCATTAGCCTGTATATCATCGATTTGCGCGAGATGCCTACCAACAATGGCAGTTCCATCACTTGCAAACGTTCCATCTGATTCATGATCTCATAGTTCTGCTCGAGGGTCTTGCCGAAACCGAACCCCGGATCCAGAATAATATCACAAGCACCAAAGTCACGCAACTGCTGTACCTGACGTGCAAACGACATCAACATCGTTTTCAACGTAGGCTGCTGCGACATTAATATATAAGGTACGTGCAATCTTGACACCAGACGATACATGGTCTCGCAGCCCTCACTTACATCGTTGATGATGTCGGCCCCATACTCCTCGACCGTCATTCGAGCCACATCAGGGCGGAAGGTATCTACCGAGATAACTGCATCGGGCAACTCACGGCGGATAATCCCCAATCCGAAACGCAGACGTTCCATTTCCTCGGCCTCAGTGACCTCTGTTCCACCCGGACGGGTTGAATAGCCACCTACATCAATCATGCTGGCACCCTCGTCGACTATCTGATGGCAACGCCGCACGATTTCACTCTCCGTCTGCACGCGACTGCCTGCATAAAAAGAGTCGGGTGTGACGTTCAGGATACCCATCACCTGAGGGGTGCTGAGATCCATTAACTTACCTTTAAGATTCAGCGTATAGTCCATATCAGCGACAAAGGTACAAAAAAAACGTCAATCAACGCTTATTATTCTATAATATTTTGTTTTTTTGATGAAATATAGCTATCTTTGCGGCATGAAAGCAAGACTTCTGCTTATTCTCTGCTTGACAGTCATGCTCACCATGACAACACAAGCTGATACAACGTCTATCAATCTCGACACGTTGTATCAGAGCTACATGACCGATGATGTCAGGCATCAGCTCGAACAATTCGACCGCTTAAGAGTACAGCTGGAACAACAGGAAGCAGAACGCGAGCGTCGCCAAACAATCTGGTACATCGTTGTCGGCATCTGTGCTTTATCAGCGCTGACACCCACCTTTGTAGTCTTCGGTAAGTTCCGTAAAAGTCTCAAAGATCGTCCTTCGAAAACCAACATCATGAAAGCAGCTGCCATCACTCTGGGTGGAGGACTTGTCATCTTCCTCATCGACATCGTGTGGTTCTACTTCACGTTTGAAGCCAGCCACCAAGAGCAGCGCCTACTATTTTTCCTCATCCTCTTCGTCTTAGGCATCGCCCTATGGATATACACCAAGAATCTGAACAAAGGCAACTCTAACGAAACGAATAAACAATGAAAACAAGAATCACTTTACTCATGATGCTGATAACAGTCGCTATAGCGGCTGTAGGACAAGATGTGCAGACTGTCATGGAACAGCTAAAAAAGAAATACAGTGAATTCTATGTCACTTACGAATCAGATAATGGCGGATGGTTTAAGGTTGCAAAGACTGAAAGAGTCTACAATGCCAATAGGACTGAAATCACCAAAGTGATACCCTATTATGGCGCATGCGATAAGAACGGCAGGGAACTGATTCCGCCTGCATGGAAAACACTGAGTCGAATTGGCAATATGTTTATAGTAACAAATAAGAACGGATGGTATGGTGTTCGTGGCTTGCATAACGAAGAAATACTGCCATGCAACTATTCAACTATCATGTCCTTTTATTATAAAGAGTACGACGTACCCTGCTTTACCGTACAGATGAACAAGAAATGGGGACTCTACAACCTCAATAGCAGGAAGTTAGTCGTACCATGCATCTATGACGAAATAGATTACGACATAAGGATTGCTCATTTTATCTTAACACAGAATGATTATAAAGGCATCTGCAATAACGAAGGACGTATCATGGTTGCTCCCAACCTTTATACTACTATTAATACATGGTATGCCAAAAGTTCCGGAGGTTACTTCTTGGTCAAGATCGGTGACAAGGGTGGCGCAATGGACAAGAACTTCAAGTTGGTCATTCCATGCGAGTACGACTTGGACACAGGTCTCTTTCTCAAAAAACTGATGGACTCTCCATTGATGAGGGTTGAGAAGAACGAGAAGGATGGTGTGTACGACATTTCGAAACAAAAAGAGGTTGTTCCATGTATCTATGACGATATAGACATGGACGAATTACGAAATGGTAACAGCTTTATCATACATCGCCCAAGTGGTGCAAAAGGCCAGCCAGGAAAGGTTGGAATTTTTGATGGTAAGGAACTAAAAGAGATCCTTCCATGTGGCAAGTATCCATACATCAAGAATTACAACAAGGAAAAACAGACCGTTATCGTATGCAAAGGTTTGGAATACACATATGATGAAGACAACGACAAATACACCATCCGGAAACAAGGGAAATGGGGTGTTTATGATTTAAAAAAGAAAAAGGAAATCGTTCCTTGTAAGTACGACCTATTGAAACAAGAAGAGGACGGTGTATACGCCTTTAACAAAGGCTGTGTCATAAGTATAAAGGACGACCATGACGACTTTGTTTATTACGAAGGTGGAAAATGGGGCTACATCGACGCCATGTGCAATGAGATCGTTGCACCACAATACGATCGTGTGTTCGACTTCAAGGATGGTGTTGCACAAGTTGTAAAGGATGGTGTGAACGCCTTCTTAGAACACCCTCTGAAAGGAACTAGTCTGAAGCTGGCTAATGGTGGCGATGGATCACCCATCGACAAGGATATCCCTACCACAAGCAAAAAGAATGAGAATCTGTTTGCCTTCATTATTGCCAACGAGAACTATACTAATTTCAAAGGAGCCGACTACTCCATCAATGATGGTAAGGTGTTCGCCGAGTACTGCAAGAAGACCTTAGGCGTACCTGAGCGCAACGTGCGCTACTACGAGGATGCCACCTATGGCAACATGTTAGGCGCCGTAAAGAAGTTACAGGACATTGCCGACGTGTACGAGGGCGATGCACAGATTATCTTCTACTATTCTGGTTTAGGCGCTACTGACGAGAAGACTACAGAGCGCTACCTGCTGTCGACCGATGCTTCGATGCTGGCTCTCGACAAGACAGGCTATGAAGTAAAGAACCTGCTAAGTACTCTTAATAGTGCCAATGTACAGAACATGTGGGTTGTCATTGATGCCCCATTCTCCAATCTCGACAAGAACGGTCAACCACTCACAGCCAATCGTGGTGTAGCCATCAAGGCCAAGGATGTATCTGCCGAAGGCAAGACCATCGTCACCATGTCGTGTGATGGCAACCAGACAGCCTACTCCAGCAAAGACTATGGTCATAGTCTGTTTACCTACGCATTGTTAGAGAAGTTACAACAGAGCAAAGGCAACTGCACCATCAAGGAGATGACTGATTATGCTACCAGTTGGGTAAAGAAGAATGCCATGTCGGCTTACGACAAGATGCAGACACCCAAGGTGATCGTATCCGATAAGATATCCGCATGGGATAAAGTTAAATTCTAAACTGAGGCATCATGAAACGAATAGCATTCATTCTTACCATTCTATGCACCATCGGTGTCAGTGTTCAAGCGCAGAAGTATGAAATCAAATACGATGACAACTTCAAGAAACAGGGCGTGGTCGACCCAAACGGAAAACTCATCATCCCCATTGAATATCATTGGTGTGAGATACCATATGACTTAAGCAAAGAGCCACTTATCAGAGTTCATGACTTTGACAATACGGTTGCTGCATTCTCTCTCGAGGGAAAGCAATTAACACCATTCCATCAATATGAAGGGATTGACTACACGCCGTATGGCTTTATTGGCAGGAACTACAAAACGAATCCAACATCTATGTGGATGGGCTTTTTATCATTGGAGGGCAAGGAGATTCTGTCTTGCGAATTCTCGTATATCCTGCCGAAAGAGAACTTCATTGAAGTTCAAAAAAGAACGCCATCAAAAACACTCCATGGCCTATATACCCATCAAGGTAAGGAGTTGATTCCCTGCAACTATGGACATTTGATATATTATAAGCATTGCATTCTCGTTTCTATATCAGGAAGTCTGCTGGATCAAGGTACAGAGGGTATCTATTCAATGCAAGGAGAGCTCATCGTCCCCTGCAAATACAACATCCTACGCGCATCGTCAGAGGACTGCAGCTATGAAATGTTCGAAATCAGACAAGGAAAGGAAAACAAATCCTTCGTAGTTTTTAATGAAAACGGAGAACTGGCAGTTCCCTTCAACATGTATCAGGGCATAGAGCATGCAGACAATAGCAATAGACTATTGTATACGGTATTAAAAGACGGGAAATGGGGTTTGTGGTATCAAGATAAGGAAATCATGGCTTGCCAATACGATGCCCCAATCAAATTTTCCAACGACGTAGCTACAGTCAAGAAAGACGGTGAAGCCAAACTCATCAAGAATCCATTAAAGGATGCCTCACAGATACTGATTGCTGAGAGTAAAACAGACACCAAGAAAAAAGTAAAAGGTCCTGCTGTCAGCAGGTATCCCAAGCCCGATTCGGATGTAGATTCCAATATTCCCGTAGCCAAGAAACAGGCAGAAAACACGTTTGCCTTTATCATCTGCAACGAAAACTACCCCGATGCGCCAGTACCTTATTCGCTGAACGACGGTCGTATGTTCCTGGAATATTGCAAAAAGACATTGGGCATTCCAGAGAAAAACATCAATCTCTACGAGGATGCCACCTATGGCAATATCATCACGGCTGTTGAGAAGATGAAATCAGTAGCCGACGCCTATGATGGCGAAGCAAGTATCATCTTCTATTACGCCGGACATGGATTCCCCGACGAGAAACAGTCCACGGCTTACCTATTACCAATCGATGGCAATGCCTCCGACATCACCACCACTGGCTACAATCTGGCTAAGTTCTATAAGGAGCTGGCCGCCATGAAACTAAAGTCATCTGTTGTCTTTTTGGATGCATGTTTCAGTGGTGCCAAGCGCGAAGACGAGATGTTAGCATCATCACGTGGCGTGGCCATCAAAGTGAAGGACGAAGCCCCACAAGGCAACATGATCGTGTTCTCAGCTGCACAAGGCGACGAGACCGCTCACCAGTTGGAGGAGAAGCACCATGGCCTTTTCACCTACTATTTATTAAAGGAGTTACAAGCCACAGAAGGCGATGTGGATATGGGCACACTGACAGAGTATGTCACCAAGCAAGTGAAACGTCAGTCGGTAGTCATCAACAACAAAAAGCAAACCCCAAAAGTCAACGCTTCGACGGCATTGGCTGGCTCATGGCAGAATTTGAAATTAAAATAAGAGTGACATGAAAAGGCGACTATACATACTCATTCTGCTGCTGACAATAACCTTAATGACTGTCTGCGCTCAGGAATCGAAGTATCCTCCTGTTAACCAAGCGTTATATGACAAATATATTGACGCAGCAAAGAAGGGAGATGCCGAAGCACAGTACCAAGTGGCAACGAGCCTGGATTCGAGGGATGTAGAGTATGCTTTTTCATGGATTCGCAAGGCAGCCGAACAAGGACACCCAACTGCTGTCTTATTGATGATAACGGCCACTGATAATAGCAAAGATATTTTCGCACAGTTTACCAACAAGGAAGAACTTGTTTACTGGGTACATAAAGGCGAGCAGGTCGTAGAAGAGGGAAGGGGAACAATAAAATTGATGTTGTTTCTGGCAAACATTTATTACACGGGCATCAGTAGTCTAAGAGACAATAAAAAAGCCCTTGCCATGTATCGTAAGATCGTTGAGTTTCCCCAGCCGGAAGACATAAACATTGTGGCTGCTGCAGAGGCAATGGTGGGCTTGTTCTATCAGACTGGCACAGTAGTTGAAATAGACGAAAAGCAAGCTTTCTATTGGTACAATAGAGGCGCACAACATGGGACAAAGAGTGCATACGCTGGTAGTCCACAGTACATGTTAGGACGTTGCTATTATAACGGAGAAGGCACACAGCAGGATTTTGACAAAGCTGTTTATTGGCTGGAAAAGGCAACCAGCAACGGCTTTAAGTTAGCAGAGCCTTGGCTGAAGAAGGCCAAGAAGAAACAGCAGGAGGGCACGTTGGCTAAGCAACAACAAAAAACGCCTACCGAAGAATCATTGCCGGTAATGCCCAAGAAAGGTGCTGTGCTCAATGTGGATGAAAACATTCCTCACAGCAACACACAAGATACTTATACATACGCTGTCATTATTGGCAACGAACAATATGAGAGTGAGGCAGCAGTACCATTTGCTGAACACGATGCCAAAATCTTCAAGGATTATGTACAACTGACGCTGGGTGTCCCTGAAAATCATATCCGTTTTATGGCTAACGCCGGACTGAATAAAATCCGTAGCGCTGTCAGATGGCTGAAGGAAGCGATGGAAGCACAGAGCGGAAAGGGAAGAATCATCCTTTATTATGCAGGTCACGGCATTCCTGACGAGGGCAACAAGGAGGCTTATCTCCTACCAGTCGATGGCATAGGAAGTGATGTAGAGTCTGCCTATCCCTTGACTCGTCTCTATAAGGAGTTGAGCGTCTTACCTGCAGAGCGTGTCACTATTTTCCTCGATGCCTGTTTCAGCGGCGCCAAGCGTGAGGGCGACATGATGGCATCAGCCCGTGGAGTTGCCATCAAGGTAAAGGAGAGTACACCTGTGGGGAAGATGATAGTCTTCACAGCAGCCCAGGGTGACGAGACGGCTTATCCTTTCAAGTCGCAGAAGCACGGTATGTTCACCTACTATCTGCTGAAGAAACTGCAGGAGACACAAGGTCATGCAACCTTAGGCGAGTTAGGCGACTACCTGACAACAGAAGTTAAGCGGCAGTCGTTTGTAGAAAACAATAAAGTGCAGACACCCACCATCTTACCTTCTGCTGGCATGCAGAACACATGGCGTGGTTTGACATTAAAGTAAAAAGGAGTCATGAAAAAAAGAAGTATCATACTCTTCATTGTCTTAGCTTTCGCCCTGATGGCGCAGGGCCAGGAAAATGCCCTATATCTTTACCAACAGGCGAAGAAATATGAAAAGGGCAAAGGAGTGGACAAGAACGATGAAAAAGCTTTCGAGCTCTACCGTCAGGCGGCAGAGCTGGGATTGGACTCTGCCCAGAACATGACGGGAGTCTGCTACGATAAAGGTAATGGTGTCTTTGCGGATAAAGAAAAGGCCTTTTTCTGGTTTCAGAAGGCAGCCATTCAAGGTTATGCCCCCGCCCAAGTCAATCTGGGCGTATGCTATGAGGCAGGAAAGAGTGTTCCCATTGATGAGCAAAAGGCAGTGGAATGGTATCAGAAAGCAGCCACACAAGGTAATGTCAATGGTATGATGCATTTGGGATATAGCTACTATACCGGAACAGGACTACAGCAAGACAATCAAAAAGCCAAGGAGTGGTTTGAAAAAGTACTGGAGAAGAATAAGAACTCAAAAAAAGCCAAGGCATATTTACAAAAGATTAACGAGCGGTTAGAAGAACAACAACGTCTGTTGGCAGCCGCTGCCGGCGTGGACCAGAATATCCCAGTAGCTTCACAATACGAAGAAAACACTTTTGCCGTGATTATCGGCAACGAGAAGTATGCAGAAGATGCGACTGTGCCATATGCTGAGCACGACGCGGAAATCTTCAAAGAATATGTACAACGAACCTTTGGAGTACCTGATAACCAAGTCAACTATATCGCTAATGCAGGTCTCAATAAAATACGGACGGCAGTCCGATGGTTGACAAAAGCGATGGAGGTAACCAATGGCAAAGGAAAAGCCATCTTCTATTATGCCGGGCACGGTATTCCCGACGAAGCCACCAAGACCACTTATCTGTTACCTGTCGATGGTATGAGTGGCGATATCGAGTCAGCCTATCCGCTCAGCAAGCTATACCAAGAGTTGGGTGCTATTCCTTCTGAACGGATTACGGTGTTTTTGGATGCCTGCTTCAATGGTGGCAAACGAGAAGGCGACATGTTGGCGTCAGCCCGTGGCGTGGCAATCAAGGCCAAGCCATCAATCCCTCAAGGCAACATGGTGGTATTCACAGCTGCACAAGGCGACGAGACAGCCTTTGCCCTAAAGTCACAACAACATGGGTTATTTACCTATTACATATTAAAGAAGTTACAGGACTCAAAAGGAAATGTAACGTTGGGTGATTTATATGACTATCTGACCAAAGAGGTAAAACGAGATTCGTTTGAAAAGAATAACAAGATACAAACACCATTTGTCAACGCTTCGACGGCATTGACTGGTTCATGGAAGAATTTGAAATTAAAATAAGTATATTTAATATGGATATTAAAGAATTATACAAGCTGTATCAGCAGCACCCTTGCATCACAACCGACAGTCGTGACTGTCCAAAAGGAAGCATTTTTTTAGCACTGAAAGGTGAGTCGTTTAATGGAAACAAGTTTGCCGTTCAAGCACTCGAAAAGGGTTGTGCCTATGCCATCGTGGATGAAGACGTGGCCAACGATCCCCGCATCATTAAGGTTGATAACTGTCTGCAGACTTTCAAGGATCTGGCTCGTGAGCATCGTCGCCAGTTCGACATCCCCGTCATCGGCATCACAGGCACCAACGGCAAGACAACCACTAAGGAGCTCATCGCAGCAGTGCTCTCGCAGAAATACAACGTACTCTATACTCAGGGGAACTTCAACAACGATGTCGGCGTACCCAAGACTCTGTTCCGTCTGAACAAGGAGCACGAGATAGCCGTCATAGAGATGGGAGCCAGCCATCCTGGCGATATCAAGACGCTCGTCGAGACCGCAGAGCCTACTTGCGGACTGATTACCAACGTTGGTCGTGCCCACCTGCAGGGCTTCGGTTCGTTCGAAGGTGTTATCAAGACCAAGTGCGAGCTCTACGATTTCCTACGCAGTCGTGAGGATAGTCTCATTTTCATTAATGCCGACAACGAACACCTGATGAACCAGATCAGTGATGACGAAGATTTGTGGCTATCGCCCTACTCGACTGATCCCGACAACCAGTATTCATGCATCTCGGGTGAGATTATAGAGTGCAACCCCTTCCTGAAATTCCGTTGGCGCGAACCACTGATGGTACTTGAAGACGAGGGGCGCAGCACCAAGTGGCACAAGGTACAAACCAAGCTCATTGGATCGTACAACATCGATAACCTCTTAGCTGCCATCGCCGTAGGAATCAACTTCGGTGTTGACCGCAAGAAAATTGTGGCGGCCCTCGAGGAATACGAGCCATCCAACAATCGCAGTCAGATGACCGTCACCGAGAAGAATCACCTGATAGTGGATGCCTATAACGCCAATCCCTCGTCGATGCAGGCTGCCCTTGAGAACTTCAAAATCATGCAGGCCGACAACAAAATGGCCATCCTTGGTGCCATGCGAGAACTTGGTGAGGTTTCAGCCGAAGAACACCAGCATGTAGTTGACTATCTGAAGACATCGGATATCAAGACCGTATGGCTGGTAGGCGAAGAGTTCGAGGAGACCCAATGCGACTTCCGTAAGTTTAAGGACGTAGAGGAGGTGAAAGCTGCCATCGCGGCCGAACAACCCACAGGTTACTACATCCTTATCAAGGGATCCAATAGCACTAAACTCTACCAACTGCCCGAACTGCTGTGAACACCAAGAGGTACATAGCATGCTTCAGTTTGCTGTTGCTGCTGATAAGTTGCACCAAGCAAAGCACCCCGAGACCACTTGAGGAAGGTAATGCCGTGTACTACTGGCGCACCGATCTGCATCTCGACTCTACCGAGCGCATCTTTTTACAGCAGCACCATATTAATAAGGTATACTGTCGCTATTTTGATGTAGTGATGAGCGATGATGGCATTGAGCCCAAGCCCAATGCCACCATCACTTTCTCAGACAAACTGCCCGAAGGCATCGAACTCATCCCTACCGTCTATATCACCGAGGATTGTATGCACCAGTTGCATTATGATCTGGCCAAAAAGATTGTGGACCGCATCCTGCAGATGAACGAGACGAATCAGATTACAAACGTTCACGAGATACAGATAGACTGCGACTACACATCGAAAAGCCGAGCCACTTACTATCAGTTTCTGGAAGAAGTACGCCATCACCTATCCTCCACATCCCATCATCTGTCCACCACCATAAGATTGCACCAACTGTCGATGCCTGTACCGCCTGTCGATTACGGTGTACTGATGGTTTATAACACAGGCGATCCACGCAAGTGGCAGGAGCGTAACCCCATCCTCGACTATCGCGACGTGTATCCCTATCTTGGCAGGCTCAACCATTATCAGCTACCCCTTGCCGCTGCCTACCCTGTTTACCAATGGATCCGCAACATCCACAACGTCAGGGTAGAACATACTGTAGAAGCTGCCGAGATACTCAAAGTCAAGCACGCCATAGAGACCGAACGTCCCGATCTGAGTCGTGCTATCATCACTTACCATTTGGAAACAGATAATATTAATAGATATAAGACCGAAACCTATGAAGAAATTTATCGTCATTAACCTTTTATGTGTATGTTCACTGCCCATGATGGCATGTCTGTGGTACGACACCACTAATCCATATCTGTTCAGCATGTATGAACAGCAGGACTTTAAAAACCGTGTAGAAAGTATCTGCAATGACAACTGGAAGGCCTACCTTGGCTCTACCGAGGAATATTATTGGTTCAATGCCGACGATGCCATCAAAGCCGCCCGCAAAAAGGGTGATGTTTTGATGGTAAGCTACCTGCAGAACCTAAAGAAGTACCTGAACTGTGTTGACATTGAACAAAGTAAGCAGTACGAATGGAACTACCCCACACCCAAAGCCATCAGTACCCAGCAACGCGATCTGCAGACCGTTCGCACCTATGCCCTTAGCAAAACCAAGACAAAACTGCGCTCGCAGCACGCCTTGCTCTACATGCGCTGTAACATGATGCTTAACCGTCATCAGGAAAATATCAAATTCTGGGAACAGACTGCCAGCAAGTATATCGAAACTGTCTATAAGGACATGATGAAGAACATCTATGCCGGAGCCCTTTACAAGACTGGCCACACAGCCGAAGCTGGAGAACTTTTCGCTGAGATGGACGACTACAATAGTCTGATGACTATTTACTACAAGAAGCGTTCATACCAAGCCATTAGCGATCAGTACAAACAGAACGCCAATGCCAAGGTTCTGCCATTCCTGCTACAGGACTTTGTTAACAACGCCCAGGAAGCCGAAGATGCTAAGACCGAAGGTAACCTCGGAGGCAAGCTCTTCATCCGTGACATCAACCAGCAGGAGTCGAGACAGATGCAGCAGTTCTGCGAACAGGTTGTACGTGAAGGCAAAACCACATCACCCGTGATGTGGAAGAGTGCCAAGGCATGGCTTGAATACCTGTCGGGCAAGAAACAGGAAGCCTTAAAGGACATCAATGCCGCTATGCAATTAGAAGGAACCCAGCGTATGAAGGACAATGCCCGTGTGTTGCAATTCTTTATCACCACAGCTACCGCCAAATCCAGTGATAAGTTCGACAATTATTTCGCCACCGAACTGTCATGGCTGCTATCCAAACAGCAGGAATCCGATGGTTTCTTCTACCGAGCAATGTCACGTCTCTCGCACCAAGCCATCATACCACACTATCAGGACAAGCCCGAGCAGATGTTAGCGCTGATGCTTATCACCAACAACAACGAGTATGATAGCTATATCGACACCATGCGTGTAGATCGTCTTGAGAAGTTCTACTCCTACACCAAGAATCCCGCTAAAAAATCGTTTGACAAATTCCTGCAAAGTCAGATACGCATCAACGACTCATCATACGTAGAACTCATCGGTACCAAGTATATGCGTTTAGCCCAATGGGATAAAGCCATCGAGTGGTTGAAAAAAATCCCCGTAACTTATTATAATAGTAATCGTTCTTGGGCATACCTCTACTATTCGCTCATGCGCCGATACGACATCGAACCTTGGATGAAGCGCCAGTGGCTTAACATCAGCAAAGCCGACGAACGCAACTATCAGTGGACCAAGAACATCAAGCTCGTGTTCTGTAAGGAGATGCAGACGTTAGAGGGCTCACTCCAACTGCTACAAGGCAAAGCGCTCGAACAGCGTTACTACAATCTGGCTATACGCTATGCTCAGGCCAGTATCAAGGGCGACTGCTGGTGGTTGCTTAGAGACGGTCAGAGCGCCTACGACTCGGTACGTGTAAATGAAACCGACTTTGGCGCTAAGGCTGTGGAGCTATTGCAAAAGACTGCCATGAGCAAAGATAAAGACCTGAAGTTGAAAGCCCTGTTCGCCATGGGCTGGCAAGAGCTCTATAACGCCACACCTGGCGCTAAGCTATGGACCAGCAACGAATGGAACGAGCAGACCGGTGACTTTATCACGCTGTATCATCGTCAGTCGCCACAATTCCGTGCATTCCAGAGTTTGTATAATTTCATAACCACAACCCCTGGCGAAGCTGCATACGTCACCAAGTGCGATGACTTCGCGCAGTTCCGCAAATACTATTCCAAGCATAAATAAGGGATTTTGTTAAAATTATCCCTTTTTATGCTTATAATTCAAAAAAAGTGCGTACCTTTGCATGCGATTTTAGAGAAATCGGGATGTAGCGCAGTTGGTAGCGCACTACGTTCGGGACGTAGGGGTCGGGCGTTCGAGTCGCCTCATCCCGACTTACAAGTCAAAAGAAGCAGAAGGTGATCGATGATTCGATCACCTTTTCTTGTGTTTGCATATTTATCACATAAAAACGTATATTTATAAGCGTTTTTATGAATTCTTATAAAAATATGCATTTTTTTTGTTTTTAATTTGGCTATTCCATTGAAAATGAATAAATTTGCACCCCGTAAGTTAGAAACGTTAGAAACAAAACTGAATATTATGGCAGAAACATTGGAAGTGAAGGAGCTTGACCAAGTGGTCGTACGCTTCTCTGGTGACTCCGGCGACGGTATGCAGCTTGCTGGAAACATCTTCTCTACGGTCAGTGCCACCGTTGGTAACGGCATCTCAACATTCCCCGACTATCCAGCCGATATCCGTGCCCCGCAAGGCTCGCTTACAGGAGTGTCTGGTTTCCAGGTACATATCGGTGCTGGTAAGGTGTACACCCCTGGCGACAAGTGCGATGTGCTCGTAGCGATGAACGCTGCAGCGCTGAAAACTCAGTATCGCTATGCCAAACCTGGTGCAACGATCATCATCGACACCGACTCATTCGGTCCAAAGGACTTGGAGAAGGCCCAGTTTGCCACAGAAGACTATCTGGGCGAGATGGGTATCGACCCCGACCGTGTTATCCAGTGCCCACTGACTACCATGGTAAAGGATTGTCTGGCCGACAGCGGCATGGACAACAAAGCTATGCTGAAATGCCGTAACATGTTCGCTCTCGGACTCGTATGCTGGTTGTTCGATCGTGACCTGAACCTCGTAGCAAACTTCCTGCGCGAGAAGTTTGCCAAGAAGCCCGCTATTGCAGAGGCAAACATTAAGGTCATTCAGGCCGGTTGGGACTACGGTCACAACACTCACTCTAATGCCATCAACGTTTACCGTGTAGAGACCAAGGAGAAGACCCCTGGACGCTACATGGATATCACTGGTAACAAGGCTACCGCCTATGGTTTCATCGCCGCTGCCGAAAAGGCTGGTCTGCGCCTTTACCTTGGTTCTTATCCTATCACTCCTGCAACCGACGTGCTGCACGAGCTATCTAAGCACAAGTCATGCGGTGTCATCACCGTACAGTGCGAGGACGAGATCAGCGGTTGTGCATCAGCACTCGGTGCATCGTTCGCCGGAGCTCTCGGTGTTACCTCGACCTCTGGTCCTGGCGTCTGCCTGAAGAGCGAGGCTATGAACCTGGCTGTTATCATGGAGCTTCCATTGGTTGTTCTCGATGTACAGCGTGGTGGTCCTGCTACTGGTCTGCCAACCAAGAGTGAGCAGACCGACCTACTGCAGGCTCTGTTCGGACGTAATGGTGAAAGCCCTATGCCAGTGCTGGCCGCTACCAGTCCTGCCGACTGTTTCGACGCTGCTTATCAGGCTGCTAAGATGGCTCTCGAGCACATGACACCAGTAGTACTGCTCACCGATGCTTATATCGCTAATGGCTCTGGCGCATTCAAGCTGCCACAGATGGCTCAGCTCGATGCCATCAATCCTCCATACGTTCCCGAGGAGCTGAAGGGAAAGTGGACACCTTACATGCGTGCAGAGAACGGCACCCGCTACTGGGCTGTTCCTGGTCGTGAGGGCTTTGCTCACATCCTGGGCGGACTGGAGAAGGACTCTAACACCGGTGCTATCTCTACCAACCCAGAGAACCATGATTTGATGACTCGTCTGCGCCAGCAGAAGATTGACAATATCCAGGTGCCCGACCTCGAAGTTGACGGCGACGCCGATGCCGACCTGCTGATTGTAGGCTTCGGTTCTACCTACGGCCACCTGCACTCTGCTATGGATGAGCTGAAAGCTAAGGGCTACAAGGTGGCTCAGGCACAGTTCAAGTATCTGAACCCCCTGCCAAAGAACACTGCCGACGTACTGAAGAAGTACAAGAAGGTGGTAGTAGCCGAGCAGAACATGGGTCAGCTGGCTGCCTACCTTCGCATGAAGGTTGATGGCTTTGTACCTTACCAGTTCAATCAGGTAAAGGGTCAGCCCTTCGTAGTAGAAGAGTTAGTGAACGCATTCGAGGACATTTTAAAGAAGTAAACAATTATGAGTTATACAGCACAAGATTTCAAGAAAGGCCAGCCTCGTTGGTGCCCTGGTTGTGGTGACCACTTCTTCCTGGCTTCACTCCATAAGGCTATGGCCGAGATTGGCGTAGCTCCCGAGAACGTAGCAGTCATCTCTGGTATCGGCTGTTCAAGCCGTCTGCCTCACTATATGGCTACCTACGGCATGAACACCATCCACGGTCGTGCCGCTGCCATCGCTACCGGTGCTAAGGTAGCTAATCCCAACCTGACTGTTTGGCAGGTATCTGGTGATGGTGACGGACTGGCTATCGGTGGTAACCACTTCATCCATGCCAACCGTCGTAACATCGACCTGAACATGATTCTCCTGAACAACCGCATCTACGGTCTGACCAAGGGTCAGTATTCACCCACCTCACCCCGCGGCTTCGTATCAAAGTCGAGCCCTTACGGAACCGTTGAGGATCCCTTCCGCCCTGCAGAGCTCTGCTTCGGCGCTCGCGGACACTTCTTCGCCCGTTGCGTGGCTACTGATGCAAAGGGAACTGTTGAGGTTCTGAAGGCAGCTTACGAGCACAAAGGTGCAAGTGTAACTGAGGTTCTGCAGAATTGTGTTATCTTCAACGACCACTGCCACGATGTGGTTTACAACAACGAGGGCCGTAAGAAGAACGCCATCTATGTACGTCACGGCGAGAAGCTCGTATTCGGTGAGAACAATGAGTTCGGACTTGTACAGCAGGGCTTCGGCTTGAAGGTGGTAGAGATTGGCAAGGACGGTTACACCATCGACGATGTACTGGTTCACGATGCTCACTGCGAGGATAACACCTTGCAGCTGAAACTCGCTATGATGACTCCTGAGGATGGTTTCCCCATCGCCCTCGGTGTGATTCGCGACGTTGAGGCTCCTACCTACAACGATGCCGTTCACGCACAGCTGGCTGAGGTAGCTGCTCAGAAGAAATATCACAACTTCGAGGAGCTGCTCGAGACCAACGACATCTGGACAGTAGAATAAACCGCGAGTTTGTAAACTCCACATATCAATCATCCCCATGGCAGATGGCTATGGGGATGATTTTGTGTTAATATACACTCATTATCCGATATTTCTTCTGACACTTAATTTCTAATTATTAATAAAATGATTACCTTTGCGCTCGAATTTTTTCACTTAAAACCAAATATTAAATTATAGCTTTACAACAATATGTTTCACATTTACGAAGGATTTCATCTCGTTGAGACGTACCACAAAATGCGTCACCAGCGTAAATACCATCCTGCTGATGGTACCAAACGTGCTATCAAGATTGCTTTGGTAGCGCTCGTCACTTTATTACTTTGGAATATGCCATCCGAGTGGTTCGGCATCCAGAACCTCACCGTTATCCAGCAGCGCGTCATCGCTATTTTTGCCTTTGCCACGCTGATGTGGATACTTGAAGTCGTTTCATCGTGGGCCACATCGATTGCCATCATCGTACTGATGCTGCTATTCTGCTCCGACAGCGGTATCAAACCTATGGTCGACCCAGAAGTAGTAGGCAAGTTGCTCTCGCACAAAGGTGTGATGGCTTCGTTTGCCGATCCTATCATCATGCTGTTTATCGGTGGTTTCGTACTGGCTATTGCCGCTACCAAAACTGGTCTTGATGCACAGTTGGCAAAAGTTCTGCTCCGCCCCTTCGGCACACGTAGTGAGATGGTACTCCTGGGCTTCCTGCTCATCACAGGTCTGTTCTCAATGTTTGTATCTAACACTGCCACAGCGGCTATGATGCTGACATTCCTCACCCCTGTGTTCCACCAGTTGCCACCCGAGGGAAAGGGTCGTATTGCTTTGGCCATGAGTATCCCTGTTGCTGCCAACCTTGGTGGTATGGGTACCCCTATCGGTACACCTCCAAACTCTATTGCCCTGAAGTATCTGAACGATCCTGAGGGATTGAATATGGGTCTTGGTTTCGGACAGTGGATGATGTTCATGTTCCCACTCGTGATTCTACTGCTGTTCATCAGCTGGCGCTTGCTGCTTAAGTTCTTCCCATTCAGTCAGAAGACGATAGAATTGAAAATCGACGGTGGCATGCAGAAGGGTTTCCAGTCAACAGTAGTCATCATTACATTCATCGTTACTGTACTCCTTTGGCTTTCAGACCAGATCACTGGCATCAACGCCAATACAGTGGCCATGGTTCCATTCTGTATCTTCGCCCTGACCGGCGTTATCAATAAGCGCGACCTTGAGCAGATTAACTGGAGTGTTATCTGGATGGTAGCCGGTGGTTTCGCACTGGGTTATGGTCTTAACTCTTCCGGTTTGGCCGCCAATGCCGTAGAGAGCATTCCCTTCGGTGAGTTCTCACCCCTGCTCATCCTGCTGATTGGTGGTGCTATCTGCTACCTGCTCAGTAACTTCATCTCAAACTCAGCTACAGCAGCTTTGCTGATGCCTATTCTGGCAATGGTCTGCGGTGCTATGGGCGACAAGCTGGCACCTATCGGCGGCACATCAACCATCCTGATCGGTGTGGCCATCGCAGCCTCATCAGCCATGATTCTGCCCATCTCTACCCCACCAAATGCACTGGCATTTGCTACGGGCTACGTAAAGCAGAGCGACATGTCGAAGATTGGTATCATCATGGGTATTGTTTCGATGGTATTAGGTTTCGGTTTGGTTTACCTGATGGGAACACTTCACCTCATCTAACATACAAAAAGAAATCCCGCTCGATTGAGTGGGATTTCTTTTTTTTTCTTATAACTTCTCTCCGTAACAGAGGTCGCCACAGTCGCCGAAGCCAGGAACGATGTATTTATGTTCGTTCATGCCTGGGTCGATAGCAGCGCACCAGATGGTAGAGCCATCAGGGAGCGCACTCTTTACGACCTCAAGACCCTCGGGCACAGCAATCACACAAGCCACATGGATTTTCTTAGGCTTGCCCGTTCTTACCAGTGCCTCGATACTTGCTGCCATCGAGCCACCTGTCGCCAGCATGGGATCAACAATTACCAGTGTTTTTCCCTTGGCACTTGGTGCAGCCAGATACTCTGTATGTACGCCTACTTCGGTATGCTCACGGTTGGTGTACATACGATAGGCCGATACAAAGGCATTGTCGGCGTGGTCGAATACATTAATAAAGCCTTCATGGAAGGGAAGTCCTGCACGCAATACGGTAGCAATCAGGAGATCCTCCTTTGGCAATTGGATATCCAGTGTGCCAAGTGGTGTTGTCACCGTCTTCGGTCTGTACTCCAGTGTCTTCGACAGTTCGTACGCCATCATCTCGCCTACGCGCTTGATGTTATGACGGAACAGCAGTCGGTTCTTCTGATAGTTCTTGTCTCTCAGCTCAGCCATATACAGGTTGATCACCGAGTTAGTCTTACTAAAATCTACAACTTCAATCATACTATTTCGTTATTTGTCCGATCATTCAAACGCCACAAAGGTACAACTTTTTTCCTTCAATCGCAAGAAAATACAGAAAAAACGACAAAGAGTAACGTTTTTATCGTCAGGACAAATCGGAAGGACTGATTCCAAACTCTTCCTTAAAGCATTTGGTAAAGTAGCTGGGAGCAGTAAAACCAACCTCGTAGGCAACCTCAGAGATGGTTTTATCACCTTTCACCAATAACTGGTAACCGCGATTTAATCGGGCTGTACGCAGCAATTCCACAGGCGAAGAACCTGAGATGGCCTTTACTTTACGATATAGCTGCACGCGACTGAGATTCATGGCTGCGGCCAAATCGTCAACACTCAGATCGCTATCTGAAAGACGAGCCTCAACAACATCCTTGAATCGGATAATGAACAGCGGTTCCTGAGTTGGCTCTTCGACTGTAGGTTGTTGTCTTACAGGTTGTTTAGCTACGTTTTCTGCTTCCATATTCCACAGATTATTGACGATGCGTTCGCGCTGAGCCGAAACCTTACTGCGATAATACAGGATAAAGAGTACAAGGGCAAGGGCTAACAGAGCAATAGCAAAGAGTGCCAACAGCGAGATGGTGCGCTGCGTTGACAGCTGTTCAAGATAGCCAGCAGCCTTTTTCTGAAGTTTATTAAGATTATGAGCCTGACGCACTACCTCGTCGCTTTCAAGTAGCAGCACCGTTGCATTATCACGAGTTACGAGAGCTGATGTGAGCATCGTCTCCTTTTGGTATTGTTTACCATCGAGTATGTCGATGGCCAGTTGTAGCAGTTGGTCGCCACGTGTAGGATAGATATACGATGCATCAAGCAGCGAATCACGCACTTGCTGAATACCGCCATCAACTCCTGGCAAAGCATCAATACCACAGAACATCGGCAGTCTGGCGCCACGCTCTTCGAACGCCTTACGGGCACCAATGGCAGAACGGTCATTATGACCAAACACAACATCGATGCCATTCAAATCACCTTTCCAGTTCTTCACTGCCTCATAAGCCGTAGGCTCAGTCCAGTCACCTTGTATCTCGGTCACAACCTTGATTTCAGGATAAGATGCTATGGCAACGTGAAAACCATTATAACGCTCCTCGGCGGGAGACGAACCTTTAAGGCCCATAATCTCCATGATAGTACCCTTGCCGTTAAGCTGTGTTGCGATATATTCGCCCATTATGTGTCCCATCTCGTAGTTGTCGGCACTTACAAAGGCGGTATACTTGCGTGAGTCTGTCTTACGTTCAAACACGATAACAGGTATGCCCTTGTCGTATGCGCGGTCGATGGCAGGTGATACCGATGTCAATTGATTAGGAGCCACAATCAGCAGACTGATACCACTCGCTACCAGACTGTCTATCTGTTTACTCTGAAGTTCAGAATCGTCGTGAGCAGCAGTAAAACGTAGTTCTACGCCCTCATGGAAGTTAGCCTCCATTCTCATCTCGGCGTTCTGCCAATCACGCCATATATCCTCAGAACATTGTGAAACACCTATTATATATTTAGGTTCGTTTTGCTTGCAACCCATCAGCAGGACTGCAGCAAACGTAAAAAGGTAAATTGATAAGTTCCTCATAATCGTCTTAAGTTTTATGTTGGCAAATATAAAAAAAAGTTCTGATATACAAGACATTCTTGCGTAATTTTTGTATATTTGCCAACAGATACTAACAAAAAACGTTCATTTGATAACAAAAATGATACATTGAAACAATTTTTGAACGGGATGAACGATATTTTAACGCTGTGCTAACGATACATTTGTACTTTTGCAGCAGAAATTTAAAATCAAATGAGTACTAACAATTAAAACAAGCAACAATGAAAGAACTAAAGAAAATGTTTCTGAGTTTTGCACTCTTGCTGATGAGTACTATAATGTACGCTCAGACAGAGATCAGTGGTACGGTGGTCGACGCTACAGGAGAATCGTTCATCGGCGCCACAGTGAAGGAGAAAGGAACATCAAACGGTACTGTGACTGATTTCGATGGAAACTTCACCTTAAAAGTAAACGAAGGTGCTATCCTCGTTATCTCGTACATTGGCTACCAGACACAGGAGGCGCCAGCACAACAAGGTATGAAGGTAACGCTGAAAGAGGACAGCGAACTACTGAAAGAAGTGGTAGTAACTGGTTATACCACCCAGCGTAAGGCAGACCTGACTGGTGCCATCTCGACCGTAAGCGTGGATGAAATAGCCAAGCAGAACGAAAACAACCCGATGAAGGCTCTGCAAGGTCGTGTACCAGGCATGAATATCACAGCCGATGGTAATCCATCAGGTGCTGCTACGGTTCGTATACGTGGTGTTGGAACCCTGAACGACAACGATCCACTTTACATTATCGACGGCGTACCCACAAAAGCTGGTATGCACGAGTTGAACGGTAATGATATCGAGAGCATCCAGGTGCTGAAGGATGCTGCCTCAGCCAGTATCTATGGTAGCCGTGCAGCCAATGGTGTGATCATTATCACCACCAAGAAGGGTAAGGATGGCAAGGTGAAGGTGAACTTCGACGGTAGCGTTGCTACATCATTCTATACCAATAAGATTGAGACTATGAACGCCAGTGAGTGGGGACGCGCCTACTGGCAGGCTTGCGTGAACGACGGTGTGAACCCAAGCAACAACAATCTGGGATACAACTACGACTGGAGTTACGACGCTAAGGGCAATCCCGTACTGAATAATATGACTATGAACATGTATCTGGACGAGAACGCCAGTGTACGTGCAGGTGATACAGACTGGTTTAATGAAATTACACGCACAGGTGTGGTACAGCAGTATAATCTCTCTGTAAGCAATGGATCGGAGAAGGGAAGCTCATTCTTCTCACTGGGCTACTACGACAACCAGGGAACCATTAAGAAAAGTAACTTCAACCGCCTGTCGGCTCGTGCTAATGCAGACTATAAGTTATTCGACGGCAAGGTGATCATTGGTGAGAACTTCACTATGAACCGCACAAAGGGTGTTGACGCTCCCGGTGGTGTGTTGGAGCACGCACTGGAGTTCAATCCAAACTTCCCTATTTATGCAGAGAATGGCAAATATGCTCAGGCACTGGGTGCTTACTCTGAGCGCGAGAATCCACTGAGCATGATCGACAATGCAAAGGACAATGAATATACACAGTGGCGCTCATTCGGCGATGTACATCTGAGCATCACTCCATTCAAGAACTTTATGATTCGCACCACTCTTGGTATGGACTACACACAGAAAGAGCAGCGATTCTTTACCTACCCTATCGAAAATGGTAAGGTAAAGCGTACCGATAGTGCCGTAGAGAGCAAGCAGGAGCACTGGATGCGCTGGATGTGGAACGCCATAGCTACCTATAATCTTGAGATCGGCAAACATCGTGGCGACGCCATGATTGGTACTGAGGTGAATCGTCAGGACTACAAGTGGAACAGTGCCAAGCGCTATGAGTTGGCTATTCTTAACACCGACTACATGTGGCCAAGTGCAGGTGCAGGCAAGCAACTGGCAGAAGGTTCAGGCGAAGGTTTCAGTCTTGTATCTTTCTTCGGAAAGGTTAACTATACCTATGATGACAAGTATCTGGCTAGCTTTACTATCCGTCGAGATGGTTCGAGCCGATTTGGTACAAACAACCAGTACGGTACATTCCCATCAGTATCTGCAGGCTGGCGCCTCTCAGAAGAGAAGTTTATGGCTAAGACAAAGGGCTGGCTCGACAATCTGAAGCTGCGCTACTCTTGGGGACAGACTGGTAACCAGGAGATTTCGAACACAGCACGCTACACCCTCTACAAGAGCGTTGTATCAACAGGACTGTGGGGCAGCGGACAGGCTGGTTCATCATACGACATTAGCGGTAAAAACGGCGGATACGATCTGGCTAACGGTTACGTACGCAATCAGCGCGGCAACGACGATATCAAGTGGGAGACAACCACACAGCATAACATCGGTCTAGACTTCGCTATGCTGAGAAACGAAATCTATGGTAGTTTCGACTGGTTCAATAAGAAGACTACCGACATTCTGCTCTTCATGGAAGGTATCGCAGCTATGGGTGAAGGTTCTGGTCAGTGGATCAATGCCGGCGAGGTAAAGAACAACGGTTGGGAGTTGAGCATTGGTTATCGCCACCAGTTGGAGAATGGTTTCTCGTGGGACATCAACGGAAACATCAGTAAATATGTGAACGAGATAACAAAACTGCCTGAGACAGTAGCTGCCAACGGTAAGTATGGTGGTAACGGTGTGAAGAGTGTTGTAGGTCATCCTATGTTCTCGCAGGTAGGCTACATCTACGACGGGATCTTCAAGAGTCAGGAGGAGATTGATAATCATGCTACACAGGAAGGTGCTGGCCTGGGCCGCATACGCTATAAGGACCTTAATGGCGACGGCGTTATTACTGAGGCCGACCAGGACTGGATTTACGATCCAACACCCGACTTCACTTGGGGATTGAACATCTATCTGCAGTATAAGGACTGGGATTTGACTATGTTCTGGCAAGGCGTACAGGGTGTTGATGTAGACTGTCGCGGATATAAGTCGCAGACCGACTTCTGGGCCAACTCAGCCATCAACGTACCTTATCTGAACAAGGGTAAGCGAGCACTCGATGCCTGGAGCCCAGCTAATCCTGGCAGCAACATCCCTGCACTCACCACATCGGATACAAACAATGAAGGACGTGTTTCATCTTACTATATAGAGAATGGTAGTTACGTGAAGCTGCGCACCATACAGTTGGGTTACAACATACCTAAGAAGGTGACAGACAAGCTACACACAGACCGCATACGTCTTTACGCTTCGGCTCAGAACCTGATCACTATCAAGAGCAACAAGTTTACAGGTGCAGATCCTGAGAACCCTGGATTCAACTATCCTATTCCCCTCAATCTTACATTCGGACTTAATGTTTCATTCTAAAATATAGCAACGATTATGAAAACGATATATAGAACAATCTGCGCAATCTGCGTAATCTGCGGTCTTACTGCCTGCTCTGATTTCCTGGAGGAACAGGTGCCACAGGCAACGCTGACTCAGGACGAGGTAAAGAACCCTGAGTATATCGACAACGTGCTGATTTCAGCATACGCTGGACTGGTTTCGATTGAGGATATGAACGCATCGTTCTCACTCTGGAACTACGACACACGAAGCGACGACGCATACGTTGGCGGTTCAGACTTCTCTGATGGTGAGCCTTTCCACAGACTAGAAAAGAGTACTGGCGTAATGACTACCGACTGGCCTTTCAGTTCTATCTGGAATCGCTTCTACAACTATCTTTCACGCGTTAACTTGTCGCTTGATATTCTGGCAAGTGCCGATCAGGAGAATGCTACCATACAGCAGCGTACTGCCGAGATGAAGTTCCTGCGTGCATACGGCCACTTCCAGCTGAAGCGACTATTTAAGAAGATTCCATTTGTGAACAAGCCAAACATGCAGGAAGAGGACTACAATAATCTCTCGAACACAGAGTATACCAACGACGAGGGTTGGCAGCAGATTATCAACGATCTGGAGGATGCCTACGCAGTACTGCCAGAAGCTCAGACTGAGAAGGGACGCCCAACAAAGGCCGCTTGTGCAGCATTCCTGGCTAAGGTATATCTGTATAAGGCATATCGTCAGGACGATGCCAGCAGCAATCAGGTAACAGCCATCAACGAGGCAGACCTGCAGAAGGTTGTAGATTACACCAATCCAGCCATCTATACCAAGGCCGGCTATGGTCTGGAGCCAGATATGCACAACAACTTCCGTCCTGAGGAGCAGTACGAGAACGGCAAGGAGAGTCTGTGGGCTATCCAGTACTCTAGAAACGATGGTACAGTTTATGGCAATCTGAACTTCTCTTACAGACTGATTGTTCCATGTATTCCTAAGGTACACGACTCTGGTTGCGACTTCTATAAGCCATCGCACAATCTGGTAAGTGCCTATCGCACCAACAGCGACGGTCTGCCAATGCTCGACACTTTTGCAGACGAAGAATACACCGTAGGCTCAACACAGACTGTAGATCCAAGACTGTTTGTAACAGTAGGTGTACCTGGTACTCCATATATGTTCAACCCAAGCTTTATGATTGCCGAGAGCAACGCATGGAGCCGCTCAGGTGGTACATTCGGATACTTTGTATCGCTAAAGCAGAATGTTGATCCATCTCTTACTGACAGCTATCTGTATCTGTGCGATTCACAGTGGGCAAGTTCGATGAACCGCATCGTTCTACGCTATGCTGACGTTCTGTTGATGCGTGCTGAGGCACAGGCTCAACTGGGACAGATTTCTGAGGCTATCGCCCTGGTAAATCAGGTTCGCGAGCGTGCAGCTGGTATGGCTACAAACAGCATCGTTTCTAACTATCCTAATAAATATGGCGTACACTATGCAGTAGGTAAGTACAACGGTAACTACAGCAAGGACGAGGCCATGAAGATAATAAAGATGGAACGCCGATTGGAGCTGGCAATGGAGAGTGAGCGTTTCTTCGACCTGGTACGTTGGGGCGATGCAGCAACTGTACTTAACAAGTACTACTCTACAGAGAGTGAGAAGATGAACTTCCTGAGCGGATCGCAGTTTACAGCCAACAAGAACGAGTACCTGCCTGTACCATTCGAGCAGATGGCAGCATCTAACGGACACTACACTCAGAACTGTGGACAGTGGTAAGAATCGAGTTAAGATTTAAAAATTAAGAATTTAGAGTTAAGAGTTATGAAAACGATATATAGCATTATCTGCGCAATATGCATCGTATGCGGGCTCACCGCTTGTAACGATGATCATACGGGCAGCATCGACGTAAGCGGTTCATGCTTGGTTGAGAAGTTTGTCCTGAACGGACAATACGAAGGTACCATCAACACAGAGAAGCGACTGGTAAAAGTAAAAGTGCCCGTAGATTTCGCCCAGAAGGGTGATATGGAGATAACAAGTCTGACAGTATCTGCTGGCGCACAGACCAATATGAAGGTGGGCGACCACATCAACTTTGATGCCGATCGCAATCTTCACATCAGCAATGGCGACCTGGTGATGGACTATCAGGTAAGCGTGAGAAACGACGAGGCGCTGATGTCACTCTTCATCCTTGAGGGCGTGAAAGGTGCCATCAACCAGCAGGACAAGACTATCACCGTAAGCGTGATGGCCAACAGCGGTATCGACCTTAGCAATGCTACTTTCGAAGTTGAATGCAGCGAGGATGCTACCTGTAGTCCCGCTAGCGGCACTAAGGGCAACTTCACTGAGCCGTTCCAGATTACACTTAACGACAATACTGCTACTACAGTTTATACGGTTTACGTAACACTGATTGAGGATCCTATCGCACTGTTTGTTGGCGATGCTGAAAACATCGAACTGCTGAACGATGAGGAGAAGGCTGCTGCCAAGTGGCTCACTGGTAACATTGCAAGTGCAGCCTACGCATCATGGAGCGATGTAGCTGGCGGAAATATCTCACTCGAGAAATGTAAGCTGATATTCTTCCACCGTCATTGTTCATCATACGGCAACTACAACGGATTTGCTGAGGCTGAGCAGGGTGCTATGACAGCACTGGCCAAGATGAAGGAATACTGGCAGAAGGGTGGCGCATTCGTACTGGGTCGTAGCGCGGTGAACTACGCTATCGCACTGGGTGCTATGCCTGAGGACGCTTATCCAAACAATGTTTGGGGCGGCGGAGGCGGCGAAGGCTCCGACCTGATGGGCGACGATCCTTGGCATACATTTGCCTACGACATCACTCACCCACTATGGAATAACCTCAAGACCTATCCAGGTGCGCCTGACAAAGCTATCTACACACTCGATAAGGATTACACTATTTGTAACACCACATCGCAGTATGGATTCTGGGATACTTATCAGGGTGGTAAGGATGCTATGGAAGCTAAGACTGGTGGTCGCGCTCTGACTGGCGACAACAGCGTGAACGCATGGGAGTTGAAGGCTGCTAACGGCGAGTTTGGTAAGGGTGGTATCATCTGTCTTGGCTCAGGTCTCTACGACTGGAACTCTCCTACTCCATACGAGTCTAACTATCACGACAACATGGGCACTATCCTGCTCAACGCATTCAATTATCTAACCAAATAAAAAAAACTGTAAGTTATGAAGACAATGATATATTCAGTATTCGCACTCATGCTGTCAGCCTCTGTGCTGACGGCGTGCAGCGACGAGGAGTTCAGCGGCGATCCCGCAAAGGACTGGAACGGCACAACCACATTCTTCGCTTCGACTGATGCTGCCGGCTTTGGCACATTCTATACACCAGCTGTAGGCCGTGTAGGCGACCCCATGCCTTTCTACGATCAGAAGAGCGGCGACTTCAAGGTGCTCTACCTGCAGGAGTTCATCAACAACATGACTTATCGCTTCCACCCCATTTGGGCTGTATCTACCAAGGATGGTGCTAACTACGAGTCGCTGGGCGAGTTGCTGGCATACGGTGCTAACGACTATCAGCAGGATGCGGCACTGGGTACAGGTTGCGCATACGAGAAGGATGGTACATATTATATCTACTACACAGGTCACAACGGCAACTGCAAGAACCGCGAAGTGGTGATGCGTGCAACATCTACCGACTTTAAGACCTGGACTAAGGACGAACTTTGGACTCTGAATGGTCCTGACTATGGTTACTCTGGTAATGACTTCCGCGATCCACAGATATTCGTAGCCGACGACAACCTCTATCACATGGTTATCTCTACCTATCCTAATGGTGGTGGCGACCCTGTATTTGCTGAGTTCAAGTCGAACGACATGAAAAACTGGGAGCACGTAGGCCGTATCCGTATGATTTGGGACCGTATGCTGGAGTGTCCTGACATCTTCAAGATGGGCGACTACTGGTATATCGTGTTCAGCGAGAGCTATCGCGCCAACTGGAGCCGTAAGGTTAAGTATATGGTAGCCTCAACCTATGAGGAACTGAAGAACTGTCTCAATGACGGACCAAAGTGGGCTCCTGACGGACACGAGGGTGTGCTCGACAGTCGTTCACTCTATGCCGCCAAGACAGCCTCTAATGGTACAGATCGTTACATCTGGGGATGGTGTCCATTCCGTTCTGGTAGCGATATTCACGAGAAGAACACCAACGTAGGTGCTGGCGACGGCAACGAGCCCAACTGGAGTGGTGCATTGGTTTGCCACAAGGTTATACAACATAACGATGGTACACTTACTCTGGGTGCAGTGCCTGCAATGGCAGCCAAATATAATCAGACAGTTAACGCTACAGTGATGGAATCGAATGGCTACAACAATGGTTCACTGAGTGGCGATGGAGCATACGTACTCTACAACCGTCTGGGCACAGCCAACCACATCTCGTTCACTGTTAAGACTTCGAACAACTGGGATAAGTTTGGTGTATCATTTGTACGCGGTACTGATTCGAAGAAATACTATACAATGGTTGTTAACCCCGAGTGGGAAGATGGCCGCAAGATTAACCTCGAGCAGGAAGGCGAGGAAGGCAAGGGCTTCATCGAGGCTGCCGATGGTTATAACTTCGCACGCCCCAGTGACAATGTCTACAACATCGACATCTACACAGATAACAGCGTCCTGACACTTTACATCAACGATGTATGCGCCTACACCCAGCGCATCTACGGCATCCAGAAAAACTGCTGGAGCATCAACAACTACGGCGGTTCAATCACAGTTAGCGACGTGAAGGTTAGTCAGCAATAAAATACAGCGAATGTTTTTAGTTAGTTATTGTATTAGGTTCATAATGTAATTAATTGGTTAAATTTAGTTGGTAAGGTAATGGATTGATTCAAAGTAAGAACGGTGCGGCTCGTGAGAGTCGCACATTTTTTATTGAAGTGTAGTATTTGCAAAGTAGTTAGAAAACAATTGCACGCTAAGTACTTTGCAATTGAAAAGTACTTAGAGAAAAATGGCATATGATTGCAAGCGTATAAAAGCTTACCTTTTAGCCTGCAAAAGTATAACTTTTAAACTGCAAAAGTATACCTTTTAGCCCCCAAAAGCATACCTTTAAGACTATAACCTATCATTTATCGTTCATTACACAGAAAAAATGTTGCAATGAACGATTATTCTTATTGTTTGAAACATTATTTATAGGTTATACGCACAATTTGTACTACTTTTGCAGCAGAAAATCTAAAAACGTACAATCAGAATGAATAGCAAAATGAGAAGAACGGTAATGATGGCGGTGGCAGCCGTACTGACCTCTGCATCGGCGATGGCCCAAGTAACACCGATGGTGCTGGGCGAGAAGCATGCCATGCTGCGAGTGGAACAACCAACCAAGTACTTACTGCTGCCCGTACAGGAGACTGAGGACATTGCGGCTATAGCCGTGGTGAACGGGAAGAACGAGATGACACAGCGCATCAATGTGAAGCTGGCAGTAGATCGCGTAGATTATTACGTGCCCTACGAGTTGAAGGATGCCCAGCTGCTCGACATCGAGTTTCATGGCGACCGCCGTCTGAAAGGTGCCGTAGGCGAGTTTGCCTGTTGGAAGGAAATCAAGTATAGCGATACCTTCGACACCACCAATCGCGAGCGCTTCCGCCCAGTATATCATCATACTCCCGTATACGGTTGGATGAATGACCCGAATGGCATGTTCTACAAAGATGGTGTATGGCATCTCTTCTATCAGTACAACCCTTATGGTTCACAATGGGAGAACATGCACTGGGGCCACTCTACGTCGAAAGACCTGGTGCATTGGGAAGCACAGCCACAGACATTCGAGCCCGACTGGTTGGGTAGCATCTTCAGTGGCTCATGTATCACCAACGGAGATGATGTAGTAGCCTTCTACACCTCAGCCGGTCACCACCAGACACAGTCGATGGCCATATCAAAAGACGGTGGAATGACATTCAAGAAATATGAAGGAAACCCTATACTGACCAGCGACAAGCCCGACTTCCGCGACCCCAATGTGTTCTGGTTTGAGGGCACCAAGCGCTGGGTGATGATCCTGGCAGTGGGTCAGGAGATGCAGCTCTACTCGTCAGAGAACCTAAAAGACTGGAAATACGAGTCAGCTTTCGGTCAGGAGTATGGCAATCACGGCGGCGTGTGGGAATGTCCTGACCTCATGAAGATCAACAATAAGTGGGTGCTCATCTGCAACATCAACCCCGGTGGTCCATTCGGAGGTAGTGCCACACAGTACTTCGTGGGGCAGTTCGACGGGCATAAGTTTACCTGCGAGTCGATGCCAAAGGTTACCAAGTGGATGGATTATGGTAAGGATCATTACGCTACCGTATCGTTCTATAACGCACCTGAGGAACGTCATGTGGTACTGGCATGGATGAGCAACTGGCAGTATGCCAATCAGGTACCTACCAAGCAATACCGCTCGGCCAACAGTATCCCCCGCGACCTCGGACTGTTCAACTATGGCGAGGAGACTTATGTAAGCGTAGTTCCATCGAAGGAGATGCTGGCCATGCGTGGCGCCAAAGTGAAGAAGCCTACTGAGGCTTGCGAGATTGTGGTGGACGTGAAGAATCAGGCCGAGATTGTGCTCTCGAATACCAAGGGCGAGCAGGTGGTGATGGTTTACGACGGACAGCGACAGAGTTTCAGCATGGACCGTACGAAGAGTGGCGACGTGAGCTTCAGTGAGGCTTTTGCATGCACATCTATCGCTCCTACCTATGGACATATCAAACAGCTGCGATTGTTTATCGACCGCTGCTCTATCGAGGCCTTCGATGCAGAAGGAAAGATGGCTATGACAAACCTGGTATTCCCATCAGAACCTTATAATAGTATTAAGGTGAAGGGCGGAAAAGCGACAATATATGAAATTAAGAATTAAAAATTAAGAATTTAGAGAAAAGTTAGTAATATGAAGAAATTTGCTTTGATCCCCGTGATGTTCTGCTTTTTCGCCATGGGATTTGTCGACCTGGTGGGCATTGCATCGAACTATGTGAAGGAAGACCTGCAGCTGACAGACAGCGTGGCCAACATCTTCCCGTCGCTCGTATTCTTCTGGTTCCTGATCTTCAGTGTACCTACAGGCATGCTGATGAACAAGATCGGACGAAAGAACACTGTATTGCTATCGCTCGGCGTGACTATCGTATCGCTGCTTCTTCCTCTGTTTGGCGAGAACTTCGGCATAATGCTCTGCGCATTCTCACTGCTTGGAATTGGTAACGCACTGATGCAGACATCGCTTAACCCACTGGTATCAACCGTGATGGGCGGAGGAAACTTGGCATCGACACTCACCTTCGGACAGTTTATCAAGGCCATCGCCTCGTTTCTGGCACCATATCTGGCCATGTGGGGCGCCACACAGGTTCTGCCTTCGTTCGGCTACGACTGGCGAGTGCTGTTTATGATCTACTTTGTGGTGGGCATTCTGGCTGCAGCGCTACTGGCAATTACTCCTATCGAAGAAGAACAGACGTCAGGCAATGCTTCTACATTTACAGACTGTCTGAAGCTGCTGGGCACACCTATCGTACTGCTATCGTTCTTTGGTATCATGTGCCATGTAGGAATCGACGTGGGCACCAACACCACAGCCCCGAAGATACTGATGGAGCGACTGGGACTGACACTTAACGACGCAGCATTTGCAACCAGTCTGTACTTCATCTTCCGTACCATCGGCTGTCTGACAGGCTCTTTCTTCCTGCGTGTATTGCCTAATCGTACCTTCTTTGTGATTAGCGTAGTGATGATGGCACTATCAATGTGCGGACTGTTCATCGGCACTGAGAAGTGGATACTCTACACAGCCATCGCACTGGTGGGCTATGGCAACTCCAACATCTTCTCAATCTGTTTTGCACAGGCTCTGACAGCAATGCCACAGAAGCAGAACGAGGTATCAGGATTGATGATTATGGGACTGTTTGGCGGAACTATCTTCCCACTGCTGATGGGATTTGCCAGCGACGCCATGGGCCAGGCAGGAGCAGTCATCGTGATGGCTATCGGAGTGATTTATCTATTTACCTATATTAAAAACGTAAAAAACAACTAAGAATTATGAAGAGATATATCGTAGGCCTCGGAGAGGCTTTGTGGGATGTACTTCCCGATGGAAAGAAATTAGGTGGTGCACCAGCCAACTTCGCTTATCACGCAGGACAATTCTTAGGCAGCGATAACACCATTGCCATCAGCGCACTGGGTGAGGATGCACTGGCAGAGGAGACCATTGAAGCTCTGAAGGAGCACAACTTGAACTACCTGATGCCACGGGTACCCTACCCCACAGGCACTGTACAGGTAACCCTGACAGGCGATGGTATCCCCACTTACGACATCAAAGAGAACGTGGCATGGGATAATATCCCATTCACAGACGAGATGGACGAGATTGCCAAGAACGCACGTGCCGTATGCTTCGGATCGTTAGCACAGCGCAACGTGGTATCACGTGAAAACATCCGTAAGTTTCTCGATGCCACCCCAAAAGACTGTTTGAAGATATGCGACATCAATCTGCGCCAGCAGTTCTACTCGAAAGAGATACTGGAGGACTCATTCTGTATCTGTGACATCTTGAAGATCAACGACGAAGAGTTAGTGGTTGTTAGTCGCATGTTCGGTTACGACAGTCTGGATATGCGCGGCACTTGCGAGAAGATAGTTCAGGACTATCACCTGAAGATGCTGGTACTGACCTGCGGCACTAACGGATCGTATGTATTTACCGACGACGGGCTGACCTCGTTCCAGGATACGCCAAAGGTTGAAGTTGCCGATACGGTAGGTGCAGGCGACTCATTTACAGGCTCATTCTGTGCTTCAATCATCAACGGAAATCCCGTACAGCAAGCCCATAAAACAGCTGTACAGGTAAGTGCTTACGTATGTACCCAGAACGGTGCGATGCCAGTGATTCCCGTAGAACTGAAGAAATAAAGGCAGTACCCCCAATCTCAGGCAGACATACCATCTGAATGAATAAAAATGGCTGGAAGTTTTGGAGCTTTCAGCCATTTTTACTAATTTTGCACCCGATTACTAATTAATATTACTAAAACAATGCGAAGAATCATCATCCTGATTGTCTTCATGCTGACAAGGTGGATTGTGCCAACAAACGCACAACCTCAATGCACCGTGACCCATTACGACGAAACCAATGGCATGGCACAATGGTTTGTTACCCAGATTGTACAAGACAAGAAAGGCATGATATGGTTTGCCACCTGGAACGGACTGAACCGTTTTGACGGCTACACACTGGAATGCTTCAAGACACGCGTAGGCGATGGTATCGACCTGCCATCGAACCGCATACAGGATGCCGTACTAACCGATGATGACAACCTGCTGTGCAAGATTGAGGAGCATATATTCCTGTTTAACACAAAAACCTGTAAGTTCAGCAAGGTACAGCCCGAAGAGGAACGCAGACAGTTGGTGATGTTTCAGCGACGCATCACGCATCCCAGCGTACCGCATAGCGACATCTTTGAATGTCAGGATAAGTACGGCGTAAGGTGGGCTATTGGGCGCGACGGCCATATCGCCTATAAGCAGAACGGACAATGGATAACCTACCCTACCAGTATCGGGCAATACCGCTATCTGCACTACGGACTGACAGACCATCAGGGGAACGTGTGGTTCCGCAGCGAGAACTCGGTACACAAGCTGACGTTCAGTCAGAAGAACTTCTGTATGCTGCCACAGGACAAGCCCATGCATGTGCGGGCATTCTGCATCGACAACGCCAAACGGTACTGGGTCACCACACGCGACGATGCCAGCATCCGGCTTTTCGACAAAGACAACCATCTGTTAGGCTACCTGGGACGCGACGGCCGACTGCATCCATCATACACATCGTTCGGCTCGCCAATCTATCACGTGATGCAAGACACGCATGGAACCTTCTGGCTGGCATCGAAACCCGATGGACTCTACAGACTCCGTGAGCATAACGGCAGTTTCAATATCTCGCACTTCTCACTAAACAGCAACGACCTGTACAACATCGCAGAGGATCAATACGGGCGACTCTGGGTGGGAACCTTTGAGGGCGGTATCAACTGCATAGAACAGCCACAGGCCGAGCAACCCGTTATCAGGAATAAGAGCAACGGCCTATCATATCCACAGGATGCAGCAACAAGGGTACGACAAATCCATATTACCGGAAACGGCGTGCTGCTAGCAGCTACCAACTCCGGACTATTAGTTGCTGATGTATCGAAAAAAGACGCCCGACAAGTACGTTTTAAGCTACACAGTCGGCATGCGCAAGAGGCTGAGAGTCTGTCGAACAATGCCCTGATGTACGTACTCGAAGACAGCAAGCATCGCATCTTCATCTGTACGGAGACTGGCGGCATCGACCAGATAGCCTCAAGCAACCTCTTGGCAGAGGAACTATCTTTCAGTCATTTCAACACCGCTACCGGCTTTGCATCAGACCTGACACAATCAGCCATTGAGGCTGATGGTTCAATCTTGATAACCAGCAGTAATCAGCTCATCAGCTGGAATCCTGATACCAAGCAAACAGCCGTGTTCGACGCCAACTATTGGAAACATTCGTTCCGCTATTCGGAAGCCATTCCTGCGAAGTTGCCTGATGGGCACATCATCTTCGGCCTGCAGGACGGTGCACTCGTGGTCGACTCGAAATCGCTCCGTAAAAGCACATTCGTGCCTCCTATCGCACTCACTGCCCTATCAATCCATAACGGCAGTCCAGACCTGGCAGTCGACGGTCTCAACACATTATTACTGAAACGACCGGAAGACCGTGACATCACCATTCATTTTGCAGCATTGGACTACGCAGACGGAGGTAGCATCAACTATGCCTACCAGTTGGGGGATGACGCATCATGGCACGAAATAGGCAAGGAGCATTCTGCCACCTTCCTTAACTTGTCGCCTGGTACATATCAGCTCAAGATACGTTCAACCAACAGTGATGGTGTATGGGCAAACAATGTTCGCACGCTAACCATCATTGTGGAGCCCACCTTCTGGGAGACACGCTGGGCACAGCTACTCTACACCCTGATACTGATAACAGCGGTTGGGGGCGTGCTACGCACCCGACGGTATATCATCAGACTGAAGCGTCGCCAGCAAGAACTGCATGAAGCCTATCTGGCATTACTCAATGCGGGTAGTGAAACACGCGACGACCATCAGGAGCCAATGCCCCGCCAAGTGATGAAACCCGAAGACGAGGCTTTCATGCAACGGGCAGTAACCTTCATCGAGAGTCACCTGTCGGATGCCGACATCAACATAGGCGATATGGCCGAAGCTACTGCCACCAGCAGATCGGGGCTGAATCGGAAGATGAAATCGCTCTTGGGCGTTACACCACTTGACTTTATTCGTGAGGCTCGCATGCGTAAGGCATGTGCCATGCTGAAGAAAGGTCTGCTGGTAAAAGACGTAGCCTATGCCTGCGGCTTTACAGACGTGGTGTACTTCAGGAAATGTTTTAAGGCAGAAACAGGCATGACGCCCTCGGAATACAGGGATGAAAATTATGGCAGATAGGAGGTAATATTGTGTCAAATACCCAGTACTGACACAATCACCCCCTATCATTGGGATGTTTTTCCACCTGCGTTTTTTTATTAATAGTGTACTTTTGCAGCCGACATTTATTTTTCATAGTACTAACTATTAATAAAAAACAAAATTCAATGAACCAACAATTCAAAAGGTTTACAGTAGTGATAGCATCATGCATGCTATGGCTCGTGAGTTTTGCCCAGCAGACGGTAACCGGACTGGTGAAAGATGCACAGGGCGAACCTCTTATTGGTGTTAGTGTGATGGTTAAAGGTACCACGAATGGTACGGTGACCGACTTCGATGGCAAATACACCATCCTGTCAGTCAAGCCATCAACACAACTTCAGTTTTCCTACATCGGCTATCTGACCAAGACAGTCACTGTAGGCAGTCAGTCAACCATCAACGTAGTGATGGACGAGGACAACGCATCGCTCGACGAGGTGGTCGTAATCGGTTATCAGACTGTACGCCGTCGTGACCTGACAGGATCGGTGGCCTCGGTATCAGGTAAGAACGTAGCTTCGGCTCCTGTAGCCAATCTGACACAGGCGCTGCAAGGAAAACTGCCTGGTGTGAACATCGTATCGCAGGACGGCCGTCCCGATGCCTCGGTTTCTATCCGTGTACGCGGCGGTGGTTCTATCTCACAGAGCAATGAGCCACTGGTACTGATTGATGGTATCGCTGGTTCGATGAGCGATATTCCTGCCGATCAGGTAGAAAGCATCGACGTGCTGAAAGACGCCTCATCGACAGCCATCTACGGTGCGCGTGGTGCCAATGGTGTTATCCTGGTAACCACCAAAGGAGCCAAAGAGGGTAAAGTATCGGTATCGTACAACGGCTACGCCAAGTTCAACACCCCCACCAAGTATCTGGAATCGCTCTCGCCCTATGACTATTTAGCTTATACCTGGGCGGTGGCAGATGCCTATAACCCCACCTATGCCACTGAGATATCGAACTTGTTCGGACTGGCCAATGGCGGTATAGAGGCCTATAAGAACGTAAGCAAGTATGATGTACAGAAGGATGTGTATGGTAACTCTTTCTCACATAATCACGACCTGACCATCTCTGACGGCACCGATAAGACCAAGGTGCTCTTCTCAGTAAACTACATGGACGAGGAAGGACTGAAGATCAACTCGTATAAGAAACGTGCTAACATTTCGCTGAAGTTCAACCAGAAACTGGCCAAGAACCTCGATTTCGCACTTGATACACGCTACGTCGATGTGCAGAGCATGAGCAACGAGGGAACCACCAGCGGACAGGGTTCCATCCTGTCGTTCGCCTACCGTTTCCGTCCTATCGCCACAAGCGACATCAAGGGCGACCTTGGTGCCTTACGCACAGGCAATATAGATATGTATGGCCGTCAGACACTCTGGGACCGCTATAGCCCATACGAGCGCATCAAAGACTACGAGCCACTGTCAATGCGCCAGCATCTGCGCGCTACAGCCTCGTTGAACTGGGGCATCGTGAAAGGACTGACCTATCACACAGATTTCACCTTAGCACGCGGCTGGAACCAGACCAAGAACTGGAGTGGCGCTACCTATTCAGACTATCTGAGCGACGAAGGCGAGAAACTGTTTGCCGGCGACGCACAGTATGCACAGGGCAAGAGTTGGAGCCTGCGTTGGACCAACACATTGAACTACGTCATTGATATCGCCAAGGGCCACAACCTGAATGTGCTGTTGGGTCAGGAGGTCACCAACTCGGGTGGCGAGAGCATCGGTGTAAACGCCAACCACTTCCCAGCCAACTTCAGCAAGGACAATGCCTTTGCCATGATCAACCAGTATGATCCTAACGCAGGCAAGACCACCAATTTCTACTCAGGATTCTCTACTCCCGAGCGTATTCTCTCATACTTCGGACGTCTGAACTACAACATGCTTGACCGCTATCTGCTCACTGTGACCATGCGTGCCGATGGTAGTTCTAAGTTCTCGCCTAAGCACCGCTGGGGTTATTTCCCTGCAGCTGCTCTGGCATGGCGCATCACCGAGGAGCCATTCATGGCCAGTGTCAAGAGCTGGCTCGACAATCTGAAACTGCGCGTATCGTATGGTACGGTAGGTAACGACGGTATCAGTGCCGACCTCTGGTCGCAGACCTGGGCAGCCGAGACCGATAACCGTTGGCGTTACATCATGAACGGTGCCTTCCTCCCCTCGTATGATCTTGCCTCGGCATCGATGGCCAACGAAGACCTGAAATGGGAGACCACCATTACACGAAACATCGGTCTGGACTTCAGTTTACTGAACGGCCGACTCTGGGGTACCATCGATGTCTATAAGAACACCACCAAGGACCTGCTGATGAACACATCGCTGCCTGGCATTACCGGCTTCACTTCGACATTCGCCAACATCGGCCAGACCAGCAACAAAGGCTTGGAGCTCTCATTGGGTGGTGTTATCTATAAAGATAACGACTGGAGTGTAACCGCCAATGCCAACATCAACTTCAACAAGGGAAATGTTGACAAGTTAGCAGATGGAGTAACTGGTGAATATGGTACACAGTGGATTCAGATGCGTATGCCAAGCGACGATTATATTCTGAAAGTCGGAGAGCCCGTAGGCCTGGTATATGGTTTGGTTGCGCAGGGCTACTACACACCTGCCGACTTTGATTATGATAATGGTTGCTATACCTTGAAGAAGGGAGTTGCCGATCTGGCCTCGAACCTCTCTCAGTTCTATGGCGTGCCCAAGGACGGACGTCCAGAAGGTCAGGTGGCTTATCCCGGTATGCCCAAGTATCAGGATACAGACAATAATGGTGTGATTAACTCGGAAGACTACACCATTATCGGCGACATGAATCCTACACACACTGGCGGCTTCAATATCAATGCCACCTTTAAGGGCTTCGATCTGGGCCTATACTTCAACTGGAGTTACGGCAATAAGATCTACAACGTAAATAAGTTGGCCTCGATGTACGGTTACAAGGATAACGGTATCTTCATGAACAAACTGGATTTCATGAAGGATGCCTACAGATACTACGACATCGTGAACGGCGAACTGGTTCGCTATACAGCACCAGAGGACCTGAACCGACTGAATGCGAATGCAAAATATGCCAATGCCTACCACGAGACAGGTATCGTTTCGAGTGATGGTATTGAGAATGGCTCCTATCTTCGTTTGAACACACTCACATTAGGCTACAGTCTGCCCAAGCAGATCATCAACAAGATTGGCATGAGTAACTGCCGTATCTACGGAACGGTATATAACTTATTGACAATTACCGGCTACGACGGTCTGGATCCTGAGGTGAACACCAACAGCAATCAGGGTAACGCAGCCTATCCAACAATCGGACTTGACTGGGGAACCTATCCTCGTTCACGTTCGTTCGTAATTGGCCTGAATGTTCAGTTTTAAGAAATAATAATGACGAAATGATTATGAATACCAAAAATATAAAAACAGGCGGTTTTCTGCTTTGTGCTATGCTCTTTGCTTCGTGCAGCGACTATCTCGACGTAGAATCGCCAGCCAAAAACGATGATGCATTTGTGACATCATCAACAGACGAGACCTTCAAAGCCCTCTCATGGGCATACGCTGAATACCGACAGAACTGTGCTTCGGGCGGTAACTACCACTGGGAGGACTGCACATCGGATGCCGAATACTATCCAGAGTTCAACTCGCCTAATAACACCATCGGTATGCTGATGCCCGAAGAAACCAAGATCAGCGGCAAGCAGTCGCAGTTCAACTCACTCTACAGCGCTCTGGCCCGTGCTCGTCGTGTGGCCGACGTCATAGCCAAAAAGGATGATTATGCCAAAGCCGTTGAAACTGGCACCACCAACATGTGGACCCAACTCTATGGCGAGGCTATGACACTTTATGCATACTGCTATTTCCACCTGACCAAGCACTATGGAGATGTGCCCTTCGGCATTGAGAACTCTGTGGCTACCGAAGGCTATCCGCTGGTATCGCGCTACGAGATCTACGATAAACTGATTGCAGAGCTGCAGGCTGTTGAGCCACTGATGTACAAGTTAGGTGAAGGCGGCATCACAGCAGAACGCATGTCACGCACATTCACTGATGGCCTGATTGGACAGATGGCTTACTACGCTGCTGGTTGGCAGACAATCCGTACGGATGTAAACGGTCTGTACGGCGACGTACAATTCGACAAACAGGGCACTGAGGCAAACGGATGTGTTTACGCTCGTCGAACCGACTACAAGACATATCTACAAACAGCCGAGAAGTATTTCTCAATGGCACTTAACGAGAATAAGGGAACCTGCCAACTGGTGACTGCCGACGGTCGTGGTTACTGCAACAACCCATTCCAGATGGTGTTCCAATATGCGCACAACAACCAGATCAGTCCAGAGTCGCTCTTCGAGATCGGCAACATGGAGACTATACAGAGTGAGCGTCCTTATAGTCAAGGCCGTCCTTCAAATGGTGGTGGTTCGAATGCAGCCCCCTGTAAGGTGTTTGGTGCCTTCCGCGTGGTGCCATCGTTCTACTACACCGGATATGAAGATGGTGACAAGCGTATGGATGTCAGTATGACCGTAACCGGCAGCAACGGCGACGGCAATGAGGTATTACTATCGTTCCTGAACGGCAATAAGTGCAAAGGCGGCATCTCCAACAATAAATGGGACGACAATCGCATGAATCCACCTTATGTCCGTGCACAGCGCCAGTCGGGTATCAACTACGTAGAACTGCGTATGGCCGACGTGATGCTGATGCTGGCAGTATGTAAAGCAGAACTGGGCACCGACAATGCCGGAGCCATCAGTCTGGTGAACCAGATACGCCAGCGCGCTTTCGGCGACAATAATCACGCCATTGCCACTGGTCTGAGTGGCAAAGCACTGCTTGATGCCATCTACAAGGAGCGTCAGCGCGAATTACTCTTCGAGGGTACGATACGCTGGGACATGATCCTATCAGGCAAGTTCACGGAGCGCACCAACCAGATGCGCGCTCAGGTCAAGGAGATGATTGCGGGATTAAAAGCAAACGGATATTACACCTTTAACAATGGTCGCACAATCCCTGCATACGTATGGACCAAGAATGTACATCTGGAAAATCCACTTACCTTTGATGCTGATCCAACTAATGCAGCACTCTTCCCTGGCTGGAGAGGACAGTATGACTACACCACGATTACCGACGTAAAAGCAAAGGTTAAGGGCAATGACCACAATGTAGCCATTAAGGGCTTATTTAAGTATATCGATCCTGACAGTCACGAGGCTCATGCACTGGAAGCCGACGGATATGTGAAAACAAACTGGGGTATTGACGTAGTTGCCGAAGAGGCAGGCATCTACGACCGCAATCTGCTTTCAGGTCTGGGAACAGCCGGCAATGCACCACGTTATTATCATCCGATTCCATTTGAGGTACTGACACAGTCGAAAGGCCAGGTAACCAATGGCTACGGACTTCCACAGAAATAGAAGATTTTAGTTTTTGTTAGTTAGTAAGAATGTATTAAGTTATTTATTAATACAGGTTAGTTTTAGTTTTTTGTGTAGGAGAGTGCAAGAGCATTCTCCTACTTATTCTCAAAAAAAAGAAAAAGAACTTGCGAATTACAGAAAAAATGCTTAACTTTGCATCAAAACAAATTATTTATGAATAGAATAAGATTATACTTTTTACTGCTGATGATTTGCAGTAGTGTGATGATAAATGCTGAAAACTATCCCTATCGCTCAGACTATCTGTGGCAGACTATGCCTGACCATGCGAACTGGTTGTACCAAGTAGGCGAGAAAGCAAAAATAGAGGTAACATTCTGTATCTATGGAATACCACAGAATGTTGAGGTAAACTACGAAATTGGCCCCGACATGATGCCAGCGACATCGAAAGGAAAAGTTTGGCTGAAGAACGGACGTGCCATCATTGATATGGGCACCATGAAGAAACCTGGATTTCTGGACCTAAGACTGACAGCTCAGGTAAACAATCAGAGCTATCAACACCACGTTAAAGTGGGTTTCTCACCAGAAAAGCTGAAACCTTACACGGCGGATCCAAAAGACTTTGATACCTTCTGGAAAGCCTGTCTGGACGAAGCGAGGCAGACGCCAGTATCCTACACCTGTAAGAAAGTGGACGCCTACTGCACTGACGAGACCGAGACCTATCTATTAAAAATCAAGACCGACAGACGCCATAGTATTTATGCCTACCTGTCGAAACCTAAGGCAGAAGGGAAATATCCCGTAGTCCTTTGCCCGCCAGGTGCAGGTATCAAGACCATCAAAGAACCGATGCGCAACATCTTCTATGCCAAGAACGGCTTTATCCGGTTGGAGATGGAAATACACGGTCTGAACCCAGAAATGACCGACGAACAGTTCAAGGAAATCACAACGGCCTTTGACTACGAGAACGGCTACCTGACAAACGGTCTCGACGACAAAGACAACTACTACATGAAGCACGTCTATGTAGCCTGCGTACGCGCCATAGACTTCCTCTGTGCGCACCCTGACTGGGATGGCCAAAACGTGTTTGTACAGGGTGGCAGTCAGGGCGGCGCCCTCTCACTTATCACAGCAGGGCTCGACAGTAGGGTAACTGCCTGCGTGGCCAATCATCCTGCACTGAGCGACATGGCCGGCTATCTGGATAATCGTGCCGGTGGGTACCCGCACTTCAACCGCCTGAAAAACATGTTCACCCCTGAGAAGGTAAAGACAATGGCCTACTACGATGTCGTAAACTTCGCACGGCGCATCACCTGTCCGGTATATCTGACGTGGGGATATAACGACAACGTATGTCCACCAACAACCAGCTATATCGTATGGAACATCATCACTGCCCCAAAGGAATCGCTGATAACTCCCATCAATGAACATTGGACGACTAACGAGACCAATTACGGACAGATGACCTGGCTCAAGAAACAAAAACGCTAATAAGTTCCGTGTAAGGAACTACTGATCAATGCGATAGCGATGCCGATGCTGACATTTTACATTCGACTCGACAACAGGTTCTTCAATGCCTCGATAGGAATGAGACTGTAGCCTATCTGGAAAAGAAAAATGATATGTCGGAGTGACAAATGAGCCACTCCGACATAAAATTTTATATTCTTTAACCTAAAAAGAATTGTGTGCGCGCAAAATATTGCCAATCGTCACTTGTCTATTCAAGAATAATTAGTATCTTTGCAGCGCATTTTTAAAAATATCTTTTAAAGGATAATATTTACATTTAAAAATAGATTAGTAATATGGCAAAGTTAGATTTGACTCAGTATGGCATCACTGGTTCAACCGTGATTGCACACAATCCATCGTATGAGACTCTGTTTGCAGAGGAGACAAAGGCTGGACTCGAGGGTTTCGACAAGGGCGTAAACACCGAGCTCAACGCTGTAAACGTAATGACTGGTATCTACACCGGCCGTTCACCTAAGGACAAGTACATCGTAAAGGATGCACAGAGCGAGGATAAGGTATGGTGGACCACTGAGGAATACAAGAACGACAACCACCCCATGAGCGAGGAGGTTTGGAAGCAGGTTAAGGACATCGCTATCAAGGAGCTTTCTAACAAGAACCTCTATGTAGTTGATGCTTTCTGCGGTGCTAACGAGGCTACACGTCTGGCTGTTCGCTTCATCGTTGAGGTAGCATGGCAGGCACACTTCGTAACAAACATGTTCATCCAGCCTACAGCTGAGGAGCTGGAGAAGTTCGAGCCTAACTTCGTTATCTATAACGCCTCTAAGGCTAAGGTTGAGAACTACAAGGAGCTGGGTCTGAACTCAGAGACTTGTGTTGCCTTCAACACAACAAGCCGTGAGCAGTGCATCATCAACACATGGTACGGTGGTGAGATGAAGAAGGGTATGTTCTCAATGCAGAACTACTATCTGCCTCTGCAGGGTATCGCTTCAATGCACTGCTCTGCTAACACCGATATGGAGGGTAAGAACACCGCTATCTTCTTCGGTCTGTCTGGTACAGGTAAGACCACTCTGTCAACCGATCCAAAGCGTTTGCTGATTGGTGACGACGAGCACGGATGGGACGACGAGGGTGTATTCAACCTCGAGGGCGGTTGCTACGCTAAGGTTATCAACCTTGACAAGGAGAGCGAGCCCGACATCTACAACGCTATCCGCCGCGACGCTCTGCTCGAGAACGTAACAGTAGCTGAGGATGGTAAGATCGACTTCGCTGATAAGAGCGTTACCGAGAACACTCGTGTATCATATCCTATCAACCACATCGAAAAGATTGCCCAGAAGGTAAATGGCAAGAGTGCTGGTCCTGACGCTAAGAACGTTATCTTCCTGTCAGCTGACGCATTCGGTGTACTGCCCCCAGTATCTATTCTGACTCCTGAGCAGACCAAGTACTACTTCCTCTCTGGTTTCACAGCTAAGTTGGCTGGTACAGAGCGCGGTATCACAGAGCCCACTCCTACATTCTCTGCTTGCTTCGGCCAGGCATTCCTCGAGCTGCACCCAACAAAGTATGCTGAGGAGCTGGTTAAGAAGATGGAGAAGAGCGGTGCTAAGGCATACCTCGTAAACACTGGTTGGAACGGTACTGGTAAGCGTATCTCTATCCGCGATACTCGTGGTATCATCGACGCTATCCTGGGTGGTGCTATCCTGAGCGCTCCTACCAAGAAGATTCCTTTCTTCGACTTCGAGGTTCCCACACAGCTTGAGGGCGTAGACACCAACATCCTCGATCCTCGCGACACTTATGCTAACGCAGCAGAGTGGGAGGAGAAGGCTAAGGATTTGGCTGGCCGCTTCATCAAGAACTTCAAGAAGTACGAGGGCAACGAGGCTGGTAAGGCTCTGGTAGCTGCAGGTCCAAAGCTCTAATGCTTAGGAGCGGAAGCAACTTCGCCCTATGCAGGGCAAAGATTGCAGGTCCAAAGCTCTAATAGATAGTCATATAGATTATTTGACTTACATCAAAATAAAGGGCGATTTCTTCGGGAATCGCCCTTATTTTAATTCCAAAAACCTAAACTAACTTAAAATCGGTCAAATTATGGCATATTTTCATTAATTATACACAGAAAATTTCTCATATTTGCAGAAATGTGCGTAAATTTGCAGCCGAATTGTCATAATATAGAATATTGACTCAATGAAAAGATATATTTCTACGCTCTGTATGATGCTGGCAGGCGCTCTTCTCATGACCTCATGTCTGAAGAGTAGCGATGAAGACACCACCCAGTATTACAACGACACTGCCGTTGTCCTGTTTCAGTTGGCAACGGTGAATCGCTACGTTCAGACCACATCAAAATCGGGTGCCGACTCCATCGCGAAGAAAACACTCTCAAATCCTGTGGTCTTCACCATCGATCAGGCAAAGCATCTGATCTATAATACAGACTCGCTGCCATCAGACTGCGACCTGCAACACGTTCTGGCAACTATCAACAGCAAGAACGCAGGCACTGTAGTAATTAACTATCCTGCAAGCGACGGTCAGGATTCGCTGCTCTATTACAGCAGCACTGACTCTATCAATTTCGAGAAGCTAAAGGAGTTACGCGTCTATTCACAGGATGGTGCTGGCTATCGTAGCTATCAGGTAACCATCAATGTACACCACGCAGTAACAGACAAGATGATCTGGGAGCAGAAGACATTAGCCGATTTGCCCACAGACAGCCAAAAAGCAATCTGGGATGAGCAGGTTTCAAAAGCAGGCTTGAAGCAGTTGATCGGATATGGCACAGAAGAAGGCTATGCTTTTGGTAATGATGGCTTGCTGATGGTCAGCAAGGATCTAGGAGATACATGGACTGCCGATAAGCTCGACGACGATGCCAGTTGGTTGCCTACGGACAATATTGCATTTGTATCATGGCCTTTTGCCGCAAACGCCTCGACTGATTACCAGTTGCTGGTAGGCACAAGCGACAAGAACAACAAAGCCTGCATCGTATGGCGCAAGATTGCAGAATATGCCGAGAACAGTCTGCCATCAAAATGGGTTCTTATACCGTTAGAAGATCACAACCAGTATTATCTGCCAAAGATGGAGAACATCAATCTGGTTTACTTCAACAATCAGGCACTTGCCATCGGAAGTGATCAGAAGATATATGTAAGTCGCGATCAGGGCATCACCTGGAAGACTTCTTCGAAATATACGTTGCCCGAAGGGCTGAACTCAAGCAATCTCAGTGCCACAACCGACAAAGACGGATATCTCTGGTTAGTAGACAAGGATACCGATAAAGTTTGGCGAGGCCTGATCATAGAATAATGCAGAAAAGGCTATTGGCAATCATCTTCATCATGGCCACAACGGTGGCTGCCAGTGCCCAGGACGAACCTGAGTACAAATTGGAGATAGGTGCCGGCATTGGACTGATAAGTTACGTAGGCGACTACAACAGCAGTCTGATAAAAAATGAGCAGCCGTGGATGACGGTGATAGCCAAATATCGATTAGACCCGAGAGTGGCAATAGGTCTGAATATCGGTACTGGCAAGATAAAAGGAGCAACAGAGGGCACCAACGCCTGGTATCCTATAACGACCTACGCGTTTGACCACCGCATCACAGAGGCCGACCTACGATTAGAATACAACTTCTGGCCATATGGTACCGGCAACGAATACAGAGGTGCACAACGCCTGACACCGTTTATCACAGCTGGATTAGGAGCCACCATCTATGGTGGACCTGAGAAGGGAGCCACAATGAACCTGCCCATAGGCGCAGGCGTGAAATATAAGATTGGTGACCGTTTGAACCTGATAGCAGAATGGGCCATGCGTTTTACGCTGAGCGACAAGCTGGACGGCAGCAAAGACCCCTACGGCATTAAGAGTAGCGGGTTGTTTAAGAACACCGACTGCTACAGCGTACTCCAGATAGGTTTAAGCTATGACCTCTGGGAAAAATGCAAGACGTGTAACCAAGAGTAAAAATTGAGAAAGTAAATATTGATATATATGAAGGAACTTTTAGACATGAACAGGATTCCCCAGCACATTGCCATCATTATGGACGGCAACGGACGTTGGGCGATGGATCGCGGATTGGATCGTACTTTTGGCCATAAAGCCGGACTTGATAATCTGGAGCAAGTAACTACAGTATGTTCCAACCTCGGTGTAAAGTACCTGACGGTATACGCCTTCTCAATAGAGAACTTCAACAGACCTGCCTATGAGGTGGAGGCTCTGATGGGGCTGGTACTCAGTTTCTTCAAGATGCAGTTGTTCCATAATAACAACGTCAGCTTCCATGTAGTAGGCGATGTTGAAAGACTTCCACAGAGCGTACAGGACAAGCTGCGCTCTATGGTAGAAGAGACTGCCATGTACGATGGTATGGCAATGACCATCGCTATGCCCTATTCTTCAAAACAAGAGTTGGTTAACGTTTCAAAAACCATAGCTCGCAAGGTACAGAACGGAGAAATGAACATTGACGACATTACTGAAGATACCATCAGCGAGAACCTATGGACAAATTGGATGCCCGACCCCGACCTGCTTATCCGTACTGGTGGCGAGGTGCGCATATCTAATTACCTGCTATGGCAGTGCGCGTATTCCGAGTTCTATTTCTGCGATTGCTACTGGCCCGATTTCTCGGAGGAAGAACTACATAAGGCCATCATCAGCTATCAGAATCGTCAGCGCAGATTCGGAAAGACCGAGGCTCAGATAGAAGCAGAAGCAGAAGAAGAAGTGAATAACAAATAGTGATTAGTGAATAATTAAACAAAATGTTATATAATATAATAAGGTATATAGACGTGAAAAGCGAACTGATGGTGAAAGTAGTAGTTTTACTATTCACTATTAACTGTTCACTATTCACAGCTTTCGCTCAGGATAAGATCGTAAACCCCGACATTTCATATGCCGGTACACCTCGCTCATGCGAGATTGGCGGCATAGCCGTTAAAGGTGTAGAAGGATACGAAGATTATGTATTGGCCGGACTCTCAGGACTGACCGTAGGACAGGAAATCGAGCTGCCAGGCAGCCAGATTACAGAGGCCGTTAAGCGCTACTGGCGCAACGGTCTGTTCTCAAAGGTACAGATAACCGCCGACTCAATCGTTGGCAACAAGGTCTATCTCTGCATTCATCTGGGATTGCGCCCACGTATCAAGAACATCAACTACAACGGTATCAAGAAGGCAGAGCGCGAGGATATGGAGGCCAAGTTGGGAATGGTGAAAGGTATGAGCCTGACACGTAATATCATTGACCGCGCTAAGATTCTGGCTAAGAAATACTTCGATGAGAAGGGTTATAAGAATGCTGAAATCGAGATTATTCAGCACGAGGATGCCGCAGGACAGGTAACACTGGATGTAAACATCGACAAGAAAGCCAAGATGAAAGTACGCAATCTGGTTTTCGAGGGTAACGAGAAGCTTACCAGCAAGAAGATCAAAGGTTCGATGTTTGGCAAGGGTGCTTTCGGAAAGATTCACGAAGCAGGCAAACTAACCAATTTCTTCAAGGCCAAGAAGTTTACTGACGAGCGCTATAAAGAGGCTAAACAGGCTCTGATTGACAAGTATAATGAGCTGGGATTCCGCGATGCGACAATCATCGAGGACTCTGTTTATTCGTTCGACGACAAGCACGTCAATATCCTGGTAAAGATTGACGAAGGCGAAAAGTATTTCGTACGTAACATCACCTGGGTAGGAAACACCGTCGTAACCACCGACTATCTGAATGCCGTATTGGGCATGAAGAAGGGTGACGTGTACAACCAGAAGCACATAGACAAACGACTGAAGGAAGATGAGGATGCCGCAGGCAACTATTACTATAACAATGGTTACGTATTCTCGAACATCGATCCAGTAGAAGTCAACATTGACGGCGACTCTATCGATATAGAGATGCGCATCACCGAGGGTCCACAGGCCCATTTGAACCACGTACGCATCTATGGTAATGACCGCTTGTATGAAGAGGTGGTTCGCCGCGAGTTGCGCACTAAGCCTGGCGACCTGTTCAACAAGGAAGCCCTGACCCGTTCAGTACGTGATATTGCCTCTATGGGATTCTTTGATCCTGAGAAGGTTGTTCCAGATATCAAGCCTAACGTAGAGGATGGTACAGTTGACGTAAACTGGAAACTGGAGCAGAAGTCGAATGACCAGCTGGAGTTCTCGTTAGGATGGGGACAAACAGGTATCATCGGTAAGATTGGTATTAAATTCAACAACTTCTCTATCCGCAACCTGTTCGGTAAGAACAAGCTGCACCGCGGTATTCTGCCTTATGGTGACGGCGAGCAATTAGGATTCAGTTTCCAAACCAACGGTAGCTACTATAGCTCGCTGAGTGCTAATTATGGTACCAACTGGTTTGGCGGCAAGCGTCCTAACAGTCTTAACATAGGTGTGTTCTACTCTAAGCAGAGCGACATCTCGAGCTACTACCGCAATAACGCCTTCTACAACAACTACGCAATGTACAGCTACGGCTACGGCGGCTACAACCCCTACTACTATAACTACGAGTCGATGCTTGATGACGACAAGACCATGACAGTATTCGGCGCATCACTTGGTTGGGGTAAGCGTCTGCGCTGGCCTGACGACTACTTCCAGTTGTCTATGCAGCTCGGCTACTCACGCTACATGCTGCGCGACTGGAGCTACTTCTATATCCACAACGGTAACTGTAACAACATCAACCTGGGTCTGACCCTGAGTCGTACATCTACCGACAACCAGCTGTTCCCACGCCGCGGATCAGAGTTCATGGCTTCGGTAACCGTTACACCACCCTGGTCGCTCTTCGATAAGAAGGATTATAAGAACCTGGCCAAGAATTCTAACTCGGCTACCTACGAGGATGAATTGCAGGATGTTTACCGCTGGATTGAATATCACAAGTGGAAGTTTAAGAGCCGTACCTTTACAGCCCTCACCAACGGACAGAAGTGCTTTGTACTGATGACCCGTGTAGAGATGGGCCTGCTGGGCAGCTACAACAATGATAAACGCTCGCCATTCGAGACCTTCTATGTGGGAGGTGACGGTATGAGTGGCTACTCTTACGGATACTCTGAGGAGACCATCGGACTGCGCGGTTACGACAATGGTGCACTCTCCTACTCTTCGGCCTACGAGACCATGATGAAGGGCGGAACCATCTCGTCGTACAACTCATACGCTTATGACCGCTTTACCCTTGAGTTGCGCTATCCGTTCATGCTGGGTAACACCACTATCTACGGACTCGGATTCCTGGAGGCTGGTAACGCATGGGCTAATGCCAAAGACTTCAACCCATTCAAGATGAAGCGTTCGGCCGGTATCGGTGTTCGCATCTTCCTGCCAATGGTTGGACTGATGGGTATCGACTGGGCATATGGTTTCGACAATGTATACACCAGCCAGTACGGTGCTCAGAAGAAGGGTGGAAGCAACTTCCACTTCATCCTCGGTCAAGAGTTCTAATGTAAGCAAAACTTTTAAACCTATTGATAGTTTTCACGTCAAAGTGATATAAAACTTAAAATAGAATGGTTATGAAGAAACTGATTATTTGCGCACTCTGCGCCATCCTCGGATGGACAGCAGCTTCGGCTCAGAAGTATGCCGTGGTAGATATGGAGTATATCCTGAAGAACATTCCTGCCTACGAGCGTGCCAACGAACAGCTCGGTCAGGTGTCGAAACAGTGGCAGTCGGAGGTTGATGCCCTGAACACCGAGGCTCAGACACTTTATAAGAACTATCAGAAGGAAGTAGTATTCCTGTCGAAGGATCAGAAAAAAGCCAAACAGGACGCCATTGTTGAGAAGGAAAAGCAAGCTGCCGAACTGAAGAAGCACTACTTCGGTCCTGACGGAGAACTCTTCAAGAAGCGCACAGCGCTGATGTCGCCCATACAGGACGAGGTCTATAACGCTATCAAAGACATTGCGGAACTGCGAGGCTACCAGCTGGTACTCGATCGCGCCAGCGACTCCAGTATCATATTCAGCTCTCCAAAGATAGATATCTCATCAGAGGTACTTCGCAAACTCGGATATTCGAATTGATAATTAAAAGTAGAAATAATAATTAAAACCAATAAGAAAATGAAAAAATTGATTATCTGCGCTATTTGCGCAATCTGCGGTTTCGCAACCGCTAACGCACAGGGAAAGTTCGGCCATGTGAACACCCAGGAGATCATGCAGGCTATGCCGGAGTTTACAAAGGCTCAGAACGAGATCAAGGCCCTGCAGGACCAGTATGAAGCTGACCTAAAGAGCATGCAGGACGAACTGCAGAAGAAGGGCGAGGCTTTTGAGAAGGAGCAGGCTAACCTGCCAGAGAACATCAAGCAGCGTCGTCAGCAGGAGCTGCAGGATATGTACACAAAGATTCAGCAGAGCTATCAGGACAACCAGCAGGCTCTGGGCAAGGCTTCTCAGGAGAAGATGCAGGCCATCCAGGGTAAGATTCTTGATGCCATCAAGGCTGTGGGACAGGCTGGTCAGTACGTTTACATCATGGAGAACAACTCGCTTCCTTACATCAGCACAACTCTCTCTACCGATGTAACTGCTCAGGTAAAGGCCAAGTTAGGTCTGAAATAATCCGTAAGTCAAATCTCAAAAAACAAGCAACATGAAAAGATTCCTCGTACTTCTTGTGGCATTTGTATCGCTCTCTGCTTTTGCTCAGGACGTAGCCACTCCATCAAGTTCAATCAAGTTTGGCTATCTCAGCTATAAGGCTGCCATCCAGTCGATGCCCGACTATTCGCTGGTTCAGCAGCAGATGATAGAGCTGAAGGCAAAGTATCAGGCCGAGGCTAAGCGCGTAGAAGACGAATTCAACAGGAAGTACGAGGATTTCCTTGAAGGTCAGCGCGACTTCCCTAAGAGCATTCTGCAGAAGCGCCAAAGCGAGTTGCAAGAGTTAATGAACTATAACATCGCCTTCAAGAATAAGAGTCTCGAGCAGTTGGCACGCGATGAGGAGGCAGCTTATGCTCCTCTCTACGACAAGCTGAACGAGGTTCTGGCAGCTATCGGACAGGAACAGGGCTATGCCTTTATCCTTGACACTGACGTAAAGGCTCTGCCTTTCATCAACCCCGCTATGGGCGAAGATATCAATCAGGCTGTAAAGAATGCGCTCACTGCCGAGTAATCCAGGACCGATTGGAGTCTTCGATAGCGGATACGGCGGACTGACTATCCTGCATGGCATCCGTCAGCTGCTTCCCGAATACGATTATCTTTATTTGGGCGATAATGCCCGTGCACCTTATGGACCACGTTCGTTCGACGTGGTCTATGAGTTTACACGTCAGGCCGTCATCAAACTCTTTGAGATGGGTTGCCACCTGGTGATATTAGGCTGTAACACCGCCTCGGCTAAAGCCTTGCGTACCATCCAACAGAACGACCTGCCGAAGATTGACCCAGATCGCCGCGTGTTAGGCATTATACGCCCGACAGCCGAGGTGATTGGCGAGTTAACCACCTCTAACCATGTAGGCGTATTAGCTACTGAAGGCACTATCAAGAGTGAGAGCTACGATCTGGAGATTCATAAACTACATCCAGACATAGAAGTATCGGGCGTGGCTTGCCCCTTCTGGGTGCCACTGGTAGAATACAATGAGGCCGACTCGCCAGGAGCCGATTACTTCGTCAAGAAGCGCATCGATGAAATCATGCGCAAGGATCCCAAGATAGACACCATCATCTTAGGCTGCACCCACTATCCTTTGTTGATGCCTAAGATTCTGAAGTATCTCCCAACAGGTGTTCGCGTCGTACCACAAGGCGAATACGTAGCCGAAAGCCTGAAAAGCTATCTCGAGCGCCATCCTAACATTGAACAGCGCTGCTCTAAAGGGGCTGGTGTACACTACCTCACCACAGAGAATCCCCAGAAGTTCAAGGAACAAGCCCAGATTTTCCTCCACGAACCTGTAGAGGTCGAAAACATCACGTTAGGATAGTTTTTACTATCATCGCGCTTTAGGCATTGTACCTGCAAACCCAAGAAAACCATTAAAAAAAGTTAAGTACCCGCATATTCTTACAGAATCTTTGGCATTTATTAAGAATTAAAACTATCTTTGCAAAAATATTACCACATTAATTAAAAGCTAAGAAATTATGAAGAAACTATTTTTTGCCGCACTGCTCGTTTCTGTAGCAGCATCAGGCTACGCTAAAAAGAAGTTGGCCATTACAGCTAATGGCGAGTCGCTTCAGGCTCTAACACAGGTTACGGATAATGAAGAGCCATGCCTCTACCCATTTGGTGGCGATAATGGTACTGCCCTTTTCTTCTGTGCCCGTGAGAATAAGAGATGGTATAACATCTACAAGAAAGACAATCCTTTCTCTGCAGCTATGACTCAGAAGACAAGCGGAAAGAATCTGAACTATGGTCCTGTATATTGCGCAGCCACAGACAAGATTGCCTTCCGTTGCCAGCTTGAAGGTAGCAGCACCTCCGACATCTATATGATGACCGATGGAAAGGGAAAGGCACTTAACCAGATTACCGAGTCATCGAATGCTTTCGAAGGTTCACCCAGCTTCAACCCCGAAGGCACACTGCTGGTATACAGCAAGGTGCAGTATTCATACTACAGATCATACAATTTCTGGGGCGGTCTATTTGGTGCAGCCAATACAGTAGTCGTTGCCAACAGCGAAATCTGGATGAAGAACCTGAAGACTGGCGAAACCACACTTCTGGGTGCAGGCGCTTGCCCAAGATTCTCACCCGACGGCACCAAGATTGCTTATGTAAAGTATTCGTCTGATGCTAAGAGTACCAGTATATGGACTATGAATACAGATGGTAGCGAGCCTATCCAAATCACAGATGCCAAGAAGGGCTTTGCCTTGAATCCCTGCTGGAGTCCTGACGGAACAAAGTTGGTTTTCCAGTCTTCTAAGAAAGATAAGAAGGACTACGACATCTATATCATCGACATTGATGGCAACAATCTCGTTCAGGTAACTATCAACAAGTCGTACGATGGTATGCCTTACTGGACAAAGGATAATTTCCTCTACTTCGTATCAGACCGTGGTAATACTGAGGAGAATCTGCAGATCTGGCGATTCAAGATGGAAGAATAATACATCTATAAGATAAAAGAAAAAGCAGCCCGCTTATTAGCTACGGGCTGCTTTTGTTTTTATTTCAGTTTAAGATGTTCCCAATCGGCTTGCAACGTAGTGGAAGTCTGGATAGTAGGTGTCTGACTCTTCCTGTTCACGATGATTGACTGCTGACGCACATTCTGTCTGACAAACTCACTCAGTTCGCCTAAAGTACAATCACCACGTGATTCCTGCAGTTTCTTCAGCAGGAAGTACGTAAACAATCCATGGCCCTTTTCCTTATAGGGGTATGCGGTTTCATCGCCAGTTGCAGCCGAGAAGACCACCATATTCCCACGAGGCATCTGGCTCTTTGCCTTGATGGCAACACCTCTTGCTGCCATAAGCATTCCTTTACCACGTTTAGTGCCAGAGAAGCAGGCATCCATAAACACCACAACACTCTTGGCACCTAACTCGCCAAGTTCCTTATACAAGCGACTTACCGGATAGCAGGCCTCAACATATCTCCCATCAGCATCTACTGGTAAGAGATAGGCATCGAGTGTTGCCTCATCAGGCACACCATGACCAGCATAATAGAATATCACATTCAGATTTCCCTCGTATGCATCGGCAATACTTTTAATATCCGAAATGGCAGACAACATGGTACCAAAGGTTACGTTATCATACTTACGAATATTCTGAGCCGGAATGCCCAATGTTCTTTGGCAATAAGCAGCAACAGTCTTGGCATCATTGCTCGCAAAGGGCACCTCTGAAACCTTCTGATACTTCTCGTTACCGATAACTACTACAAACGTGTTATTATTTACCGCATCAGTTGTTGGAATTTCTGTATCTATCGTTAAATCCGCATTGGCAACAACGGGCTTGGTTTGCTTCTTGTTTTTTTCTGGGACGTTACTGACAACAGGAAGACTGATTTCAGGAAGTTCGATATCAACTGATGCAGAGGCTGTATCTTCATTCATTGCTATCGACTGATACTGCTTACCATTGACCTTAACCCTAAGTGCAACAAGCTTCAGTCCGTCAACCGTAGCCACGTAATCGCCATCAAGAGTTGCAGTAGCAAAACGGCTCTTAAATGCAGGCGCATCATCCAGCGAAACCTGAACATACTGCTTACCATAGTTCGTCTCAATGGCATATAGTTGGTAGTCTGCATCATAGGCGCCCAGCTTTGGAGTCAGACTATTCTTTCTAGTATAGTCCTTAATAGCCTCAGCCATCAATTCCTTGGTCTTTTTATCTTGATTATCTTTAGTAATTCGCGCCTGATACTGAGCCGTTGTTTCAAACTCACGCTTTTTCTGCCACTCCTTCAGTTTGGGCATAATATACCTTCTGGCAGCCAGTTCAAACTCGTTGCCCTCTTTCTCCTTGACATCAGTAGAAAAAGCACATTGGAAGAACACATCTTCGCCTAACTTGATATCAGAGCGCAAACCTTCGAAATTAGCTAACTTATTGCAGTAGCGGAAGGCACCTCGTCCCAAAGTCATAACAGAAGGTGCCAGTCTAACGCTCTTCAATGTCGTACAACCCTCAAAAGCAAAATCCTGTATCTCAATCACTGAGTTTGGGATGTCAACACTCTTCAACATCGTACAGAACTCAAAAGCCCACTTACCGATCACCTTTACCGATGAAGGAATCACTATTTTAGTCAAACCTGTACATCCTTTGAAGGCCATATTACCTATAGCAGTTACCGTATTAGGTATCTCAACGCCCTTCAGCCATGTATAATCCTGAAAGGCATCACCTATCGATGTCACAGTATAGGTAACACCCTTAACGGTGATGTCGCCGGGAATTACCACATAAGTGTAATCATATGGTTTCCTGACATTCCGAGCAACCTCTACTGTTGTAGGCGACGTACGTCTGAATGTAAGTTTCTGTCCATCAGGGCACTTGTGTTCAAAGAAATCCTGACCGAATGTGCTAACACTGCACACTACTGCCATCATCAACAACAACCGTCTCATCTTATATCGTTTTAGATTTTGTGCACAAAGTTACACAAATTTTCTAAACATTCAAAAGAAAGAAGAAAAAAAATAGCTACCATACACGTTTCATATTCCTCGGATGATGCTCGAGGATTTCCTGACGGAGGGTCGAGGTATCGATGTGGGTGTAGATTTCTGTAGTACCAATATCCTCATGACCAAGAAGAGCCTGAATGAATCGGAGGTCGGCGCCACCTTCTAAAAGGGCGGTGGCGAAGGAGTGGCGAAGGGTGTGAGGAGAGATCGTCTTCTGGATGCCAGCCTCCTTGGCCTGAGCCTTGATCATGATGAGAATCATGGTACGCGTAAGATGAGCGCCACGACGATTCAGAAACACATAATCCTCCTCGCCTGGCTTAATCTTCATCAGGTTACGGTCATCGAACCAGAAGCGCAGTTCTTGAATGGCCTTAGGCGAGATAGGAACCAAACGTTCCTTCTTACCCTTACCCAGCACCCGCACATATTCTTCGTCGATATAGAGGTCGGAAAGTTTCAGATTGACTAATTCGCTGACACGTAACCCACAAGAGAAGAGTACTTCGATGATGGCGCGATTTCGATGCCCTTCCCATTTCGAAAGGTCGATGTTGGCTTCAAGTCGATCGACTTCATCGGTTGTAAGCACCTCTGGCAGATGGTCGCCAATCTGCGGCGACTCTAACAACTCGGTAGGATCGTCATCACGATAGCCATCTAATTGTACAAACTTAAAAAAACTACGGATACCGCTCAGAATACGACATTGTGACCGAGGATGGATACCTATATCGTGAAGCCCTGCCGAGAAATGCTCCAAATCACTCAAGGTCACATCAGCAATAGCAATATGCTCTTTCTCCATATAGTCGAGCAGTTTACGAAGGTCGCGCTGATAAGCATCGAGCGTATTGCCCGACATGTTGCGTTGCAGCTTCAGATAGCGCACATAAGCCCTTACAATGTCTTTTTCTCCACTCATGGTCATAAATTTGGTGCAAAAATAATACATTTTTTCAATAAATTTGGATTTTTGCTCACTTATTCGTACCTTTGCAGCCGTATTAATACAAAGTTACAAAAATGAAGATTCTGATTATCAATGGTCCGAACCTGAACTTGTTGGGCCAGAGAGAGCCAGGCATCTATGGTTCGTCGTCGTTCGATGCCTACTTGCCTGAGTTGCGCAAGCGCTTTGCCGACATCGACATCGAGTACTATCAGAGCAACGTTGAGGGTGAGCTGATTAACAAGATGCAGGAGGTTGGCTTCAGCTACGACGGCATCGTACTGAATGCTGGCGCCTACACCCACACCTCTATCGCTCTGCAGGATTGTATCCGCTCGCTGAAAAGCCCTGTCATCGAGGTGCATATCTCGAATGTACACCAGCGTGAGGAGTTCCGTCACAAGTCGATGATATCCTGCGCATGCAAGGGTGTTATCCTCGGCTTTGGTCTCGACTCATACCGTTTGGCTATAGAAGCGCTGAGAGGATGACGCTCGACGAGTATATCCTGCAGCATACGGAGCCAGAGCCCGACTACCTGTACCGACTATGGCGAGCCACCCACATACACACCATTCACGGGCGTATGGCGAGTGGACACCTGCAAGGTAGGCTACTCAAGATGCTGGTAAAGATGATTCGTCCTCAGAACATCCTCGAGATAGGCACCTTTAGCGGCTACAGCGCCATATCGATGGCAGAGGGACTGGACGAAGGCGGAAGACTGTACACTTTCGAAATCAACGACGAGATGGAAGACTTTACCCGTCCGTGGATAGAAGGTTCGAGCGTGGCTGATAAGATCAACTTCATCATCGGCGACGCCCTGGAAGATGCTCCCAAGTTGGGTATTGAGTTCGATCTGGCTTTCATGGACGGCGATAAGCGCACCTATCGTGACTGCTACGAAATGGTGATGAGCATACTGAAGCCTGGCGGTTTTATACTGGCCGACAACACACTCTGGGACGGTCATGTAGTGGATCATGCCTACGACAAAGACCGGCAGACCCAGGGAATAGAGACATTCAACGACTACATAGCCCGCGATCAGCGTGTAGAGCAAGTGATACTGCCACTGAGAGATGGACTGACATTGATACGGAAGAAATAAAAAGGCAAAAAGTAAAAAGGTAAAAAATGCAAGAGACAAGACAAAACAAGATTGCGAGAATGCTCCAGAAAGAGCTCTCGTTGATATTCCAGCAGCAGACACGTGCCACTCACGGCGTCATGATATCTGTAACACGTGCCAAGATATCACCCGACCTGAGCATCTGCACCGCCTATCTCAGCGTATTCCCCAGTGAGAAGGGCGAAGAGATCCTGGCTAACATCAATGCTAACAGCAAACAGATCAGATACGAGTTGGGCACACGTGTAAGAAACCAGATGCGCATCATCCCAGAACTGCGATTTTTTATCGACGACTCGCTCGACTATATCGAGCATATCGATGAACTGCTGAAGAAATAATGAAACGAATGTTCGGCGTAGTCAACTTTCCGTTCTTCATAGCCCGCAGGTATCTGTTCTCAAAGAAATCCACTCATGCCATCAATGTCATCAGTGGAATCTCTGTTGTTGGTGTCGCCATTGCTACGATGGCGCTGATAGTCACGTTATCGGTCTTCAACGGTTTCCACGACCTGGTGGCCACATTCTTCACCAGCTTCGATCCACAACTGAAGGTGGTACCTACTGAAGGAAAAACGGTAGCCGCCGATGATCCGATACTGACACAGATTCGCCAGCTGCCTCAAGTAGAGGTTGCCACAGAGAGCGTTGAGGATATGGCACTTGCCATCTATCGTGATCGACAGGCAATGGTTGTCATCAAAGGCGTTGACGACAACTTCGACCAGCTGACCCACATTAACGAGATTCTTGTGGGCGATGGCGATTTCAGCCTGCACGCTGCCGATATGGACTATGGCACACTTGGCATACGACTGGCCGAGACTCTTGGTACAGGCTATACCTACGAAGAGCCTATCCACATCTATGCACCCAAGCGCGAAGGACAACTGGATATGACAAACCCTGACGATGCTTTTGAAGAGGATGAACTCTACTCACCTGGTGTACTGTTCAACGTCAAGCAATCACGTTACGACAAGAACTACATCCTGACAAGCATCTCGTTTGCACGCCGTATCTTCGGACAACAAGGCATGCTATCGTCGCTCGAGCTCAGGCTGAAGCCTGGCAGTCATTTCGACGAAACAAAGGAGCTGATCAAACAACTATGCGGCGATAAGTTTACAGTAAAAGACCGTTTCGAGCAGCAGGACGACACCTTCAAGATCATGAAGATAGAGAAGTTAATCGCCTATATCTTCCTCACCTTTATCCTCATGGTGGCCTGCTTCAATATCATCGGCTCGCTCTCAATGCTGATTATTGACAAAAAGGACGATGTGGTGACACTACGTAATCTGGGTGCATCCGACAAACAGATCATCCGCATTTTCCTGTTCGAAGGGCGAATGATATCCGCAATCGGTGCCATACTTGGGATTGTCATTGGGCTGGCACTATGCTGGATTCAGCAACGATATGGCATTGTGGGCCTAGGCTCATCAAGCGGCACTTTCGTTATTAACGCCTACCCCGTCAGTGTACATCCAGAAGACATCATCCTGGTGTTCTGCACGGTACTCATCGTAGGCTTCCTCTCTGTATGGTATCCTGTGAGATACTTTGCTAAACGATTATTAGTGTAAAAAGTTCATATTTAACGTAGGTTTAACGTAGTTTTTGCATCAGATAAACAAAAAAGGTGTATCTTTGCAGCCGATTACATAATTATGCAACAACCAAACTTAAATGAAATGAAAAAGATTCTATCGACCATTATGCTGACTATGTTCGGCGCAGTGATGATGATGGCTCAGATGCAGATGCCATCTATCCCAGTAGATCCCGATGTACGCATCGGAAAACTTGACAACGGATTGACTTATTACATCCGTCACAACAACTGGCCCGAGAACCGAGCTGAGTTCTATATCGCTCAGAGAGTTGGATCTATTCAGGAGAACGATGACCAGCGCGGTCTGGCTCACTTCCTTGAGCACATGGCCTTCAACGGTTCAAAACACTTTAAGGGCAACGAACTGCTGCGCTGGTGCGAAAGCATTGGTGTAAAGTTTGGTACAGACTTGAATGCATATACATCAATCGATCAGACCGTATATAATATCAGCAATGTCCCCACTACTCGCGAAGGCATCGTTGACTCATGCCTGCTGATACTCTTCGACTGGGCCGACGGTCTGCTGTTGGAGCAGGAAGAGATTGAGAAGGAGCGTGGTGTTATCCACGAGGAATGGCGCCTGCGCACCAGTGCTCAGCAGCGTATGCTGGAGCGCGACCTGCCCAAGCTCTATCCCGGTTCTAAGTATGGATACCGTATGCCTATCGGTCTGATGGAGATTATCGACAACTTTGAGCGTCCATTCCTGCAGGCTTACTATGAAAAGTGGTACCGTCCAGATAATCAGGGTATCATCGTGGTTGGTGATATAGACGTAGATAAGGTTGAGCAGAAGATTAAGAATCTGTTCTCAACCATCAAGTTGCCCGTTAACCCAGAGAAGGTAACCACCTACCCTGTACCCGACAATGCAGAGCCTATCATTGTGATTGACAAAGATAAGGAACAGCAGTACAACATCGTACAGGTTATGATGAAGCATGAAGCATTCCCCGATTCGCTGAAGGGAACTATGGCTTATCTGATTACCGACTATATTAAGGATGCAGCCACCTCTATGCTGAACGACCGTCTCAGGGAGTATTCACAGAAGCCCGAAAGTCCATTCCTGCAGGCCTTTGCCAGCGATGGCGCCTACCTGCTCTCAAATACTGTCGACGCTTTCAACCTGTCGTACCTGCCTAAGGACGGACAGGCCGAAACTGCATTGACAGCCGTTATGACCGAGGCACGCAGAGCTTCTCAGTTCGGCTTCACCCCAACAGAGTACAGCCGTTTCAAGGCCGACTACCTGAGCAACCTCGACAAGCAGTACTCTAACAAAGACAAGCGTTTCAACCGTCAGTTCGTCAACCAGTACGTACAGCACTTCCTGGAAAAAGAGCCTATCCCAAGTATCGATTACACTTACGAAACGATGAAACAGATTGTGCCAGTTATCCCCATAGAGGCCATCAACGGCGTAGTCAAAGAGCTCATCTCTCAGAAAGACAGCAATCTTGTTATTGTTAACTTCAACAACGAGAAAGAGGGCGCAACCTATCCTACCGAGGATGGTTTAAAGAAGGCTATTGCCACTGCGCGTGCTGCTCAGATAGAAGCTTACGTAGACAATGTAAAGGACGAGCCTCTCATGACCACTCTGCCTAAGAAGGGCACCATCAAGAAAGAGACAAAGAACGACCTGTTCGGCTATACCGAGCTGACACTTTCTAACGGCGTAAAAGTTGTGCTGAAGAAGACTGACCTCAAGAAAGATCAGGTTATCCTAAGAGGTGAAGGATTCGGAGGTTCTGCACTCTATGGCGAGAAGGACTTCGCCAACATCAAGATATTCGACGACGTCATCGACGCCAGCGGCCTCGGCAATTTCTCACACACTGAGCTCACCAAAGCACTGGCTGGTAAGATTGCCAACGTATCATTCTTAATGGGCACCAACCGCCAGCTTATCAGCGGCAGTTCGACACCAAAGGATGTAGAGACCATGCTCCAGTTGGTTTATCTCAGCTTCACCAACATCAATAAGGACCAGAAGTCGTTCGATAATCTGATGCAGACCACAGAGGTTAGTCTGAAGAACCGTCTGCTGCAGCCCGAGACTGTATTCAACGATTCAGTTCAAGCCACACTATCCTGCCACAACCTGCGCGACAAATCACTGACAGTTGAGGATCTGAAGAACGTAAACTATGACCGCATTCTGCAGATAGCCAAGGAGCGCACTGCAAATGCAGCAGCATACGAATTCACCATCATTGGTAACTACGACGAGGGCACAATCCGTCCACTCATCGAGCAGTATCTTGGTTCACTACCTGCAAAGAAGAAGATAGAAAAGAGTAAGGATGTATCAAGCGACTTCAAGGGCAAGGTCATCAATAACTTCAAGCATAAGGCTGAAACACCAAAGGCCATTGCTGTGATGTACTGGTATTCTAAGCAGATTCCTTACACACTCGAGAACAGCATTAAGGCCACCATCGCAGGTCAGATTCTGAGCATGGAATATCTGAAGAAGATCCGCGAGGATGCCAGCGCAGCCTATACTGTAGGAGCCAGCGCAGGTGTCAGCCGCGACGACTTTGGCACAGAAGCTTTCATCTTTGTCCAGTGCCCTATGAAACCTGAGAAGGGTGACATTGCCTGCCAGATTATGCGCGACGAGGTAAACGCCATGGTTAAGACCTGTGATGCCGACAAATTGCAGAAGGTGAAGGAATACATCCTGAAGAATATGGGCGACCAGCGCAAGCAGAATAGCTACTGGCTGAACCGTATTGACACTTACCGCAAGTACGGTATCGATATGAACACCGACTTCGAGAAGGTGGTTAACGCCCAAACAACTGAGTCCATCTGTGCATTTGTAGCTGAACTGCTGAAAGCAGGTAACGCTGCAGAGGTGATCATGATGCCCGCAGAGTAATTAAAACAATTAATATAAAGAATGAGTTATCTATTTTCGTCAGAATCAGTATCTGAGGGCCATCCCGATAAGGTGGCCGATCAGATATCTGATGCAATACTTGACCAGTTCTTGGCATACGACCCGAAGGCGCGCTGCGCCATCGAGTCGTTTGTCACTACAGGTCAGGTTGTTATTATGGGTGAGGTCCGCAGTGATGTGTACATCGACCTGCAGACAATGGCCCGCAAGACCATTAAGCGCATTGGTTATACCAAGGCGGAGTATCAATTCGACGGCGATTCGTGCGGCATTCTGAGTGCCATCCACGAACAGAGTGCCGACATCAACCGTGGTGTCGACAACGGCAACGAGGATGAACAGGGAGCTGGCGACCAGGGCATGATGTTCGGTTATGCCACCAACGAGACTGAGAGTTATATGCCCGTCAGCCTCGATCTGGCCCATCTGATCATGCGTACGCTTGCAGACATCCGAAAAGAAGGTAAGGAAATGACTTACCTGCGTCCAGACTCAAAGAGTCAGGTTACCGTACAATACTCAGACGAGGGCATCCCCGAGCGTATCGACACTATCGTCGTATCAACCCAGCACGACGAGTTCGATGAGGACGAGAAGATGCTAGCGAAGATCAAGGACGATGTCATCAATATTCTGATTCCAAGAGTAAAGAAACAGATCCACTCTCAAAAGGTACTCGACCTGTTCGGACTCGACATCAAGTACTACGTGAACCCCACTGGCAAGTTTGTGATTGGCGGCCCTCATGGAGATACAGGTCTGACCGGTCGCAAAATCATCGTAGACACCTATGGTGGTAAGGGAGCACACGGAGGTGGCGCATTCTCTGGTAAGGATTCGTCGAAGGTTGACCGTAGCGCAGCATACGCAGCGCGCCACATCGCCAAGAACATGGTAGCTGCCGGTGTTGCTGATGAAATGCTGGTACAGATTAGTTATGCCATCGGTGTAGCTAAGCCCATGAACATCTACGTTAACACCTACGGTCGCAGTAACGTACAGATGAGCGATGGCGAAATCGCCAAGAAGATAGAGAAGCTTTTCGATTTGCGTCCAAAAGCCATCGAGCGCACACTGAAGCTACGCCAGCCCATGTACAGCGAGACGGCTGCTTACGGACATATGGGACGTCAGAGTGAAGTGGTGAAGAAGACCTTTACCAGCCACTATCACGAGACCAAGACCATCGATGTAGAACTGTTTACATGGGAGAAATTAGACCGTGTAGACGATATCCGCAAAGAGTTCGGGCTGTAATCAGATATGCTGGAAAACGATAGCATCCTAACTACTATATCCACTGCCACAACAGATACAGTGGTAGTTCATTCGGCAAAACCGCAGACACCCTACGAGGTTCTGCGGTTATTGCCTAAAGATGCTACACCCGCTCAGCAAGACTCAGCCATTCAAGAATGGTTTGAACCGAAAGAGATTCATTATAGCAGTCGTCCCGACACGTTGCATCTACCCGGGCAAGAGATGCCACGTGACTTGAAGGAAGTAAGCCTGCCACACTACTACCGAGAGAATTTCTTCTCGAACAACGCGATGTATCATCCCGAATTGAGCATCGAACGCATTGGTGTCTCTGGCGCCCCTATTCCTTATACCATACAAAACGATAGCATTGTTACAGGTATCCTGATAGTTTGCTTTCTGCTTATCACATATACATTATCACGCATATCAGGATTCCTGATTCAACAAACAAAACATTTCTTTTCTACACAAAAAAGGAACCAGTCATTAACAGAAACTGGCAGTGAGATCAAATTCCAGTTCCTGTTCCTATTTATCACCTGCCAGCTATACGCACTCCTATACTATTTCTACACCAACCATTTCATTTCCAACACGTTCGTATTCTCATCGGAATACACACTACTCGTCATCTATGGAGCAACAATACTGGGCTACATGCTGGCAAGAATGGCTATTTATTCTATCGTCAATAACATCTTTTTTGATAGTAAGAAGAATTTACAGTTTCAAAGATCCATTCTCCTGATAACATCCCTCGAAGGGGTGGCACTATTCCCATTGGTATTACTCTTGGCATATTTCATGTTTTCACTCCAAAATGCCATCTATTATACCGCAATTATCGTTATTTTAGCCAAAATCCTCACATTTTACAAGTCATTTTCCATCTTTTTTAAACAAAAAGGAGATTTTTTGCAAATAATTTTGTACTTTTGTGCCCTCGAAATGATGCCTTTAATGATGCTCTGGAGCGGATTACTGGTCATTACTGAAAATTTGAAAATAAATATTTAGGACACATATGATCAAAAAGATTTTGGTTTCACAACCTAAGCCATCAAGTGAGAAGTCGCCATATTTCGATATTGCGAACAAGTTTGGTGTTGAACTGGTTTTCCGTCCATTCATTAAAGTGGAAGCTATCAGTTCTAAAGATTTCCGTGCACAGAAGGTGAGCATTCTGGATCACACAGCCATCGTTTTCACCTCACGCCATGCTATTGACCATTTCTTCAATATGGCCAAGGAACTCAGAATTAATATTCCTGAGGACATGAAGTACTTCTGTGTAACTGAGACCATCGCATTGTACATCCAGAAATATGTGCAGTACAGAAAACGTAAGATCTTCTTTGGCGAAACTGGTCGCATCGACGATCTCATCCCAACGATGGTGAAGCACAAAACCGAAAAGTATCTCGTTCCCCTGAGCGATGTACATACAGACAGTCTGGCCAACCTGCTTGATTCAAAAAAGCTTCAGCACACAGAGTGTGTTATGTACAAGACGGTAAGCAACGACTTTACCGAAGAGGAGGTTAAGAACTTTGACTACGACATGCTGATTTTCTTCAGCCCTGCCGGCATTGAGTCGCTGACCAAGAACTTCCCCAACTTCAAACAGGACAAGATTGCTATCGCAACATTTGGTCCAGCCACTGCCAAGGCAGCCAAAGACGCAGGTCTGCGCTTGGATATCGAGGCTCCTAACGAGAAATACCCATCAATGACAGGTGCCCTGCAGCACTACCTATTTGAGATACAAGACTAAGAATTGATGACGACAGCGCCTACCTTCAGAAAAGAGGAGCGCATCGTCAGCAATGTGCTGATAGAGTCGCTCTTTGAAAAAGGCAATAGCCAGTCGCAGACTGCATTTCCACTAAAAGCTGTCTATCTGAAAACAGAGCTTCGTGAGGGATGTGCTCCTGTACAGCTACTGATTAGCGTGCCCAAAAAACGCTTTAAGCACGCTGTTGACAGGAATAGAATAAAACGCCAGGTACGTGAAGCCTATCGCAAAAACAAGTCGCTACTTGAAGGTACCATTGAGGAAGGACAGATGCTACTGATAGCGATTATCTGGTTAACCGACAAACATTTTGCCACCAAGGAGGTTGAAAAGAAAGTCATCAGCATTTTGAAGCAAATAGCCAGATAAAAACATGAAAAGGCTACTGCATTTCATCTCTTGGCTACTGGTACTACCCATCCGCTTTTACCAGATTTGCATCTCACCACTGCTTGGTCCTTCCTGCCGGTTCACTCCAACATGCAGCGAATATGCGAAACAGGCCATTCTGAAGCACGGACCTATTAAGGGCTTAGGATTGGCCATTTGGCGGATATTAAGATGTAACCCATGGGGGGGCTCGGGCTACGACCCAGTCCCTTAATAATAAATAAGTATAAAGATGAAGAACTTTGTAGAAGAACTCAAATGGCGCGGTATGCTGGCTCAGATGATGCCAGGAACAGAAGAACTGCTCCAGAAAGAAATGGTAACAGCCTATCTGGGTACTGACCCTACAGCCGACTCGTTACATATCGGACACTTGTGCGGCATCATGATGCTCCGCCACCTACAGCGTTGCGGACACCGTCCTGTTATCCTTGTCGGTGGTGCCACAGGTATGATTGGCGACCCTTCAGGTAAAAGCCAGGAGCGTAATCTGCTTAACAACGAAACATTATATCACAACCAAGAATGCATCAAAAAGCAGGTAGCCAAGTTCCTTGATTTTGATTCAAAGGAGCCAAATGCTGCACTGATGGTCAATAACTACGACTGGATGAAGGATTTTACTTTCCTTGATTTTGCACGCGAAGTTGGTAAACATATCACTGTTAACTACATGATGGCTAAGGAAAGTGTACAGCAGCGTCTGAACGGAACTGCTCGCGATGGTTTGTCATTCACCGAGTTCACCTATCAGTTACTGCAGGGTTATGACTTCCTGTATCTCTATCAGCACTATGGTGTAAAACTTCAGTTAGGTGGCAACGACCAGTGGGGTAACATGACCACCGGCACTGAACTGATTCGCCGCACATTAGGCAACGAAGTAGAGACATTCGCACTGACCTGTCCGCTGATCACCAAGAGCGACGGTAAGAAGTTCGGCAAGACCGAGAGTGGCAATATCTGGCTCGATCCTCAGCGCACAACTCCATATAAGTTCTACCAATTCTGGCTCAACGTCAGCGACGACGATGCTGAGCGCTATATCAAGATCTTTACATCGCTTGAGAAAGACGTTATCGATGCCCTCATTGAGGAGCACAAGCAGGACCCAGGCCGTCGTGTTCTTCAGAAGCGCCTGGCCGAAGAGGTTACCGTACTGGTACACTCACAGGAAGCTCTTAACACTGCCATTGAGGCATCAAACATCCTGTTTGGAAAATCTACCAAAGAAGGACTGGAGAAGCTCGACGAGCAGACACTGCTTGACGTATTCGATGGTGTACCTCAGTTTGAGATTTCAAAAGACCAGTTAGGTCAGCCCGCTATCGAACTGCTGACAACCGTAGCTCCCGTATTCCCATCAAAAGGCGAGATGCGTAAGATGGTTCAGGGCGGCGGTGTATCGCTGAACAAAGAAAAGATTACCGATCAGAACCGTGCCATCACGGCCGAAGATCTGATTGACGGCAAGTATCTTTTGGCACAAAAGGGCAAAAAGAATTATTACTTGCTGATAGTTAAGTAATATTTGGCTGCAAAATTTGGTACTTCAAAAAAAACTTCGTACCTTTGCAGCCACATACTCTTGGACGATGGTGTAATGGTAACACTACAGGTTTTGGTTCTGTCATTCCCGGTTCGAATCCGAGTCGTCCAACTACTTTCAAACAACTTCTAAAACAATAAGTTATGGCAAATCTTTTTTCACTTGAAGGTAAGAATGCCTGGATTACAGGTGCATCTTACGGTATTGGTTTCAACATCGCCAAGGCTTTTGTAGCTGCAGGTATCAAGAACATCATCTTCAACGACATCAACGAAGCTGCTCTTGAACGCGGTCTGGCCAACTACAAAGAGGCAGGTATTGAGAACGTAAAGGGCTATGTATGCGATGTTACTGACGAGAACGCTGTCAAGGCTCTCGTCGAGAAGATTCATGCAGAAGTTGGCCAGATTGACATTCTGGTTAACAATGCAGGTATCATCAAGCGCATCCCGATGCACGAAATGAAGCGTGCCGAGTTCCAGCAAGTTATTGATGTAGACCTGGTGGCTCCTTACATCGTATCAGCAGCTGTACTGCCTGAGATGATGGAGCGCCGCGAAGGCAAAATCATCAATATCTGCTCTATGATGTCTGAGTTAGGACGCGAAACAGTATCTGCCTATGCAGCTGCTAAGGGCGGTCTGAAGATGCTCACACGAAATATCTGCTCAGAATACGGTGAATACAACATCCAGTGTAATGGCATCGGCCCAGGCTACATTGCAACCCCACAGACAGCACCTCTGCGTGAGAAGCAGCCCGATGGCAGCCGTCACCCATTCGACAGCTTTATCTGCGCCAAGACGCCTGCTGGTCGTTGGCTTGATCCCTCTGAGCTAGGTGGCCCCGCTGTATTCCTGGCTTCACACGCCTCTGATGCAGTAAACGGACATGTACTTTATGTAGATGGTGGTATTCTGGCTTACATTGGCAAGCAGCCTAAATAAATGCTTCATAGCATCATAAAATAATGGGGATCCTTTTCAGGGTCCCCATTAAATTTTTATTTACAATAGATTTACTTGATTGCATCAGCGAGCTCAGCACCAGCCTTGAACTTAGCAACCTTTTTAGCAGCAATCTTAATCTTCTGCTTTGTCAGAGGATTGATACCCTCACGAGCAGGGCGCTCATTTACGCTGAATGTACCGAAACCTACGAGAGCAATTTTGTCACCCTTTACGAGAGCGTCCTTAATAGCTGCTACTGTTGCGTCGAGAGCCTTCTTTGCGTCAACCTTAGAAATGCCAGCACCTGCTGCAATCTTCTCTACTAATTCTGTTTTGTTCATAATTTTAAAAATTTAAAGAATTATTTAATAGTAATAACCGTTGTTTAGTCGATTTCTTTGGCAAATATAAAGCAAAGTCTTCAAACAAACAACAAAAAAACAGAAAAAATTCACTTTTTAATAAAAAATAGTTGTTATCACGCGTATTTTGGCCTTAAAAACAGATATTTTTCGTAATTTTGCCGCCAAAAGATGACAATAGGCTTAATTGCCGAATTGAAAACAGTTAATACAGTAAATGATATGATGTTCCGTATACCAACTATCACAAAGAATCTGCTGATCATTAATCTGATCGCATTCTTAGCCACTAAGGTTCTACTACTGCGTGGTATCGATTTAGCAGATATTGGAGGTCTTCACTTCTTCATGGCGAACGACTTTCATCTCTATCAATTCGTTACCTATCTATTTCTTCATGCCAACTTCATGCATATTCTGAGTAATATGTTCGGACTATGGATGTTTGGTTGTGTGATAGAAAACGTCTGGGGGCCGAAAAAATTCCTTTTTTATTACATATCATGCGGTATAGGAGCTGGTTTATTGCAGGAAATCGCACAGTTAGGCCAGTTCTACTTTGCCATCACAGCTCAGGATCCAAGCGTATCATTCGGCGAAATCTTTGCTATCGGCGAGCAACTGAGCGGTCAGCTCAATACGTGGACCACTATTGGTGCGTCAGGTGCCGTCTATGCAGTCATTCTGGCATTCGGCATGACCTTCCCTAACGAACGACTGTTTATCATCCCCTTTCCCTTCCCTATCAAAGCTAAATGGTTTGTACTGGGTTATGTCGCCATAGAATTCTTCTCAGCATTAGGTTCAAGCGGCGATGGGGTAGCACATACAGCCCATCTGGGTGGCATGCTCTTCGGATTCCTGATGATTCGTTACTGGAGACGCCATCCAAATTCTGGATTTGATCGTGGTCGTGGTCAGCAGTTCTTTGAGAATCTGAAACGCAACTTTGAGCAGCGCCAGCATCGTAGTGGATATAACAATCCCAATATGCATGCTAATCAAAGCAGTAGTTCCAAAGAGGCTGATATGGAATACAATGCCCGCAAACGACAGAATCAGGAGGAAATAGATGCTATTCTCGACAAAATACGTAAGAGTGGCTATGATAGTTTGACAAAAGAAGAGAAGAAAAAACTCTTCGACGCAAGTAATCAGTCATGATTAAACAACTGAAATCCTTTACCATCAACATGATTGCAGGAGCCAATGTAGCTACTGTCTTGTTGATGATAATGGCTGGATATGCCGATCGTATCAATCCTGTGGAACATCCGATGCTATCGTGCATCGGCATGATCTTTCCTGGGTTTCTGATTGCCAACATGCTATTCCTGTTCTTCTGGCTGACCTTCAAGTGGAAGAAAGCATGGATTCCTATTGTGGGATACATCATTGTTTATGCCCCAATAACGCTCTACATGCCCTTACATACAACACAGACAGCCCCCGACGGGTGTATCAAGGTGATTTCCTACAACGTCTGTCAGTATGCTGGCAACAACAAGTACGAGCAAGGCTTTGAGAAGATTTACGGATATCTGAAGGAACAGGATGCCGATATAGTTTGCCTACAGGAGGATGTTGACACTTGGCGCAGATACGTCAAGCAATGGTACGAAAAAATATACCCTTACAACGACACCACCATCTTCAACCCCAACGGCGTATGCAGAAATGGAGTTGGTATACATACCAGATATCCCATTATCAAGAAGGAACGCATAGACTATGAGTCATCAGCAAATGGTTCCGTAGCCTATTTCCTGAAAGTAAATAGCGATACCATATTAGTCATCAACAACCATCTGGAGGGCACTCATCTTTCCACAGAAGACCGTGAGAAATACAAGCAGATGATTAGCGGAAACATGGAGAAAGACACAGCTAAGGCCGAAACCCTGTTTCTTATAGAGAAACTAGGCAAATACGCTGCGAAACGTGCCCCTGAGGCCGAGGCAGTACATGCATACATCGAAGCCCATCGCCAATACCCGATCATCGTGTGTGGCGACTTCAACGACAACCCTATTTCCTACTCTCGCCGCACCATTGCACAAGGGTTAACAGACTGCTACCAAACGACAGGAAGAGGTATCGGTTTGTCATATAATCAGAAAGGATTTTTCGTACGAATCGACCACATCTTAGTGTCAGATCACTTTGGTCCATACAACTGCCATATTGATAGTAAAATGGACGCAAGCGACCATTATCCTATCATCTGCGCCTTAAAAATGGAAGGTAATCCCTAAAAATGAGTGATTTTTTGCCAATAAATTTTTCCTTGTGTAAAAAAATGCCTATATTTGCACGCTATTTTATACGCGAACAGAAAATAATATAAATATATAATAATTAAAAACAAAATGCAAAACAAAGGAATTGTAAAATTTATCGCAGTGCTTCTGATTCTCGTGTGCTGCTTCTACCTTTCCTTCTCGTTCGTAACACGCCATTACGAAAGTAAGGCTGCTGCTATGGGTGAAGAGGCAGGTGCGGAGTACCTCGACTCAATCAACAACGAGAAGGTGTACATGGGTATCTATTCTCTGAAGCAGTGCCGTGAGATGGAGATTGGCCTGGGTCTTGACCTGAAAGGCGGTATGAACGTAATTCTGGAGGTATCAGTACCTGATGTGGTTGACGTATTGGCTGACCACAAGACAGATGCTGCTTACAAGAAGGCCATGGAACTGGCCAAGAAGGAAGAAGAGACCAGTCAGAACGACTTCATCTCTCTGTTCGTGAAGTATTGGAAACAAGAAGGCAACGGTCGTCCCCTTGCAGCTATCTTCGCTACCCAGCAGATGAAGGGCAAGGTTAGCACCTCGTCGAGCGACTCTGAGGTTGAAAACGCACTGCGTACTGAGGTACAGAGTGCCGTTGACAACTCATTCAACGTCGTTCGTAACCGTATCGATAAGTTCGGTGTTGTTCAGCCAAACATCCAGAAGCTTGAGGGTCAGAGCGGCCGTATCATGGTCGAGATGCCTGGTATTAAGGAGCCTGAGCGTGTTCGTAAGTTGCTTCAGGGTTCAGCCAACCTTGAGTTCTGGGAGACATACAACTCACAGGAGGTTACTCCTCTGCTGGCTCAGCTGAATCAGCGCTGGGGTGCTCAGGGCGATGTTGATGCCGATACTACTGCTGTTGACAGCGCTGCCACTGCAGCTGTTGCTGATAGCGCCAAGGCCACTACTGGCGATCTGGCTGCTAAGCTGGCTAAGAAGGACAGCAAGGACACCAAGGCTGTTGAGATGGCTAAGAAGCAGAATCCTCTCTTCTCTATCTTCCAGCCCACACAGGGTAACACCCTCGCTGTAGTTGGTTATGCTAATGCTCGCGATACCGCCGAGATTAACAAGATTATCTACTCTGAACTTGCTGGTCGTATCTTCCCTGCAGAGTTGAAGCTCCGCTGGGGTGCTAAGCCTGAGGACTTCGGAGGACAGAATACCAAGGGTGATATCTTTGAGCTCTATGCTCTGAAGATTACAGAACCTTCAGGTCGTGCTCCACTGGAGGGTGACGTGATTACTTCTTCTAAGGACGACTTCGACCAGATGGGTCACCCCTCTGTATCAATGCAGATGAACTCTGACGGTGCTCGTCGCTGGAGCCAGATTACCAAGCAGAACATCGGTAAGGCCGTAGCTATCGTGCTCGATGACGCCGTTTATTCTGCTCCTCGTATCCTCACTCAGATCGATGGTGGTAACTCACAGATTACTGGTAACTTCACCATCGAGGACACCAAGGACTTGGCAAACACACTGAACTCTGGTAAGATGCCAGCTCCTACCCGTATCGTACAGGAGGAGGTTGTAGGTCCTTCACTGGGTGCTCAGTCTATCCAGCAGGGTATCATCTCATTCATCGTAGCCTTCGTGCTGCTGATGATCTACATGATTATGCTTTACGGCTTCGTTCCAGGTATCCTCTCAGATATCGCTCTGCTGTTCAACCTGTTCTTCACACTGGGTATCCTCACATCGTTCCAGGCTGCTCTTACAATGCCTGGTATCGCCGGTATCGTACTGACACTGGGTACTGCTGTGGATGCTAACGTGCTTATCTACGAGCGTATCAAGGAAGAGCTGAAGAAGGGTCTGGGTGTAAAAGAGGCTCTGAACAAGGGTTACTCTAACGCTTTCAGCGCCATCTTCGACTCTAACTTCACATCACTGATCACAGGTATCATCCTGCTCTACTTCGGTACAGGTCCTGTTAAGGGCTTCGCTACCACATGGATCATCGGTATCGTGATTTCATTCTTCACAGCCGTTTACCTCACTCGTGTGGCTTACGATGCAATGCTTTCTAAGGACAAGTGGACTAACCTCACCTTCGTAACAGGTTACTCTAAGAACCTGATGCAGAACGCCAAGTTCAACTTCATGGGTTCTTATAAGAAGTCTTACACTATCTGGATTGTATTTGCAATTATCTGCTGCATTTCGTTCTATGTTCGTGGTTTGAGCCAGAGTATTGACTTCACTGGTGGTCGCAACTATGTTGTAACACTCGACAAGCAGACTCCTGTTGAGGATGTTCGTAAGGCTATGGCTGGTGCATTCATCAACACTATCGGCGAGAAGGCTAACCAGGAGGCTAACACATCTGTTATCGCCCTGGGTACTGATGGCAAGACCGTTCGTATCTCTACCAACTGGGATATCGAGTCAAACAATCCTGAGGTTGACGACAAGGCTGAGACAATCCTGTTCAACTCTCTGAAGAAGGCTGGTCTTGTTAGTCAGGAGAGCGCAGATAAGTTCAAGAATCCTGATGTTCGCGAGGGTGGTTCAATCATCAGCTCTGCTAAGGTTGGTCCTTCAGTAGCTAAGGATATCACTCGCGGTGCTTACATCAGTGTAGCAATCGCTCTGTTTGCTATCTTCTTCTACATCCTGCTCCGCTTCCGCAACATGGCATTCTCTATTGGTGCTGTTGCTGCTCTGGCTCTCGATGCTCTGCTCGTAATCGGTGTTTACTCACTGTGCTGGGGTTGGGTTCCAATGTCGCTCGAGATCGACCAGGTATTCATCGGAGCTATCCTGACCGTTGTAGGTTACTCTATCAACGATAAGGTGGTAGTATTCGACCGTATCCGTGAGAACCTCGGTCTGTATGGCAAGCGCGATCGTCAGCAGCTGTTCAACGACTCACTGAACCAGACACTGGCTCGTACCATCAACACCTCTGTAACCACACTGATCGTGCTGTTGGCTATCTTCATCCTCGGTGGTGATAGCATCCGCTCGTTCTCTCTGGCTATGATTCTGGGTGTTGTATTCGGTACCCTGAGTTCGCTCTTCATCGCTGCTCCTACAGCATTCCTTTGGATGGGTCGTACCATCAAGGAGGACGAAGTAGAGGTTGCTGAGCAGAAGTAAACATACTCATCGCATATAAAAAAGAGCTGCGTTCCTGATGGAATGCAGCTCTTTTTTCGTACCCCGACCGCGAATCGAACGCGGAACTAAGTCTTAGGAGGACCTTGTTATATCCATTTAACTATCAGGGCGCGTGTTCTTTCGTGTGCAAAGGTACGAGATTTTTAGCAATCAGCCAAACTATTGGGCGAATTTTTGATTGAAATAGTCGAATTGAGCATACGAAGATGTCTGGCTCTTAGCAGACGTTTTGCCTGTAGGAATGTAATTAAACAGTCCAACCCGGATACCTTTCCAATAACCGCCGCGCATGGCGAATGCCGAACCAGCAGGCTGATAATGCTCTCCATCTATACTATAATAAAATAGGTGGCGATTCTGCTGGCAATCGTTAGTTACCTTGAACCACACTTCCTGATAGCTACCCTTGGCGATGAGCTTACGCTGTCCACCAAACTCGGTAAACACACCATCCTTACACAGCCCTACCCCACAGAACAACTTACCTGAGCAGAAAAGTCCTGCATAACTGTCACCTTTAATGCTTACCTTGGTAATGCTCTCACTCTGATAGCCAATCACCTTCTGAGTAAGCATATTGCGGACCTGTTTCAAGCTATCGGCAGGCATGGCTTTAAGTGTGAGCCAACCTTTACGATCGATGAGATTCCAATGCGTATCAACCGGATTATGATTCCATTGCCAATGCAGTCCTAAGGCGCCATTAAAGTCGTCACAGGTCTGGAAACTGGCAGTTCCTACCGAAGAAACAGGCTTTTTCCAGGCAGTCACAGGTTCGCCTATACCGTTCTTATCATAATCGACACCTATCACAGGCCAATCGGCTTCCCAACGAGCCGGTTGTAGATGAACCACACGACCTAATACTGGTGTTTCCTGAAAGTGGAAGAACCACCACGAGCCATCAGGCGCATCGACCAAAGCACCTTGGTGAGGACCATTAATAGTAGTTGAACCCTGCTCTAACACAACACGACGCTCATAGGGACCATAGATGTTACGTGCACGTAACACCGTCTGCCAACCTGTACCAACACCTCCCTCCGGGATAATCAGATAGTACCAGCCATTGCGCTTCATAAACTTAGTACCCTCAGCGACAGGACCTTCATACACCGTTTTCCCCTCATCAAGCAATGTTTTGCCATCGGGCGACATGCGATGCACAATAATAGGACCAGCGCCATGCTGACTGCGCCCTAAATAAGCCTGTCCGTCCTCGTCCCAGAACGGACAAGGGTCTTCCCACTTAGCCACACGCTTCACCAGATGCAGCGGTGCCCAAGGCCCCGCAGGATTAGTGGCAGTTGACATATAGAGCCCTTCATCGGGTGTACAGAAATAAACGTAGTACAATCCATTGTGATAGCGAATGCTGGGTGCCCACGAGCCGCCAGCGTAATGCTGATTGGTATCCCAGCCAGGCTCGTTAAAACGACGATATATCTGAGAAATATAACGCCAGTTCACCATATCGTCACTCTCCAGCACCTGCATACCCATAAAATGAAAATCAGAAGCCACCATATAGAATTTGTTACCTACACGAATCACATCAGGATCAGAAAAATCGGCATTCAACACAGGATTACGATAGGTTCCATCACCTTGATCGCCCCACCCCTCGGTATCAACTGCTACAAAATCTGGACGCACATCCTCATCAATCGTAGATACACGGATATTTGAGAACTGCACATCACGTGCATGGCGCACAAAGAAGCCTTTGGCTGGCAGATTGCCCCACATCGTGGCCTCTGGGTAGCTGGCAGCTTTTTCATCGGCGATAGAATCGGCAATTTCGGCTAATTGAGTCGTTTTTACCCCACCTTTATGATGCAAAGATATATTAGACAGGTACACATGACGAACGGGATGACCAGGCAATCCTGTAATAGAACACCCCATAGAACCGGCATTGCGAATCTGAATATTGTTGATATGCACACCATCTATCGAGCCTACATGATTGATATGCTGCCCAGTTTTATAGCCACGTCCACGATGGCCCAAGCGCACAAAGATCGGCGATTCGGTCCCTTCGATGGTGAAATCGGCAATTGTCACATTCTCGAGTACACCGCCATCCACAATCTCAAGCGAGATAGCCGATGAACCAATCCACTGTCCAAAGAACTTCTCCTGCTGGTCGTAGCTAGGCTTTACCACAATGCCGCTGATATTGATATTGCGGAAGCCACCATTGGTCTCGGTACCCAATTTAACAGCATTGCAATGGCTCGACACCACACAATCGCTGATGCGCACGTTTTCACAAAGACGAGGCGAAGTACTCTTCAATGTGATACCATCATCATCGCTATCAGCTATCATGCCACGCACAATCACCTCGTGACAGCCATCAATATCCAACGCGTCATTATTATAGTTATTCCGATTAAAAACCTTGATTCCATCGATTGTCAAACGATCACACGCCAGATAATGCTGCATCCAACAACCCGAATTACGCAAGGTAACACCTCGCACCAGCAAATCTTGACTCTGAATAAACCGCAGCAGATGCGGACGGGTGATACCTTCATCATTCCAAGAGAGTTTCTTAAAGGCACGTCCACGACCATCTATCGTTCCCAAGCCATCTATTGATACATCTTTAACACCATCCGCATAAATGAGTTGAATGGTTGTTGTCTGAGTTCGAAGGGATAAATAGTCAGATTTCATCGGGATGTAATCTGCTAATCTGGTACTACCATAAAGCGTGGCCCCCTGCTCCAGATAAAGATGCACATGACTCCTTAATACAATTGTACCTATCTTATATGAACCGGCAGGTACGATAACTCTACCACCTCCATGCGCCGCACATTGGTCTATCGCCTTCTGAACAGGCAGGGTACTGAGCACTGTGGTGTCGTTTACGGCGCCATAAGCCAACACATTATAATCGGCTGCATACGCAGATGCTGCGCACAAAGACAACCAAATAGTTACAATTACTTTCATATATGTTGCAAAGTTAAACATTTCCCGTCAAAAAGCTCATATAAAACTGATTATTTTACTAACTTTGCACATATTTTTTCACAAAACACAATCAACAAAATGAAGAAACTTCTTATGCTACCCATTCTGTTGCTGACCGTTCTTTCTGCTCAGGCACAGAATCCGTATCTCCCACTTTGGGAACATCTGCCCGATGGCGAGCCCCGCGTGTTCGAGGATCCCGACCAGCCAGGCAAGTACCGCGCCTATATCATAGGCTCACACGACGTGAATTATACAGCCTACTGCGGTCCCGACATCCGCATGTGGTCGGCCCCAGTTGAGGACCTCACAAAGTGGCGCGACGAAGGACCTATTTTCTCGTGGTATATTGACGGCCAGTGGGACACTATGTTTGCACCCGACCTAGTAGAAGTGAAAGACAAGGCCACCGGCAAAAAGACCTACTACCTCTACCCCCACTCTCGTGGCTGGCAGCGTGTGCCTATGGTCTGCAAGAGCGATCGTCCCAACGGTCCCTTCACACCAATCAACCTCACAGAAGACGGTCGCAGATGTCTATCTGGTTCGCTGATTGACTTCGACCCATCTGTATTCATCGAGACTATTACCAACAAAAAGGATCCCGACTATGCCAAGGGATTCCGTGCATACGTATTCTATGGTTTCCAGCACTCTACTGCTTGTGAGCTCGACCAGAACAGCATGTACTCAAAGCGCGAGGGAACAGAAACTATCGACCCATTCATCCCTGCTGTAAGTGCCGACGGACGACTGCTCGACAAGCCTGGCTCTGAGTATAAAGCTCTGTACAAGGGTCAGGACCCAAAGGATTTCAACTTCTTCGAGGCTTCGTCTATCCGTCAGGTGGGCAACAAGTACGTAATGGTATTCTCAGGCTACTCTGGTAAGGAGTATGGTCTAGGCAACACCAACAGCGCACTTCGCTATGCCTACGGCGATTCACCACTCGGCCCTTGGCGTTCAGGTGGTGTATTGGTCGACTCTCGTGGTGTAGTACTCAATGAAGACGGTTCAAAGCTGATTACTACCAATGCAGGTCACAATACCCACGGTTCGCTGCAGGAGATTAACGGCCAGTGGTACGTGTTCTATCATCGTCCACCACGCGGTTTCGGCTATGCCCGTCAGGCGATGGTTGCCCCAGTGAAGATTACTTGGGATAAGAAGCCTGTAGCCAAGGGAGGCGTAGTAAAGATTACTGGTTACGATCCATACGCAAAGAATAACGAGTGGACAGCAGCAGCAACCGATGGCAACACATATACTGGAGCAGAGGTAACATCCGAGGGATTCCAGATTTTCGGTCTGCCTCCTTATCAGTACTACTCTGCAGGTTATGCTTGTTTCATGACTGGCAACGATTGGATGCAGGACAACCACGACATATGGAACAACTCGATGGATTTGGCTGGTATTACCAATAAAGGTATCGTAGGCTTTAAGTACTTCGGCTTTGGCGGTCTTGCAACAGCCACAAAGGGTCTGCCCGCTTTTGCTGGTATCCAGAAGGGCGACAAGGCAATGCTTAATCTCAACCTGACCACAGGCGGACATGGAGCATTCAAGATTCATGTGATGCTCGACGATCCTTGGAAAGGTAAGGAGATTGCCACATTCAACATCCCTGCCGATGCCCCCAAAGCAGCCATGATGTATCAGACAGCAGTACCCGAGGTTGAAGGTCTTACAGGCAAACATGCCATCTATCTTGTAGCCGATGGACCTGAAGTAAAGGCTCCTGAGCGTCCTCGTTGGGGCGCTCCACGTGGTCCTCAGCGCCCACAGGGATTGTTCGATCTTCACGGAATCGGATTCTCAAAGGCAGGCGAGAAGTTCGAGGCTCCTGTGGTGCCTCAGGTCACCATCACCGTCGATGGCCAACCACTGGTTATCCCACAGAATCCTGTCTTCTTTACCAATCTCAATGGCTATGCAGAGTGTAACCGCTATCAGGTACACGGAAAAGTGAGCGACAACTCACGCATTGTTGCCACATCAAATGCACCTGGAGTAAAGTTTGAGATAAGCAAAGTTGTAGAAGGACGTGCCACGATTAAGGCTACCTACAACGGCCTTACAAAGGTATTCCTAATCAACTAACAGTGTTGAGCTAATCTCTTTAATAACAAATTCACTGAATTTGATGATCAAATTCAGTGAATTTGTTTTGTAATTTCAGTGAAATTACTTTTCAACCAAATAGCTCTTGATTCTTTCCAAGGCTTCTTTCAGTCGTGAACGCTGGGTGGCAATGTTAAAGCGTACATAGCCTTCGCCAGTCTTAGGTCCGTACATCGTACCAGGATTAATCCATACCTTAGCCTCATTGAGTAGCTTTTCGCATAGGGTCTGCGATGTGACGTTCATGGCCGAGATATCCACCCAAGGCAGATAAGTACCCTCCAGTTTGCAAACCTTCCACTGGGGAATGTTAGCCTCAACAAACTCGCAAAGCAACTGATAGTTACCCCAGAGATACTGGTTCAGCTCATCAATCCAGTCTTCGCTCTCGTTATAAGCAGCTTTCAAGGCCACAGGACCGAATGGATTCAAGTCGCACACCTCGTTGATATTAATGGCACGATCCAATCGGCGGCGCCATGCAGGCCGCGAGCAGATGATGTTAGCAGTCTGCAGACCGGCGATATTAAACGACTTTGAAGGCGAATTCAGGATGACACTATTTTGGCGACAAGCTTCGCTGACAGATGCGAAAGGTTGGAAGCGATAACCTGGCATCACGAGTTCGCAATGAATCTCATCGCTCACCACCTTCACCCCATGGCGAAGACAGATATCGTTCATCAGTTCCAGCTCCTTAGGTGTCCAGACTCTGCCACAGGGGTTGTGAGGGTTGCAAAGCAGGAAAACGGTAGTCTTCTCATCAGCGCATTTGGTTTCAAAATCCTCCCAATCCACCTCAAAGCTATCGCCAACACGCAAAAGCGCTGTTTCCAGTACTTCGCAACCGTTGTTCTTAACAGACGAGAAGAAGCAGTTGTAATCGGGCGACAGGATCAGCACCTTCTCACCTGGCATGGTAAGCGCCTTAATGGCCACACTCATGGCAGGAACAACACCTGTGGTATAGAGAATTTCTTCGCGATGGATTGTCCAATCGTGACGGCGCTGGAACCAAGAGATTACAGCCTCATAGTAATCCTCCTCAACTACCGTATAGCCAAACACGCCATGCTCGGCACGCTTACGAATGGCCTCCTGAATAGCAGGGGCGGCCTTAAAGTCCATATCGGCTACCCACAGAGGGATTATTTCCTTAAACTCGGAATTGCCCCCTGGCGGAAGCCAGCCCCCCGTTGAACGTGGGGCTTCCGCATCCCACTTTACGCATCCCGTTCCACGACGTTCTACTAACTCGTCAAAATCGAATTTCATTTTCTTGTTTCTATAATACAGTTATTTGGTTCACGCACGTTCTCATCGATAGTAATCGAACCTATGCTGTCGGCAACGATGTGACCACTGGTGGGGTTCTTGATGTTCTCGATGTGGCCCTTGATGTCGGCCTCAACGGTTGAGTACTCAAACACGCGGTCGCAAGCGGCATCAAAGGTACAGTTCTCGAGCACCAGGTTCTGGGCATAGCACAGCAACTGTTCGCCTGCCAGATGACAGTTTACCAAGCGTACATTCTTAGAGTGCCAAGCCAAATACTCACCATCCAGCGTTGAGTCGTAGATAGTGATATTCTCGCACTCCCAGAACGAATCCTTGGTTATGATATTAGCGTTGTGTATCTCAACATTCTTACAATACTGGAATACGTATTTTGCATCGCTCTCCAAGCCATCTACATAGATATTCTGTGAGAACATAAAGGGATAGGTTCCCTCATGTAACTTCACGTTCTTCAGTTTCAGACCATCTACCTTCCAGAATGTCTCGTCGGCATCGTTAATCACCACATTCTCCAGTTCCACATGCTTCATCTCACGGAAGAACTTGGGCCCGTCGATGATGCAATCCTTCATCACCAGATCGTTAGTGTACCAGATGGCCGAACGCGATCCGGGGGCAAAATAGCAACGTTCTATCTTGGCGCCATCAACATGCCACCAAGGATACTTACCATAAAATTTACTGTCGTAGCATTCCATATTCTGGCATTGCTTAATACCAGACTCTCCATCTACAATCGTTATTTCCTCTAATCTCAAATCATGAGTGGCAAACAGAGGCCTCTCGCCTCCAAATTCCTTACCCTTAATCAGTTTCATTGTTTTTGTATTATATTTATTCGTGTGCAAAGATACAAAGAAAAATCCGTAATTAGTGTATACAAATTACGGATTCTATTACCCATTTAAGGGTTTTTATAATTTTAAGAGAGAGAATATCACTTTATAGCAAGCAGATTGGAATCCAGAGGCTCCATTACTACCATACGACTGGTAAGATACATATTGTCCTGCGCCTCATTCATCTTGTAGGTCTTAACCGTTGTGAGGTTTGGTGCCTGAGAGCGGTAGAGGGTAACCTCGTAAGGAATATCGTAGCTCTGTTTGTCAGCATTCCACAGACTCACCTCTACGTTATAACCGTTCTTATAGTATTTATAGGTAAGACGGCTGCTCTTCTGCCACTCTTTCTTGGCATCATCCCAACTCAGCATCTCCTTATTGGCAAGGCGACCCTGCTCATCGTATTCGTAACGATATTCCATCTTCTGAGCCATAGGGTGCTCAGCATTCTGCTCGTAGACCTCAATCTTGTTGACTACGCCATCCTCCATATCTGCATTATACAGATAGTTTGACTCATTCGAGTTGATAGCGTTGAAGTACATGGTGAGTACCGTTGCTGCTGTGATGATTGCTTCCATACCTCTTACAGTTTTAATTGTTATTTTATCTGTTTGACGTTGCAAAGGTACGAAAAACTACACAAGCATTAAGTTATTTGAATGTTATCATTAGGTTAAATCTGTTTTGCCTCTGAGAAATAGAACTTTCTCAAAGGCATTTTAACGGCTTCGCCACTTACGTTAATCTCCTGCTGCAGCTTGATATCCTGCGATGATGCACCTACCTTAATAATATACTTACCAGGCTGGATGTTCCACTGGCGCTGACCATCATTAGTATAGAAACCTAACTGCTCGGTATACATCTTCACGCTAATCTTCTTGCTCTCACCTGGCTTCAGAGAAATACGGGCAAAGCCTTGCAGCTGAATTGGACGAATCTGCTGACTCTTATCGGCTGGCGAGAGATATATCTGTGCCACCTCATCGGCAGCTACCTTACCTGTATTCTTTACATCGAAGGTTAGATTAAAGCTCTCATCCTTGGTAGTAACCTCGGTAGTAGCCTCTAAGTTAGCATACTCGAAGGTGGTATAGCTCAAACCATAACCGAAGGGCCATGCAACACGTGCATCCTTCTCGGCAGCATAGTTGTAGCAAATGGGCTCGTTGATCTCTACGTTAGGATAGCTGACAGACAGCTTGGCCGATGGCGATACCTTACCATACAGGATATCGGCAACGGCATTGCCACCCTCCTCGCCTGGATACCAGGCCTGAATGATGGCAGCACACTTCTCGGCTAAACCAGAGATAACCTGAGCTCTACCGCCAAACATCACCAGTACTACGGGTTTGCCTGTCTGGATGAGCTCCTCAACAAACTGCTCCTGCTTACCTGGCAAGCGCAGTCCCTGACGATCGCGGTTCTCGCCACAAAGCATCACGTTTTCACCCACAGCGGCAATAATCACATCGGCATCCTTAGCCATTTGCAGGGCTTCGGCCTTGTCGGCCTTTTCGCCCGCATCCACCTTACGATGCAGTAACTCGTACTCCCAAGCACGTGCATCGCCCAGCTCGCCGTATTTAGTCTCAATATCCTCAGTCCAGTCGCAACCACGCGAATACATCACGTTCACACCCTCGGGCTTGTGGTTCTGCATGCCTTCGAGCAGTTTCACGATGTGAGGATTCTCCGACTTATAGTCGACCTTCTTCCAGAAGTACGACATGGCAGGATAGGTATAGTCGCCACACATAGCCCAGATAGAGTTGGCATTAGGACCAGTAAGGAGCACGTTCTTCACCTCCTTGAATGGCAGCACGCCATTGTTTTCCAGCAGTACCACACTCTGGGTAGCGATATCGTAGGCTGTCTGGCGCTCCTCGGGCGTATCGAGCTTGATATCCTCCTTCGAGTAGAGATAAGCATCCTTATCGAACAATCCCATACGGAACTTGATACGCAGCACATTCTTCACGGCACGCTCCAGCACCTCGGGCTTAACCAGACCTTTATCGATAGCCTCCTGCAAAAGCTGGTAGTTGGCACCAAAGGGGAAGTCGACATCGTTACCACCATTGATGGCAGCAGCAGCCTTTTCTACGGCACTATCGATATTGGGGATCTGGTCGATAGCGGTATAATCGCTCACCACCATGCCATCGAAACCTACGTAACCACGCAGGATATCCTGCAGAATCTCGCTGTTAGCCACACATTTTGTGCCATGCACCTCGTGATAACCTGGCATCACAGCTACGCTACCAGCCAAACGGATCATAGTCTCGTGAGGCAACAGAATCTCTTCCATCATCTCCTTTTCATCGGCATCACCGCCACCACCATAACCTAAGTAATGTTTAGAGCAGGCGCCAACACCTTTCTTCAAGTCGCCCTGCTGCAAGCCGTTTACAAAAGCGGTACCCATCACAGCCGACAGGTAGCCATCCTCGCCATACGACTCCTCCAAACGATTGAAACTGGGAGTACGACACACATCGACCATTGGCGACAAGGCAAAGACACCTCCCATCTTACGCAGTTGTGTACTGGTCTGACGGGTTTTCAGTTCAGCCAACTCAGGGTTGAACGAACCTGCCTGACCTATCTGCTGGGGATAGATGGTAGAACCTAAGGTATTGATACCCGAGAGCACCTCTTCGTGCAAGAGGGCTGGGATACCGTTGGGGGTATGGTGCATCAGCCAGTCCTGAATGGCCACAGCACGATCGCGCAATTCGTTCGGATTGCGAGGCTGCTGCATGCAGAACTGTGAGAAATGACCAATACCATAAGGAATCAGTTCCTTACACTTGGCTGTATCTAACTTGCCATCAGCATCAAAGAGTTCGTCCATATACATACTCTTCAGCTGTGCGATGCGCTCCTCCTGAGGCATCTTCTGGTAGAGTTCATCTATTTGCTGTTCCATGTCTATTGCTGTGTTACAACTTGTCATTAATGCAGCGCAAGCCACCGCGGCCCAACTGCCAATAGTCTTAAGTTCCTTTTTCATTGGATAATACCTTATTTATTATTTAGTCTCGTACCACTTCTTCAGCACGTAGAAGGCCAGCTTCTTCTCGCCCTTATCACTTACCAGCCCCTTGCGGTTATAATAGTCCTGCACACCAGGCAGTACACGACGAGGCGAACGGAAGTCCTTCAGAATCCAAGGTGTGGTACCTGCCAGGCCCTCAATCTTATCGAGCATAGCGGTATTCTCCTTATAGAGATTCTCCTGGAACTCCTCAGTCCAGCGCTGGTTCTTGGCACCATGATAGCCATAACGGGCACCGCCACCAAACTCGCTGATAATCACGGGTTTGTCGTAAGGAATCACCCACTTCATCTTTGGCGCATCATTTACATCGCGATACCAACCGATGTACTGGTTGAAGCTTACCACATCTACATACTCGTTCATATTGTCGTTCAAACGGTTCACGTAGTTCGAGGCTCCAGTAACCTCCATCGCCATCGAAATAAGGCGGGTGTTATCGAGTGTGCGAGCATACTTGGCCAAACCGCCCAAGAACTTATCACGCTCGGCTGAATGTGGGGTTTCGTTGGCGATACTCCAGATAATCACGTTAGCACGATTATGATCGCGGGCAATCATATCGGTAAGCTGCTGCTTGGCATTAGCGAAGGTGTTTGGATTAGTCCAGGCGATGGTCCAGTAAACAGGAATCTCGCTCCATACCAGGATACCCATACGCTCAGCCTCGCGCACCATCTCCTCGTGGTGAGGATAGTGTGCCAGACGCACAAAGTTACAACCTAACTCTTTTGCCCACGAAAGTAATGTGTGAGCATCCTCAACGCTGTTAGCACGTCCGCCACCATTAGGCTTCTCATTGTGGATAGAGATACCTTTCAGGAAGATGGGCTTACCATTAAGCAGAATCTGCTTGCCACGTGTCTCGATAGTACGGAAACCGATAGAATCAGCAACCATACCTGTATCAAGCGTGAGCTGCACATCATAGCGTTTGGGGTTCTCAGGGCACCACAGCTGCAGTTTCTTGGCAGCCACCTTCAAGGTGCCACTTACCTGTCCATCGGCATCAGTAGTGAACTGCTGTTTCAACTTCAGTTCTGGGATATACACCTCTACCAGATGGCCAGCCTCCTTGGCATTCATCTTAGCCGAAAAGGCGAGCTCTCTCACCTTGGCCTTGTTGGCGGCCTTTTTCAGCTGCAGATCGTAGTTCTCCAGATAGTTAATGGGCACTTTTACCAGCTTCACATCACGGGTAATGCCACCATAGTTCCACCAGTCGAAAATCTGTGTAGGCACATCCTCGGCATGACGCTTGTTATCTACCTTAACAATCACAGTATTCTCGCCTTTTTTCAACAAATCGCTGATATCATAGTTGAATGGGGTAAAACCACCCACATGGTGACCAGCCTTCTTACCATTTACCCACACATGGCAATCGTAGTTTACAGCGCCAAAATACAGCAAGGTGCGGCATTCGGTCATAGGCACAGCCTGGAAACTCTTCTTAAACCAAACCGTTCCCTCGTAGAAGAACAGCTTTTCGTCCTGGGTATTCCAGTCAGAAGGAATCTTCATGGTTGGCGACTTATCGAAGTCGTACTCAATCAAATCCTCTGGCTTCTGGGGCTTGGCATTGATAAAGAAACCATTGCGCATAGGTTTCATTCGATAATCATAGAAACCTTCCTCTTGCACATCGACGATATAGTTCCAATCGCCATTCAATGAACAGGTTTCGTAAGCATTGACATTCTGAATCAATGGCAACGTAAAATCGCCAGCTGACACTGTGAACACAACGCTCACAGACAGCATGAGTGTAGATAGCAACTTTTTCATATACCGTGTTTACTTGATAATCAAACCTCCGTTAGGCTGAATGGTTACCTTAGCCTTACCTCTCTTGTCAATTTTCAGCGAATTCATCGTAGGTTCTCCCTTCTGATTGTCGACATAGATAGTAGGCGTTTTACCTGTGAACATAGAGAGATCAAGAGTAAGTTTGAGGGGAACCTTCTGGGCATTCAAGCCAGCAATATACCAATCGGAACCATGGCGACGAGCCAAAACCACATATTTACCTGGGTAGCCATCAATGAAACGGGTTTCGTCCCAAGTAGCAGGTAACTGCTTCAGGAAGTCGAGTTCGAACTGTGGTAGCTCCTGCAGGTTGTTAGGATACATAGCCACACACTGAATAGAAGTCTGGTTGGTAATACCAGAAGCCATCTCGAAAATATCGGTAGTCTTACGAGAGTGACGACTCTTATTGTCGCGACTCAGATACTTATTCATGATTACGCCACCCCAATCCATCGAAGCAACAGCATTACGGCAGAAGGGATGCAAAGTAAGATCAAATGCCTCATGAATGGCAGCGCCTTCACCAAAGAACACGTTCTCACTGGCCAAGACAGCCTCGGAAGCTACATAGTTGGGGAACATACGCTCCCAACCGCGAGGTAAGGTACATCCGTGGAAGATAACCTGTATGTCATAACGGTTAGCATCTACCATAATATCTTCGTAAAGCTGTAAGGTCTCCTGCTTATCGCCACCAAAGAAGTCGACCTTGATGCCCTTAACACCAATCTGCTGTAACCACTTGAACTCACGATTACGGGCCAACGAAGAGTTCAGACAATTGCGTGGTCCCTGAGGCGCATCGTTCCAGTAGCCATTCGAATTGTACCAAAGCATGAGCAAAACACCTTTCGACTGAGCATAACGAGAAAGTTCTACCATTTTGTCGCGTCCGATCTGAGTGTCCCAAAGCGCATCTACCAGACAATACTCATAGCCCATCGTAGAAGCCAAATCAATCAGCTTCACCTGATCATCATAATTGGTGGCACTATCCTGCCAGATAAGCCAGCTCCAGGTATAGCGACCTGCCTTAAAATCGTAGGCAGGCTCGTAAAGCGGATCAACCACATCGTAACTGATAGTGGTTTCTACCAGTGGTTTCAAGGTAGAACCTACGGTTATCGTACGCCAAGGAGTCTCAGCAGGGAGCGATACGGCAACGAACTCTGAACCAAACCCTCCATTTTCGCCCTTATCGGGGAAAGCGATTGTATAGCCAACACCTGGCTGATAATCAGACACATGTGTTCCACAGTAAGTACCAGTAGTACCAGTTTCGCTCACCAGAGCCCAACCATCAGGCAGGTGGAACATCAAAGGGAAGGTATAGCCACGACCATAATGCGACTTCACGTTCATCTGTCCATCTACACTATAGCCCTCTTCATAACTGGGTTTGGTATTTGCCCATCCTGTCTTAGGACCTATCTGTGGAGAGATAAACGTTGTTGTTCCATCAGGAAAGTTAAAGCTGGTGGCCTCGCCAAAAATCAGCGCACGCTGAGTATCTCGAAGGCCTTTGGCTATACCATACTTGAATGCCACGTCGTTATCCGATACCATGAAAGTCACAGTCATCTGCAATTTCTGCTCATTTTCGAGGGTTAGCAATAATTTGTTGGCCTTATAGTCGATGTGAGATGTCTTGATGGTACGCATATCGTAGTGCTTTTCAACAGCCTCTGTCTTGCTTGACACAATCTTCAGTCCGTTAGTTAAATCGCCGATACTGGTATTCAAGCCCAAATTGGATTTCGTCACCATCTGCTTGCCATCCAGCGACACGCTATAGGTAGCCTTGCCACCTTCATCGTCTACAGTAACTTCCAGATTTCCACTTGGTGATTTCACCTTCACCTCTTCTGCCCTACAAAGGCTTGCAACCAACAAGGCTGCCACAATACATACATTTTTGATCATAGTCTGTTAGAAAACAATTATAATTTTGGTTGCAAAGATACGAATTATCCACCAAGGTAGAAAGTTCCCCAGCGTTAACAAATTGTAAAAAATACACTTCTCCATGCAATCTTTTACACATTAGCTACTCTATATAAGCAAAAAACACTAATTTTGCAAACAAAAAAAACACAAAGCAACCTTTCCTCTCGGCCTCCGGGGCGTTTGGTAAAAGTTTGTTAAATAAATGCTTCATCATGCAAGAATTTGCTCCCTGTTGCATTTTATCCATAAATAGCATCAACCTAATGATTATTACGAAACTCTAAAGACGTGAAAACAGAATTATTACTATTGGCCTGTATGACGTTAGTTGTACAGCACACTGAAGCTCAGGACTACTTCTCTGCTGCTTCGGACTACGCTCGCCTGTATGTAGGGCCTATCGAGCCACAGTACCAGCTATCAACGTGGTACGACATTCCTTATTATAAAGGGAATACAAACATGTATCAAGGGCGAATAAGCTATTGTGGCGTAGTTTACGATCATGTAAAACTACGTTTCGATCAGCTGAAACAGCATGTGGTGGTATTATCCCCCATAGCTGGCATCTGCTGCCTGCCTGATCAGGAGCATGTAGACTGGTTTGAGATGGATGGTCACAGATACGTACACGATCCAGAAGACAGTACACGATATGCTTCTCTGCTATGTGACGGAACCACTAATGGCATTCGTCTTTATCATAGTGTATGGAAGGTTTTCAGCGGTGAAGAGCTCTTATTCGGAGAGAAGAAATATCTAAAGACTCTCAGCACCGAAGAATATTATACACTTATCACCGCCAACGGAGAAAAGCACCATGTAAAGCGTGCATCAGATATTACAAAGCTCATTCCTGAACAGAAAAAGCGGATCAAACAAGTAGTAAAACAGAATCGTCTCTCATTCTCAAATAACGAACGTGAGAAAAGTCTTGTGACAGTGGTTGAGAATATTTCAGGCGTACCATATCATAAACCAGAAAGGCAACAAGCAGAGAAACGGCAAACGCCCACTCTCTGCCGTCCTGCCACACCTATTGATGATAAGCAGCTTATATCAGGCATACCCGTTCTTGATACCGATACGATTTCAACTGGCTCGGCAAGAACTACGACTTATATAGTGCCTGGCGTAAAGAAAGCAAGAGCAAGTATTTCAGATGATCAGGAACTTGCCGAGATAGTAGTTGTAGCCGGACGACAGTCGGCCGTAAAAAGTACAACTATGAGTTCAGAGAAGTTCAAACCCCAGTTACTTAAAAACATCCCATCAGCCTTTGGCGAGTCGGATATTATGAAGATAGTACTCACTCTACCAGGTGTCACGACTGTAGGCGAGGCCTCAAGCGGATATAATGTGCGAGGAGGTGCAACAGATCAGAACTTGATAGTATTCAATGGAGGCACTGTATACAACCCGTCACACCTGTTCGGAATATTCACCTCGTTTAATTCAGATGCAGTTGAGGACGTGGAACTGTTTAAGTCAAGTATCCCAGCAGAATATGGAGGCAGAATAAGTAGCGTATTGAAAGTGAACTCGAAAGAGGCAAACATGCAAAAGCTGACAGGTTCGGCAAGTATTGGCGCACTTACCAGCAAGGCGAATATAGAGATCCCTATCGTCAAGGATCATGTATCACTCATGCTAAATGGCCGTACAACTTATAGTGATTGGATTCTCAAACTATTACCAGAAGACAGCGGCTACAAAAATGGTCATGCCAACTTCTTTGACCTTGGTGGCGTACTGACATGGAAACTGAATAATATGCACCGCCTTAAGATATATGGATACTGGAGCCATGATAAGTTTTCGTTCAGTTCAGAGGACAATTACGGATATCAGAATCGTAACATCTCGGCAGAGTGGCGCTCTATCCTGAATGAGAAAACAACAGCTACCCTTTCTGTCGGACTTGACCACTATGACTATTTCAACGAGGAATGGGGCACGCCATCCATGGCTGCACGACTGAGTTTCGGTATCGATCAGTTATGGGGTAAGTTGCATATTCGTCAGCGTTTGTCTGATAAGCAGACGCTCTCGTATGGTCTTTCGATGCAACATTATAATGTGCAGGCTGGTAAATATGAGCCTCTGGGCGAAGAATCATGCATCAAAACAGACCAAATACAAAAAGAGAAGGCATTGGAGAGTGCTGCATATATAGAATACGAGCATTCGCTCACAGAGAAGCTGTCTGTTTCAGCAGGTTTACGCTATTCTATGTTTAATGCACTTGGACCTCGCGATGTTAATCATTATACTGAGGGAGAACTTCCTTCAGAGTCGACATGGCTGGAGACACGCCATGAAACAGGAATTATCAAGACCTATCACGCACCAGAGATACGCTTGTCGGCTCGCTACGCATTAAAGGATAATCTCTCATTGAAAGCAGGTTTCAACACGATGCATCAATACATCCACAAAGTGTCGAATACCTCCATCATGTCGCCTACAGATATATGGAAGCTCTCCGATCTTAATATCAAACCACAGAATGGATGGCAAGTGGCAGCAGGAATCTATCATGAGACTGCCGGAAAAAAATATGAGTTATCTGCAGAGGTGTACTACAAGCATATTGGTGATTATCTTAATTATCGCAGTTCAGCAGTTCTGCTGATGAACCCTCACCTCGAGACTGATGTTATCTCGACAAAGGGAAAAGCCTATGGCATAGAACTGCAAGCGAAGAAGCCTTTAGGCAAACTGAATGGATGGGTAAGTTATACATACTCACGTTCACTGCTACGTCAGGACGACAAGAGGGTAGCAATGCCTCTGAACGATGGCGATTGGTATCCTTCTGAATATGACAGACCTCATGAGGTTAAGGCTACGCTCAACTTCAAGCTTACAGAGAGGTATAGTTTTTCCAGCAATTTCAACTATGCCACTGGTCGCCCGACTACAGTACCTGCCGGCAAATACTACAGTTTCGATAGCTACAAGTATATGCCATATTACACAGATCGCAACACCTACCGTATTCCAGACTATATGCGTTTGGATCTTGCGTTCAACATAGAGCCCACTCATAAACTTACGTCCTTTCTTCACTCATCGTTCTCTATAGGTGTATATAATGCTCTTGCACGTAAGAATGCCTATAATATCTATTTTGTCAATGAAGAGGATGAAATAAAAGGGTACAAGCTATCTGTGTTTGGCACAGCCATTCCCTATGTTTCACTTAATATACGGTTCAACTAAATGATGAAAAAATGAAAAAGGACAAGTTATATATCATCCTATGCCTCATCTTAGCCACTATCCTGTCGGGCTGTATTGAGGAATATCAAGCTGAAATACCAACAACGGATTCCGACATACTCGTTGTTAATGGTACGATACGTTCTTCAGAACAGAACACATTCATCCTGTCACTTACGCAGGCTATCAATTCTGACCCGATGCTCAAATTTGCAGAGCATGCTATAGTCTCTGTACGCGGAACTGACGGTTCTGAATATGAAGTCGATGGTTTCTATGGCGTATATTCATGTTGGATTGGTGAACTTAATCCTGACGTAGAGTATTACCTCCATATTGAATACGATGGCGATGTTTATGAATCCGAGCCCCAGAAACCCTTACGTACAGAAAAAATTGCAGATGTCAGTGTGGTACAGAACACACCTGAAAGCAACATAGACATACTCGTAACACCAGACGCGCCCTTCAACCCTGACAAAACAAATTACTATTCGTGGGAATGCGACGAGACATGGGAAGTACATTCTGAGTACAGAACAACCATCTATTATGATATAGACCTAAAGAAGGCAGTATATAATGACAAACAGTTTCCTTGGCGTGGATGGAAAGATGCTACAAAATCATTTATGGTTGGAGCAAGTAATAATTACGAAGGCCAACATATCCAAAGACTCAAGATATACGATATAGATCGTAGCGATGAGCGCGTATATTACAAGTATAGCGGTCTGGTACATCAACGTGCCATCAGCAAAGCAGAATACGAGTATGAACTGGCATGTAAGCAAGCCAGTTCTGAGATGGGAGGACTGTTCACACCTCAACCATCCTCTCTGCCTACTAACATCCGCTGTCTGACTTCCTCCAGACACGTGATTGGATTTGTGGGGTGTGCGATGAATACAAGTGCTTTCAGATTCTTCCTCAATGCCGATGATTATTCTATTGAATATCCTCCATATGAAGACACCCGCTTATGGGTTGAGAATCCCAGTGATATGAACTGCATCCGATTGTTAGAGAAAGGCATGTTCCTATGCGCATGGATAGATGAGAGATTAGCTGGGAAAGACTTACAAACGGCATGGGCGTTCCAAGAACAACTCGATGTCAGATATAAAGGCGCATATACCGACGAACCTTCTTTTTGGTCATTCACAGAAGACGACGACAACCTCCAATCGTCTGATATAAAATAAAATCCATATGAACAACAGATTATTATCACTTATCACAGTTTGGGCGCTAAACCTCAGCACCTGGGCCACAAACATTGAGACTGACCGGCAATGGTATTTAGCTGGCGAAACAATGAAGGTGAACATCACCACTGATCATGCACTAATCGCTTACGCAGAACTATGCGACACGCATAGTCTGGTAGCTGGTAATTCGATCAGTCTTAACAAAGGAAAGGGTGCTACTACTATCGAGTTGCCATCCAACCTCCATAGTGGATACTATGTACTTTCAGCATATACCCACGATAACGCAAATGTTTCAAACAAGCTGATTGCCATCATAAACCCCCTACGCAAGAATAAAGACGACGATATCGAATGGATAAAGGACGACAGTTGTTGGGTGAGTGGTATGGGAACATCCGACTTGGTAAGCAATAAAGCCATCGATATACGTGAGACGGAAGGTCACATCATCAAAGCGCACGTAAAGAACATACATGCAGGCAATAGTTTCACGAGCAGTCAGGTGTATCCTTCATTAAGCATCATAGGAAAACAGATACATTATTTTGAAGGGAAGATGATTAACGACACTACAGCCATCTTTTACACCTATGGTATTCATGGCAAGCAACCGCTCGTGCTCTCTGCCATATCATCTACAGACGTGAGTCTGCCTATTGAGATGATTAATCCATTTGCTGTCATGCTCCCAAGAGAACTACCACATCTGGTGTTCCACTATAAACGCAGCGAGGTTGAAAACCGTTCAATGGATATGCAACGGCATCAGATTGGCATCGCACCAGTCAAGCACGAGTTACAAATAGGCGACCATTCAGATGACACAGCCGAAGACGTTGAGCCATTAGGCTATGACGAAAAGGTGATCGGCACTCTACCTGACCTAAGTTATAATCTTGACGAATACCGACAGTTCCGCACAATCAGGGAGGTACTACTTGAATATGTACAATGTGTAAGCAACAGAAAAATAAATGGCGTATCGAAGCTGGTTGTCCGCAAGGAAGATGCCGCCTACGATACCTCATGGCCAACAATGGTATTGATAGACGGTATGCCAGTTCTCGATATAGAGCGGCTACTGAACTATGATGCCCGACGTATTCATTATATCAACATCTATAGTGGGCAATACACCTTTGGACATAGCGTATTTAACGGCATTCTGTCATTTGTAACACGCTCAGGTCGTCTAACCAACTATCCAACAGAGCCCAATATGCAGTATCTGGTGTATAATTTTCCAGAATGAGGTTCGAAATTCTGTAATTAATTTGGTATTTATCCCGATTTGCACTATCTTTGCACGCGGTTATGCATACTAATAAGTATAAATACGTGTCGATAGTGAGTGCAGTAGCAGTTTTGCTGTTGCTGGCACTATACATGTGGATGACTTATCGTTCGGTAACCAAGGATATCACAGAGCGTGCTGGCAACCAACTCACTTGGGCCATGTTTTATGAGAGTTACACCCGTGCCGATCTGGTTACAGCCGACGACACACTCAGCTTGTCAGAAGCGCGAGGCAATATCTCACTTGAGTCTTCCGTCGAGGGCATGAACGACGCCTTGAGCAAGGATTACCACTCAGAGATATCACTCAATACAGTGGCACAATATGTAGATTCCCTGTTATCAGTAGCCGAGATAAACCGCAATGTGACCATCCTTGAGGTCGATGCTTCGAGAAAGATTATCAGAAAGAACAACGATCGCAACACATCGTGGTCGCTATTGACTAAGCCCATCAGCATACGTAGAGACCAATCACGCGCCATTCAGTTAGCGCTTAACAATCCCTACCCTGAGTTGGCTCAGAAGTTGAGCCCTCTCTTCCTGTTGAGCGCCTTTATCCTTGGTTTCTTCGCTATCATCATCGTCCAGCTATTAAAGTTCATCACTGAGCAGGAACAAATGGCAGAACTACGCAACGACTTCTCGTATGCAATGGTTCACGACATGAAATCGCCGCTTTCATCGATTATTATGGGTGCACACTTCCTCCATAGTGGTAAGGTTGACGACAAACCACAGATTAAAGACAAGTACTATACCATCATCGAGGAAGAAGCCGAACACCTGTTAACCCTCGTCAATAAGCTACTCACCATTTCGAAACTCGAGAACAAGAAGCTGATTCTGAATAAGTGGGATATAGATATCGAACCAATAATTGACGATTTGATCGAGAAAGCAAAGGCTAAGGCCGACAAGCCATTAGAGATTATAACCGACCTGAAGATAAAGAACGTACTGGCCGATGAGCAATATCTTACCGAGGCTATTGCAAATCTGCTGGACAACGCTATCAAATACTCTAAGGAGGAGATAAAAATCAAGATTTCATCGATAGATACAGACAAGAATGTGCTCTTAAAGGTACGCGATAACGGCATAGGAATCACCAAAGAAGAACAGCAGATTATCTTCGACAAGTTTGGTCGTGCCGCCATCCACGAAAAGAACCGCAAAGGCGGCGTATCAGGCTTCGGCTTAGGTCTGAACTATGTAGACCAGGTGATGCAAGCCCATGGTGGAAAGGTCACCGTATCCAGTGAGAAAGACAAATATTCTGAATTTACACTTTATATCCCAAAGAACGTATGATCAAGTTATTGTTAGTTGAAGACGACGAATCGCTCGCTTACATCGAGAAGACAGGTCTGGAAGACATTATTGGCGGTTATGAGGTAAGCACAGCCAAAAATGGTAAGGAAGGCGTGAAAGCTTGGGAAGAGATTCACCCTGACGTTATTATCTCAGATATCGATATGCCTGTCATGAATGGTTTCGAAATGGTTGAGCGCATTCGCGAGACAGATGGCGACGTGATTATCATCTTCACCTCAGCCCTCACCTCGCCTAACGATGTAAAGGCGGGCTATCGTCTAGGCATCAATAACTACGTCAAAAAACCATTCGTTCCTGAAGAGCTCGACGCTCATATCCAAGCGCTTATGAAAATGCGTGGTGGCGCCAAGACCCAGAACGAAACCAGCCATTACAAACTTGGAAAATACACGCTGGACGCCAATCACGCCACTCTTCGCAACGACGATACAGGCGTATCCCAAACCATCACCCAGCGAGAGGCACAAATACTGCAACTGCTGGCAGAGAACAAGAACAACGTAGTTCGCAGAGAAGCCATCCTGAGTCGATTCTGGAATACTGAAGATGATTATTTCGCGAGTCGTTCGCTCGATGTTTTTGTGAATAAACTCAGAAAGGTTCTGAGCGACGAACCCAAGATTAATCTCAAAACAGTTCGTGGTATTGGGCTCCAATTGATAGTAGAAGCTTAAATTCGAAGCTAAATGAAGCATGAGTACGTCCGTGAACGCACTTGAGTACGTCCGTGAGCGCACTCGAGTGCGTACGTAAGCGTACTAATAGCCACCTATCATTAATCAATTGGCTTGTATGGATCCATGGTCTTCAAAACAAGAGGAATACCAGGAGTTGCTAAAAGCCAAGCAGCAAAGGGCCACCAAGTTTGAGCGGGAATGCCCACCAAGCACAATGTAACAATCCAGAAAACAACATCACCAATAATAATTGGTATGATGCTGCGGGTATATTCGTAGACACAGGCTTCAACTAGTGCAACCAGAACCCCAGACACCACCAGCATCGAATTTCCCGCTACCATACTAAATAAGCCTATTATAATTGCAAACACTGGGATAACAATAACTGGACGATGCTTCCATTCCAAGATCTCACGAAGCACAGCACCATAAATAACCAAATTACCTGTTGCTTCTGCAACACAAAGTATTAATATGGAATAAATCGGATGCTGACGCATCCAAGCATATGCCTCTTTTACTAAGGCATCATTCTCAGCAACTTGAAAAACATCTTCCATCGAACACTGCAAGACTGCCAAGCCTGCCATAACAAGCATCACACCTGCAGCAACCTTTAGACGAACAGAACTCCGCTCAGGAATACGGCCTAAGGAATAATTTGCAAAACCAAATTTCAGGAAAACCCAGTTTAGAACAATACACAATAAGATAACAGATGCTGAAGCAGCATAAACCATCACACTCATCGACGTGTCAGCTCCTACCTCTTCGCCTCTGAAGCCTTCGATGAAACCGGCAACAAACCCTACCACAGCACCTCCAATGAACATCACAACGAGTGTGATGCCCAATGCCAAAAGTAGATACATTATTGCCTTCTTCATCGCCTTTGTATTATTATATCTGAGTGCAAAGGTACGATGAAAATCTTAAAAACCGACAAAAAGATATGTTATCTTTAGGTTAAATCTTTTAACTTATTTCTCTTTATAGATAACATTGTTGGCTCCACTGGTAATCTTCAAAGCTTCAGGATGCTCCTTGATAAACGAATCAATGTGGCGTACACGCTTCTCCTCGAGAATCTCATCCACAGCTATCAGGATACCAGTCTCCTCAACATCGCCAAAGCCATAGTTGATAGCAGTACCAAAGAGCTTCATAGTTGGTGAAAGACTCATATAAGCATTTACCAATGGTGGAATGTTATAACCCAATTTACGGATTTCACCATTCAACACACGATAGTCTTCCTTGAAAGACTTTCCACTAAAGAGGCATTCCAATTCCTTTGGATCAGTATCCATTTCCAGCGGTTTCATCGGGATAATAAGCTTCTCCTTATCATCAAAATGCTTCTTCAGGAAATAAAGAATCATATCGCGTCCCTTGCGTATGTACGAAGGATACATGGTCATCTTGCCAAAGAAATACTTCACATTTGGTTTGATAACAGTAAGTGCTCCAAGACCATCCCAAAGATTATCCAAGGCAAACAAGCTCTTTGCACCCATACGAGAACTCTGATAGGGAAGAGAGACAAATGAACGTCCGAGCTCGATAGTCCAAGGCGCATACTCTTTGATAAAACGATCAGAGAAGTGGAACATGTGACTCGTTGCCAAAATAGGTTGCCCCTTTTCATCGTATTCCCAATCGGTACCAAGCAGATAACGGTAACCTCCAATGATCTCCTCTGCCTCAGGATTCCACACAATCAACTGCTTGTAACAATTGTCACAAGTATCGAATTCATCGATATCCATATCCTTGCCAGTACCTCCACCAGCCTCACGGAAAGCAATCTCACGCAACCTACCGATTTCCTTCATGACATTAGGCGCGTTGTGTGCCGTAATGACATAAATCTCATTATGGCTTTTATTGGTCATACGAAGCTGACGCTCTGGAGTGAGTTCACTCTTCAGAATCTCCTTGGCTATTGGCTGGATAATTTCCTGTTCCATTCTCTCTTTCTTAAATAGTTTATAGTTTATAGACTTGTCCTCTCACAAATTCAGCCCATTCCATCGGCGTTTTCGACTTATCAAACGTCTGCCAGGGTATAGGCTTTCCTATCTTCACTTCGAAGGTCTTATGCACGTTTTTATACATTTCATCAACCAAAAACAGCATCGCCAGATTAAAAGGCAGGTGTTTATCGCTGAAGTTGGCCAATCGATAGAAGAACTTGCTGTTTTCCCCACTGAAGTGGATGGGAACCACATCGCGCTGATACTCTATGCTCTTCGAAATAAAGGTTTTCTTCCAAGGAATATCCCTGATTACTCCGTTCTGCTTTCGCGAGCAGATACCTGCCGGAAACATTAGCATATGATGATCGCTCTTGAATCCAGCCTCAACCATAGCAGGAAAGTTGCGACTCTGATTCCCCGTCTTGTTGATAGGAATACACAATGGAGCGAGTCCTGGCAGATTCATCAACAAATCGTTAACCAGATAGCGGAAACGTCCATTATAGAACCTCCCGATGATGGCACCAAGTGCTACACCATCCTCACCGCCAAGAGGGTGATTACTTACGAAAGTATATAGTTTACCGTCGTTAGGATCAGGCAGGTTCTCCTTTCCAACAATATTGAGGGTCATATCGAGGTATTTCACGCATTCCTCCAACCACTCTACGCCTACTTTATCGCGACTTTCCCAAAGGAAAGCATTTACCTGGTCCTGATGAGCAATCTTCTTCAGCCAATTAACTAACGGTCGAGGCACAAATTTAGCCTTTGCGCCCATCTTTCCTTTGAGGATCTGATCGATGTCAATCGTATGCTCAGTCACTGTTGTCATTTCTCTCATTCACTAACAAGTTGCAAAAATAGCACATTTCTTTGAATAATGAGCAAAAAAAGGAGAAAAAACATTGTTTTTAAATGTATTTAGGACACGAAGGGGGCCTAAATCAACAAAAAAAGGTTAAAATCAAAAAAAAGTGGGGAATTGTGGTGTAAAGTGGGGAAAAATGACTAACTTTGCGGCAAATAAATTATTAAATAGGTACGTATGCGTTTTATAGGTAATATAGAGGCAAAAACCGACGCTAAAGGAAGAGCCTTCCTCCCAGCCGTTTTCCGCAAGGTGCTGCAGGCATCTGGCGAGGAAAACCTGGTAATCAGGAAGGACGTTTTCCAGAACTGTCTGGTACTCTATCCTGAAAGCGTATGGAACGAGCGACTGGATTTACTGAAGTCGCAGTTAAGTCCATGGAAGCAAGCACACCAACAGATTTTCCGTCAGTTCGTATCAGAAGCCGAGGTTGTAACCCTTGATGGCAATGGTCGTTTCCTCATCTCAAAGCGTCTGCTTAAAGCTGCAGAGATAGACCAAGACATCCAGTTCATCGGCATGGACAACACGATTGAGATCTGGGCTCCCGAACGACTGAAGTTAACACAGAAGAGCGAAGAAGAATTCGGCATCGAACTTGAGAACATCATGAATAACTGTGATTCCTTATGATAACCACAGCAGAGACATACCATGTACCCGTGCTCCTCAACGAGAGCATTGACGGACTTGACATCAAGTCCGACGGCATTTATATTGACGTAACCTTTGGTGGAGGCGGACACAGCAAGGAAATACTGCGTCGACTTGGTAAGAACGGACATTTATACAGTTTTGACCAAGACCCTGATGCAGAAAAGAACATTGTCAACGACCAACGTTTCACCTTTGTCAGGAGCAACTTCAGATATCTGAAGAACTGGATGCGCTACTACGGAGTAGACCATATCGACGGTTTGCTCGCTGATTTAGGGGTATCAAGTCATCACTTTGATGACGAAACGCGTGGTTTCTCATTCAGATTCGATGCACCACTTGACATGAGAATGAACAAGCGTGCTGGAGCTACAGCAGCCGAGCTGCTTAACAACTACGGCGAGGAGCAGTTAGCAGATATTTTCTACATCTACGGAGAACTGAAAAATGCCAAAAGAATCGCAGCCGCCATCGCTAAGGCGCGCAGCGAGAAAGCGATAGAGACCACAGGCGACCTCATGAGCATCACTGAAAAACTGTTTCAGCGGGAAAGAGAGAAAAAGGAGATGGCTAAGATGTTTCAGGCGCTTCGCATAGAAGTCAACCACGAGATGGATGCTCTGAAAGAAATGCTGTATGGAGCAAAGGACATGCTTGGTGAAGGTGGGCGCCTTTCAGTTATCACCTATCACTCGCTCGAGGACCGCATCGTCAAGAACATGATGAAGGCCGGCAACGTAGAAGGTAAGATCAAACAAGATTTCTTCGGACGCATTGAAGCACCTTTCCGCCTGGTCAACAACAAAGTTATTGTACCCAGTGACCAGGAACAGCAGCAGAACCCACGCAGCAGAAGTGCCAAATTGAGAATCGCAGAAAGATTGTAACAAAGAGAGAACAGATGGAGAATAAAGACAATATAGAATTATTGGCCGAAACTTCTGACGTGAAGGAACAAGCCAAGAAGACCATCCAGAAGATCAAGGAGAAAGTTAAGGAGGAAGACCCCAAGCTAACCCCGTCCTTGAATCTCAGGACCATTCTTGGTGGCGACTTCCTGACTGCAGAAATGGTACGCAAACAGATATGGTTGTGCGTATTGATTGTTGTGTTCACCATCGTCTATGTTGCCTCCAGATACCAGTGTCAGCAAGACCTGATTGCCATCGACAAGCTGGAAAAGGAACTGCTCGATGCCAAATACAAGGCACTATCCAGTTCCAGCACACTGACAGAGAAATGCCGTGAGAGCCACGTGCTTGACGCGCTGAAGCAAAATAAAGACAGTCTGTTACACATTTCAGACCAGCCACCATATATAATAAATATACCAGAATAAGAATACAAGATGAGTAAGTTCAATAACGATAAGGTCATGCCTCGCTACTTCGCAATCGCAGTAGTACTCACACTGATTGGTTTTGCCATAATTGGCAAGGCCATGTACATCATGACCGCCAAGAAGGATTATTGGACTCAAGTAGCATCTCGACTGAAGCGCGACAGTGTTACTGTAAAACCGAATCGTGGTAACATATTAAGTTGCGACGGTCAGTTGATGGCCAGTAGCATACCAGAATACAAGGTGTTTATGGACTTTCAAGCCAGCGCAGACGATTCTATCGGCAAGCGTAACCGCGACTCTATCTGGGCAGCCAACATCGACACCATTTGCTACGAGCTGAATCAGATATTCCCACAGAAGTCGGCAGCAGAATTCAAACAACATCTTCTGGAAGGAAAACATAAGGTTCAGAAAAATGGCACAATAGGTTCTCGCCATTGGGACATTCTGCGTCGTCGTATAGACTATAATACATTCTGCGAAGTACACAACCTTCCGATCTTCAAGGAACGTACCTACAAAGGCGGTTTCCATTGGGAAGAATACAACACACGTCGCAAACCATTCGGCACATTGGCGCAACGTACCATCGGCGATGTCTATATAGCTAAAGATAGCGCTAAGAACGGATTGGAGTTATCGTTAGACACCCTGCTTCGTGGAAAGAACGGTTTGATGCACCGTCGTAAGATTCTCAGCAAGTACTTGGATATTCCCGTTCTCTCGCCTGAAGACGGTGTAGATGTTGTGACCACCATCGACGTTAGTATGCAGGACTTAGCAGAACGCGCATTGGTCGACGAGTTGAAGGAAATCAACGGTGAAATGGGCGTTGCCATTCTGATGGAAGTTAAAACCGGTGATGTTAAAGCCATTGTAAACATGACCCGTGGCAATGATGGAAAATATTACGAGATGGTGAATAATGCCATCAGCTACCGTTGCGAGCCAGGTTCTGTATTCAAGGTTGCCTCATTCCTGGTTGCCCTCGACGATGGTGTAATCGACACCACCATGACCATTCCAACCGGATGTGGCGTTATGGAAATGCACGGACGTCCTATGAAAGATCATAACTGGCGACGTGGCGGATACGGCACCATTAATGTTGCCCGTGCTTTGGAAGTCAGCTCGAATATCGGTGTCAGCTACCTCATCGACAAGTATTATGGCCGGAATCCCAGAAAGTATGTTGAAGGTCTATATCGCGTAGGTATCCACGAAGACCTGAAGTTACCATTGGTTGGTTATCATACACCAATGATCCGCATGCCGGACACCAAAACCACCGACAGATCAAAGTATTGGAGCAAGACAACCCTCCCCTGGATGAGTATAGGTTATGAAACCCAGATAGCTCCCATCAACACGGTAGCCTTTTATAATGCCATCGCCAATGATGGCAAGATGATGCAGCCTCGTTTCGTAAAACAACTGATGAAGAACGGCGAAGTCATCAAGGAATTTGAGCCCGTTGTTTTAAAAGAGCGAATTGCCAAACCACAGACCATCAAGACCATGCAGACCATATTGGAGCATGTGGTTAGTCAAGGACTGGGTAAAAAAGCCGGTTCAAGATCATTCAAGGTTGCAGGAAAGACAGGAACTGCGCAAGTTGCCGACCAATATGGCAGCTATCACTCAGGTGTGACACGCTACTGGCTGAGTTTTGCCGGTTTCTTCCCTGCTGACAATCCTCGCTACACCTGTATCGTCTGCTTAAAGAAATCAGGACTACCGGCCTCTGGTGGCGGCATGAGCGGTGTAGTATTCCATCATATCGCCGAAGGCGTCATGGCCCAGAACCTGAAACGTAGCGTCGACGATGCCCGTGACGCCGAATCTGTGCTGACTCCCGATGTCAAGAAAGGCAACAACTCTGCTGCCAACTTCGTTCTGGCAAGTCTGAAAGCGAAAGGCTCTGTTTCCAACAACAGCAATCGTGAGGTTAGCAAAAACGTGGTACCCGATGTTACGGGAATGGGAGCAAAAGATGCTGTATTCCTGTTAGAAAGTCGTCGCATCAAGACACATCTGAAGGGCAGAGGAAAAGTAAAGTCACAAAGCATCCACGCCGGCAGCTCTGTCAAGCAGGGCATGGTGTGCGAACTAATTTTAGATTAATATATATAATAAGGTATAAGAATATGAGATTAAACGAATTACTCAAACATGTAGAAATCCTCAACATCACAGGTGATGCCGGGGTGGAAATAAGTGGAGTAAACATCGATTCCCGCCGCATTGAAAAGGGACATCTATTCGTTGCTATCCCAGGTACAGTAACGGATGGACATAAGTTCATCCCCAAAGCTATTGAATTGGGAGCAGCAGCTGTTTTATGCGAGAAGATACCAGAAAAACTGGCCCCAGAAGTCACATATATACAAGTAGCCTCTACCGAAGACGCTGTCGGAAAGGTTGCCACCCTATTCTATGGCGATCCTTCAAGAAAACTGAAGCTGGTAGGCGTAACGGGTACTAATGGAAAGACAACCATTGCCACCTTATTATATAATATGTTCCGCAAATTCGGACACAAATGTGGTTTACTGTCAACCGTTTGTAACTATATCGAAGACGAAGCTATTCCTGCCGATCATACAACCCCCGACCCCATCGAGCTGAACCGCTTGCTGGCTCAGATGGTCGATGCCGGTTGCGAGTATGCCTTCATGGAGTGTTCTAGTCACGCCATCGCTCAGAAACGCATCGGCGGATTGAAGTTTGCCGGTGGTTTGTTTACCAACCTGACACGCGACCACCTGGACTATCACAAGACCTTCGAGAACTATCGTGATGCCAAGAAAGCATTCTTCGACGGTCTTGAAAAAGATGCCTTTGCCATTACCAATGCCGACGACAAGAATGGTATGGTGATGGTACAGAACTGCAAGGCCAATGTAAAGACATACTCTACTCGTACGATGGCTGATTTCAAGGCAAAGATCATTGAGTGCCATTTTGAGGGAATGTATCTCGACATCAACGGTAAAGAGGTTGGCGTACAATTCATAGGCAAGTTTAATGTCAGCAACCTGCTGGCCGTGTATGGTGCCGCCGTCATGTTAGGCAAGAAACCTGAAGACATCTTACTGATTCTCAGTACTCTGAAAAGTGTCAGCGGCCGACTGGAGCCCATCCACTCACCCGAGGGTTATACCGCCATTGTTGATTATGCTCACACGCCCGATGCCTTGGAGAATGTACTGAATGCCATCCACGAGGTTTTAAATGGCAAAGGTAAAGTTATCACCGTTTGCGGTGCTGGCGGCAACCGTGATAAGGGCAAACGCCCCATCATGGCACAAGAAGCCGTAAAACAGAGCGACAGAGTCATCATTACCTCTGATAACCCACGTTTCGAAGAACCACAGGATATCATCAACGATATGCTGGCCGGACTCGATCAGAAACAAATGAAAAAAGTACTGAGCATTGTTGACCGTCGTGAAGCTATCCGCACTGCCTGCATGCTGGCAGAAAAGGGCGATGTTATCCTGATTGCCGGCAAGGGCCATGAAGACTATCAAGAAATTAAAGGTGTAAAGCACCACTTTGACGACAAAGAAGTAGTCAAGGAAATATTTAATTCATAATACCATCGTTTATGTTATACTATCTGTTCAGATTTCTCGACCAGTACGATATACCTGGATCACACATGTGGGCGTATATTTCATTCCGCTCACTACTCACTCTTATTCTCTCGTTGCTCATCTCGGCATGGTTCGGCGAGAAGTTCATCAAATGGATGAAACGCAGAAGCATCTTTGAGACTGAGCGCGACCCGAGCATCGATCCATTCGGAGTAGAGAAAAAAGGTGTACCAACCATGGGTGGTATCATCATTATAATTAGTATACTGATACCTGTATTGCTGTTCGGACGTATCCGCAATACCTATCTCATACTAATGGTTATCACCACCGTTTGGCTCGGATTCTTAGGTCTCTTGGACGACTACATCAAGATTTTCAGACGCAACAAAGATGGTCTGAAAGGCAAATACAAGATTGTAGGTCAAGTGAGCATTGGTTTCATCGTCGGCTTAACACTCTGGTTAAGTCCAGATGTTGTGGTACGAGAGAACGTGAATGTCAGACAACAGAATCAGGAAATTGTAGTTAAACACAAGAAGGAGGCTGTTAAGTCACTTCACACTACCATTCCCTTTATTAAAAACCACAACCTGAACTACTCGAATGTCATGTCGTTCTGTGGCAAGTATAAAGTAGCTGCAGGCTGGGTACTCTTTGTACTGATGACAATTCTGGTGGTAACTGCGGTATCCAACGGAGCCAACCTGAACGACGGAATGGATGGAATGTGTGCCGGCAACTCCGCAATCATCGGTGTGGCATTGGGTATTCTAGCCTATGTATCGTCGCACATCGGCTATGCATCGTATTTTGACATCATGTACATTCCCCACTCTGAAGAATTGGTTGTATTCCTCTGTGCCTTTATCGGAGCCATGATTGGTTTCCTGTGGTACAACGCCTATCCCGCTCAGGTGTTCATGGGCGATACCGGTTCGCTCACCATCGGTGGAATCATCGGTGTTGCCGCTGTAATCATCCATAAGGAGTTGCTGCTACCCATCCTGTGCGGCATCTTCTTCGTTGAGAGTCTGAGCGTGATTATCCAAACCCAGTGGTTTAAGTTCATGAAACACAAAGGCCAACGTGTGCGCGTGTTCCGTGCTACACCTATCCACGACAATTTCCGTAAGCTCGACACACAGCTCGATGCTACAAGTAGATATATTCTTAAGAGCTGGCCTCATCGTCCGTTCCACGAGTCGAAGATTACTATCCGATTCTGGATTACATCAATTATTCTGGCCGCTATCACCATCATTACATTAAAGATGCGTTAAACAAATATATGAAAAGGATTGTTATATTAGGAGCAGGAGAAAGTGGTGCAGGAGCCGCTGTTCTCGCAAAGAAAGAAGGTTTCGATGTGTTTGTATCAGACATGTCGAAGATTGCCGACAAGTACAAAAAGCTGATGGACGACCACCAGATTGAGTGGGAAGAAGGACATCATACAGAGGAGAAGATTCTGAATGCCGACGAAATCATCAAGAGTCCCGGCATCCCTGATACCGCTCCCATGATTCAGAAGATCATTGCCAAGGGAATCCATATTATCAGCGAGATTGAGTTTGCTGGTCGTTATACCAATTCAAAGATGATCTGTATCACAGGTTCTAATGGTAAGACCACCACTACCTCGCTCATTTATCATATCTTTAAGGAGGCTGGTTACGATGCCGGTTTAGCTGGTAACATCGGAAACTCATTGGCGCTGCAGGTGGCCGAGGATCCACACGAATACTACATCATTGAGCTCAGCTCATTCCAACTCGACAACATGTACGATTTCCGTGCCGATATCGCTATTCTGCTGAATATCACTCCCGACCATCTGGATCGTTACAACTTCGAGATGCAGAATTATGTGGATGCCAAGATGCGTATCATCCAGAACCAGACAGATAAGGATGCCTTCATCTACTGGGCTGACGATCCCATCATCAAGCGCGAATTAGAGAAGTACGATATCCACTCTATCCAGTACCCATTCTCTGAACTGAAGGAGAAGGGCGTGATTGGTTATATCGAGGAGGGCCAGTATAAGATTGAGAAGCCCGAGCCATTCAACATGGAGCAGGAGAGTCTAAGTCTTACAGGCAAGCACAATATCTACAACTCGCTGGCTGCCGGCATTGCTGCCGACATTGCTGGTATCAAGAAGGAAGAGATTCGCAAGAGCCTGAGCGACTTCCCTGGTGTTGAGCACCGCTTGGAAAAGGTTTGCACCGTGCGTGGCGTACAGTATATCAACGACTCAAAGGCCACCAACGTCGATGCCTGCTGGTATGCCCTTGAGGCCATGAAGACCAAGGTGATCCTCATTATCGGTGGTAAGGACAAGGGCAACGATTACGAGCCCATCAAACCACTGGTTAAGGAGAAGTGCTCTGGTATTGTGTACCTGGGGGCCGACAACCAGAAGTTGCACGACAACTTTGACCATTTAGGTATCCCCGTTCGCGACACTCACTCTATGAAGGAGTGTATGGAGGCCTGCTACGAGATGGCTAAGCCAGGCGAAACCGTACTGTTAAGCCCCTGCTGTGCTTCGTTCGACCTCTTTAAGAACATGGAGGACCGTGGTGAGCAGTTTAAGACAATTGCAAGAAGTCTGTAAAGAATGAACAAGAAAATAGGCAACATCTTTAAAGGAGACAAGGTCATCTGGATGGTATTTTTCTTCCTCTGTATGATCAGTATTGTCGAGGTATTCTCTGCCTCGAGTAACCTGACGTATAAGAGCCAGAATTACATGGGTCCGATTGTTTTCCACACCATCACCATCATCCTTGGCGCGGTAGTGGCAGTAGTTACCCTTAACATTCCGTGCCGATACTTCAAACTGATGACGCCTTTCTTGCTTATCATCACAGTTATCCTGCTACTCTGGGTACTTGCCACGGGTGAAAAGACTGGCGATGCCAGCCGATGGATTAATATCTTCGGACTCACCTTCCAGCCCTCAGAGATTGCCAAAGGAACTATCGTATTGGCGACTGCCCAAATTCTTAGTGCTATGCAACGCGAGAACGGAGCTGATAAAAAAGCTTTCAAATATATCCTGTGTATCGTAGTTCCGATAGCATTTCTTATCATGGTCGAAAACCTGTCTACTGCAGCCCTTTTATGTTCAGTAGTCTATCTGATGATGATTATCGGCCGTGTACCTGCTATTCAGTTAATCAAATTAGCAGGCGTTGTCGCTGGTTTAGTTCTTTGCGGACTACTCTTGGTTATGGCTGTTGGAAATGACAACAGTATAGCTGTCGACAAAGCATCCACCGAACAAGTCACAACTGCTCCAAAGGAGAAGAGCAAACTTGAAAAATTGCTGCACCGTGCTGACACTTGGAAATCACGTATCAAGAAATTCTCGAACAAAGAAGAAATAACGCCCGACCAATACGACCTTGACAAGGACGCTCAGGTAGCTCATGCCAACATCGCCATCGTATCGAGCAACATTATTGGCAAAGGCCCTGGGCAGTCGGTAGAACGCGACTTCCTGTCACAGGCATTCTCCGACTTCATCTTTGCCATCGTCATCGAAGAGTTGGGCATTCTCGGCGCCACAGGTGTAGTATTCCTCTATATCGTGCTACTCTATCGCACGGCACGTATCGCCAGTAGGTGTGAGAACAATTTCCCAGCATTTCTAGCCATGGGATTAGCACTGTTACTGGTCATCCAGGCAGCCTTCAATATGCTTGTTGCTGTGGGCATAGCGCCTGTAACAGGTCAACCGCTCCCATTGATCAGTAAAGGTGGTACTTCCACCATTATTAACTGTGCCTACATCGGTGTTATATTAAGTGTTAGCCGTTCAGCGAAAAAAAGGGAGGCAAAAATAGCAGAAAAAGAAATATAATTTGTAATTTTGCACGCAATAAGAAGAATAGATATGGAAGAACTGAGAGTCATCATTAGCGGAGGAGGCACTGGAGGGCATATTTTCCCTGCAGTTTCTATAGCAAATGCCGTCAAGGCGCTTCGTCCCGATGCAAAAATCCTGTTTGTGGGCGCAGTTGGTCGAATGGAGATGCAACGTGTACCGGCTGCAGGCTACGACATTAAAGGTCTGCCCATCTGTGGTTTTGATCGCAAGAATCTTCTGAAGAACTTTAAGGTTCTATATAAGATATGGAAAAGTCAGCGTATGGCTAAACAAATCATCAAAGATTTCAAACCGCAGGTAGCAGTGGGAGTTGGCGGCTATGCCAGCGGCCCTACATTGAATAAAGCTGCCACGATGGGCATTCCATGTCTTATACAAGAGCAGAATTCCTACGCAGGCGTCACCAATAAGCTCTTAGCAAAGAAAGCCGAAAAGATTTGTGTAGCCTACGAGGGCATGGAACGCTTCTTCCCTGCAGAAAAGATAATCCTGACTGGCAACCCTGTTCGTCAGGCCTTACTCGACACCAAGGTCTCACGCGAAGATGCCATCAAGTCATTTCATTTGGATCCTGCCAAGAAAACCATCCTACTGGTAGGCGGCAGTTTAGGAGCACGTACCATCAACGAAAGCGTACTGCAGCACCTCGATCTCATTAAGGCCTCTGATGCCCAATTCGTCTGGCAGACAGGTAAATACTATAGCGCAGAGATAGCAGAGCGAATGAAGGGAGAGCATATCCCCAATCTTGTGATTACCGATTTCATCACAGATATGGGTGCCGCTTACAAGGCTGCCGATCTGGTTATCAGTCGTGCTGGCGCCAGCAGTATATCAGAGTTCTGCCTCATCGGCAAGCCAGTAATCCTTGTACCAAGTCCTAATGTAGCCGAAGACCATCAGACCAAGAACGCTTTGGCTCTGGCTAATCGCGATGCAGCAATCTACGTCAAGGATGCAGAAGCTCCTGCCACACTACTTGAACTGGCCATCAAGACTGTTGCCGACGAGCAGAAGCTCCAGTCGCTCAGCGAGAATGTATTGAAACTTGCACTGCCCAATTCAGCCGACATCATTGCAAAAGAAGTCATCAAACTGGCAGAAAGAAAATAAAGAATTATGGAATTAAAAGACATCAAAGCAGTATATTTTGTAGGAGCCGGTGGCATCGGCATGAGTGCCATCGCCCGCTACTTTATTAAGAAAGGTCTAGTTGTAGCCGGCTACGACAAAACACCATCCGACCTCACTAAGAGACTTGAGACCGAAGGTATGCTCGTCCACTATGAAGAGAATGTAGACGAAATTCCACACGAGTGCAAAAAGAAGGAGTCGTGCCTGATTATCTACACACCTGCCATCCCCGCTGAGCATAAGGAACTCACATTCTTCCGCGAAAATGGCTTTGAAATTCAGAAGCGTGCCCAAGTACTTGGCACACTCACAAAGAGCCACAAAGGTCTTTGTGTAGCAGGAACCCATGGTAAAACCACAACCTCTACTATGTGTGCTCACATCATGCATCAGAGCCATCTGGACTGTAACGCCTTCCTTGGGGGTATCTCCAAGAATTATGGCACCAACTATATCCTGTCTGACTCGGACTACGTTGTAATCGAAGCCGATGAGTTTGACCGCTCTTTCCACTGGCTCCGTCCCTGGATGAGCGTCATCACATCTACTGATCCCGATCACTTGGATATCTATGGAACTAAAGAGGCTTATCTGGAAAGCTTCCGTCACTATACAGAACTTATTCAGCCAGGTGGCGCGCTTATTATCCATCGCGACTTGGAGATGAAAGAGAACATCCAGCCAGATGTTCATCGCTATGACTATAGCCTCGACGAAGGTGATTTTCACGCAGAGAACATCCACATTGAGAATGGCGAGATAACCTTCGATTTCATTTCTCCTATCGAGAGTATCAAAGGCATACAGTTAGGTCAGCCCGTACCTATCAATATCGAAAATGGAATCGCAGCAATGGCTATGGCACAACTTAATGGTTGCACAGCCGAAGAATTGAAGTATGGCATGCAGACCTATGGAGGTGTTGACCGTCGTTTTGACTTCAAAATCAAAACCAGTAAGATGGTTTTCCTAAGCGACTATGCACATCATCCCAAAGAAATCTATCAGAGCGCTAAGAGCATCCGTGAGCTGTATAAGGACAAGCATATCACTGCCATTTTCCAGCCACATCTCTATACTCGTACCCGCGATTTCTACAAGGATTTCGCTGATGCGCTGAGCCAGCTCGACGAAGTTATCCTAACCGAGATTTATCCAGCACGCGAATTACCCATTGATGGTGTCACTTCTCAACTCATCTATGATAACCTGAAGCCTGGTGTCAAGAAAGAGATGATTCAAAAGACCGACGTTCTCGACTACATCAAGAGTCACGACTTCGAAGTGCTGATTGTACTTGGTGCAGGCGACCTCGACAATCAAGTCCCTCAAATCACCAAGATTCTCAATGAGAAAATGTAATCTTCTTTGAATAGACAGCCCATGACTTTTAATTGGAGACAAACCCTCATCGTAGCCTGCAACGTGCTCGTTGGCATCTACCTGATCCTCGCTATCACTGCATTCAATGACCCCGACGAGGCCATGGCCAAAACGTGCACAGAGGTAAAAATCGACATCGAAAAGGAGTCGATGGAGGGTTTCTTGAATCCTAATGAAGTCAAGAAGATGCTTACACAGCAAAGAATATATCCACTATTACAACCCATGAACACGATCTCTCCCAGAAAGATGGAAGAGACCCTCCAGAAGAGTCCGTTTGTCGAGAAAGCCGAGTGCTATAAAACATTAAGCGGACACGTATGCATCAGTATCAAGCAGCGAATTCCCGTTATCCGTATTATGGGCGACAATGGTGACAATTACTATCTTGACAATCATGGCAACATTATGCCCGAGGCAGGTTACGCCACAGATATCCTGATAGCCACAGGTCACATCACCAAAAGATATGCCCAGAACACCCTGTCGAAGATTGCCAATCACATCGTCAGCAATAGCTTCTGGCGCAACCAGACAGTACAGCTCAATATATTGGCAAACGGTACACTTGAGATGGTGCCACGCGTAGGTGACCATATTGTCTACCTTGGTTCTCCAACCAACATCGACACCAAACTTGAGCGTCTACGCAAGTTTTATATCTATGGTCTGAACAAGGCGGGGTGGAATAAATACAACTATATCAACGTGGAATTCAACAACCAGATTATATGCAAAAGAAACAACAGATAAATCATTTATAAAAGATGGCAGCAAAGGAATTTATTGTAGCAATTGAACTCGGTTCATCCAAAGTAACCGGAATCGCAGGACAGAAGAATCTCGACGGCAGCATCAACGTACTCGCTGTTGTCAAAGAAGAGTCTTCTTCGTTCATCCGAAAAGGTGTGGTTTACAATATCGACAAAACCGCACAATGCCTAACCAGCATCATTAAGAAGCTGGAGAATCAGCTCAAGACACAAATCACACAAGTTTACGTTGGTGTGGGAGGGCAGTCTATCAGGAGTGTAAAGAACGTAGTTACCAAAGACCTGCCGGAAGAAACCATTATCACTCAGGATATGATCATAGAACTGATGGATGCAAACCGAAATATGACCTATCAGGATCAGGAAATCCTCGATGCTGCCGTACAGGAATACAAAGTAGGAGCACAGTTTCAACTGGATCCTGTAGGTATCCAGGCTACACATCTTGAAGGTCACTTTTTGAACATTTTAGAGCGCAAAGCCTTCTATCGCAACCTGAATGTATGTTTTGAAACTGCCGGTATCAATGTTGCCGAAATGTATCTAGCACCATTAGCTTTGGCCGACAGTGTACTGACAGAAGTTGAAAAGCGTTCAGGTTGTGCACTTGTCGATCTGGGTTCCGACACTACCACCGTATCTGTTTTCTCTAAGAACATCTTGCGCCACCTTGCTGTTATTCCTCTCGGAAGTAACAATATCACTAAGGATATCGCCACCCTCCAGATGGAAGAGAGCGATGCTGAGAAGATGAAATTAAAATATGGCTCTGCCTATACCGACAACAACGAAATTGATAACGATCTGAAGTATTCCATCGACCCCGAGCGCCAGGTAGAGAGCCGAAAGTTCGTAGAGATTGTCGAGGGACGTTTGGAAGAAATTATCGAAAATGTCTGGTATCAGATTCCATCTGAATATTACGATAAACTGTTGGGCGGCATCATCCTGACTGGTGGTGGTTCAAACATGAAGAACATTGAGAAGGCCTTCATGAATCACACCCATGTTGACAAGATCCGCATCGCTAAGTTCGTTTCGCAGACTATCAACACAAACAATGAGGAGATTAAGTCGCGTAATGGTATGATGAACACAGTTTTAGGTCTTTTGGCAAAAGGTGATATCAACTGCGCCGGCGATGCCTACGACCCCAACGGCAATTTGTTCCCCGAGCTCAATAAAACCACGAATCATCCTATTAGCGATCAGCGCCCAGCCCGCCAGACGACCGACCTTCCAGCCGGTGTTATACGCACTGAGGCCGAGAAACAGAAGGCAGAAGAGGAGCGCCGTCGTCAGCAGGAAGAGGAAGAGCGTGCACGACAGGAAGAAGAGCGTCGCCAGCAAGAGGAAGAAGCACGTATCCGCAAGGAGAATAGCACTTGGAGCAAGTTCAAGAAAGGTCTCTTGAAATTTGGTAAGTCGATTGTCGAAGAAGAAGATTAAAAACAAAGAAGATTATGGAGAACAATATGAATATGGATATTCTGGACTTCGGTTCACCGGAGAAGGAACATAGCATCATCAAGGTGATTGGTGTTGGAGGCGGTGGCGGCAACGCTGTTAACCACATGTATCGTGAAGGCATTCACGATGTAACATTCGTGCTTTGCAACACCGATAATCAAGCACTAAACGATTCGCCTGTACCCGTTCATCTCCAGTTGGGTAAGGAAGGACTTGGGGCAGGCAACAAACCAGAAAAGGCACGTCAAGCAGCCGAAGAGAGTATTGAGGACATCCGATCGATGTTGAACGATGGCACTCGTATGGCATTCATCACAGCAGGTATGGGTGGTGGAACGGGAACTGGCGCAGCTCCTGTCATTGCACGTGTTTCCAAAGAATTAGGCATTCTTACGGTTGGCATTGTCACCATTCCCTTCCGTTTCGAGGGCGATCGCAAAATTGACCAGGCACTCGACGGTGTTGAAGAAATGTCAAAGCATGTAGATGCGTTACTGGTCATCAATAACGAACGTCTCCGCGAAATCTATCCAGAGCTATCTGTACTCGATGCCTTTGGCAAGGCAGACGACACACTGAGTATCGCCGCCAAGTCAATTGCAGAGATTATCACCGTTCATGGTCTGATCAACCTCGACTTCAACGACGTAAAGACCGTTCTTAAGGATGGTGGAGTAGCCATCATGTCAACAGGTTATGGCGAAGGCGAAGGCCGTGTAAAGAAAGCTATTGAAGACGCTTTGAATTCGCCATTACTCAATGATAATGACATCTTCAATTCCAAGAAAATTCTGCTCTCCATCTCATTTGCAGGTTCTAAGGATGGTCAGTCATCGCTCATGATGGAGGAGATGAACGACGTGAACGACTTTATGGCAAAGTTCGGCAACGACTTCGAAATCAAGTGGGGACTTGCCACCGATCTTGAATTGGGCAAAAAGGTTAAGGTTACGATTCTTGCTACAGGATTCGGTATTGAGAATGTCGACGGCATGAACGGGCACCTCAAAAAGCACAGTCAGGAGGACATCAACCGCATCGCAGCCGAACAGGAAAAAGCAGCTGAACGTCAAGATCGCCGTAATCGCTACTATGGTGGAGAAGGTGCTACCAAGCGCTATAAGCGTCGTCCAAACATCTATCTGTTCCGCCCAGAGGATCTTGACAACGATGATGTCATCTCAGCAGTAGAACAGACACCAACCTATAAGCGTACACGCGAAATACTGGACAGCATCAATTCACAAGCTAGTATTATCGACGAGGTTGTAAACATCGATGAACCTTCACAGGATATACACGAACCCATTCAGGGAACTATCAAGTTTATGTAAATCAGCACCTTATTGATATAAGGCTTTTAATACCTCTATCGACTTCATTTCTGGAAAATCCGGCAGATGGAGTCGATAATATTTTAGAGATATCTCCAACAGGCGATTGCGCTCCTGGTGCGACATTCTGAACAAATGCATCGTAGGAAAATCCATGCGCATTATCAACTGCACCTTCTGTGCCTCTTCCGGATGCAAAAAGTCACGATGCACTGGCGGATTCCTTACAAATACACTCTCTCGCAAATCGAAATAATCGCCATTCGCATAGTCGTCCATATTGGGATAAAACCCCAAGAAGCGTGTTAACCTCAACAAGAATACCAGATGAAAGTTAGAAAAACGCGACTGCTGACCATCTAACCAAAGTATACTAGTTTCAAGATAGTCATAGAGAGGTTCGTTACGCTGCTCTGACCGTAACGCATAATACAAAAACTCAGCCACAAATAAGGAGATGGCCAACTTATCCGGATCAAAAGGGATAGAGAAAAACGGGCTCATCAACCTCACATCGTTCAACTTCTGCAACTGTATATTAGGTCGCATATCAGTTTCGATTTCTAACAAGGTTAGAGGCTGAAAGAATTGTTTTTTCATTTTTCCTTTCGAAGTCTTTGGTATGCTAACAATAAACGCCAGTCTACCAAACGATCTGGTAAACATATCTACAATCAATCTCGTCTCGCCATACCTGATGGCATGCAGCACAACAGCCTGAGTTTTCGTCAACATACGGTGCAAAGGTAATAAGAAACTTTGAGCTTTGAACTTTGAACTTTGAACTTTTTCAGAGCATTTGGTTAATAATTATTAAATTTAGCCATAAAATTCAAAGTTCAAAGCTCAAAGTTCAAAAAAAGCAGTATCTTTGCACCCGCATTTTACGCGATGGTCCCTTCGTCTATCGGTTAGGACGAGAGATTTTCATTCTCTAAAGAGGAGTTCGACTCTCCTAGGGACTACAAAATTTAAATCTGTCATCTGCACAGCCATGTGCTACCAACCAGTAAGGATGGGATAAGGTGACGGAGGGTTCGCAAGAACCCGCCCAGGGCAGCCTTAACGACGTAAGACCCATAAGCTTTATATTAACAATTTTAATTTCATTAAAAACATGGCAAATCACAAGTCATCAGTGAAGAGAATCCGTCAGGAGAAGAAAAGAGCACTTCACAATCACTACTACGCAAAGACTATGCGTAACGCAGTTCGCAAGCTCCGTGCTACAACAAACAAGGAAGAGGCTGTAGCTCTGTTCCCCAAGGTACAGAAGATGCTGGACAAGCTGGCTAAGACCAACGTTATCCACAAGAACAAGGCCGCAAACCTGAAGTCAAGCCTTGCACTGCACGTTAACAAGCTGGGATAATATTTACCCAACAATAAGTACAAGCCGTAACCCCAAGAGGGTTGCGGCTTTCTTTTTTCAGTTTTTTAGCAGATAAACTATGTTTATCTGAACTTTTTTTTGTACCTTTGCAACCAAAATGGTAAATTTCGAGAATTGAAAAATTGAAGAATTAAAATAATGACAGAAGAACAACTGAACCAAGAACAAAACTACTCCGCGAGTAACATTCAGGTACTCGAGGGTTTGGAAGCTGTACGTAAGCGCCCTGCTATGTACATTGGCGATATCAGTGAGAAGGGTCTCCACCATCTGGTAAACGAAACCGTTGATAACTCTATCGACGAGGCCATGGCTGGCTATTGTACCCACATCGAGGTAACCATCAACGAGGATAACTCAATCACCGTTCAGGACAATGGTCGTGGTATCCCTGTAGATGAGCACGAGAAGATGCACAAGAGCGCCCTCGAGGTGGTTATGACAGTACTCCACGCCGGTGGTAAGTTCGATAAGGGCTCATACAAGGTATCAGGAGGTCTGCATGGTGTAGGTGTAAGCTGTGTAAACGCGCTCTCTACCCACATGATGTCGCAGGTATTCCGCAACGGTCACATCTACCAGCAGGAGTACGAGAAGGGTAAGCCCCTCTACGACGTAAAGATTGTAGGCGATACCGATAAGACCGGTACCCGCCAGCAGTTCTGGCCCGACGGCAGCATTTTCACTACTACCGAATATAAGTACGACATCATCGCTAAGCGTATGCGCGAGCTGGCTTATCTTAATGCCGGTATCACCATCACTCTTACCGACCTGCGTCCTGATGAGGAGGGTAACCTCCGTCAGCCCGAGGTATTCCATGCCAAGGAGGGACTCAAGGAGTTCGTTCGCTACGTCGATCGTCACCGCACCTCAATCATCGGCGATCCTATCTGCCTGAAGACCGAGAAAGATGGTGTACCCATTGAGGTTGCCCTGCTGTACAACAGCGATTATTCAGAGAATATCCACTCTTACGTTAACAATATCAACACCATCGAGGGTGGTACCCACCTGACTGGTTTCCGCATCGCCCTGGCCCGTACACTTAAGAAGTATGCCGACGAGGATGATCAGCTGCGCAAGCAGATTGAGAAGGCCAAGATCGAGGTAGCCCAGGACGACTTCCGCGAGGGTCTTACCGCCATCATCTCTGTAAAGGTAGCTGAGCCTCAGTTCGAGGGTCAGACCAAGACCAAGCTTGGTAACAGCGAGGTGAACGGTGCCGTACAGAAGGCCGTAGGCGAGGCAATGACCAACTACCTGGAGGAGAACCCCAAAGAGGCTCATACCATCTGCGAGAAGGTTATTCTGGCCGCTACAGCACGTATTGCAGCCCGCAAGGCCCGCGAGAGTGTACAGCGTAAGAATCCTATGACTGGTGGTGGTCTGCCTGGTAAGCTGGCCGACTGCTCAAACAAGGATCCTAAGGAGTGTGAGATTTTCCTCGTCGAGGGTGACTCGGCCGGTGGTTCTGCCAAGCAGGGTCGCGACCGTCACTTCCAGGCCATTCTGCCTCTGCGTGGTAAGATTCTGAATGTAGAAAAGGTACAGTGGCACCGTGTGTTCGAAGCCGAGTCGGTTATGAACATTATCCAGAGTATCGGTGTACGCTTCGGCGTTGACGGCGAGGACTCAAAGGATGCCAATATTGATAAGTTGCGGTACGATAAGATTATCATCATGACCGACGCCGACGTCGATGGTTCTCACATCGACACACTGATCATGACACTCTTCTATCGCTTCATGCCACAGGTTATCCAGGGCGGTCACCTTTACATCGCTACCCCACCACTCTACAAGTGTACTTATAAGAAGACCTCAGAGTACTGCTACACCGAGCAGCAGCGCCAGGCATTCATCGATAAGTATGTAGCTGGTAACGGCGACGACAAGGGCCTGCACACCCAGCGTTACAAAGGTCTTGGTGAGATGAACCCAGAGCAGCTTTGGGAGACTACCATGAACCCAGAGAACCGCTTGCTCAAGCAGGTTACCATCGAGAACGCTGCCGAGGCCGACGAGATCTTCTCAATGCTGATGGGCGACGATGTAGAACCACGCCGCGAGTTCATAGAGAAGAACGCCACATACGCCAATATCGACGCATAATATCACGTTATAAAATAAAACCCTACGCATTCCCGCTTCACACCTTGGAGCGGGAATGCTGGCATATTACCTGCAGGGCAGAGTGTATGCCGATATGGGCGAGGCACCACAAGCTCTACAAGCATACTATACCGCCATCGAAAATGCAGATACTACAAGTAGTGATTGCGACTACAACACCCTGATACCTATCTATGGTCAGATGTCTCAATTATTTCATCAGCAGTCTTGAAGTTGCGCTCGGGTGACAGATCGTTGTTCATCTCAAGGGTCAACAGCATATAATAATGCTTCACATAGTCGACACAATTATCCGCCTGTCCTTTAAGTTGGGCCAGTTCTTTTCGAGCTAAGTCACGATTATGCCGATGATCAATCTTGTCGAGCTCGTGGTAATAATATTTGTTGCCGGTATAATGACAACCCGATAAGAGTATGATGACCAACAGCGCCATCGAGCCTAATAAATATATTCTTTTCACTATTTTCTAATTTGTGTTTGGGATGGTGAGGATGAAGCGGCAGCCGAAGTGGTAGGTGGTGTCGAGGATGACATCACCGCCGAGGTTCTGGGCGTGGCGCTTGGCAAGCGGCAGACCCAAGCCGAGACCTTCAGAGAGGTCGTCGACCTTGGTAAAGAACTTAAACAGGTGCTCTACTTCGGCCTCAGGGATACCGTTACCCTGATCCTGAACCACAAAGTTAACCATAGCCTCATCGACCGAAACATGCAACTCAACATGCTTTCCGTCGGAATACTTAGCGGCGTTGTACAGCAGCTCCAACAACGCATGAATAAAATAGGTGCGGTTGGTAAGCACACTGAAATCGTCGGCCAGTTGCGACTGAATGCAGATACTGACATCAGGATAGCGCTGGCGCACTACATCTGCAGCCTGGTGGGCAGCTTGCACGCACGGCAGCGTGTCGGTTTTATCGCAATTCATCTCCTCGTTCAGACCAGAATCAGAGCTATCGAACAGCATCTGCACCATGCGGTTAAGCTGGGTGGCATTATGATTCATGGTGTCGGTAACATTCTTCAGGTCGTCGTCCGACAGGTTTCCGCTACCAGCATCGCTCAACACCTGAGCAAAACCCATAATGATATTCAGCGGTGTACGTATCTGGTGGGTAACGTTCTGTATAAAAATGGTCTTCTGGCGGTCGGCCTCTTGAGCCATACGGGTAGCCTGCAGCAGCTCCTCGTTGCGCTGGCGAGCCTGATCGCTCACAAAGCGCACACTCTTCATATGGTAGTTCAGCGATTCCAGCATCTGTGCAAAGCTGTTCTGCAAACGGCCTATCACATCGATACGTGTGGTGCGAGGAATAGTAACATCCATATTACCTGCTGCAATGCTCTGGGTTTTATCCAGCAGTTCGTGCAGCGGACGAATGGTATGCGCCATAGCACGATGACTGAGCAGGATAATAACCAACAAACCAAGCACCAGCAGCGATAGCACGATATACGTCAAACGATGGTAACCAGCCATCACATCGCTATCCGGACACACAATGGCCAAGCTCCACGTGGTGCCAGGCACGGGCTGGTAGCACACAATACAATCGGCACCACCCATATTAACCATCATATTACCCTGCCTACCACTGGTCATCTCATGGCCCAGTACTATCTGGTCGGCCTGTTTACGGGTGTCGGTTCCCGTAAAAATGGTTTGCTTAAAGAGCTGTGTTGAATCGGGATGTACAAAATAACGGCCATGCTCATCAAGCAACATGAAATAGGAATGGGGATAGGGTTTCATAGCCGACATTTCGTGCGAGAGTTGCAACAGCGACAGGTCGGTAGAAATCACACCTACAAACGTGCCATCGGCCGTATGGAGGGGTTTGCAATAGGATGCCAGCATACCATCGAGAGTGAGCTGTAACGAATCCACCTCATCGTAGTAAGCCACCCAACAGGCATCATTCTGCTGGCAAGGTGTTTTATACCATACCTTATTAAAGTATTCGTAAGGTTCTTCGATGACGGTGCTCACGGAGTCGGCCTTACGAACCGAATAGGCAGAGAAATAACGGCCATATTGGGGGAACATATCAGGCTGAGCGCTGATAGAGCAGCCGTCGATATGAGGATTGAGACTAACGATGCGGTTGGCGAAATACAACAACGAATCGGGCATAAAGGCTTGTTCTACCTGCCACAGGTTGGCATTGGTAGCCGTCTCGATTGTCAGGAAATGCCGGTTAAGCTGCTGCATGGCGGCATTCAGTACGCTGCTGGCATGCCCGATGGCCTCTTTACGAATCATTTTTCGCGACTGGGTGAACAGCACGCCCAGCGAGATGACAAAGATGGGGGCAGCCAGAATCAGGAGTGCCACGCTGAGTTTGGTTGAGAACGACTTGCGGATATTAATCATGATCGGGCCTCCTTTCTCATTTCGTCATCCGACATTGATATCAGATTCTTCAGCAATTCAGTGATGGTCTTACCCTTCTTTTGGATATCGCTTACCAACTGTGCCGTATTACGATCAGACTGACTGCAGAGCTGCTGCACATTCCGTTCAATGGCATCGGCAGGCTCCATCATCTGGTTAGTCATGTTATGCAGGAACGAGGTTTTCATACGGTCAGCCTTCTTAGCATGATCGTAAGCCTGTCGCAAACCTTCGCAGCGCGAATACAGGGTATTCTTCAGATTCTCCAGTTCTTCTATCTGGGTTGTCAGCGAGCGTTGCATCAGCTGGAAGTTATCCTGCAAACGTCCCACCTCATCTATATGGCGGCTATTAGGGATGGGCTCGCTGAAGTTGCCCTCGGCTATGTGCTGCGCCTGGGCCGTAAGCATGAGCAGAGGTTTCAAGCGGCTCTTGATAACAGCATGACTAAGCAAATACATGAGCAGTAATCCCACAATGCTGATGGCCAACACGTAGTATCTCAAGTTATTGTAATCGCCAAAGATATCGCGTTCGGGATAAATAATGCCTGCACTCCACCCTAGATGACCGATAGTACGCCCACGCACACTGCTACGGCTGAAGGGTTTGAAAAACACATAGAAGATGTTATCCCACAAACGGAATGCACGATAGTCTGTTTCGCCAGACATCATGGCCTGCACAGCCTCACTAAGTCCTGCGTCGGCATTAGCCTTCGATATCTCGATAGCCGACTGCTGCATGAGTTCTTCAGCATCGGGGTGAACAATAAAGTTACCTAAACTGTCAAGCAGCACACAGAACGAGTTCTCAGATGGTTTGGCCTGTGCCACAATACGGGAGAGCAGGCCTATCGACACATCAACGCCAATAGTCCCCACAGGCTTACCTGCCTGATTATGCACAGGCAGACTAAAACAGATGAGCGGCTCATGCCCTTCTTGGACAGGTTTAACAGACCACTTCGACTCTGTTAACGAACTATCGCCAAATGCGATGGTGCAATCGGACACGTATGGGTTACTATCAATCAGTTTGCGGCGATATAATTCCAATGCCTCAGGATTGTTGATATGAGGTGCCAGACTATAATATACATTACCTGCCGTTTGCTCTACACTCAGCAGGATATTATCGATATTCTGCACGGTGGCATCGAGCGTCTGGGTAACACGGGCTAAGGTTTCCTCTTTAACTTTCTTGCGCGAGTAGAGCAACATGACCACCAATGAGGCTATGAGCAGAACGGCCATAGCCGAGACGGCCATCAGACTGATCTTGACTGACAGTTTCCCTTTGATTAATCTAGTTAGCTTAGTCATACTTACTTACATATTTCTATTTACTTGTATTCCTTTGCTTTACGTTTACCTCGCAACACCGCCAAGGCGTTCAGTGCCAAGGCTTCCATCTCATCTTCGCCTGGGAAACATCGGATGGGCGCCAGAAAACCTACACGCTCGCGGATACGACTCACGATATATTCACTCCGAGCAAGACCACCTGTAAGCAGGATGGCATCAATCTGACCACAGAGCACAGCACTCTCAGAAGCGATGTTCTTGGCCACATGATAAATCATGGCATCGAGAATAAGTTTGGCGTGCTGGTCGCCATAATCCTCGATGCGGCGCAACACCTCGCGCACATCGTTGGTGCCCAGATGGGCATTCAGTCCTGCCTTGCCAGCAATGCGCTTCAGTAGCTGCTTCTCATTATATTTCCCACTAAAACAGAGGCGAATCAGGTCGGATGCAGGCAGCGAGCCGGCACGTTCGGGTGAGAACGGCCCCTCGCCATCCAGAGCGTTGTTGGCATCAACAGCACGCCCCTTTTCATGGACCGCAATAGAGATACCACCACCCATGTGGCAGATAATCAGATTCAAGTCCTCGTACTCCTTACCAATCTCGGCCGCATACCTGCGGGCAATGGCACGCTGGTTAAGGGCATGCCAGATACAGATGCGGTTCATGAGTGGCGAACCTGAGATACGGGCATAGTCGTTCAACTCGTCCACCACACCAGGATCGGCTATAAACGAACGGCAATGAGGGATGGTCGCAGCAATCTCGTGAGCAATAAGACAACCTAAATTGCAGGCGTGATTATGGAGAGCAATACCGCTATGGGTATCCTTAATCATCAGATCATTAATTTCATAGACACCACCTTCGAGGGGCTTTACGAGTCCTCCTCGACCAATGACAGCATCGAACTCGACAGGGATTTCGGCCTGGCGCAACTCATCAAGCACCAGTTGACGACGAAAGTCCTGCTGCTCTATTACGTCGTCGAAACGAGCTAGTTCGTCAGCGCTATGCACGATGTTACGTACTAACACAGGCGTTTCGTCTTCGAACACCGCCACCTTGGTTGAGGTTGAGCCAGGGTTTATGACTAATATCTTCATTATATAGCAGCCAAGGCTAATGAGTAATATTTTGAATCAGGACTGTCTGCTCGCGATGGAAGCACACAACAGCACTGGGTACCCTGCAACACACCAGCCGTCTTTGCATAGCCAAAAAGGGTGATGGTTTTGTAGAATACATTGCCAGCCACAATATCAGGAAAAATGAGCGCATCTGCCTGGCCATCAATCACGCTATGAATTCCTTTCTCACGAAGACTTACAGAGTCGAGTGAAGTTTTTAGGTCGAGCGGCCCGTCAATGATGCAACGTCCAAACTTACCCGTCTGAGCCTCCGCGATAATCTCCAAGTAATCAACGGTATAAGGGAATGTCTTTGCGCTTACCTTTTCTGCACAATGAATGAGTGAGATACGTGGTTCCTCAATACCCAAAGCATGACACACGTAATTCATATAATGAATCTGCTGACGGCGCTGAGCCTCGGTGGGTACAGGTATCACGGCTGCATCGGTAAAAAACAGTAGCTTCTCGTACTTAGGTATCTCGGCCATCGCCACATGGGTAAGTACATGTCCAGGACGCAGAATACCGTTTTCCTTATCCAATATAGCCTTCAGAAGCACATCCGTATTCACCAAACCTTTCATCAGAATGTCAGCCTCGCCATTCTTGCACATAGCCACGGCCCGGCGTGCACACTCCTCCTTGTCGTCACCATCCACGTAAATAGGTTCGATAAATCCCATTTCTTTTCCTTTCTCTACGGCATATCTAGTACTGGCGTCATTGGCACATACCACTGCCACGCGCTTCTTGTCGCCACGCTGCTGGAGAAAGACAATCATATCGTTTAATGTTCTGATCGACTGCATAGGTTTATTATTTTTATCGGTTTAATGGTGCAAATATACAAACTTTTTTGTATCTTTGCAAACAGAAACCGATAAAAACGATAAAATGATGAGAAATTACCTACTATTATCAGCTATGACATGCCTAACGGCAACAGCTCAACAGCAGGCGCCAATGGTATTAGAGTATGATAAGCCCGCAACTTACTTCGAAGAATCTCTGCCCATTGGTAACGGAAAACTGGGTGCGCTGATATATGGTAGTACTGATGATAACGTGATTTACCTGAATGACATCACGCTGTGGACAGGAAAGCCTGTAGACCGCAACTTGGATGCCGATGCACACAAGTGGATACCTGCGATACGTAAGGCACTTTTCGAAGAAAACTACGCGCTGGCCGACTCGCTGCAGTTGCATGTGCAGGGACCAAACTCGCAGCACTATCAGCCACTAGGTACTCTGCACATTAAGGATCTGAATCTGGGCGAGATAAAGCATTATCAGCGTACACTGAATATCGACTCGGCTATCGTTCGCGACAGCTATCTGCGAAACGGCAAGCTCATCACTCGAGAGTATTTTGCCTCTAAACCTGACAAGCTGATAGCCATCCGTCTGCGTGGCGACATCAACTGCCAGATAGCACTGACAGCACAGGTACCTCATCAGGTGAAACGTAATGGTCCCCCAGCCCTTGGCGTTTCGGATAGAGGACGTTGGGGAAATAGTGGACAGCTCACTATGACAGGTCACGCTACAGGCGATCCTTTGGAGAGCACACATTTCTGCACGATTTTGAAAGCTAGTACAGATGGAGAAATTACAGCCTGTGATTCATCGTTGACAATAAAAAACGCTCATGATGCAATTATTTATATTGTGAACGAAACCAGCTTTAACGGTTTCGACAAACACCCTGTACATGAAGGTGCAGACTATCTTAATGATATTACAAGTGATATCTGGCACACAGAGAACTACACATACGATGAGTTTTATGCCCGCCATCTGGCTGATTATAAGGCAATCTACGACCGCGTGAAGATCTGTCTGAACAAGAATAATCGTAACCCGAACGATTTGCCAGGCGCAAAGGATCGCAGACTTACTGACCAGCTGCTGCTCGACTATACTAACGGTGGCGACCAGTCGCAATATCTGGAGGAACTGTACTTCCAGTTCGGACGCTATCTGCTCATTTCATCATCGAGAACAAAGAATGTTCCAGCTAACCTACAGGGACTTTGGGCACCACAGCTTTGGTCGCCCTGGCGTGGAAACTATACCGTTAACATCAATCTGGAGGAGAACTACTGGCCTGCATTTGTGGCTAACATGGCCGAGATGGCCGAACCCCTGGATGGTTTCATTGCAGGACTTGCTGCCAACGGAAAGTTCACTGCCAAGAACTATTATAATATAGGTGAAGGATGGTGCTCTAGTCACAACAGCGACATCTGGGCAATGACAAATCCTGTAGGCGAGAAACGTGAAAGTCCGGAATGGAGTAACTGGAACATGGGTGGCGCCTGGTTGGTAAACACTCTGTGGGAGCGATACCAGTTTACACAAGATAAGGAATATCTGCGCAATGTAGCCTATCCGCTAATGAATGGCGCCGCACAGTTCTGTCTGCGCTGGCTCATCGAAAACCCAAAGCAGCCAGGCGAACTTATTACCGCACCAAGCACATCGCCTGAAAACGAGTATAAGACCGACAAAGGCTATCACGGCACAACATGCTATGGAGGTACCGCCGATCTGGCTATCATCCGTGAGCTGTTTATCAACACCATTGCCGCAGGCAAAGTTCTCGGGAAGAAGAACAAGGAGATGGAGAAGGCCCTGGCCAAACTTCATCCTTACACAATCGGCCACATGGGCGACCTGAACGAGTGGTACTACGACTGGGACGACTGGGATTTCCAACATCGTCATCAGAGCCATCTTATCGGTCTGTATCCTGGCAATCATCTTACTGATGCCACACTGCAGAAGGCTGCTGAGCGTTCGCTTGAAATAAAAGGCGATAAGACCACAGGCTGGAGTACCGGTTGGCGCATTAACCTCTGGGCTCGTCTGCACAAGCCTCAGCAGGCTTATCACATCTATCAGAAGCTCCTCACACCTATAGCTCCACGCGGTTCAAAAAAAACCGACTGGAAAGAGTGGCATAAAGGCGGTGGAACCTACCCCAACCTGTTTGATGCACACCCGCCCTTCCAGATCGACGGTAACTTTGGCGGCACAGCTGGTGTTTGCGAGATGCTGATGCAATCAACACTGAAGGATAGCAAGGCTATCATCGAATTGTTGCCTGCATGCCCAGAGCAGTGGAGAGAAGGTGCCATTAGCGGTCTGTGCGCCCGTGGCGGCTACGAAGTCTCCTTTGAATGGAAAGACAGAAAAGTACGCAAGTGCTGTATCAAGACCAAGAAGACAGGAACCCTCACCCTATTATATAATGGCCAGCAGAAGACTGTGAAGTTTAAATCCGGTCAGACACAAAATATCAAAACATGGTAAAAACTAATAATAAAACTCCAATACAGGCTTCGGAATTCGGAAAGGCCAAAGACTGGGTGGGATCAGTTAGTCTTGACAACGACTTATTGCTGTCGGACAAAATAAATCTGGCTCCTATGCCCACAGACCCCAGAAAGATGAATTTCATCCTGATAGGCCTCTGTACCAAGGGGCAGATCAAATACCGCATGGATACAGAAGAACAAGTGGTCAGGGAGGGCGACTTGCTGATAGTCAGTGAACGCCACGTCATTGATGAGTACGCCCCCTCTGACGACATGGAGGGTCTCTGCATCATGATGAGTGTTGACTTCTTCCACGAAATCATCAAGACAGTCCACGATGTCAGTTCGCTATTTGTCTTTGCCCGCATGCAGCCAGTAATGCAACTGGAGTCCAAAGAAATCAAGACGTTTAGAGACTACTTCACCGTCATTAAGCAGAAAATCAGCGACGATCACAACCACTTCCGCAAGGACCTGATTCGCACGCTGATGTTAGCGATGTTCTACGATGTAGGCAACGTTATAAATAGAGTGAAGAACTTCGACGAGTCGCTGATGCGCTCAGAAAAGGTATTTACGAAATTCTTGAAGATGGTTGAAGAAAACTGCAAGCGCGAACGCCGCGTAAGTTGGTACGCCCAACAGCTATCCATCACGCCTAAGTATCTGTCGACAGCCGTAAAACGTATCAGTGGACGAACAGCTGCCGAATGGATTGAGAACTATGTCACGATGGAATTACGCGTGATGCTGAGGAACACAAGTAAGAACATCAAAGAAATTACCGAAGAGATGAACTTCCCCAACCAGAGTTTCCTTGGCAAATACTTTAAGGAACATGTGGGGATGTCACCATCAGAATACCGGAAATCATAGGTATCCCTGTTCCTTCAGTTGGCTGACAGTATCAAGCAACTCCTGATACCAAGCCTCACCGAAGCGACGTATGAGCGGATCGCGCAGAAACTGATAAAGGTACAGGTTTTCCTGAATACCTTTAGCAATAGCCATCTTACAGACATTCCAACGGTTGTAATTCAGGCCTACCAAACCGCCACCAAGTTTCTTCTCGCGGATGGGATAAAGGGCACAACTGATAGGCTTGCAGAAATGGGTTTGCCCTGCTCTGAAAGCCTTTTCTAATGCACAGAGGCAACAGTTCTTGATAGGCAGACGAGTGTTCCAGTCTTCAATATCACCATAATAGGTAAACACACAATCCTTACCTCCAACGATACTGGTCACCAAGTCACCCTCTTGGTCGGTATAGGCCACGCCCTGCTTATCAATCACAGCCTGAGCCGATGCCGAGAGGTCGTCCCACACTGCATCCACACAGTCTTCAATCTGCGCTATCTCGTCCATCGTCACAGGGGCGCCAGCATCGCCTTCAACACAACACTCGCCCTTGCAAACACTCAGGTCACAACAAAACTTCTCCGTCAGTATTTCCGACGAGAGCAACACATCACCTACTTGTATAATTGGAGGAATTGTTTTCAATTGAGAATTGAGAATTTTGATTACCACTGGATGGGAGTCTGGCCGTTTTGTTCCAGATAGGCATTACAGCGCGAGAATTGGTGCTGACCAAACCAGCCGCCACGATTGGCACTCAATGGCGAGGGGTGTACACTCTCAAGCACCAGATTGTTCTGTTTGTCAATCATATACGCCTTTGAGCGGGCATAGCCACCCCACAGCATATACACCAGATGCTGGCGGTTCTTGGCCAACGCCTGTATTGCGGCATCGGTAAACTTCTGCCACCCTAAAGCCGAATGACTATTGGCCTGATGGGCACGAACGGTTAGCGATGCATTAAGCAACAGCACGCCCTGCTCTGCCCAACGGGTAAGATTGCCCGATGTGGGGATAGGTGTACCAAGGTCGGCCTGAATCTCCTTGAAAATATTCTGCAGCGAAGGCGGGAACTGGATACCATCCTGAACCGAGAAACTCAGTCCGTGAGCCTGTCCTGGCTCGTGGTAGGGGTCCTGACCTATAATCACCACTTTCACTTTGTCGAACGGACAGAGATTAAAAGCATTAAAAATCAGTTTGCCGGGAGGATAACAGGTATATTGACTGTACTCTGCACGAACAGAATTGGTGAGCCCGACAAAATAACCCTTGTCGAACTCACCAAGTAAATGCTGTTTCCAGCTTTGTTCTATCTGAACATCCATTATTTATTAATCGCAAATAAGGTTCTCACCAGTCATATCGGCAGGCTGCTCCAGACCCATGATGTGCAGGATTGAAGGAGCCACGTCGGCCAGACGTCCGTCCTTAACTGTAGCCGAGTTGTTGTTGGTTACATAGATGAAAGGAACGGGGTTCAGTGAGTGAGCGGTATTTGGAGTACCATCGGCGTTAATAGCATTATCGGCATTACCGTGGTCGGCAATGATGATAGCCTCATAATCATTAGCCTTAGCAGCCTCGATTACATCCTTCACGCAGTTGTCAACAGCCCAAACAGCCTTAGCAATAGCGTTGTAGATACCAGTGTGACCTACCATGTCGCCATTAGCAAAGTTAACTACGATAAAGTCGTACTTAGCCTCGTTGATTGCTGCCACCAACTTATCCTTTACCTCGAAAGCACTCATCTCTGGCTTCAGGTCGTAAGTAGCAACCTTTGGACTTGGAACCAGGATACGATCCTCGCCCTCGTATGGCTGCTCGCGACCACCGTTGAAGAAGAATGTTACGTGAGCATACTTCTCGGTCTCGGCTGTGTGCAGCTGCTTCTTGCCCTGCTTGCTCAGGTACTCGCCCAGCGTGTTCTCAACGTTCTCTTTGGGGAACAGGATGTTCACACCCTTGAAGTTAGCATCGTATGGAGTCATGCAATAGTACTGCAGGCCAGGGATAGTCTTCATGCCCTGCTCTGGCATATCCTCCTGAGTCAGAGCGATAGTCATCTCCTTAGCACGGTCGTTACGGAAGTTGATGAAGATAACTACATCACCCTCTTCGATACAACCGTTAACAGCGGCATTGTGGATTGGCTTAACAAACTCGTCGGTTACACCCTCGTCGTAGCTCTCCTGCATAGCAGCAACCATATCGGTGCTCTGCTTACCAGTACCGTTCACAATCAGGTCGTAACCCTCTTTCACACGCTCCCAACGCTTATCACGGTCCATAGCGTAGAAACGACCTACAATTGATGCGATAGCAGCATCGTTATCGGCACAAACCTTACTGATCTGCTCGATAAAGCCCTTACCGCTCTTAGGGTCGGTATCACGACCGTCCATAAAGCAGTGCACGAAAGTCTGGTTCTTCAGTCCGTAAGCCTTACCAATCTCGATGAGCTTGAACAGGTGGTCGAGTGAAGAATGTACACCACCGTCAGAGGTCAGACCCATCAGGTGCAGCTTCTTGTTATTCTCCTTGGCATAAGTGTAAGCAGCCTTCACCTGAGGATTCTCCATGATAGAGCCGTCCTTGCAGGCACGGTTAATCTTTACCAGGTCCTGATAAACGATGCGTCCAGCACCTATGTTCAGGTGGCCTACCTCAGAGTTACCCATCTGTCCATCGGGCAGACCTACATCCTCACCAGATGCCTGGAGCTGAGAGTGAGCTGAAGTAGCTGTTAACAGATCGAGATAAGGAGTTGGCGTGTTGAAAATAACGTCACCCTTACCATGCTTACCGATTCCCCATCCATCGAGAATCATCAATAATGCTTTCTTTGCCATAATCTTATTACTAATTTAAACGTACGTTCTTAATTTTGCGCTGCAAAGGTACAAAAAAAATCGCAATTCATATTTCATATTCATACTAATTTCTTACCTTTGTCCCCAATAACAAGCAAATAATTGAGTATGAGGCGCTTTCTATTACTTCTGATAACCATCTTGACATGTACAGTTAGCAGAGCGCAACTGGAAGTCAAGGCATTTAAACTGAGTAACGGTATGACCGTGTGGCTAAACGAAGACCACTCACAGCCTAAGATCTTTGGTGCTGTAGTTGTTAGGGCTGGCGGCAAGGATTGTCCCAATACAGGTATCGCCCATTATTTTGAGCACATCATGTTTAAAGGAACAGACCGCATGGGGACCATCGACTATGCATCCGAGAAACCATGGCTCGACAGCATCTCGTCTCAATACGACCTACTCTCCCAAACCAAAGACGATGCCGAACGCACACGCATTCAGCAGCATATCAATAAACTAAGCCTAAAGGCTGCCGACTTCATGATTCCCAATGAGTTCAGCCGGCTGATAGCGAAATACGGCGGTAGCGACCTGAATGCGGGAACAGGCTACGACATGACTTTCTATCACAACGTGTTCATGCCCCAGTTTATAGAACAGTGGTGTTGGCTGAACTCGGAACGACTGATAACACCTGTATTCCGCGGATTCCAAGGTGAACTGGAGAATGTGTACGAAGAGAAAAACCGATCAGCTGATGGCATGGGCGACGTGCAAGAGAAAATATTGGGCACCGTATTCAAAACCCAGCCTTACGCATACCCTATCCTCGGCTCTACCGAAAATCTGAAGAACCCGCGCCTGTCGGACATGGCAGCCTTCTATAAGAAGTACTATGTCGCCTCCAACATGGGGCTCATCCTATGTGGTGACATCAGACCTGATAGCACGCTGACAGCCTTGTTGGAGCAGACCTTCGGTCGTGTGCAGACTGGTCCTGTTCCAGAACGCAGCTATAGCCCGATGCCCGATATTCAGGAAGGCGAGCATCAAGAAGTTAAACTTCCCATCCCGCTGATCAGCGCCGAGGCGATGGTCTTCAAAGGAGCCACCGATTTCGAGCCAGATGCTGCTGCCCTCGAACTGGCCAACAGTCTGCTGTCGAACGGTAAAGCAGGCTTGCTCGACTCACTAATGAACGAGCACAAGGTGATGTTAGCGCTGGCCGTAAACATTGGTTTCGACGATGCCGCAGGTTCTGCAGTGCTCATCATCCCCAAGCTTTTGGGCAAGATGAAGACGGCAGAGGCACGCGTCGTAGAGCAGATACAGGCTGTCATGAACGGTCAGTTCAGCGACAGCCAATTGGAGGCACTGAAACAAGAGATGGTGATGGAGGCCGAACAAAGTCTTGAAACCATCAGTAGCCGTTCGGACCTGCTGGTCGACCTGTTCTCAAAAGGCAAAACCTGGCAGGATTTGCTGAATAAGATTGAGAACATCAAACGCATCACCAAAGCCGACGTAGTAGCAGCCGCAAAGAAGTACTACGGAGCTAATCACATCACCCTCACCAAGAAATTCGGCACCCCCGCCAAGGAGACACTGAAACAACCAGGTTATAAGCCAATCGCTCCCAAAAACATGAATGCAAAATCGGTCTTTGCCAAGCAGTTAGAGCAGATTCCCATAAAGCAGACAACTATTCGCACTGTTGACTTCAAAAACGACGTGAGTACCCAGAAACTGAACAACCACGTCACCCTGTATTATAAACAGAATCCCATCAACGATATCTTCACCTTCACCCTACGCTATCAGGATGGCGATATCCACACCCCTGCACTCAAGATCCTGGGAGGATATCTCTCGGCATTAGGCACTGACTCGCTCAAGAAACAGCAGCTCGAACAGGCTTGGCAGCACATCAACACCACAATGGAGGTAGTACCAGGCGATGTTGCCTTCAGCCTCAATCTGACTGGTCCCGACACCCAATTTGTACCCGCTCTCAGACTGCTGGCTCATTTCCTGCGCGAAGCCAAGGGCGACAACGAAGCCCTGAGCGAGGCTAAGGATGCCGACAAGGTAGATCGCAAGAGTTTTGGAAAGCAGAAGGACGACGTGCTACGCCCAGCTTATCACCGCATAGTCTACGGCAGCCGGTCATCTTATCTCAACCAACTGTCGAAGAAGGAAATCAAAGCCTTGAAAAACGACGATTTAATCAGCCTGTTCCATGAGCTTCAGCAGTATGACTGCGACTTGTTCTATTGCGGTCGTAAAACCATCAACGAAGTAGCTCAGGCTTCGCTTCAGGCCCTGCCTCTACAGCAGTGCAGCAAACCGATAGCCGATACGTTCCACCCCTTGCAGCAGTACCAGGAGCCCACCGTATTCTTCTACAATGTACCTAAGTCGCGCCAGAACTACGTAGTAAGCTATGACGCCATCGCCCCTCTGACCACAGCCGAAGAAAGAGCCAAGTTCAAGCTGTGGGACGAGTACTTTGGCGGTGGTATGACATCGGTACTATTCCAGAACGTGCGTGAATTCCGTTCACTGGCCTACTCAACAGGCGGCAGTGGCTATCGCAGCAGTCTGGCAAAGCATCCAGAGGCCACCTTAGGCTATATTACCGCTACAGGCACTCAGGCCGATAAAACGATGGAGACAATGGCTACCATCGACTCGCTTTTGCATCAGTTACCCATGAAAGAAGAGAACCTTGATGCTGCCCGCCAGAGCATACTCAGTGATATCCAGAATGCCTACCCTACTTTCCGTTCGATAGCCAAATACGTAGCCAATCAACTGCGCGAGGGCTATACTACCGATTCCAACGCCAAGACAGCCCAACTGGTACCCGCCATCACAGCACAGGAAGTAGAGCAGTTCCATCAGCAGCATATCGGTAGCAATAAGAATCGTGTCTGGCTCATCATCGGCGACAAGAAACAAACCGACCTTCAAGCTCTGACCCGATATGGCAAGGTCGTTGAACTCAAAAAAGAGGATGTTTACAGATAAGTCCCGCAGAAAGAATTTGCCACATCTGTAAACCACTAGTTTTTTTTCCATCGCGTTGTAGCAAAATCTATAACGCGATGAATTTTTTGCTACGACGCGTTCTAAAAACGCAGGGCACGACGGGTTTGAAGCAGGACACTCAGCAGGATAAGAGCGATGCCGATATAGAACGAGAAATTAATTTCGCGGCCCTCGCCGAAGATAAGGAACGCTAAGATGATAGTATAGCAGGGCTCGAGGTTGTAGGTAAGATTAACGGTGAAGGCCGACAGGCACTTCAGAGCCTGAATCTGCAACAGATACATACCCACGGTGCAGAACAACGCATGGCACAACATGAACCACAAATTGTTGCCATCAGGGATGACCACCACAGGTTGAGCGCTGGGGAAGAACATGAGATAAACAGGAATGATGGCCGTTACCAGCACAAGACCACCCGACATCTGATACATCAGCACCGTACGACTGCGTACACCCACACTGACCTTCTTGTTGCAGATGGCATAAAGCGCACAAACAGCCGACGACACAACTCCGATACCAATGCCATAACGATAGCGGGCATCAAACGAAAAGATGCAAAAGACACCTAATACGGTGATGAGCGAGAAAACCAATTCGGTAAACGACAGACGACGATGATAGATGACAGGCTCAAACAAAGCTGTGAAGAAGCCTACCAACGAGAAACAGATGACACCAATCGACACGTTAGAAGCCTTGATGCTACCATAGAACAGCATCCAGTGTAGCCCTAACAGCGCTCCACAACCACACAACTGCAGAAACTTGCGCCAACCTACGCGAGGCAGACCTGTAAACACCAGCAGAATCAGACTGGTAAACAGCATGCGATACCATACAATATCTACCTCGTTGAGGGTAATCAGTCGACCAAACAAGCCTGTAAAACCGGCCAGAATCACACTTAAATGTAGTTGAATGAAACCACGTTGAGTGTCGTTCATCATCATCGTTTTTTATTAGAATTCACCAAAATCAATACTCAGTTGCCCATCGCCTAACAGATTGTAGCTTTTGCGATGATACGGCGTGATGCCAAACTGTCTGATGGCCTCACGATGTTTCTTGGTAGGATAGCCCTTGTTCGACAGCCAGTCGTACTGAGGATATTCCTCGGCCAACTGATTCATATAGTCATCACGGTAAGTTTTGGCAAGAATGCTTGCAGCAGCAATAGCCAAGTACTTTCCATCGCCCTTCACGATTGTGGTATGAGGCAATGGTTTGCCATCAGCAGGATCCTTATAAGGTTTAAACTTATTGCCGTCCACGATAACTGCCTCTGGACGCACCTTAAGCTGATCCAGTGCCCTGTGCATAGCAAGAATCGAAGCATTCAGGATATTTATCTTATCTATCTCCTCAGGCGTCACAATGCCCACAGCCCACGCCACAGCGTCGCGCTCAATCATCTCACGCAGCTGATAGCGTTTCTTCTCCGACAGCTGTTTCGAGTCGTTAAGCAACTCGTTCTGATACCCATCAGGCAGTATTACAGCGGCTGCATAAACACTCCCGGCCAAACATCCGCGTCCAGCCTCGTCGCAACCTGCCTCTATCTTTCCTTCGTAATAATGACTTGCCAACATAATCGACATTTGTTTCTATTTTGGCTGCAAAGGTACTAAAACTCTGCGACAAATACAACAAAGACGCAGAATATTTAGGCTATACTATCCGTTCTTCAGGAAACCGGCAAATATCTGATAATCAGCAATATCAAAGCACAGTATTCAAAATAATACTTATACAAAGAATCGATAATCGTGCATTACGCAAGAAAAAAACTAATTTTGCAATCGCAAATTCCAACTTAAAACATTAAATTATAACAATGAAACAGATTCTTATCACAGTGCTTACTTTCGCCATCAGCATGGGGACAATGGCAGGCACTAAAAAAGGTCCGACAATGGGCTGGAGTTCTTGGAACACCTTCTCGGTAAACATCTCAGAAGACATTATCAAAGGACAAGCCAACGCGATGGTCAACCAAGGTCTGAAAGACGTAGGCTACGAGTACATCAACATTGACGACGGATTCCAATACGGTCGCACGGCAGAGGGATTGGTACGCATTCACCCTGTCAGATTCCCCAACGGGCTGAAGGTGGTGAGCGACTATATCCACTCGAAAGGCCTCAAGGCAGGTATCTATAGCGATGCAGGCGACTGTACCTGTGGTAGCATCTCTAACGGCGATGTACTGAACACCAATGTAGGCATGTACGGATACGAGCAGGTTGATGCCAACTACTACTTCAAGGACCTGGAATTCGATTTTATCAAGATAGACTACTGCGGAGGTCGCAACCTGAGTCTGAACGAGCAGGAACAATACACACGCATCCGCGATGCCATTGTAAACACTGGTCGCAACGTACGCTATAACATCTGTCGCTGGGACTATCCGGGCACATGGTGTAACGGCGTAGCAACCTCATGGCGCACCACTCCAGATATCTACGACGGCTGGGAGTCAGTGAAAGGCATTCTGAGGGATAACCTCTACCTGTCAGCCTACTGCTATGATGGCGGTTTCAACGACATGGATATGCTGGAGGTAGGCCGTTCGATGACAGCCGAGGAAGACAAGACTCACTTCGGCATGTGGTGCATTATGGCCAGTCCGTTACTCATTGGCTGCAACATGGCCACCATCAACGAGCGCGCCTTAGCTCTGCTCAAAAATACAGAGCTCATCGCCTTGAATCAGGACCCCTTGCTGCTGCAAGCCTATGTGGTACAGCACATCGGCGACACCTATGTGCTGGTAAAAGACATCCAGAATCTGCACAGCACCACACGTGCTGTAGCACTCTATAATCCTTCTGACAAGCCTGTACAGATGTGCGTCAGTTTCGGCGAACTCGAACTGGGCGGCAAAGTGACAATACGCGACCTATTCGAACACAAAGACTTGGGACAGATGGAGCACGCCCTCTCTGTACTCGTTCCAGCCCATGGCACACGCATCTATAGCCTGAACGCCGAGCAAAGGCTGACACGTTATCTCTATGAGGCCGAGACTGCGTTCCTGCACGACTATCAAGAGGTAGCTAACAACGAGGCACTGGGTACCGCCATCTACCAGTCGTCAGATGCTGCCAGCGGTCGCGAATTTGCCGGCTGGTTAGGCAATCGCAGAAGTAACTATTTGGAATGGCGCGACGTATATGTACCAGAGGCAGGGCAATATGTGCTCCGATTTAATGCCGGTTCACAGGCTGCACGATCATTCACTGTCGAAGTAAACGGTGAACAGGCTGGCACAGTAGATGTGAAGACCCCCGACTGGAACGACTTTCAAGAGTTTGAGTTGGCTGTCACCCTGAAAGCTGGTACAAATAACATCCAACTCTACAACGAGAATGACTGGATGCCCAATCTGGACTATATGACCGTTGAAAAGCAGGGAGAGACCATGATTCTGAACCGTCAGCTCAACGAGACCACAGCCCGAATGGTAAGCCTTGCAAACAGCAACATCCTACCTACAGCCTTCATCCAAAAGGTTAACCAGCTAGCCATTCAAGCCAGTGATACCAATCTGACCACCGAAGATAAGAAAAACGCGTTGAATGAGGTTGAGAGCTCACTGACTGCCATCGACACGATGATACCACTCTGCAAGGAGTTCAGCCTATGGAAAAGTAACGTTGAAAAGAACATCAACGCAAGCTTGGAATCAACGGCACTGACAGCGCTCAGACATGCAATGGAAACTGCCGATGGCGCCTTGTCACAGGCCACAACAACCACCAAGGTTAACAGCATACTGAGCACATTGAAGACTGCTGTCGGCAATTATTTCAGAGCCGAAGAAGCTCAGCCTCGTGAGGGTGAGGAGTTGGATATGACACTCCTGCTAACCAACTATGACTTCTCGAAGAATACTGGTTGGCGAGGCAATCCTACCTATCGCTCAGGATGCGGTGAAGAGTTTAATAAAGACTTCGATATGTACCAGCAGCTGGGTAGCATGAAGCCAGGCATCTACACCGTGAAATGCAACGCCCTGATACGTGTAGGCAAGAATGATGGCGGTGAGGCTTATAGAGCAGGTACAGAAAACAATGAGACCTACTTCTACGTGAACAGCGAAACCCAGAAGGTTAAGTCCCTGTTCTCAGAAGAGTGGCCAGAAGCTTCGAAATATGGCTGGGTGGATAATCAGAACGGCTATCCCCATAGCATGCACGCTGCAGAAACCCGCTTCTCCGAAGGCGCCTATGAAAATGTCATCACCTACAAGCAGGAGAAGAAAGGCACTCTGACTATCGGCATCGAACTGAGCAACCATCAGGAAGAGAGCTGGTGCTGCTTCGACAACTTCTCCATCACCTATAAACCCCTTACAAGCACAGGCATTAAAGGCACGAAGAAGGAGCCCCGCTCAAGTAAGACCTACAATCTGTTAGGTCATCGCGTGAAAGAAAACCAGACTGGTCTGGTCATTAAAAACAGAAGAAAGGTGCTGCAATGAGCACCTTTCTATTAATCTTCTACCGTCAGTCTTCAGAACATCTGGGCTACCCTACGGATGCCAGCCACAAGGACATCTATCTCATCCTGGGTATTATAGAGAGCGAACGAAGCACGAACGGTTCCTGATATCTGCAGACGATCCATCAGCGGTTGAGCGCAATGGTGACCGGTACGAACAGCTATACCTAAGCGGTCGAGCAAGGTACCCATATCCAAATGATGGATATGGCCTACATTAAACGACACAACAGCATCCTTCTTCGAGGCATCCATAGGGCCGTAGATTGTCATGCCATCAACGGTCATGAGCTGCTCCATACAATATCTGGTAAGAGCCTGTTCATGCTGCTGAATGGCATCAAAGCCGATAGCGTCGATATATTCGATGGCTTTTGCCAGTCCGTGAGTGGCCACGTAATCAGGTGTGCCAGCCTCGAACTTAAAAGGCAAACGCTCGAAAGTAGTCTTCTCCCAGGTTACTTTGTCAATCATCTCACCACCGCCCTGATAAGGAGGCAGTTTCTCGAGCCACTCCTCTTTGCCATACAGCACGCCAATACCGGTAGGACCGTACATCTTATGACCACTGAAGGCGAAGAAGTCACAATCCATAGTTTGTACATCCACCTTGAAGTGGGGAGCGCTCTGGGCACCATCCACCAGCACGGGGATGTTATGGGCGTGGGCAGTCTTGATAATCTGCTCTACAGGATTAATTGTTCCCAGCACATTGCTTACGTGGGCCACGCTTACAATCTTGGTTTTGGGGGTAATGAGCTGCTCCAGCTGGTCGATACACAAGATACCATCGTCGGTAATGGGGATATGCTTAACCACGATGCCTCGTTTCATGGCCTGTAACTGCCAAGAAACGATGTTTGAGTGATGCTCCATGTCTGTCACAATCACCTCATCACCAGCCTGCATCTGCGATTCGCAGAACGACTGAGCCACTAAGTTTATTGCCTCAGTAGTACCACGCGTAAAGATGATTTCCTCAATCTTACGGGCATTGATAAAACCACGCACTTTTTCACGTGCCGCCTCATGCAAGTCAGTAGCCTGCTGCGAAAGGTAGTGTACACCGCGATGCACGTTGGCGTTCACATTGAGATACTCGTCGCGCATGGCATCGAGTACCATCAGCGGCTTCTGCGTGGTTGCCGCATTATCGAGATAAACCAGCGGCTTCTTATACACCTCGCGTCCCAGAATGGGGAAATCCTCGCGTACCTTATTTATATTAAACATTGAACTTTGAGCTTTGAACTGTTTTTATTTGCAGAGTTTGCAGCCTGAGCACTTATTCAGCTCGCCACGGAATCGTTTCTCTACCAGATAGTGCAGGCGATCGCGCAGTGGCTCTAATTGCATGTGATCGATAACCTCGTTGATAAAGGCGTTTTGCAGCAGCACTTTGGCCTCCTGCAACGAGATACCACGCTGACGCATATAGAACAAGGCAGCATCGTTCAGCTGACCGACAGTCGATCCGTGCGCACACTTCACGTCATCGGCATAAATCTCCAGCATAGGCTGAGTGTACATACGTGCCTCTTTGGTGGCTGTCAGATTCTGATTAGTCATTTGCGAAGAGGTCTTCTGAGCGCCATGCTCTACCAGCACACGACCAGCAAAAGCACCTGTCGACTTATCATCAAGCACATACTTATACAACTCCTGACTGGTGCAGTGTGGTACCTTGTGCACAATCAGCGTGTTATTATCCACATGCTGCTGTTTGTCGGCAATCACGCAACCGTAACATTGACACTCAGCCCCCTCACCACTGAAGGTTAGGTCGAGCTTGTTGCGAGTGATACCATTATGCAGGGTAATCACATTATGGTTTACACGACTGTTGGCCTGCTGGTCGATATATACATTGCTTACACGCACATTCTTATGATGCGTCTCTTCCATGCAATAGAGGTCTAACGATGCATTCTCGCCTACGTAAGCCTCAATGACCTGTGTGGCTAAGAAGTTCTTATCATCGGCAGCATGGTCGCAAAAAAGCATCTTGATTTCTGCGCCCTCTTCAAGTACAATCAGCACACGACGGTTCACCATCAAGTCAGGCACAGCACGCTGAGCATTCTGCGGTGTACCCTTCAGGATGTTGATGACCTGAATAGCACGATCAACTTTGACATTCCTGGGCACATAAACCAGCATACCATCCTGTGCCAACATGGTGTTCAACGCAGTGATAGCATCCTCACTGGTCTTTGCCAGCTTGGTGTAATATTTGTTTACCAACTCCGGATAATCGCGCATTGAGCCGATAATCACACCTTCAGGCAGATGACCTTTTGGCTTCTCATCGTGATAGAACATATCGTTAACCACGAAATAGAGGCTGGTGCTCAGATTAGGTACATCGCAACGGAAAGCCTCATAAGGATCGACGGGAATCTGCAGTCGGCTGAGGTTCACACCATAGTCAGGCTCAAACAGCTTCTGCATATCGGTGTACTTGTAGCGCTCCACCTTTTTGGATGGGAAGCCCTGCTTGCGGAAGTCCTCAAAGGCCTGATCGCGCACCACGTTCATCGACTCTGGAGCATGCGAGAAAATCATCTCTCGTGCCTGCTCGTAGAGCTCTATGTATTGCTTCTCGCTACTCATTATTCCTCTCCTATTTCTTCCTTAATCCAATCGTAGCCGTGCTCCTGAATCTGAACAGCCAGTTCAGGACCACCAGTCTTCACGATGCGTCCCTTGTAGAGCACATGTACAAACTGAGGCTTGATCATCTCAAGCAAACGGTCGTAGTGGGTGATGACAATGCATGAAGTCTCCGGTGTTTGCAACTTGTTAACACCTTCGGCCACAATACGCATAGCGTCAACGTCCAGACCTGAGTCAGTCTCATCGAGAATACTGAGCTTAGGCTCCAGCATAGCCATCTGGAAAATCTCGTTACGTTTCTTCTCACCACCGCTAAAGCCCTCGTTCACCGAGCGGTTAGCCAGCTTCGAGTCGAGCTCAACAATCTTACGTTTCTCGCGCTGCAGCTTCAGAAACTCAGCTGCGTTCATAGGCTCTAAGCCCAGATACTTACGCTTCTCGTTGATGGCAGCCTTCATAAAGTTGGTCATCGAAACACCAGGAATCTCAACTGGATACTGGAACGACAGGAACAGCCCCTCGTGGGCACGGTCCTCAGGCTTCATCTCCAGCAGGTTCTTGCCATTGAAGTAAGCCTCACCCTCAGTCACCTCGTAGAGTGGATTACCCACAAGCACAGCACTCAAGGTTGATTTACCTGAACCGTTAGGTCCCATGATGGCATGTGTCTCACCATCGTTAATCACGAGGTCGATGCCTTTTAATATCTCTTTATCGCCAATCTTGGCGTGTAAGTTCTTTACTTCTAACATATCTTTATCCTACAGTTCCTTCTAATGATACTGATAATAGTTTCTGAGCCTCAACGGCAAACTCCATGGGCAGCTTCTGCAGCACCTCCTTGGCGTAACCGTTAACAATAAGTCCTACGGCCTGCTCAGTGGGAATGCCACGCTGGTTGCAATAGAAGAGCTGATCCTCTGAAATCTTCGAGGTGGTAGCCTCGTGCTCAAACACAGCTGTATCGTTGTGCACATCCATATATGGGAAGGTATGTGCGCCACAATCCGAGCCTAAAAGCAGTGAGTCGCAGCTTGAGTAGTTACGGGCATTATCGGCAGTAGATGCTGCACGCACCAGTCCGCGATACGAGTTCTGCGAGTGGCCGGCCGAGATACCCTTCGAGATGATGGTGCTCTTGGTGTTCTTACCGATGTGAATCATCTTGGTACCTGTATCAGCCTCCTGATAGTTGTTAGTCACAGCTACCGAATAAAACTCAGCCACCGAGTTGTCACCACGTAGGATACAAGAAGGATACTTCCATGTGATGGCACTACCTGTCTCAACCTGAGTCCACGACAACTTAGAGTCAACACCACGCAGGTCACCGCGCTTAGTTACCAGATTAAGCACACCACCCTTACCGTTCTCATCGCCTGGATACCAGTTCTGAACGGTAGAGTATTTTACTTCAGCACGGTTCATCACGATAATCTCTACGATAGCAGCATGCAACTGGTTCTCATCACGCATCGGGGCTGTACATCCTTCCAGATACGATACGTAGGCATCGTCGTCGGCAATAATCAATGTACGTTCAAACTGGCCTGTATTACGGGCATTGATACGGAAATAAGAGCTGAGCTCCATAGGGCAGCGAACACCCTTGGGGATATACACAAACGAACCATCGCTGAACACAGCCGAGTTGAGCGCTGCAAAGAAGTTATCCTTGTAAGGCACTACGGTACCCAAGTACTGACGTACCAGATCGCCGTGCTCCTTGATAGCCTCGCCGATAGAGCAGAAGATAACCCCCTTCTCGCGCAGTTTCTCTTTGAAAGTGGTCTTTACCGATACACTATCCATGATGGCGTCAACGGCAGTGTTACCACTCAATGCCAAGCGCTCTTCGAGTGGAATACCCAGCTTATCGAAGGTCTTCTCGAGTTCAGGGTCAATCTTACCATCACCTTCGGGCTTCTTAGCCAGTGGGTCGGCATAGTAGCTAATGGCCTGATAGTCAATCTCTGGCACATGTACATGCCCCCACTTAGGTTCCTGCTGCTCTTTCCAGTAGCGGAACGCCTTCAGGCGGAACTCGAGCATCCACTCAGGCTCCCCTTTCTTAGCAGAGATGAGCCGAACGATATTCTCGTTCAGCCCTTTCTCGATTATTTCAGTATGTACGTCGGTGGTGAAACCAAACTCGTATTTCTGTTCAGCTACCTGACGTACAAATTCATTTTTATTCTCTGACATTATTACAGTTTCTGTTCTACCTCAATCTCTGTGAAGGTTTCGATGATATCACCTACCTGGATATCGTTGAAGTTAACCAGCGAGATACCACATTCCAGTCCGGTTGCCACTTCCTTGGCATCGTCCTTATAACGCTTCAGAGCGTCGATAGGAGCAGTGTGGATCACGATACCATCACGGATAACGCGGGCCTTATCCTTGTTATGTACCTTACCATCGGTAACGAGACCACCGGCAACGGTACCTACCTTAGAAATCTTGAATACCTGCTTAACCTCGATTTCACCAGAGATAATCTCCTTCTTAACCTTATCAAGCATACCCTGCATGGTGCTCTTCACATCATCGATAGCATCGTAGATGATAGAATAGGTATTGATTTCAACACCCTCGCGATCGGCAGCCTTACGGGCATCGGCAGAAGGACGTACCTGGAAACCGATGATGATAGCCTCTGATGCAGAAGCTAACATGACATCGTTCTCCGAAATCTGACCTACAGCCTTGTTGATCACGTTCACCTGAACCTTCTCGGTAGAGAGCTTGATGAACGAATCAGAGAGCGCCTCGATACTACCATCGGTATCACCCTTCACGATGATGTTCAGCTCGTGGAACTCACCCAGAGCGATACGGTGCGACAGCTCATCAAGACCAAGCTTGGTAGTGGTACGCAAGCTCTGCTCACGCTGCAGCTGGATACGCTTGTTAGCGATTTCGCGGGCCTCCTGCTCACTCTCCATCACATGGAACGAGTCACCTGCAGTAGGAGCACCGTTCAGACCCAGGATGATAGCGGGCTCGGCGGGACCAGCCTTCTCGATGCGCTGGTTACGCTCATTGAACATAGCCTTTACCTTACCCCAAGCAGTACCTGCAATCACGACATCGCCTACCTTCAGCGTACCGTTTGATACGAGTACTGTTGAAACGTAGCCACGACCCTTATCGAGCGAGCTCTCGATGATACTACCAGTAGCCTTACGGTTTGGATTAGCCTTCAAGTCGAGCATCTCGGCCTCGAGCAATACCTTTTCAAGCAGCTCATCAACGCCGATACCCTTCTTGGCACTGATTTCCTGACACTGGTACTTACCACCCCACTCCTCTACAAGCAGGTTCATGTTAGCCAGGTCCTCACGAATCTTATCGGGGTTAGCACCTGGTTTATCAATCTTGTTGATGGCGAACACCATAGGTACGTTGGCAGCCTGTGCGTGGGCGATAGCCTCCTTGGTGGTAGGCATCACAGAGTCGTCAGCTGCAACGATGATGATGGCGATATCAGTCACCTGAGCACCACGGGCACGCATGGCGGTAAACGCCTCGTGACCAGGGGTATCCAGGAAGGTTATCTGTCGGCCATCCTTCAGCTTCACATTGTAGGCACCGATATGCTGTGTAATACCACCAGCCTCACCGGCAATCACGTTGGTGTTACGAATGTGGTCGAGCAACGAAGTCTTACCGTGGTCAACGTGTCCCATCACTGTTACGATAGGGGCGCGAGAAATCAGATCGTTCTCATCATCCTCCTCCTCAGTAATAGCGTTCTGTACCTCAGCTGATACATATTCTGTGGTGAATCCGAACTCCTCGGCTACGATGTTGATGGTCTCAGCATCCAGACGCTGGTTGATTGACACCATGATACCGATGCTCATACAGGTACCGATAACCTGGTTTACACCCACGTTCATCATGGTAGCCAGCTCAGATACGGTAACAAATTCGGTGAGCTTCAGGATCTTGCTCTGTGCTGCCTCTGCTGCCATCTCCTCGTTCATACGCTCTGCTACAGCATCACGCTTCTCACGACGATACTTGGCACCCTTCTTATTCTGGTTCTTAGAGGTCAGACGGGCCAGCGTTTCCTTTACCTGGCGTGCTACAGCCTCGTCGTCAACCTCCAGAGGCTTCTGAACGGGGCGATTCTTCTTTTTGTTTCTGCCACCGCCATTATTACCATCCTGATAGTTCTGGTTTCCGCCCTTGTTCTTCTTATTGTTCTGGTTGCCACCCTTGTTGTTATTCTCGTTGGCAGCAGCCTCGATATCTACACGCTCTTTTCCACCGTGAATACGCTCGCGCTTCTTCTTTTCACCACCGTGCATCTGAGCCTGCTTCTCCTCGCGCTCCTTACGGCGCTCCTCCTTTGATTTCTTCTTAGGACGAGTACTCTGGTTGAGCGAATCAAGATCGATTTTACCTACCACATTGAAGTTGGGCGCCATTTTCTTCTCACTCTTCAGTGTGAAGATTGACTTCTCTTCAGCAGCGGGCTTCTGCTCTTCCTTAACCTCTGCCTTTGGCTCGGCTTTCACTTCGACCTTTGGCTCAGGTTTGGGCTCGGGCTTCGGTTCTGGCTTGGGCTCGGGTTTCACTTCAACCTTCACCTCGGGCTTCACTTCAGACTTCACCTGAGGTTTGGGCTCGGGTTTAGGTTCGGTTTTGGGCTCCACTGCCACAGGAGCCTGGGTTTTTTCCTCATGAGCCTTGACAGGTTTGCCAATAGTGCTCAGATCTATCTTTCCTAACGGAGTGAAAGTCTGCTTGGTTTCCTCCTTAGCCTCAGCCGCTACTGGCTCTGGTTTGAGGTCCTGCTTTACTTTCTTCTCCTTTTTGGGGAATATCATACCGGCCTGGGTCTTCACGTCCTTGTCGCCCTTAAACTCCTTCACCAGCGCATTGTACTGTTCATCGCTGATTTTGGTGTTTACGGTAGCGTCGGCTATGTCGCCCAGATTCTTCTTCTTCAGATAGTCAATCGCTGTCTGAAGTCCGATATTCAATTCTCCTAATACTTTATTTAATCTAACACCCATCTAATTTACAATTTGACTGTTTTACAATTTGACAATTACTCAAACTCCGCGCGGAGTACATCCAGCAGTTGGTCGACGGTCTCTTCCTCCAAGTCGGCCTTTTCAATCAGCATTTCGCGTGGGGCATTCAGCACTGCCTTTGCAGTATCCAGTCCGATAGCCTTGATGGCATCGATAACCCACTGGTCAATCTCATCAGAGAACTCATCCAGATAGATATCCTCATCAGCCTCACCCTCATTAAGTACACGGAATACATCGATGGTATATTCAGTAAGCATAGATGCCAACTTGATATTCATACCGCCACGACCGATAGCCAGCGAAACCTCCTCAGGCTGCAGATAAACCTCGGCCTTGTGGTTCTCCTGATCCAGATTGATGCTTGAGATCTTGGCTGGGCTCAGCGCACGCTGGATAAACAGCTGAGTGTTGGCAGAGTAATTAATGACATCGATATTCTCATTACAGAGCTCGCGAACGATACCATGCACACGGCTACCCTTTACACCTACGCAGGCTCCTACTGGATCGATACGGTCATCGTAGCTCTCAACAGCCACCTTGGCACGGTCGCCAGGGATACGGGCTACGCGCTTGATGGTAATCAGACCGTCCTGAATCTCAGGCACCTCAGCCTCAAGCAGACGCTCCAGGAATGCTGGGCTTGTACGAGAAAGGATGATGCGGGGATTGTTGTTCTCGTTCTGTACTTCCTTCACAATGGCACGAATGGTCTCACCCTTGTGATAGTTGTCCGAAGGAATCTGCTCCTGCTTAGGCAAGTGCAGCTCGTTACCCTCATCGTCAACAATCAGCACCTCACGCTTCCAGATCTGATATACCTCACCACTCACTACCTGGTGTACCTTATCCTTATACTTCTGGTAAAGTGAATCGTGCTCGAGCTCCAGAATCTTCGAGGCCAGTGTCTGACGAAGGTTCAGGATAGCACGACGGCCGAACTTCGCAAACTCTACTTCCTCAGAAACCTCCTCGCCTACCTCGTAGTCGGGTTCAATCTTCTGAGCCTCGCTCAGCTCGATTTCCTTGTTCTCATCTACCACCTCACCATCGGGTACTACCACACGGTTGCGGTGAATCTCAAAGTCGCCCTTATCGGGATTTACGATCACGTCAAAATTCTCGTCCGAACCAAAAATCTTGGCGATAACATTACGGAAGCTTTCTTCCAAAACGCTCACCAATGTGGTGCGATCGATGTTTTTGGTTTCCTTGAATTCCTGGAAGGTCTCAATCATTGAGGGGCCCTTCACTTCTTTTTTGATTGCCATTGTCTTATCTTACTATTTTTTTATTATTTTCTTCATTTAATTATTTGAATGCCAGCAGATATTTGGCATACTTCACCTCATCCATCTGGTAGGTCTTATCCACATCTACCAATACGGGGCGCTTCTTGCCCTCCTGCTTCTGCTTCTCCTGCATGGTGATGGTGAAGCTTGGCGCATCAACAGCCTTGAGTACACCCTGCACCTTCTTGCCATCGGCCTGCAACACCTCGAGGGTATCGCCGATGTGGTTAATATACTGCTGGGCTACTTTAAAAGGCTGACCAAGGCCAGCGCTACCAACTTCCAATTCATAATCTCCGAGTTCCTCACCCAGGCGCTCCTGAAGGAATCGGCTCAATGCTGCACAATCCTCGATCCACACACCGTCGGCGTGGTCGATCTCGATAACAATACGGTCATCAGCCGCAAAGTTCACGTCTACCAGGAAGTACTCGTTGCCCTGCAACCACTCTTCCGTTAATGTCTGAATAATCTCTTTATTTATCATCTAACAGTTATTAAAATGTGAAATGAGAGACTCTTTCGAGCCTCTCATTCCGCTGAACGGGTGCAAAATTACAAATAATTCTGCAATCTTCCAAATTTTTACTTACTTTTTTACGCCAAATCACTAAAAATCATTGGTTTAGACACATTTTTGGTGATACTGACGGGCGATTTTTTCTGTAATCTTATCAGGCTGGCAGTCTGCTTGGGTTTCTTCGGAGTCAGCAGTTTTTTATACTCATCCGAAGATTTCAGCAAACGGATGGCCTCCTTCACCTGCTTGTCATAGTTCAACCCAGCCTCGATGGTACCGCGCTGATAGTAGTAAGCGGCAATGATATCTGCCTCAAGTATCTGGCGCAGTACACGTTCGTGCTTATCCAGATCGGTAGACACATTATGATTCAACTTCTTCTCCAACTCATCAAAGGTCGGCTTGGCATCATCATAATACCCCTCAAACTTAGCTGTCTTGACGAGTTCTGCCAATTGCTTCTTGCTTACAGGGTCATAGGTAAAGCCACTCTTTACCACCCGGTTCTTGAACTCCTGCCAATCAGCATCGCTGATATGGAAATCGGCTGCAGGCGCTATCTGTGGATGCTTGGCTATATACTCCACCACATAGTCGAACATCACCTCGGTGCTGTCCTGGCCGCTGGCTGAGAGATAGAAGGCTATGTTGGGGATTGTGTCACCCTTCAGCTCCACGTCGGGCATGATACCGCCACCATCGCGCACCTCACGGCCCTTACGGGTATAAAACACCTTGGTCAACGAATCGGGTATATGCTCCTGATAGCCCATGCCACGCTTGTAGTTATAAGCCTGAATGCAACGTCCGCTGGGGATGTAATATTTCGAGGTAGTGACCTTCATGTTGGTATTGTAAGGCAGATCGATGGGTACCTGAACCAATCCCTTTCCATACGTACGCGTACCTAATATAATAGCGCGATCCATATCCTGAAGTGCGCCGCTGGTAATCTCGCTGGCCGATGCCGTCTCGCCATTCACCAGCACAACCATAGGCATCAATGTATCTACAGGCTCAATGCGGGTCTCATAGGTTTTATTGGCTTGACGGATTTTTCCACGGTTCTCAACCACCTTTACGCCCTTGGGCAGCCAGATGTTCAGGATATCCACAGCCTCCTGCTCCGATCCGCCGCCATTACCACGCAAATCGAATATCAGCGATGTGGCACCCTGCTTCTTCAAATCCACGAAGGCACGGCGCACCTCTTTGGCACAGCCTTCGGTAAACTGGTTCAGCACGATATAACCAACGCCATCCCTCATGCCATAGTAAGGCAACTCGGGCATTTTGATATTGCGACGCGTAATCTTGAAATTCATTAGCTTACCTGTGCTGGGGCGCATGGCCTTCAGCACGAAAGTAGTACCTGGTTCACCACGCAGATGGCTGCTCACGTAGCCTACTTCCTTGGATGTCATCATCGAGTCATCGATGCTCAGTATGACATCACCCTTTCTCAGACCAGCCTCAGCCGCTGGCATATTCTCGTAGGGCTCATCGATCACCACGCGGTCCAGTTTCTGATGCTTGCGCACAATGGCACCAATACCAGCATACTTACCAGTCAGCATCTGGCGCAGGTTCTTGGTTTCATCCTGCGCGTAATACTCTGTATAAGGATCCAGACTACGAAGCATGGCATTAATAGCTGTACCTACCGTCTCCTTTGGATTCAGCGTATCAACATACAACAGATCCAGGTTCTTATAGACATGGTTCAGTATATCCAACTGCTTCCCCACCTCAAAATTGTGGTCGTTAGGCTTCTGGGCCATCGTGGCGGTGGCCGATAGTGCCATCGCACAGAGAGCTATCATTATCTGCTTCTTCATCATCATCAATATTTATTGTTTTTATGGCTGCAAAATTAAATGATTCTTGCCGAAAAACATACATTTTTGTAGGAAAAATGAAAAAAATTAAGGTTTATAGTCATTTTTTTCCAAAAAAGTTTGGTAGTTTCAAAAAATCCTCGTACTTTTGCACCCGCTTAACAGCAATACCTGCTTCAGTAGCTCAGTTGGTTAGAGCACCTGACTGTTAATCAGGGGGTCGTTGGTTCAAGCCCATCCTGAAGCGCCTTAGAAAGAGTCCTGTAGGTCAACGACTTACGGGATTTTTCTTTTTTATACATTTCAAAATTGTAGCCAATTTGTAGCCAATTCTGTTTTGTTGTAGCCAATTCGTGTTTCTCCTTTGCAGAATTAACAATCCAAGATCCTGCAAAGAATAATAATTGCGAACCGTTGTCAAGTTCTAACGTTGACAAGTTGAAAATCATTAGGGTATTTCAACTGTCAACAACCTTTTTTGATGATTTCTTGCAAAATAATTCTTGCTACGCAGAAAGGCTGCATAGGGCTATTGTACCTTTGCACCCGAAATCCAACGGAAGTATGGGTGAGCGGTCGATACCAGCACATTGCTAACGTGCCGAGCCGCAAGGCTCCGAAGGTTCGAATCCTTCTGCTTCCGCACAAATTGGAGGTTTGGCAGAGTTGGTCTATTGCACTAGTCTTGAAAACTAGAGGGCGGTCAAACGTCCCAAGGGTTCGAATCCCTTAGCCTCCTCTGATGGAACTTTGGCAGACTTGGTGTATGCGCAGGACTGAAAATCCTGAGAACGTGGTTCGACTCCACGAGGTTCCACAAGAATATAATGAGGTGTTCTCCAGCGGCAACGAGAGCAGACTGTAAATCTGTCGCCATTCGGCTTCGTGGGTTCGAGTCCCGCCACCTCAACGATGGGAGCATAGTTCAGTTGGTAGAATGTCGGTCTCCAAAACCGAAGGTCGGAGGTTCGAGCCCTTCTGCTTCTGCAAAATCGCGGGATAGAGCAGTGGCCTAACTCACCAGTCTCATAAGCTGGGCCGGTCAAAAGCCGGACGCAGGTTCGAATCCTGCTCCCGCAACTACACGTGAGGATGCTCGAGTGGCTTAAGGGGGCGGTCTGCAAAACCGTTATTCATCGGTTCGAATCCGATTCCTCACTCAATCATTAAAGACTCCGATTTCCCCAAACAGGGAACCGGAGTCCTTCCTTTATCCATAGTTCAGAATGGCTGTTAGCCTTTTCTTAACTCTCGCAAGTACTCTGCCCATCTGCTGAAGTTCAGGTTTCCCCTCTGTCTTTTCTAACATCTTTACTGCCTTCGTGATAAGTTTGAAATCATCAGCTGTCAGAGGCAGTTCAGTGATAGAGTAGTCAGGATCAGCGTACCTGTAGTACTTCTGATCGTAAACCTCTATGGGCGCATTGTATCCGAGTTTGTCAGAACGCATAATCTGAATATCGTTCTGAACTGTTCTAAGAGAGATCCCTTTGCGAATCCCTTCCATATCGTACAGCGCATCAGATACTTCATCAACCAGGTCCTCTATCGTCCATCTTCTGTACCTGTTGCGCAGGCTTCTGTCTATTATCTTGTAACGCAATAATGCGTTTTTGTTTACTGGCATAATGTATTTTACAATCTGAATGGTTCATAATCTTTCTATTTTATAGTTCTATTACTTTGCCGGATTCAAATCCGTTAGTCAGGTGCTCGTTTGAGAACACATACCCCATTTGGTTACACACAATCTTCGTATTTCCTATGGTAGTATCGATGTTCGTGTGTGAATGGCCATATATCCATGCGTCAATGCGGCTGTCAGCAATGAAGTTGCCAAGTTCCGTTGCAAATGCTCCGTTCAAGACAGAACCCATGTGTCGTGCAGCCACAACTGCCAATGAAGGCAAATGGTGAGTAACTACAACGATATGCTTGGCGGTACTCTCCTCGACTGCACGCTTCAAGAACCTAAGACATTTCTCATGTTCAAGATTGAAGTCCTCAGGCATAAACCGACGGCCATTATACATAATCTGGCGGAAGTCGTTCATGCCACGCTGAACATGGAACATATCCTGCTCTGGTATTCTCGACCACAGCGTAGTCAGAATGAAGTCCGTATCGTCTATGCGCACCACCTTATTATAATAATAGCCCACATTCTCACGTATCATCCATTGCCAACTGTCGCCACGTGCTGTTACGTCGCCATTGCTGTAGAACTCGTGATTACCAGGTACTAATAGCACTTGCTGGAAGTTCTTTGATGCCCAGTTCCAAAATCGCTTCTGAGGGGCAATGATGTCCCGCAGGTAGAACGTGTCACCTGCGAGCACCAGAACATCGCCCACAACTTCAAACTCATTCGCTTTTATATACCGCGAATTGTCATATAACTCCATATGGAGATCACTCATGTATTGTATTCTCATTGCTCTTAAATATACGTTGTTCATATCAAATCATTAATTATTCGTATGGCCTAACTGGCATAAAATACGAGTCGGATAGAATCCTCTGAGCACCATTCATCAGTCAAAAACTCATGGATGAGGGCGATGCCTGCAGCAAATTCCTTCAACCAGATGATTTCGTTCAGTTCTTCCCCCAAGTAATACTCCAGCATTTCTCCCTGGTCAATGTAGTCGTCCTCGTCTTCCTGCTGCTTCTTTTTAGTTTCAATCTTTTTCCCATTGACAGCCGCAAGAATCGTATCGAGTTTCTCTGAGATGCCATAAGAGAGTTGTTTGGAGTGCTCCGTCAGTATAGCCGACTTACATTTCTCCAACTGCTCATCCAAATATGACTGCAGTTCTGTCAAGTAGCACCACGACTTGCCCCATCGCCAGTCTCCGCCAAATACGCCGACATCCTTCTTCGAATCTATTCTTTCCTGAACCTTGTCAAACATCTCTTTCAACTCAGGGCTCAAGTCGTTTGGGAAGCCCCTGTCATTGAATGGCGCATCGTGACCAACCAACAGGTCTCTAACGCATCCTTGGCGTACAAGAGTAAACATACAACCCATCTTCACTCCGCCAATCTCTATGGGGTGATTATCGTCGGGAGAGGGGCCTTCGCCAAAATATCTCCATTCTTTATAATCGAGGGGCACAATTCCTTCAAGCAAATGCCACTGATCCTTTTTCTTGAATTCGATAAAAATACTGCTATAAGTTCCCATATTGTTTGTTTTTTGTTAATTCATTACCATTTGTTTACCTCACTTCACTACGATAGTTGTTCTGTGCATACTCCATGAAGGTGTTGCAATCGTACTGCTTAATCTTCTCTATGGCTACGTTATAGATATCCTCCAATGTCAGGAAGTGCAGATTGGCGAGAGAACCGTCTATACCAACATCAAAGCGTAGGTCCATCGACAGTGCATTATAGTCGTCGAGTTTGCCATGACTATGACCATGAAGCATTATAGATCCTCGTGGCTTTTGGTTCCATGTCACCATAAGATAGTGGCACATCACCACACAGAGATCCTCTTTCAAGAACGGTGCCACAGATGGTTTGAAACGCATCTCCTTGATCTGATAGACCTCCTTGAAATAGTTCTTGTAAGCCCGAATCGAGCCATCGTGGTTCCCCTCAATCAGGAACTTCTGCCCAGGCAGTTTCTCCAACAGATGGCGGGCATTCTCACTCTTCAGGAATGTCAGATCACCCAGAATATATACCGTATCACGCTTGTCTACTGTGCTCTTCCAAAGGTCAAGCAACCATTCGTCGTGTGCCACAATATCTACCGTATCCGAAAACGGGCGCTTAGGTGAATGCTTCAGTATGTTCGAATGGCCGAAATGCAAGTCGGCCGTAAAATAAATCTTGTTCATTGTTCTATTCTTTTTAAATTTTCTACCTATAAGTAGGGATAAATATGAAATGTTACATTGCAGAAGAGAATAAATCTCTTATTAAGTCTCCCCCAGCCTTTAACTGGGAGAGACGAATTACTATTCCATGATATAAGCCTGGCTCATATAAACCTGCTTCACGAGGGCGGTGCAGAGCTTGTTCAACTCTTTGTTGAGCGACTTCTGCTCGCACTTATCAAGGGCTGCATAAGAGCCACCATGCTCTTTTAGGAAGTCGTCAAGCACGTCTTTGGAGAGTGCGCCCATCACGCGACCAAAGTCCTTTGGGAAGTGTACCTCACCGATGTGGCTCACCACGTTTGCCAGACGGTTCTCGGTGACGTAGGTCTCGCCCTCCTCAATCAGAATCTTCAATGCATCGCTATAGGGTACGGGCTCGGCAAAGAGCTTGTTGCGCTTCTTTACGCTCTTCTTCTCGGCAAACCGCTCGTTCTTACTCTTGATGAGCACGCGAGATCCGTTCCCCAGATACATTGGAGTAACGGGACGGATGACGATACCCTCGCAGATATTGTCCTCGATAGCGGGTAGTCCAAGCCATTCGGCAATCTTGCTCTGGAAGGCGTTGGGATGTTTCAGACACTCGGTCAGAGTCCCATGAAAGAGGGTCTTGGCGTAGAAGAAGCCCTCGGTCTCGAAAAGTTCATTCACCTCATCGACAGGCAAGAACCGACCACCATCCTCAGCAAAGAGATAGATGTCGAAGCCGTAGAACTCGTGCTCGGGAGTGTAGCAGACCCCCTTCTGAATCAGCGCAACCTTGTGAGCGACCTTCACGCCATCGTGAGGATATAAGCCGCCAAACATCTCGCCAAAAACAGAGATGTGGGTCACCTCCGGATACTTTGCCTTTATGTCTGCGAAGAGTTTCTGCACCCTGTCCTTGTATCTGTCGAGCAGTTCTAGGTAGTCATAGAACTGCTCACCATCGGCCAGCATCGAAGTCCTCTTGGCAAACCTCACCTCCTCACCATCGCAGAGAAAGCTGGTGTTGGCACCATGCACCTTCTCCTGCACTACATATTCCAAATCCTGTGGCATCTCAGCCACCACGTGCTCCATGAACTCACGGCTGAAGGAGTTTTCGATAGAGCTGTACTTCTTGAATTCAATCATTGTTCTTTTCTTTTTGTGCGCATCGCTGCGCGGTTAATACTGTTGTTGATTAGCGTATGCCCGTCTGCTAAGGCCGCGGAGAAGTACGGATAATGGACACACCGATAACGAAAAACCGTTGGAAAGTTTGGTAAGTTCTTTCCAACGGTCTCGTTATCTCTTATACTCTGAAGTTCGGCTGCATCTATGCCGTCCGGTCAGATTCTCTATCTGATGATGTTCGTTGGAAATTTGGCGTGTACCAGTCACGTGCTGCAATACTCATCGAGTTTGTCGTATGAACATAGCAGAAGCCTCCAAAGCTTTCTTTGCTCTGGAGCGGTAACAGTGTTGATATGTTCATTCTTTGTTGCAGCATTGCTCTTTGTTTACATAAATTTGAAAAACGGCGGCAAAATTATACATATTTTCACAAACCGCCAAACTTTTTCGTATCTTTTTTGCATATTCAGAAGAATTGGCATCGATTTCTATTATTCTTTCATTATTTCTTTGTACCTTTGCACCCGAAGCATCAAGAGCAGTGCCCGAAAGGGTGACTCGCCAACCGAGCTTTAGCTTAGCCACGGTGGTCAGTACGATGCGGAAGCAACATTTATAAACTTCAAAAACAAAAGTTATGCAACAGCACATTTATTACACCAAGTATGCCCTGCGGTTCGCAGACATGCAGATTCCCGAGTTAGTAACAGTATTCAATCATCAGGTCGGTAATACCGGCTAGACTGGTATGCGAGCCTACCACGACCAGGCACTCATCGCCGAGTTCCAACGACGAGGCATAGATGTCTCAGCCATCTATAACGGCCAAGCCGTATCATTCGCCCGTCCTGTTAGGTACGATATTGTCGGCAATCGGTTGGTCATCATTGGCTAAAAGCCCTTTCTTTATATCAGAACCCTCTCCTTGCCGTCTGCTCTTGGCAAAGGCGGGGGGTTAATTCTCTGGTCCATTCTCGGCTGCCATTAACATTAGCTGTTCATCAAAACCATCGTTTCTTCCCGAGTCATTGAGTGACCTCAGTTGAACAATGGTCTGCCTGACTGCCTTACGAACCTTCCTCATTGCTTTAAGGCTTGATACGATATTGTCAAAATATTCTCCAATTCCAAAGGCGTCTAATACCACTCTTTCGAATTCTTGTCTGATGGGGTCATCTATATCCAGATTAATGTCTATGATACCACGCTCTACTAGTTGAGAGAATTGAGTCATTATAGCCGTCTTCTGTTCTTCGTTTAGCAAAGCTGGATTTAGCATATAACATTTTGAAATGGAGTCCTTGTTGATATCAAGCACACCAAGACCTCTACCGAAACCGACAGCCTCTATATAAAATAAGGAGAGCATTGAATTGAGCAAGGCATGAAGCAAGTCAAGATTATCCGTAGTTCGTTTTCTCTTCAATCCAATCAATCTCTGATTGATAAACGTTGGCGAGTTGAACTTAGCGTAGAACATGCGGTCATCGGGATTCATCATTGTGAATATCTCGGCTATCTCATCGGTTGTCAGTTCATACCATTCCATTCCAGCACGTGCCAGAACGTCAGGAAGAGGTCTTCCTATTTCATTTACCTCTGCCTCGAATTTCTTAATCCAAGCCAGTGCTCCTCGATACCCAAGACTTTCAAGTTCATCAGTTTCCATACTACAGCAGAAAGCTTTTCTGTCTGTGGTCGGAGATGCAATATAGCTATCTGTGGTCCTTGCATTCATGAGCACGTCTTTCAAGAACTGCGGTTCAATAGGTGCATCGCTTTGTGGGAAAAACATTGGATCCCAACCTCTACGACTACCCCTGAATACTTTCAGATAGTTGCTGACTGGCACTAACTTGTCTTTTATTTCCAGCAACCATTTGAGATTGCTGAACAGAGAATTATATGACACTTTTAGATTTATCAGCGATTCCAATTCTTCAGCGTTGTAATTCACTCTTGCTATGACTTCATTGTCCAATTCCCTATCAAGCAATGAAGAGTTTATAATCGTTTCTTGGTAATCACGGCTCTCAGAAATAACATTGAGATTTCGTTTCCATGTGAAGAATGAAATAGAAGTATTTTCCTCTACTTCTTCACTTTTCCTTCTCATTATCAGCAATGCGGTCACAATATCAGCATTTGTAAACCATTTGCCGCTGCCACTGATATGAATGCGCATATCGTCAAAATCTTCCCTAATGGCTGCAAGGAATTTGCTGCCGGCATCTGTTCCGAGGAATGAATTGGAAAGGATGATTCCAACATAGCCGCCAGCCTTTACAAGATTTTTCAAGTGGAGGGCTATATAATAACTGAAGTCAGACCTACCCGAAAGATTGTTTGCCCGCTTAATTGCAGTTACAAATGGTGTGTCATCATCTGGAATTCCACTTGACTTGACAAATGGAAGGTTAGACACAAAACTATCGAAGAGGGGCAAACTAAAGGTTTCCCGTTCACCAGTTTGCGGATTTACTATTTCCACCTCGTCGCCTGGATTCAACGTTAAAATATCTTTCTGGAACAGGCGGCATGGCATGTTAATAGTATCGTAGTTGGTCATTGCCAGATTCGCAATCTGCAAAGGCAATTTGAATTTGTCGCTGGCCCAGGTCGTAGCCATCGCTTGTGCTGCTCCGATTCTCCTGTCTTTCTTGAAGTTGATAATAAAACTTGGTATTGTACCAGTTCCACAACAACCATCGAAACATTCACCATTTACATCATGGATTGTCATCCGTGAAAGAATGGCGGCTAATGTCGGAGGTGTGGGATATTGGCCATTCATCAGTCGTTTGGAAATATTGACCGAACCTTCGAGCACCTGCTGAAGAATCCTTTGACTAATATTGTTGATGGGAGAATTCTTCAAGAAAAGCGATAGCTCTACCAACTGAGCCCATGTCTTCTCGGAAATATGCTCATTGTAGGGAATTACGCTAAAAATATTATAGAAGTCACTCTTTTCGGTTATCTCCTGAAAGATCTTGTTGCCATCCCTTGGCGTACTATCGTAATCGAGTTGGTCAATGGCAAAAGCACTTTGTTGCCTACGCTTAATCAGGTGGGCAAAGATGATACGATTGGCCCAATTGATGATGATGCTTTTTGCATAGGCAGCAAACTTATCCTCCTCATCGCCTCTATACTCCGACTCTATATCTTTCCACCATGTATCTATGTGGGCAGACATAATGGCATCACTATTTGCCGCATTTCTTAGGCTATTTGCGACATTGTACTTGTTTTCATTGACGAGATTGGAGATAGATGTTTTTGTGAGAACTTCACCAATGAACCTCTTCTTCACTTCACCTGAAATAAGATACTCATTGACTGATGTCAGCACACTTTGCAATGTACTCTCCCATCTTGACTTGTACCTCTGAACATCATTTCGAGTCCTGATGGTATTATTGTCCCAAGTTTTCTTCACCTCATAGTCATGACTGTTATCGTCATAAACGTATAGTTTGACATGAGTAAAGTTCCAAATAACACAACTGTTCAGATTCAAAGCTCTTGCCTTGCGTTTGGCATCGTGAACAAAGTCTTCATCAGTAATCGGGACATCAGGCATCTTCAACTCCCAACCTTGCAGAATACTTGATAAGTCATGATCCCCATAGAGTATCACATCCGGGAACATACTTTGTCCACGATGTTCACTTACCGTTGATTCACCACCGGCTCTCTTAATAATCAGGTCATTATCTGTTGAGAACTGATTGATTTGCGATATAAGTTCTATCGCCCAGCTTCGTTCGTTTTTTCGGATAGTAGTTGCCATAGGCCGATTTTATTATTTTGTAAACTTCTCAATTAGATTGCATACTCGCAGATACCTTGTCTTTTCTTCACCAAGTTCCCGCCATGCTTCTTGTAGTCGTTCGCGGGTCTTTTTGATGTAGTCAATCTTCTCACCTTTGAAAAGCTCGGTATCTGCATTCTTCTCTATTCCCACAAAGTTACGTCCCTCCATCAATGCTGCAACAACGAAAGAGCCGCTACCGCTTGTATTGTCAAGGATGATGTCACCTGGATTCGAGTAGGTACGCACGAAATAACGTCCCAACTCAACTGGCTTTTGGGTTGCATGAAAAACCTCACCTTCGCTTTCTGCCGTCTTGAAATAAACTACATCAGTCGGATAGCGTTTACCATCGCTATGCACATGCACAGGCTGGAAATCACCATAACTACCACTTAACTGGTTCTTACGAACACCTTTATCGTAAGGCTCACCTTCTGTCATCTGAGGATTGTAAACTGATTGTTTGTTATAGAAGACACAAACGTCCTCATGTTTTCTCAACGGTTGTTTCTTTGCATTCAAGAAGTTCGTTGGCTTCGATTTCTCCCATACCCATTTATACTTGAAGAGTTTAGGCTGGCTCATAATCAATGCAGCAGTAAACAAACCTTGCGAGGTCAACACAATAGCACCATTGGGCTTAACGATACGCTTGTACTCAGCCCACAATTCATCGAGCGGAACTATACTGTCCCACTTATTCTGTGTTGTGCCATAAGGCAAATCACACAGCACCATGTCAATACAGTCATTGGGCAGATGGCGCATCACCTCGATGCAGTCACCCTCAATGACACGATTAACAAACTTGTCTTCAGTCCAATACTTCTTTGGCATCTGTTTGCTATTTCAAGCGCTTCTACTATCTCTCCTTGAAATAGATGGGTTCCTATAGGACACAAAAAGAGTGGGAACATTACCTGCCCCACATTAAGGTCCTGAGAAAACCCGAGAAATAGACAAGTAAGCCCACTCATATCGAGTGCGCTAGCAACTTGTCTACTACTTCTCGTTTCTATTTGCTATAAGAATTTCTCAGGTTCTAATGTGGATAGAACGGTAGCAAACGCATTTTATTCATAAGAAAAGAACTCCCGCTTTCTGCGGCAAGCCACAGATTGCACTTGCAAAGATACGAAATAATTCTCTTACCTAATATATAATAAGGTGTAATTTAATATAAATTTAACCGTCTGAGGCTGATAATCTACATCTCGCAAGCTCATTTGGCCTTTACTGATTCAATTATTCCTTCACCATCATTTTCCAAAAGTAATAACGATCCACAGTGTAATCTCTACAATGAGGTTGTCTATGTCATTCATCATATCTTCGATATCAAGGCCGGATGATTTCGGTTGTTTTCTTGCCATATTCCATTTGTAAAAAATCATAAAATAATTGCAGAAATTAGAGTTTTCTCTTGGAATTTCGAAAGAAAACTCGTATTTTTGCAGAAATTTCACAAACAAGCGAATTATCTTTATGATTATCCAGTTTTCAGTTGAAAATTTCCGCTCTATTATGGAGCCAGCCACCCTGTCGTTGGTAGCATCACCTCTTAAAGATGCTCGCGTTGCGACAGAGGATGTAATGTTTGACATTGACGGAATAGATGTCAGCCTTTTAAAGAGTGCTGTCATTTTAGGTGCCAATGCTTCAGGCAAAAGCAATGTTATAAAGGCCCTCGATTTCTTCAAGAGCTATATTATTGATTCCTTTAAGAATCTGCAAGCTGGGGAGGAGATTGGCGTTGAAGCGTTTAAACTGAATACAGATAGCGCCAAGGCACCCAGTTCTTTTGAGATGATATTCATTCTGGATGGGTACCAATATCGCTATGGCATGGATGTCAGCCGTGAGTCTGTGCATGGCGAATGGCTGTATAGGAAAGCCTGTCGTAAGAGAGCTAAGGAGGTGGAACTGTTTTACCGTGAAGGAGAGGAAATGAAAGTCCATACATCTTTCTCAATCGCTACTGACTTAGTGAACAGGAAGATGATTCGCAACAATGCCCTCCTACTTTCTGCCGCAGCTCAGTTTAACGACCCTACTGCGGTTCAGATTATCAACTGGCTTGTGGAAACAACCATCCTTACATGCTCTGACGAAGAAAGGATGTGGAATATGGCCGTAAACCATCTTGACGATGTAGAGATGCGGTCAAGAATCGTGGAATTTTCCAAGTTTGCCGACTTGGGTATTGAGGATATAGAGAAAAGTGACAATCATATCCTTAGCCGACATCTGCAGTATGACACAAATGGAGCGGCAAAAGGTGAAACCAGCTTCCCATTCCTAAGCATGGAATCAGAAGGAACCATCAAATATTTCTCTATGGCTTATCCTATCATCAAGGCGCTTGACAACGGATCAAGACTTGTCATTGACGAATTTGATTCCAAATTGCATCCGGTTCTGACTAATCGAATTATCTCTTTGTTTAACTCCCGCGAATCCAATCCACGTAACGCTCAATTGATATTCACAGCGCATGACACCAATATTCTCAGTTCTGGTCTGTTCCGTCGTGACCAAATCTGGTTCACACAGAAGGATCGATTCGGGGCCACTTCACTCTATTCCCTGTCAGACTATAAAGTCAGGAGTGATGCTCCTTTCGAAAAGGATTATCTCAGTGGAAAATATGGAGCCACACCCATTATCGGTAATCTGGAGTCAGTATTAAGGAGGGCAGAGTGATGGCACGCAGACAAAACCCCAAGATTGAGCGTACACTCAAAAGGACAAGCAGCCTAAGGCTGGTTAAACAAACCTTCCTTATCGTCTGTGAAGGAGAGGTAACTGAACCAGAATACTTCAACTCCTTCCGACTGACATCTGCAAACGTGAAAGCTATCGGTAAGGGCATGAACACCATATCGTTAGTGAAGGAAGCAATAGCCATTAGAGACATTGAGAAGAGGAGAAACCGGAATTATGATCAATGTTGGGTCGTATTTGACAAGGATGATTTTTCTGACAGCGATTTCAACGCTGCCATACAGATGGCTCAGACTAATGGTTTTCATGTGGCATATAGCAACCAAGCATTTGAATATTGGTTCCTATTACATTTCAACCTTTATCAAGGAGCCATACATAGAAACCGTTATGCCGAGATGCTTACCCATCTGCTCGGTTTCAAATATGGCAAAGCAAAGGGTGACTCTGTGAAGGTCTTCAATGTCATCTATCCAAGAACTCGTATGGCGATAGATAATGCAAAAAATGTCCTGAAGGCGTTTGACGGTAGTAATCCTGCAAAGGAAGAGTCATCAACCACCGTACATCAACTTGTTGAACGGCTTCTTCTATTTACCGAAAATTGATAAGTATTATACTGGTTAAATACTTACCTGCTATTTGGTTGACAGTTGAAAACCGCTTAGTGTTTTTCTACTTGTCAACCTTTTTTTCGCTCCCATCGCAGCCTTAATCTTATCTCCAACTCTTAGGGCCTGCTCCGATATACCTATGCGGATGTAGCCCTCAAAGTTCTTCTGCGACTCATGGCCTGTTATGCTACGCAGTTCCAGGTCTGACAGCACACCTAATTTATATAGGTTAGTGGTTCCACTCCTTCGTGCCGTATGTGAACATATCAGCTCGTATTTGGCACGTATAACTTCGCCATGCTTGTTCCGTTCCCAAAGAGGAGAACCATTGCGCAACTTAGCAACCCTATCCAGTTTGTGGAACCATTTGCGTTCGTTTTCCGTGAACTTGATGCCATCCTTTTTCTTCTTCAACAGCCTTTCATAAGTTTGTTCGGATCGTTTTTCTACACCAGTCAATACTGTTACATACTTCTCACAAAAAGAAGGTACCGTTTTTGACAACTCATAACCAACAACCTTAATCTTCAAATTCATTTTCTGAGCAGTAATATCCGGAAAATTATAGTTATACTTCTCACAAAGTTCATAGACACGATCATCGAAAATAGGCACTTCGACCTTTTTCCCGGTTTTCTTCTGGGTCAATGTGATCAGCCCACTTTTATTATAGGTGATGAAGTTCTCTTCGCGTAACTTACAATAGTCACTATAACGCTGGCAACTGAAGTAACCAAGAAGAAAGATGTCACGTACTATCTCATTCTCGCCAGTCAGTTCCATGTCGTACATGGCATCAATCTCCTCGTCAGTCAGGTATATCTCTGCTCGCTTGTCTATCTCTTTTATCGTCCTGTCTTTCCAAACTCGTAGGGAAACAGCATTCTTGTTGTACCCTTCCATAGCTGCGAGGTTACAGAGTTTGCGAAAACAAGAAACCTTTTGTTGATGGTATTCGGCATATAGCCTTGTTTCTGAAGATAAAGCGTGAATCTGTCAGCAAAAGGCTTGTCAATATCTTCAAAAGAGATATCCTTTTTACAATACTCCTTTAGGTTCTCACCGAAAGCTTTCCACACGACAACTGTACCAGAGGAGTAGTCTGAGTTATCGCCATGACGGATGGAACCATCAGAAATACCAGCAATGAAATAATCAAAGAAACCCAATACTGTTTCCCTCGATTTGGCAGTAACAACCTTGGCTGTTTGCTGGATTTCCTCTACTGCCCCATGGACAACCCGTGACAGGGCTTGTTCCAACACAGGCTTATCCTCCTTAGATTGCACTTTGTTTTCAGCATAAAGTACATCAATGGTTTTCATAACCTCTACTTGAAGATCATGAACGCGTACACCTTCGTCAGTTCTCTCGTATCGTTGCATAGCCGATAGACTCTTCTGGGCCTTCGCCCATTCCTTCACATCGACCATAATACCAGTAGTAACACAGAACAGAATTCCTTTACGGCGCGTTCTTACATACAAAGGTGCTTTACCCTCAGTCTTATTTGTTCTCAAAAAGAATTGCGACATATTTTTATTACTTTTGTTGGGTGCATAGGTAATACATTTTTTGAAAAATTGTAGCCAATTTGTAGCCAAATTTGTAGATTTGGTGAAATTTTAACTTTTCGAAACTTTTCGTATTGTTTTTGTAACTAATTGATATTAAGTTTCTTACAATTTCTAAAGATTTTCAACAATTTCAACGCCCACGGTGCAAGCCCATCCTGAAGCGCTTAAGTCCCAATCGCAAGGTTGGGACTTTTTTTATGAATAAGTTTTGTTGATTCGAATATTTGTTATATCTTTGCAGGCAGTTATTTAGGAAACTATAAATATGCCTAGAAAGAATAGTGGAATGTGGTATGAGGTTCACCCTACGCCAGTGAAAGGCGCAGATGGGAAGAACTTGGTTTATGTTCGCCCCAAAAGCGGACTGAAGATCGATATGAAGGAGTTGGAGGATTACTGTGAGGGAATGAACTATTCGCGATATGGTGAGCTTCATCGTGCCTTCGATGCGTTTATAAGAGCGGCGGGAAGATTCCTGGCCGAAGGGTATCGTATTGATACACCCATCGGGTCGTTTGCACCAAGATTGGTTCTTACCAAGCAAATAACCGATGCCAGAGAGGTTAAGGATCGCGATGTACGCTTGGAGGGTGTTGAATATAATCCGGGTAAACTTTGGGATAAGGAAATCAAGAAGTGGTTGAGTGGATTCCGTCGTTATCATAATCCTGATACACAGGAACTTATGGCTGATAAGGAACAATTGGAGCAGATCATGCGAGGCGTTGTCCAGCGCACTGGCTATATTACTGCAGGTATGTTCTCGCGTGTTTCGGGTCTTACACTCTATTCCGCCCGCAAACAACTCAACTTATGGACTCTTGGAAAAAATCCCAAACTGCTGAAGACACAGATGGGTAGAGAGCATATCTATACAGAGGTTTAGGATGCTTGAATATGCTTTGATTTGCCTATACTCGAATAATCGTTTGCGTATAGGCGCACAGTCGTTTGGGTATAGCCGAATGATCGTTTGCGTATAGGCAAACGATAAATGAGTAGGCTACTTGTACCTGTTAAGCTTACTATTTGTACCTGTTTTCCTTAGGTTTTGTACCCCGAAACATAACTACTTATTTTTTCTTCTTCCTGGGCTTTGGCTCAGGAAGATGTTTGCAGGTTTCTTTGACCAGGGCGGAAAGGTAGCCGTGATCATCTACATCGGCGATGTAGAAGTAAGGCTTGGCGCCTGGGTAGGGTGGGCACAGGTCGATAACCTTCAGCATCTCACGTACGGCATCGGTGGGTTTCAGATAAAAATGGTCGTCGCAAATCAAACCGAATATCTTGCCATCGCAATAGATGCCGTAGTCGCCAAACATCTTCTTGGCTACAATCTCGCCTGCCCCCCTACACTGGTCGGCGATATACTGTACAAAATCTGCATTACTTGCCATTGTTTATTCCGCTTTTTTGTGCGCAAAGATAATAAATTCATTCAATAATGCCTCTTTTTGTACACATAATTGTTCTATAACTCCATTTTTTTGTATATTTGCAGCCTAAGAGAGAGAATATATAATGAGACATAGCATTAAACACATAGCTTTCGCTTGTGCCGCAATGCTGCTGGTGTCGCTGCCAATAAGAGCCGAGAAATTTGTATTTACTACTATCTGGACGGCTCAGGCGCAGTTTGCCGGCTATTACGTGGCCAAGGAAAAAGGGTTTTATGAGGAACTGGGGCTCGATGTGGTTATACAACACCCGTCGCTCACCAGCTCTGCTTCTAACCGACTCAAAACCAACCAATGCAATGCGGCTATGTTCTCGATGATGTCGGCCATGGACTTCATTGCCCAAGGCACACCTCTGGTCAACATCTTCCAGGACTCTATGAACAGCAGCAACATCCTGGTATCGCGCTGGGGCACCCATCCGCTCACGATGAAAGGCAAGAAGGTTGGCATATTCAATGCCGACCCCAACTATCTGACCTATATCATGAGCAAGCACGAGGGCATGGACTACAAGTGGGTACGCTTTACGAGCGACATCAACGTATTCCTCTCAGGGGCTGTTGATGCCACCATGGTAGTCAGCTACAACGAGTTCTGCCTGTTGAAGCAAGCCGGATTCCCCATGAGTGAGAACAGCATATACCGGTTCAGCGAGCACGACTACAATATACAGGAAAACGGTGTTTACGTGAAGCGCGACTACTTCGTATCGCACCAATCGGAGGTGACCCGTTTTGCAGCTGCCAGCCGCCGTGGATGGGAATGGGTAGCTGCTCACCCCGACGAGGCACTGGAGATTGTGATGAAATACGTGAACAAGCATGGGATACACACCAACCGGGTGATGCAGAAACTGATGCTTGAAGAGGTGTTACGCCAGCAGATAGACCGTGAATCGAAACGGCGCGAATTCCGCGTACGTCCGGATATGGTTAAAAAAGCCAGTCGGCTGATGATGGAGGCAGGCATGCTGAAACGTGAGGTTACCTATAAAGAACTGATGGGACTATGAACAAGGAACGGTTTTACAGAATCTGGAACTATTACACCCAACGCCAATGGAAGTTTGCTGCCCTTGGGCTGGGACTCCTCGTTGCTGTATTGCTCGTTCTGCACTTCAGCCGCCAATACATACGTCATCACGCGATGGACGAGGCAGTAAGTGCACTTGAGCACGTGATGAACTATACCGACAATCGCATTCATGAGACTGAAGCTGCTACCGACAGTATTCTCGTAGAGGTAGAGCAGCATCTGGACAACCCCGACATGATGTTCGAGCTGAGCAGGCGCTTACTATCAAACCATCCCGATCTGAAGGGCTGCAGCATTGCCTTCGAGCCCTACTTCTTCAAGAACCAAGGCCGCTACTTCTCGGCTTATTCATACAACAACGGCAACAGTATAGAAACCGAGCAAGAGGGCGACGACGGCTACCAGTACTTCTATATGGACTGGTATCTGATACCCTTCCTGCTGGATCACAAATACTGGATTGAACCTTTCCAGGAATCAGGAACCGATGGTATTCAGGTGAACGACGTGATGACATCCTACTGCCAGCCTATCTACAATGCCAACGGTAAGCCAGTGGGAATATTGTCGGCCGATGTACCGCTGAAGTGGTTATCCGACCTGATACTATCAGAGCACCCCATGCCGCACTCCTACTGCATGCTGCTGGGACGAGGCGGGTCATACATCGTACACCCCGACAGTACGCGAATACTCTACGAAACCATTTTCACTTCAACACTCGAAAAGGCTGATACAGCCCGTATCTCATTAGGCAGAGCCATGGTTGATGGCGAGACAGGCTACAAATCGTTAGAGATTGATGGGCAGCAATGTCATGTGTTCTACATGCCCTTCCGTCAGACGGGCTGGAGTATCGCTATGGTATGCCCCGACAAGGTGATACTCTACAACTACTTGCGCTTACTCTGCATACTATTACCAATCATCATACTATCACTTATGCTCATATTCCTGCCATTCTGGCGATGGTTGCATCGTCACACCAAGTTACCAACAGCAAGCATGATCCTCATCACGCTCGCCTTAGCCTCGTGTCAATCAGAACATTCAAACACGGAAGTCAGCAAAGACCAACAGTCGACCCAGTCTACCAGCGAGAGCGAATATGAACTCGCCGAGAAGTATTACGATGCCAATCAGTTCCGTTCTGCCATCATCTACTACAAGAAAGCTGTTGCGAACGAGGATCTGCTGCATACCAGTCCGCAAAAATACTACGACTCATTTGTAGGACTGCACACCTGCTACAGCAACATCAACAACCTGCAGGAAGCATTAGCAGCCGCAACCAAAGGCTACCAACTGGCAAGCAAAGACACCACAATTATTGGGCGCGACATGGCAAACAACCTGCTCATGCAGATAGGAATCAGCCAGCTGAAACTATCGCACGCCAATGAGGCTGCAAAGACTTTCGAACAAGTACGCCGCCAGACAGAGGAACTGGCTCTTGCCCATCCCGAGAACGGCATGCTGCAAGAGAGTTGCCTGCTCATGGCCTCCAACATCATCAACGGCTACTTGAACCGCCACGAATACAAAGCCGTAGAGCCCTGGCTCAGCATGATGGAGCAAGCCCTGGAACGCTATGCCGCCACCGATGTTGAAACCGAGAAATACGAGCACTATCTGGCCTCACTATTATGCGACAAGGCGGTGATCTACGCCAAGACAGGAAGAAAAGAAGAGGCCGATGTGGCTTATCGCAGCTATATCGCCCTGCCCTACGCACAGACATACTACGGCATATACAACCAGGCCTATTATCTTGAAATCACCGAACAGTGGCAGAGCCTGCTGGATATTCAGCTACGTATCGATTCAGCCGAACTGGCTGCAGGCATCCCGCCCACTCTCGACTTCCTGATAGAGAGCCCCGCCACCACCTTCAAGGCACTCCTCAAGACAAACCGCAAAGAAGAAGCACTGCAACGGGCCCAGCAAATCATCAGCATGCTCGACTCTGTGAAGAACTATCAGCACCAGAGCGACGCCGAAGAGCTGGCTGTTATCTACGAGACCCAACAGAAGGAAGCCCAGATAGCCCAGCAGAAAGAGGACTTGAACCACCAGCGCATGATTGGCGCCGCCATCGTATTCGTGCTGCTGATAGTCTTCCTGGGAGTGCTCCACGCCATGTATCGCAAACTGCGTAAAGCCCACGCTCAGTTGGAAATAAGCTATCAGAATCTGGTAATTGCCAACGAGAGGGCTGAGGAGTCATCAAAGATGAAATCGAATTTTATCCGTCAGATGAGTCACGAGATACGCACTCCACTCAATATCCTAAGCGGATTCACCCAGATCATCACCATGTCGGATATGACACTCGATAATAACACACGACAGGACATCAACACCAAGATCATGGAGAATACAGACCGTATTACCGGCTTGGTAAACAAGATGATAGAACTGAGCGATGCCAACAGCACAGCCGTCATAGAGCGCACCAATCAGGTACTGGCCATAGAAGTAGCTGCAAAAGCTGCTGATGCCAGCGGCGTGAGCGAAGCCGCCCATGTAGCGTTCGACATGAAAATCACCCCCGAGGTCGAGACATTGATGATTTCCACCAACGAAAATGCAGCCGTTCGCGCACTCACCATGATTTTAGACAACGCACGCAAGTTTACACGTCCTGCCGAGGCCAAAGGCGATGCATCTATTGAGAAGCAGAACGTCGTGCTCACCGTAGAGCGGAATGCCGACTTTGTCAGCTTCATCGTTGAAGACACTGGTATCGGCATCCCCGTCAACGAGGCGGAACACATATTCGATGAATTCGTACAGTTGGATGAATATTACGATGGCACCGGTATCGGACTCACCATAGCCCGTTCGCTGACACGCCGATTGGGAGGCGATATCGTACTCGATAGCTCCTATACCACAGGCGCCCGCTTTGTAATGACACTACCGGTCTAAGTTGTCAAGATACTCACTTGGCAGCACGCCAAACTCCTTCTTAAAGCATTTGGCGAAATACTTGGGGGTATTGAATCCCACTGACATCGAGAGCTCCGTCATCTTGATGTTAGGCTTTTGACGGAGAATGGTACAAGCCTCTTTCAATCGGATGTTATTGATAAAGGCCGTTACATTCTCACCTGTCAGCGCACGGAGCTTATTATAGAGCGTTGACGATGACACGCACATATCGGAGGCAAACTGCTCGCGATCGTAATCCGCATCGTCAATATGCTGCTTGACGCAGTCAATGGCTTTCTGAAGGAAAAGCTCATCAGGCGAAGAGTGCTGCTGCTCTTCTACTTCCAGCACCTTGCGGGCACCTTCGAATTGTTTCATCACCATCATCTCGCGGTAATGCAGCAACTCGTTCACACGCTGCTGTAATCTCGCCTTACGGTTTACACGCGCCTTATACCACTCTTTTGCACCATAGGCAGCTGCTGCCAGCAAGATGACATAGACAAGGTAGGCCCACCACGTGCGATACCAGGGCGGCAACACACAAATCTCAATAGAATAAGGCATTTCAACGAGGCGCCCATAGCTATCGGCAGCACGTAGTTGCAGATGATACGTGCCTGGAGGCAGGTTCTGATAGGTAGCCACACGACTTTGGGCGTCTGTATGATGCCAATCGCGGTCGTACCCCTCCAGATAGTAGGCATAGCGGCATTGTTCCTGATTCTGGTAAGCCAACAGCGCAAACTCTATCGAGAACTTACGCGCATCCGATGGAATCGAGATTTTTCGCGAATAAAAGGGTTGTTCGTCAGATACCCTGTTCTGCCACAGGGAATCATACCAGCGATAGGGCTGATCATCAACAAGCAGCTCTGTAACCACCAACGATGGCGCAGCACCCTGTTGCCACCTTTCCACCTCAGCCGCATCGAACGAGAAGAAACCCTTGGCGCTACCATAAAACAGCTCCTTACCATATCTGAAAGCACCATTCGACGAGAAGCTGATGGCCTCAATACCATCTTCCATATTATAATAGGTGGTAGCTCCCTCCTTGTCTGAAGGCGTAAATCTTACCAATCCCTTATCTGTAGAAAGCCAGATTCTGCCATTCAGATCGCCTTGGATAGAATAAAGGCCACCCATACCGATATAATAACGGTGATTAACTGGTTCAAATTGATCGGTTTCATCGTTTAAAAGGAAGAATCCACCGCTATTTGATATCGCCCACACCCGATGGTTGGCATCCTCGTAAACGGCAGTAGCCTCGTCAACAGGATAATTCCCTGCTACAGGCGCATACTGGTGATATACAAACGTTCGTGCATCACTCAGCTTGCCGCTGATACGGATAATACCCTGTCCTTCGGTAGCCACCCATAGTCGATGCTGATGGTCCTCATGCACCGATAGCACATGGCAATCGCTGAAATCGCGCCCACCTTCGTTCAACTTGAGCATGCGACCTTTGGATTCGGAGAAAGCAATACCGATACCATTATTCAAACCAACCAGAACAGCACCGTTCGGCAAGGCATGAAAAGCATTCACCTCGCTATCGCTGAAAAAAGGCACATTACCACGAACCAGCAAACGAGCAGGTTCACCCTCCTTCCATATCAGAACACCACGCGAACTGGCCATCCACACAGCCCCGTCAGGGCGCTCAATCATATCAGAGAAGGTTTGAACATAAACACCATGCTGCCCATTCTGAAGCTCCATACCTGGAATCCGGTTATTATAGACCACCTGATTTGTTTCGCGGTTATATAACGCCAATCCGTAAGGCTGCAGTCCCAACCAGAAACGTTTTCCATCAGTTGTAAACACCCGCTGGATACGGTTTACAGGCAATTCGAGCCCTGCCGGGTCGAGATTATAGAAACGGAAAGGCGATGGCTTGGTGCTTAGATGCACAATACCATTATTACGGGTAAGCGCCCAAAGATTGCCCATCCCATCAGTAACCATATCATAACAGAAGGTCAATATCGGATAGTTCTCCACATCAGCATCATTATCAAGGTCAACACGTGTCAAGCCCTCAATACAGCAGCCCCATACAGCATGACTCACCGAGTCTTCAACTAAGCGATGGAAAGTACGGAAATCAGTGCGCCCTTCATTCATCTTATGCATGCCTGGTGCCGCTTCGTTCTCCGGATGGTCCAGCCGCACAATACCATGCTCCCAGGTACCAATCCAAAGACGTCCTCGACTATCCATCAACATCGTCTGAACAGTATTACGCTCACTTAAGCGCGGATAGCTCACCATTTTGCCACTCTTCTTGTTCAAGCGCAGCAAGCCACCCTCCCACGTACCTATATATATATTACCATGGGTATCCTCGGCAAACGAGATAACGCCTGCCGGCAGACGGATATCGGTGAAATCATCCTTTTTCTCATCATAGCGCGACACACCTGCATTCGTTCCTGCCCATACTATACCTGCTGCATCGGTATAAAGCGCATTAATCAGTTTGGCATTGTCACCACGCAGATGATAGGTCTTAAACAAACCAAGTTTCCGGTTATAATGAGCCAATCCGTCACGAGTGCCAATCCAAAGTCCGTCATGCTGGTCCTCAGTAATCGAACGTACATAGTTATTTGGCAAGATGCCTGGCGTATAAGCATGGTTACGATAGGTCTTGAAACTGTACCCATCGTAGCTACGGAATCCCTGATCAGTTCCCACCCACATCATACCATAGTGGTCGAACATCAGTTTACGTGCTTCCTCAATACCCTGAATGGGTGTCTGCGACATAATTCTGAGCGACACACGGCATGCCTGGGACACTTGACAAAGAGTCAGAAGAGCTATAGTTAGTAAAAGTAATCGTCTCATCAGTTGGATATCTTTCTGACTGCAAAGATACAAAAGTTTCACAAAACCCCCAAAAAAAAGGCAAAAATAACAATTTGTTCCCAATAATTAATGATGTTGAGACATTGATATAAGTCAATAATTGTACCTTTGCAGCCGAAATCAAGTTACTAACAACAATGAAGAAACCCCTACTATTAATTGCCTTACTCATTGGAGTATGCATGACAACGGCAGAAGCCAAGAAACAAAAGACACTCACTGAAAAGGACATGGGTGCCTACCTGTTCACGTATTTCAATGACCCTACCCACTCACTGTTCATGGCCATCAGCTATGATGGCTATACGTTTACAGCCGTGAACAACGGTGAGCCTATCATTGCTGGCGACTCCATTGCCGACCAGCGAGGCATTCGCGACCCGCACATCTATCGTGCACCCAACGGCAAGTTCTATATAGCCATGACTGATCTGCATGTTTTCGGACGTGAAATGGGATTGCGCGCCACACAATGGGAGCGTCCGGAAGAGTTTGGCTGGGGCAACAACCGAGGACTGGTACTGATGGCCAGCGACGACTTGATACACTGGACTCACCATGAGGCACGTATTGATAAGCTCTTCCCCGAGAAGTTCGGAAAGATTGGCTGTGCCTGGGCGCCTCAGACCATCTGGGATTCTGCTGTAGGCAAACCCATGGTTTACTTCACCATACGCCAGCAGGCAGGTGGACGCACAAAGCTCTACTATAGCTATGCCGATGAAGCATTCACAACACTGGAAACCGAACCCAAACTACTTTTTGAATATCCCGATAACAAAATACAAGTACTCGATGCCGACATCTGCCAGATGCCCGATGGACGATATTTCATGTCGTATGTGGCTCAGGAGAATCCTGGCGGTATCAAATACATGATTTCAGATAAAATCAACCATTTCAACGACTATCATGCCGAGCAGATTGATGGCGAGAACCGTGGTTGCGAGGCACCTAACGTATGGAAGCGCATAGGTCAGAAAAAATGGGTGGTCATGTATGATATCTATAGCGTGAACCCTCATAACTTCGGTTTCGTAGAAACGAGCGACTTCAAGACCTTCAAACCCCTCGGACGCTTCAACGAAGGCGTGATGAAAGCTTCAAACTTCTCATCCCCCAAACACGGCAGCGTGATTCATATCACCAAAGCCGAAGCCAAACGTATTGAGAAATACTGGAACGAGCAGCAGAAGAAACCAAAGATGATCCGTTCGGGTGAAATCTGGCCTGACGCCAGTGGACGACACATCAATGCCCATGGTGGCGGCATCATGAAATACGGCGATACCTACTACTGGTTCGGTGAGAACAAGTGTGATACCACCTCATCGGCTATGATTGGTGTGCAGTGCTACTCATCGAAGGACTTGATGAACTGGCAGAACCGCGGCGTAGCCCTTTATGTGAGCGATGACCGCCATAGCGACATCACACGTGGTTGCATATTGGAGCGCCCTAAAGTTATATATAATAAGGTAACAAAGAAATTCTGCATGTGGTTCCATCTGGAACTGAAAGGCAAGGGGTATAGTGCAGCCCGCTATGGTGTAGCCGTAAGCGATCGTCCCGAAGGCCCCTATAAGTTCCTGTATTCACAGCGAGCCAACGCGGGCACCTATCCCATTGATTTTGGTAAAAACGAACAAACTACACTCGATACACTCAACGCCGACAACTTCAAGAAATGGTGGACACCAACTTGGCGTGAGGCCATCAAACAAGGACTCTTCCTGAAACGTGACTTCGGCACTGGACAGATGGCCCGCGATATGACTCTCTATGTCGACGACGATGGCAAGGCTTACCATATCTTCTCATCTGAAGACAACCTGACCTTGCACATAGCAGAACTGACAGGCGACTACCTGCACCACTCAGGACGTTACACCCGTGTGGCACCTGGTGGACAAAACGAGGCACCTGCCATCTTCAAGAAAGACGGCACCTACTGGATGATTACATCTGGTTGCACCGGATGGGCTCCCAACGAGGCTCGCATGTTCTCGGCACCCAGCATCTGGGGACCTTGGACTCAGCACCCCAATCCTTGCGTTGGACCAAAATCGGAAATAACCTTCGAGGGACAGTCAACTTTCATCCTTCCCTACGGCGACCGTTTCATCTTCATGGCCGACATCTGGCGTCCCAAACATCCAAGTGATGCCCGCTATATCTGGCTGCCTATCGAATTTGAGAACGGAACACCCGTAATCAGATGGCGCGATGCATGGAATCTCAGTGAATTGGGGAATAAATAACGATTTGTTCCCCAAAAATCACTGATTTTTCCCCTTGATTTACATCAACCGCCGTATCTTTGCAGCCAAAAAATCTTTCAAGGAACTTCTATCAATTTTATTAATTAATAACTAAAGAAAACTTAAATGAAGTATGCTAATTTAACAAATCCATCCCGCAAACTATGTTTTGCGATGGCGTTGGCAGCTGGAATGATTTCATTCCCAATACCAGCTATGGCAGAACCTGCAGTTCAAGCTACGCAGCAAAGCGGAGTTGTGAAAGGTCAGGTGACAGACAAGAGTGGTGAGCCAGTTATTGGTGCGACCATTAAAGTAAAAAACATCGAAAATGTTGGTACAGTTACCGATTTCGATGGTAAATTCGAACTTAAATCCGCTCCTGGCAGTGGTACACTGGTGGTATCTTACATCGGTTTCAAAACCAAAGAAGTTACCTACAGAGGAGGCCAGCCACTTAACATTACCATCGAAGAAGATGCTGAGACCCTTCAAGAGGTAGTAGTAGTTGGTTATGGTACCATGCGCAAGAAAGACCTGACTGGCTCTGTAGTACAGATTGACCCCAGCAAACTTGCTGACCAGAACCCTAGTAGTGTACAGGATCTGCTGCGCGGAACACCTGGTCTGCAGATTGGCTTCGATTCATCAGCAAAAGGTTCTGGCGCCAGCATCCAGCTGCGTGGACAGAACTCTCTTTACACATCAGGTTCGCACAACTCTCCATTGATTATTCTCGACGGCATGCAGTTCGCAGGTGAGCTCTCAGAAATCAACCCTGACGACATTGAGCAGATCGACGTTCTGAAAGATGCTTCTTCAGCAGCTATCTACGGTGCTAAGGCCGCCAGCGGTGTTATCATCATCTCAACCAAGAAAGGTAAGCAGGGCAAGCCTATTATTAATGTAAGCATGAACCTGGCAGCAAACTCAAAGGCAGCCTATCGCGATGTTTTCAGCGCCAGCGAATATATGACCTACCGAGAGGACTGGTATAAGGGACAGACCTACGGCTATCGTGAAGATGGTACATGGGGCTATTATGGTAAAGACAGCGGCATACCTGCTGGCTACTATGATAATGTGAACAACATCGGCCAGTATGGTATCTCGCAGGAGCAGTGGGCCAGCACCGGTCCAAAAACACAGCAGGCAGGCGAAAGTATGCTGAGCCTCTATGCACGTCGTATGGGATTTGACGCTGATGCTGCCCTCGTTATGGAGAACTTCCTGGCTGGTAAGACTTACAACTGGGAGGATGCTACCTTCCGTACAGGTTTCAATCAGGATTACAATGCCAGCATCTCGGGTGCAACAGATAATGTTAACTACTACTTAGGTTTTGGTTATCTGAAGAATCAGGGTGCCATTCAAGGTGATGACTACCATGCTTATCGCGCTAACATGAAATTGAACGCCAAGATAACAAATTGGCTCGAAGTAGGTGCTAACGTAAATTTCCAGGATCGTAGCGATGAATCACAGGCTGTGCCTCTGGGCAGCAATTATTGGGATGACAACCAGTTGCGCGAGTCGCCTTACGCTTCACGTTACGATGCTGATGGCAACGAAATCCAGTATCCTCGTACAGGCAACCCTACAAATGGTGGTTACAACTACCACTTCCAGCAGCAATACATCGGACTGGAGAAGGGTTATACCGTACTGAACACAATTTTCAATGCAAAGGTTACCTTGCCATTCGGCATTACCTACCAATTTAATATTGCTCCACGCTATCAGTGGTTCTACGATCGCTATTGGATGTCAGCCGAGTTACCAAATAGCGACCCCGCTACACGTGGTGTGAACCGCAATTCTTCAAAGACCTTCAACTGGAACCTGAACAACACTTTGACATGGGATCGCACTTTTGCCAAGCTGCATCATGTCACAGTGACCCTGGCTCAGGAGGCTGAGGAAAACCGTTATTGGAGTGATAACATCTCTGCCCGTAACATTACACCAACTGACGTACTCAGCTACCACTATATCTCTGGCGCCAACAAGGAGCAGAGTTCATTCTCAACCAATGATACTCACTACACAGCTTCAGCATATCTGGGTCGTGTATTCTATGGATTCATGGATCGCTACATGCTGACTGCTACTGTACGTCGTGACGGTTATTCTGCATTCGGACAGAACAATCCTTGGGCAAACTTCTGGTCATTAGGTGCCAGTTGGGTACTCTCTGAGGAGAAGTTCGCACAGGATTGGAAGTGGCTCGATATGGCTAAGCTGCGTCTGAGCTATGGTACTAATGGTAACCGCTCGCTTGCTGATACATATCTGGCTCTCTCTAACTTGGCTAACCGTGGTCTCTATGCTTACTATAAGTACGGTTCAACCTCACAGGAGGTGCTCAATGCCCTGAGCGTAGACCGCCTTGGTAACCCCAATCTGGAATGGGAGAAGACTTCGTCATGGAACTTCGGTATTGACTTCGCTGTCCTTAACAAGCGCCTCTCCGGTAGCATCGATATCTACCACAAGAAGACCCACGACATGATTATGTCACAGCGTCTGCCAAACTTCACTGGTTTCAGCAGCATCACTACTAACCTTGGCGAGGTTACCAACACTGGTTTTGAAATTACGCTGAACAGCAAAAATATCGAAACAAAGGACTTCAAGTGGGGTACCTCTCTCGGATTCTCATATAATAAGAATAAGATTAAGCACCTGTACTATGAATACGACGAGGATGGTAAGGAGATGGACGATACCAGTAACGGTTGGTTCATTGGAAAGCCTATCGGCGAAATCTGGTACTGGAAGACCGACGGCATCTGGCAGGTCAACGAGGCTGAACAGGCTGCACTTGTAAACCAGAAGCCTGGTGATCCTAAGGTTGTAAATGTTTATACCGAAGACGATAAGATTCTGGCTGACGGCACACGCGTACCTGTTTATAACGACAAAGACCGTGTTTACCAAGGCACTACCCAGCCACCAATCTACTGGAATATGCGTAATGACTTCCAGTATAAGGATTTCACATTCTCTTTCTCAATGTACAGCTACATGGGTCATAAGAGCCGCGCTGGCTACTGGTTGAATGGCGACAACTCTGGTTCTATGTTTACACAGACTTGTAATACTTACAAGAAAGAATACTGGACACCAGAAAACCCAACCAACGACTACGCACGCTTGAATGCCGTAGGTCCTTCAGGAGTGACCGGTATTGAGAAGGTGTACAATCGCAGTTTTGTACGTCTTGACAATATCACACTCGGCTATACCATCCCACGCGACATTACAAATAAGTGGGGTATCCAGCGTGTACATGTAACTGCTGGTATCCACAATGCATTCACAATCGACAGTTGGGAGTATGGCGATCCTGAAACAGGAGGTTTTGCCAACCGTCAGTTCCAATTCGGTCTTAATGTAACACTTTAAAATGTAGAATCGTATGAAAATCAAAAAGAACAATATACTCCGCGGAGGACTCATGTTAGCCCTTGCGGGAACCATGGTAGGATGTTCGGACGGCTTCCTGGAGCAAGATCCACTGTCATTCTATGAGCCGGCAACTACCTATAGCACAGAGGCTGGTCTGCAAGCAGCTCTGGCACAATGCGACAAACAGTTGAAAACCTATCGTATCGATGGTAACTGGAACAACGTTGGTATCTTTACCAACTACCTGATGTCGGATGTTGGTATGTATGCAAAGACCGATATGGGTGGTGGTTTCCAAGACAACTTTGATGCCAAACTCACACCAACTTCTGGTATGGCAAGTGGTGGCGATGCCAACTACATGCAGCGTTTCTGGGATCAGGGATTCAGCATGGTAAAATACGCCAATACTATCCTCTCCTCCATCGATCAAGTAAAAGGTTTGGATGACGCTACTCGCGATGCCTATAAAGGACGTGCATACTTCCATCGTGCTTATGCCTACTACAATCTGGCTTTGCAGTTCGGCGATATTCCTTTGATAACAAAACTGATTAGTGTGCCCAAGCGCAATTATACATCTGCCAGCAAAGAAGCCATCTTCAAGATGCTGGTTCACGATCTGGAGTTCGCTGTAAGCCACGTTCCATCACAGGCAAATATGAAATATGTCGGTCAGGTCAATCAAGAGGCATGTATGCACTTGCTTGTTAAGTGCTATCTGACTGTTGGCGAATATGCCAAAGCTGAGGCTGTAGCCACAGATTTGATCAATAACCATGGATTGAAGCTGATGACCGATAATTTCGGAACTTGGCAGCCGTCAGGCGCAGAGGAAACCTGGAAGGTTACCCGTAATGTTGTGTGGGATTTGCACCGTACACCAAATATTGCCGACCCTGCCAACAAGGAGACAATCATGATGATCTCTAACTCTAACGACCAGGACTTTACAACTTACAATGTAATGCGTGCCTGTTTTGCTCACTGGAGCAATGGTATCATCCGCGATCCTCATGGATTAGGAGGCCCTGGCAAAAACATTGCCCGTAACAACTGGGAATATAATGCAGAACTCGACTGGGTGCGTGCTGCTGGACGTGGTATTGCCGTGAACCGCACATCATATTTCTACAACAAGACTATATGGATGTACGATGGAGAATATGACTGGCAGGACCTACGCCACAACCGTGAAGTAGGTAACTGGATGGAAATGGAAGACTTCAAATACAACAATAAGAGTTCAGACTGCTATGGCCAGAACTATCAGTTGTATGCCACAGAAGATTATACTGATCCTTCAGATCCCTCGAAGGTTTTGGTACACAAGGGCGACATTCTGTGCTCAGATACTATCCGTAGTTGGTATCCAACACCACTTTACCAGCTCTACATCCTTGATACACCTAATGAAAACAATGATGGTGCCAACCAGTTCCAAGGAGCATCGGGAAAGGGAGCTAATGGCGATATGTATCTGTTCCGTTTGGCAGAGACTTACTTGCTGCGTGCCGAAGCTCGTCTCTATCAAAAGAATGCAACGGGGGCTGCAGAGGATGTAAATGCCATCCGTAAGCGTGCCAACGCTAAGAAGATGTACACCACAGTAAACATCGGTGATATCATGGCAGAACGTGCCCGTGAATTGTATCTTGAGGAGTTCCGTCAGGCTGAGATGGTACGCGTCAGCTGGTGTCTGGCTCGTAGCGGTGTAGCCGATGAATGGGGTAACACCTACGATCTCAACACATGGGACAAGCAGGAAGGTACCGATCTGAATGGCGGAAGCTACTGGTATCGCCGCTGCACCACCTATAATGTATTCAACCACGACTACGGAAAAGGTCAGCAGGGCAACCAGACATTTGAGTACAAGATCAATAAGCACAATCTATTCTGGCCAGTTCCAAACTCTGCTATCACAGCAAACAACAAGGGACAGCTCCGTCAGAACTTTGGCTACGATGGCTATAGCGAAACGATTCCCATGTGGACTGACTGGGAGGAAGCCGTAGCTGATGAGGAGTCTGCTAATTAATCTATAGTTCATACATAATTAGGTTATAAGTTAGTATTTCTAAGGTGGAGGGGCGGTCTATTTAGTCTTAGACTGCCCCTTTTATTAAGAATTAACTTATTGATTCGCGTTTTTTATGAAGATATTCGTATCTTTGCAACGAAACTAAGACAAACGAAATGAGAAAGTTATTATTATTAGCGTGTTTGCTGAGTATAACTGCTATTCATGCACGACACTGGACAGCCAATGAGGTGAAGGATGTCATCCGGCAGGTAAACACCTACTGGCAGACAAACAATCCCGCTGAGGTCCGTTCCTTCTGGGACAATGCCGCCTACCATACAGGAAATATGGAGGTATATAAACTGCTGAAAGATCAGCAGATGCTGGACTATAGCATACGCTGGGCAGAACATAACCAGTGGAAAGGCGCCACTGAGCCCAATCCTGCCAACTGGAAATATAAGAATTATGGCGAAGGACAGGACTATGTACTCTTTGGCGACTGGCAGATATGCTTCCAGACCTATATCGATCTTTATAACCTGGCACCCGATGAGAAAAAAGTGGCACGCGCCAAAGAGGTGATGGGCTATGAGGCCAACTCTAAGGCGAACGACTATTGGTGGTGGGCCGATGCCCTCTACATGGTAATGCCCGCGCTGACTAAGATGTATAAGCTCACCGGCGATACAAAATACCTGCGCAAGCTCTATGATAACATTTGCTATAGCGACAGTATCATGCTCGACAAGGAAACAGGAATTTACTTCCGTGACGGCCGATATGTATATCCAAAACACAAGACCGAGGCAGGTAAAAAGGATTTCTGGGCGCGTGGTGATGGTTGGGTGCTGGCCGGACTGGCCAAAGTGCTGCAGGACATGCCAGAATCGTACGTACGCCAGCCTTTCTTCGTCGAAAAATATGTCAATTTGGCCCGTGGCGTCAAGAGACTTCAGCAACCCGAAGGATACTGGACCCGTTCGATGATGGATCCCCAACAGGCACCTGGTTACGAAACCAGCGGTACAGCTTTCTTCTGCTATGGTTTGCTGTGGGGCGTTAATCATGGTTATCTCTCAAAAAAAGAATTCGGAGCAACCATTGAGAAAGCCTGGAACTATCTGACAACCATCGCACTACAGAGAGATGGAAAGGTTGGCTACGTACAGCCTATTGGCGATCGTGCCATCCCTGGTCAGGTCATCAACGCCAACTCTCAGGCCAACTTCGGCGTGGGTGCCTTCTTGTTAGCTGCATGTGAATACGTAAGATATATTGAACGATGAATCTGTTATTGACGATAACCCTCAGTTTAGCCAGTCTGCTACCACAGGCTGAAGATGCCTTTTGGCGCGACTCCATCCCGCAAGAGATGAAACAGAGCTATATAGCATATGGCGAACAGTACCTGGGCAAAGCATGGACAGCCCTACCATGGACTGTGTTTGCAGAGAACAAGATAACTGGCAATCGCGTGAACTACGAGGGCATCTGCTTTGAGAAACGTCGTCATCTGGCAGCACTCGTTATGGCAGAGATTGTAGAAGGAAAAAAACGATTTACTTCCGATATCATCAATGGTATCGGAAGTTTCTGCGAAGAAACCTGGTGGGGTATCCCTGCCCACTATGGTAAACGAATCCCGCTGCAAGAACTCCAAGAGGTAGACCTCTTTAACGCCGAGACTGCCAGCCTCATCGTCTGGACCAGATATATGCTCGAAAAACAGTTGAACAACTTCTCGCCCGACATCTGTAAACGTATAGACCAAGAGATAGAAAACCGGATTCTGAAACCTGCACTTACCAAAGATTACTGGTGGAAGACTGCCGGCATGAACTGGAACCCATGGATATGCAGTAACTGGCTGGCTTGTGTGCTTATCTGCGAAAAGAACGAGGACCGTAAGGCCGAAGCCATCACCCAAATAGAAAAAGCCACTCAGGCTTTTATCGATGCCTATCCCGAGGATGGCGGTTGCGACGAAGGTCCTGGCTATTGGGACAGAGCAGCAGCCTCGATGTTCGAGGTGCTGAGGCTGCTACCTGACGGCTCATGTTTTGACGCCTCAGCTGATAAAATCAGAAAGATGGCTACCTATACCTATAAAACCTATATCGGTCATGACTACTGCGTGAACTTTGCCGATGCACACGAGAACAAAGCTGTGCAACAGGTCAACATTGTCTATCCATTCGGCTATTGGCTCAACGACAAGACGATGAGGGAGTTTGGAGCCTATCTGGGTAGAACTAAGCAAGTGCTGACCCAGCCTGCCAAGCTCTACGACAAGAGCGGGAACTTTCCTACATTGGGGCGCGAGCTGTTTTTCTTACGGGATATTCGTCATTTCATTGCAGAAAAACCTCAGGAGCCATTAATTAAGGACGCATGGTTGCCTAATCTACAAATCATGACCGCGCGACGTGGTGGCCTTTTTACGGCATTTAAAGGCGGACATAATGGTGAGAGTCATAATCATAACGATGTGGGCTCGTTTGTGGTTTATGCGGATGGCGAACCTTTGTTTATTGATCCAGGTGTAGGCGAATATACAGCCAAGACATTCAGCAACAGACGCTATGAGATTTGGACTATGCAGTCAGGCTACCACAATCTACCTCAGATTAACGGCATCGACCAGAAGGACGGTAAGGATTTTGCTGCCAGAGTCATTAGCCACAAAGATGGTCAGCTGACGCTTGACATCGCAGGCGCATACCCCGCAGAAGCAAAGGTTAAGACATGGAAGCGAACTATATCTGCGATGAAATCAGGTATTATTGTCACAGAGGACTTCGAACTTAACGAAACCACCGCTCCCACCCGTCTGATGCTGATAACCACCAATCGTCATGCATTGAAACATATCAGCTATAACGCCAATCAGCTGGAAGCCTCTATCGAGGATATCAGCAAACAACTCGATCCACTGCTGCAAGGCATGTGGGGACAAGAGATGTATCGCATCGTGCTCACGGTGAAATCATCGAAAACTAAACAACAAATCAGATATTGTATCAAATGAAAAAACTACTCATTACATTCATGCTGACCACACTGGGACTAAGTGCTCACGCTCAGCAAATCACGCTCTCTGTATCCAACCCTACCGACCATCAACGCCAGGAGGTGGTTGAAGCGAATCTACAAACAGTTCAAAACCTATTAGGCATCACCGCTCAAGAGTCGTTCGTCATCAAGAACGGATTCGGACAGGAGCAAGCCTATCAGAAATCGTACGATGGTAAGTTATTGCTGTACGTATCTGTTTTACCCAAGAGTAAAGCAGAATTCACAATTGTCAAGGGCTCTCCGTCAGCGTACAAATCGTTTGTTTTCGGAAAAGCTTATCCTGAACGCATCGATGATTTCGCTTGGGAAAACGATCGCTCAGCCTATCGTGTGTACGGCCCCGCCTTACAGCGCAACGGTGAGAAATCGTTTGGAACTGACGTATGGACTAAAAGTACACAGGAATTAGTAGTAGATAAGCGCTACAAACTACACCTATGGGGTGTGGGACAGCGAGACTCGCTGAAGAAAGCAGGTCACCCCAAGGAGGGCAACGCCATCTATATTGCCAGCTCGTTCCACCACGACCACGGCGATGGACTCGATGTTTATTCCGTTGGACCCAGTTTAGGTTGCGGTGCGCCAGCACTGATGAAAAACGGCGAACTGGTATTCCCCTATTGTTATAAAGACTATAAGATACTCGACAACGGCCCCATCCGCTTCACTGTAGAGCTTACCTACCATCCCAACAGCGACGGCGTTACAGAGCACAGATTAATCAGTTTGGACCGAGGCTCGCATTATAATAAGATAACGGTTTGGTACGATGGCATCAAACAACCTACAGCATGGGCATCGGGTGTTGTCATGAATGGCGACGGTCAACTGGCAATGGGACAGGACTATGTGCTTTATGCCGACCCTACCGACAACCCCAAGGTTAATCAATCACAGATATACGTCGGCACCTTATTTCCTGATGGTGTTGATGAAACTACTATGCTGAAAGGTAATAAGAGCCATGGCATAGGTATTGTCCGCAAATACAAGGGACTGCCATATACTTATTATTTCGGTTCGGCATGGAGTAACTACGATGTCAAGACTTTCGCAGAGTGGCAACTCCTGAGCAACAACTATCTGAAGAATATCAATAATCCACTAATAACAGTCATACAATGAAAAGAATAACAACCCTGTTGGTATTTGGACTTCTATTAGCCATACCAACGCAAGCCAAAAAGACAAAGACCACAGAACAGAATGACCGCCAATACTGGTGCTCGTTAGCTTACAAGATGGCTCAGCCCGTACTGGAGAATATGGCCAAAGGCGAACTGCAGAAGAACATGAAAACAGAATTCTCGCCATCATTCGATAATCGCGACCGTTCAGTAGTCTATATGGAGACCTTCGGACGCCTGATGGCAGGCATTGCTCCTTGGTTATCGCTGCCTGATGACAATACTGCTGAAGGCATACAGCGTCGTCAGCTACGCCAATGGGCTTTAGCAGCGTACAAAAACGCCGTTGACCCCACCTCGCCCGATTATCTCTGTTGGGGTAAGGCAGGTCAGAACTTAGTTGATGCGGCCTATATAGCCGAGTCATTCCTGCGTGCTTGGGACAACCTATGGCAACCACTCGACGAGATTACCAAGCAGCGTTACATCAAAGAGTTCCAAGCCCTACGAAAGATTGATCCACCTTATACCAACTGGTTCCTGTTCTCATCTACCATCGAGAGCCTATTGGCAAAGGCTGGTGCTCAGTACGATGAGTTTCGCGTAAACACCGCCTGCCGTAAGGTTGAAGAGTGGTACGTGGGCGATGGTTGGTATGCCGATGGACCTGTGTTTGCCTTTGACTACTATAGTAGCTATGTGTTCCATGCCATGTATCTTGAGACATTGCAGGCCATGGTCGATGCCAAAGCCAACACACGTATCGACTATCAGAAGTATTACGACCGCGCCTTGAAGCGTGCACAGAAGTTTGCTATCATCCTTGAGCGATTCATCTCGCCAGAGGGCACCTTCCCCGTGATAGGGCGTTCTATCCCCTACCGCACAGCAGCTATGCAGACTCTGGCCTTGATAGCCTGGTATCAGAAGCTGCCTAAGGAACTGAGTAACGGACAGGTTCGCGCTGCCCTTACCAAGGTGCATCACCGTATGTTCGACTATCAGCAGAACTTTAACGATGCCGGTTATCTTACTATCGGCTTCTGTGGCTCGCAGCCCGAAGTAGCCGACTGGTACACCAACAATGGTTCGCTTTATCTCACAAGCCTCAGCCTGATGCCTCTGGGTTTGCCAGCCAATCATCCGTTCTGGACTGATGCCCCCCAGCCTTGGACACAGGTAAAAGCCTGGAATGGTCAGTCTTTCCCCAAGGATCATCGTTGGAGTGATGACATTCGTACCCACGATAAGTGGTAAGCAATTCCAGTTATCCTTACTAAATACAGAAAGAAAAAACGGACCGCCCAATTGGACGGTCCGTTCGCAAATAAACTAACTAATCAATATTTAATCTCTGTATGCAGGGTTCTGATAAGCAATCTTCTCTTCATCACTCATCTCCATACCCTCAAGCTGGTCCTGTGGAATAGGTCGGATATAGTAACCTGCAGGAATTTCGCGCTTAACTGTTTGCAGATCCTTATCGGTGTAACCAGCACCAGCGATACGGTATGTACCAGCACGCTCAGCCCACTTCTGGGTACGAACAAGGTCAAACCAACGGTATCCCTCACCCCAGAACTCACGGCTACGCTCATCAAGAATGAAGTCTATAGTGATAGTGGCAGGAGTTGCAGCAACCATTTCTGCACTCTTATCAATAGAAACAGCAACATTGTCATTCTGATTGAAAGTCTGCTTACCAGCACGGGCACGGAGCACGTTAACCAGTGTCTTTGCATCATCGTTCTTGCCAATCTTAACAGCAGCCTCAGCAGCAATCAAATAGAACTCAGAGAACTTAGCAATGTTCCAAGGACGTGGGCTACCACCATTAACCTTTGAACCAAGACCTCCATCATTATCTGTGCGATAGATACCAATCTTCCAGTTGATGGGGTACTTCTTGCGACTGATGTGGTTAACAGCTACAACAAAGTCAGCACGGCCAGGCATTTCTCCGAAACCAAGCTTGTCATCAGCACCTGTATAGTTGATGTTTTCATCCTCGCTTTCAGGAATCCAACTGAAGTAAACATCATTTGGATAGACCTTCTCACCATTGGCACCATATACAAATGCATCGCTACCTCCTGCCTTATGCCAGTTGGTGTGATAACGCAGTGTGAAAGTTGCATCATAACGAGAGTCGATAGCCTTTACAGCATCTTCCCATACACCACCTTCCATGAAGTTGTCGGCGATAGGAGCCATACGTGTCCAAGGACGTCCAAGAGCCTGAACAGCCTCACGCTGAACGGGGTTGATATAAACAGTTTCACCCTTATCATTCTTTCTATCGGTCTTTGCAATCATTTCTGTATAGTTCCAGGTCTCCATCCAGTAAGCAAAGTTCTCAGGTGAGCCACCATTACCCCAGCCGTAACCAGCACCACCGTTACCAAACTTCTCATTCTCATTGTGATCAGCATAGAGCATAATCTCTGAGTTACGGTCGTTGGTAGCTACATTAACATCATAGAATGTGGGCTGCAATCCATAAGGGCCAGGATTGTCGATAGCCGCCTTGGCCATATCGAAAGCTTTCTGGAAGTAGCTCTGAGCCTGACCAGCGTCGCGGCTGCACTCAGGATAGGTAGGAATATTGTTTGGATTTTCCAACCACCATGCGTATGTCAGGTAAGCTTTTGAAAGGTACAAACGAGCCAGATTCTTGGTTGCAGAACCTGTAAGACGAGGATTATCAGGCAGATCAGACAGAGCCTTCTCCAGGTCACTGAAGATAACCTTATAAACCTCAGGAACAGTGTTACGTACAGAAGTACGAACAGTTGTTGTATTGAATTTCAGTTCGCCAGCACCCAGATCAAGGGGCACACCACCATAGGTCTGCACCAGGATAAAGTAGTCGAATGCACGGAAGAAATAAGCCTCAGCGAGCAGTGCATCGTCGATACCTGCAGCTGCACCATTCTCAATGATACCATTACAGGTATTGATATTTGCAAACAATGTGCCCCAAGCACCACCAGCAACAGTGCTGGTAGAAGTAACAGAACCTACACCAGAAAGGTCGGCATCCTTAAAGTTGCCATCGGCCGACTGGGCGTATGTATATTCATCGGTACCTGTCTCCAGTGTGTTCAGATAATAACCATTGCCATAGAAATAGCGCAGGTGAGCGTAGAGCGATGTCAGACCGCCCTCAATACCCGTCTTCGTTGTGAAGAATGATGGGTCGAAAGTGCTGCGTGGCTGCTCATCGAGCACTTCACTACAAGAGGTGAATGTTGTGGAAAGACCACAGCAAACCAAACCCGCAGCGAGAATAAATTTTATACTTTTAGTTTTCATAACTCTTTATTCTTTAATGATTCATTAGAATGTTACGTTTACTCCAAAGAGGAAGTTGCGGGTTGCAGGTGTGTTATAACCCACAATCGGCATCTTGTGCTTGCCAGAATATTCGCTATAGCCAACAGCAGTGTTCTGGTTAGCCCAAGAGTTGGTCTCAGGATCAAGGCCGCTCTCATTATTGAATGGTGAGAAGAGAACGAATGGATTCTGAACAGTAGCATAGAGGCGCAGACGGCTGATGCCGAGATCCTTAATAGCCTTCAGTTTGTCGAAGTTGTAACCAAGAGTGATGGCACGGATCTTCAGATAGCCAGCATCGAAATAGCCAAGAGTAGAACCGAACTTGGGGTTATCACCATCCTGAATACCACCTGGTTTGGGGTATTTGGCACCTGTATTCTCCTCAGTCCAGTAATCAACGTCAAGGTTGTTACGACGACCTGTCAGCATATTGAGGTAACCATTTGAAGAGTGGATAGCAGAAATCAACTTACCACCTACCTGGAACGCACCGATTACAGTCAGGTCGAAGTTCTTATAACCAACTGTAGTATTGAAACCTCCCATCAGTTTTGGTTCCATGCTGATGATCTGACGATCCTCTGGACCGATCTGACGAGTAGGAATGCCGTTTGCGTCATAGTCGCCAGTATACTTCACCTTAATCATTCCCACATTTCCACCTTTTACCAGAGCCTCGAGATTGGTCTTGCCATCAGGACCTTTAACGATATCACTCTCGTTCCACAGACCTTCATACTCATAGTCGTAGATAACATCGATTGGATAGCCAACGAACCAACGATTGCTCTCATCACGATCCTGACCAGAAGCCAGAGATGTCAACTTGTTACGGTTAGCGTAGAGGTTGATACCGGCATCCCAGCTCCATCCATTCTTGTTATCAATGATGATGCCATTAAGAGTTAACTCCCAACCTTTATTCTCAGTCTTACCAATGTTACCAGTATAGCTGCTTACGCCAGAAGTTGAAGGCATAGTTACATCGAGCAGGATGTCATTTGTTTTCTGAACATAGTATTCGAACGAACCTGACAGACGACCATTGAACAAAGAGAAGTCGAGACCGAAGTTCCATGTCTTAGAATACTCCCATCCAAGATCCACATTAGGCAGAGATGATACATAATATCCAGCCTTATAGGTGTCACCAAAGTTATAGTTACGGATTGAAAGGGTACCCAAGGTTGAATATGGGTTAATAGACTGGTTTGAAGTCTCACCGTAACCTACACGCAGTTTCAAGTTGTCAATCCAAGTAAGATTCTCCATGAACTGCTCACGAGAAATGTTCCAACCGGCACTTACTGCAGGATAGGTGTGCCATTGATGGCCCTTAGCCAGACGTGAAGATGCATCAGAACGGAGGGCTGCAGAAAGCATATACTTATTATCATAAGAGTACATCACACGACCCATCCAAGAGATAAGACCACTCTGCCAGTAACTATAGTTGTTCAGGTTAACTTCGCCTGTAGCGTACGACAGATTATAATACTGCATGTAGTCGGCAGGAATCTCCTGAGCCGAAGCACCTGTAGACTCATATGTAGTCTGCTCGGCAGAATACATAGCTACAACATTCAGGTTGTGCTTCTCAGCAAAGGTTCTATCAAAGGTCAACAGATGCTCAACAGCCCAGTTACGAGTCTGATTCTCTGAGATACTACCACTGTTAACAGCATTTGCATCCTTATTATTGACACCAGTACCAGTGAAGCTGCCACCCTTAGAGCTACGGAAGTTCAGACCTACATTTACACGATAGTTCAGTCCCTCTATCCATGGGCACTTAACCTCTGCAAACAACGTATTGTAAGAACCGATACCTTTGTTTTCGCTCAACCATACATCCTTATCGCGCTCAACAGTCTCTTTGGTTACAACAACCTGATCATCTGCAGGCAGAGTGTTGTAACGCTTCAGATTACCATTCTCATCGTAAGGACTTGAAAGTGGAGATGCGCTAAGTACATTATACATATTGTTTACACCCTGAGTCTTGCGATAGCTGTTATTGGTGCTTAAACCGAAACGGAAGTACTTTCCAACAGTCTGGTCGAAGTTACCACGAACAGAGATACGGTCGTAACCCTCAGTAGGGAGAACTGATTCATCGTGATAGTAACCTGCACCAAAGCTGTAGCTACCACCATTGGTACCACCAGCTACGCTGAGATCATGATTATGGCTTACACCTGTCTTGTAATACAGATCCTGCCAGTCGGTATTAGTATTCTCGTTCTCATCGAGTGAGTTCTTATACTTACCAGCATACTGACGGAACTTGTTGAACGTAGGACCATCCATCATAGGATACTTATGGAAAACCTTCTTAAAGCTTACATAGCCATTATAGGTAACCTTTGCAGGGGTACCCTGAGCACCCTTAACGGTTGTGATGATGATAACACCATTTGCACCACGAGAACCATAGATAGCGGTAGCAGAGGCATCCTTCAGGATATCCATCGACTTGATGTCGGCTGGATTGATATCTGAAAGCTGACCCATGAATGGAATACCATCGAGCACAATCAGGGGGTCGTTACTTGCACTCAGTGAGCGCTGACCACGGATACGGATCTGCATTTCATCACCAGGTTTAGAACCTGTCTGTGTCATCAGCACACCAGCTACACGACCCTGCAGAGCCTGAGCAGCGTTGGTTGCAGCAATCTGGTTCAGTTTCTCACCACCGATGTTGGCTACAGAACCCGTAACGGCCTCACGACGCTGGGTACCATAACCGATAACAACCACCTCGTTAACGATGTGACCGTCTTCCTTCAGATTAATCTTCAGGTTATCGCCGGCCTTGATTTCCTGCGATACATAGCCAACATAAGACACTACAAGCGTAGCACCTGGCTTAACATTAAGAGTGAAGAAGCCATTGAAATCGGTAACAGTACCATTGCTGGTACCTTTCTCCTTGACCGTGGCACCAATCAGTGGACCCTGTGTGTCGGATACATAACCGGTTGCCTGCTTCGTTTGCTGAACGGAAGCTACTGATTCGGTAGCTGCCGAAGCCTGCTGTGCGGTGACCATGCTAAAGAAGCACAATCCTGCAACTAAGGCTGTTTTCTTTGCTTTGAAACTCATACGTTTGGTTTGTTAGTTAATAATTAATTTGAACGATAAAAAAATCTGCCGCAAAGATAGGCAGATTCTTTTTTAGGGGCTTTAACGTATGTTTCGTTTCATTTCATTTTTGTATCAACCTTGATTTTTAGGCCCTTTTTGCTCCATATACTCAGTGGGGGAAAGACCAAACTGTTTGCGGAATACCGTTGAAAAGTGAGCCAGATTACTGAATCCTACGGTGTAGGCCACTTGTGTAACGTTGATTTTCTGCTCCTCCAAGAGACGCGCAGCTTGCTCTAAACGGATGTTTCTGACAAACTCGCTAACCGACAATCCTGTCATCTCCTTCATTTTACGGTGTAGCTGAGCACGACTGACGCCAACCTCTCTACTCAACATCTCGACACTGAAATCGCTATCGTCCAAATGTTCATTCACCACCTTCATGATACGTTCCATCAGCACCTCGTCGTTTCCTTTCACCTGTACCTCTTCCACCTTATCCTTCTGCTGCTGGGAACCTGAGTATTTACCTTTTAATCGGAGATTTTTACTAATCAGGTTGTTTATCACCATGTGAAGTTCTTCCATATCGAATGGTTTAGCCAAGAATGCATCAGCTCCTTTCTCCAAACCTTCCAAACGATTGGCTACGGCAGCCTTCGAGGTGAGCATGACAACAGGGATATGATTGATATTCATATTGGTCTTAATCAAACGCAAAAGCGTAAAGCCATCCATCTCTGGCATCATGACATCGCTTACAACCAGATCGAACTGCCTTTCTGCTTCAACACCTAACAGTATTCGGAGTGCATCGCGGCCACTGGTAACAGGTGTGATATGATAATAAGCACCAAGTTCTTGAGAGATATAGTTACCAATCTCTTCATCATCGTCGACAATCATGACCCGATAATTGGTTTGTGCTCTCTGTCGGGTTGTTTTTTCTGTCTCTTCAACTATCAGCATCTCTTCTTTCTTCAGATGCTCGTAGCCTAATGGTAAACGTACTGTAAAGACACTTCCTTGATCGTCAATGCGAGCAGCAGCCTCAATAGTGCCATGATGCATCTCCACCATCATCTTACAGAGATTCAGTCCAATGCCAGTGCCTTCTATATGCATACTTCGAGAGCTGTCACCCTGATAGAATCTATCGAACAGTCTGGTAGGGTCGCCTTTGATACCCATACCATTATCTATCACTTGCAGTACAGCAGTTGTTCCATGCTCTTCAGATACACGCACCTCAATCTCTCCTCTGTCAAAAGTATACTTGAAGGCATTAGACAGCAGATTATCAATTACCTTATCAATGGCCTTACGGTCGAACCACACATTGAGTTTATCAAGTGTGGGTGTATAGCGGAAGGTGATATCACGTTCCTTGGCAGTGTACTCATACGATTTCAACAGATTGCCAACATACTGCACCATATCCGTCTCCTGACATTGTAGCGTCATCTGCTGTTTGTCCAGTTTACGAATGTCGAGTATCTGAGTCACCAAGTTCTGTACACGCTGGGCATTATGCTCAATCGTTTTCAGATCGTTCTTCACATCTGGATCGAAATCGCGCTTCATCAACTTATGTAGCGGACTCATAATCAGTGTTAGCGGTGAGCGGATATCATGAGTAGCATTAATCAGGAACTTCATTTTCTCCTCATCCAGTTCTTGCCTACGACGGCGTAGATAGTTCCATACTAATGCTCCGAGTAATCCTATAACACCTAATATATAAATAAGGTACGCCCATGAAGAACGATACCAAGGGGCATGCACAATGATATGATACACCTCAACATCTGTATAGATACCGTTATCGTATGCCCTGACTTCAAGGATATATGAACCAGGCTGCATATGCGTAAACGACACCGTATTGCGGCCGGCATCCGTCTGTCCCCAGTCATGTGTGCCGTTTAAGCGGTATTCATAGATAACGTTTTCAGCATTGGCAAAGTTTAACGACGAAAACTCTAAAGAGAAAGTATTATCGATGAAATCGAGTTCGATATGTTTACTGCTTGGACGTGCCACACCACCTACATAGATGCCAGTGAGATGTACTTGTCCGATATCAGAATGAACCCGCTTAAGTGCTTCTGGACGAAAAGATGTGATGCCGTCGCTGAATCCGAACCAGATTCTGCCATCGACAGTACGCATATTCACACCACCCACGTATTCGCGACTGGCCAGACCATTGCCATACAGATAGCCCACGAACTGACGATCGGCAGTCTTGTACTGCCATAGTCCCATTGTGGTACTGATCCACAGGTCGCCCAAGAAATCCTCAACGATACCAACAACCACCTTATCGCTCATACACTTTTCGGCAGTGAAGGGTTTAGTCTGTTTCTCTTTTTCGTCGTAGATATAGAGTCCCGTATTCGTTCCAAAAAGCAACTGATGGTTACTTGTTTCACAAACCGATTCCACAGAATTATAGTCGAGGAGAACCTCCCAACCGTTTGAACGGAAGCTGTCTTCCATCGGATCGTAACAGTTGATGCCTGAAGAGGTACATATCCAGAGCTTACCCCTGCTATCCATCATCAACTTTTTTATCCAGTCGTTGTGTAAGCGCCCCTTCGGACCATCACCGTCATACATACTAAAATGCCTCTGCTCACCAGTGTTCGTATCAAGCAGGAAGAAACCTAAAGAATAGACAGAGAAAAACAGCCTTCCCTTGCCATCGTCGGTAATGGTATTAACAAAACCACTCTTGAATGACGACTTCAACTGTGACTGTCCGGTATAAGGATTATAGGCATAAAGTCCCGCATTGGTACCGATCCAATATTGTCCCAATCCATCGCGATAAATCAGATAGGTACCTTCTGGCGATTGAGGATGAGCAACGATACGCCCCTGTGCATCAAAGCCAAAAACACCATTATTCTGGACAGCACACCAGGTCATGCCATTATCGCCTGCACAAATAGACGTCAGCGAACCACCCGTGCTAATATGCTGATCAACAAACCGCCACGAACGGAAAGGCGACTGCTGCTGAGGAATCAGCAACAGGCCACGATTCTGACAGCCCACCCATAGGTTTTCCTGCTTATCCTGAAACAGAGCCCAGATGGTAGCAGTGTTCAAGTCCATCGAAGCCGTCTGATGGTCATAACGCTTCATCCTGCTCTCTCCCCGAGGCACCCACCACAAGCCGTTACCCATGGTTCCTATAAACAGATTCCCGTTTTTATCACACTTAGCAGTACGTAACAGCAGATCCTTGCCACGCAACTCACCTGGATCGATAAAGTCGGTCATCATTTTTCCATCCCGATAGTATAATAAACCGTGATTACAAACAATCAGCACCCCACCCTGATAACCAACGAATCCTGTCACCATACCATAAGGCGACATGAATTCCTCGAGTCTGCCTTTGGGCGAACGCCGAATAATGGAATTACCATGTCCTGATTTCCAGAAATAGCCTTTATTATCGATATAGATGTAGCTAAAGTAGTGGTTGTCCGCTTTAGCATAGCCTTCAAGCATCTTGGTGGAATTATCGCGTGTATCCAATCGGAACAATCCATAACCGGCAGTTCCAACCAGCAGATGATGGGCATCTTCCTGAACAATTGAATTGATTCTCGGTACACTGGTAGCCCCTTTCATCTCAACAGATTCAAAACGATTCTCATTCGGAATATAACGGTTCAGACCCAGCTGAGTTCCCACCCAGAGTGTACCGTCAGCATCTTCAAACAGATAAGAGATGACATTGCTGTTAATGGTATTCTTATTACCGCTCTCATGCAGATAATTGGTAAAACGATAACCATCATACTTATTCAGGCCATACTCTGTTCCAATCCAGATATAACCTTCCTGATCCTGACATATCTGAGTAATCTGGTTGCTCGACAGTTTCTCTGAGGTGTAGAAATGCGATTGGGCATGAACTGTCCAGGCAATAATGGTGGTTATAGTTAGAAGTAATTGACGTTTCATTAGTTTTGGTTTTAAGTTTCCATACCAATTGTTATAAATAGAATATACTCTCAGGTCCCATATTGAACAACAGATCTAAGACTGACAGATTCGGCAGGAATCCATGCTTAGCAGCATAAACCTGATAATAGGGTTTAGCCACAAAGTCTGGATCGGGTACCGGGTGTTTAGGGTTGATCATATCACGATAATCGCATACTGCAACATGAGCATAACTCTCCGTCATCGACACATGCGGACGTATATCGATGAGTTCACACATCTTGCTGCAGATAGCCTCATTGAAATCCTGAAGATAATCCCAACGTTTCTCAAAGAACGGATGGATATCATCCTGATAATACTCAAAGAAGGGCGATTCGCCATAAGCACTCTGCAAAGCCATCCAGTGCAGATGACGCCAGTTGCCATGATCGCTGATGCGGATGTCCTTGATAAGTGGTGAGTTACTACGCTCAACAGGTACCGTCAATGCCTGAACACCATTAGTTGTCGCTATCAGGCAACGATTGCGATAGGTTTGCTTTTGGAAGCTCTCCCATTGTTCTATCAGTACATCGTCAGCCCGATGCAGTTTCTGATACCACTGCACCGGGCCGAAGTAGGTTGTACTGAGCAAAACCTGCATAGGTCTGGCTTACTTAATATGATCAACAATATTGCCGATACGACTCCAACGAATGCCTGAGAAGCCATTGCGATCGGGATCACTCGACCACCAGATAAAGATAGGCTTACCTACGATATGATCCTCGGGCACAAATCCCCAATAGCGAGAATCGGCCGAGTTGTGACGGTTATCACCCATCATCCAGTAATAATCCATCTTAAAGGTGTACTTATTGGTTTCCTGACCATTGATGTAGATTTTACCATCACGTACCTGCAGGTCGTTACCTTCATAAGCACGGATAGGACGCTCATAAATGGGCAGATTGTCGAGTGTCAGCTGGATGCTCTCACCTTTCTTAGGAATCCAGATCGGACCATAATTATCACGTGTCCAATGTAGATTACCATTCTGCGGATACAGGCTCCATTCCTCAACATCATTATGAAACGAGATGCGCTCTACCAGATCACTGCATTTCTTCATCGCTTCTACCACACGATTAGTCAGTGGCATATATCCATTATTGTTGAGCGATACCAATTCCTCGCGAGTGATGTTCCACTCTTCCATCTCTTCGTCAGTAAAATGGCGCTTCAGCTTCAACTCATACGTGTACTGCACGTTGTCGGGCTCCTTATTGGCCTTACCATCCAAATATACCACATGATTCTTAATCTGCAGCGTCTGTCCAGGCAGTCCCACACAACGCTTCACGTAGTTCTCCCGACGATCAGTTGGACGGGTGTCAATCTCACCAAACTCCTGACGATTCTGCTTAATCACATTCTTTCCTATCTCATAGACCTCGCTGTACAACTTCAGTCGTTGTTCAGCAGAAAGGGAATCGGGGTTGGGCATATTTGGATAGCTGCCAAGACCATAGCCATAGCACAGATTGTAATACTCTGTCTGATAGTTCAAGGCTGTACAGATGGTATCGCCAGCGGGATAGTTGAACACAACGATATCATTCAACTGCACGTTGCCTAAGCCTTTTACACGGCGATAGTCCCAGTGGGGCCACTCTATATAGCTCTTGCACTCCACAACAGGCAGGGTATGCTGAGTAAGCGGCATGGTCAATGGTGTCTGTGGGATACGAGGACCGTAGCTTACCTTTGATACAAACAGGTAATCGCCGGTCAACAACGACTTCTCCAACGAACTTGATGGAATAACATAGTTCTGGAAGAAGAACTGATTGATGAAGTAGACGGCCACCAGTGCAAACACCAGGGCATCAATCCACGACATCACGAACTTCACGGGCTTTTCAGCCTCTTTCCACCACTGCCATTTTATCTTCTTGGTGATATACACGTCATAGATGAAAGGTATCACCAGCAGCCCCCACCAACTTCCTACCCAATAGAGGAAGAGCAGATACAGTACCAGTACGCCAATAAACTTGGCCCACTGTACCTTAGGGTCGAATTCTTTCTTTTTTACCATTATTGCTAAGGCTTAGAATTTAAACATATCGCTGATAGTCAGCAAACCCTGATGTTCCTTGGTGTACTCGGCGGCCAACACGGCTCCAAGTGCAAAGCCCTTACGGCTGTGTGCATCGTGGGTAATGGTAATCAGGTCGGCATCACTATCGTAACGTATGGTATGAATGCCAGGCACTTCACCACGACGGATATGGTCCACGCGCAGATACTTGGCATCGGTAGTATCCTCTTTCCAAGCTTCCTTGCGGTCGATGTTATTTACGATTTCTTCGGCCAGGGTAATGGCTGTTCCACTGGGATGATCGAGCTTATGCACATGGTGAGTCTCTTCCATCTCCACATCGTACTGAGGGAATTGGTTCATAATCTTGGCCAGATAACGGTTTACAGCAGAGAAGATGGCCACGCCGATAGAGAAATTTGATGCCCAGAAGAGTGTCTTTCCCTCTTCAGAACAAGCCTTACGAACTTCATCTCCGTGCTCAGTCATCCATCCGGTTGATCCACTAACTACTTTTACGCCCTTGGCCCATGCCTTCAGATAGTTGCCATAGGCAGCTTGTGGAGCCGTAAACTCGATAGCCACATCTGCTGAGGCGAATGCAGGCGAATCAAAATCCTGTTGATTATCGATATCGATAATACTTACAATCTCATGGCCGCGGTCGCGGGCAATTTGTTCAATCATCTTGCCCATCTTGCCGTAGCCGATCAAAGCTATTTTCATAATTAATTCGAATTAAAACGCCGCAAAGATACTACTTTTAATCAACAAATACCCATTTTCAACAGAAAATAACTAAAAAATTTGCTGATATTAAAATAATGTAATACTTTTGCACCCTCGAAGAGAGTATAGAATTCTATTTCAGGAAATGAGAAAATCTATTTTTGACTTACTTGAACGTAAGGGGAAACAGCCGATCAGCATGCTGACGGCTTACGACTATCATACAGCCTGCACCATGGATGAGGCTGGAATCGACATGATACTGGTTGGCGATTCGCTTGGCAACGTAATGCTGGGCTATGAGAATACACTCGCTGTGACTGTTGAGGATATGATTCATCATGGCGCCGCAGTGGTGCGTGGTGCCAAGCAGGCTATGGTTGTTATCGACATGCCGTTTATGTCGTACCAGGCATCGGTAGAGGATGCTGTGCGCAATGCAGGCCGCATTATGAAGGAGACAAACTGCCAGGCCGTGAAGCTTGAGGGCGGTGCCGAATATGCCGACCGCATCAGAGCCATCGTGAATGCCGGCATCCCCGTGGTGGCTCATATCGGGCTCACTCCCCAGTCGGTTAACGCGCTAGGTGGCTATAAGGTTCAGGGCAAATCGCTCGAACAGGCTCAGAAACTGCTGGCTGATGCCAAAGCTGTGGAAGAGGCTGGCGCTTTTGCCATCACGCTGGAGTGCGTGCCTGCCGAACTGGCCAAGTTGGTGACCGAGCGCAGCGGAGCGCTCACTATCGGCATTGGCGGTGGTAATGGTTGCGACGGCCAGGTGCTGGTTTATCAGGACATGCTGGGTTACACCGATGGTTTCACACCCAAGTTTGTGAAGAAGTATGCCGACCTGCACAGCGTGATGCTCGAGGCCTTTAAGCAGTACAAGCACGATGTTGAGACTCGCGAATTCCCATCTAAAGAACAAACATTTGCTATCAACGAAGAGGTGATAGAAAAACTATATTGAGATATGAAAGTTGTAAAGACAGTAAAGGAGGTAAGAGAGATTGTAGCTGGTTGGCGTAAAAAGGGCCTGAGCGTAGGACTGGTGCCTACGATGGGATTCCTGCACGAGGGTCATCAGAGCCTCATCAGCAAGTCGGCCAGTCAGAACGACCGTACGGTGGTTTCTGTATTCGTTAACCCCATCCAGTTTGGTCCAAACGAGGATCTGGAGGCTTATCCACGCGACTTGAACCGCGACATGCAGAAGGTGGAAGAGGCAGGTGGCAACCTGATTTTCAACCCCGAGCCTGCCGAGATGTATCCTGGCCACTTTACATCATTCATCGACACCACCGAGACGACCGAACTGCTTTGCGGTGCTGTGCGCCCTGTTCACTTCCGTGGTGTGTGCACCGTGGTGGGCAAGCTGTTCAACATCGTTTGTCCTGATCGTGCTTACTTCGGACAGAAGGATGCCCAGCAGCTGGCTACCGTGAAGCGCTTTGTGCGCGACCTGAACTTCCCCGTGGAGATTGTGCCCTGCCCTATCGTTCGCGAGGACGACGGACTGGCAAAGTCGAGCCGTAACACCTACCTGAATGCAGACGAGCGCCAGGCAGCGCTGATTCTTTCTAAGAGTTTGAAGCTGGGAAAGCAGGCCATCGAGGCTGGTGAGCGCGATGCTCAGAAGGTGATCGACATCATCCGCCAGAACCTGCAGACAGAGCCTATGGCTCGTATCGACTACGTTGAGGTGGTGGACTTTGAGAATATCCAGCGCACAGCGCGTATCGAGGGCGAGGTGCTGGTGGCTATCGCTGTGTATATCGGTAAGACCCGACTGATTGATAACTTCATCGTAAATATTTAAGTTTGGCATGGATATAACACTACTGAAGGCAAAGATTCATCGCGCTGTGGTTACCCAAGCCGATTTGGATTATGTAGGCAGTATCACCATCGACTCTGATTTGCTGCGTGAGAGCGGCATCTTGGAGTATGAGAAGGTTGAGATTGCCGATATCGACAACGGCAGTCGCTTTGCCACCTATGCCATTGCTGGCGAGGCCGGATCGGGCATTATCTGCCTGAACGGTGCCGCTGCCAAGTGCGTGAACGTAGGCGACAAGGTGATCATTATGGCCTACGCCACTATGACTCCCGACGAGGCCAAGAACCACAAGCCTACCGTGCTGTTTGTAGATGAGCACAACAAGCTGGTGCGCAAGGCCAACTACGAGAAGCACGGCCTGCTGAAAGAGCAATAAAAAATTAATAGCAATAGTGTTATGCTGACAGGAAAGACCATCGTACTGGGCGTTACGGGCGGTATTGCTGCCTACAAGAGCGCCAATCTGGCCTCGATGCTTGTTAAGTTGCATGCCGATGTGCATGTGATCATGACTCAGAACGCCACCAAGTTCATCACGCCGATGACTTTCGAGACACTGACCAACAACAAGTGCATCGTGGATACCTTCGACCGCAACTTCTCGTTCGACGTGAAGCATGTGTCGCTGGCCAAGCGCGGCGACTTGTTTGTGGTGGCTCCCTGTACAGCAAATGTGATTGGCAAGCTGGCTCACGGTATCTGCGACGATATGCTTACCACCACCATGCTGGCCACACGCGCTCCTAAACTGATTGCGCCCGCCATGAATACCGGCATGTGGGAGAATCCCATCCTGCAGGACAATCTGCTAAAACTAAAGGGCTATGGCTATCACGTTATCGATCCCATCATAGGCCGGCTGGCTTGTGGCGATACAGGCACAGGCAAGATGAACTCTGAGGAGGTGATCGTAGAGCATATCCTAACGTTTATGGTCAAGGAGCACGACTTGAAGGGCAAGCGCTATCTCATTACCGCAGGTCCTACACAAGAGGCTATCGACCCTGTGCGCTATATCACCAACCACTCATCAGGCAAGATGGGCTACGCCATCGCCAAAATGGCCCGTTTGCGTGGTGCTCAGGTCACACTGGTATCAGGCCCCGTAAACATCAAGCCTTTCGAGGGCGTTGAAGTGGTGCCTGTTAAGAGCGCTGCCGACATGTTCGAGGCTGTCACCACACGTAGTAGCGAGGCCGATGTGGTGATTATGTGCAGCGCAGTGGCCGACTACACACCAGCCGTATATGCCGACCAGAAGGTGAAGAAACACGAAGGCGACCTACAGATTGAACTCAAACGAACACAAGATATTCTTGGTTGGCTGGGCGAGCACAAGCCCGCCAACCAGACTTTGGTTGGATTCTCGATGGAAACGGAGAATCTGATTGAGAACTCACGCGCCAAACTCCTGAAGAAGCATGCCGACCTGATTTGCGCCAACTCGATTGCTGGCGGCAACACGGGCTTTGCAGTTGATACCAACAAGGTAACGCTCATCAGCGGTCAGGAGGTAAAGGAACTGCCATTATGCTCTAAGGAAGAGACTGCCGACCTGATTCTAGCTTACATTCAAACACTCGCGTAGCATATGCAAGTACTTATAGATATCGGCAATTCTACCGTAGTAGTTGCTTTGGCTGATGGTCAAGGTAACATCTCAAACACCTGGCGTTTCAAGACTAAGAAGGAAGAAACGGCCAGTTTCTTCCGGTACGAACTGCGCCAAGGTCTGCGCAAGTACGGCGTAGAGGCTGCTGATATCCAGCAGATTACTATTTCATCGGTAGTGCCAGAGGTGAACGACGATATGGCTCAGGCCATTACCGACTTGACTAGTCTGCAGCCCCATTTCTTCTCGATTGCCGATGCCCAGGGCATTATCACGATAGATGTTGAGTCGCCCGCCCAGTTGGGCAAGGACCGACTGGCCGACGCCATTGGCGCTGCCTGCTTCTATGGCGTGCCTGCCATTGTGATCGATTTTGGCACAGCTACCACCATCGGCGTTATCGACGAAAACAAGGTGTTCCGCGGTGGCATCATCATTCCTGGCGTAAAAACATCTATGAACGCCCTCAGCGCACGCGCCTCACAGTTGCCTGCCATCACTATCGAAAAGCCCCAGCATCTCATTGGTCGCAACACCTTAGAGTGTATGCAGAGCGGTATCGTAAACGGCACCGCCGCCATGATCGACGGTCTTATCAACCAGATACTCCCCACCCTTAACGGTCAGCCCCATATCATCGCCACTGGCGGCATGTCGCGCACCATCGCCCAGCACTGCCACCACCAGATAACCATCGACCCCTACCTGCTCTTCAAAGGACTCTTAAATAGGACATGAAATATATGATACAACTGAGCCGCTGGCTCGCTTCAAATGCCTCGCTGTTTATCATCCTTATTGCGGTGGTCACATTCTTTGTGCCCGATATGTTTCTGTGGGTTCGCGGCACCACACAGACTGTGATTCTTGGCATTATCATGCTGACGATGGGACTTACACTGACTACCGACGATTTCCGCATACTCGCTCGCCGACCGTTTGACATCCTGATTGGTGCTTGTGCCCAGTTCTTCATCATGCCCTGTGTAGCATATGTACTGGTGCATGTATTCCGTCTTGAGCCAGCTTTGGCATTAGGCATTCTGCTGGTGGGCTGTTGCCCTGGAGGCGTTTCGAGCAATATCATGTCGTATCTCTGTCATGGCGATGTAGCTTTCAGCGTGGGCATGACTTGTGCCTCTACTCTGTTGGCACCTGTGATGACGCCCCTACTGATGGAATTGACTGCTGGCGAAATCATCGAAATAGACGCTATCGGCATGTTTCTGAACATCCTTATTGTAACGATTATCCCTGTTGGAATCGGCTGTTTTCTTAACTATACCTACTCCAAAAGTCAGCACTTCCCCACAGTCCAGTCGCTGATGCCAGGTCTGAGTGTTACCTGCTTAGCTTGTATCGTGGGTGGTGTCATTTCGACTGTTCACGACGATTTGATAGCTCGTGGGCTCTGGCTCTTCCTTTGGACGTTTGCTGTTGTCTTTTGTCATAACACGCTGGGCTATATTCTTGGCTATACCTCGGGGCGACTGGCTGGTTTTTCTAAGGCCAAGAAACGCACCATCAGTATCGAGGTAGGTATGCAGAATGCGGGTCTTGCAACGGTGCTTGCTGGCAATTTCTTCGCCGCCCAACCTTTAGCCGTCCTCCCCTGCGCCATCAGCTGCGCCTGGCACAGCATCAGCGGTACCATTATCGCAGGCCTCTTCCTGCGCCGCGATAACATATAAATCATGGTCTGAAATAGATACTCACCAACAGTTCGCGGCCTCGGATGGGCTGTGATAATGAGTATTTCATCAACTGCGTATAAGTGGTATAAGCATAATGATCCACATTAAGCATGTTCTTGAGCGTAAAAGTGAGTTCGAAGTTTGACCGGAGTTTCCAGATGGCTTTAGCATCCAATAGGAGATGATCGGTGTACTGGTGCCGCACGATTTCGTTGTGATAATATTCGCCGACAAATGAAAGCAACAGCTTCTTAACTGGCGAATAATAAAGCGAGAAACTATGCTCAAAACTCTGAAGGCTGTTGGCAGCCTCATTCCCCATACGCAGCCTGCTATTGCCATACTCCAGTTCGTACTTCCAGTTGAGTTTCTTAAACAATGTACCGTTGATGATAGCATCGAGCGACAGGAGATTATTTCGATAAGCCGTCAACACTTCACCTGTAAACATTTCGCGATCGTGCTGTAGCCAGTTGACATAGAGCTTAAACATGCCACCCATGAATGGCAGCATGGTCTCGATATTACCATTTACAAGCCACGAACTACTATGGTTAGGACAGAGCATCAATCCATTTATCAACCAGTCGCCATCGAACGACTGGATAGACACAAACGGATTCTTGTTCCACATACGGGTGGCAGTAAGAAAGCCAAATACCCCATTAGAAGAATTCTGATAGAAAGCAGATAACGCCACACTCTTGCCCGTGGCTGTGCCATATTCAGTAGTGCCACGCGTCATAGTGCGATAGTTCGTCATCAGCTGTCCGCCAAAGTGGTTACTGATATTGTAAGGATTCTGACTGATACCGCCTGTGAGCGACAACGAAAGATTCTGAATGCCTCGATACGATACACCCAAGCTACTACCATAATTCAAATCATCGCGCTTGCTATCACCAAAATCGTAGTGATAGTAGCTCAGTGGTAGGCGTAGGGTAAAGTTGAAATGGCGATGCGGATATTTCAATGTAGGTGTCAGATAGGCCTGATACCTACGGCTACGATCGTCGTTCAGACTGCGATCAAGGTAGTTTATACCACCTTCCATCGCCACAACAAAAGCCCCTACGCCCAGGTCGTAGTTCACATGCTCATCGCTATAGAACGCGTGCCGCCTTAGTGCCTGACGGTAGTTGGCACCCTCCCTCACCACCAAGGTATATTGCGGCAGCCACGTCCACTGGTTCTGCGAATTGACCGTCAGTGCGTTCTTACCCTTGCGATGGATGTACTCCAGTGAGTTGCTGAGTTGATGACGAGGCAGATAGAGGTGCTGGGTGGCATCATAGGTACCCCCTGTAAGCACATCGCCCCCATCCCAGCCCAAATCCGTACGCAGCACATTGTTCAGGTAGTCACTATCGCGATTCACTTCGATGGTCATCTTGGCAGCCAACCGCTCTATACCAGCCATACTATGCAAACGGTCTTCGATCATACGGCTACCTGCCGACTGAAAATATTCCGTCTTCGATTCGTACTCATGGTGCTGGCGATCCGTAAGATACGACACCTGGGCATCGAGCGTGGCATCGCGACCAATACCAAAAATCCAGTTGGTAGATAGCAGATGTGTTTTATTGAACAACGTACGCTGCTGCTCCAGTTCCGACTGTTTCCCTGCGGGCAGCGCCAGATAGTCGGTCTCACTGTATGTCTGCGATTTTCTATCTAAGATGTCGATATGTTCTCGGATGTCGCGCTGCAGGTCCTCGCCAGTATTGTTGGTCTTATAGGTAGAAATCATCTGCCATTGTTTATTAAACATCATGGTCGTGAGGTTACCATTCCATAGTTCTGGTGTGCCCAAGGCTGCATTGATAGTCGTAATGAGATGCGACTTCGAACCGTCTTTCAGTTTCAGGTTGATAGCAGCCTGCTCTGATTCCGAGAGATTCTTTAGGGCTTTTACAGGCTGGTGATTCGTCATCACCTCAACGCTACTCACATCCTTATGCTCTACGCCCTTCGTGGCCAGTCCATATTTGCCTTGCAACAGATCCTTGCCTTCGATATAGAACTTATTGATGGGCATGCCGTTATACGACACCTTACCATCTTCGGCCACCTGTATGCCTGGCATCTTTTTCAGCACATCACCAATGGAGCGATCGCCGTCTTTAGCAAAGCTAGCCACGCTATATACTAAGGTATCGCCCCGTTGGCGAATCTTCTGAGATTTGATCTTCACCTCTCTCAGTTCGATAGCCGACTGCACCAAGGTTACATGATATTCCGTTTGTCCAGATACAAAAGGAATGGTCTTTTTCTTATAGCCAATGATTGAGAAATGCAGTGTAGCAGGATTTGAAGTGGCTGTAAGCATATAGGTGCCATCGGCTTTGGTTTGTACAAAGCTTTTGGTTTTGTTGTCTTTATCTCTTGCCGACACAATTACTTTAGCCAACGGTTTCCCACTCTGGCTATCCGTAACACGTCCTATCACCCTTATCTGAGCTGAACAAACAAGGGTAGAGATGACTAAAAAACAGGAAAAAGCTAATATCCTTATCATCAAGGGGTTATTCATTTAATATCAAATTCAGTGTATTTGATGAACAAATTCAGTGAATTTGAACAACAATTTCAGTGAATTTGTTTTTTAATCTAAGTGAATTTGTTCGATTACTTATAGTTTAACTCTATCAGATCATAGGGATCTTCGGTCTCCTTTGGTGGATAGCCAAGCATCACATCATCAGCATTGGCCTTCTTAATAAGCGCTAATCTCTGTTTCCACATCTTCTTAAGTAGATCAATTCGATCGGTACGCTCATAGCGATCGCCATTAGGTGGTTCGCTATGATAGATGCGTTGTTTATCAGGCATCTCTATCCCCCGGAGTTCCCAACAGTATTCATCGGCACTATCTCTGACTGCCAGAATCAGTCCTGGCAAACCATGAAACTTATACGGTCCATCATTGATAGGAATCTCTTCTGTGAACCAAGCCGTATAGTGACGCCCACGCCAATCGCATTCTGCCCGCTGACAGGGGTAGCCAAGTATTACAGAGGTATCGGGCAATATCTCCCAGGCCTGCGGTTCCATGGCTTCTGTATAGAAAATCCGCCTGGACGTCACCCAATCCTGAACCGTCAAGCTATCCTTGGGATAATGCTTATAGATTTTTGTGTCTTCTCCTTTCGGCATGATAGCCATCATCATTGCAAACGATTCATCCTTGGTCTTTCCTTTGGCTTTCAGCCCTGCTCTCACCCGCCGTTGGTACTCTTCCTTAGCCTGTGGCGTGGTGTAAAAGAGCGAATCTTTCTGAAAGCCATTATAACTGTAGTATTTAGACAGATGATTGCCTATCGCCAGCAGAAACGTCTCATGCTCCTTAAAATGGCGAGAACGGACGAACATATAATCCGTGTACTCGTAAGTACACACAATCTGAGCAGTATCTATCACCTGCCAATGCCAGAAAGTCTCCTGTATCTGGGCTGAGACGGGGCTGATGCGACAAAAGCACAACAGCAAAACGAGGGTTAAGGGCTTTGCTTTCATATTTCTGATTAGTTTGATCCGTCTTTTTTAAGTATTATCTTCTGGTCAGTCATATCGCTCTTTACCTGTATGGAGACTGTGGCCACACCAATATTCAGAAAATCTACCACAGTACCTTTGGGTACTTTAAGCGAGAATTTACCATCAAAATCAGTTATCGTACCTGTTGTACCGTCATATACCTTTACAGCAGTTCCTGGCAAGGGATTGCCTTCTTCGTCAACCACCGTTCCTGAAATCGTCAGCAATGCGGTTTCCAGCTGAGGTTCCGTGTTTTGGGTACTTGGCTGTTTATGAGACTGAACTACAGGGGCTGGTACCACCTTCTGTGGCGCTTGAGCCTGAATGGTATCAGTAACAAGATGGCTGGAATCGAGTTCAGGTGCCTGATAGTGAATAATCGTCTGAGCATTCAAGGCTAAGGTGATGGCTACAACGGGAAGCAGATACAGCACCTTGAGCAATCGTGAAGGCTTGGAGCGATGGCGCGCCATCATCTGAAAACGTTTTTTCAGTGTTTGTTGACTGATGGCATTGGCCAACTTACACTCCAGTTTGGCATTAGCTCTATCCATCAGCAGGTTCAGATAGTGGTGTGCATCTACGCCACCCGAAAGCACACTGGCATCGGCCTCATACTCATGAACAGCACGTAACTCACTGCCTATCAGCCAGATGGCCGGATTAAACCACTGCAGGGCAATCGCCAGTTCCATCAGCAACAGATCGAATGAGTGATAGCTATTGATATGTGCCCGCTCATGAACCAAGAGAGCCGAATCCTGCAATTGATAGTCGCGACGCGAAAACACAATGGTGTTCCACCAACTGAACGGAGCAATATTCTGAGCGCAAACGGCAATGGTGGTACCATCCGCTTGCGGGTGCTGCTCGCAATGGCTAATCAACTTATTCAAACGATAGATGCTGATAGCAGTATGGAGCAGTTTCAATACTACGCCTGCAAGATAAACGAGGAATAGCCATAGGAGGGGATTACCGTAAGTTGCTGAGGGGCTATCCGATACAATACCAGCTTTAACATTAGAGCTAGATACAGACATGGATGCAGCCACAACCGTTTTGTGCAGGGTGATTTCGCACAGCGGAAGGATAAAGGCTATCAAAACCGACAGGAGCAGGATAGCCCGATTAAAGCGGTGGAAAGTCTCACGTTCCATTAGCAAGCGATAGAACAGATAGAACACTGCCAACAGTATCGCCACCTTACCTATATATAATAGAAACGCCGTTATCATCGTTTTGCCTCGATTTTTGTCATCAGTTCTTTCAGTTCTGCCAACTCCTCGTCGGTATATTGCTCCTTTTTGGCAAAGAAGCTGACAAGCGATGTGAATGAACCGCCAAAAAACGTATCCTTTACATCACTGATAAACGAGTAGGTATAATCTTCCTTGCTCACCAACGGCGAAAAACGATTGGCCTTACCTACCTTTTCTGGCTTTACAAAACCTTTTTCGGTCAGAATCTTCATAAACGTCAAGATTGTTGTATAAGCTGGCTTAGGTTCAGGATAGCGGTCGATGATGTCCTGAATAAATCCCTGCTGTTCTGGCAAGCTCCACAGGATGTTCATCACCTGCGTCTCGCCCTTGGTTAGTTGCTTCTTTTTCTCTTTCATTGTTATGACGTTTTAAGTTTCGCCTGCAAATATATACTAAATATTTAGTAGTTCCAAATTTTATCAACTAAACTTTTAGTATTTAACATCATTTAGCTCAATTATTTGGTGGTTTCACCAGCAATCACTATCTTTGCAGCGCAGGAAGTATAGATAAACGATGAAACAAGAAGTTAATCCGCAGGAAACCAGCAGGGCAAATGCTTTCAGTCTTTGGATGAAGTCGCCCGTGCCTATGGTTACGTTTACCAAGACGTTCGATGTAACGCGACTGTATAAGGTGTGCAAGCGCAGGGGTGTGAAGTTTAACACGCTGCTGTGCTGGTGTATGGGGCGTGCCGCCAGTGAAAAGTCCGAGTTCTACCTGCTACCCGAGAACGGCAAGCTGTACAAGTACGACCGCTTGGCCATCAACGTGATTGTCAACCACAAAAAGGGCGATATCTGTTCGTGCGATGTGCCTTATAGCGATGATTTTGAGCAGTTCGCTGCCGATTACCAGCGGATGACACAGACAGCCATCGACACTTGTGAGAGCACATTCGATGAGGAGGCGATGATTATCGGTACCTCGGCCATGACGGGTACAGAACTCGATAGCATCGTCAACCAATACAGCGGCATTTTCAATAATCCCTTCCTGGCGTGGGGCCGCTATCGCAAACGTTGGTTCAAGGTAACGCTTCCCATCTCCATGCAGTTCCATCATGCCCAAATGGATGGCGGTCATGCCGCCAGATATCTCGAGGATTTGCAGCAAATCATCAAGCAGCTGTAACCCTAAGTTCCAAAGCTGGGAACTACCAGTTATTTTCGACAAATGAGCAGAACGATCCCAATACTCCAGCATCATAATTTCTGCTACACGTTCTAGCATAAAAGTGTCTATAACACCAAATTTTCGTGTTTTACCACTTCTTCTACTTTCTGATAATGTACCTCATAGGTAACCGACAATTTGGGATGTATGTTCATCATTACCACATCATCATACGGAGAGTGCGCTGAGCACTGGAGCGCATCTCCTTGATTTTATCGTTGTACTCTTTGTTTTCAGTGGCTTCGAGGAACTTATTGAAATAGTCACGGGCTTTGTCACGCTGTTTGAGGACAAAGTAGCACTGAGCCATCTGGTAGGTAAGCTCGTTTACATCTTTTTCCTCAGCATAACGCATACATTCCTGTAGTTCCTCCAAACGGAAATCGGGTTCCGACTTTAACCTGAAAGCCTCAGCCAATTCCTTATGCAGACGAAAAAGTGTCTGGCGATCAGGCATCAGTAGTTTTTTGGCCTCATCGAGATATGATAAAGCCTCAGCGCCAAGACCAACCTTGTTGCTCACAATACCTAATACAAAGAGACAATAAGGATGATGGTCGTTCTTTTCGTAGGCACGATACAGATAGTCGTAGGCAGTGGAGTTGTCGCCCATACGCTGATAGGTCAACCCGAGGGTGTAGAGGGTGCCAAAACAGGTGTCGCCGATAGCCTCCAGTTTTTTCAACTCCAGTTGCGCCATATCGTAGTTGCCCATGTTATAATAAGCCTCACCTAATTGGCGGTTGATGAGGATATGGGTTGAATCTTGTTCAACGTACTTACGACAGATAGTGATGACCTTGTCAGGGAAACTCTTCCAAGCGATATCACCCTGCCAACCTTTATTCAGGCGTGGGGTATAATCGGCTATCAAAGCAGCATCATAAGGATTGTTTTTCAGCATTTCATCGGCCCAGTAGGCCAAAGAGTCGTTCTGTCCCAGCTGAACAAAGTTATTGTAGTACAGGCGCATATCCTCAGTGTTCAAACTGTCGGCAGACATCTGTCGCAGACAGTCGAGACTCTTGTTGAAATAGCCACGTGATGCTAAGCGAACGGCATCTGCACGGAGTCTCTCAAGTGTTTGAGCTGAGATAGTGAATAGCGAACAGTTGATAGTGAATAGTGTTATAAAGATTCGTTTCATTGGCATTTCTCCTTTTCTAATAATGCTTTGATTTTATCGATTGCCAGCGTAATACTGATGTTCTTGGCGATGATACGGCCAGAGCGGTCAACGAGATAGTTATGAGGAATGGTCTGAATTTTAAGTTGTTGATACTCTGGATATAATGCTCTTTTCTTATCATCATAGGCGTAATAGTTGTAAATCTTGTAGGGGCGATCAGTCTGTCTGGCGTCCTTGTTTCGCAAATCCTTTTCCTTAACGGTGCTCCACCACTGCTTACGATTCTCGTCCATACCTATCAAGCATACTACCAGATCATCACGGAACTCCTGTGCGGCATAGCGGATATTGGGCATCTGAGCCATACAAGGCTGACACCACGAAGCCCAGAAATCAACCAATAAGTATTTTCCGCGAAAATCATTCGTATTCTGCTTGGGACCATTATAGAGTCGCAGATTCATGTAATCACCCACTTTCAGCGGTTTCATCGTAATGGTTTCATCCTTCTTGAATCGCTCGCTATAAACACGCAGTTCCAATGCTCCCCAGATTTCAAAACTCTGTGCTGACATATAGGAACCCATAGTACTATCATTCACAAAGGCTTTCATCGGCGGATAATCAGGAAAACGCTTCAGCAGAGAGTTCATCATCGCATCAACCTCTTCCTCTTTACATGGATACATCGTAGGGTATCTACGGAAGGAATAAAACACATGGCTTGCCGCATCAATCACCGAATAGGGGCTATTGCCAGTACAGGCATAGTCCATGATAAATCGCTCCATCTTGGCTTCCTCCATCTTAGCCAGCAAATTAATCGAGTCGCGTTGTGCATCACTCAAGTCATATAGACGCGCTTGACTGTTCTGGTTAAGATATTCCTGACGGATACTATCCTTTTGAAGCTCAAACCTAACCATCTCAAGTGTAGAAGGCGACCCCTCTACTTTATCTATATAGCGGAAACGGAAGCCATCGTCCTCATCACCAATATGGATCGTTAAGCTATCACCGCCCTTCACCACAACGGGCACACACTGAGGTCCACGACGCTGGAAGAGCAGATTTACATTATACTCATAAGGCACAAAGCCATGCATGGTACCCACCCGATGCTCAGCATCGAAACTGATTGAGTCGTGTAGTTGCATCTCCTTCTCAATCATCGAGTACATATACAGTTTCTGAGTTTCGCTGGCAATAGCAGAATCAATCTTCACCGTCACCGCAAACCTGTTTTCAGGCACCCCCACCCACTTCTGGGCAGAAGCACTGATGGTCTCGAACGCCAACAACGTTACCAGAATGATACTTCTCATATTTTCGTTTTTTGTTTAACGGCGCAAAGTTACATAAAAAAACGATAACCAGATGCAATAAATGTTTGAAATTTGTTTGCATCTTTGTGACAAACAAGACAATTGTGCCATTTTTTTTGTATCTTTGCAGCGTTTTATCAAAGTAAGAGTCATGGAGATAGTTATTATTGGTTCTGGAAATCTGGCCACGCAATTGTCGCTGGCACTGAGTGAAGCTGGACATCATATCCAGCAAGTATATAGCCGAACAGCAGAGCATGCTAATGAGTTAGCCGATAAGTTAGGGTGCACATACACCACATCCATCGATGAAATCAGCCAAAATGCAGATATGTTCATTATCTCCGTCAAGGATGATGCCATCAGTAGATTAGCCGAGAAAGTTGGACGTAATGCTAAGAATGGCATTGTGGTACACACAGCAGGCAGCATATCAATCGACGTACTGAAAGGTAAGGCACAGCACTACGGCATACTATACCCCATGCAGACATTCTCGAAAAACAGAAAGGTGGACTTCAAACCGATTCCTTGTTTTCTTGAGGCATCGGACGAGGAAACCCTCAGCGTTATCCGCTCGTTGGCAGAAAGTATATCTGACAATGTGGTGCTGGCCAATTCGAGTCAGCGCAAAAAAATTCACTTGGCAGCCGTGCTGGCCTGCAACTTCACTAACCACTGCTATCGCTTAGCCGAAAAGGTTCTTAAAGAAGAACAAATAGACTTCAAGCTTTTCCTTCCACTTATCGATGAAACGGCGAAAAAAGTATCAGAACTAAATCCAAAACAGGCCCAGACTGGCCCTATGGTACGCTACGATGTAGGCGTGATGAACATGCAGATTGACCTATTGAACGATGAACGTACCAAGCAGATCTATCGGTTGATGGCCGAGAGCATTCACGAAGATGCTACATCAGCAGATGATACATTCCACCCGCAAAAGGCTTGACCACACCTTTCATCTCAAGCTGGAAGAGAATGGCGGTTAGCTGACCGATAGAAATTCCACTCTTGACACTCAGGATATTTAATTGCAAATCGTTGGTTTGCTGTAGCAGACTCACGATTTTCTGTTCATCATCTGATAGATCAGGGAAAAGTTGGCGCTCGATACCTTCAGCCAGAGCCTGCTGACGAATCACATCATGCTGCCACCCCATAGCATTCACAAAATCTTCGGCACTGGTAATCAGCGCAGCCCCATTATCGCGAATCAAATGATTACAACCTTCGGAATACGGCAAACCAATATTGCCAGGAAAAGCAAACACCGCCCGATCGTAGCTCTGGGCTATCTCGGCAGTAATCAGACTACCACCTTTAGAAGCACTTTCAATCACTATTGTTGCGTCAGAACAACCGGCCACGATACGATTACGACGCACAAAGTTAGGTTTATCAGCATTGGTCAGGGTCATAAACTCAGTCAGTAACCCGCCATGTTCTACGATTTTTGCAGCCACATCACGATGATGATAGGGATAAATCTGATCGAGTCCGTGAGCCAATACTGCCAATGTATCGTATCCCTGTTCAAGTGCCTGCTTATGCGCACAGACATCCACACCATAAGCCAGACCACTCACAATAAGCACTTGGGGACACATCTCATGCAACTCTCTGACAAACTTGCGGATAATATCTTCACCATAACGCGTCATGTGACGTGTACCAACAATACTGATTATCTTCTGTTGATTCAAGTCTGCATGACCTTTATAATATAGCACTAACGGTGCATCAGGACATTCCTGCAGCCGTTGAGGATAGTCGTCGTCCATCAACGAAAAAGCTTGAATGCGAAGCTCTTCCATATATTTCATTTCAGTTTCTGCCCGTTTCATCGCATCGCCCCAGTCTTTTAGCGCCTCAATGAGCCGTGGCGTACATCCTTCAATGATATCACCGATTTCATTTCTGTGCTCATACAGATTCTGTGCACTGCCTGCAGCCCTGTATAGTTCTAAGGCCTGCTGAAAATTGAAGTTCGTCAGACGCGTGAGCGCCATTGCATAGAAAATTTCCTGGTTCATAAGTTTATTTGCGTTTAAGATATTCGTAACCAAAGCGACAACGCAAACAGTCTTTCTTATCGCAATATTCCTTTTTGAGCTGTATCAGAGCTTGCGAGTCACCAGCCGTCTTCACAGGCAATCCCACCTGTAGCCACATGCGGATGATATGATTGTTCTCAGCCTTCATTTGTTCCAGAAAGTCGAAGGCTCTATCACAAAGCACTTCTTTGGAGCAATGCCGTCCATAAGCAAACAACATAGGAATTGCCGTGTTGATAGTCAACAGATTAATGGATCCGTACGACAGATGTTTCTCGTTTTTAGAACTGGTAGAGCCAAATGTATAGTGCGTCTCCCAATAAGGGGTGACGTGCGAACTGAGAACATTTTTCAATTGGTCGAGAGAATCACACTCTATCAGCTGACTCAGCCCCGCCTTTTGCTGGTAATACAGATTGGCCAGCTGGGATATTCGGATATGCGGGAAGTTCTGAGGGCGCAGTCGCAAGAATCGCCACAACTTAAAATCAATCGGTCTCATCGAGAATTTATGCGCTAGATACTGATACTCGTTACGCAAACGGGCAAAGTAGCCGTCGTTGAGTGCCTCCGTCTGATAATACGCTGGTATAGCCTCAAGTTCTAGTAATCCAGCCTGTCCCATAAAGATGGCTTCAATCTGGAACAGGTCATCTCGATGGTGAGCAACCGCATTGAGCGGAATGTTACGTGCCCACTGCTCAAACACATCACCGTTGATGCCAAATCCATAGTTTCGTGCCAAAGTCATGAAATAGGCACCCTCCCATGATCCATTGCAAAGTTTAACCCGCTCACGGATATCCTCAGTTTTGCGTTCCAGACGCTCCGTCTGCAGTGCAGCCATCCATGAATGTACCGCCAGCGATGGCAAGTCAGGGATGATCTTATAGCAAGCAGGGTACTCCTCTGTCCTTTTAAGTTCATCGTAATGCGCTTGCACATGCTGTGGCACATCCAGCTGAACCTGAGGCACATACTGTCCGTTGCTCTTCATCACTTCCGTATCTAGCACCTTCGCCACATGCAGAATCACATTATCGTAGTCGCGATTCTTATCGTGACCATGCTGATACCAGTCGCTCGACTTGTCGTGGATTTCCACATTGCCTGCCCACATCGTGTCGTTGATTCTGATTTTGGCATTGACAAAATCAGGTCCGGAATCGTGATTCATTCTACCAGGGTCAATCACCTCTACGAGTTGACCGTCACTCGTTCTCAGCTCTTTGAGCGGAAAGAGTTTCAACTTCCAAGTGTAATGGAGTAACTGTTCCATCTTGACAAATTTAGTTCGATAGTAATATTTTGCGTACAAAAATACATTATTCCTATGAATCAACCAAATTTTATCAGAAAAATGTTTAACTTTGCAGCCGAAATGAAGATTGGAGAGATAGAATTTGGTGAAAAACCGGTGTTTTTGGCACCGATGGAGGATGTGACAGACATTGGTTTCCGACTGCTGTGCAAGCGGTTCGGAGCTGCTATGGTATATACGGAGTTCGTCAGTGCCGAGGCACTGATACGTGATGTCAAGTCGACGATATCAAAACTAACCATCAGCAATACCGAGCGACCTGTAGGCATACAAATCTACGGCCGCGATGTAGAGGCTATGGTCGAGGCTGCCAAGATTGTAGAACAAGCTGGTCCCGACTTGATTGACCTGAACTTTGGCTGTCCTGTAAAAAAAGTGGCAGGCAAAGGTGCTGGCGCAGGTATGTTGCAAAACATCCCCAAAATGCTTGAGATTACCCGTAAGGTGGTGGATGCCGTGAAGCTTCCTGTAACAGTAAAAACCCGTTTGGGTTGGAACCACGAGCAGCTCATTATCACCGAACTGGCCGAACAGCTACAGGACTGCGGCATTAAAGCACTTACCATTCATGGACGCACACGCAGTCAGATGTACACAGGCGAGGCTGATTGGACGCTAATTGGCGAAGTGAAGCGCAACCCCAAGATACATATTCCTATCATCGGCAATGGCGATATCCACAGCTTAGACGAGGCTGATGAAGCTTTCAAGACTTATGGTGTAGATGCCGTGATGATTGGTCGTGCCACATTTGGTTGCCCATGGATTTTCAGTCGTGAGCAACTGGACTTCAATCAGAAGCTTGATATCCTCGAGGAACTTCTGCGGATCAACGTAGAACGTATTGACGAGAAGCGAGGCATCCTCCATACCAGAAGACACCTCGCTGCCACTCCTATATTCAAGGGAATACCTGATTTCCGTCAGACACGTATCGCCATGCTGCGAGCAGAGAAAATGGATGAACTCCTGCAGATTCTCGAAGATACGCGAAAAATGCTGGGATAATCCTTTATTTTTTTAGAACCAATTCATTAACGAACGCAGATAGGCTGTCAGTTCGCCAGCCATCTTCTCATCCTCATACACATTGGGATGCCAGTCGTTGCCGTACCACTCATCACCAGAGATGGGTGCCATATCAAAACGGTACACCTCAGCATCGCCCGCCTTCCTGGCTTCGGCCACAACACCATCGAGCAACTGCTTCACCTGCTGCAACTCCTTGTTGTACAGCATCGAGCCCGACAGAAAAACAATCTTAGCCTGGGGATTATGCTGGCGCACCAGCTGCAACAGCTTCTGATAGCCCTGCTTGAGCAACCTCAAATCATAGTTGTTGGTCGACATATCGTTGGTGCCCAGGTTGATACACACCACATCGGGCTGATAACGGGTGAAATCCCACTTCTCACGTAAAAAACTGGCCTCCTGGCGCAGTTTCAGGTCATAAGCATAGCCTGTATACTCATATTGAACAGGCATGCACGAACGAGGCGAACCGCTCTTAGCCTCGCCATAGTTGCGATAGGCACCAATGCCGCTACGAGCCACCACCCAGTGCTGGGCATCCAGGTTGCGCGCCGTGATCGAGGCATAGCTGTAGTAATGATTCTCTGTGGCATAATCGAAATGCTCCTCTTTCTTCAATCCTTCGTTACCATAGCCACAAGTGATAGAGTTGCCGATGAATTCAATCTTTCTTGAAGGCAAAGCAGGCGCATCAACCAGTTTTTTGCCCTTATCGAGCACAAAGCCCCAGAACTCAGGATAGAACTCGTAACCCTCAATGACATACATCAGTTTAACCGTATGCACGCCATCGGCCAGCGCGGTGGCCAGCGTAACCACCGAATCGCGCTCACCACGAAACGCCACCTTGAAAGGCTCGGCCTTGTCTATCTGCGCCATGAAATAGCCGCTCTGAGGCTTAGCCATCATACGAAGAGAGGTTCCCTCAAAGGCAGCGATAATCTGAACACCAGGAAAATTGAACGCTGGGCGCTCAGGGTTGGTAAAACTTATACGTCCGGTGTACTGAATATGCTTATCAGTAGGACGGATGATACTTCCCTGAACGGGTACTGTTTTAATGGCCATCAGCTGTTGGCACATCATTGCCACGAAGGCAAGAATAATTACTTTTTTCATATAATTTTAGCTTTTGCCTGCAAAAATACAAAAAGTTTTCGTATCTTTGCGCCGTTAATCCAAAATATTTTTAATTATGCAAGGAATAGGACTCATATTCGGTATAATCGTTGCATTGGCGGTTATCGTCATCGGTTATTTCATCTCAACCCAGCGTACACTGGTAAACCTCGATGAACTGTGCAAAAATGCCCTGAGCCAGATAGAGGTTCAGCTCAATTCGCGTTTCGATGCGATTATCGCTTTAGCCAAGACCGCTGCCCAATATGCCAAGCACGAGAGTGAAACCATCATCCAAACGGTTCAAGCTCGTGGTGGTAACGCTCCTGCAAATACACCAGCAGCCATCAACCAGCAGGCCGATCTGTTAGGACAGATGATGGGGCGTCTGAACGTCGTAGTTGAACAATATCCAGAACTGAAGGCCAGCGATCTGTATGCCAAAGCACAGGACGGACAGAAGGAATACGAAGAGCATGTACGTATCTCACGCATGGTTTATAACGATACCGCTACCAAGATGAACCGCATGGTTCGTCAGTGGCCTTCAAGCATCGTCGCTTCGATGCTGCACTTCGACATGAAGGAATATCTTAAGGTAGACAACGAACAAAAGAAAGAGTATCCTAACCTCGACGAAGCATTCAAGAAGTAATGAACGAGGATTTCGACATACGCGAAGAACGCTTCTCGCAGGGAGAGAAAGACTTTGAGAATGCTTTAAGACCGTTGAGTTTTTGTGATTTCAGCGGTCAGAAGAAGGTTGTTGAGAATCTAGAAGTATTTGTCGAAGCAGCCAAGTATCGTGGCGAGCCACTCGACCACACATTACTGCACGGTCCTCCTGGACTGGGCAAGACCACTCTCTCGAATATCATTGCCAACGAATTGGGCGTAGGTTTCAAGATTACCAGCGGTCCTGTACTGGATAAGCCAGGCGATCTGGCAGGCATCCTCACATCGCTCGAAAAGAACGATGTGCTGTTTATCGACGAGATTCACCGTTTGTCGCCAGTAGTCGAGGAATATCTCTACTCGGCAATGGAAGACTACCGCATCGACATCATGATTGATAAAGGCCCCTCGGCACGCAGTATCCAGATTGACCTGAATCCGTTTACTTTAGTGGGAGCCACCACTCGCAGCGGACTACTGACAGCTCCGCTCAGAGCGCGTTTTGGTATAAACATGCACTTGGAGTATTACGAACCCGAAACGCTGCAAACCATCATCGAGCGTTCGGCAGGCATCCTTGGAGTACCCATCACAGAAGATGCCGCCTTGGAGATTGCAGGTCGTTCTCGTGGAACGCCCCGTATTGCCAACGCCCTATTGCGCCGCGTACGCGACTTTGCTCAGGTGAAAGGCAATGGTATGATTGACACCAAGATTACTCGTATAGCCCTAACGGCTCTGAATATCGATAAGTATGGTCTTGATGAAATCGACAATAAGATTCTGCTGACCATCATCGATAAGTTCCGTGGCGGTCCTGTAGGCATTACCACCATCGCTACCGCCATCGGCGAGGATGCAGGAACGGTAGAGGAGGTTTACGAACCATTCCTGATTATGGAGGGCTTTATCAAACGTACCCCTCGCGGCCGTATGGTTACCGAACTGGCCTACAAGCATTTTGGCCGCAATCCGTACGGCGGAAACATTATGCAACCCAATCTGTTTGACTGATATGAGAACAGGAATATTTGTGGGGAGTTTCAATCCCTTCACCATTGGTCACGATTCCATCGTGCGTCGCGCTTTGCCACTCTTCGACCGTTTGGTCATTGGTGTGGTAGGCGACAATGTGCACAAGCCTGATATGCCATCAGCTGAAGAGCGCATGCAGGCCATCAGAGAACTCTATGCAAACGAGCCACGCATCGAGGTAAAGCCCTATCACGGTCTGGCAATGGACTTCGCCAAAGCAGAAAACGCCCAGTTCATCGTGAAAGGCGTGCGAACTGTGAGCGACTTTGAATACGAGCAGTGGCAGGCCGACTTCAACCGCAAGTTGGGCGGCATAGAAACCATACTGCTTTATACTGAGCCAGAACTGGCCAGCATCTCATCGAGCGCCGTGCGCGAACTACAGCACTTTGGTGTTGACGTCAGTGCTTATCTACCGAAAAAACTATAGCTAATATGATTATATACGAAGCTGAAGGGGTAAAGTTCCCCAACATCAAAAAACGAGAGACCACCAATTGGATTCGCCAGGTGGCAGCCAGTTACGGTAAGAAAGTCGGTGAAATCGGATATTTGTTTGTAAACGACGAGAAAATTCTCGAGGTGAACAACCAGTTCTTAGGTCACGACTACTACACAGACATCATCACCTTCGACTATTCAGAAGGTAAGACTATCAGCGGTGACATCTACCTTTCTGTAGACACCGTGTTTACTAATGCCGATAAGTTTAGTCGCCCTTACGACGAGGAGCTACACCGTGTGATTATCCACGGCATTCTGCATCTGTGTGGCATCAACGACAAGGGGCCAGGCGAGCGAGAGATTATGGAAGCTGCCGAAAACAAGGCCCTCGCCATGTTAAAGGATAACAAGTAGGTATTAAGAAAATATGAAGAAGAGTTTAATTAAGTTGGTGAGCTGCTGCTCACTGATTGTTGGCGCTCTCACGCTGCAAAGCGGGATAGCCAGTGATGTCATGACAAAGGATAACGGCATGACCGTCATCAACACCACCACTCTGGGCAAGGATGTACAAGGTTTTCTCGGCACTACCCCAGTGAAGATTTATATACAGAAGAACAAAGTCGTTAAGATTGAGGCCCTGAAGAACCAGGAAACCCCCAAATATTTTCTCAAGGTGAAGAAAGCCCTGCTGGAAAAATGGAATGGTTTGAAGGTCAAGGATGCCAAGGCCCTGAAGGTTGATGCCGTTACAGGTGCCACCTACTCTTCCCAGGCAGTCATCGAGAACGTTAAGCTTGGACTCGATTACTATCAGAGTCACAAGTAATCTCTAATAACAAAGAATTCACCCTCCCGCATTAATGCAGGCGATTATGGAGAGAAAATACGCACTATTCTTTGATATAGACGGGACCTTGGTGAGCTTCGAGACTCACGAGATTCCGCCTTCTACTATTCTGGCTATGACGCAGGCCAAGGCCAATGGGCACAAGGTATTCATTGCTACAGGTCGTCCGCCACTGATTATTACCAATTTAGGTGCTATCGAACACCTGATTGACGGCTATGTGACAACCAACGGCGCTCTATGCTTTGTGAACAATGAGGTGATTGCCTGTAAGTCGATTCCTCAGGACGAGGCGCGACTGGTGGTTGAGGACAGTATCGAAAAGAACTACGGTCTGATAGTAATTGGCGAGAAGGATGCGGCAGTACTCGATCCCAATGGTGATGTTGATCTGATTTTCCGTCAGCATCTGGCTGTAGAGAACTTGAATCTGGCCAAACCCGTAGAGCAGGTGCTACAACAGCGTATCTTACAACTGACACCATTTTTCGACAAAGATTACGAACAGGAACTGATGCTCCGCCTGCCAGGATGTACCTCTGGTCGCTGGCATCCGGCCTTTACAGACGTAACAGCTTTAGGAGCTGACAAAGGCGAGGGCATATTGACAATGGCCAAGCACTTAGGCTTGGACCCAGAATACACCATGGCCTTTGGCGATGGCGGCAACGACAGCACGATGATTCGTCGCGCAGGCATTGGCGTGGCTATGGGTAATGCAATTGACGAACTTAAAAAAGAAGCCGACTTCGTGACAACAACTGTCGACGAAGACGGCATCCGATATGCCTTAAGCCACTTCGGCTTGATTTAGTTCCCCTTATCTGGCAATCACCTGAAGTGCCCGTTTCACCATTTCGTTTTCTTCGTTGAACACGGAATAGTATTCGCTCATATCCCAGATATCACGTGCTATCAGGGCCTTGAGTTGTAGGCGCAGATGAGGCAAGGTTTTATTGAGTTCAGCCTGATCCCTGGGCTTAACATTCTGCTTCTCGCCCTCTTTCAGGATAGCATCGATAAGACTCTGAGGTACCTCATAATTCTGTTTGAATTCTGCAAACGACAGCCAAGCCTTCTTCAGTTTCTTGCGATTGCTGTCCACATAACGCAGGTTCTGTTGAATAATAACACTCTTTGCTGCCAGCTCACGATGGAACTTAGTGTAGATGGTTGTATCGAGCGGGATGTATTCATCGGGCATGATACCACCACCGCCATAAACAATGCGATGCTGACGAAGTGTCTCAAATTTCAGCGAATCAACAAAGTGAATGCTATCTTGATTAGTCAGTTCGCCACTTTTCAAGCGGTTGATAACATCCATAGCATAATCCTTATTATCGCCCTTGGTATAGGGTTTCTGAATGCATCGGCCCGAGGGCGTGTAGTAATGTGCAATTGTAAGACGTATCATCGAGCCATCGGGCAGATCAAGCGGACGTTGCACAAGTCCCTTACCAAAGGTACGACGACCCACCACTACACCTCTGTCCTGATCCTGAATGGCACCAGTAACAATTTCGGCTGCTGAGGCGGTATAACTATCGACCAGTACAACTATCTTACCATCGCGAAAAACGCCACTCCCATCGGCCTTATAATCCATACGAGGCACCTTGCGCCCCTCGGTATAGACAATCAGGTCGTTACGCTGTAGAAACTCATTGGCAATATCAACAGCTGCCTTCAAGTAACCGCCACCATTCTCCTGCAGATCGAGTATCAGATGCTTCATACCCTGATCACGCAACTTCTTTAGGCCTTCCATGAATTCCTGATGGGTGGTAGCACCAAAGTTGCCAATACGGATAAATCCTATCTGTGGACGAATCATATAGACCGCATCGACCGACTTGACTGGAATTTTGTCCCTGACAACGGTAAAAGTCAGACGGTCCTTGATGCCCTGACGAACCACGCCTAACTTTACTTTAGTACCCTTTGGGCCACGCAGGCGCTTCATAATCTCCTCCTTCGACATCTTGACACCAGCGATAGCCGTATCGTTTACCGACACGATTCTGTCCCCTGCAATGATACCCACCTTTTCAGAGGGACCGTTGACAACAGGCTGGATGACCAGAAGCGTGTCCTCAATCATATTAAACTGTACGCCTATACCCTCAAAGTTACCACTCAAGGGCTCGTTGGCCTCTTTCACTTCCTTGGGCGTCATATACGAGGAGTGAGGGTCGAGCTTGTCGAGCATACCACGGATGGCATCCTCAACCAGTTTCTTCTCGTCAACACTATCAACATAGAGATTATTAATAGTAATCTCAGCAATATTCAACTTACGCAACGGTGAATCGTCGGCGTTATTGATACGGAACTGTGCCTGGGTGCTCATCGCAATCAAGCACAGACATATGGATACAAATACCTTATTCATAGATATCTTCTTCAGGGCGGTCTTCCTCAACCACCAGATTATCGATAATAAAGTTCTGGCGCTCCATGGTGTTCTTACCCATGTAATACTCCAGCAACTTAGCTACTTGGTCTGTTTTATGAAGCGTTACCTGCTCCAAACGGATATCGGGACCTATAAAACCAGCGAACTCATCGGGTGAAATCTCACCAAGGCCTTTGAATCGGGTAATCTCCGGATCAGGTCCCAACTCCTCAATGGCCTTCTGGCGCTCCTCGTCGCTATAGCAATAGCGCGTGATGAAATCGCTCTTTTTGTCTGATTTGGCATCGGCCTCAGCTATCACCTTCTTATTCCTGATCTTAGTACGACGGTTGCGCACACGGAACAGTGGAGTTTGTAGCACATAAACGTGCCCCTTCTTGATGAGCTCAGGAAAGAATTGCAGGAAGAAGGTGATGATGAGCAGTCGGATGTGCATACCATCCACATCGGCATCGGTAGCCACAATCACCTTATTATATCTCAGTGTATCCAGACTTTCCTCAATATCAAGAGCTGCCTGCAGAAGATTGAACTCTTCGTTCTCGTAAACCACCTTCTTGGTCAGGCCAAAGCAGTTAAGCGGTTTGCCTCGCAACGAGAACACTGCCTGTGTGTTAACATCGCGGCTCTTGGTGATGCTTCCGCTGGCCGAGTCACCCTCGGTGATGAAGATGCACGATTCCTCCTTGCGGTCGTTTTTCACGTCACTGAAGTGGATACGGCAATCGCGCAATTTGCGGTTGTGCAGATTGGCTTTCTTGGCACGCTCACGAGCCAGTTTGGTAACACCTGCCATCGCCTTGCGATCACGCTCGCTCTCCTTAATCTTATTCTCCAATACCTCGGCAACATCCTGATGAATGTGCAGGTAGTTATCAACTTCAGTCTTGATGAAGTCGCCCACATATTTGTTGATGCTGACACCACCCTCAGGAGCCATCGTGAGCGAGCCCAACTTAATCTTGGTCTGACTCTCGAACAAAGGTTCTTCGACATTGATGGCGATGGCTGCTACAATACCTGTACGGATATCTCCGTATTCATATTTTCCATAGAACTCTTTGATAGTACGGGCGATATGCTCTTTAAAAGCACTCTGATGCGTTCCACCCTGAGTGGTGTGCTGACCGTTTACAAAAGAGTAGTACTCCTCACCATACTGGTTAGCATGAGTAAAGGCTATTTCGATATCCTCGCCCTGCAAGTGAACAATCGGATAGAGCGCATCGCTGGTCATTCGATCCTTCAGCAAATCCTCCAATCCATGACGCGACAGGATACGGCGGCCATTGTACATAATGGTCAGTCCGATATTCAGATAGGTATAGTTGCGCAGCATGTTTTCTACGATTTCATCGTGAAATTGGTAGTTCACAAACTTCGTAGCATCGGGTTCGAAATAAATATAAGTGCCATTCTCATCCTGTGAAGGTTCCGTAACATCGCTGATCAGTTTTCCACATTCGAACACTGCCTTGCGCACCTTACCGTCACGATAGCTATGTACCTCGAAATGACTACTCAATGCGTTGACAGCCTTTACACCCACACCATTCAGTCCGATAGACTTTTTGAAAGCCTTTGAGTCGAACTTACCACTGGTGTTCAGGATACTCACCGATTCAATCAGTTTTCCCTGAGGAATGCCTCGACCATAGTCACGCACGGATATTCGCAGATTGTCTTCTACGTTTACCTCAATCCTATCGCCCGCCTTCATCTTGAATTCGTCGATAGAGTTATCAAATACTTCTTTCAACAGCACATAGATACCGTCTTCAGCGGATGAGCCATCGCCCAATCGGCCAATGTACATGCCCGGACGCAAACGGATGTGCTCCAAACCCGTAAGGGTCTGGATATTACCTTCGTCGTAATTGACGCTTTGAGGATTAATCTGGTTGTTATCTTCGTTCATAGATTCTTTTTGAAACATCTTCTACGTTTATGCTGGGTGTGCTCCAAGTACTGCCACTGGCTTTGTACCTTCTCGTTGGTCTCCATCTCAACGTTGGTCTCACCCCATTTGAAACCATACTTCTGATAAATGGGAATGAGATCGTAGAACAACAAGGCATTAGCACCCTTCTGCTGATATTCTGGCAAGATACCAACCAGCATCAAATCGACACACTCAGCCTTGTGGAACTTGAGTGCCCGCAGGCAATGCCACCAGCCAAACGGCCACAGACGTCCCTTATGGCATTTCTGCAAAGCACGTGTCATTGAGGTGATAGAGATTCCTACACCCACAATGTCATGGTTAGGCGTATTCCAATCCTCAATCAGACAAACGAGGTTCATATCGAGCATGGGGAAATACATTTTCAGGTACTCGTCTATCTGAGCTTCTGTCATCTGCGAGTAGCCATAGAGATGACCAAAGGTTTTATTGACCACATCAAGAACCTTACGTCCAACCTGCTCCTTGCCAAACACCTGACTACGCTTGGGATGAGTCGGATGCAAGTTGTATCGTTTCATCACCAACTCTGCTATCTTCTTGAATTTCTCTGGCATGCCTTCTTTGGGCACGATTAACTTAAACTCAACATAGTCGTTATCCTTCTCCCAACCACCTAATTGCTCCAAATGTTTAGGATAATAAGGGTAATTATAGATGGTAGCCATAGTACCCATCTGGTCGAAGCCCTCAAGGAGCATACCTTCCGGATCCATATCAGTAAAGCCTAACGGACCAACAATCTCTGTCATCCCTTTCTCGCGCCCCCACTGCTCTGCGGCCTCAAACAGCGCCTTACTCACCTCAATATCATCAATGAAATCAATCCATCCGAAGCGGACACTCTGACGTCCCCATTTCTCGTTGGCACGATGATTGATAATAGCGGCGATGCGACCAGCAATCTTGCCATCCTTATAAGCCAGGAAATATTCTGCCTCGCAAAACTCAAAGGCTGCATTTTTATCCTTACTCAGGGTATGCAAATCGTCGCTGAACAAATTGGGCGCATCATATTGATTTCCCTTATACAGTTCGTAATGGAAGTCGATAAAAGCCTTAAGACTTTTCTTGTCGGTGACTTTTCTAATTTCTACTGCTGACATATTCTCTCTTTGTTCGTTAAGCTTATAAAACGATGCAAAGATAGGAAAAAAGCAGGAAATAACAAAAAATATTAAGATATTTTTCGGCAAACCAGCAGCAGATGGCCCCTCTCCACACTGGTTGTAGCAAAAATATACACCTCGCCTCCATCTTTCAGTTTCAGGCGCTTACGCAGTTCTGCCACCGAAAGGGGAAAATTCCTTGTAGCGATGTTAGCATGCGTGATTCCAGATAAAGCCGTCTTCAGCTCCTTTTTGTTCATCGAACAGATACGCTCAATTACAAACCCACGACCTGGGAAACCAGACACCATCTTATCCGACAAAAACAAATGGCTATTCTTATCAGGTTGGCCCATAGCAAAACGCTGACTTATCTGTCTAAAACAGCCTGCTTTCATTATTGAAGCATGAGGCTCATACAGGAAACAAAGTTGTGATGGCAGCTGATAAAAATCACTGATTTCATCGTTAGCCATATAACGAAAAATCTGCTGATCGTTCACACAGAACACCTTTAATGGTTCGGCACTGCGCTCAGCCACTAACAAGAGTTCTTTGCACTCATTGCCAACAGATACAATATGTACCTGGCTAACATGTCCAACTTCTGCTACAGCCTTCTGCCAGTCGAGCATAGGCGACAATTTAATCATCACACGAGGTGCTTTCTCCAGCATTTCGTCAATCATCTCCAGCACGTTAGGTGTACAATCGGCTATGCCGTAAGTACGACCGCCATGCTCATCCCTACGAGCCGGATCAATAAAAATCAAGTCAGCCTTGTCTAACTGGTGCAGAAAATCCACACCATCGCAGTTTACGACCTTCACATGACGCAAGCCAAGACTGGCGTAGTTCTCAGATGAAATGGCACACAATGATGCCATACGCTCAACATGAACAGCCTCAGTAAAGCCTGCTGACATAAATGCCATGTCCACACCAAAGCCTGCGGTCAGATCTACGATTTTTGCTCCTTTTCCAGCTATCTGGGCTTTATAGCGAGCCGTTTGTTCACTCGAGCACTGTTCCATCGATAGATGTGGCGGATATACTATGTCATCGATAGCTGCCCAAGAAGGTATTTTTATCTGCGCTTTCTGTCGGCCTGCTATTTGTTGAAGGGCGTACGCCATATCGACCTCAGGATGTTTCTTCCCAAGGAAAGCCAACTGGCGCACGTCCTCGTTGGCATGACTACGAATAAACTCGCATGTTGCCTCGTTCATATTCTTAAAGTGATGCCATAAAATTCTCAAATAGCTGGCGGTTACAACCAGGGGTGATGATATGATGGTTACCAATCGGCTGAGTCAGGAAATAATGAGTCTGCAGGTTATCTTTCAGTTGTATAACCTGTTGTGTACGACACAAATCAGGCTTGGCCTGATTCCTTACCAACTCACCTTCTGCGATAAAACTGCGCTTGAGATCGCCAGACACCTTGAACACCGTCACTGGTCCCAGATTCATAAAACCTCTGATTCCAACGCCTATTCCAGACTCAAAATGCGTATCCAGTTCATAGCGCTCCACCATATTCAGTGGTATGGTGCAGTGAGCAAACAGCATCTCACCTGTCTCTGGGTTAATCTGCGATGGATTGGCTTGAAATCCAGAAACGTCAAGCAGTGCATGAGTGATAGCCATTGTCAGCATAGCCGGAACATCACCTTCACAACCTGCGACGACACCTTCAGCATTCAACTTGGCCAATGCCCAACAACCCGTATTGCGAACAGCTGTCAGGAGGTCGAAGCATCGGAGCGTGAAGCCATTCAACTGATATTGATCCACAATGGTCTTCAGCGCCCCATAGATACGATCAGGCATATCGCCTTCGGTTATCTGGTCGATGCCTGCCAGCAGCTCCTCAATGGGCACTTCCACCAGATCGATACCCAACTTGGTTTTCACCACTTTTGGATCAGCTACGCTCGATATCAACCAGTCGGAAGGCTGACCGATGATACCAAATCGGGTACCATTCAGCCTACGTTTGGCCTCTTGAACCTTTACTAACACCTGCAACCGACGGGCTATATAGTCGGCACTACCATGAATGATTTCGCCTTGAAGATAGTTTTGTTGCAGATAAGAGAGAATTTCCATCGATGCAGCCAGCGAATTACTCTTGCCCGATGTGAGCAAATAGAATGGCGCCTGAGACTGTTGGCGCAACTGCGGTAGCAAACGCTTAAAGATACCCTCGGTGCCTCCGGTACGTACATAGATAACAGATAATGTACTCTTGCCGAAGTCGGCATAATCACTGCCTTTCAAGGTGTAATCAATACCAAGGCTACCCAGAAACTCCTGGGTCACAGCACCAACGGCATTTTCATCGTGTAGCTCAGACGTGAGCGTATAAATAGCTATATCCATAAGTTGCATATTTAAATATCAATAGGAATCACCAGTTTCATCGTGATGTTACGTCCCATATTATATACACCCTGACGTCCTGTTAATACGTTGAATTCGGCATATTTCAGTCTACTCAGGTGGTTCTGATAGGCCTTATTCAACAAATTGTCGGCTGTAACATAAAACTCGGCAATCTTCTTTTTACCTATCTGGATGTCGGTTCCTGCCTGCAGGTTCAACAACAGGTAGCTGGGTGTATATGTCTCGGTTTGATCAGCACAGTAAATATGACTCTGTTTCAAGTAACACTCGATACCAGCCGAAACATATAAGTTATTCAGTTTCAGACTATTCGTGGCATGTGTGGCATGCTGGTGATGTCCCACTGTCGGATGTGAATGGTGCATCAACTCCCACTTTAGTTCAGAAGTCCATCTTGGTGCAGGTGTAAATGGTAGATATTTAGTCTCCGCCGACTGGTGCAACAATTGGGCATCGACAAACGAGAACGTATTGCCGAAATGAACTGAATGAACGGGATGGAAGTCGATAACAGCCTCAAATCCCAATAATCGTGCATCACCCTGTGTATAAGCATAAGTAAGATATCCCTCCTCTATCTCTTCTGGCAGGCGATGGGTAAAAATGTAATTATCAATGCGGTTAGCAAACAATGCCAACTGGGCTGAGACAAATTCTGAGGTTAAATCGATGCCAAGATCAGCCTGCAAGCTGTATTCTGCCTTCAGTTTCTGAGTACCCAATTCATAGCGAATAGAGCCTTCGTGCACACCGTTAGAAGCCAGCTCACTCATGTTGGGCGTACGGAAGCCACGAGCCAAATTCAAACGCAAATTCCACTGGTCGTTGATATTACAGACAGCACCAATACTACCGGTAAATCCGTTGAAATGGCGACTAAAATCAACAAAACGAATCTCACCGTCCTCCATCAGACCATCACCATACAACCGACGATGATCATAGCGAAAGCCTCCATTAAACGTCCATTTGTCGCCTATCTGCTTGGTGGCCGTAGTATACAGACCGAAATCGAACAGACGATAATCTGGAATCAGATACTCCTCGCCCTTGTTCACCGAGCGCTGGTACATACCACCGATACCTGCCGACAACTTCCAACCATCCCACTCGTGAGTCACGTAGCGCACATCATAAGTCAGCGTATGCATCTTGAAATATAGTTCGTATTCATCAGCACTCTCCTCAAACTCCTGTCTACGGTTCTGCTGATAACCGATAATGGCTTTCAGATAGCCATTAGCAAGGTTAATTGAGTTGTCGCTCACCAACTTAAAATGTTTTACCTGTTGGAAAGGCAGGGTCTTGCTGTAGGAGGTAAGTGGCGAGTATTCTGCGATTAAATCGCCCGTTTCCTCATCTCGCTCACCTTCAATAATACTTGGTGTCAGGTGATAAGCTGTAGCCGTGAGGCGCGAATGTCCCCACTGCTTATTCATACCTAGCATCAGGCGGCCTGCACGCTCACGAAACTGCGAGCCAGGCACATAGCCATCGTACTTATTCTTATATGCGTGAGCCATCTTCTCGCTATATCGCGCATCCCATACAAATCCCTGTTGATTGCCAGCCATCGAAAGATGATAACCAAACAGCCCATTGTTTGACTGATACTCTGTGCCCGCATGTGCTTTCATCTCGCCCTCGGCCAAGGTAGGTTCTTCGTGCAGAATGACCACACCAGCCATTGCATCGGATCCATACATCAACGAGGCAGGACCTTTCAGAATCTCTACTGAGTTTACAGTGCTACCATCAACCTCTATGCCATGCTCGTCGCCCCATTGTTGTCCTTCCTGTCGTACACCTTCGCTTATCACCACCACACGGTTATAGCCCAAACCACGGATAATTGGTTTCGAAATTCCGCTACCAGTCGTTATCTGACTGACACCTGGCTGACGAGCAATGGCATCAATGATATTGGTTGACGCAGTAGCGTGCAACACCTTGGGGGTAACAATACTAACAGGCGCCGTAGCATGTTTCAATTTGGTATCGCCTGTAACGCCTGTTACAATCAGGTCGTTCAGTTTCAAATGCTTATAAAAAACATCGCTTGAATCATTCGGATGTTTATGTTCACGTTCAGTTTGTGCCAAAGCCGACATGCCTATAGCCAGCAAAGGCAGGATGATAAATATCTTCTTCATTCTGTTTTCTGTCATTAAATAAAAGTTCTGCATAAAAATCTCTAATTATGTAAACAGAATGAAGGGAGGCGCACGAGAAGAATTCTGGCGACTGGCACGACTGATGATACAGCTACAGCCACGACGCCACACCATTATGACAAAACTAACAGGAATAACTATAGTCAACACCTCAGCCATTGTATAACCAAGACCAATAAACTGACATATCACGCAATCGTGTACGCCATCATCGGCAGTAGAGAAGTGGCCAGAGTGATGTACATGATGGGCGCATTCCGTACAACCTGCAGCCGGATTCACCACCTCATGGTGCCGGTGCAGTCCGCACAGCAACATCATCGATACAAACACCGATAACAATGCCCAAGCAGTTACTCTTCTATTCCTTTGTTTTGCCATTTGGCTGCAAAGTTACAAAAAAAATGTATTTAAGGGATAAATAATACTGCTTTTTTGTACCTTTGCAACAGAACTAACAACATAACAGATATGAAGAAAGTATTATTATTAGCCTTGCTGACAGGCTGGATGATGACGGTCAGCGCACAAATTAATGTACCAGAGGCACCACAGCTGGAGTTTGCTCTGCAACTCAAAGTCACACTGGGTGAAACTTTCGGCATCGATAACACCCAGCACGGACGCCGTACAGTCATTCCCATCACAGGTGGTACATTTGAAGGACCAAAACTAAAGGGTACCATCATGAACGGCGGAGCAGATTACCAGCTGAACACAGAAGGCCGTACAGAACTTGAGGCCATCTACTGTATCAAGACTGATGACGGCATCTACATCCACGTGCGCAACCGCGGTATCATCGCCAATGGCAAGGACGCTGACGGCAAACCCACTTTCTACTTTCGCGCAGCACCACAATTCGAAGCACCTGCTGACAGCAAGTACGGCTGGCTGAACAATTCACTGTTTGTCTGTGCACCCACCTTCTCAGACGAGTTTAAGGGTATAATACTCAACGTTTGGCGCATCAAATAAGTCAACCTAAGAAGAACAGACTCACACCTACCACAGAGATGACAGCACCCACAACTGCACGCCAAGTTATCTTCTGGTGGAACAACCAATACGATGGCAGCAATATGATAATAGGTGTCATCGCCATTAACGTGCTGGCAATGCCAGCTGCTGTATATTGTACTGCCATCAGCGAAAAGCCTACACCTACAAACGGACCGAACACGGTGGTAGCAGTGGCAACTGCCAAGCCCTTACGATCGTGCATAGCTTCGCGCAGAGGCTCTAACCCCTTGCGGAAGTACAATAACAGCGAGAAACCTATAATACCCGCTACACAGCGATAGAAATTAGCACTGAAAGGCACCAGCCATTCAGGCATACCTGTGAGCGAAGCCTCATAGTGGTCCATACCAATCTTGCTGAGCACCAAACCGATACCTTGACACATGGCGGCACCAATAGCGAAGAGTACACCATTGAGTGGCAATTTCAGTCCCACCTTGTGATGCTCGCCACGACCCAATACCGAGATGCTGATGCCCCCCAGTGTAATCAGCATAGCCAGGATGCTCATGGCGTTCATCTGCTGGCCGAGAGTGATCCATGCCATCAGGGCGGCTGAGAGCGGTGCCAGCGTCATGAACAGCTGTCCGTAACGCGAACCAATGATGATATAACATTGAAACAGGCAGAAATCGCCTATCACGTAGCCTACCACACCCGACAGCAGCATCCAACTAGCAGCCTCGACCGAAGCGCCTGGGGGCATGATGCTACCTGTTACGACAAAAAACAGCACCAACGAAAACACCAAGGCAAAACCCATACGCAGCACATTCAGCGTAAGGTTACCCAGTCGTTTACTACCAAATTCACTCAGAAGCGCCGTAGCAGTCCATGAAAAGGCTACGCCAATCGATATCAATTCACCTATGTAAGTCATTGCTTAGTATAAATACGTTAAAACTTCAGGCTGCAAAATTATACAAAAAATCGTTAAATAAGCAATTCTTGATGCAGGATTTGCCATTTGTTCAAGTTATTTAAGAAAAAACTCATACTTTTGTATCCACTTTAAATAAAATCGAACAATGAAAGTAAGAATCAATCGCTGGTATAACACCATCCTCACAGCCTTGCTGTCGCTGTTAGGTTATGGTTGCTCTTCGGAGAATTCTGTAGAAATGTACGGTGTGATGATGTATGGCGTTCCCTCGGCCGAATATAAAATATCGGGCACAGTTACCGACGAGGGCGGCAAGGCAGTAGAAGGCATCAAGACTTCAGTGAAACAAATATCAACCTATGAGGATAAGACTCATGCGTTTAGTATCGACTCTGTGATGACTAATACTGCAGGCCACTATGATGTGACGGTGAATGTTTTCCCTCTGAATCAAGAAATCAAGCTACTGGTTGAAGATGTGGATGGCGATGCCAATGGTGCCTACCAAAACGATACCATCGACATTGACTACAACAACGCCCAGAAGATAAAAGAAGGCGATGGTACGTGGAACAACGGCACTTTTACGATTAAGCAGGATATTAAACTGAAGAAGAAATAATGAACCCCACTCCCCTCACACTTCGCAAAAAGCTGGCCTTAGAACTCTGGCGACAGAAGGAAGAAATGGTTCGCAAGGAGCATCCCCTGCAACAATTGTTCTGGGAGTGTACACTGCGTTGCGATCTGAAATGCCGCCATTGTGGCAGCGACTGCAAGATGAAATCGGAAAGTCGTGACATGCCTAAGGAAGATTTTCTGCGAGTACTCGACAGCATCGCCCAGAAAACCGATCCACACAAGGTTTTTGTCATCATATCTGGTGGAGAGCCACTGATGCGACAGGACATTGAGGAATGTGGTCGTGCGATATACGATAAGGGATTCCCCTGGGGAATGGTAACCAACGCCCTGCATCTGACACCCCAACGCTGGCAGAATCTGCTACGGGCAGGCATCCACTCGATGGCCATCAGTCTGGACGGCTTAGAGGATAACCACAACTGGATGCGTGGCAACACGCAGAGCTTTCAGATGGTGAGCAACGCCATCGATATGCTGGTAGCCACCAAAGGGTTTGTATTTGATATCGTAACCTGCGTGAACCGTCGAAACTATACGCAGCTGAACGACATTAAGGAATTCCTGATTTCAAAAGGTGTACAGCGCTGGCGATTGTTTACTGTTTTCCCAGTAGGGCGTGCTGCACTCGACCCAGATATGCGCCTGACCAATGAGCAGTTTCGCGGGGTGTTTGATTTCATCCGTGAAACAAGAAAGGAGGGGCGTATCTGCGCCGATTATGGATGCGAAGGATTTCTTGGCAACTATGAGGGCGAGGCCCGCAGCAGGTTCTTCAGCTGTCAGGCCGGCATTACCGTAGGTTCAGTAATGGCCGATGGCTCCATAGCAGCCTGTGCCAGCATACGTGCCGACTATCATCAGGGCAACATCTACGAGGATGACTTTATGGAGGTTTGGGAGAACCGCTATACACCCTATCGCAACCGCGAATGGATGCGCAACGGCGAGTGCAAGGACTGCAAATACTTCCGCTATTGCCAAGGCAATGGTATGCACCTACGCGATGCTAACGGGCATCTGCTGTTGTGCCATCTGAAACGTCTGCAACAGATTGCTGAGTAACTTCTACCGAGTCGCCAGCAGCACGGCTGAAAGCGACACTCAGACTATCTGCCATCTCCTCACGATAGTCACAAGGTTTTGTACCATAACAAGCAGTAAACACAAATGCCACAGAACTGAAGCCAAGCAGCGTCAGCATCTTGTTGATGGCCTTAAGCTTAAACTTTTTAATTTTCATTTCTCTTGCTTTAATACCATATCCACACTTCCCACAGCTAATAATCTCTGGCGAGCTTCATCGTAACTAATGCCCAGCTCATCAGCTATCATGCGGGTGCCGCGATCAATGAGTTTCTCGTTGGTGAGCTGCATTTTCACCATACGATTGCCCTCTACACGCCCCATGCGTATCATCAGGGCAGTAGAAATCATATTCAACACCATTTTTTGGGCTGTACCACTCTTCATACGACTGGAGCCTGTTACAAACTCTGGTCCAACAATCGTCTCTATAGCATACTCAGCGACTGCAGCCAGAGGGGTATTGTGATTGCTGGTTATACAACCGGTAAGCAAACCCTGCTGACGGGCGCCCTCGATAGCACCTATCACATAAGGCGTAGTACCTGAGGCTGCGATACCTATCACCGTATCATCGGCGGTAGGTTGATAGCGCATCAAGTCGTTCCAACCCTGCTCTTTATTGTCCTCAGCATGCTCTACAGCACGTCGTAAGGCCTCATCACCACCAGCAATCAAGCCTATCACCCTACCGGGCTGTACACCATAGGTTGGTGGCAGTTCGCTGGCATCAAGCACACCTAAACGCCCGCTGGTACCTGCGCCCACATAGAAGAGCCGTCCACCGCGTTTCATTCTTTGTTCGATGGTCTGCACCAATGCCTCTATCTGTGGCAGCACATGCCCCACAGCCTCGGCCACCAACCTATCCTCCTGATTGATGCACCTCAGCACCTCGCTGACCTCCATCTGCTCCAAATGGTCGTAATGCGATGCCTGTTCTGTAATCTTATCCTTTATATTCATCAGATATAGGCCTTAAAAGCCTCGTCGTACTCAGGACTGTTTGCCAAACGACCATTTACAAGACAAACCAATTCGATGTCACCCTTCCACGAAAGTTTCTCGTCGCTGGCACGATAGATTGCCTGGTGAAAAACGTACTTGATTCCCTCCTTGGTAAGAGCAAGACGAGATATAAATTCGTCGTCGCAGCGCAAAGGAGTTTTATACTGCAGATTCATACGAGCAACAACAGCATCAATGCCCTGATTATGGAGCTCAGCAAAACTTACGCCCAGGCTACGAAGGAACAAATGGCGCGTATGTTCGGCGTAGTGTAAATAATTAGCATTGTTAACAATGCCCTCTATATCGCACTCATAGTCGCGCACTTCCATGCGGGTTTCGAAAATATAGTTCATAAGTGTTTCAATATGTCTTTAAATTGCGTAATCTTGATTAGTCGCTCATGCTCGATATCTTCTGAATGTTCGAGTTGCCAAGTAACATGGAAAGGAATGTGAATCGCCCAGGCACCGATATTGAGTGCTGGAGCGATATCACTCTTCAGCGAATTACCCACCATCAGCATCTGATGAGGTTGGATGTCCAAGCGCTGACAGAGCTGCTGAAACTCATACTCTGTCTTATTCGAGGTAATCTCCACATGCGAGAAATACTTATCCAAGTGACTGCGATGCAATTTGTTCTCCTGATCCTGCAACTCACCCTTCGTAAACACCACCAAACGGTAAGGATAGGCTTGTAAGCGCTGCAGGGTTTCCTCTACACCAGGAAGCGGCATAGCAGGCAGATGTAACAAAGATTTGCTATGCGTCAGCAGTTCTGCTAACTCAACATCTGAGAGATGACTTCCGCCCACACGGAGTGCCGTTTCGATGATAGAGATTGTAAAAGCTTTGCAGCCATAGCCCAAATCTGCCATATTAGCCGATTCGGTCACAAACAATTCATGGGCAGGATCGTCACAGTAGGGCGCAATCAACTTGTAGAGGTGCTTCTCTACTGCTTCGAAATGACTTTGGCAATCCCACAAGGTATCATCGGCATCGAAGACGATAGCTCGGAGGTTCTGATAATCTATTTTCATTTTTTGCAATGTGGACAGGTCCCCTTAATCATATAATTACTCGAGTGGCCCTCAAAGCCTTCAGGGAGTTCAATAGCAGGCATTCTCACGCCATCCAAACAGTAAGTTTGCTGGCATTGTTCACAGTAGAAGTGCGGATGCAAATCGTCATCGTGGTCGTTATGATGACTATGACAAAGCTCGAATCGCAAACCATCAGCAGCACCATCGATAGCATGTACTAAATGGTGCTCGCGGAATAGTTGCAATGTACGAAAGATATTGGATTTATCAATGGAATCTATTCTACGTTCCAGCTCAGCCATAGACTGTGGCAACATCGAGGCATCAAGCGCCTTGACCACCATCATGCGGTTAGCAGTAGGTTTCACACCATGCTCTATAAGCAGTTTCTCATAATCATGACTCTCCATAAGCGCTATCAATTATGGGTGCAAAAATACCAATAAATTATCAATTATCCAAATTTAAAAGCCTCTTTCTGCCCAATCTCCTCTATCAAGATTTCTATATCCGATAGCTTCTGCAATATGATGAGATTGAATATTCTCTGAACCCTCCAAATCGGCAATGGTACGAGCAACCTTCAAGATACGATTATAGGCACGAGCACTCAGATGAAGCCTTTCCATCGCCATACGCAACATACTCAAGCTGGCCTCATCAGGTTCACAGAACTGGTGAATCATGCGCTCTGTCATCTGTGCATTACAATAGACGCCCTTAAAAGAATCGTAACGAACCTCCTGTCGCTTACGAGCAGCTATCACACGCGCACGAATCGTTGCGCTCGACTCGCCAGGAGCCATCTGTGAGAGTTGCTTAAACGGCACAACCGGTACTTCAATATGCAAATCCATTCGATCGAGTAACGGACCAGAGATGCGGTTCATATAGCGCTGTATCTGACCAGGTGTACAGACACAATGATGCGTGGGATCGCCGAAATAACCACAAGGACAGGGATTCATCGAGGCTACGAACATGAAAGAGCAAGGATACTCGATGGTGTATTTGGCACGACTGATGGTAATTTTACGGTCTTCGAGCGGTTGGCGTAGCACTTCGAGGGTAGTACGACTAAATTCTGGCAATTCATCGCAGAAAAGCACGCCATTATGAGCTAATGATACCTCGCCTGGTTGTGCCTTCTGAGTACCACCCGTCATTGCCACCTGTGAAATGGTATGGTGCGGGCTACGGAAAGGGCGCTGCGATATGAGAGAGGTTCCACTCGGCAAGATACCAGCCACAGAGTGGATCTGTGTTGTCTCCAAACTCTCAGCCAACGACAGGGGTGGCAGGATGCTTGGTAATCGCTTAGCCATCATTGACTTGCCACTACCTGGTGGACCTATCAGTATGACATTATGCCCACCAGCAGCAGCCACCTCAAGAGCGCGTTTTACACCTTCTTGTCCGCGTACATCTGCAAAGTCGAGATCGAAGGCATACTGATGTTGATAGAACTCTTTACGTGTGTCTACGATAGTTGGCTCGCATCCTACAGAACCATTCAGGAATCCGATGACATCTGCCAAATTGTCCATGGCCAATACGTCAAGTTGATTAACAACAGCAGCCTCGCGAGCATTCTCTTTAGGAACTATCAGGCCTTTGAACTTTTCCTTACGCGCCCTAATTGCCACAGAAAGCACACCACTAACGGGTTTTAACTTGCCATCAAGTCCCAGTTCACCTACCATCATATATTGCGACAGCAAATCCTCTGCCACTTTTCCATAAGACGATAAGATACCAATAGCCAACGGCAAGTCGTAGCCACTACCCTCTTTACGGATGTCGGCGGGACTCATATTAATTGTCAAATCGGCTGTTGGCGTTTTAAAACCTATATTTTCGACAGCAGCACGTATGCGATCGTAACTCTCCTTAACAGCTGTATCAGCTAATCCAGACAAGTGGAACATGGTACCTCTTGCCAAATTCACCTCGATGGTTATGGTGGTTGCTTCAAGTGCTGTAACGGCTGCGGAATAGGTTTTAACAAGCATCGGTTTATTTGATTAATTCTTCTATTTTATTATTCAAATCTTGATAGTTTAGCGTACGTGCAAGAATCTTACCTTGACTGTCGACGATGATATTATCAGGCAGATAGGTCATGCCCACCTTTTGGAGGACGGGCGTTTCCCACATGCTGCCATCACAAATAGTACTCCATCTGACGGAGTCGCGCTCCACAACCCTCTGGCAGTCTTTCACACTACCATCAATACTGATACTCAGCACTTTCAGATCGCCAGAATGTTGCTTCTGTAATCTCATAAGGAGATTCTGAATGTTAATACTCTCATAATTCCACGAAGCCCATAACGTGATGACATTCACCTTAGCATTCAAATCAGACGATGAGACACTCTCGCCTTTCATCCCCTTAGCACTGAACACTGGTAATCGTTGCCCCACCTTCAACATCTGAAAGCTCTCCAGTTGTTTACACAATACAGCTACCTGCTTCTGGTTGGGCATAGCTTTCAGAATGCCCTTTGCCAATTCCTGCGCCTTGACAAAATCAGGCTCAGCAGTCTGAATAAAATGACGGCTGAGCAGATAAAGACTAATTGGTGACTCAGGGTGCTCATGAATAAATTTCTCAGCCTCACTGAGCACTTGTGGAGGGGTCATGTTACAGGTTCTTAGACGGAAGTCTGTCATACTCTTATTGATTTCCGAACCTTTCACTTCGGTCTCCCTCAGATGCGAGGCATCGCCCTTCATCCTGATGCTTATACCTGGTTCAGCAAAGACAGGAAGTTCAGAGTAGTTAGGAAAAACCACAATCAGTGTGGTTGGCTCAGTGATAGCAGCCTGATAAGTGAATTCTCCCCTGCTAACACCAACAGTGTCAAGCTTGTGAGAGCCATTCACACCATAAATATACAGTTCTCCTTGGTTGAATCCCTTGAAACTGCCCTCTATTTTGAAACTCTTTTGGCCATCGCCACAAGAGGACAGTAAAAGTAAAAGGATACAACCAAGGAGACCCGACTTTTTCATTTGATTACTTCTGTACCTTTTCGAGTTCGATATCGTTGTTAGCGTACTTAGCAAAGGCAGGATCCTTCTTAATGGCCTCCTTCAATGCCTCTGAAGCATCGCTATTGTTACCCATACGAGCACTCATCAAAGCACGCAGATACTCTGTCATAGCATCAGGATTCTTGATGTACTTCAGTGTAACAGCAGCCGATACATAGTCGCGGTTCAGGATCTGAGCCAGTGCAGCGCTATTTGAGTAAACCTCAGAGAAGTTTTCCTCAGCCTCAGCATAGTTACCCTTGGCCAGATTCAGGTTACCCATAATCTCTGACAGACCATTAGCACCAGTAGCACCAGCGATATACTGTTCAGCACCAGCTACATCACCATCCTTCAGAGCCAGCAGACCGAGGTTGGCATTTGCCTCAGGCAGGTTCTTTACCTGCTGCAGGCACTGCTTGGCAGCTTCGTAGTTACCCTGCTCATACTCGATAGTTGCAATATTGTTATATGCACGATAGTCGTTAGGATATACCTTTGTAGCAGTCTGGTAAACAGCCTTCTGCTCTGCAGGAGTAGACTTCAGAGTAGCAGCATACAGAATCTCCTCGATGCTCAGCTTGGTAGCATCATCGTTGAGCTGCTCCAGAATCTGCTCGTCGCTGCGACCAATAGTCTCGTAGTTGATGGTAAGACGTGCACGACGCAACTCTGGCAGAATGCCATCAGCCAACTCACGGAATGCAGAAGAGATGTTTTTAATCTGCTGCTCACGCTCCTGGGGATCCTTATACATAGAGAGAACGCGCAGGATGAGCTCCTTATCTTGAATGTTGCTTGCGCTTACCAATTCCTGGAAGCCTTCCCAGTCCTGAGCAGTATACTTAGCATCTACAGGTGCATTGAACTTTATCTTCTTCAACTCCTGATTAACATACTTCTCAGAAACCTTCTGACGCTCGCCAGCCAGTTTATCATTGATTCTGAAACCACCATCAGGAGAAGCATATGCAGAAACCTCGATATTCTCCAAATTCAGCTTCTCGCGATCGTTATTGATCTGCTTCAGCATCTTAACGAATTCCTGAACAGAGTTATTCTTCAACTCGCTCTTGCGGAGATTAGCCTGCTGGATCAGGAACTTAATGTTTGCATCCAGCTTCTTTTTGTTGATACGCTGGTAAGCATCTGGAGCTACAGCAGCCTGAGTAGAAAGAACAGTCTGTTTGTAGAGTTCAGATGTAGCAACAACACCATCGGCAACTTTAACGGCAGGAACATCGAACTGCTTATTACCAATACGGGCATCGAAGGTCAAGAACATCTCAGCCTTGTTGTCACCAGCATAAGCAAAACTTGTCTTCATTGTATAGTTACCACCCATCTTGTAGTTGACGGTCTGGTCATTACCACGCACTTTCTCGCCCTGGAAAGTAGCAGGAGTACCCTTCTCTACTACACCATTAGAATAGCGCAACTCAGGCATAACGGTTACGACAGCCTTCTTCTTCATATACTTCTCGGGGAAATGCCCGTTGATAGTAGCTGGAACCACACCTTTCTGCGTTTCAAGAGGATTTGGAGTTACTGTGAAATTATCCGCAGATAATTCTCCTAGTTTAGAACACGATGTAAAAATCATCAGCGTAGCTGCTGACATAGTTAAAATTGATACTTTCTTCATAACAAAACTTTTATGATTATTTGTGCCGCGAGCGGGACTCGAACCCGCACGACCGTTTTATGGTCAAGGGATTTTAAGTCCCTCGTGTCTACCATTCCACCATCGCGGCTCCGTTTTTGCGGTGCAAAGGTAATTTTATTTATTGGAATAGCCAAACTTTTTATGGAATCGCCAAACTTTTTATCTTTTTTTAATTCCAAACCCTTAGAATTGTACCATCAAAAGCAACTTTATAGCGATAAAGTTCTATTCCAGAGGCGCCATCGGTTACAACACCATTATTGACATTATAGGTCCGTTTGCACTTGTCGCAGTGAAGAAAAGTACCATTGTTTTGCCAAGTCAAAGGATATTTTCTGCCTCCTAACTCCTTTAAGCAGTTGGAGCATTGGCCCTCATAAGCCACTAACACATTGTCATAACTGCTTATGCCTACGATGATACAATTATTGGCACCAAATGCATAATTCCGGTTTTTCTCCGAAGCGGTCGTCAAAGAGATGTCCTCAGTAGCATTATCGGAATTGCGAATGGTTTTCAGATGGCGCACGCCCTGCTCCATTTGAGTCTCTACCTTCACAAATTGTCCGTTGGTACTTAACGTTGCCGTCAACTGACAAGGCAACGGATGTAACGACGTTTCAAACACAAAGTAACACTCATACTCGCGATAGATATTCTCTTCGCCCACACACGCCATCAGCAAGGTGCAAAGTAAGAGTGTTAATCTGTGTTTCATGCCAGCAGTTTCTTTTCAGCCTCAGTCATACGCTCAAAATTGAAACCCTTGAGTGTCTGCTCCATCAAAGCCTGAATCTGGTCGTTGCACAGATTGCCGATGCTACCCTCGTGGGTATGATGGATATCATGACTGGCCTTAAACTGACCTGCCTCAATATCAAGCCCCACCTTTTTATAGGCATCACGGAATGGCATGCCATTGGCTGCCAAGCGGTTCACCTCCTCAACCGAGAACATCGGATCATACATGGGATTATCGAGGATATGCTCGTTAACCTCTATCTTATTAATAATGTATGCGCACATCTGCAGACAGTCCTTCAGTTCGCCAAAGGCTGGCAGGAACACCTCTTTGATAATCTGCAAGTCACGGAAATAGCCCACAGGTAGGTTGTTCATCATGAGCATAATCTGCTGGGGCAGCGACTGCAGCTTGTTGGATTTGGCACGAATGAGCTCAAACACATCAGGATTCTTTTTGTGAGGCATGATACTTGAACCAGTAGTACACTCCTTAGGCAACTTCACGAACGAGAAGTTCTGCGAGTTGAACAAGCAGGCATCGAATGCCATCTTGGCGATGGTGCCAGCGATGGTTGCGATGGCAAAGCCCACATTACGCTCCATCTTTCCGCGTCCCATCTGGGCATAAACCACATTATAATCCATCGAATCGAAACCCAACAGATTGGTAGTCATCGTACGGTTCAATGGGAACGAACTGCCATAGCCAGCGGCACTACCCAAGGGGTTGCGGTTAGTCATCTTATAGGCAGCCTGCAGGAACAGCATATCATCAGCCAAACTCTCGGCATACGCACCAAACCACAAGCCAAAGCTTGATGGCATGGCAATCTGCAGATGGGTATAACCTGGCATCAGCACATCCTTGTACTGATAGCTCTTCTGGATGAGCTCATCGAAAAGACTTTTTACCTCATCGGCAATCTCCATCAACTCATGACGCGTAAACAACTTCAAGTCTACCAGCACCTGATCGTTACGCGAGCGACCTGAGTGAATCTTCTTACCCATATCACCCAACTTACGTGTCAGCAGCATTTCAACCTGCGAGTGTACATCCTCTACATCGTCTTCAATCACAAACTCACCCCGCTCGGCCAGGTGGTAGATATTCTTTAACTCAGCCAGCAACTGGGTCAGTTCATCCTTCTCCAATAGTCCGATGCTTTCCAACATAGTGATGTGAGCCATAGAGCCCAACACGTCGTACTTTGCCAGATAGAGGTCCATCTCGCGGTCACGACCAACGGTAAAACGCTCTATCTCCTTGTTGACTTCAAAATTCTTTTCCCAGAGTTTCATCTTTCACTCTTTACTAATCACTAAACACTATTCACTCAGAACTTACACATAGTGCACTTGTGCTAGGGCATCGGCAATCTTCTCAACGCCTTCCTGCAAAGGTTTCTCTACCATGCTTTTGATAAATGGATTCAATTCGGCCTTAACCGTCACCTTCATTTTCGATGAGTTCTCATCTACAGGCAGTACCTGTACCCATACGTTGAAGGGAACGGGACTCTGAACCGTTTCGAACTTTACGCACTTAGGCTCTTCGCGATCGCAGATACGCAGTTTCAGTTCGCCCACAGGAGCCACATTAATACTCACGGTGTCGGCATCAAAACTAAATCCCTGCACCTTATCCTCTGGCACACGGTCGCGTACCTTTTCCAGATTGGTCAGATCACTGATATTGTTGTAAACAGCCTGCTGCGAGTAAGGAACCAGCTTAACACTGCTCTCAAACTTACTTTCTCCTCCAAATAATCCCATATTACTTTGAACTTTGAGGTTTGAACTTTGAACTTTAATCCTGTTTCCAGGTATCAGGACTCTTACGCCACTCGGCCAGAACGGCTTTGTCCTCTTCCTTAATATAACCAGTCTTGGCAGCCTCTTCAATTACTGCCTCATAGTTACTCAAAGTAATCAACTTTACACCAGCCTCATCAAAAGCCTTCTCTGCTACAGGGAATCCATATGTGAACGAAGCTACCATACCAATAACTTCCACACCATAGTCGCGCAATGCTTGAACAGCCTTCAGACTACTACCTCCTGTAGAGATCAGATCTTCAACCACAATTACCTTGGCGCCTTTCTTAATCTCGCCTTCTACCTGGTTTCCCATACCATGATCTTTTGGCTTTGGACGAACATAGCTATAAGGGAGTCCCAGTTCCTCGGCAACTAAGGCTCCTTGAGCAATAGCCCCTGTAGCGACACCTGCAACAGCCTCAGCTTCTGGAAAGTATTCCTGAATTGCATGACAAAGTTCCAGTTTCACAAACGAACGAAGACGAGGAAAAGACAATGTCTTGCGGTTATCGGTATAAATAGGTGATTTCCAACCAGAAGCCCATGTAAACGGGGCGTTTGGCTGTAACTTGATGGCCTCAATCTCCATCAGTTTCTGGGCAAATTGATTCTTGATATCCATAACACTATTTGATAATTTGGGTGCAAAGATACGAATAAGTGAGTGAAATGCAAAACAAATCACCATTTATTTTCCTAACTTTTTGTAAAGCAGAGCGACAGAATACTGATCTTAATGGCTTTGTTTTCAACCAATTGGTGTGAACACGCTATCATAGTTGCGCCTGTAGTCAGCACATCGTCAATAATCAGAAGATGGCGAACATGAGGAGGCAACTGCTGATGGAGTTTAAACACTTGCTCAACATTCTCCTTACGATCCCAACGGCTTTTTCTTGTCTGGCTAGCATTAAAAACAGTCCTCACAACCAGATGTTCATAGACAGGCAGACCTGTTATCTCACTGACACCTTTAGCAATCTCCATACTCTGGTTATAGCCACGCGACCTAAATCGGTTTTTGGTTAGTGGCACAGGCACAATTCCATCTATACCATCAAAGAAACCAGCAAACTGAAATTCCTTTGCCATCATACGTCCCATTACCAGACCTATCTCCGGATGCCCCTTGTATTTAAGCTGATAGATGATGTTAGCCATCTCTGCATGACTTTCATAATAAAAGAATGCTGCTGCCCGTTCAATAGGCAACTGTCCCCAGAACAATTTAGCCATCTCATTCTCATAGGCATTCCGTGCGAACCCTGTCCTTGGCAAATGAAAATTACATTTATTGCAAATCACGTTCTCTGTGACAGAAAGTCTTCTGCCGCACACCACACACAAGCGTGGCGAAATCAAATCTAATAATCTATGCCAAAAACTAATCGGTTTCATCGAGTTCTTCCATATCGTCATCAACCTCTAAGCATTGACGAATGATATTAAAGTCAAATCCTCTACCCAATGCAAAGCGCACCAGTTTCTGGTTAAGCTCGTAGTCACTTTTGGCTTTGATGGTCTTGCGTTTCTGCTTTAACAATGGCACTAATACATCGAGATAGTCGCTATCATCGATTTCGTCAAGTATCCGCTGCTGAATATCACCAGCTATATGCTTCATCCAAAGTGCTTGCATTACTTTGCGTCTCCCCCATTTGTTGTACCGTATCTTGTCTTTCACAAAAGCACGGGCAAAGCGCTCATTATCAATGTAGCGTTCATTGACCAGTCTTTCAATAACACGATTTTGAGCATCCGGCTCCACGCCCCAACGTTTCATTTTATCACGCATTTCCTGCTCGCAGTGTTCTGCTTGGGCACATATAGTGGCCAACTGCAGATACGCCTCTTGTTCTGTCCTTTCCTTGTTCATTTCTTGCTGGCTTTAACAAATCTGGCATTACCGTATTGATCGTTGACACTCGTCACATCCACAAATCCAAGTTGCTGCAAGTTATTTACAATGGAATCAGCATAAAGCGGATTGATTTCAAAATACAACCTGCCATCAGGCCTAAGAGCAGATACGGCATAGTTCATGATATGACGATAAAACAACAACGGATCATCATCAGGTACGAAAAGAGCCATATCAGGTTCGTATCTTAAGACATTAGCTTCCATTTCGTTTGCCTCTTTCTGACATATATAAGGCGGATTACTCACAATAACATCCCATCGGCTGGCCTCTGAATTCAACGCCAACGCATTACAATGTTCAAACCTCACATCAGCTCCTAAGGACACAGCATTACCTTTGGCAATAGCAAGTGCATCGTCAGAAATATCCCAGGCCGTCACCCAAGCTTTTGGTATATCGAGCGATAAAGTTACAGCTATACAACCACTTCCCGTACCAACATCCAATATGGTATAATGCCTGTTTTCTTCTCTTTGACAATTCTCTGATATGCCACGTACTTCTTCGCCTATTATTTGGCACAATTCCGCAGTTTCCGGCCTTGGAATCAGTACTCCTGGTGCCACATGAAACTGACGACCGCAGAAGTCGGCTACACCCAGAACATATTGCACTGGTTCAGATTTTTCAAGCTTCTGCATAATTTGTTCAAGTTCTGCTTGGTCGTTTGGGGATAATTGCGTAACTTTGCCACAATAAATATCGGTCATCGATAATCCAAAACGGACATCGAGCACCCAACGGACGATGGCTTTTGCTTCGCCAGTATCATAAATACTGCTAAGTCTTTGGCAAAGTTGTTCGTAATTCATGGTGCAAAAATACAAAAAAGAAGCGAATTGTGAATAGTGAATAATAAAAATAATATGTTAGACGACGAAAAATTCATACGGCGCTGTATTCAGCTGGCCAAAAACGGGCAACAAGATGCGAAACCCAATCCTATGGTTGGAGCTGTCATTGTACACAACAACCGAATCATTGGCGAGGGCTACCACATACGCTGTGGTCAGGCTCATGCCGAAGTGAACGCCTTTGCCTCAGTAAAAGAGGAAGATGAGGTTCTACTACCCGAATCAACTATCTACGTCTCGTTGGAGCCTTGTTCGCACTATGGCAAAACGCCACCTTGCGCTGATTTGATTATTAAAAAGAGGGTTCGGCGCGTGGTAGTTGGTTGCATCGATGAATTCGCTGAAGTTCAGGGACGTGGCATCAAAAAGCTGCGCGATGCAGGCATTGAGGTAAAAGTAGGTGTTCTCGAAACAGAATGTAAGCAACTGAACCGTCGATTTTTCACTTTCCATCGTGAACAAAGACCTTATATTATCCTAAAATGGGCACAGACAGCCAACGGTTTCATAGACAACCATTTCCAACCTATGCAGATTTCATCTGATTTCACCAAGATGCTTTCTCACAAACTCCGTGCTGAGGAGGATGCGATACTTATAGGGCGCGTGACCGATGAACGTGATCAACCACAATTGAACGTACGCGAATGGTATGGTCCATATCCCAAGCGATTAGTAATCGATCACACACACCCTTTGAACCTTCAGAGTCTGCATGCCCAAAACATCCAGTCCCTGATTGTGGAAGGTGGAGCCATCACACTTAAATCATTTCTGGAACAGGATTTATGGGATGAGATCCGGGTAGAGACTTCCGAGCAGACTGTCAGCGATGGTACGCGCGCTCCTCAGATTCCTCCGCATGCGGTAATTTGGAAATCAGAGACATACGACAGAAACAGGATTATCATATTCCGCCGATAAGGTATATAAAAAAAACATCCCCCCGTTAATGAACGAGGGGATGTATTATACATAAGAGTACTATTATTTACTTAACAAGAGCCTGACGGGCTGCTTCAATCTTATCCTTAGCCTCTACCAGCTGCTTCTTCAGCTCATCAACGGTTGTAGCGTTAAGAACATCCAGAGGTGCGAGAGCGTCGGCTACTGGCTTAATATCTGGGTCATACTGTGCCAGACGATTCAGAGCGTCAAGAATCAGAATAACACGGAATGTACTGTTAGCTGCTGCATCATCATCAAAAGCTACCAGGAACTTATCTGCATTCTGATTGATGAGATAGAGCTGCTCAACGAGAGAAGCGGCAGCTGACTGCCAGAAGTAGTTGATACGACCATTCTCGTTCATAGCATTGTATAAAGCTTCTGTTGCCTCAGCCACGGGAGCACCTTCCTCGAAAGCCTTGAAAGAAGGATCATCAATATCAGCAGCTAACTTTGTGATAGCCTTCTCATAATCTTCAACAGGCATCTCATAAAGCTTAGCTGTAGACTTGTCTACCTGAAGGGCAGCCAACAAACGATACTTTTCTGCCAAAGTGGTAGCGTTCTCTGCTACAGATGGAGTCAGAAGATAGTCTGGCTTAACCTTCAGTTCATCAGCAGTCAGCTTAATGGTACCATCGGCCTGCAGAATTGGCAACTGCTTCAGCTTGCCAATCTCACTGGCAAGGCTGTCTACATGCATCTTGATACTTGCCTCAATCTGCTCCTGCTCAAAACTCTTAGTAGAGTCAGCTGACTCTACATTCTGTGCACTTTTGTTTCCTCCACATGCTGCGAAGGCAATTGCTGCAAATGCTACAGCGAAAATTGATAATTTCTTCATTGTTTTAATAATTTAATAATAATACTATTGTTATTGTTCACTTTTTCTAATATATCTTCCAGGCCAATCTGTAAATAGGAACAGGGCCACCACGAAACACATGAGTAACATTACACTCAAATTGAACCAAAGGGTTTTGATATGCCACGAGCCAACAATCTTCTCGCTGCTGTAGAAGGGCGCACAACCAAAATGGCTCCTTGGTGTAAGGAAAATGATACTGGTACGAGGCACAATGACATGATTGACCACATCTAACATGCGCGCATTGTCGGCACCTACAACAAACTCTTCCAAACGGATATTATAGTTATCTCGCTTGATATTAAGCACGTTTTCCCTTCCATGCTCGCGGATCAGCTCTGACATCTTACTATCGGCAGCTAATGTAGCCTTGTTGCTCCGTTTAGAGAGTTCCGTCTCTATGCTTGCCAAATACTCTTTCAACGAGGCGTACGAATAGTCCCCACTATACGATTCCTTACCGCTGACAGATGTCAGCAGAGGTAGATTGGTCTTGATGATCTCCAGATGGGTTGGGTTCACTTCCTTGCCACGTATAACTTCGTCATTCATGGTCTCCAACTGTGACTGCAACTCGTAGAGGTAGCCCATATTATAGAACTGTGTTTCGTACTTCACCTTATGCAAATCAAAAAAAGGTTTCTCGTATGCGTTATCTGTATAAGAGGTAACGGCGAGTGCCTCGTAGGCCCAGCGCGAAGGGATGATATTGCCAATAGCTGGCACGTTGCCTGTAGTGCTCTTAGGTGTCAGGTCCGAAAAACTGACCACCAGTCCACAAAGCAGTATCTGTGGAATGAGCAATAATGGAATGCTGATATAGATAGCTACCACCGAACTAAGACACTGCGAGAGCAGCAATCCTGTTAAATTCGAAAGCAAAGATGTTACAAAAAGGATAAGCCACCATATATCAAACAATCCATGCAGTCCCATGATAGAGTTACCAATCGCAATGAACAAGAACGTCTGCAATAGCGACACGACAGCCATATAAACAATCTTCGACCAGATGTAGCTACTATGCGAAAGACTAAGGAATCTCTCGCGTTTCAACAACGCACGATCCTTAATTATCTCCTCGGCGCTACCACTCATACCAATGAAAGTGGCCACGATAACAGACATGAAGAAATAGCTCACAAGATTCTTGTTGTCCATCACACTATATCCCTCAGAAGGTGCAAAACGAGTAAGCAAAGCGCAGACTACAGCAAGTAAAGGTGCCTCCAATAATGTAATACAGAGGTACTGTAAGTTGGTGATTTTTGTTCTGATATTGCGTCGGAGAAAAATCAAGAACTGTTTGAAAGCACTAGGTTTCTTCTGATCCGATGGTGGTATATTGCCATGCTTAAGAGCCTTCTGCTTTGGTCGATTTTTCAAATATAGCTCATGCCACTCCTGAGGCGACATCTTTCGTTCATCAGATACTTCACCACTACTATTAAGGGCTTTCTCATCAATGATATTCAAGACTATCTCTGGATTGACGTTACCGCAAGTAGGACATGCACTTGTAGTAGCATCAGCATAGTTAGCCGCATTCTTGAAATAGGTAATAGCGTCAATGGGATTTCCATCAAATACCGGATATCCCCCCTTATCCAAAAGCCACAAACGGTCGAAGAGTTTATAGACATCGCTGGATGGCTGGTGAATGTTTACTACAATAAGCTTACCTTTATAGGTCTGCTCTTTCAGAAGGTTAATCACCTTCTCTGTATCGGCAGAGGAGAGTCCGGACGTAGGTTCATCAAGAAATAGGACAGCCGGCTCACGGATGAGCTCCAAAGCGATATTTAGTCGTTTGCGTTGTCCGCCAGAGATATACTTGTTGATTGCAGAACCAACTTTAAGATCCTTGGCTGCATCAAGCCCAAGATCCTTCAGCGTTTTCATCACACGATTCTCAATCTCCTCCTCGCTCATCCCCTCAAAACAGAGTTTAGCAGTAAACCAAAGGTTCTGGTAAACTGTCAGCTCTTCAATCAGCAGGTCATCCTGTGGAACAAATCCTATCAGGTTTTTAACCCTGGGCTCTGTGATGCTATGCCCATTGATCGTGATAGTTCCCTCCTGAGGAACCAGTGAACCATTGAGAATAGAAAGTAATGTTGACTTACCTGTACCTGACCCTCCCATGATAGCCAAAAGCTCACCATGATGCAGAGTAAAGCTCAGGTTGTGCATACCATTATCGCTATTGGGGAAACGGAAGTTGATGTCACGTCCACAGAACTCAATTTTCGATATGACATCCTGAGTCTCATTGTTACGAGCTGTGTATTTATCTACGATAGTAGAGAAATAGATTGGTTTACCACTCTTTCCTTTGATAACACTACTTTGCAACCAAACCTGAAAGGCACCTGACAATACTGGCACATCGTTACAAAGTACTGTATCTTTACCCGTATAAGTAAAGAGTAACAAACCTAACGACGGACAGGCAAGGGTTTTAAGCTCTCCATCTGTATCATCCAGATGATGCACCATCACCTGACTATTCTCCCTATTTTCAACAAAATCCGAGAAATCCTGATATAGTTTATCCGAGATTTTAAAGATCTTCGCCATAGTCTTAAACATACCTATGGCCTGAAGCAAAACGCCGTCATCAGCACAAAACTCCATCAGTCGCAGCAGCAATAGCGACTCTTCTTTGATAGTTATTTTTCCATGGAGATTAGAACAGATGCTCTTTACCGTCTCTGTTGTATCCAAGTTATCAGATATTTCGTAAGCTCCTCGTATATCTGTATACAAATCAAGATAAGCTGTGGTATTTCTGATTCCCAAATGACGCCGCAAATAGTTTGTGAGCATGGTTTTTGCCCATACTTCATCAACCTGTTCTTCCTTGCCAAACAAAGCAAACAAGCTAAGAAAACTCGATAAGATGATGTCGGTCATCTCTCTTGGCGTTTATAATATTATAGTCTTAACTAATTAACTTAAATTGGTTGCAAATATATGAAAAAAAAAAGAGTAGCTATCAGTTCTATTAGTTAAAAAGTATTAAAGCCCCTTATTTGCGTCCGAAATCAGCAGGAACTTCACCCCATTTTTTTGTTTCCCATTTAATTATAGGGTTTCGGTAGTTGTGTGTATTAAGCCAGTTTTCAGCTCTGGCAATAATCTGAAATAGCTGTTCTGTCTGGGGAGTTCGTTCCAAAGCCGTCTTACATTTACGTTTGGAAACCCAGAGAATAGCATTATATGAATCGGAATAAATCGTCTTATTATGTAGTCCTTTCTGCCAACAAAGCGCCAAGGCATGCACAATCGCTAAGAATTCACCTATATTATTTGTCCCATGTACAGGACCATAGTGGAACACCTGATATCCCGTCTGCAAATCGATAGCCTGATATTCCATAGGACCAGGATTACCAGAGCATGCAGCATCAACCGCCCACGCATCTGCCCTCACCTCTAAAGGCAAGGGCAGAACTGTATCTTGACGGTTTGTAGGCGGATTGATGAGTTTGACCATGATTACATACGCTCAGGCACCTCAATACCCAGCAGACTCATACCATTCTTGATAATCTTGGCCACATTCTTAGCCAGCATCAGACGTACAGCCTTCTTCTGCTCATCGGGTTCGTTCAGAATGCTGTAATCGTGATAGAACTGATTGAACACCTTGGTAAGCTCATAGCAGTAGTTAGCGATACCGCTTGGCGAATAATCCTTACCAGCCTGCTCTACAGCGGCACCAAACTCGTTCATCTTCTGAACCAACTCTACTTCCTTCTCAGCCAGATCTACCTGAGCATTAGCAGGCTTCAAACCCTCAGCCTCGGCCTTACGCAGGATAGAACGGATACGAGCATAGGTGTACTGGATGAAAGGACCGGTATTACCGTTGAAATCGATACTTTCCTCAGGGTTGAACAGCATGTTCTTACGTGCATCAACCTTCAGGATAAAGTACTTCAGGGCACCCATACCTACCACGCGGGCAATCTCACGGCGCTCCTCTTCGGTCATATCATCGAATTTACCCAGTTCCATCGAGGTCTTGTAGGCATCCTCAACCATCAATGCCATCAGATCGTCGGCATCAACAACCGTTCCCTCACGACTCTTCATCTTACCGTTTGGCAACTCTACCATACCGTAAGAGAAGTGTGTAAGTTCCTTACCCCACTTGAATCCAAGACGGTCAAGCAGGATAGAGAGTACCTGGAAGTGATAGTTCTGCTCGTTACCTACCACGTATATCATCTTATCAATAGGATAATCCTTGAAACGCATCTCGGCAGTACCGATGTCCTGAGTCATATAAACGCTGGTTCCATCGCTACGCAGCAACAGCTTCTGGTCGAGACCTTCATTAGTCAGGTCGGCCCATACTGAGTTGTCCTCATGGCGCTCGAAGAGTCCTTTTGCAAGTCCCTCTTCTACCTTAGCCTTACCTTTCAGATAGGTCTGGCTCTCGTAGTATATCTTATCGAACGATACACCCATCTTCTTATAGGTCTCGTCGAAACCGGCATATACCCAGTTATTCATCTTCTCCCACAAGGCGCGTACCTCAGGATCGTTGTTCTCCCATTTAACCAGCATCTCGTGAGCCTCTTTAATCAGTGGAGCCTCCTGCTTAGCCTTCTCCTCGTCCATGCCCTGGGCTACGAGTTCCTTCACCTCCTCGCGATAGTGCTTATCGAAAGCTACGTAGTAGTCGCCAATCAGGTGGTCGCCCTTCTTGCCCGATGTCTCAGGAGTCTCGCCGTTGCCGTACTTCAACCAAGCCAGCATCGACTTACAGATATGAATACCACGGTCGTTCACGATATTGGTCTTCACCACCTTGTTGCCGTTAGCCTCCATAATCTGTGCCAAGCTCCAACCCAGCAGGTTGTTACGTACATGACCAAGATGCAATGGCTTATTTGTGTTAGGTGAAGAATATTCAATCATGACAAGTGGTGACTCTTCTGTAACCTGTTTCATGCCAAAGCGCTCATCCTTATCGATAGACTCGAGCAACTGTAACCAAGCCCCATCACCTACACTCAGGTTCAGAAAGCCCTTTACTACATTAAATTTCTCTACAGCAGCACAGTTGGCAACCAGATATTCGCCAATCTCCTGTGCAGTCTGCTCAGGACTCTTCTTAGCGGCCTTTACAAAGGGGAAAACCACCAGAGTCAGGTTACCTTCAAACTCACTTCTTGTCTTCTGCAACTGCAGCATTTTCTCTGTGGCATCCATGCCATAGAGGGCCTTAACAGCCTCTCCTGCAGCTTTGCTGATTAATGCTTCAATATTCATATCTTTCGAATTTTGGGTGCAAAGATACGAATAAGCGAGCGAAAAACCAAATTTATTTGCAAAAAATGTTTTTATTCCCAACACTCTAATTCGTGTTCCAACTCAGGTATCTGACTGCGATGGAAGGTTGGCTCCTTTATACCTTGCCGTTTCTGCTTTCGATAGTCTTCGAGCAGACGGAAAGCATAACGTCCCAGTAGCACAATGGCTATCAAGTTGCAAGCCGTAAGAAAGGCCATGAAGAAATCGACAATATTCCAAACTAATTCGAAACTTGCCATTGCTCCGAAAATAACCATTACACCTGCCGAGCAGACACGATAAGTAGTCATCACCAACGAATTAGACGTTATAAAGCGGATATTAGCCTCACCATAGTAATAGTTTCCTATAATGCTTGAAAAGGCAAAGAGGAAGATGGCAATGGCAACAAACACTGGACCAGAGGCTCCTACCTCGCTTTGCAAAGCAGATTGAGTCAAGGCAATACCATTCAACTCAGGCATCTGATACAGTCCACTAATCAAGATAATAAAAGCTGTGCATGAACATACTAACAAGGTATCCGTAAACACCCCTAAAGCCTGAATCAGTCCCTGTTTCACAGGATGCGATACCGCAGCTGTTGCCGCCACGTTAGGCGCACTACCCTCGCCCGCCTCGTTCGAGAACAGACCACGTTTCACACCATTCATAATCGTAGCACCAATACCACCTCCAGCAATCTGATGGATACCAAACGCATCAGTCACAATCACCTTGAACACATGAGGAATATGCTCTATGTTCATCGCGATAATCACGATAGCCAAGACAACATAGCCAATAGCCATTACAGGAACCAATACCGCGCTGACATGAGCAATACGCTGGATACCGCCAAACACGATAAAGAGTCCCAAAGCAGCTAACACAGCACCTACCCACATAGGATTCCACCCAAAGGCCTCCTGCATGGCGCCACAGATGGTGTTAGCCTGGATGGAGTTGTTAGAGAGTCCGAACTGCAGGGTAATGAGTACCGCAAATGTAATAGCCATCCACCGCTGATGCAGACCGCGCTGGATATAATAAGCTGGACCACCGATAAACGAGTCCTTGTGTTTTTGTTTGAACAACTGTGCCAATGTAGACTCCACAAATGCCGTTGCCGAACCTATTAATGCGATAATCCACATCCAGAACACAGCACCGGGACCTCCGATAGCAATGGCCGAGGCCACACCCGCTAAGTTACCTGTTCCCACACGCGTGGCCACACTCACGGCAAAAGCCTGAAAAGAAGAAATATGCTTACGTTTGCTTTCCGGACCTTGATTTTTTACTTGTTCACCTACGGTATCCACCGCCGAATCAGTAAGCAACCTGAGCATCTCGCCCACCATACGGAACTGCACAAAGCGTGTTCTAATAGTAAACCACACGCCACAGCCTACCAGCGCGGCAATCAGCACATAGCCCCATACGGCATCATTAATCTGAGTTATAAGTTCGTTCATATGATTTAGTTTTTGCGCCAAGCATTAGTCCTCACGCTGATATTCTTTGCTAAACATTCACTATAAAGCCATGGTTCACAACTATGGATATCGCCTACATTGATAAGATCCTTGTAGGCAGGATATTCTGAGCCGCTATAGCCCTTAACCACCAGCACGTGGTGCTGAGGTGAGAGAGTAACGGTAATGGAATCGTGAAGAACGGCAGGCGTATCATCAGTACGCCAGTTTACAGGATTGATTCCCATACACGTGGCAGCAATTACAGGTTTTATATATTTCACATCCTTCACAGTATTGTAGCAGATGGTAACACCTGTATCTGCCTCACCTTGCGCAGCTTTGATATGCTTGGTCTGCAACGTATCTTCTGGTGTTACTTTATAGCCTAACACGTAGGCAGCAGCCAACTGGCTATAGGTATCATCATCGATGTGCTTCAATAGTTCAACCACAGCCATACCGCCCTGACTGAAGCCTACAATAATAAGTGGACGCGACTTGTCACGCTGAGCCTGAAAATGATCGAAAGCCCTGCAGACATCATCCATAGCCAGACGGGTACGATTTCGGATAGTATCATCATTCAGAGTCAGGAAGGCATCAATGGTTGTGTGCCGATAAAAGGGAGCATAGAAGCGATTACCAGGCGACATATATGCAGCAGCCCTTTTGATTTCCAATTCACCCATATGTTCACGATGCGTAGGGTTATACACATCGGCATAATGACAAAGGCGCCCATCTTCTGTTGTCCAGTCCTCCTCCCAAGTGGATACGACATAAAAGATATCGGCACCTGCGCCGATGCTGTCACTATTAACAGTCACCCACATCGTAGCATCGTTATAATCAGGAGCCTTAGGGATAAAAACCTCCTTCCCGCTCTTACAAGATACGCCACAAATGATCAGACCAGTAATCAGTAACCAGATTTTTGTTAGTTTCATTATTGTAGTGGTGTTAATGGATAGACAATGTTCACAATGAAGATATTGGCTGCAAGGATAATCAAGTTCATCAACAAACCAATACGCATGAAATCGCTGAATCGGTAGCCACCCGGACCATACACCAGCATGTGTGTAGGCGATCCGATAGGTGTGGCAAAGCTACTGCTCACGCTTACCATCAGGGCTATCAGGAATGGGTATGGCTCGTAGCCCAACTTCTCGGCTGCCTCGTACATAATGGGGAAGAACATGGCACCTGCGGCTGTGTTAGAGATGAACTCCGTGATAAAAGTGCCCACAAAGCAGATGGCTGTCATCACCACTATCGGGTTGGTACCACACACATCCAGAATACCCATGGCCAGGCGCTCGGCAATACCCGTTTTCTGGATAGCCAGTCCCAGCACCACGCTACCGGCAAACACCATCAAAATATCCCAGTTAATGGCGCGCATGGCCTGATCGGGGGTACAGCAATGCAGTATCATCATGGCAGCGGCGGCAATAAAGGCACAATGCAGCAGCGGCATAACGCCTAAGGCCGATACGGTAACCATCGCTATCATGACAAGCGCCGATATCAGCGTTTTGCTACCCACGTTAATCACCTCGTCGCCAACCTGCAAGCCGCGTTCCTGAGCCAACTGCAGTATATCTTTAATCTGTCCGGCGTATGTCAGATGGTCGCCTCCCATTACAAACTCGTCCTTGCTCAGCGCCACAGGCACATTATCAAAGTGGCGGATCCTGATCAGTCGGCCACCCTTCACGCCGTACAAACCAGCATAGTCTAATGTCTCGCCAATAAACTTGTTGTTTGATGGCACCAGCAGCTCTACGGTATATTCGGCAGTATCCTCAAAGTCCGATTCGGGTGCTTTCCTATCGGGTAGCAGCTTGCGCATGGCAATAATGCTCAGCACACCTACAAGCAAACAGAACAAGCCTGGTATCGTGGTAGCCAACACGTTCATAGCGCTGCCAGTCTTATCGGCATAAAGTCCGCTGATAATCAGGTTTGGTGGTGTACCAATCAGCGTACACACACCACCCATGCCTGAGGCGTAGCTCAGGGGAATGAGCAGCTTTGAGGGCGCGATGCCCAACTTTTTCGACCATATCTTCACGATGCCTACAAACATGGCCACCACCGTGGTATTGCTTAGAAACGAACTCAGTCCGGCCACTGGCAGCATCAGTCGTACCACGGCCTTGCCGTAGCTGTTAGGCTGTCCTAATAGGTTCTTAACTATCCATTGTAGCACGCCGGTATAGGTAAGCCCGGCTACTACTACGAACAACACACCGATAACCACTACCGACGAAGAACTAAAGCCCGAAAACGCCTCTTTAGCGTCGAGCACGCCTGTTACAAGAAGTATGGCTATAGCAGCCAAGAATACCACATCAGAACGCAGTTTGGTTAGTAGCAGAGTAGTAAACATACCCAGCACTGTAATAATAGTAATCCAAGCTTGGAGGTTAAAACCCCACAACAGTTCTGTTTCCATGATTAGTCAGATATGTTTAACAATATGCGGACAAAGGTACGTTTTTTCACCGAAAAGTGCAAGCATATATTGCTTTTTTTTGCTAATTATGAGAAAATAGTTGTATCTTTGCACCCACAAAAATACTTGATATGAAGCGATTCCTACCTCATCTTATAGCATTTGTAGTGGTGGCCATCTGGGGCGTCACGTTTGTGTGCACAAAGCTATTGTTGCTGGGCGGACTAACTGCTGCCCAGATATTCATTCTGCGATTTATCATCGCCTACTTACTATTATTAGGCTACAGCCTGTCAAAGGGTATCCATTGGCTCAGCAACAGTTGGCGCGACGAACTCAACATGATGGCATTAGGTGTATTTGGCGGATCGCTCTACTTCCTGACCGAGAATAGCGCCATGAACTACACCACAACCACCAATACCAGCATCATCGTGAGTCTGTGCCCGCTGTTTGCATCTGCCATTATCGGCGGTTTCTATAAAACCGAGCGCCTTAATCGCTGGCAATCTTTTGGCACCGTTATGGCAGCATTGGGTGTTATCATGGTGGTGATGAACGGTCATTTTGTGCTCCACCTCTCGCCTTTGGGCGATATGCTGGCCCTTGGTGCCTGCATGAGCTGGGCGTTCTACAGCTTGCTGATTATCCCCGTCAGCAAACGTTACACCACGGTGTTCATTACCCGCAAGGTGTTCTTTTACGGTCTGCTGTCCATGATACCATATATCATCCTGCATCCCGACCTCAACATCCAGGTGATCATCAACAAGCCCCTGTTGTTAGGCAATCTGCTGTTCTTAGGTTGTGTAGCCTCCATGCTCTGTTACGTGGCATGGAACTGGGCACTTAAGCGTTTAGGCGCTGTGGTGGCCACCAACTACGTGTATCTTAATCCCGTTACCACCATCGTGTTTGCCTGGATGGTTCTTAACGAGCAAATCACCACCTGGTTCATCATCGGCACCGCACTTATTCTGTACGGCATGTATCTGGTAAACACCAAGCGCCCCAAGCTATCGGCTTAGTATCTGCTCAGCGTGCTCCTTGGTTTTCACCTGCTTGCCGGCAAATATCTGCTCTATCACGCCCTCCTCGTTGATAATAAAGGTGGTGCGTATGGTACCCTCGGTTTTCTTGCCGTACATCACCTTCTCGCCCCAGGCACCCATCGCCTGTAGCAGTTCCTTATTCACATCCGCTATCAGCGGGAAAGGCAGTTCGTGCTTCTCCTTGAATTTTACGTGCGATGCAGCCGAGTCCTTACTCACGCCCACCACCTCGTAGCCAGCCCCTTGCAGCTCGTTGTAATGGTCGCGCAGACTGCAAGCCTCAGCCGTACAGCCGCTGGTATTATCCTTCGGATAGAAATACAGCACCAACTTTCGTCCACGATAATCACTCAAACGGATATCCCGTCCCTGTTCATCCTTGCCCAGAATCTCGGGCGCCTTGTCACCAATGTTCATAATTATAATGTTTTAGATCGTTGCTGCAAAGATACACAATTTTGTTTGATTGTTGAATAAATTTTTGGTTCTTTAAAATAAAAAGATTATCTTTGCAGAAAATTTCAATTGCAAAGTTTGGGATGTACATTGCAAAGTCTGGAATGCAAGTTGCAAAGTTTGGAATATAGATTTCAAAGTGTGAAACGAAAAAAGTAAAGAATAGTATGGCAAATTACGTAATCAAGGAAATGCCCGAGGGTATGGGCAACGGCAAAAAAGGAAGAATCTTCCCCAAGATGCAGGTCTATACGGAGTTCGACTACGAAAAGGTGGTAGAACTTATTCACACCAACTCGCCAGCTTTCAGCCAGGCGACGATTCGTGGCGTACTCGACACATTAGGAGTTGTCATGAAGAACTATCTTCCAATGGGGCACACGATGAAAATCGACAATCTGGGCGTCTTCTCGCTCGCCCTCGAATTTGCCGATGAAAAGGCAGAAACAGGCACCCAGCAGAATGCATCGGAGCCAAAGACTAAGTATCGCCACGTGAAAGTGAAGGGTGTGAATTTCAAGGTAGACAAGAAGCTGATTAAGGCCATCAACAAGGAGAACTCCTTCGAACGCATCGCCAGCAATCCATCGCCCCGTTCTCCCTATTCCCTCGAAGAGCGCCAGCAACGCGCCCTGCAGCATATCGACAAGCACGGTTTCATCACCCTCCAGGAATACGCCAACCTCAGCCGCCTCAGCTACAGCACAGCCTCCAGAGAACTCTCCAGACTTGTTGCCGATCCCAATTCTGGCATCAAAGCCAAAGGCGCCGGCTCGCACAAAGTCTGGGTGAGAAATATATAGAGCTAAAGAAAAGAATAGCGCCGCAGAGAAGAAATCTGCGGCGCTATTACTATATAAGGTGTAATCCTTGAGCAGTTAGCTCGACCTTATCTCATTAGAGGCACGTCAGCCTATATACGTTAATATAACATTGGCAGCCTCCTCCTCGGTTTTGCCATCCATTCTGATAACCAGATCGTAGTTACGGGTGTCGTAGCGCGAGGTGTGGGCGTTGTTTCGCATATACTCCTCTCGCGTCTCGTCAACCATCTCGATAGCCTTCTTGGCCTCCTTCTCGCTAAGTCCCTGCTTAGCCATGACACGCTGCACGCGATGCTCCATAGAGGCCTGGATGAGAATGCTGAGATGATTGGGATTCTCGTTCATAGCGAAGAAAGCCGAACGACCAGCGATGACACACGACTCCTCGCTTGCAATGTTTTGCAAGATCTCTCTTTCGGCCTTTAACACGGCCTCGGAGGTTATATAGCGATTATTTTCCTCGTCGTAATACTCAGCGGAGTTGGCAGCTCCTTCGCCAAGAGCCAGCACACGCTTAATCTCTTCCCACCAGCTTCGGTTGTTACCTTTCAGCTTTTCTATCTCAGTATGCGTGATGGCGAATTTCTCTTCCAAAGCCTTGGTAAGCACCTTGTCGTAGTATGGCACGCCCAGCTTTTCAGCTAATATGCGCCCAACGGTACGACCGCCGCTACCCAACTCGCGATTGATAGTGATTACAAATTTCTCGTTTTTTTTCATAATATCTATAGTTTTATTCCATAATATAAAAGAGGTAGTGGGGATTTCACAATCGCCCACTACCTAATAATAGAGTATTTTAGTCGGCAAGCTTTGCCTTGATCATCTCGCGGTTCAGGCGAGCGATGTTAGCAATGGTCTCGTTCTTAGGACAAACAGCCTCGCAGGCGCGGGTGTTAGTACAGTTACCGAAACCAAGCTCGTCCATCTTAGCAATCATGTTCTTCACACGACGGGCAGCCTCTACACGGCCCTGTGGGAGCAGTGCCAGCTGGCTAACTTTAGATGATACGAACAGCATAGCAGAACCATTCTTACAAGCTGCTACACAAGCGCCACAGCCAATGCAAGATGCGCAGTCCATAGCCTCGTCGGCATCCTCCTTAGGAATCAGGATAGCGTTGGCATCCTGAGCCTGACCAGTACGGATAGTGGTGTAACCGCCAGCCTGGATAATCTTATCGAAGGCGTTACGATCAACCATACAGTCCTTAATTACGGGGAAGGCAGCCGAGCGCCAAGGCTCTACAGTAATTACGTCGCCATCGTTGAAACGGCGCATGTAGAGCTGACAGGTGGTAGCACCACGCTCGGTGAGTCCGTGAGGAGTTCCGTTGATATAGAGCGAGCACATACCGCAGATACCCTCGCGGCAGTCGTGATCGAATACGAAGGGCTCCTTGCCTTCGTTGATGAGCTCCTCGTTCAGGATATCGAGCATCTCGAGGAACGAGGTATCATCGGGAATATCGTGCATCTCGTGGGTGTCGAAATGTCCCTGGTCCTTGGGGCCGTTCTGGCGCCAGAACTTGATTGTGAATGAAATATTTCTTGCCATAATTACAATTCCTTACTTAGTTCTTATAGTTACGTGTCTGTACCTTGATTGCCTCGTACTCCAGTGGCTCCTTAATGAGCTCAGGCTCGTTGCCCTTGCCTTTGTACTCCCAGCAGCCTACATAGAAGTAGTTCTCGTCGTCGCGCTTAGCCTCGCCTTCCTCGGTCTGATACTCCTCGCGGAAGTGACCACCGCAAGACTCGTTACGAGAGAGAGCGTCGAAAGCTACAAGCTGACCCATGGTGAAGAAGTCGCGCAGGTGGATAGCCTTGTCGAGCTCGATGTTCAAGCCCTCCTTGGTGCCAGGAACGAACAGGTTAGAGTCGAACTCCTTCTCAAGCTCGTGCATCTTCTTCAGACCTTCCTTCAGGCCCTCAGCGGTGCGACCCATACCTACATACTCCCACATGATGTGACCCAGCTCCTTGTGGATAGAGTCAACAGAGCGCTTACCCTTGATGTTCAACAGGCGATCCTGCTCGGCATCAACCTTCTTCTCAGCCTCCTCGAACTCAGGCAGATCGGTAGAAACCTTTGGCCATACAGCCTGATCAGCCAGATAGTTCTGGATAGTGTAAGGCAGAACGAAGTAACCATCGGCCAGACCCTGCATCAGAGCCGAAGCACCCAGACGGTTAGCACCGTGGTCAGAGAAGTTACACTCACCAATAGCGAACAGACCAGGAATAGAAGTCTGCAGCTCGTAGTCAACCCAGATACCACCCATGGTGTAGTGGATAGCAGGATAAATCATCATTGGCTTGTAGTACTTAACGCCGTTGATCTCGTTAGCTACATCGCCAGGGAATACGTCGGTAATCTCCTCGTACATCTCGAACAGGTTACCATAACGCTGCATAATGATATCGATACCCAAACGGTTGATTGACTCAGAGAAATCGAGGAACACAGCCAGACCAGTGTTGTTAACACCAAAGCCCTTATCGCAACGCTCCTTAGCTGCACGGCTGGCAACGTCGCGTGGTACGAGGTTTCCGAATGCAGGATAACGGCGCTCCAGATAGTAGTCGCGATCCTCCTCAGGAATCTCCCAACCCTGCTTGGTTCCTGCCTGAAGAGCCTTAGCATCCTCGAGCTTCTTTGGAACCCAGATACGACCATCGTTACGCAGCGACTCTGACATCAGAGTAAGCTTTGACTGCTTGTCGCCGTGAACGGGGATACATGTTGGGTGAATCTGAACGTATGATGGATTTGCAAAGTAAGCACCCTTGCGATAGCACTGAACAGCAGCGGTACAGTTACAACCCATAGCGTTGGTAGAGAGGAAGTAAGTGTTACCGTAACCACCAGTAGCGATAACTACAGCATTAGCTGAGAAACGCTCCAGCTTACCAGTAACCAGGTTCTTAGCGATGATACCACGAGCGCGGCCATCAACGATTACTACATCCTCCATCTCGTAACGAGTATAGAGCTTAACCTTACCAGCGTTAACCTGGCAGCTCAGTGAGCTGTAAGCACCAAGCAGCAGCTGCTGACCGGTCTGACCCTTAGCGTAGAATGTACGGCTTACCTGAGCACCACCGAACGAACGGTTAGCCAGCATACCACCGTACTCACGAGCGAAAGGAACGCCCTGAGCAACGCACTGGTCGATAATATTATTTGAAACCTCAGCCAAACGATAAACGTTAGCTTCGCGGGCACGATAGTCGCCACCCTTTACTGTATCATAGAACAAACGGTAGATAGAGTCACCATCGTTCTGGTAGCACTTAGCGGCGTTGATACCACCCTGAGCTGCGATAGAGTGAGCACGACGTGGAGAATCCTGAATACACAGGTTGATAACATTGAAGCCCATCTCGCCAAGCGAAGCAGCTGCAGAAGCACCAGCCAAACCGGTACCTACTACGATAACATCGAGCTTCAGCTTATTCTTTGGGTTAACCAAACGCTGGTGAGCCTTATATTCCTTCCATTTCTCAGGCACTGGTCCTGCGGGAATCTTAGAATCAATTACTTTTGCCATAATCTTTCGTAAAGTTTAAAAATTAAAAGATTAAAAAATTAAATTAGCAGCAGCCAAGGCTAGGAGCGCAACCAAATGCGAAAGCCAGAACTACTACCAGGAACATAAGCATGAGCACAGTAACGTAAATGTTACCAATGCACATCCAGCGCTTGAGCCAGATCTTACCGCTGACACCCAGAGTCTGCATAGCACTCCAGAAACCGTGTGAGAGGTGGAACCAGATAGCTACAAGCCATACGATGTAGATAACTACGAATACAGGATTTGAGAATGTTTCCTTAATCCAGCCGAAACCATCTGTAGGACTGATGGCAGGCATAGCGCCTACGAGCTCGGCAAACATCATGTTGTACCAGAAGTTCCACAGGTGGATGAGCAAGCCAACGCAGATGATGAGACCCAGAACGAGCATGTTCTTTGAAGCCCACTCTACCTTGCCGGCCTTAACCTCTGTAGCTACCTCGTAGCGGCTCTCGCCGCGAGCGGTACGGTTCTGCGCAGTCAGGATGAATGCGTACACAATGTGAAGAACTGCCAAGGCAGCCAGACCCATGGTTGCTACAACAGCATACCAGTTGGCACCCAGGAATTCGCAAATCATGTTGTAACCCTCTTCCGAGAATAGCGCTACCATGTTCATGCAACCATGAAAGGTCAGGAACAGAATAAGCGCAATACCCGTAACGGACATTACAACTTTTCTACCAATTGATGAATTGAATAACCACATAAGTTGTTGAGTTTTAATGAATTATTGAATGTTATATACTTACTTGTTAGTACGTGCTCACACGATTAGGGGACAAAGATAGCTAAAAATTGTGAGATGAGCAAGTGTTTTCTTGAAAAAATACGTATTTTTAGTAATTTGTGCTCTTTTCGTGTAGTTTTTCGTATCTTTGCTGCGTCAAATGGGTGTAAATTCAAGACAGAACGACAATGAATGCATTAGAAAAGCAATTTTCAAAAACCGTAGCTGAACACAAGAGCACCATCTACACTGTGTGTTACATGTTCTCGCAAGATGCAGACGAGGTAAACGACCTCTTCCAGGAAGTACTAGTGAATCTGTGGAAGGGCTTCGAAAGTTTCGAGCATCGCAGCGACATTAAGACGTGGATTTATCGCGTCGCCTTAAATACCTGCATATCCATAGACAGGAAAAAGCGACGTACGGCCACAGCCCGACTAAGCATGGACATAAACTTGTTTGAAGATCGCGACGAGGACACACGTCAGGTAGACATGCTCCACAAACGTATTTCTAAGTTGCAACCCTTCGATCGTGCCATTGTCCTACTATGGCTTGAAAACCTCAGCTATGAGGAAATCGGACAGATAGTAGGTATCAGCACTAAGAATGTCAGCGTCCGCCTGTTTAGAATCAGAGAGCAGTTAAAAAACATGTCAAACAATTAAAAGCACCCCATTATGAACAACGAGAACTTTGAATTAGAAAATATGCGTAAACAAATGAACACGCTAAAGAACAAGTTGGAAAAGCAGGCTATTGTTAACGACCGTTTCATCCGTCAGTCTATGAACAGGACTGCAGATAAGATCAGCCGCCGTTACCGCCTCGTCATGGCTCTGTGTATAGTGATGATTCCGTATACATACCTGGTGTTTATCTCAAATATGGCTCTTCCACTCACCTTCTGGATTGGCACCAGCATCCTGATGCTCACATGCTTTGGCGCAACAATGTACAACTGGCTGAATGTCAGAAATCCTCATATGATGAGTAGCAATCTGGTTGAAGTAAGTCAAAAGATGGCCAATGCCAAGAAGTTCGATGTCAATTGGCTCTACTTTGGCATACCCGCCGCTATCATCTGGTTGGCTTGGTTTACCTGGGAGTTATACCAACAGGACTCAGAGGCTGCACACTATATGATGATTGGCACCATCTGTGGAGCGGCGCTTGGCACTTTCCTCGGATTCAGCATGCATTCCAAAACCCAGCAACAATACCAGAAGATTATCGACACAATAGAGGAGATCACAGCCGATCAACAGTAATGATTACCCGACGATAGGCAACAAGATGGAAGGGACCATCGTCGTGCACTTCACAAATAACATGAATAGTATCGCCTAACGCATCTTCAGGAATGCATACCGTGGCTATCGACTGCTTAGCGTGGTCGATAGTCACTTTTGTTTTGCCTATCTCAGACTGCTGCCACCACAAGAAAGAAAGGCTATCCCCATCAGGGTCACTCGACTTTGAGGCATCAAACCGTACTTTTTCTCCAGCTTTCGCATGAATCACAATTGGCGTTGAGCCTTTGCTATGATTCACTACAACTTGTGGATTATGATTGCCTTGACCTCTATCTGCCCACTGCATACGAGCCATAAAATCGTTGATTTCATCGGGATAGAAACGTTTTTTATAATCAACGGATATACTACGGACAGGCTCTTGCCAACTGGTCCAGGCTATCGTAAGCGAATCAGCACAAAGACCTCGCACATGATAGCCAGCCCAACCAGCCTGATGCGGGTCTTCCGGATCAGATAGTCCATGAGGCATAACATAAAGGAAACTTGGGGTATCGCCTTCTACACCCCATTTGTACGTAGGATATTCGCTACCAAGTGCGCCTTTCTGCTGAATATGCTCTTTGTGCAACTGCCAGTTGCGCTTGCCAAGTTCGCATTGTTCCTGCCAAGTGCCTTCGTCCCAAACAAACTGCAGATCATCCTTGAATTCCTGTCTGAGCCACATATGGGAGCTATAAGCACGATTCATCCTCATGCTATACTGCATATCCTGGTCGGTAATGGTATAGATGCGGAACTTACGTACGAACCGCTTCAGGTCTTCCCGACTTCGAGTTTGTTTCACTCGCCAGATGGCTTGAGCCAGCGTGTTAGCGCCACCCCAGGCAGCTACATAGATGGGGCGTGGGTCATCTTCATCTGCCAAGCGGATCAGGAGCTCGCTTCCTGGTGAGTCATTCCCCTCGCCAATCACCCCGATACCCCCTCGTTCGCTACCCATTACAGCACGGTTTCTCAGATAGTCGGCACTGGGCCAATAGCCGATGGATTGACGCTTTTCTTCCTTTTCAATAGACAAGAACGCCTTCTGATTAGAACGTTTCATCAACTTTGGCACATCCTTACTATAGGCATCGATGACGCGTTGCAGGTATTGAGCCCACTCCTTGGGATAAGGATCACAGTTCCATCCCACCGAGGTTATCAACGCCTCGATTTCAAAAAGATCGGCATAGGACATCAACCTAACCATCGATTCCATATCGTCAGGTTCCACATCTGCCGGAGCAATGTCTGTACATACCACCAATCGTGGCTTCAGGTTCTTTTCTGCTGCCCATCCAGCCACCCAGCAAAAAAGCAGCAATACCAACAGGCTCTTCCTCATGTGTATCTAAAATCCGAAATCCTCACCAACCAGCACCACCACATGCCTGCCACGTGGTGAATTCCTCAGGAAATGCACATAATTGCAAATGCTCTCAGGCGAGTTACAATTATGACAAACGCCATCTACCTGACAAGGTGTCTTAACATCAAATCGGGCTGCATTAATGGGCGCCGCAGTTGAACGAGCACGTGCCAAAGCAGCCTCGACCGTTTGCGTCACTTTATTCAGACCTATAATAAAAATCACCTTCTTTGGGCCCCATGTGATAGCTGCCACACGGTTTCCATTGCCATCGATATTCACAATAACACCATCCTCACTGATAGCATTGGCACTTGAGAGATAGAAATCAGCCGTGAAGGCACGCTCGTAAATCCTCGCAGCCGCCTCAAAGTCGGCCGCCTCATCGCGATCCAACACATCGAGGGTTCCACGACTCTTCAATGCCTGAGGGATGCCCATGTCACGAATAGTCATCGAACCACCCCAGGTAACACTGCTTCCATCGGCAATCAGCTCAGATACTTTGCCTACTGCTTCAATGGCTGTAGGACAATAGAAAGCCTCCATATGGCGACGATTCAGATTCTTTATCAGACGCTCTGCCAGCCGTTCGTTTCTAAGTTCTTTGGGAGTCATATCACTTTTTTATTAATAATCGGTGCAAAAATACAAAAAAATTCGTATCTTTGCAACCGTAATAATAAAAAAAGGAAAAATATGAAGAAACTGTTTTTAATGATGCTGCTCGCAGCCGCAGTTACGGTAAGCAGAGCACAGAGTGGCAGTAACGATCAGTTTATGACAATCGAAGTAGATGGATTTCATCACACTCTCGAAAACAGCGGTGACGATTGTGTGCTGGTTGACGTCCGCACACCAGCAGAATACAAGGAGAGTCACCTGAAAGGAGCCATCAATATTGATGTAAAAGACAGCCTTACTTTCATGAAGAAAGCAAAGGAACTGCTACCAAAGGAGAAGACAGTTATGGTATATTGCCGCACAGGCCATCGCAGCGCTATGGCTGCAGGAAAACTGGCTGCCGAAGGGTATATGGTATTCAACCTTGAGGGCGGTATTACAGCATGGAAGGAAGCAGGAAAGGAGACAGTAAAGTGATATTAAAGTATGATGTCATCGTCATTGGTGGCGGTCATGCTGGTTGCGAGGCAGCTTGCGCCTCGGCCAACATGGGCGCAAAGACTTGCTTGGTGACGATGGATATGAACAAGATTGCACAAATGTCGTGCAATCCAGCTATAGGCGGAATCGCTAAAGGCCAGATAGTCAGAGAGATAGACGCATTAGGAGGTCAGATGGGATTGGTAACAGATGCCACTTCTATCCAGTTCCGCATGTTAAACGTAGGTAAAGGCCCTGCCGTTTGGAGTCCTCGCGCGCAATGCGATAGAGGCAAGTTTATCTGGGAATGGCGAAAACGTATCGATGAAACGGAAAATCTGGACGTATGGCAGGACCAAGCCGACGAGTTGATAACAGAGCCCATTCCAGGCTCCCACAGCGCCTCAGTACGTGCCATAGGCGTTAGAACCATCTGGGGTACTGAGATTTATGCCCAATCGATTGTTGTTACCGCTGGTACATTCTTGAATGGCTTGATGCACATCGGCCGGAAAATGGTGGCAGGAGGTCGTATTGCAGAACCTGCTGTACCCCATTTCACAGAAAGCATTACTCAGCACGGTGTTGTTGCTGCACGCATGAAAACTGGTACGCCCGTTCGTATCGACAAACGCTCTGTACACTTCGGAGAGCTTGAGGAACAGCCAGGCGAAGCACGCCCCTATCAGTTCAGCTATATGAATAAAGGTGGAGCGCTGAAGCAATTACCATGCTGGACAGTTAATACCAACGCCGAAGTACATGAGATTCTGAAGAGCGGATTAGCGGATTCACCGCTATACAACGGTCAGATTCAATCGATAGGACCGCGTTATTGTCCTTCGATCGAGACAAAGCTTGTTACCTTCCCCGACCGCGATAAGCACCCATTATTCCTGGAGCCAGAAGGCGAGGATACCAACGAGATGTATCTGAATGGTTTTTCGTCGTCGCTGCCGATGGATGTACAGATAGAGGCACTGAAGAAGATACCCGCCTTCAGAGACGTCAAAGTATATCGTCCAGGCTACGCCATCGAATATGACTTCTTCGATCCTACCCAACTAAACCATTCGTTAGAATCGAAGATTGTCGATGGTCTGTTTATGGCAGGACAAGTGAACGGAACTACCGGCTACGAAGAAGCTGGCGGCCAGGGAACCCTTGCAGGCATCAATGCTGCTCTCAAAGCCGGCTGTGCTGGTAGCGATACTGACTCTGCCAACAGACAATTCATTCTACACCGCGACGAAGCCTATATTGGTGTATTAATCGACGATTTGGTAACGAAAGGCGTCGACGAGCCTTACCGCATGTTCACCTCAAGAGCAGAGTATCGTATTCTGCTACGACAGGATGATGCTGATGCCCGACTCACCGAGAAGGCTTATCAACTTGGAATTGCCAAGAAGGAGCGCTACGACTGGTGGATGGAAAAGAAACAGGCCATCGAAGAAATCGAAAGTTTCTGCAAGAATTTCGCTATCAAACCTCGCCTGATTAATTCTGCACTTGAAGCACTTGGCACTACCCCACTCCAGTTTGGCTGCAAACTAATTGATTTGGTAAACCGGCCACAACTAAATCTAAAAAATCTCTCGGAAGTTATTCCATCGCTTAAAGAGGTATTAAACCACCCATCTAATCGTCAGGAGGAGATTACAGAAGCCGCAGAAATCAGAATGAAATATAAAGGCTATATCGATCGCGAGCGATTGGTTGCCGATAAGATGCATCGATTAGAGAATATCCGAATTAAAGGCAAGTTTAATTACGAAGAATTACAAGGTTTATCGACAGAATGCCGTCAAAAGCTACAGAAGATTCAGCCAGACACATTGGCGCAGGCCAGTCGCATACCAGGCGTTAGCCCCAGCGACATCAACGTCCTTCTGGTCCTGATGGGAAGATAATGTTCCACGTGAAACAATTAATTTGAACAAATAAGCACAACTTACTGATTATGAACAACAAAACATTGATTGACAATCTGCGTTGCATACCAGATTTCCCCAAGAAGGGCATTAACTTCAGGGATGTGACTACGCTCTACAAAAATGCAGAGTGCATGAAAATCATGATGGACGAATTGGTAGAACTCTACAAAGACAAAGGTATCACCAAGATTGTTGGTATCGAAAGTCGCGGTTTCATCCTTGGTGCAGCACTGGCAGCCCGATTAGGTTGCGGCTTTGTGATGGCAAGAAAACCAGGAAAGCTGCCTGCTACAGTTATTAAAGAATCGTTCACGAAAGAGTATGGTGTTGACACCATCGAGATGCATATCGATTCTATCGAACCCGATGACGTCGTTCTCATCCACGACGATTTGTTGGCAACAGGCGGAACTGCCAAGGCTGCTTATAAACTTGTCCAGCACTTCCACCCCAAGAAGGTATTCATCAATTTTATTATAGAGATTACAGACGAGGGACTACATGGTAGAGACGAGTTTGAAGGCATAGACCTGACAACGTTACTCACCATCTAACAATTGTTCCACGTGAAACACAGTCCCGCGAAACACCTTTAAACACTAAGGGTTCGCGGGACTGATAAATTAAAAATGTACACAAAACAAAACGCGTATAACAGATGACGAAGGAAGAAAACGAAAAACGACTTGAATATCTAAAGGGTATCGTACGTAGGTTGCCAGACAAACCTGGCAGCTATCAGTTCTATGACGAGGAGCATACTATCATCTACGTAGGAAAAGCAAAAAGTTTAAAAAACAGAGTTTCGAGTTATTTCCATACTGAAGTAGATCGCTTTAAGACAAAAGTGCTTGTCAGCAAAATCTTCGATATCAGCTATACCGTTGTTAATACCGAAGAAGACGCCCTACTCTTAGAGAATTCGCTCATCAAAAAATACAATCCCCGATACAACGTGCTGCTGAAGGACGGAAAAACCTACCCTTCTATCTGTATCACCAACGAATTCTTCCCTCGTATCTTCAAGACACGCACTATCAACAAGAAATGGGGATCGTATTATGGGCCTTATGCCAAAGTAAGTGCCATGTACGACGTTCTGAATCTGATCAAAGAGTTATATCAGCCCCGAACCTGCCGCCAACCTATTACAAAAGAGGGCGTTGAGAGCGGCAAATACCGTGTCTGCTTAGACTACCATATCAAAAAATGCCAGGGTCCGTGCGTAGGCAAACAGAGCTACGAGGACTACCAGAAGAATATAGCACAAGCCCGCGAAATATTAAAGGGAAATACGCGCGAAGTTCTGAGAGATCTCAAGGACGAGATGCTGAAACTATCCGAAGAACTCAGATTCGAAGAAGCTGAAGAGGTTAAACGCAAATACTTAGCCCTCGACGGTTTTGTAAGTAAGAGTCAGGTAGTAAGCCAAACCATCGATAAGGTGGACGTTTTCTCTATCACATCCGACGAAAAAATGGCTTTTATCAACTACATTCATGTATCAAACGGCAGCATTAACCAGAGTTTTACTATCGAATACAAAAAGAAGCTGAACGAAACTGACGAAGAACTACTGCAGTTAGGTATCGTAGAAATCAGAGAAAGATTCAAGAGCGATTCGAAGGAGATCATCGTGCAAAAAGAGGTGGATGTAGAACTCGAAGGCGTTAAGTTTACTGTACCAAAATTAGGCGATAAAAAGACGCTACTCGACCTGTCGATTATGAACTGCAAGGAATACAAATTCGACCGCCTTAAGCAGGCCGAGAAACTGAATCCTGAACAGAAACAAACACGACTGATGAAAGAGCTTCAGGACAAGCTTCACCTACCTTCACTACCCTACCAGATTGAATGCTTCGACAACTCAAACATATCAGGCACTGATGCCGTAGCAGCCTGTATCGTTTTTAAGAAAATGAAACCCTCAAAAAGCGATTATAAGCGATATAACATCAAGACCGTAGTAGGGCCTGACGACTATGCATCGATGAAGGAGGTAGTGCATCGCCGTTATTCGCGATTGATAGAAGAAGAACAGCCCCTACCCGACCTGATTATTGCCGATGGTGGCAAGGGACAAATGGAGGTTATTCGCGAGGTGATACAAGACGAACTGAACCTGGACATTCCCATCGCCGGACTGGCTAAAGATGATCGTCACCGCACCAACGAACTGCTATATGGATTCCCACCCATGAAGATTGCACTGAAAGTAGAATCAGAACTATTCCATGTGCTCACGCAGATACAGGACGAGGTGCATCGCTTTGCTATCACTTTCCATCGAGACAAGCGTTCTAAGCGCGCTTTACACTCCGAGCTGGATGATATCAAGGGCATAGGTCCAAAAACGCGTGACGAGCTTCTAAATGCCCTCAAAACGGTTAAAAAGATACGCGAGGCAGAACTATCTACCCTATCAGATATAATAGGTCATGCGAAAGCCAAAATAGTATTTGAGCACTTCCAACAAAAAGCCGGCAAGTGACCGAAATATATTTTCCCAGTGAGGGAACAAAATTTTCCCTACGTGGGAATATTTGTTAGCACTAAATACGGCATTTGCCACAGCTAAACATAACACTTGCAAAACGTTGCAGCGTTGCCGTTGCAACGTTGCAATAAGGACTATCCTACCCAACAAAGAAAGGATATCCGATATATATTACCGGATTATGATAAATAGAAATACTATAAAATAACTAATATACTCCCTCATGCAACGTTGCAACGGCAACATTGCAACGCTAGCATCGAAAACAAATCATAATTAATTTGCATAATTCAGCTAAATGTCGTATCTTTGCGGCAAAATAACAAATTAAATAATGAGAGCAGTTATACAACGCGTTACCCACGCCAGCGTTACCATCGAGGGAAGTATTCATGGCAAGATAGACCAGGGATACCTGATTCTGTTGGGAATTTGCGATGAAGACTCAATGGAAGATGTGGATTGGTTAGTAAAGAAAATAGCCAATCTGCGCGTGTTTGGCGATGAGAACGATGTGATGAACCGCTCAATACTCGATATTGACGGCAACTGCCTGGTAGTCAGCCAGTTCACACTGTACGCAAGCTACAAAAAGGGCAATCGTCCCTCATGGTTCCGTGCAGGCTCTCACGAGCACTCTATCCCACTCTACCAGGCCTTCTGCGCACAGCTGTCAGAGGCCATCGGCAAGCAGGTAGCCACAGGCGAATTCGGCGCCGATATGAAAGTAGAACTGCTGAACGATGGTCCCGTAACCATATGTATGGACACAAAAAACAAAGAATAAAATGGATAAGAATACAATAGTAGAAAAACTCAATAACATCGGACTAATTCTCTATGCAATCTACTTCATAACATGCTTTGTGAGGTATGGCACAATCCATAGTTCAAACCAGAGCACTACCCTATCGTATATCCTGCTTACAGGATTCATACTAACTATACCCAAGATTATCTACCAATTCGCGCATTTCAAGAAAAACTTAGGCGAAAACATTGGGCTCATCATATTTATAGCAGTCATTGTCTTCATATCAATAATGTATCTCTAATGAAAAAATATCTCAGAGAAATTCAACTCTCAAGCGCCATTCTCTGCATTATCGGTGTAGTGCTGGCTTGGATAAAAGGCAATCAGGTGGGTATGTGGCCATGCGCTGTTGGCGTGTTATTATTCATATTTGTAGTAATATACAAAGCCTTCAATTGGAAGGAATACGAGCGCGATAACAAGCAGTATATCGTGATACTACTGATTTGCATTTTCATACTAATCACCCAAATGATATTTCACAAATGAGAGCATTGAAGTGGCTTACAAAAGAAATAAAGGAAGAATGGTCGGATATTGCCAGCGAACGAATGAAAAGATTTATTCTATTCATCTCGGGATGCCTACTAGTGACCTATATTTTAACCTTATTTCATCTAACGATCATTGCTATACCATTCATAACAGCTTTAATAGTTTATGGAGGATATGAAACTAGAAAACTTCAAGGACTAGAGGGATGGATTGCTATAATAATCTATCTCGCTTGTTTACCGATGTTGTTACTATTAGAAAAGATTCAATACATCATAAAATGACAATAAAAGAAGCACAAGAGGCGGTTGACCGCTGGATAAAGGAGTATGGCGTACGCTACTTTTCGGAACTAACGAATATGGCAGTTCTAACTGAAGAAGTAGGCGAACTGGCCCGTGTGATGGCCCGCAAGTACGGCGATCAGAGCTTTAAGCCTGGCGAGAAAGACAACCTTGGCGAAGAGATGGCCGATATCCTCTGGGTACTACTCTGCCTGGCTAATCAGACAGGCGTAAATCTGACAGAAGAACTGCAGAAATCCATCGAGAAAAAGACCCAGCGCGACTCGCTTCGCCACATCCAAAACGAGAAATTAAAAGCATAACAGTTTTAACAATATAACAACAAGCAATTATGGCAGAACACAAGCACGAGCATGAGCATCACCACCACTTTGAGATGCCTCAGAAGAGCCGCATGGAAGAGGCTCTGAGTAAGTACAACCTCGACATTACCGACGAGGAAGTGAAGGAAGCAGTGAAGACAATCATTGCCGAGAAAGTAGCCGAGAACGATACCCTGGAGGTAAAGAAATTCCTGATGGGTAGCGTGGAACTCACCACCCTGAAAACCACCGATAGCGACGAAAGCGTACTGGCCTTTACAGAGCGCGTAAACCAGTTCGAGGAGCAATACCCTCACCTACCCCACGTAGCCACCATCTGCGTCTATCCACGCTTTGCAAAGGTCGTCTCTGAGACACTTGAAATCGAGGGCGTAGAAGTAGCTTGCGTATCAGGCTCATTTCCCTCTTCACAGGCGCTTATCGAGGTGAAGACCATCGAGACAGGCCTGGCCGTAAAAGATGGTGCTACAGAGATAGATATGGTACTCTCAGTAGGTGCCTTCCTCTCAGGCGATTATGAGACCTGTATCGATGAGATTCAGCAGATCAAAGAGGCTTGCGGCGATGCCAAACTGAAGGTGATTCTGGAGACTGGTTGCCTGAAGACTGCACAGAACATCAAGACCGCTTCGATCCTCGCCATGTACGCTGGCGCCGATTATATAAAGACCTCAACAGGCAAGCTGGAACCCGCTGCTACTCCCGAGGCTGCCTACGTTATGTGTCAGGCTATCAAGGAGTACTACGACGAAACAGGCATTATGATTGGTTTTAAGCCCGCTGGAGGCCTTAACAGCGTGATGGACGCACTGATATACTACACCATTGTAAAAGAGGTTCTGGGCGAAAAATGGCTCACCAACCAGATGTTCCGCATGGGCACATCGCGCCTGGCAAACCTGCTGCTGAGCGAGGTTATCGGCGAAGAAGTGAAATTCTTCTAACTGAGATAGGCTCAGTCCTCCCGTAAGAGGACTGTAGTCCTTTAACTACTGTACTCCAGTACTTTAACGAGAGGACTCCGGTACTTCAATGCAAGTACTGGAGTCCTTTTATATATGTACTGATGCAAAATCAGACTAACTATTTCGCTGTGCCACGTATTCCAGATAAGCCGTAAAGGCCTCTTTCAGCTCAGCAATCACACACTCATCGATAAACAACTGTGCCTCCTTCGCAAAGTCAGCCATCTTCTTTTCTGCATAAGCAATACCCCCGTTCTGCTTGGCAAACTCAATCAAAACGGCTATTTCATCAGCATTGATGGTACCAGCTTTTACCTTCTTGGCGAGGGTCATCATGGCAGGCGAATCATAATGCATAAGCGAATAAATGATAGGCAGCGTCAGCTTACCTTCTAGCATATCGTTACCAGTAGGCTTACCTATTTCCTTCGAATCGAAATAATCGAAAATATCATCACGAATCTGGAAAATCATGCCTATGTTATGTCCGAATTTTGCAGCCTTTTCTATCTGCTCGCGCGAGGCACCAACAGAAATAGCACCCAACTTACAGCACGCCTCGAAAAGCACGGCAGTCTTCTTGTCAATCACCTGATAATAAACATCTTCCGAAATTTCCTGATTAGAAATATTCGAGAGCTGTAGGATTTCACCAGCAGCTAAGGTGCGACCAAGTTCCGCCAACTCTTGTACGATTTCATGATTATTCGACAGAGCTACACGAAGAAGAGCGGTAGAAAGAATATAATCGCCCACCAGAACAGCCACCTTATTATTATAAGAGGCATTCACCGATGGCTGGCCACGACGTTCAGAACTCTCATCTACCACATCGTCATGCACCAAACTGGCGGTATGTAGCAACTCAAGTCCGAGAGCTGCATTCTGTGTAACCTCCTCTACCCCACCATAGTTCTTGGCAGTCAGCAGAATCAGCATGGGGCGCATACGCTTTCCTCCTCGCTGACGAATATGCGAAAGTACTGATTCCAACATCCCATCGCCCTGCGACAGACACTGTTTGAACAGCTCCACAAAGTTGTTCATTTCAGCATCAATGGGTTTCCTTATAGTCGACAAATAATCCATAATAAGCTAAAATTTTGGCACAAAAATAAGAAATAATGTTGAAATTCGAAAATATTTTGGTACTTTTGAGGCGAAAATTAAGAAAGTTATGCAGAAATTGTTCCTTTTAGACGCTTATGCGCTCATTTATCGCAGCTATTATGCGTTCATCAAAAATCCCAGAATCAACTCGAAAGGCCTGAACACAAGCGCCATAATGGGCTTTCTGAACACTCTCAACGAGGTGCTCACCAAAGAGAAACCCACCCACATCGGCGTGGCCTTCGACCCTCATGGGCCAACGTTCCGCAGCGAGGCATTTCCTGCTTATAAAGCCCAGCGTGAAGAGACACCCGAGGATATCCGCAAAGCCGTTCCTATTATCAAAGATTTGCTGAAAGCATATCGCATTCCCATCCTGCAAGTGGATGGCTTCGAGGCTGATGACGTCATCGGAACCATAGCAGGAAAAGCAGGTTCCATCGGTGTAGAAACCTATATGCTCACACCCGATAAGGACTACGGACAGTTGGTTCGCGACAATGTTTTCATCTATCGTCCCCGACACGGAGGTGGCTATGAAACATTGGGCCCCAAGGAGGTATGCGAGAAATACAATATCCCCTCCCCCATGGCCGTCATTGACTTGCTGGCCTTGATGGGCGACTCGGCCGACAACTTCCCAGGCTGCCCTGGCGTGGGAGAAAAGACAGCCGCCAAACTGATCGATGAATTCGGAAGTATTGAACAGCTATTGGCGCGCTCCTCAGAAATCAAAGGTAAACTTCGCGAAAAAGTTGAGCAGCATGTTGAGGACATCAAGATGAGTTACTTCCTGGCAACCATCAAGACTGATGTGCCCATCGAGCTCGATATGGAAAATCTGAAACTCGTGGAACCAAACGAGGACGAATTAGGTAAACTGCTCACAGAACTGGAGATGAAGAGCTTTGCCGACAGAGTTCTTAAAAAAAGCCAAAAACCGCAAAAAGTCGTAAATCAGCAACTCGATCTCTTTGCAGAATTTGCGGCCGACGGGCAAGCTGTGCACGAAAACACAAGTTTTGAGACGGTAAAAACCACGCCTCACAATTACAAACTCGTTGAAAATCAGGGAGATTTGAAGAAACTTTGTGACTATTTCTTGACAAACAAAATTCTCAGTCTAGACACGGAGACCACTTCAACCAACGCCATCGATGCAGAATTGGTTGGTTTGAGCTTCGCCGTGAAGGAATTCGAGGCCTTTTACGTACCCGTTCCAGCTAATCGTGAAGAAGCGTTGCAAATTGTTAATATCTTTAAACCAGTCTATGAGAACCCCGAAATTCTAAAAGTCGGTCAGAATTTGAAGTACGACCTCGAGGTGCTTCGCAACTACGACATCCATCTCGCAGGTCAGATGTGGGACACCATGATTGCCCACTACCTCATCCAACCCGAGCTGCACCATAACATGGACTACATGGCTGAGATTTATCTCAACTATCAAACCATCCACATCGATGAGCTCATCGGCCCCAAAGGTAAGAATCAGAAATCTATGCGCGCGCTCCCACCCTCACAGGTCTATGAGTATGCTGCCGAAGATGCAGACATCACGCTCCGCCTGAAGAACAAACTCGAACCAGAGTTGAAAAAAGCAGAGTGCGAAGACCTGTTCTATCAAATAGAAATGCCACTGATGCCCGTACTGGCTGAGATGGAGATGAACGGTGTTTGCCTGGATACGGCATCCCTTGCAGAAACGTCAAAACAATTCACCAACCGCATGAACGAAATAGAGGCACGCATCTACGAGTTGGCAGGCGAGCAGTTCAATATTGCCTCACCCAAGCAGGTTGGCGAGATACTCTTCGATAAGCTCAAGATAGTAGAGAAAGCGAAGAAGACCAAGACAGGCCAATATGTCACCTCTGAAGAGGTGCTACAACAGCTTAAGAATAAGCACGAGATAGTAGCTGACATACTGGAACACAGAGGTTTAAAGAAGCTTATCGGCACCTATATCGATGCGCTTCCCAAGCTGATCAACCCCAAGACAGGCCATATCCACACCTCGTTCAACCAAACCATCACAGCCACAGGTCGCCTGTCAAGCAGCGACCCAAACCTGCAAAATATCCCTATCCGAGGCGAGGATGGCAAGGAGATCCGCAAGGCGTTTATACCCGAGCCTGGATGTCTGTTCTTTTCAGCAGACTACAGTCAGATTGAGCTACGAGTGATGGCGCATCTTTCGCAGGATGCAGAGATGATAAAAGTGTTCAGCGAAGGTAAGGATTTGCACGCTGCAACAGCTGCCAACATCTACAAGAAGCCCATCGAAGAGGTGACGCGCGACGAGCGCACCAAATCGAAACGCGCCAACTTCGGCATCATCTACGGCATCACCGTATTTGGTCTGGCAGAGCGTTTGGATATCCCTCGCGACGAGGCCAAAATGCTGATTGACGGCTACTTCGCAACCTTCCCGCAGGTGCACGATTATATGGAAAAATCCAAAGAAGTGGCTCGCGAGAAGGGTTACGTCACTACCCTATTCGGTCGTCGCCGCTATCTGCCAGATATCAACTCGCATAACGCAACCGTTCGCGGATTTGCTGAGCGAAATGCCATCAACGCTCCTATCCAGGGCACAGCCGCTGATATTATTAAGGTGGCCATGATTCGCATTTTCAATCGATTTAAGGCCGAAGGCATACGCTCAAAGATGATTCTGCAGGTACACGACGAATTAAACTTCTCTGTCTACCCAGAGGAGAAAGAAAAAGTAGAGGGCATCGTGCTCGAAGAGATGCAGAATGCCCTGAACTTAAGTGTGCCTTTAGTGGCTGATTCCGGCTTTGGCCAGAACTGGCTCGAAGCCCACTAATCAGTAATTGAACGACGATCCGCCAAGGAACTCGCGCAGCAGCGATGTGGGTGGAATCTGAGTCTCAGGAATGGGACGGATATATCGAAGGAATTTCAGCAGGCGATAAGCCTCTGCATATTCCTTCGAATTTTCTGGAACCTGCTCTAACAGCGGCTCCGCCTGACTCTTAATAACAGCCAACTCGAACAGCATAGCGGTATTAAACATGGCATCGGCATTCTCCTGGAATGGAAATATCCACTTGTTCTCCCCTGCCCTTACGCTTGGCCAACGACGAATAGTCTCCTGAGCATTCACGCCACGATACTTGAAGTCACGAATAATTCTACGCAACAAGCGGTTATCTGTCGTTGGAATATAGTTATGGTTATCGAGCAGGATCGTAGTCAGCGCCGAAGCATAAACACGGAAAATCTGTTCGTTTGGAATCTCCGAAGTCAACTCCGGATTCAAAGCGTGAATTCCCTCTACTACCAGCACCTCATTACCCTTCAGCTGTAGTTTCTTTCCACTCCACTCGCTGCAGCCTTTCTGGAAATTATAGCGAGGCAGTTCTACCTCCTCACCCCTGAACAGAGCTGCAAGTTGCTCATTCAGCAAAGGCAGATTCAAGGCATGCAGATGTTCAAAATCGTAATCACCCTTCTCATCTCTTGGTGTTTTCTCGCGATCCAAGAAATAATCATCCAGCGAGATGCCTACAGGATGGATACCATTCACAGCCAGCTGAACGCTGAGACGCTTGCAGGTAGTAGTCTTACCTGACGATGAAGGGCCGGCAATCAACACCAGTTTGATACCCTTACGCTGAGCTATTTCATCAGCAATCTTAGCAATCTTCTTCTCCTGCAATGCTTCGCTAATCTGGATTAGCTCCGACGAATGGCCGTTCATAATGGTCTCGTTCAGATCGCCAATCGTGCGCAGACCCAGAATATCCTGCCACTGATGATGCTCCTTGAAGATACCAAACATCTTGTCCTGATGCGTCATCTCACCCAACTCGTTAGGATGCTCGCGTGAAGGCAGTCTTAAAAGCAACCCATCGAAGTATTTCTCCACGCCAAACAGGTAAATTTGTTTGGTATTCGTAAGCAGAGAGCCATAGTAGTAATCCACGTAACCATCTATGTCATAATAGGTTGTAAACAATCTTCCAGTACTCTTCAGCAACTTCACCTTCGAGCGGTTATGCAGACTATCGAAAAGCTCTATGGCCTCCTGGGTGGTTGTTTCGTAACGATGGATAGGCATTGCCGCATCGATAATCTCCTGCATACGACGACGGATGGCACCAGCATCATCGAGCGTAACAGGGCGACCTATGTTCAGATTCACGTAATAGCCGTTGCTGACAGGGATATCGATAGAAACCTTACAAGGCTTAAAAAGCTCGTGAGCAGCCTTGCAGAGCACAAAGAACAAACTACGGGTATAAGCGCGTGAGCCACTCGAAGAAGTAATATCCAGAAACTCTACCTGCTTCTGCTTATATATGCGGTAGTGCATACCCTCCACCTTATTGTTCACATGAACAGAAATGGGTCCGTGCTCTATCTGCAAACCAGACAATTCGTAAACCTCTTCAACAGTAGAGCCTACTGGAACTTCTACCGTTTTGTTGTTATTTAGTACGTAGACTTTTACCTCTTTTTCCATAAGCAATATTTATTGTTCAAGTAAAAATACCCTGCAAAGATAACATTTTTCTGAATTTTTAACCGACATTTCAGAGTTTTTTTTTAACTTTGTCCCCGGTTTACTAAATATAGATACGTTTTTTATGTCAATCTGGATTATTTTTAAACTTCTGGGTTCGCTTGCGCTGTTGATGTTCGGTATGAAGTCGATGAGTGAAGCATTGCAGAAGATGGCGGGACCACAGTTACGCCATGTGTTAGGAGCGATGACAACCAATCGCTTTACTGGCATGCTTACTGGTATGCTTGTTACAGCCTCAGTACAGTCATCAACAGCCACCACTGTGATGACTGTTTCGTTTGTTAACGCAGGCTTGCTCACCTTAGCCCAAGCCATCTCAGTCATCATGGGCGCTAACATCGGAACCACCCTCACCGCTTGGATTATGTCGGCAGGTATGTCGTTCGATATTACCAGCGCCGTTTATCCGGCATTCTTCCTGGGTATCATTCTGATATACCTGAAGAAGTACCGATATATTGGCGATTTCCTGTTTGGACTCTCGTTCCTGCTGATGGGACTGGGTACTCTGAGAATGACAGGCACAGAGATGCACCTGGGTGAGAACCAGGCCCTACTCGACTTCTTTGCGTCGTTCGATCCCGATTCGTTCTTCACCACCCTCATATTCCTGTTCTTAGGCGGTGTGCTCACTTTCTGCGTGCAGTCATCAGCAGCCGTCATGGCTATCACCATGATACTCTGTTCGAGCGGCGCTCTACCTATCTATCAGGGTATTGCATTGGTTATGGGTGAGAATATCGGAACCACCATTACTTCAAACCTCGCTGCCCTATCGGCCAACACTCAAGCCCGTAGAGCCGCCCTCGCCCATATGTTCTTCAACGTATTCGGTGTGGTTTGGATTCTGTTTGTGTTCCGTCCGTTCATCGATGCCGTTTGCGGCATGGTGGGCTACGATGTAAACATGACTAAAGATGCCGTTGCCACAAGCGTATTCCTGGCCAATGCCGCTAAACTGAGCTTTGTGCTGGCAGCTTTCCACACCTGCTTTAATGTGGCCAACACCTTTATTCTTATTTGGTTTATCCCACAGATTGAGCGCTTTGTATGCTGGGTTATCAAGCCAAAGAAGGTTGACGAGGAAGAAGACTTCCGCTTGCACTTTATTACAGCCGGCTTCATGAAGACCCCTGAGCTTTCGGTACTCGAGGCACAGAAAGAAATCCAGTCGTTCTCCGATCGTATGCAGCGTATGTTCAATATGGTTCGCGAACTGCTCACGCTCTCGTCAAGCTCAAGCAATAAGAAGGATAATCGCGACTCTGAGTTTAACAAGCTCTACACCCGCATTGAGAAATACGAAGGCATCAGCGATAACATGGAGATTGAGATTGCCAACTATCTGAACTCCGTGAGTGATGCTCACCTGTCAGACGACTCAAAGGCTAAAATACGTGCTATGTTACGAGAAATCAGCGAGTTAGAGAGTATCGGCGACGCCTGCTTCAATATGGCTCGCACCATTTCCAGAAAGTACAATGGCAAGCAGGATCACTTCAACGAGAAGCAGTACGACCACATCCATCAGATGATGGAACTCACCGATCAGTCGCTCTCGCAGATGAACCGATTGATGATGGGCCGTAAGGAGTCATTCGATGTGAACCGTACTTTCAATATCGAGCACGAAATCAATAACTTCCGCGACCAGCTGAAGTCACAGAACATCAACGATGTTAACAACCGTGAGTACACTTACGCCGTAGGTACCATTTATATGGACCTGATTAACGAGTGTGAGAAGCTGGGCGACTATGTAGTTAATGTCGTAGAGGCAAGAATGGGACTTCGTTAGGTTCCCAGCAGGGGAACTATTGGTTCCAAAGGCAGAAACTGCCAGTTTCCAGGTAGGGAACTGGCAGTTTTCTTTCCTCAAACTATTCGTCGCAGACAGCCCAAAAACAAATTTCCACCATAAAAGTATGGCTATTCTAGAAAAAATCATTACCTTTGCAGCCAATTATCAAGGGGTGCCCACGCGTGTGGGCTGAGATGACACCCTCTAACCTGATCTGGATTATGCCAGCGTAGGGATGGATAGTAGGCCATATCAACAAACATTTTCCCCTTAACATTATTAATTTAGTGATACTTTTACAGTATGAAAAGATTATTTTTAGGAATTGCTGCATTAGTGTGTGCAGTTAGCGTAAATGCTCAGCGCAAAGCAGCCCTCTACGATTCTACACAGGTAGAAGCGCTGAACGAAATTGTAGTAAAAGGTGTCAGGACACAGAAAAATGCACCATTTGCAGTAGCAAACATCAAGAAACAGGAACTCAATGCATTCTCAAAGACTGGTAAGGAGCTGCCTTTCCTCTTTTCGCAGACCCCAGGTGTACTGGCCTGGAGCGAGAACGGACTGGGCACAGGTACAACTTATATGCGCATTCGCGGTGCAGGCGATTCGCGTATCAACGTAACACTGGACGGCGTTCCCTTGAATTCACCTGAGGATCAGTGTGTTTTCTGGGCCAACATGAACTCATACGGCTCGCTATTGGGCTCTGTTCAGATTCAGCGAGGCATTGGAACATCAACCAATGGCGATGGCGCTTTTGGTGGAACAATCGCTCTGGCATCAGCCACTCCAAGCCAGAAGGCTGGGGGAGAGGTTTCTGCTTCGTATGGTTCATTCAACACCTTTAATGTAGGTGGAAAGTTCTCAACAGGTCTGCTTTGGAATCATCTGATTTTCGATGGTGCTTACCACGAGACAAACACTGATGGATTTATCCACGGAACCAGCGGCCGCAGCGGTTCTTACTATGGCGGACTGACTTGGATAGGAAGCAACTTCCAGATTCGTTACAAGAACATTGGAAACTTTGAAAAAACCGGTCAGGCTTGGAACGGCGTAACAGCAGGCGACAACGATATGAGCCTAATGGATGGCACCTATGGTATCAACTCTGGTATCAAGACTTATAAGGACATGTGGAACGCAGGACTTGGCAAGTATAACTCACTCTATGAATACCTGACCAGCTACGATAAAGATGCCAATGGCAATTATCCCACAGCCCGCTATCAGATGAACAATGGCAGTTTTTGGGACAAAACCACAGATAACTTCTGGCAGAATCACAACATCCTTTCAGCCGCCTACGATATCAACGACAACTGGAGCATCACAGGTTCGCTGCACTACACCCACGGCTACGGCTATTACAACGAATTCCGCTATAACTATAAGCTGAAAAAGTTTGGCATGACCTACGATGGTGTTAAGAAGAGCGACTTTGTACGCAAAAAAGGTCTGTCACAGAACACCTACGGCTTTATCTGGAATGCCAACTACAAGAACGATGCATGGGATGTTATCGGCGGCATGTCGCTTCAGGAGTTCGACGGCAATCACTTTGGTTATGTTACCTATATTGCCAACGATGATGTACGAAAGAAGTACATGTCTAATGGCGACTACAAATACTACGATTCAGATGCCACAAAGTTTGATGGTAGCACCTTTGTAAAGGCAGCTTACCACATCAACGAACAGTGGGATATCTTCGGCGACCTGCAGTATCGCTATGTTCAGTATGAAACTAATGGTAAGAACGATAAGTTCTACGCAGAAAACAGCGGATACTACAATCAGATGCTGAACATCGACGAGAGCTACCATTTCCTGAACCCAAAGGCTGGTTTCTCATGGAATCTTAACAATCATCGCGTATATGGTTCTGTTGCCTTGAGTCATCGCGAGCCTGAGCGTAATAACTTTACAGACAACTTCAATTACCCTTACCCCAAGGCTGAGAGACTTTTAGACTACGAGTTGGGCTACACCTTCAATAGCGACATTTTCCGCTTTGGTATCAACGGATACTATATGGATTACAACAACCAGTTTGTCCAGACAGGTCAGGAGACAGAAATAGGCGAAAAGGTGACCACAAACATTAAGGATTCATACCGCATGGGTATCGAAATCCAGGCCGCTGTTGATCCTTTCTCATGGCTCACTATTGAGGGTAATGCCGCACTCAGCAAGAATAAGATTAAAGATTTCGATGAGGTGGCCAGCGTAAACTGGGAAGACGACTTCCGCACTATCCACTACGACAACTCTACACTCGCCTTCTCACCCTCAACCATCCTGAATGGTTTTGTAAACCTGCATTGGAATGGTTTCCAGGCTGTATGGCACACCAACTTCGTCAGTCGTCAGTATCTGGATAACACAGAGAATGCCGATCGTTCGCTGCCTTGCTATTCTGCCTCTGACGCTAACATCAGCTACACCTGGAAGCCCAACAAGGCCATCAAGGAGTGCATCTTCGGCCTGAACTTCAACAATATCTTCAATCGCCGTTATGCAGCTAACGGTTGGGTATATTCAAGCATCGTTGAAGAATACGGTCACCCCAACGAGAACCGCTACTATCAGATTGGATTCATTCCTATGGCAGGCTTTACAATGATGGGTAACGTAACACTCCGATTCTAATGGCAGAATTTATATCAGCACACTGGCTCGACATCACTACCACGATACTCGGACTACTCTATATCCTGTTCGAGTATCGTGCCAGTGTCTGGCTTTGGTTAGTAGGATTTCTGATGCAGGCCTTAGGCATTGTGCTATACTACCAGAAAGGACTCTATGCCGATTGCGGCATGGAGTTCTATTATCTTTCAATGACCGTGTATGGGTACTTGAAATGGGTACACGGTTCGGCTGAGAAGAAAGCGCTCCCTATCACCCATTTTCCTCGCAAGCTTATCATCCCCTGGCTGGCCCTTATTCTTGCCATCTGGGGCACCATTTACTGGCTACTGGTATCATACACCAATAGCAACGTTCCACTGGCCGACAGTTTCACTACCGCCCTCAGCATCGTAGGTATCTGGGCCTTAGCACATAAATACTTGGAACAGTGGTTCATTTGGATTATAGTCGACATTGTAACATGCTTTCTATATTTCTACAAAGACATTCCTTTCAAGGCCGGACTATACGCTTTATACGTTATAATTGCCATTTTTGGCTACAAAAAATGGAAAAATATGATAGATAATCGCTCTATTTGAGCGGTTTTTTGCCATATAATTTGGCTATCTGCCACGTTTTTCGTACTTTTGCAGCGAATTACAAATTCAAATGCTTATGCAGACGAACAGTCATTTATCGCGATTAATTCATGACCAGGCCAAGAAGTATGGCGACCGTGAGGTTTTAATCTACAAGGATTTCGGCGGGTCAGTATGGAAATCATATTCGTGGAATCAGTTCTCGGATATGGTCAAAAAAGTGTCTAATGCCTTACTCAACCTGGGTGTAAAGGTACAGGAAAATCTGGGAGTTTTCTCTCAAAACTCTGTACAGTATCTGTTCTGCGACTTTGGTGCATGGGGAGTTCGTGCAGTAACCATACCCTTCTACGCTACCAGCTCAGAGCAGCAGATCCAGTTTATGATTAGCGATGCCAAAATACGCTACCTCTTTGTAGGCGAACAAGAGCAGTACGACAAAGCACGTCGGATTTTCTCTACTTGTCCTACACTCGAGCGTATCATCGTATTCGATAAGAACGTACATATCTCCTCACTCGACCTCAGTTCAATGTATTTCGACGATTTCCTGAAGTTGGGTGAGAACTATCCTCGTCAGACCGAAGTCGAGTCGCTTCAGGCTCAGGCTTCGATGGACGATATTGCCAACATCCTCTATACCAGCGGAACAACTGGCGATTCGAAGGGTGTTATCCTGACCTGCGGACAATACAATGCCGCAATGATTGCCAACGATAAGTGTGTACCCGTTGGCGAGAACGACAGAGTGCTTAACTTCCTGCCATTCACACATATTTTCGAGAAGGGATGGAAGATTCTGTGTTTGACAGAAGGCGCAACACTCATTGTAAACACCTATCCTCAGGAGGTTCAGCAGTCGATGAAGGATACACACCCCACATGTATGTCCTCTGTTCCCCGTTTCTGGGAGAAGGTATATATGGGTGTACAGGAGCAGATTGAGAAAGCCAGCGCCCCCAAGCGCAAACTGTTCCGCCACGCTGAAGCTGTAGGCAAAAAACATAACATCGACTACGTTTCTAAGGGCAAGCGCCCACCATTGCTCCTGCATATGGAGTACGAGTTCCTGAATAAAACCGTATTCTCGCTGGTTCGTAAGGAACTTGGATTAGAGAACGCTCACTTCTTCCCAACAGCAGGCGCTACCGTTAATCCTAAGGTCGAGGAGTTTGTTCACTCTATCGGCATTAACATGATTGTTGGTTACGGATTGACAGAGAGTCTGGCCACCGTTAGCTGTAATCACCTTGGCAAACCATACACCGTTGGTGGTGTTGGTATTCCCATCGAGGGTATCGACATTAAGATCAGCGAAGAGGGTGAGGTACTGCTTAAAGGCCCAACTATCACCCCTGGCTACTACAATCGCGAGGATCTTACCAAGGCTGCCTTTACCGAAGATGGTTACTTTAAGACAGGCGACTCAGGCTATCTGAAGAATGGCGAGCTGTTTCTGAAAGAGCGTATTAAGGACCTCTTCAAGACTTCAAACGGAAAGTATATTGCCCCACAGATGATTGAATCTAAGTTGCTGGTTGATAAGTATATCGATCAGATTGCCATCATTGCCGACCAGCGCAAGTTTGTTTCGGCTCTGATTATCCCCGTATATGCCCTGTTGGAGGAATATGCCCGCGAGAACAAAATACCTTTCGAGAACAGAGAGCAGCTTTGCAAAGATCCAAAGATCAATGAGATGATGAAGGAGCGTATCGACACGCTGCAGCAGTCGCTTGCTCACTACGAGCAGATTAAGCGCTTCACCCTGCTGCCTCATCACTTCACAATAGAGAAAGGCGAACTTACAAATACTTTAAAAATCAAGCGTCGTGTACTGAACGAAAACTACAAGAAGGAAATTGACGCGATGTACGCAGAATAAAATATGATTACTCAGGATCAGCTGAAAAATGTTTTGGAGAGAGCGGATGCCCTGCACCGCTACTTGGAAATAGACAAGAAAAAGATTGAATACGAGGAGGAAGATCTTCGTACGCAGGCCCCTGACTTTTGGGAAGATCGCAAGCGTGCTGAAGAACAGATGAAGAAAGTAAAGGGCATCAAGAAATGGCTTGACGGCTACAAGGAGGTTCGCACCCTTGCCGATGAGTTACAATTAGCTTTCGACTTCTTCAAAGACGAGATGGTTACAGAGGAGGAGGTTGAAGACACCTATGCCAAAGCCATCAAGGCTATCGAGGACCTGGAGCTCAAGAATATGCTCCGACAAAAGGAAGACCCCATGGAGGCCGTCCTGAAGATTAACAGCGGTGCTGGTGGTACCGAGGCACAGGACTGGGCTTCAATGCTGATGCGAATGTATATGCGCTGGGCTGAAGCACACGGTTATAAGGTAACCATCTCGAACCTGCTTGACGGTGACGAAGCCGGCATTAAGAGTGTAACCATGCAGTTGGAAGGCGGCGATTATGCTTACGGCTATCTGAAGAGCGAGAACGGCGTTCACCGCTTGGTACGTGTTTCACCATTCAACGCTCAGGGTAAGCGTATGACGTCATTTGCTTCTGTTTTCGTTTCACCTCTGGTTGATGATACCATCGAGGTATATGTTGACCCTGCCAAACTCTCATGGGATACTTTCCGAAGCAGTGGTGCTGGTGGTCAGAATGTAAACAAGGTAGAATCAGGTGTTCGCCTGCGCTATTGGTACACCGATCCTGATACTGGTGAGGAAGAAGAAATCCTCATTGAGAATACGGAAACCCGCGACCAGCCAAAGAACAAGGAGCGCGCTATGACACTGCTTAAATCGCAGCTCTACGATCGTGCGATGAAGAAGCGTTTGGAAGCCCAGGCAAAAATCGAGGCTGGCAAGAAGAAAATCGAGTGGGGTAGCCAGATACGTAGCTACGTGTTTGATGACCGCCGCGTAAAAGACCATCGTACCAACTATCAGACTACAGACGTGGATGGTGTGATGGACGGAAAGATTGACGAATTTATCAAGGCTTATCTCATGGAATTCCCCGTCAATGACGAAGAACAATAACGAATAACAAATAAAATCATTAAAACTATGGCTCAAATCGCAAAAACATCAAAGTCTACTCAGAAGAAGGAGGCTTTTCAGAAGAAACAAGAAGAAGGTGGCAAGAAAGTGCTGGAGTATATCTTCGGCGCATTAATTATTCTTGCTGTACTGTTTGTGGTTTACTCTATTTTCATCTCGTAAATGAGCGGACTGGAAATAGAACGCAAATTTCTTGTAAAGAACAACGACTATAAGCGACAGGCTACCAGTAGCAGTCGCATTTGTCAAGGTTATATCTGCAGCCATCGCGGACGTACCGTCAGGGTACGTATCCGTGATAGCCGCGGATATTTAACGATTAAAGGCCCTTCTGGTGCTGATGGGCTTACGCGATATGAATTCGAAAAGGAGATTTCTTTGGACGAAGCACAACATCTGATGGACATCTGCGAACCTGGTAAGATAGACAAGACCCGCTATCTGGTACCTTGCGGCAAGCACACCTTCGAAGTTGACGAGTTCTACGGCGAGAACGAAGGCTTAGTGATGGCAGAGATTGAGTTAAGCTCAGAGGATGAAGCCTTTGAAAAACCAAACTTCATCGGTGAGGAAGTAACAGGCGATCGCAGGTATTACAACTCATGCCTACTAAGCAATCCCTTTACCGCCTGGCCCGAAAACACCAAATCAGCACACCCAGAACAGCTGCAAAAGTAACACCTGTTGCATTAGCAGCCAAGTCAAGCCAATCGCCACTGCGATGCCCAAAGGTACAGTATTCCTGTAACAGTTCCAATATACCACTCATCATGATTGGAGCCAGCCATCCCCAAAAGAACATCTTCTCATAATCAGCCTGTTTATGCTTAAAGGTATACTCTATCCATACCACCATAAACGTACTGCCATACATCACCACATGCACCCATTTATCAATAAACTCCACATTGTCAAGTGGTGTTTCAGGAAAGAAGGGAACAAGAGACAGAATCCATATCAAAGCGATGCAGACCATCGACAATGGATATTTCCTTAAGAAATGAAACAAAAAACTCATATTTACTTGCAATTTCGGTGCAAAATTAAGAAATTATTTATACTTTTGCAACCAAATTAAAAGAAAAGTGTATATGTCACAACTTGAAAGGGCAAGTTTCGGTAGCAAAATAGGCGTTATTCTCGCCACGGCAGGATCAGCTGTTGGCTTGGGAAATATCTGGCGTTTCCCATACATGACAGGACAGAATGGTGGTGCCATTTTTATCATCATTTATGTGTTCTGTGTCTTACTACTGGGTATTCCCTGTATGATTAGCGAGTTTATCATTGGACGTCATGGCCAGGCCAATACCGCACGCGCTTTCCGCATCATGTCAGGTGATACTATCTGGTCGATCATCGGCTATATGGGTGTACTGACAGGATTTCTCATTTCAGGCTACTATGCAGTCGTTTCAGGCTGGTGCTTAGAGTATGTCTGGGCATCTGTTTCTGGCAGGCTATTAGGAAACCCTGAATATATTAAAGATTATTTTACTACCTTCGAACAGGATCCTGTCAAGCCAGTATTCTGGACTTTCATTATTCTGCTGGCCACTTATCTGATTATTGAAAATGGCGTACGTAACGGTATTGAGAAAGCATCTAAGCTCATGATGCCCATCTTGTTCATTCTCCTGCTGATTATTGTAGTGGCATCGTGCCTGCTGCCAAATGCAGATAAGGGTATCGAATTCCTGTTCAAACCAGATATTTCGAAACTGAATAGCGATGTTTTTTTAGCTGCCTTAGGACAGTCATTCTATTCTCTGAGTATAGCCATGGGATGTATCTGTACCTATGCCAGCTACTTCTCCAAACAAACCAATCTCACAACATCAGCTATTAACATCAGCGTTATCGATTTTATGGTTGCTCTACTGGCCGGTCTCATTATCTTCCCTGCAGCTTTCTCTGTAGGCGTCAATCCTGACAGCGGTCCCTCACTGATATTCATTACCATTCCTAATGTATTCCATCAGGCTTTTGGTAGTATCGCCAGTTTAGGATACATCATCTCCATACTCTTCTATGCCTTACTCTCGATGGCAGCCTTGACATCGCTGATGTCGCTCCACGAGGTCAGCACGGCATTCCTGGAAGAAGAGTTAGGCACCACTCGCAAACGCGCAGCGGCCTTTGTAACAATCGGATGTATACTGGTTGGAACCATCTGTTCACTCTCACTGGGCCCCTGGGAGAGCTACAAAGTGTTTGGCATGACCATCTTCGATCTGTTCGATTTTGTGACGGGTCAGTTATTCTTGCCCATTGTCGGCTTCCTCACATGTATCTTCATTGGATGGTCTGTTCCCCATAAGATTGTACGCGACGAGTTCACCAATATGGGTACACTGCGCAATGAATCCATGTTCCATCTATACATATTTCTTGTGAAATACGTATGTCCTATATGTATCTTGTTTATCTTCCTTCATCAATTTGGATTGCTTAAGTAATGGAGAATAGAGGAACATTTGGCAGCAAACTGGCTATTATTCTGACGACAGCAGGTTCAGCCGTAGGATTAGGAAACATCTGGCGTTTCCCATTTATGACGGGACAGAATGGTGGCGCCGCCTTCATTCTGATCTATTTAGGATGCGTCCTGATATTAGGTATACCTGGCATGATCAGCGAGTTTATCGTTGGACGTTATTCCCAGTCAAATGCAGCACGAGCGTATGGCAATGTTGGATTCAAGCGCGCCAAATACATTGGCTACTTAGGTATCCTGACATCAACCATTATCCTTGGCTTCTATGCTGTAGTGGCAGGTTGGTGCCTGCAATATCTCTTTGCCTCGATAACAGGCAAGTTGAATGGCGACACCAACTACATCATCGAGTATTTCAAAACCTTCTCAAGCGACCCTATACAGCCCTGCTTATGGGGCGTTGGTTTTGTACTGATAACGCATTATGTAGTAGCCAAAGGTGTGAATGATGGTATCGAACGCGCCTCTAAGTTACTTATGCCTTTATTGTTGTTGCTATTGGTCATCTTGGTTATTGCATCATGTTTACTTCCTGACGCATCGAAAGGTATCGAATTCCTGCTGAAACCCGATTTCACAAAAGTAAGCAGTAATGTATTCCTTGAGGCCTTAGGGCAAGCTTTCTTTTCACTGAGTTTAGGCACAGCTTGCTTATGCACTTACGCATCATATTTCAAGAAAGACAGTAATCTGCTGAGATCTGCCACACAGATAGCTCTGCTCGATTCAACAATAGCCATCTTAGCAGGCTTGATGATCTTCCCCGCAGCATTCTCTGTAGGCGTACAACCAGATAGAGGTCCATCGCTCATCTTCATCACATTACCCAACGTGTTCCGTCAGGCCTTTGAGAGCATGCCTGTGGTAGGGTTCATTATTTCCATCTTATTCTACGCCTTACTGGTATTTGCGGCATTGACATCAACCATTTCCATGCATGAAATTGGCACAGCCTTCTTCCATGAGGAGTTACATCTGCCAAGAAACAAAGCAACCTGGATTCTTACTACAGTCTGTGGTTTCATTACCATCTTCTGTTCACTATCTGTAGGAGCTTACAGCGAACTGCAGCTCTTTGGCATGCCACTAATGGATTTCTGCGACTTCATTACTGCACAGATCATGCTACCTGCTGGTGCATTCTTTACCAGCATCCTCGTTGGCTGGTTCGTAGAACGTCAATTAATCGCTAATGAGTTTACCAATAATGGCACACTCAGAGCCACGTTCCTCAGCGCCTATCTGTTCTCTGTCAGATATATCGTTCCACTCTGCATTCTGCTCATTTTCCTGCATCAGTTCCATATTATATGATCCGCGAATTCTTCTATCTACAGAAGTCCGACCGCAAAGTCATACTCACATTGCTGGTTGCGATAGTAGCGATATTCGCCATGATATATATTGCTGGAGATTATGAGACAGAGGAAACAGCACAACAAAAGGAAACTATCACATCGCATACCAACAAGAGCTACAGCTATGCCAGCTATAAGCCCAAGAAGGTAGAACGATTTGCCTTCGATCCCAATACAGCAGACAGTAGCCAACTGCTACGTTTAGGTTTACAGCCTTGGCAGGTTAGGAATATCTACAAATACAGAGCGGCAGGAGGCATTTACCGTAAACCGCTTGATTTCGCCAAGCTCTATGGACTAACAGTAAAACAATATCGTGAATTGGAACCATATATTCATATCTCCAGCGACTACCTGCCTGCATCCATATTATTGGAGAAAGAAAAAGACCAAGTAAAATCACATCATCAGAACATACCTAAGGACACAGCTGCTACTCAGTATCCCAAGAAGATTAAGGCTACTGAACACATCGTGCTGAATACAGCAGATACCACTACTTTGGTAACCATCCCAGGCATTGGTCCTTACTTTGCACGTAAAATTGTGCAGTATGGCAATCGGTTAGGAGGATATATCAGTGTTGATCAACTCGATGAGATAGAAGACTTCCCCATAGAAGCCAAGAAATACTTAGTTATCAATAATCCCACACTCAAGAAACTAAACGTAAACCAATTGTCGCTCAATGAGCTGAAGCGACATCCCTATATCAATTTCTACATGGCAAAAGCTATTGTAGATTATCGCCGCCTACATGGGACCATTCATTCTTTGAACGAATTACACCTTATCAAAGACTTTACGCCTGAGGTCATTCAGCGTCTTACGCCGTATGTTGCGTACTGATTTGTTAATAAATCATAGCGAATGATAGTTGATTCAGGGAAATATCGTATATTTGCAAAATAAACTAAAAAACGAAAGAAAGATGTTTGGATTAGGATTCCAGGAGATACTGGTTATTGCATTGATTATTTTGCTGCTCTTTGGCGGCAAGAAGATTCCCGAACTGATGCGTGGCCTTGGCAAAGGCGTAAAAAGCTTCAAGGAGGGAATGAACGAGGTTACAGACGTGAAGAAAGAGGTAGAACAGGACGAGAAGAAGGATGCGTGATACACCCACAATGACGTTCTGGGATCATCTTGACGAACTGCGTGGGGTGATTATCAGAGTGTTGGTGGTAACGGCTTTAGGCGCTGCTGTTGCTTTCTGCCTGAAGGATGAACTCTTTGCCATCGTACTGGCACCACGCTCCAGCGATTTCATCACCTACCGACTATTAGGCGTAGAACCATTCTATGTTCATCTGATGAACATCGGACTCACAGAGCAGTTCATGGTTCACCTGAAAACGGCCTTCTATGCAGGCGTTCTGGTGGCTTCGCCCTATATCATCTACCAACTCTTCCGATTTGTATCACCAGCGCTCTATGACAACGAAAGGAAATACGCCACAGCATTGGTGTCGAGTGGTTATCTGATGTTTATGTTGGGCACACTGCTCAATTACTTCTTGATATTCCCACTTACAGTAAAGTTCCTTGGAACCTATCAGGTAAGCGAAGATGTGGCGAATATGCTTACACTACAATCGTATATGGACACACTCATTATGATGAGTCTGGTGATGGGCATAGTGTTCGAACTGCCAGTAGTTAGTTGGCTGCTTGGAAAGATGGGACTTATCAATGCTGGCATGATGCAAACTTGGCGCAAGCACGCAGTAGTAGCGATACTAGTTGTTTCGGCCATCATCACTCCAACTACTGACGCCTTTACACTCTTTGTGGTGGCTCTACCCATTTGGCTGCTTTATGAATTCAGCATTCTTATTGTAAGATTAACGAAATAAAACAAATACTTATCTTATGCTTCGCAAAATCAGAACTATCCTTGCAGCGGTGTTCTTTGTACTTATCACCCTGCTGTTCCTGGACTTTACTGGGACGCTTCACCATTGGCTATCATGGATGGCGAAGATTCAGTTCCTACCTGCTGTAATGGCTCTCAACGTTGTAGTCGTTGTAGCACTCGTGTTACTAACACTCGTCTTCGGACGAATCTATTGCTCTGTAATCTGTCCTCTTGGAGTATTCCAGGATATTCTGGCCAGATTGCGCAGAAAGAAGAACAAGTACAGCTATTCTAAAGAAGTACGATGGTTGCGATACCCCATGCTGGTTGTATTCATCATAGCTGGTGTTGCAGGCATTGGTTCGCTGTTTCAATTGCTGGCTCCTTACAGCAGCTACGGACGCATTGCTACTATGCTCTTCCAGCCCCTTTGGAAGATGGGTAACAACCTGCTGGCTGTATTGGCCGAGCGTGCTGACAGCTATGCATTCTATACCGTTGATACATGGATGCGTTCATTGCCAGTATTCATCATCGCAGCAGTTACCTTGGTGATTCTTGTTGTATTGGCTTGGCGAGGTGGCAGAACATATTGCAATACCATCTGTCCTGTAGGAACCATACTGAGTTTCTTCGCTCGATTCTCATTCCTGAAAATCCACTTCAACGAGGATAAGTGCAAAAACTGCTCACTCTGCTCTAAGAACTGCAAGGCTGCCTGCATCGATTTCAAGACACATACTGTAGATTACAGTCGCTGTGTGGTTTGTGGCAACTGTATTGATAGCTGTAAGTTTGGTGCACTGAAGTACACAGCTACCAAACCATCAAAGAAAGCAAAACAAACTGAAGATGCCAGCACTATCGATACATCAAAGCGCTCGTTCCTACTGGCAACAGCTTTGGTTTCAACAGCTGCTCTGGCACAGAAGAAGAAGGAAAAGCTGATGGATGGTGGATTGGCAGAAATCGAAGATAAGGTAATGCCAGAGCGCCAGACACCGCTCACACCTCCAGGCTCGCTCTCATTCCAGAATCTGGCCACCCGTTGCACAGGTTGTCAACTCTGTGTCTCAGAGTGTCCAAATCAGGTGTTGCGCCCTTCTTCCGACTTGATGCACCTGATGCAGCCCACCATGTCGTACGAACATGGCTATTGCCGCCCAGAGTGTACACGCTGCTCTCAGGTTTGTCCTGCAGGGGCTATCAAGCCTATCGACAAGGACGAGAAGACCTCTGTTCAGATTGGTCACGCCGTATGGATTAAGAAAAACTGCGTGGTACTGACTGATGAGGTGGAGTGCGGTAACTGTGCCCGCCATTGTCCTTCTGGTGCTATCGAGATGGTTCCACTCGATGAGAACAATGAGGAATCACCCATGGTTCCAGCTATCAACGAGGCAGCTTGTATTGGCTGCGGCGCCTGTGAGTATGTTTGCCCGTCTCGTCCGTTCTCAGCTATTTATGTTGAGGGACACGAAGTACACAAGCACATTTGATGATTTAATCATTTTCATTTTGACGTTTTATGGAAAAAAAGAATATATCACGCCGTTCTTTCCTGAAGCTCTTCGGAGCTGGATCAGTAGCTACTGCAGCTACCCTTGCTGGATGCAAAAGTGGCAATAAAGCAGGTAGTCAGGCAAAAGAAGAATACAGAAATCAGGTTGAACCACCTGTTGGTCAGATGACCTATCGCATTAATCCCAAGACTAAGGATAAAGTATCAATCCTGGGCTATGGCATGATGCGCTTACCCTCCAAAGTTGACAATAGTGATGAGTTCGATCAGGATATGATCAACAAGCAGATCGACTATGCCCTGGCGCATGGCTTGAACTACATCGATACATCACCCGTATATTGTCAGGGAAAGTCTGAGCGTTGTACAGGTATCGCCCTGAGCCGCCATAAGCGTAGCGAGTACTTCGTGGCTACCAAACTTTCTAATTTCAACCACGACTACTGGTCGTTCGAGAAATCGAAGGAGATGTACCACAACTCTATGAAAGAGCTGCAGGTTGACTATCTCGACTACTACCTGCTGCATGCCGTAGGTGGCAGTATGGAGGAGTTTAACGGGCGCTATGTGGATAACGGCATCATGGACTATCTGCTGAAGGAGCGCGAGGCAGGTCGCATTCGCAACCTTGGATTCTCGTTCCATGGCAAACAGGAGGTGTTCGACGAGGTATTGGCCCTCGACGAAAAGTACCATTGGGACTTTGTACAGATAGAGCTGAACTATCTGGATTGGGACTATGCCAACGAGATCAGTAAGAGTAACGTAGATGCCAGCTACCTCTATGCCGAACTGCAGAAGAAAGGCATTCCCGCAGTTATTATGGAGCCGCTGTTAGGAGGCCGATTGGCCAACCTGCCCCAGTATCTGATGACAGAACTGAAGAGTCGTGACCCAGAGCGTAGTGTAGCTTCATGGGCCTTCCGCTATGCAGGCACCAACGAGGGTGTACTTACCGTATTGAGCGGTATGACCTATATGGAGCACCTGAAGGACAATCTGTTGAGCTACTGTCCGCTGAAACCGCTTACCGAAGAGGAGATGCGATTCCTCGACAAGGATATCGCCCAGAAGATTGTGGGCCTTGAGAATATTCCATGCAACGATTGTAAATATTGTATGCCTTGTCCTTATGGCGTAGATATCCCAGCCATCTTTGTACATTACAACAAGTGCAAGAACGAAGGTTCACTACCAATGGGAGTAGGGGATAGTGAGTATCGCAAACATCGTCGCCAGTATCTCATTTCGCTGGATAGGGTAGTACCTCGCGATCGCCAGCCCGATCATTGTATCCAGTGCGGTCAGTGCGAGCCACATTGTCCGCAGAGCATTCGCATTCCACGCGAACTGGCAAAGATTGATGAGATGATTGAGAGCTTGAAGCGCAACCCAGAGAGCCCAGAAGTATAAAAAGAATAAATAAATTTGGTTTTTTGCTCACTTAATCGTACCTTTGCACCCGAAATAAACGTTTATAGAAGAAAATGGCATTAAAATGTGGTATTGTGGGACTGCCAAATGTGGGCAAGTCTACCTTGTTTAATTGTCTGTCGAGTGCGAAGGCTCAGGCAGCAAACTTTCCTTTTTGTACAATCGAACCCAATGTGGGTGTCATCACTGTACCTGATGAAAGACTGACCAAACTCGCTGAGCTGGTTCACCCAGGACGTATCGTTCCTGCTACCTGCGAGATTGTAGATATTGCTGGTCTCGTAAAAGGCGCTTCTAAGGGCGAGGGACTGGGTAATAAATTCCTTGGAAACATCCGCGAAACCGATGCTATCATCCACGTGCTGCGTTGTTTCGAGGACGAGAATATCACGCACGTTGATGGCACTATCGACCCCATCCGCGATAAGGAGATTATCGATACAGAACTTCAGCTGAAGGACCTTGAGACTATCGAGAGCCGCTTGGCTAAGACCGAGAAGGCTGCAGCTGCTGGTAATAAGGACGCAAAGATCGAGGCTACCGTACTGCACGCTTATAAAGAGGTGCTCGAGCAGGGTAAGAATGCCCGTATCGTAGAGTTCGAAAGCAAGGACGAGCAGGATTGCGCTCGCAATCTGTTCCTGCTTACTTCAAAGCCTGTGCTTTACGTTTGCAACGTAGGCGAGACTGATGCCAAGAGCGGTAATGCCTTTACCAAGAAGGTAGAGGAGCTGGCTAAGGAGGAAGGCGCTGAGACTATGGTCATCGCTGCTAAGACAGAGGAGGATATCGCTGAGCTCGAGAGCTACGAAGACAAGCAGATGTTCCTTGAGGAACTCGGTCTCGAAGAGAGTGGTGTAAACCGTCTGATTAAGAAGGCCTACGCTCTGCTTAACCTCGAGACCTTTATCACCGCTGGTGAGATGGAGGTCAAGGCCTGGACCTATAAGAAGGGCTGGAAGGCACCACAGTGTGCTGGTGTTATCCATACCGACTTCGAAAAGGGCTTTATCCGTGCCGAGGTTATCAAGTACGACGACTATATCCAGTATGGCTCCGAAGCAGCTGTACGCGAGGCTGGTAAGCTGGCCGTTGAGGGTAAGGAGTACGTAGTACAGGATGGCGACATTATGCATTTCCGCTTTAACGTATGATGAATCTACTCAACTATATCCTTTGGGATCCAGACCTGATAGCTTTTAAGTTGGGACCTATTCCACTTCTAGGCACTATTGCAGTTCGCTGGTACGGACTGATGTGGATTATCGGCTTGGCTCTGGCCTACTTCGTGGTTCAGCGCCTCTACAAGGAGCAGAAGATTAAGGACGAATATTTCGACCCACTCTTCATCTATTGTTTCTTTGGCATCCTGATTGGTGCCCGTTTGGGGCATTGCCTATTCTACGAGCCCGATTATTTCCTGACTTCTGCCAAAGGATTTGCAGAAATGATACTGCCTATCCGATTTCTGCCCGAAGGAGGATGGAAGCTGATAGGCTATGCAGGATTAGCCTCGCATGGCGGAACTTTAGGACTGATGATTGCCCTCTGGATGTACGTGCGCAAAACCAAGCTGGGCATCTGGACGGTACTCGATAATATCGCCATTGCCACAGGTACCACAGCCTGCTTTATCCGCTTGGGTAACCTGATGAACTCAGAGATTATCGGCAAGATAACAGACGTGCCCTGGGCATTCATCTTCGAGAAGGTTGATGCCGTTCCACGCCATCCAGGACAGCTGTACGAGGCCATCGCCTACGCCATCCTGTTTGGCATCATGTGGTTCCTCCACAAGAAGATGCCACAGAAGATTGGTACCGGCTGGTACTTCGGCTTCTGCCTGACGTATATCTTCACCTTCCGTTTCTTCATCGAGTACACCAAGGAGATACAGGAAGCCTTCGAGGCATCGCTCCCCATCGATATGGGACAGATACTCTCTATCCCCTTTATCATATTGGGAACATATTGTATGATAAGGGCTAATAAAAAGGCTTAATAAGACATTTCACTGGTTTCAAACATAGAAACTGCCAGTTCCTTGCGGGGGAACTGGCAGTTTCTTTATTGGGAACTAACTGTTTCCAGCAAGGAAATTACTTGCCCGAAACTATCTTTTTAATGTCATTCAGCTTATTGAGAGCCTCTAATGGAGTGAGGTTATTCACATCGAGACCTAAGATTTCGTCGCGAACCTGACAGAGCACTGGGTCATCGAGTTGGAAGAAGCTTAACTGCATACCCTCACGCGAACCAGCAATCTCCTTAGTAGGCTTACCAGCAGTGCCTACTTGGGCATTGTCGCTCTCCAGCTGCTTCAGAATCACGTTGGCACGCTTCACGATACTGCGAGGCATACCAGCAATCTCTGCCACATGGATACCAAATGAGTGCTCACTGCCACCACGCTCCAGTTTACGCAGGAAAATCACCTTACCATCCACCTCTTTCACTGATACGTTGTAGTTCTTGATACGACTGAAGTTCTTCTCCATCTCGTTCAGCTCGTGGTAGTGGGTAGCAAACAGCGTACGAGGCTTTCCTTTGGCACTCTCGTGCAGATATTCCACTATCGCCCATGCTATCGAGATACCATCGTAGGTACTGGTTCCACGACCTAACTCGTCGAAGAGCACCAGTGAGCGCGAAGAAACGTTGTTCAGGATGTTCGAAGCCTCAGTCATCTCTACCATAAAGGTTGATTCACCAAGCGAGATGTTATCACTGGCACCAACACGGGTGAAGATTTTATCCACCAGACCGATTCTGGCGGCTTCTGCGGGCACGAAGCAACCTATCTGGGCCAACAGTACTATCAAAGCCGTTTGACGCAACAGCGCCGATTTACCAGCCATATTCGGACCTGTAATGATGATAATCTGCTGGCGCTCGTTGTCGAGCAGGATATCATTGGGCACATAATATTCGCCAAGCGGCAGTTCCTGTTCGATAACAGGGTGGCGGCCTTGCTTGATATCGATAACCTCCGACGAGTCGATCACTGGGCGGATATACTTATTCTCCTCAGCCGCCTTGGCAAAGCTGAGCAAGCAATCCAAGCGTGCGATGATATTAGCATTGATCTGTATCTGAGGGATAAACTCCTGCATACTCAGAATGAGGTCGTTGAAGAGCTTAGCCTCCAGACTCAGAATCTTATCCTCAGCACCCAGAATCTTCTCTTCATACTCTTTCAGTTCCTGAGTGATATAACGCTCAGCCTGAGCCAGTGTCTGCTTGCGAACCCACTCAGGGGGCACCTGCTCCTTATAGGTATTGCGAACCTCAAGATAGTAGCCAAACACGTTGTTATAACCTATCTTCAGGCTCTGAATACCTGTCTCCTGAGCCTCGCGCTCTTGTATCTTCAGCAGATAGTCCTTACCTGAATAGGCAATCTGGCGCAGTTCGTCGAGTTCCTGACTGACACCGTCGCGAATCACACCTCCCTTGGCCACCAGCTGTGGGGGATCGTTCTGAATCTCCTTTTCGATACGGTCGCGCAGCGATTCACACAGATTCAGCTGCTCGCCAATACGGTTCAATGTTTCGTTCTTGGCATACAAACAGGCTGTCTTGATGGGCTGGATGGCCTGCAAAGCAGTCTTAAGCTGAACCACCTCACGAGGCGTTACACGCCCCACAGCAGCCTTACTGATGATACGTTCCAAGTCGCCGATACGATGTATCTGGTCATCGATGCACTCGCGGAACTCTGGCTCGCGATAGTAATACTCTACCACATCCAGTCGCTCGTTGATAGGTTTTTCGTCCTTCAGGGGGAACACCAGCCAGCGGCGCAGCAATCGACCACCCATGGGACTCACCGTCTTATCGATCACATCGAGCAGCGACTTACCATCCTCCTGCATGGGGTAAACCAGCTCCAGACTGCGGATAGTGAACTTATCCAGTCGCACGTACTTATCCTCTTCGATACGAGAGATAGATGTGATATGTCCTATCTGGGTGTGCTGCGTCTGTTCGAGATACTGCAGAATGGCTCCTGCTGCGATGACTCCCGATTGCAGATGGTCCACACCAAAGCCTTTCAGATTCTTCACATTGAAGTGATGAAGCAGTTTCTGCTTGGCAGTCTGGTCGGTAAACACCCAATCGTCCAACTGGAAGGTGAAGTATTTGGCACCGAAATTGCGCTCAAACTCCTGCTTCTTATTGCGATCGAAGAGCACCTCCTTTGGCGAGAAGTTGCCTAACAGCTTCTCTACATAGTCAGCCGTTCCCTCACCTGTCAGAAACTCACCCGTCGAGATATCAAGAAAGGCCACGCCCAGACTCGACTTACCGAAATGGATAGCAGCCAGGAAGTTGTTCTCCTTGTAGTTCAGCACATTGTCGCTCATGGCCACACCAGGTGTCACCAACTCGGTAATGCCTCGTTTAACCAGTTTCTTGGTCAGTTTGGGGTCTTCCAGCTGGTCGCAGATTGCCACGCGCTTGCCGGCACGAATCAGTTTGGGCAGGTAGGTATCGAGGGCATGATGCGGAAAGCCAGCCATTTCATCGCCTTTCCCGCCAGCACCGTTACTACGATGCGTTAAGGTGATACCTAATATCTTCGAGGCAGTAATGGCATCTTCGCAATAAGTCTCATAGAAGTCGCCACACCTGAACAGCATAACTGCATCTGGGTGTTTCGCCTTCAAATCGAAGAACTGTTTCATCATCGGGGTTAGCTCTTTCCCTTCACTTTTTGCCATAACTTCCTAAATTTTAATCTGAGCGGCAAAGTTACTCCTTTTTTCGCAAACAGCAAAATTTTCTACTTAAATAATTGTTATGTTCGCGTTTATTTGTATCTTTGCCAGCAAGATGAAGAAACTCGTTATGATATCGCTCATGCTTGGCTGGACGCTTATGCTTTCAGCCCAGTATCTGCATCCAGGCGATACCATCGCGATTATCTCGCCTTCGAGTGCTACTGATACCGCTACCATCAATGGTGGCATCCGCACCTTGGAGAAGTGGGGCTATCCATGCGTGGTAGCGCCCAATGCGCTCAACAATTATCATGGTTTTGCAGGCACTATCGATGAGCGACTATCCGACTTGCTATGGGCTTTACGCTCACCATCCATCAAGGCCATCATGTGTTCACGAGGCGGCGATGGCGCAGCCCATCTGCTTTCTCGCATCTCATTAGATACCCTCCGAAAGTATCCTAAGATGATCATCGGCTTCAGCGATGTAACGGCATTGCTATGTGCTGAAGCCAGAGCCGGCGTGAAAGGTATTCACGGTTCGATGTGTTATGCTTTGAAAACCTACGAGGGTAACGATACCGTGAGTCAGGCCTTGCGACGTATGCTGGCTGGCAATCTGCCAACCTATCGCGTGGCTCCTCATCCCTTAAATGTCATTGGTAAGGCCGAAGGCACGCTTGTGGGTGGCAATATGAGCGTATTCAACGATCTGGCTGGCTCTGATTTCGACCCGCTTTTTCTCGATGGAATCGTGCTATTTATTGAAGATACAGGCGAGGGGATGAGTAAAGTAGACCGCATGCTGCATAACATCGAGATACGAGGTTTACAGAAACACATCCGAGCCGTTATCGTAGGTCAGTTTAATAAGTACAAGCATCCTGAGAATGGCTTCGACGATATGTACGCCTTGCTCCACGAGTACCTACAGCATTGGCACATCCCCGTATGCTACGATTTCCCTGTAGGTCATGCACACCTCAAAAACTTCCCACTCCTAACAGGCGCCAAGGCCACATTAGAAGTGAGAAGCAATGAAGTTGTGCTATATTATTAAAGTCTGGTTTGGCGAACCACGATAGCTATGGCCACCAGGAGCAGCACTATGCCTACAATGACAGCACTATCATATTTCTGGTTATCGTAATATGTTCCACTCGTCTCATACAGTCGCATCGCTTCATCGGCATGCGCTGTAAGCGCCCAAAAACATCAGGATAAGGCTTAATATTTTTTTCATTCTCTTTCTTCAGATATAGTTTTCAAGTTGCAAATATACTGCAAACAGACGAATCTACCAAAACTTTTTTCCATAAAACCGCCTATAAATATAAATCAGAAGTAAACCATTACGAAAAAAGTCGTAACGAAGTTTTTCGTAACATGCAAACTCTTATAAATCAGCGCTTTAGATAGTATAAGAATAAATAAAAATCTATTTTCTTTCTTGTCATATTTCAGAACAATAAATCATGGAATCGGAGAAACTTATTATTTACTCCGATTTCCGTTTTTTCTCTATTTTTCTTGCCGGTATCGGCAAAAAATTGCATATTATGAAGCATTACTTGCGTAAAATCTTGCCGATAGATAATAAAATAATAGGGATTTCCCCCATTGATTATAGGGATATTATTTGTTGTGTTTTGACGGAAATGAATACCTTTGCACCAAAAAACAATCATAAAGGTATGAAAACAACTCATTTCAGGAGAATAATCTGTATTGTGCTTACTACCTTCTCTCTCGTCTCTTGCAGCAGTAATAATGAAGATATCGTAGATAATAACGACCCTACTAACAAGGGCGAAGTCCCTGTACCCGAAGAGGAAACCATCACCAACCTATCGGCTGATCTGCCTCTTGCGGCAAAAGAATACCTGGGCTCAGGCTACGACATAACAGGAGCGTATCTTAGTAACGAATGCCTGCGTGAGAATGTAATCGACCTGAACAAACTGGAACCTGACCAGATAACATCGATTGTAGCTAATAGTGGAACAGGAAGTCTGGTAAGTGGCATTGGATATTCATGGACTTTCTTGGATGGCTTGCGTAGAGCACAAGGATTTACACTCGAGGGCGAACCAGGCGACGTTTATTTCGCTGGTACTTTAACAAACAATCCTTTGTTTAAGGATAGCAAGGAGCGAAGCGACAACTACTCGTTTATGATGTATATGGATAGATATACTGTATATGAACAGAAACTGCTGATACCGACAGAACGATATATTGACCGCATACTGACTGACAAATTCAAGCAGGCACTTGAAAACGAAAGTGCTGAACGTATTGTGGAACGATTTGGCACTCATGTGCTCAAACGTGCACTTATGGGTATGAACATCCTATCTCTATACCGTTCTGGTCTGAAAGAAAATACAAGCGATGAGGATCGCTTCTTATGTAGCATGTTCCGTCGTATGAACGAGGTATATAGCCCTGTCTATTGGAAAATTGTCGATTCGAAAGCTACAAAGGGCGGCGCACTATCAGTACAATGTCATGGTGGCAACGCGCAAAGGCTTTCGGCAGACTTCGCTAAACTCATGCTCACCCCAGAAGAGTCATCGAAAGCCATCGCAGAATGGTGGAACCACGCAAACGACGACCATCTGTCGCTTGCATTGCTGAGTGGCGACGATGTAGTACCTATCTATAAGCTGATTACTGATGAAACGAAAAGAGCTGAGGTACAACGCGCTGTCAAGGCTTATATTCATAGTCATCAGCTGTAAGGAATATCTTCCCTAAGGAGGACTCGAGTCCTTTAGTAGGAGGACTGCAGTACTTCCTAAGGCGTACTGGAGTCCTATCTAATAAGTACTCATGCCACCATTAATGGTGGCTATTTCGCTTTTTTGCAAAAACATCTCAACATCTCACTCAAATCTTCTGAACTCCTTATAAACACAGGACTTCCGGATAAGTGAGGTGTTTGACCAACACCTCACTCAACTACTCACCCAATACCTCAATTTTTGAATAAATTTTTCATCAGAGCGAGGTGTTAGATAAGATGTTTTTTGAAGAAGAGTCGGAGAAAGTGATATTTTTCTCCGACCCCTTGGTTCTTTGAGACAAATATTGCATGTAAGTAGATAAATTCTTGCGAGGTAAGGGCAAAGCTGTTATTTAGTAGGATTAAGGTAGGGTTTTAGTAGGATTAAAAGTGGATTATTGGTAGGATTAGAAATCCGTGTAACAATTTAATAATAAGCGTATTAAATTAAATTTGGTAGGATTAAAATGGAAAATAGAAAAAAAATAATCTAACTGATTAATACTCTATAACAGCTCAAGACAGAAAGGAACGGTTATTGAAGATGTGACATACTTTCAAAAAAAAGGCAATGACACTCTCGGAACATATAAAGTGACTCACAGAACATTGGTTTTTCGTTATTTATATCTACTTTTGCAGCCGAAAAGGTGAAGAATAGAACATTTATGGATATTAAAGACTTAAAACCAAGAAAGGGCGCAGGATGCCTGCGCATAGGCGACAGCGACGATCTGGTGCTGATGGATCACTTTAACGGACTGCCCGCAGGTAAGCTGAAACCGCTTGACCACGGGATTGTTGTGATATGTACCGCAGGAGTCGCACAGTTCGTATATGGTGGACAGACTTTTCAACTTACCAAGAACGAACTGTTTCTCTTTATGGCCTATTCGGTATTAGAGGACTTTATGTCATCAGCCGACTTTGACTGTAGAGCGGTCTGGTTCTCACGTGGCGAAACATGGAACATGAACATGTTTGCCAAAAGCAGTCTTTCCGACCTTCAACTGTTGCAGCAACATCCAAAGGCTTCGCTCTCTGATGTGGATGCTAAACTATTCGATAACTACTATCAGCAATTATCCCACCACATGCGCCATCACACGCAGCCCCTTTATCCCGACATTGTGCATTCCATCTTAGGCACCTTGCTATTAGAGGTACTCTCTGTACTGCGTCGTGCTGCAGAAAACACGCAAACAGCAGCTAAACATCAGGAAAGCAGCGGACTACACGGCAAGCAACTGGCTGATCGCTTCGTAGAACTGGTGGAAAAGAGCGATGGACGCATTCGCAGGGTTGACGAGTTTGCACAGATGCTGAATGTAACACCCAAATATCTGTCGAAGCTTATCATGACTACTCTCAACCGCAAACCAAGTACACTCATAAACTTCTTTACACTTAAAGCCATTGAGAACAGGCTACGGTTTACAGATATGACGATGCAGCAGATTGCTGACGATCTGAATTTCCCCAACGCCTCGTTCTTCGGTAAGTATTTCAAGGAGCATGCAGGGTCAACACCCATGGAGTTCCGACAGAAATATCACCAGAAAAAAAAATAAACACTAACAACGATTATAATAATACACGAAATTAAAGTATGACGCTTATTAAAACTATCTCAGGTATCCGTGGCACTATTGGCGGATATATCAGCGATTCACTTAACCCCATGGATATCGTCAGATATACAACGGCGTATGCCCAGTTTATCGACGGTAAGAAAATTGTTGTAGGGCGCGACTGTCGCAGGTCAGGACTCATGGTGCACAATATCGTAGTAGGCACCCTGATGGGCATGGGTTACGACGTGGTGGACATTGGTTGCGTATCTACTCCTACCACCTCACTCGCCGTACTCAGCACAGGTGCTGATGGCGGCATCATCATCACAGCATCGCACAACCCAGTAGACTGGAACGCCCTGAAGCTGCTTAACAGGCATGGAGAATATCTCAACGTAGTCGACTACCAGAAAATCCTATCTTATGCCGAAAACGGAAGGTTTAACTATGCCGATGTCTATCGACTGGGAAAACTGACTAGCGACAACAGCTTTCACCATCAACACATCAATGCCGTTCTCAATCTGAATCTGGTGGATGTTGCCGCCATCCGCAATCGTAAGTTCCGCGTATGCGTTGATACCATCAACTCCGTAGGAAGCATCATTCTGCCAGAGCTTTTCCAGGCTCTTAACGTTGATTTCGTCATCATTAATGGTAACCATACTGGCGATTTCAACCATAATCCCGATCTTCACGAAAAGAATCTGCATGGCATCATAGACAAGATGAAGAAAGACTGCTTCGATCTTGGTATTGTGGTCGATTCGGATGTGGACAGCGTGGCATTTATCTGTGAGGATGGCACCCTGTTTGGCGAGGAATATACACTGGTAGCAGCGGCCGATTATGTGTTAAGTCAGACCCCAGGTCATGTTGTCAGTGATATTAGTTGTACGCGTGCGCTACGCGATGTAACCCAGAAGTACGGTGGACGTTTCTACACTTCGACCGTAGGCGAGTCGAACGTTACAGAGAAGATGAAAGAGGTTGGGGCTGTGATAGGTGGAGATGGTAATGGTGGTATTATCTATCCAGAGCTACACTATGGTCGCGATGCGTTAGTCGGTATAGCCTTGATATTAACCAGACTGGCCCAGACGAAGTGCACGCTAAAAGAACTCCGCAATACACTACCCGACTACAAGATCATCAGGAATCATATCGACCTGACCTCAGATACAGATGTAGACTCTATCTTCATGGAGGTGAAAGAAAGGTTTGTAAAGGACACCAGCGCCTCAATCAATGATATAGATGGCCTGAAAATCGACTATCCGGATCGTTGGGTGCATCTACGTAAATCGAATACCGAACCTGTTGTCCGAGTATATAGCGAGGCCGAAACCATTGAACATGCCGACGACCTTGGAAACCAGCTCATGCGGTTCTTCTATAATCTACAGAAAGACCAGTTGCTCAGATCGAAGATACTAAGACATTAAGAAAAGCCGCAGCTCTTACGAGTTGCGGCTTGGTATTTAGATAAATCTATCGACTTATGCGAATGGATTCTCTGTTGGGTAGTAATCGCCCTTGGGGAAGTTGTAGTCGATCTCCTCAACGGGGATACCCATGTACTTGAGAACCTCCCACAGGTACTTACCAGCGTGCTCGAACATAACGGCAGCGTGGTGTGGGTAGTGCTTCTCAATGAGGACGTGACGATAGAAGCGGCTCATGTTCTTGATACCGAAGGTACCGATAGAACCGAATGAGCGTGTAGCTACTGGCAGGATCTCGCCCTGAGCGATATAAGCGCGGAGCTTAGTATCAGCCGTAGACTGCAGACGATATACAGTAGCCTTACCAGGCTTCAGGTCACCCTCGAGAGTACCGTTAGTAACCTCTACTGGCAGAGCGCGGGCCATAATGCGCTGGAAGCACATCTGGCAGTTGCAAACCTTAGAAGAAGCGGTGTTACCACAGTGGAAGCCCATGAAGATTTCCTTCTCTGTGTAGGTGTCGCACTCGAACTTCTTGCCCTTGATGCTCTCCTCGTACATATCCTGAGGTACAGAGTTGTTGATGTCGAGCAGTGTAACGGCATCCTCGGTGATACATGTTCCGATGTACTCTGACAGAGCACCATAGATATCTACCTCGCAAGCTACGGGGATACCACGGCTTGTAAGACGGCTGTTAACGTAGCAAGGAACGAAACCGAACATGGTCTGGAAAGCAGGCCAGCACTTGTTGGCCATAGCTACGAACTGGCGAGAACCCTTGTGACCCTCGATCCAGTCAGTCAGAGTGAGCTCATACTGAGCAAGCTTAGGCAGAACTGAAGGAATCTTGTTACCAGCACCGAGCTCCTTAGCCATATCAGCTACAACAGCGTCGATACGTGGGTCGCCCTGATGCTTCTGGAAAGCCTCGAGCAGGTCGAGCTCTGAGTTCTCCTCGATCTCAACATCGAGATCATACAGAGCGCGGATAGGAGCGTTACAAGCCAGGAAATTGTTTGGACGAGGACCGAAGCTGATGATCTTCAGGTTCTGCAGACCAACGATAGCACGAGCGATAGGCAGGAACTCGTGAATCATCTCAGCACACTGAGCAGCGTCGCCAACGGGCTCCTCAGGGATATAAGCGCGAGTCTTACGCAGGCTCAGAGCCTGGCTGGCGTTCAGCATACCGCAGTAAGCATCACCACGACCGTCGATCAGGTCGTTCTGAGTCTCCTCAGCAGCAGCGCAGAACATGGTTGGACCCTGGAACCAGTCAGCAATCATAGTCTCAGAAATCTCAGGACCAAAGTTACCAAGGTATACGCAGAGGGCGTTACATCCAGCCTTCTTTACGTCCTCAAGGGCCTGCTGAGCGTGGATTTCACTCTCAACGATACAGATAGGACACTCGTAGATGCCGTCCTTACCAAACTTCTCTTCATACTTAGCGATAACAGCCTTACGACGGTTAACAGCCAATGACTCGGGGAAACAGTCGCGAGATACAGCGACGATTCCTACTTTAATCTTAGGTACGTTGTTCATTTTTTGTAATTAAGTTATTAATGTAATAAATTTCGTTTCAAGCCACAAAGTTATAACAATATCTGTAAAATACAAAATAATTTAGGAAAAATAACAGGCAATGATACATTTATAATATATTTTTGTTACCTTTGCAATTGTTATGGAGCAGCTCAGAGAGAAATATAACAGGTTTAAGGCGTGGCAGGTAAGACCTCACGAGGTTAAAAAAATGACTGCCGAGAAGCATGTGTGCGCCACTTGCCAAACAGAATTTCATGGCAACTTCTGCCCACGATGCGGACAGAAAGCTGTCATCGGTCGTTACTCGTTCAAGACGGCTTTTCTGTTGTTTCTGGATGTCTGGGGACTGGGTAATCGAGGCATGTTCCGCACCATTCGCGATTTGCTGCTGCGTCCTGGCTATATGATTCGCGACTATCTGAACGGTATGCAGATGGCGTATTTCCCTCCTTTCAAGATGTTCTTCCTTGCTATAGCTTTATCTGTACTGGTTAGTTCTGGTTTAAACATCAGAATGGAGAATACCATAAAGAAGAAAGTGGAACATTTTAATAAAAGCTATAACGATTCAGTAAAGGAAGACCAAGAAGACAAGATAGACAAAAAGTCTTTTAGTGAAGTGGCCATCAATGACACCATAAACATAAACGGTAAAAAAATACCTTTTAAAAAATACGAAAATAGCGACAATTTTGAACTAAAAGGAAGAGAATACAGCTTAAAATTCTTTAAAACTTTAAAGAATTTTACAAACTGGGTTATGGATAACAAAACATTAGTAAATTTCCTTTTGCTGTTAGTACTTTCGGGCCCTATGTATTTCTTCTTTAGAAAAAATAAAAGATTTCCTGATGTACGCTATTCAGAGTTCTTTGTATCGATGGTTTACATTACAAATTTGATGACAATTATCGATATTATAGGAGGATTTTTCCTACCAGGTAATAGTTCTGTAGGTATATTCGCCTCTGCATTGAGCATCATACCACTTAAGCAGTTATACGGATATAGTTATTCTAAAACACTATTCAAGGTGTGTGCATCTTTTGCAATTCTTATCATAGCGGCTATTATACTGATATCTATAATTGTCGGTTTAGGTTGGCTATACCTTGAATATATACTTTAGTATATAATTTTTAGGATTTTCTCTTGGTGTTCTGCTTACTAATTTGTAACTTTGCACCCGCAATAATAATGTACGGAAACAAAATAATATACAAGATACAATGGAATACAATTTCAGAGACATCGAACAGAAATGGCAGAAGCGATGGGTAGACAATGGAACCTACCGCGTGGTTGAAGACAAGAACAAGAAAAAATTCTATGTACTGAACATGTTCCCCTACCCATCAGGAGCAGGTTTGCACGTAGGTCACCCACTTGGCTATATTGCCAGTGATATCTACGCTCGTTACAAGCGTCTGCAGGGTTTCAACGTACTGAACCCCATGGGATACGATGCTTACGGACTGCCTGCAGAACAGTATGCCATCCAGACTGGTCAGCATCCTGAAAAGACCACATTCGCTAATATCGACCGCTATCGCGAGCAGTTGGATAAGATTGGTTTCTCTTTCGACTGGGAGCGTGAGGTCCGCACCTGTGATCCCATCTATTACAAGTGGACACAGTGGGCTTTCCAGCGCATGTTCAAGAGCTATTACTCTACCTCATCTCATAAGGCTCAGCCAACCATCAAGCTGATTGAGCACTTCGAACTGATGGGTACCGAGAACTGTAACGCCCTTGGTACAGAAGAACTGCACTTCACTGCTGCCGAATGGAACGCTTTCTCAGAGAAGAAAAAACAGGAAGTGCTGATGAACTATCGTATAGCCTACCTGGCTGAAACAATGGTTAACTGGTGTCCTGCCCTTGGTACTGTACTGGCTAACGATGAGGTAATCAACGGTGTATCAGAGCGTGGTGGCTATCCTGTAGAACAGAAGAAGATGCGCCAGTGGTGTCTGCGTGTATCAGCTTATGCCCAGCGTCTGCTCGACGGTCTGGAGGATATCGACTGGACTGACTCGCTGAAGGAAACCCAGCGCAACTGGATTGGACGCTCTGAGGGTACTGAAGTTGAATTCAACGTAGCCGACTCTGACAAGCACTTCACCATCTTTACTACTCGTGCTGATACTATGTTTGGTGTAACCTTCATGGTACTGGCTCCAGAATCAGATCTCGTAGCTGAACTGACAACTGCCGATCAGAAGGCTGCTGTTGATGAGTACCTGACTTATGTAAAGAAGCGCACAGAGCGTGAGCGCCAGATGGACCACAAGGTAACAGGTGTGTTCTCGGGTAGCTACGCCATCAATCCATTTACTGACGAAAAAATCCCCATCTGGATTTCAGAATATGTACTGGCTGGTTATGGTACTGGTGCTATCATGGCCGTACCTGCTCACGATAGTCGTGACTATGCCTTTGCCAAGCACTTCAACCTGCCCATCATCCCATTGATTGAGGGTGCTGATGTAAGCGAGGAGAGTTATGATGCCAAGGAGGGTATTGTTTGCAACTCATCATCAGCTAAGTTCAGCTTGAATGGCCTGACTGTTAAGGAGGCCATCGCTGCCACCAAGAAATACGTTACTGAGCAGGGCTTGGGACGTGTCAAGGTGAACTACCGCTTGCGCGACGCCATCTTCTCTCGTCAGCGCTACTGGGGTGAGCCATTCCCTGTTTACTATAAGGACGACATGCCTTATATGATTCCAAAGGAGTGCCTGCCCTTGCAGCTGCCCGAAATCAGCGAGTATAAGCCTACAGAGACGGGTGAGCCACCATTGGGACGCGCTAAGATGTGGGCATGGGATACCAAGACCAACAAGGTGGTATCGAAGGACGAAATCGACAATAAGACCGTGTTCCCACTCGAGCTGAACACCATGCCTGGTTTCGCTGGTTCTTCAGCCTACTACCTGCGCTATATGGACCCCAAGAATGAGAATGCTCTCGTAGGTCGCGAGGCTGATGAATACTGGCGCAACGTCGACCTCTACGTAGGTGGTACAGAGCACGCTACAGGTCACCTGATCTACTCTCGTTTCTGGAATAAGTTCCTCTTCGATTCTGGTTACAGCTGCGAGGACGAACCATTCAAGAAACTGGTTAACCAGGGTATGATTCAGGGCCGCTCTAACTTCGTTTACCGTGTTGAGGACGAGGGTGCCGATAAGGGTAAGTTCGTGAGCCTGAACCTGAGAGGTAACTATAAGGATACCACACCTATTCACGTAGATGTGAACATCGTTTCAGCTGATGTCCTCGATGTTGAGGCCTTCAAGGCTTGGCGTCCGGAATACAACAATGCTGAGTTCATCCTCGAAGATGGAAAATACATCTGTGGCTGGGCTGTAGAGAAGATGTCGAAGTCGATGTTCAATGTGGTTAACCCCGACATGATTGTCGAGAAGTATGGTGCTGATACCCTGCGCCTCTACGAAATGTTCCTGGGTCCTGTTGAGCAGAGTAAGCCTTGGGATACCAATGGTATCGATGGCTGTCACCGCTTCCTGAAGAAGTTCTGGAACCTCTATCAGAACGGCTTCGAAGGCGAACCCACACCAGAGAGCCTCAAGAGTGTTCACAAACTCATCAAGAAGGTGTCTGGCGATATCGAGACCTTCAGCTACAACACCTCTATCTCTGCCTTCATGATCTGCGTGAACGAGCTTTCACAGCAGAAGTGTAAGAACAAGGAGCTGCTGAAGAACCTCGTTATTCTCATTGCACCATTCGCTCCTCATATCGCAGAGGAACTCTGGGAGACACTGGGCGAGCAGGGTAGTGTATGCGATGCTCAGTGGCCTAAATGGGATGAGCAGTATCTCGTTGAAAGTCAGGTGAAACTGGGCGTAGCTTTTAATGGTAAGACACGTTTCGATATGCAGTTTGCAGCTGATGCCGATAATAAGACCATCGAGGAAACTGTACTCGCCGATGAGCGTGCTCAGAAATACCTCGAAGGCTTCCAGATCGTTAAGGTTATCATCGTCCCTAAGCGTATGGTGAACATTGTTCTGAAGAAATAATGACTATCGATCATAAGATTATATGGGATGAGGTCAAGGACTATATGTTTATAGCCCTTGGCCTACTTCTTTATACCATCGCCTTCACTGTATTCCTGATGCCCTATCAGATTGTGGCTGGAGGCGTAACTGGTTTATCAGCTATTATTTACTACGCCACAGGTTTCCATCTGGAGAACACCTATATCATCATCAACGGCATTCTGCTGTTGGTTGCCTTGAAGATATTAGGCTTAAAATTCCTGATGAAGACCATTTTTGCCATTTTTACGCTTTACTTCATGCTGAAGTTTGCGCAGGATATTATTCCAAAGCAGGAAAACGGCTTACCGTTTAAGCTCATGGGCGAGGGGCAGGACTTTATGTCGATGATTATCGGATGTGTGATTACAGGTATCGCACTGGCTACCGTATTCTTGCATAATGGTTCCACTGGTGGTACCGATATCATAGCTGCATCAGTCAATAAGTACCATCCTGCCGTATCGTTGGGTAACGTACTGATTGCTGCCGACTTCTGTATCATCGGCTCGTGTATGTTCTTCCCGCAGTTCGGCACTTATCTCGAACGTGCCCATAAGGTGATGTTCGGTTTCTGCGTGATGGCTATGGAGAATTATACACTCGACTATGTGATGAATGCCCGTCGCCAGTCGGTACAGTTCATGATTTTCACTCGTAAATGGCAGGAGATAGCCAACGCTATCGGTACCGAAACCAAGCATGGTGTAACCATTCTGGACGGTCACGGCTGGTACACAGGAAAACAAGTAAAAGTACTTTGTATCCTGGCCAGAAAGAACGAGAGTGTATATATCTTCCGTCTCATCAAGATGATCGACCCCAACGCCTTTGTATCGCAGTCGAGCGTTATCGGTGTATATGGCGAAGGCTTCGATGAGATGAAGGTTAAAATCAAGAATATCGAAGAAAAGAAAAAGATGAAAATAGTATTTGCCACCAATAATCTGAATAAACTCAGCGAGGTTAGAAAGATACTTGGTAATAAGTTCGAAATACTCTCACTCAAGGATATCGGCTGTTTTGACGACATCCCAGAAAAAGGACAGACACTGAAAGATAATGCACTTATCAAGGCTCAGTGGGTGTACGAAAAGTATCACGTGAACTGCTTTGCCGATGATACAGGTCTGGAGGTAGATGCGCTTGGAGGAGCACCTGGTGTATATAGCGCCAGATATGCAGGAGGAGAAGGGCACGACTCAGAGGCAAACATGAAAAAACTGCTTTCTGAACTTGATAACATCGATAATCGTAAAGCACGCTTCCGTACCGTCATTGCGTTGATCATTGATGGAAAAGTCAGGACCTTTGATGGTATTGTAAACGGTGCTATCACACAAGCAAAACGAGGTGGCGAAGGCTTTGGATATGATCCCATATTCCAACCCGATGGTTACGATAAGACTTTTGCAGAGTTGGGATTGGATATCAAGAATAATATCAGTCACAGAGCAAGAGCCGTTGCGAAACTCGCAGATTATCTATTAAAGAAATAGTATGAAAAGGTTGTTCGCCATCGTATTTTCTGTATGCTATTGCTTTCTGGCTATAGCGCAGATTGGTACATGGCGCAACTACCTGGCATACTACGATGTCCAGCAGATCTGTAAGGCCGATAACCAGCTCTTTGTATTAGCCTCAAACGGGTTGTATCAGTATAATCTGGACGACCAAAGTATCACCACCTATGATAAGGCTAACGGACTGAATGATACATTTATCACCCACATTGCCTGGAATCAGAAAGCCAAGCGCCTGATAGCAGTTTACAAGGACTCCAACATCGATCTGATAGATATCAATGGAGATGTCATCAATATCTCAGCGCTCTACACCAAGTCGATGACTGAGGATAAAACGGTAACAGCTATCAGTATTGATGGTGTCTATGCCTATCTCACCACCAGCTTTGCTATTATAAAGGTAAATATGCAGAAGGCTGAGATATCTGACACCTACACCAAGAACCATCCAGAATATCCAAGCACTCTGCAACCTTACAAGGATGATTACGATAGCTATTATTCTATTGTATCAACCTTGAAACCTGGCGGCCCCAAGTATAACTATTTCTATGAAATGAAGTTCTATAACAATAAACTTTATACTTGTGGTGGATTATATCAGCCTTTGGAAGATTTACAACGCCCTGGAACCATTCAGGTAATGGATCTGAACCACGATTGGCAGATATTCGATGACAATTTAAAAGCATCTACGCAACATGCATATGTAGATATTGACTGTATCGATATTGATCCTACAGACAACAACCACGTGTTTGCCGCTGGACGAACAGGACTCTATGAGTTTCAGAATGGACAGTTCATTAAAGCATACAATATAGATAACAGTGAACTAAAATCCACTTTTCAGGATGATCTCAATAAAGACTATGTGATAGTCAATGCACTACAGTTTGATAAAGATGGAAAACTATGGATGATTCAAAGTCTGAATACCTATAATAAACTCCTGGCATTAAATCAGGATGGCTCATGGGAAAAGAAGGATTTCAGTCTTTTCAATACTTATGGTAGCGCCTTGTCACCTAATAATATATTAGGAAACGCCCGCAATCTATTCTTCGATTCAAAAGGTTATCTATGGTTTGCTCATGACCATTATGATACACCAGCTATCTATCGATATGATATCAATCATAATCAATCGAAGGAATATACTAAATTCGTAAACCAAGACGGCAGTACATTCCAAATCAATTATGGTGTAAGATGCCTGACTGAAGATAAAGATGGCAATATGTGGTTAGGCACGAGTAATGGACCACTCATGCTTGAATCATCGCAAATAGAACAAAATAATCCTGTCTATACACAAGTGAAAGTACCTCGTAACGATGGTACAAATTATGCTGATTATCTGTTGGCAGGCCTTGATATAACCTCTATCGCTATCGATGGTGCCAATCGTAAATGGTTTGCCACCAATGGTGATGGCGTTTATCTGATCAGTGCTGATAATCTGCAGCAGATACAACACTTCACCACAAACAACAGTCCGCTCATTTCAAACGTTGTTTATGCTATCACCATTAATCAGAAGTCTGGCGAGGTATTCTTTGCCACTGATCAAGGATTATGTTCCTATATAAGCGATGCTACAGAAACTAATCAGGAAGAAATGACATCCAGTAATGTTATAGCCTATCCTAATCCTGTAGAACCCGATTATACAGGATTGATAACCATTACTGGACTATCATTTAACGCTGATGTGAAGATTCTGTCGTCGAACGGAGCGTTAGTGAACGAAGGACATAGTAACGGTGGTAGCTATACCTGGGATGGACGCGACCAAAAAGGAAGAAAGGTAGCTTCAGGCATTTATATGGTTACTACCGCTACCAGCGATGGTAAACGAGGAACGGTTTGCAAGATAGCCATCATTCATTAATAATATCAAGAAAGGCAACGACATATCCAGATAGGTAATATCGTAAGCCGAATCGAATAATTCGTTCCAGTTGTCATTCAAATACATGTTATGTACAAAGGTGACAACAACCAGTACTATCAGAATAATAGCCACATTAAACATATATCTCATCATATTTTTATTCCACGTTAGGGAATAATAGATGCCTAACGGGATAAAAATAATAAAGTCGGATAAATGACCTTGACGCGACTGTAAAACGAATGGATTGTATTCGAAGAATAACAGCATATCACTATTCCATAATAAAAACGGTAGAAAAGTAAGGGCAAATACCGTTAATACAATACACGGGAATAGTAATCTGACAAGCCATTTAGAGCGAATATAATCATTAAAAAAGTAAACTATCAATGGGATAATGGCACTGAAACGAGTACTCATTATGAATCCACACATGACAGCCAATGATAACCAATGCTCAGATAGTAGAATATGATGTTTATGTAATAGTATGACCACAGTACACACTAAAAGAAAATTGGTCAGCATATCACTTCTTGTCAACACCTCATAAACGTATGCTGGCGAGAGTAATAAGAATAACAGCGCTAAACATGCTGTTTTAATATCAAAAGCAGTATAGACAGCATACGTAAACAATACACTTACAAAGGCAATAGAAAGTCCTACGTTACCTAATATATAAAAAGGTATATGGAACAGTTGCCACACAGGAAAAGGTGATCCATAACCGCCTAAATGCGTCTGAGCAGCATACGGATAAAGACCATCAAACAAATACTTAATAAAATTATGTATGGCCGACCATCTGTCTACTTGTATCTGGTAGGGATCTATATAGCATTGTATGACTATTAACGAAACAAACAGAACTGAAAGAATAGACCATACAATACTATACCCCTTTTCAATTTTCTGAACAAAGTGCTTTATGGAGACAATACAAACGAAATAAAAAATAATTAAAAGAATACATTGAGACAATGGAAGAAAACGTAATCCATATTTCAGAATAAACAACATATTTATAACTGAATACATGAATAGCGCTATATCACCAATATGCTGTCTCAATATATTCTTTATCATATCATAAGCTTTAGCTCAACTCAAGCATTCTTTCTATAGGCTTAACGGCCTTTTGAGCTATCTCAGGATCTACTTCGATTTGAGGATTTTCGTTCTTCAAACAGTTATAAACCTTTTCAAGTGTATTCAACTTCATATAATTACACTCGTTACAGCTGCATTCTAAGCCGCTCTCGCTTATTTCTGGTGGAACAGGGATAAATTCCTTATCAGGACAGGTACGTTGCATCTCGTGCAGAATGCCAGCCTCTGTGGCCACAATAAACTGCTTCTTATCGCTCTGCTGAGCATAGTTCAACATCGTAGCAGTTGATCCCTTTACTTCAGCTACAGCCAAAACTGGAGCCTTACATTCCAAGTGAGCCATCACAACTGCATCAGGATACTGTTTCTTCAGTTCCAGGATCTTTGATACAGAGAAACGTTCGTGTACATGACAACCACCATTCCAAAGCAACATCTGTCGGCCTGTTACCTCATTAATGTAATTACCAAGATTATAATCTGGACCAAATATCAGTTTGGCATCCTTTGGCAACTGATCAACAACCTTCTTGGCATTACCACTGGTCACTACCACATCAGTCAATGCTTTCACAGCTGCAGTAGTGTTCACATAACTGATAACCTGATAACCAGGATGCTCATCCTTGAACTTCTTCAAGTCTTCAGCCTTACAGCTATCAGCCAATGAACAACCTGCATTCAGATCAGGACAAAGAACCATCTTATCCGGTGATAGCAGTTTACATGTCTCTGCCATAAAATGAACACCACACATCACCATTACTTTAGCATCAGTCTCAGCAGCCTTACGTGCCAATGCCAATGAATCACCTACAAAGTCGGCGATATCCTGAATATCACCTATTGTATAATAGTGAGCAAGAATGATAGCATCCTTCTCCTTACATAACTTACGAATTTCAGCTTTCAGCTCCTCTGTTTTCAACACCATATAATATTTATTTTTCTTTTTATCTTTTATTTAAAAAATAGAATAAGTAGTATGATATGCCGTGAATATCTTGATAACTTTTTGATGATTTTCTTGCAAGTTTACTTATCCAATCAGTATTTTGGCTTTTCAACATACATGACTAATTCTTTCTCTCTGATAATGAACCACTAAGCATACTTATCCACAATTTTCAATTTTGGTGCAAAATTAATAAGTTTATTATTTATTTCAGCAAAAAACTGTGGAAATCTTACGAAAAAGGGTATAATAAACCTGTGGATATCCTCAAATAGGAGTGAGGATAGGGTAATTAACAATTTATTAGTAACGTTATCCACACACTTATCAACAGGTTTTTCCACAATTATTTGGTAGATTGTTTTCTAAATATTAACTTTGCAGGCAGAATGAAGAAGTTACGTACAATAGAAATGGAACGTCTGTCTGTTGACGAATTTAAACAGGCAGATAAGTTACCACTGATTGTGGTGCTGGATGATGTGCGCTCGATGCATAATGTGGGTAGTGTTTTCCGTACGGGTGATGCTTTCCGTATCGAGGCGGTTTATCTTTGTGGTATTACCAGTACACCTCCAATGGCAGAGATTCATAAGACTGCTCTTGGTGCTGAGGATAGTGTAGCTTGGAAATATTTCGATACGGCACTTGAGGCAGTTGAGACATTAAAGGCTGAAGGTTATGAAGTTTATTCTGTTGAACAGGCTCATGGTTCAACCATGCTTCAGAACTTCACACCTATTAATAATAAGAAGTATGCCGTAGTGTTAGGCAACGAGGTAAAAGGTGTGCATCAGGAAGTCATCGATGCTTCGGATGGTTGTTTAGAGATACCTCAGTTTGGTACCAAACACTCCATGAATGTATCAGTGACAGGTGGTATCATTATCTGGCATTTTGCTAAAAACATCATTCTTTGAAAAAAAGTTGTTGCTTTGATGTCACAATTCTAAACATTCTGCGTATATAAGGTAAAAAGCAACAAATAAAAAAAGAATGACAGCAGAGGAGTTCCAACAACAGGCAGAAGGGCTGAGGCTTCAACTGATCAGTATAGCTCAGAGATATCTGGGCAACACTGATGAAGCTGAGGACATCGTACAGGATACGATGATAAAACTCTGGCTGATGCGTGAACAGTTGGTATCGCCTATAACTGGTTTTGCTAACATGGTTACTCGTAACCTCTGTGTCGATTATCTGCGTAAAAAGCAACCTGTAGTCAATATTTCACAAATAACCTGTGAAGAAGATTTCAGTGATGATGGTGAGCAGATAGATCAGTTGTTGAAGGTTATTGATACATTGCCTTCAACACAGAGAACAATTCTTCGTATGCATCATCTTCAGGGTATGAAAACCAAGGAGATTGCCATCGTGCTTGGTTCTTCTGAAGTAGCTGTCCGAAAAACACTAAGTCGTGCCAGATCAGTAGTTCGTCAACGTTTGATAGCTATATTCGCTGCTGCATCGTTGCTGATAGGCATATCGATGATGACTGTTCATCTGCTGAAAGTTGAAAGCAGCGATGAGTGTGTGGCTTATGTATATGGTAAGAAATATACCGATCAGCAGACAGTGATGGCTGAGATGAAGCGAACGATGGGGGAGATGACTGAGGATAATACTCAGAATGAGATAGAACAACAGTTGAACGATTTATTTAGCAATTAGTAGAGATATGAAACGAGTACTGATGATTTTCATGGCGTGTTTTTGGATGCTGCTTACAGCCAAGGCACAGAGTGGGCTGAATATAGAACCTCTCTTTGCTGGGAAGATTATCCCTCAGCAGCGAATGGTTGAAACACGAGTAAAAGGTAGGATGCTCTCCAAGTATCAGCTTACCTTATTCCGCAGTGTGCGCTTTCAGGCCAACAACAAACAGGAGATAACTCGTGTGCACGATCTGATAGAACTCGATAAGAAAAAGCATCCTAACAATATTTATTCAGAGAACTACTCCAGTACCAAGAGCCGTTCAAAAGAAACCCTGATGCTACAGCTATCCAAAGAGGGTAACCACAACCGTTTTCTGTGCTACAAGCGTAGTAACGATGAAGTTACGGTTATCTATATGGAAGGTGCGCTCAATTCGCTGGATACATTACGAGAATTAATTAAATAAAGGTATAACGATATGAAAAAGCTATTTATTCTATTACTTATGGCTATATCAGCCACAGTTAATGCAACCACAGTTACCGATAACGACACGCTGACTATCCTGAAACCTCAGAAGGTGCGCATCATTACTGGCGATTCCATCCAGAAAGTGAAGGTTTATGGACGTGAGAATGATGATAAGTACACTTACGAAAGTAAAATTCTGTTGGTTGACTCTAACTATGTGAGTGAGACAAGTATCAATAAAGATACCTGGAACTTTGATTTTGTAAAGAAACATAGCAGAGGTACAGGTTATCCGTTGAAATCAAATAATGCCAGTATGCGTCTGGCTGTTGGTCTTACCTATGGTGCTAATGCAAAATACAATAGCTCGCAGTCGATAGGTAGTTCATGGGAGATTATGTGGACCATCATGGAATGGGAGAAATATAAGTACGGACAGCATAACGGTTTTTCAATAGGCTTTGGTGTTGATTGGCGTAATTTCCGTATCGATGGTCGTCAGTATTTTTATAAAGCCAATGATGGCATGCTGTCAGAGCAGAATTATCCTGTAGGATATGAGCCCGATTTCTCACGTATAAAGGTGTTCAGTCTGCAGATTCCTGTAATGTGGAAGTATCGTACCAAGAAAATGACTTTCGGCTTAGGTCCTGTCATCAATTTCAATACCTATGCCAGCATTAAGAACAAATATCGCGATGCTGATGGTAATAAGCATAAGGATGTGTATAAGCAGATTCATCAGCGCCCTATCACAGTTGATATCATGGGCGAGGTAAGTATCCATAACTGGGTGAGCATCTATGCCAAATACTCGCCAATGAGCATCCTGAATTCAACTTATGGTGATGGTATCAATTTCCACCCTGTATCGTTTGGCGTATATTTCTGATACTCTTTAGGTAATAATAACAAAGAAATCCCACAGAAGTTTTGTTTTCTGTGGGATTTTTCGTAATTTTGCAGCCAAAATAATAAATACGTATTTAAGGAAATGGAAAACAAGACTTACAAGCGTACGACCGTAACGTCGGCGCTACCATACGCTAATGGCGGCGTACATATCGGACACCTGGCTGGTGTGTATGTACCTGCTGATATCTATGTGCGTTATCTTCGCTTGAAGAAGCGCGAGGTATTGTTCATCGGCGGAAGTGATGAGCATGGTGTGCCCATTACCGTTCGTGCCCGTAAAGAGGGTATCACTCCTCAGGATGTAGTTGACCGCTATCATAAGATGATTAAGGATTCGTTCGAGGAGTTTGGTATCTCATTCGATATCTATAGCCGTACTACCAGCGAGACTCACCATAAGTTTGCTGCAGAGTGGTTTAAGAAACTCTACGACGAGGGTAAGCTGACTGAGGAGACAACTGAGCAGCTGTACGACGAGGAGGCTAAGCAGTTCCTGGCCGACCGCTATGTAACTGGTGAGTGCCCACACTGCCACAACGAAGGTGCCTATGGCGACCAGTGTGAGAAGTGCGGACGCGACCTTTCGCCAACAGAGCTGATTAATCCAAAGTCAACTATCTCAGGCTCTACTCCTGTACTGAAGAAGACCAAGAACTGGTATCTGCCTTTGAACGAGTATCAGGATTGGTTGAAGCAGTGGATCCTGGAGGAGCACAAAGAGTGGCGCCCCAACGTATATGGACAGTGTAAGAGCTGGTTGGATATGGATCTGCAGCCACGTGCTATGACTCGCGACTTGGATTGGGGTATCCCCGTACCTGTAAAGGATGCTGAGGGTAAAGTACTCTATGTATGGTTCGATGCGCCTATCGGCTATGTATCAAACACCAAGGAGCTTTGTGAGAAGGAGCCCGAGAAGTGGGGCAACTGGGAGAAGTGGTGGCAGGATGAGGATACTCGTCTGGTTCACTTCATCGGTAAGGATAATATCGTGTTCCACTGCATCATCTTCCCTGTGATGATGAAGGCTCACGGCAAGTATATCATGCCTGATAACGTACCAGCCAACGAGTTCCTGAACCTTGAGAACGATAAGATTTCAACCTCTCGTAACTGGGCTGTATGGCTCCACGAGTATCTGGTTGATATGCCTGGCAAGCAGGATGTATTGCGCTATGTACTGACAGCCAATGCGCCTGAGACAAAGGATAATAACTTTACTTGGAAGGATTTCCAGGATCGCAATAACAATGAGTTGGTTGCTGTTTACGGTAACTTCGTAAATCGTGCCCTCCAGCTCACTAAGAAGTACTGGAACGGTGTAGTTCCTGCTTGTGGCGAGTTGCAGGATGTAGATAAGCAGACCCTTGAGGAGTTCAAGGATGTAAAGGCTAAGGTTGAGGCTCTGCTGGAGCAGTTCAAATTCCGCGATGCCCAGTTTGAGGCTATGAACCTGGCTCGTATCGGTAACCGCTATATCACAGAGTGCGAGCCTTGGAAGGTTTGGAAGACTGACCCCAAGCGTTGTGAGACTATCCTGAATATCTGTTTGCAGCTCACAGCTAACCTCGCTATCGCCTTCGAGCCATTCCTGCCATTCAGCAGTAAGAAGCTCCGCGAGATGCTGAACATTAGCAACTTCGAGTGGGAGCAGCTGGGAAGCACCGACCTCCTGGAGGCTGGTCATCAGCTGGGCGAGCCTGCTCTGCTGTTCGAGAAGATTGAGGATGAGGTCATCCAGAAGCAGCTTGATAAGCTTGAGGCTACCAAGAAAGCCAACGAGGCTGCTAACTATAAGGCTGCTCCTATCAAGGATACTGTTAGCTTCGAGGAGTTCGAGAAGCTTGATATCCGTGTCGGATTAGTAAAAGATTGTCAGAAGGTTAAGAAGAGTAAGAAGCTCCTGCAGTTCACCATCGACGATGGTTCTGGCGTTGATCGTACCATCTGCTCTGGTATTGCTGCTTTCTACGAGAAGCCAGAGGAATTGATAGGTAAGCGTATCCTCTTTGTAGCCAACTTTGCTCCACGTACCATGATGGGTATCGAGAGTCAGGGTATGATTCTCTCTGCCGTTGATGCCGATGAGAGTCTGAGTGTAGTAACCACAACAAAGGACGTAAAGCCTGGTAGTCAGGTAGGATAATATGAATTGTGCCATCATCATCGCAGGCGGTTCTGGTAATCGCATGGGACAGGATATACCTAAGCAGTTTATCAATGTTTATGATAAGCCTGTCCTGATTTATACATTAGAAGGATTCCAACGCCATCCGATGATTGATGCTATCGAGGTGGTATGTATTGAAGGCTGGGAAAGTATTGTACAGGCCTATGCCAATCAGTTTAATATCACTAAACTACGTTGGATAGTCAAAGGTGGAAATTCTGCACAGGAGTCTATCCGAAATGGTGTTTTCAATTTAGAAGGACATTTGTCGCCCGACGATACCGTCATCATTCATGACGGTATTCGTCCGGTGATAGATGATAGTGTATTGACTGATGTCATAGAAGTGGCTCATCAGTATGGCAATGCCGTCACATCGTTACCTTATAATGAACAGATATTTGTGGTCAGTGCCGATGATGCAGAAACTACCACACAGTTTATTCCGCGAGAAACGCTGCGTAGAGTATCTACACCACAAGCCTACACCTTTAGTCTGCTTAACGAGAAATATCATGAAGCATTCGAAAAAGGCATAGGTATCTATGGTTCACATTATGCTAACACCATGATGGTAGAGCTTGGTGTGCGTTTGCATTTTGCCAAAGGTTCTGATAAGAACATCAAACTCACGACAAAGGACGATCTTGAAATATTCAAGGGTTATCTGACCAAGGAAAAAGACAGTTGGTTGAAATGAATAAACAACATCCATTATATCAGGAAGATTTAGCCAGGGTTCTTTCCATAGACGGTATGGAGAGCTTGTCAGGAAAAACCTTTCTCATTACAGGAGCTACAGGTATGGTTGGTACCATGCTGATTGATGTGCTGATGGCTAAGGGCGATGTGAATGTTATTGCTGTGGGACGTAGTCGTGAGAAAGCTTCTGCAAGACTTGGCATGCATTTCGACAACAAGCACTTCAGTTTCCTTGAACAGGATGTTTGTCAGCCTTTCCCCAATGATATCACACCCGATTATATCATTCCGATGGCCAGCAACACCCATCCGTTGGCTTATTCTCAATATCCTATTGAGACGATGATGATTAATCTTAAGGGTGCCGAGCATGCCTTGAATCTGGCAGAAAAGACAGGTGCAACAGTCATTTATACTTCTACAAACGAAGTTTATGGCAATGCCATTGATGATCAGTCTTTTGTAGAAGACAGCAATGGTTCTCTGAATCTCAGCAATGCGCGTGCCTGCTATAATGAGTCAAAACGTTCAAGTGAGGCCTTATGTCAGTCGTATGCTGCAGAGAAGGGCGTTAAAGTGAAGATTGCCCGTTTGTGCAGAATCTTTGGTCCGACTATGCTGATGGATGATAGCAAGGCTTCTTCGCAGTTTATCCGCAAGGCTATTATTGGTGAGGATATCGTATTGAAATCAGAAGGAAATCAGTTCTTCTCCTATACCTATGTGGCTGATGCTGTCATAGGATTGTTGACAGTATTGCTTAAAGGCGAAAATACAGTTGCATACAACGTGAGTAGCGAGAAGACCAATATTCGTCTTAAAGACTTTGCACAGACCTGTGCGGCATGTTGTGGAAAGAAGGTGGTATTCGATTTGCCTTCAGAGACAGAATCCAGAGGCTATTCTGTAGCAACAAGGTCTATCTTAGCTAATGAGCGTATCAAGGGGATAGGTTTTATACCCTACTACGACATTCAGGATGCCATCAGTCGTACCATAACGATTCTTAAATCTTAAACGAACGGGTTGTCAACTCGCTTGTTTAGGTTGTAGAAAGCTTTGAGGTGGTGGGCAACACGTTTCTCCTCAGGAGGCATCTGCATATAGTTGCCGTATATGCCTTTTAAATAGTCGTCATACCCAGGCATCAGGTCGATGGTAATACTATCGAACGGCATATTGATGGGTTTTCCCTCTACAATATGACTGCTGAACAGCTCGCGTGTACCATAAGCCCCGCCATAGTTAATGAGATGCTTGGTAGAGCCATATGGATACTTCAGGCATAGAGCCCTCATTTTTCGTAGCAGATAGCGTTTCATCGGCTTGCGAAAGAAATAGCCCAGTGTCTTATTTAAAAAGCGTCCCCACTCATGTGGTTGTGTTAATAGCATCAGGTGCTGTGAGAAGGTACTACGAGAACTGATAGCCTCGTAACGGTTCTGTAACTTCTTATAGCGGTGTACAAGCGCTTCTACCTCAGCAGGATCGTCGCTGGTGCTATCAAGAGGAAAGACGTCAATGAACAAACCAATAGCGCAAGGGATATCTGCACGCTCAACGAGGGTTGTGTTGCTGTTGCAGAATTTTGGGAAGGGCAGGTAATAATCAGGATGAGTTTCGTTTGAAACCAGTTCGTAATGGCCCAAGTCAGAAGTGCGACAAATCTCTATGAAACGTTCAAAGTCTGGTCGTGGCATACCTACATCGATATCGTCATCCCAAGGTATGATGCCATGATGACGTACAGCTCCAATGGCTGTTCCACCAATAGCATAATAGGTAAGCTGATGTCGAGCACAGATGTCCTGGAACTCTCTGAGTACATCTGTTATAATGCCTTTCCACACTGTTAACTCTGCTGCTGATAATTCTTGCATCACTACTATTTTTTGTTCAGTGTGCAAAATTAATTAATTTGTTTGGAACATCAAACAAAAAGTAGTATTTTTGCACGCAGATATGGACAATTTGAAGGAAAAAACAGCCAAGGGACTTTTTTGGGGAATGCTGAACAATGGCACAACCCAGATACTCAATGCGGTCATAGGTATATTCTTAGGTCGTTTGTTGACACCTGCAGAATATGGTATTGTTGGTGTACTGACAATATTCACAGCAGTTGCAGGAGCTATTCAAGCCAGTGGCTTTACTCAGGGACTAATCAATCTGAAAAAGCCTACTGAGAAGGATTATAATGCTGTTTTCTGGTTTAATATCAGTGTCAGTATGGTGCTGTATGCCATTCTTTTTGTCAGCGCTCCTTTAATTGCTTCACATTTTCATCAGCCTTGTCTGGTTGAGGTATCGAGAGTAGTCTTTCTTTGTCTGCCAATCTCAGCTTTAGGCATCACTTCCAATGCATATATGTTGAAGAATATGATGAATCGCGAGTTGGCAATCATCAATTTCATTGCTTTATGTCTCTCTGGATTTACAGGTATTATGCTGGCTTTGCATGGTTTTTCTTATTGGAGCCTTGTGTGCCAGCAACTGCTCTATATCACATTGACCAATATCGGGCGCTATTATTATGTCAGATGGATGCCCTCTCTGAGGGTTGATTTCACCCCTGTAAAGGAGATGTATGGTTTCTGCGTGAAACTGATGATAACGAACATCATCAATACGCTAAATCAGCATTATCTGACTTTTATTTTTGGAGGACTGTTTCCCATCAAGGCTGTAGGTAATTATTCTCAGGCTAATAAGTGGAATACAATGGCAAGTTCAACCATCTCTGGTACGATAGGTCAAGTGGCTCAACCTGTATTGGTATCGATTAATGATGAGCAGGATAGGGAGGTAAGGGTGTTCAGAAAACTGTTACGTTTTACAGCCTTTTTGTCTTTTCCTGCGATGTTTGGTTTGGCATTAGTATCACGTGAGTTTATTCTGCTGACGATTGGTGCACAATGGCTGGATAGTATTCCTATGTTGCAGATTCTTTGTCTGTCAGGCGCTTTCCTGCCTTTCTATAGTTTGTATCAGAACCTGACGATAACTGCTGGTAAATCCAATATCTATATGTGGTGTAACATCTGCCAGATACTGATTCAGCTGGCTATGATTGCTACGCTTTATCAGCAAGGTATCATGGTACTGATTAGTGTCTATTCTGCTTTTACTGTATTGTGGTTATTAGTATGGCAGATGATAGCCCAAAAGCTGATTGGCATCAAGTTTTTCGATGCTTTGAAGGATACAATACCATTTATGGTTATTTCATTGGCTGTGATGGCGGCTACCTATTATCTGACGTCAAGTATAACCAATCATATCCTACTACTGTTCACAAGGATTCTGTTGGCTGGCTTGCTTTATGTCCTGATTATGCGATTGACTGGGGCTAAAGTGTTCGAGGAGTGTATCAACTTCATCTTCAAGCGTCAGCCTGCAAAATGAAGGTGCTTTTTATAACTCCACTTTATGGTGAGATAAACAAAGCGGAAAAGTTTGATGGTACTTTTGTGAGCCAACAAGAGATGAATCATCTTAAATAGCCCGTGAGGTTTATAATGACAAGTCTGGAGAATATCCTGGCTACTAAAGCCTGATTTCAATACCAGATAATAGGTTTCCAACATACCTAAGGATAAGGCAAATTGATAATCCTGTTGTACATCGTGTTGTTTCAAGAATGAGAATACTAAGTCGTTGGCCCGTAGAAACGATTCGACATGACGGGGTGAAATCTGATCAGAGAAACTACCAGTGATAAACACCTGATAGTGATAGATGGGGGTGTCGACAAACGCCAACTTCTTGGCGCAGAAGAACAGACGGGGGGTTACTGCATAGTCTTCTGCCTGATTCACACCCTCTTCAGGGCTGATACCATTGTCAGTAAACAAGGTCTTTCTGATCAATCGTCCGCAAAGATTATGAGGTATGGTATTGTGAATCAGGAGGAGTTTGAGGATGACTTTCTTGTCTTCATGAGGAACCTGTAAGGTTTCTGACAGCTCTTCACCTCTATAGATACGGATACAGCCAGTAACAATATCAGCTTCTTGTAAGACTTGTTGTGCCACCAACAGTTCCACAGCGTTAATTGACAGGAAGTCATCGCTGTCCACATTCAGAACGAAATCGCCTGTACATGATGCCAAAGCAGTTTTTCTGGCTGCGCCTAAGCCTCTATTGTGGTCATGCCTGATGATCTTGACTTGTGGCGCTCTGTTGGGATATCTGTCGAGTACGGATTGCAGTTTCAGTATGCTGTTATCAGGCGTACAATCATCTACGAAGATATACTCGATATCCTCGTAGGTTTGTTCGAAGAGCGATACAGCACACTGTTCGATATACTTCTCAACGCCGTAGACAGGGACTAGTAATGAAACTTTCACGCTGCAAAGATACAAAAATATCTGATGATACTTGGTATTATTGTGGAAATTTGCTACATTTGCACCACTTTTAGCAAGATATGGATATGGATAAAAAGTATTCTTCGAAAACAGATATTGCCGTTTTGTTACTGTTCTTTACACGTAACGATACTTTTCAGAAGGTGTTTGATGAAGTTCGTCAGGCACGTCCGTCGAGACTGTTTCTTTTTCAGGACGGCCCTCGTGGCGAAAAAGATATGGCAGGTATTGAGGCTTGTCGAAGAATATGTAGCGATGAGAATATAGACTGGGAGTGTGAGGTACATCGCAATTATCAGACCCAGAATCTGGGTTGTATGGTGGCAGGCTATACGTCTCATAAGTGGGCTTTCTCGTTGGCTGATAAGTGTATGGTGCTCGAGGATGATGTGGTGCCTTCGCAGTCGTTTTTCCCATTCTGTAAGGAGATGCTCGACCGTTATGAGAACGATGAGCGTATTACGATGATTGCAGGATTTAATGTTGATGAAGAAACGCCCAATATGCCTTACGACTATTTCTTCACTTCTGCTTTCAGCATCTGGGGGTGGGCTTCGTGGCGCAGAGTGGTCGATAAGTGGGATAATACTTATTCTTTCCTCGACGATGCGTTCAGCATGCATCAGTTGGATGCTTTGATTCGTCAGCGTGGCTATCGTCAGAGTTTCATCAAGATGTGTCAGGATCATCGCGATAGTGGTTTCCCACAGTTCGAGAGTATATTCTGGTCAACTATGTTGTTTAACTCAGGCTTGGCCATCTTGCCTTCTAAAAACATGATTAATAATATTGGTGCTTCTGCTGATTCGGCCCATTATTCTGAGTTCAAGACGTTACCTCGACGCTTGAAACAGCTCTTTACGATGAAGCGCTATGAACTGGCGTTTCCATTGAAACATCCGCGTTATGTTATCGAGGAGGCTGGTTATTGGAAACGTTTCTATAAGGCCAACGGATGGGGATGTCCTTGGGTAAAGATTGGTCGCTCGATGGAAGAACTTGGGCTCAATCTGCGTTATGGCAACTTCAAGTTCATCTTCAAGTCGATAGCTCGTCGTCTACGTATCCTAACTGGTCAGGAGAAGTTCAGCTAACCATCAGAGGATGGCTCTGATGGGCGACAGCAGAAAGTCTGTTAACAAATAGCCATTATATATAAAGAGGTATAGCATCAGTATTGTTACTGCGATGCGGAGCCAGCGTGTTTGCAACTTCCTGAATAGGAAAGCTGTGGCTATGGGTAATACGAACATGTAGTGTGGTGTCATGATAAACACCTCATTGATACCAAAGCCTAAGATGATATGGATAAACATATCGAAAGCGAAGCACGAGAGACAGAGCCATAGGAAACGGCTCTTCCTACCTAACCAAATGCCTACTACGGCTAAAGTGAGTATCAATGCCTCGATAACATAACTGAGCGTCCATCTGTATTGTACAAACACAGGACGATGTACCAGCGTATCTTCCAACAGATAGTCCTGATGAAACTGTAACGACTCGCCAAATAGGTTCTCATAAGTCGATTGCCAACGCGAGGTTGTGATATCTGTCCACTTCAGAAAACCATAGTTCTCCATGGGTTTGCCTGTTTTGGCGGCTTGGTGTTGTAATACCTTTGCGCGACGGGCTTTCCTCGCTTCGTATAGCTCTTTCTCCTGGGATGTCATCTGGGCAACATGGGCTTTTTCGGCTTCAGCCTTTTGCAATTTGCGTTCTGCGCGTGCTTTTTCCTTGGGCAGCACATAGGTGCGATACTCCCAATTGGCTGTTCCCCAAAGCAAAGCTGCTGGCAGGATGACTGCTAAAAGCAGGTATTTAGGACGGAAGAATCGTCGCAGATTTACAAAGAAGCCTGATAGGAACACCTTGACACCATTACTCAGCGTAACACCTGCTGTGATGTAGAACAGTAAGGCTGATTGCCACCACTTGAACTCCCTGCCTTTCTTGATACAGATGCCAGAGATATACAGCGTGATGAGCAGCAAGAACATCGATATCGTGAAGTGATCGGGTACGATGACTGACAGCAGAATGTAGGCAAACGAGAAGTGATAGGCTGTCAGCAGGGTAGCGTCTTTCTGACTCAATTCCAGTACTTCGCGATGAATACGATAGAGGAAGATATACGAGTAGTACGAGCAGCATATCAGCAATGCAGCTACCAGATACTGCACGCAGTTCACGCCTAACAACCATGTCAACCCCTCATTGATTAGCCATAAGGGCCAGATCATAAATGAGAGTAAAGGATGCCGAAACACCTGATAGACCACATCCCAATCGGTAATCCCCAGATAGGTGAGTGGATCGTAGCCGGAAAGATGCAACTCGCGTTCGAATACTTTCCAGTATGGGCCAAAGCCGGGTTGCATGAACAGGTCGTGCATACGATAGATAAACAGTGCATTCAGGGCGATAATCACCATGAGTGCGATGGAGGACTGAAAACGTTCTTCAGGTTTAATCTTGAATATCTTGAGTGGTGTCATAATTAACGGAATGGTTTAAAATACGGTTCATCCGCAAAATCCAATAGTTCTTTGTCGCCTCGGCTGTCGCCATAGGCTGTGAGGTGGTAATTCTGGCGATTAGGATATAGTGACAGTATGCGGTTTACCTTTTCTTGTCCATAACAGTTCTTGGTCAGGAAACGGCCAGTCAGTTTGCCATCCATTACCTCGATTTGCGTGCCCAGCACCTTCACGTCAGAAAAGAAAGGCTGCACCCAGTTATCGATTGAAGCACTTACTATCAGCACCTCCGAGCCTTCGTCCTGAGCTTGTTGTATGGCCTTGATGCCAGCTGGGCGCAATAGATGTTTGGATGAGGCTGAAAAGGCCTGACAGAGGGCATTAAAATCCTCAAGCTTCATACCCTTAAAGAAGTGAGTAAACACCTTTTGCTTGGCTTTCCAGTTAGGATAGAATCCCATTTTCATCAGTACCAACAGATGGGCATATCGTACAAACCCCCATCCAAAGGCTATTGTGCCCTTGGCAAAACGGATAAACTCTATCAACGTATCCTTGGTTGTCAGCGTTCCGTCGAAATCGAAAGCGTAAATCTTCTTCATACTCTAACAATGAGTTTTAGTATCTTTTGCAGTAACCATGCCAAAGGAATGGTAATTACAATGGTGAGCAAGGCTGTTAGCCAATAGCCCAAGTGATAGGGGATGATATACGCCATCACGAAGTGGTTGTGTATCAGATAGGCCTCCAGACTGAGGGCGCCAAAAAAGGCGCAGAAGCTATTGAACCATCGTGGCGTGCGACGGAACACACGGTTCAGCATCATAATCAGCGTGATGGTAAACGGAATGTATATCATGCGCTCTACGAATAAGGGGAATCGTCCGTGCGAAATCTGCTCCAGATATACACACGAACTGAAGGTGGCCAGGAAGATAGTGAGTATCATCCAGATGCCTGTACCATCAATCTTGGTTTGCTGTCGTACCAGTTCGCCGCAGTTGATGCCGATAAAGAAGATGGGCACACGACTCCAGAATATTTCGATATGCCCTACAGCCTGATGCAAAGGCGCTATCCATTGCACCCAGATACACCAGAGAATCATGAGCACAGGCATCCATCGGTAAACGGGATGGCGCTGAATCAATCGCATATAGGGTGGTGCCCAGAGATAGAGCATCATAATGGCTGGGATATACCAGAAGGTGAGCTCGTCGTACAACCAGAAGTCCCAGTTGATGGTGATATCGCCTATCAGGTCGATATAATTGCCGTTTGTCCAGTCGAATCGTGGCAGATAAAAGAGCGATGCCATTACCAGCCAGGCTGGATAAATACGCAGCAATCTACGCTTGTAGAACTGCCAAACAGCAGGATTCTTGACCCACGAGAACCAAAGGCCGATACCACTCAGAAACAGGAACATATCTACTCCCACATTGCCACATCGCCTCAGGCCGAAGAACTCGTTGCTACGAGCCAGCGGCACGTGGAACAGGATGATGAACAGCATGGCTGCGCCCATCAGTTCAGCGCGATAACGGCTAATGTTGGCCAGTTCGATATCCTTGATTTTCACAGTTTGGGACTTGGCAGTTGGTCTATTACCTTCTTCATTAACCATGAGAGGAACAGCGTAGCTACTATGTAAAGCAGCAAGCCTGCATACAGATCGTCATAGAGATAGGGACGTACAAATATCTTTCTAACCAGCGGATGGGTCACAAAGATGGCGGCAGAAATACTGCCCAGCCAGACGCTATACTTCAGCATCCATTCTGGCATCAGTTTTACCAGCGCAATAGTTCCAACAACAATCAGCGCGGGAACCCACAGCCATCCTTGGAAACTGAAACTCAAAACAACGATGAGTACAACAGCGAGTAATAAGGCGAGAATTTGTTCCCAACGTGGGAATGTTTTGTTCCCAACGTGGGCGCTCGGCTTTGCCGCTTCGCTTGTCGAAGAATTTTTTGTTCCCAACGTGGGAATAAATCGTGCCATAAGTATGCCCATCCCGAAAGGCAGCATGCCGCCAATCAGATTATAACGCAATCGCTCCAGCAAAACAGCGTCGTCCTGGCAGGAAAGTTGCCACAGCCAGCATAGGGCTATCATACCTATAACTACCCCCCAATGGCGCCAGCGATAGCATATCAGTCGATAGAAGATATAAAGCTGCAAGGTGATGCTGAAATACCAGAAAGGACCAGGCCAAACTACATGCGAGGGATCTTCGAGCAGATTGGCAAACATGCCCAAAATCGCCACCACCGCAGTCCAAGTATAGCGGTGCATACCAGGGGTGAAGGCATCGAGCATGGTGAAGATGACAAAACCCACGATGAAGATACGGAACAGCTTCAGATAGTTGTAACGCACAAATCGCCATAGTCCCACCTCTGGCAGTTTGCCTTGCTCGTACTTCTTGACCAGTCCAAAACCGCTCAGAAACAGGAAAACGGGTACGCCATAGTGGCCGAAGAACGATACGAGATGCAAGGGCAGTTGCTCGTCAGGATTCAGTATATACTGCCATAGCTGGTCTGCCTTGGATAGTTGCCAGGTATATTCGTTCTCTCTCACAATGCCCCTGAGCCAGTGGCAGTAGTTGTGTAGCATGATAGCCAGAATGGCAATACCACGCATGGCCGAACACTCGTTTCTTGTTAACAGCTCTTTCATTTCTTCTTCAACTGGTTATAGTCTGTCTCACCTTTCAGGATACGTGGCCGCTTGGTATTGTATTCTGGGCTGACCACATTGTACTCAGAACGATAGAGTGGTGAAGAGATGCCACCAAAATATAACAGCAGGTGTGATAGCACATCGGTCATCATGGGACGGTTCTTAGCTGCCTGTATTGCTTGCCAACCGTAGGGGTGATTCTCCTGATACTTGGGCGAACCCCAGATCCAGAACGGAATCTCCATCTCATTGCGTGCCAAACGGTAGTCGATGGTAGCACCATGCATGCGACCATAGACGTAAGGCTGACCATCGAAGATCTCCTCTGCATGATCAGGCATGAAGATAACGACAGCATCCTTATCCATAAAACGCTGGGTAACGGCCCATACGATGGAGTCGTTATAACGTATCGAATTGTCGTAATCGGCCAGAATCATACGCTGTTTCTTGGTCAGTTCTGGACGATTGTACATTGAGTCTTTCAGGAACTTGTGTGTCTTCTGTGGATAGCGTGCCTTGTACATCAGGTGCGATCCCATCAGGTGCAGAATCACCAAGTTGTGCTCCTTATTCTCTTTCTGCAGACGGTCGTACTCCTGCAGTACCCCTTCATCATAGGGATACAGACGGGTGTTGCGAGTGTCAAACAGCTTGTTGCTGAGTTCGGGATTGTTCAGGAAGAACCCGCCGCTGAAGTCATAGACTGCTTCATCGGCCTTCGACTGGAATTGGTTGGTGATAAACGTCACGTGATAGCCCGCTTGGCGGAATACCTCAGGGAAGAGCGGATAGTCGCACCATTCAGCACTATCGCCAACGGCTTGTAGTGAGAGTATGTTTTTAAACACGAAACTCGTCAGGTTCCAAGGTGCCACCACATCCGTAAAAGGTACCAGACTGCCTTCTTGGGCCATTGCCACCTGATGGGGCGTAGTAGGCATGTTGTAGCCATATAGCTGTGAATGGTGTTTATTGTAGCTCTCGCCAATCACCAGCACGATGTTGGGTACACGATAGCTACAGCTATCTATCTGTACCTTCTCGCTGGCTGCTTCAAGCTGTACAAGTTGATGATCGGCCAGATGATTGGCATAAATGCTGAATATCAGTCTGTAGACGGGGATATAGAGCTCAGCTCTGTCTTTGCGTGTCAACTCGTGCTCCACCTGTCCTACGGTGTTGTACGAGAAGAGTCGCTTCATCGCTACCTTGTTATCCCAGCACTGGTTGTAACAATCGATGAGGAGTCCTGCGGTAAAGCACCCCAATATAGCTTTGCAAACCATCGGAACCAGGTCGTTGACCTCAGGCAGAATCATTCTGTTGCTCAGCTTGACCAACTGCTTGCGCAGGAAGATCCACACAATATGAACCAGTATCAGCAGCAGAATCCAGCCCACATACGATGTGATGACCTCTCCATTGAGATATGAGGCAAGAAACTCTTCCGATTCCTGTTTGGTGGTTTCGTTAAAGAGCATCAGCATAGTTGGCGTCAAAGTCGATTCGAACTTCACGTAGCAGAACATATCTACCAGCGCGATGCTGTAGAGTGCTACGTAGAGTAGGGCTCTGACCCAATAGCGCACCTTGTGAGGGATGAGTGTCAGAACCACGGAGACAACGTAGATATCCAGAAACAGTTCTGGTGCCGAGAGCTCATAGGGCTTGGCACCTATCAAGTGTAGGGTTATTTCCAGTTGTGTACAAATCCACCCTAATGCGAACATAAAAACGAAGAATGCGCCATTCTTCTGGATGGGTGCAAACAGATAGCCCAGCCACTCAAGTGGATTTATCTTGAGATGTTTAAACATACAGTCTGTGTTTGGTAATAAAGTCTGCTACAGCCTTTGGCACCAGTGACTCGATGCTTTTCCCGTCTTTGATGCACTGACGGATATCTGTGCTCGAAATATCAATGAGTTCCAGTCCGTCGATACCGCCTTCGCTACCGCGACGGGGATAGACAATAATCTGAAACTCGTTGCGGATATCATCAGCACGATACCATTTATTGAACAGCTGCCAGTTGTCGCCACCAATCATTAGCACAAACTCGCGGTCAGGATAATCCTGCTTCAGGGCTTGTAGCGTGTTCCAGGTGTACGATGGTTTAGGCAGATGCATCTCGTAGTCGCTAGCTACGATGCCCTTTTCGCCAGTAACGGCCAGTTGGGCCATCTTCAGCCTGAGTGCATCGTCGAGCAGATCGGTTGAGGCTTTCAGGGGATTCTGTGGCGAAACCATCAGCCACACTTCGTCGAGCCCGGCTTTCTCACGTAGTTGTCGAGCTAACGAAATGTGTCCATTGTGGATGGGATTGAACGATCCGCCAAAGATCCCAGTTCGTATCATTCTATTTCCAAAAAATCTTTGATGACTTTCAAGGCATCAGCTTCGGCATAGTCCAACATATCGTTGATGACAACCTTGTCGAACTTATCAGCAAACGAGAGTTCGAACTCAGCACGGGCAATACGCTGGTCGATGACTTCTGGTGCATCAGTAGCACGCCCCACAAGTCGCTTGCGCAGTTCGCCAATCGATGGGGGCTGGATAAACAGGCTCAGAGCCTTGTCGCCATAGAATTTCTTGATGTTTACACCACCTTTCACGTCAACGTCGAACACCACGTTCTGTCCAGCTTCCAACTGGTTCTCAACCTGCGATTTCAGCGTGCCGTAAAAGCGGTCGGTATATACTTCTTCGTATTCCAGGAACTCGTCGTTTTCAATACGCTGACGGAACTCTTCTGGTGTCAGGAAGAAATAGTCAACGCCATTCTTCTCAGTGCCGCGAGGAGCTCGCGATGTGCACGAGATAGAGTAGGCCAGATTCAGTTCCTTGTGCTCTCTCATCAGCCACGAGATAATCGTACTCTTGCCAGTGCCTGATGGAGCTGATATAATAATCAATTTACCTTTTGCCATCGTTTAAAGTGCGTTAAGAACCTGTTCCTTAATCTGCTCCAGCTCGTCCTTCATCTTAACCACGATGTTCTGCATCTCGGCCTGATTACTCTTCGAACCGGTTGTATTGATTTCGCGACCCATTTCTTGAGCGATAAAGCCCAACTTCTTACCCTGTCCGGCAGGCTCGTTCATCGTATCGCGGAAGTATTTCAGGTGGTTGGTCAGTCGCTGCTTCTCCTCGCTGATGTCCAGCTTCTCGATATAGTAAATCAGCTCCTGCTCCAGGCGGTTCTTATCATATTCGGCTGTTGGAATCTGCTGCAAGCCATCTACGATACGTGCTCTGATTTTCTCAACGCGACTCTTCTCGTATGGCTCAATCTCGCCCATCAGCTTGGCAATATTATCAATCTTCTCAGTAAACTTCTTCTGTAAGGCTGCACCTTCCTGGGTACGGAAGTCAACCAGGTTCTTCAGGGCTTCGGCTACGCCACCTTTTACTACAGCCCACTCATCTTCGTCCAGCTCTTCTACGTCAGTCTTAGTCATGACGTCTGGCATGCGGAGCAGGGTAACGAACCAATCCTCAGGAGCAGGGATGCCTGTCTTGTCTGATATGACCTTAATCTGCTGATAGTAGTTCTCCACCAACTGGGCGTTGATGGGTGTTGGGTCAACAGCCATATCCTTCTCAACCCATACGCTCATATCCACCTTTCCGCGGATCAGAGCTTCGGCCACCATCTGGCGCATTTCCATCTCTTTCTCACGATAGAGTGGCGCAATACGTGTGTTCAAGTCCAACTGCTTAGAGTTCAGCGACTTGATTTCTACGTGAATCTTCTTTTCCTTAAACGCTACGACTGCCTTGCCGTAACCTGTCATCGATTGTATCATGCTATACCTATTTAATAATATTTGGCTGCAAAGGTACGAATAACTACGTGAAAAACCAAATAAAATTGCAATTTTCCAAATAATTGCTTATCTTTGCACGAGATTATCAAATATTGTAAGAAAATGAAACGAAAACTATTAATTCTTGCTATCGGATTTTCGATGGCGGTACAGGCGCAGCAGGCACCTGTTTTTGAGACTTCGGCTAAAGATGAGATTGCTGCCAACCGCTTTCTGGCAGGTAGTAACTATTTGGACTACGATCGTCAGCTTTCAGACAAACCGCTGACGCCCAGTCCCAAGAACTACGAACCATTCTATATGAGCCACTATGGACGTCATGGTTCACGTTGGCTCATCAGCGATGGCAACTATTCTAAGCCCCTTGCAACGCTGAAGGCCGCTAAGGAGCAAGGTAAACTTACATCGCTGGGCGAGAAAACACTTGCAACTATCGAAGCCATCTATGCTACAGCCGACAAACGACTGGGCGACCTGACTACCGTTGGCGAGCGCCAGCATCATGGTATTGGAAAGCGTATGGTGCAGAACTTTCCAGAGATTTTTAAAACAAAAAATCTGAAGATAGATGCCCGTAGCACCGTTGTGAACCGTTGCATTCTCTCAATGATTGCCGAGTGCGAGGAGTTGGCTGCTGCCAATCCCACAGCCCAGATTCATAACGATGTGAGCGAGAGTCTGCAGTATTACCTGAATCAGCCTTGGGACGGCATTGTTAGAGAACAGAGTAAGACGGGCGGCAAAGAGGAGCGCGACTATACGATGAAATATACCCACCCAGAGCGCCTGATGAAACAGCTCTTTAACGATCAGGCTTACGTATATAACAATGTAAGCGCCTCGTCATTGATGCGCCAGCTGTTCCATGTGGCTTGTAACTTCCAGAGCCATGATACTGATCTGGAGCTCTTCTCGCTGTTTACTGACGAAGAGGTGTACGATCTGTGGCGACTCAACAACATCGGTTGGTATCTCGACTATGGCGCATCGCCAGTTTCTGGTGGTGTCATGCCTTTTAGTCAGCTCAATCTGCTGAAGAATATCATTGCTACAGCCGATACTGTTACCCAGACTCAGGCTACCCTACGCTTTGGTCATGAGGTGTGCGTGATGCCTCTTGCCTGTCTGCTGGAACTCGACAATTGTGGTATGGTAATCAACAATCTCGACGAACTCGATAAGTATTGGCGTAACTATCGCATCTTCCCTATGGGTTGCAATATCCAGCTCATCTTCTATCGCCCTAAGAAGGGTAAGACAGGCGATATCTTAGTGAAGGCTCTGTTGAACGAGCGCGAGGCTTATCTGCCTATCGCTACCAACCAGTGGCCTTACTACAGTTGGAAGGACCTGCGCGCCTATTATTTGAAGAAAATAGCCGATTTCGAGACAAAAAACAAGAAATAATCCGTAAAAATCCATATTTATAGGGATTGCACAGTTTTCTGAATAGTCGTACCTTTGCCCCCGCAAATTTGAAGGTATCGAACACAGAAAACGAAAATATATGCATAGCAATCCATTTTTTGCGGTTATCAATCACCAACCAGCCTGTCGCCCTCCTGTATGGATGATGCGACAGGCTGGTCGCGTATTGCCCCGCTATCGCCATCTCACTCAAACGCATCCTTTCCGTTCTATCATGGCCGATGCCAAGTTGGCTGCCGAGGTTACGCTGATGCCAATCGCCGATATGGGTATGGACGCAGCCATCTTGTTCAGCGATATCTTAGTGATTCCTGAAGCTTTAGGTGTCGAGGTGGAATGGACCAGTGAAGGACCTGCTTTCCCTCGTCCACTCATTGGTGTGGAGCATCCTGCAGCAGTGTTGAGTTTTAATGCGTCGCATCTGAATCACGTGGCCGACACGCTTGATGAGATTCGGCGACAGAAGGTTGGCGATACGCCTGTGATAGGTTTCTGTGGTGGGCCACTCACCTGCCTTTGCTATATGTTGGCTGGGCGCGATCGTAGTCTGCAGTTTACAGAGGTGGTGCGCTATCTCTATACGCATCGTGAGGAGTCGCTCCAACTGTTCGAGGCTCTGACCAGCGCCAGCGAGACCTATGTGCATTTGCAGGCTCAGCATGGTATCGATGCATTCCAGATTTTCGAATCGTTTGCGAGTGTCATCCCTGCCGAACTCTATCAGGAAGTGGTTCTGCCGTTTGTACGTCGTATCACAGCGGCAGCCCGTCAGCACGGCTTACCTGTCATCTTCTTCCCTAAGGGCTTTGGGGCTGGGATCCAGATGCTTAGTCTTGAAGATTGCGACTTTGTAAGCATCGACTGGCAGACACCGCTATCTGCAGCTCGCGGTTTGGTAGATGCAAAGTTAGGTCTTCAGGGCAATATGGACCCTCGTGTACTGTTTGCCCCTCAGGCTGTGATTGAAAAGCAGTTGCGCACTTATGCCCAGTTCTTCAGCCAGCATCCTGATTATATCTTCAATCTGGGGCATGGGCTTCACAAAGATACACCACTCGAGAATGTACAGTTCGTGACGGAGTGGTTCAAACATATGTGATTATATTCAATTATTAATATATTAGAATGATGTTTTTAGGATTACTTTTAACAACCATGCTGGTCGTAGAAGGACCAGAAATCAACACAGTTGACACAACCACAGCCCGCTCTTATGCCTTGGACGAAGTGGTTGTCAGCGCGTTTAAAACAAATAAATACGAGGTAGTGCCCGCATCGCGCTCAGCCTTGTCGGCTCGTCAGATCAGTAATCAGCAGATTACTGGCATCAAGGAGCTGACAGCTGTCATCCCCAATTTCTACATGCCCGACTATGGCTCACGAGCCAGTTGCCCTGTATTCGTGCGTGGCGTGGGTAACAAGTCGGATGGTACAGGTATTGGCTTCTATGTAGATGGTATGCCATACTATGAGCCCCTCTCGTTTGATTGCGATCTGGGCGATATTGCCTCAGTAGAAGTGCTGCGTGGACCACAAGGCACGCTTTATGGACGTAATGCCATTGGTGGTATTGTGAATATCAGCACCCGCAACCCATTGGAGTATCAGAACACCCGTTTGCGCTTGGGCTATGGTCGCTATAACGATCTGCGCACACAAATCTCTAATTATACCAAGGTGTCAGATAAGTTCGGCTTCACCTTTGGTGCCCTCTATCATCACAATGATGGTGCCTTCCGTAACAGCTATCTCAATGAAAAGGTTGACAAGATGAATGAGACCGAGGAGCGTATCGGTCTTTACTATAAGCCTGCCGACAACTGGTTGGTCCGCCTGACCAGCAACTTCGCTTACAGCGATCAGGGTGGCTATCCTTATGTCCCTGTGGATGTGGCAACCAATACATTGCAGGACATCAAGTACAACCGCTATAGCTCATTCCGTCGTCTGGTCAGCACTACTGGTTTGGGTGTCACCTATACAGGTCCTGTAGTCAGCTTCAATAGCCAGACCTCATTCCAGTACATCAACTCAAAGCAGGCTATCGATCAGGACTTTACTGTCAACGACAAATCGTTTGTAGAGAATGCCCGCCATCAGAATATGGTGTCGCAGGAGTTCACCCTTAAATCTAATAACGATAGCCGCTACCAGTGGGTGGTTGGTGCCTTTGGTATGATGGAACATGTGGATCGTGCAGTTGATAACTTCTCACCATCAGCAGGCTCGCTCAGTCACACCAACTATTGTGTTCCCACCAGTTCGCTGGCCCTGTATCACCAGAGCACCTATAACATATGGCGAGGCCTCTCGGCTACTGCTGGTATCCGTTTTGATTATGAACATGCTAAGACCAACTATGAAAATCTAAAAGTAAAAGTTTCGCCACTGCCTGATGGCAGTTTTACCTTAGTTGAGCCCAGCCAGGATCCATCAATAGCAGGTGAATCCTTCGAGAGTACCAAGAACTTTACACAGGTAACGCCTAAGTTCACCTTGCAGTACCAGACCACAGAGGATAACCTCTACTATATATCAGTAACACGTGGTTATAAGCCAGGCGGTTTCAACAAATCGTTCTCTACTGCCGATCAGCGTTCATATGAACCAGAGTATAGTTGGAACTACGAGGTGGGTGCCAGCGTTAACTTGCTGAACAATCTGTTCACAGTGAGTGCCGACCTGTTCTATATCGATTGGCGCCACATGCAGATCACCTCTACTATTGCAGGTGTGGGTAATATCACCACCAACGCGGGTCATACTGATAGTAAGGGTGCCGAACTGAACGTTGTGGCACGTCCTGTAAAGGGCTTGCAGCTCACGGCTAACTATGGTTATACCTACGCCCGCTTCCTCTCTTATGTGAAGAGTGCTACTGTAGATTATACCAACAATCGCCTGCCCATGGTTCCTAACCATACGCTGAGCGCCGATGTCAACTACACCATCAACCCCACAGGATGGCTGGATTGTGTGATGTTCAATGTTGGTTTGCGCGGACTGGGTCGTATCTACTGGGCCGAGGATAACCTCGTGAGTCAGGACTTCTATACCACCCTCAATGCCAAGGTGGCCTTCACCAAGGGAATTGTTACCTGGGAGGTGTGGGGCAAGAACCTGACAGACACCAACTATATGGCTTATGGCTTCAAGTCGTCAAGCGGTAACTATGCTCAGGCAGGCAAGCCTCTCATGTTTGGAACTACCATCGAACTTAATTTCTAACCCCCATACTACATGGCAACAACCACTAACGTCGATCAAGTGCGCCGATTGAATCTCGCCACGTTTTTCTGCCTATACATAGCGCAGTTCATACCATCTACGTTTATCACAACAGCCATGCAGGTCAGTATGCGCCAGGCCAATTACGGCCTGGCCACTATTGGCTTGCTGCATTTGGTACATATCCCCTGGCTCGTCAAGTTTCTCTGGGCGCCTATGGTCGATCGTCAGTGTGCCAATCTCTCCAACTACCGTCGTTTCATCCTGCTCATGGAGTCGGTCTATGCGCTGTCTATCATGTGTATCGGATTTCTCGATATCTCAGCCGATATTTACTTGATATTCGTGCTGGTGTTTATCTCGATGTTTGCATCTGCTACGCAGGATATCGCCACCGATGGCCTGGCTGTACGTGCTTTCGGCAAGGGCGACCATAGTGCTGTGAACAGTATGCAGTCGATGGGACGCTATGCAGGTGCGTTCCTGGGTAGTGGCATCTTCATTGTGATGCTCGACCATTTTGGCTGGAGCGTGGTGTTCCCGCTTTTGGGATTGGTGGCTTGGTTCATGGTGGTGCCTTTGCAGTTTAACAAGAAGATTCATATCGAGCCCCGTTCGCCCAAGCAGCGTGCCAAACTCATGGACTTCATGTGGTTCTTCTCGCGCAAGGATATCATCCCCCATGTGGTGTTCCTGCTGCTCTACTTTATGGGTATTATTGGTATTATTGCCAATGTACGTCCATACATGGTCGATCTGGGGTATAACATGAAGGAGATTGGCGTGTGGTTTGGTATGGTGGGCACAGCCACCTCGTTTGCGATGGCCTGGGTGGCGCATGTGTTCATCCGTCGTATCGGCATGTATCGTGCCCGCTTGGTGGTGGCTGTCATGATTGTTATGGCGCCGCTCTATTTCCTGTTGCTCACTTTCCTGCCGTCGCCCACGCTGCCCATGCTGGTGGGTGGTTTGTTGCTGGTCAAGACGTGCCATGCCTTTGCTTCAATCGTGGTTTATACCACGGCGATGGATTGTGTGCGCGAGGGGCGTGAGGGAACCGATTTCACCATCCAGGTAGTGGTGGTTCATCTCAGTTCGTCGCTCATTTCGATTATATCGGGAGGCGTTGGCGAGTGGCTCGACTATCGTGGTCTCTATCTCATCGAGCTGGCTATCGCCCTTGTCAGCCTCGTTTATGTGATTCGTGTTTTCAAACCTCATCAGATGTTAGCCCGATGGTAAGACGTGTGCTTTTTTCGGCGCCTGACACCTATCATGCCCGATTACATGAGGCCTTTGCCGAGAGGCCTTCGTGCAGTTTCCGACAGATGCTGATGCCTCTTATCAGTTCGGCTTTATTACCGCCAGAGGGCACCTTCCTGTCGTTTTGCAGTCAGTTGGCTGCTTACGATTACGTTATCTGTTCCAGCATCATGGCTGTGCGTGCGCTTGAATCAGCAGGTTTAGATAGGTTGCTTTTAGAGGGCAAGGTTGTTGCTATCGGCAACGATCAGCAAGCTGTTCGTCAGCTTTTGGGTGTTTCTACGGCTCTGTCTGATGCCAAGCCCAGCATGATGGGGATTGTGAAGGCGCTTCAGAGCCAGTCGTCACTGGCTTCAAAGCGTATTGCTGTGCTGTTGCCCAAGTTCTGTGGCATGCCTGTTCCCCCAACCATCACCAATTTCCAGCGTGCGCTTAACCAAACAGGCGCTGCCATGACCTATATCTATTGCTATCGTACCACAGCCTTGAGCGAGGAGTATTATGCCGAAATGGTAGATACTCTGCGTAGTGGTACCATCAGCGCGATAGCTATTACCAGTGGTGGCGAGGCTTATGTGTTGTCTAAGATTCTGGCTTATGCAGCTGCGCAAGGTGAGCCTATCTGTGTGCCCATCTACTCGTTTGGTCCTTACACCACCCATTGTGCCCAGCAGGTCTCCCTGCCCATCGCTGGCACTTCCCCAAAGCACCAGCGATTTACCGACTTTATCGATTATCTCGACAGGCTATTGTAATTACCATCCTCATTGTTCATAAATATGGAATAGACTCAACATGAATAATAGTCCGCCTCCAAGAGCACAGCAAACGGAATTGCTACTATGTAGTCGAAATAGTTCCTAATAAACAGATAAGTAGGAATTGATGCTGTGAAAGCACCAATTCCAAGTTCGAAACCAGCAATGATTTCTATAATCATGCCCCAAGAGAAATCACTTTTGCTTTTGGTCAGCCTTACTTCATTCTCAATTTTTAAATGGGCATAATATATTTTGTTAAAGAAATGTTTTATCATACCCCTTATATTACAGGGCCGGAGATCTCCGGCCCTGTTTATTGCTGTGATAATTTACAAACCAAACTTGTAACCAATCGTCAACTGGAAGACGCTGTTCTTAACACCATCTCCTGATGGGACTGACAAAACCTTCGTTAAACCAGCATAATAACGAAGCTCCAACTGAACGTTGTTCAAATCATACGAGATTCCAACGGGAATCGAGAAATCGAACTTGTGAAGTGTTACATCCATTCCTGCGTTTTTGTACGACTCCTCCAGTCCTACCTCTGCAGAAACACCATTGTTACTGATCTTAACCTTGTCGTTGATCAGGAATCCAGGCTGTAAGCCAACCTTTACCGACAGGTTATCAGTAACACGAGCGGCAGCAATGACAGGCACGTTGATGTAGTCCATCTTGATGGTGCCATCTACACCTTGGACATTGGTTTTGCATCCCTGCTGAGAATACATGGCGCCAAACGACAGCGCTACCTTGGGTGCAGCCTCGTAGCTAAACTCTCCACCAAGGGTAAATGCCGGACGGGTTTTTGCATCGGCATCATTCGTCATTGTAGCAAGGTTAAGACCAACTTTTGGCATGAAGCTCCAACTGCCTACACCATTCTGTGCAAAAGAACACAACGAGGTTGACATCAAGACAACCATCGACAAAATTTGTTTTTTCATAATCATTTTTAGTTTTGTTAAAGTAATATATTATATGCGATTTGCTTATAGCATGTTAATTAAGTTTCGAGGTCATGGGGCTGCGTACGCCTTTGTAGTTCTTCAGATAGGCCTTGGCGCTACCGAAGGAGAGGAACATGTCGAGGCGCACAGGGATGTGGTTCTGGTCGTCGGTGATATAGAAACGGACGAGCTCGTGGCTCTTGCCGTCTTCGCGCTCATAGAACGACATGACCAAGCAGCGGAATTTCTCCTTGGTGCCATTCATCTTGAAGTTCTCTCGCCCACGAAACTCCAGCCATGAGTTGCTCAGGTTGTGTGCATCGCTGATAGGCATGGGGATGACCTGTCCCTTCTTGAATTTCGAAGCATCGAAATTGCGGGCACGCAGGAAGATAGACATCATATCGTAGATACAGTTGCGATAGGTGCTGGTGGTCCACAGGTGATCGCCGTGCGATGTGATGCGGTGCTTTTTCAGCTGGCAGTTGCCACCTGGATAGCTGTACCATATCTCATCTACATAGTAGCTCTTGCCCTCTCTGGCGCCCTTACGGAAGTACAGGGGTGAGAGGTTGGGATTGCAGTACGACAGCAGGGTGTCGCGCATGGTGAAATACTTGTCGAGTTTGGAGTTACCGCGTGTGATGAGGTATGACTTCCAGGCTTCCTTGCCCTCAAACTTGGTGGTCTTGGTGTCCATCTGTGCTGTTCCGACCTTCACCCAGATGAACTGCCAGTTGAAGTAGAGGTCGTACTCCAGACTCTCACCGCTCTTGAAGGCGGTATTGTTGATGCCGCATTGGGCATGGGCTGAAAGTGCCATGCCAAATGCCATACAAAGCGAAAAGATTATCTTTTTCATTTCTTATTATCTAAGTTTATGCCCTTATCCTTCAGGTATTCGATACCTAACTTGCGGGCTCGTTCCACATTACGGTTCTTAAGTTTCTTGGCTGCATCGGGTTTCTGCTTGGTGATCTTGGCAGGCTTTTGCTTGTAGATAGGCGTGCCAGTAACATTCCAGCTCTGCGATACATCCCACTTGGCCTTGCACTCTATCTCGCGAGGATAGTAATAGACGGCTTCGGCCTGGCGACCTTCGGCATAGTTGCCCGTATCCCAGATGCCATTGCCATTCTCGTCGATAAAGGCGCTGACGTAGTACTTATCGGGTTTGAGATAGTAGAACTCTGCCACGTGATTCTTTACGCGGGTCTGTTTCACAATCTTGTCTGAGCCGTTGAGTAGCTGAACCACCATCGCCGAATCCTCTACACCTGTGATGTTGAGCTTCAGCGTGCCGTATTCGTCTTCGCTCTTGACCTTGATGCCCAGCTTGTAGGCGTTCGACACCTTGCCATAGATATCCTCGAAGGCGGCAGAGTCGACCTCAAGGCTGTACTCGATACCTGGGCGCCAGTCGGCCAGAATCTCGTAACGACGAATCTGGTTGGGTATAGGAACCATCTTGCATTCCGACTCGTACCATACCGAGTCGATCATTGAATAGAGATGAACAGCGGCTGTATCGCAGCGTTGCAGAGGTGTGGGCATCTCTACCCTTACTATCTTGTCGGGATCCATCGATGGCGAGGCATCGTATTTGGGTTCCAATGGCTTCTCGTGCCAGATGGAGTCGTACTCCATGCCGCGTTTCTTCTTCTTGTCCTGCTCCTTCTGCCATTGCTCTATCTCCTTGGCTTGGGCTTTCAGACGTTTCTCGTAGGGCGTCTTGGCCAGCGCCTCGATGGTATCCGTCTGGTTGACGAGCAGTCCTGTAGAGTCGGAAATCTGATAGCTGATTTCCATGCTGAGGGTATCCTGATTGATCAGCGTGGTATCGCGCAACCAGTAGTGGATAGTGTCCTGCTTCTCGTTGGTCTCGATAACAAAGGCATCGTTGCTGTCGAAGTTCAAGCCCTTGATGACAGGCAGGTCGGGATGACCATAGCTGAAGTACATCGAGAATTTATTGGCCTCTACACGTTCAGTCTTGATAAGGAACCTGTCAGTCTGCACATGGGTGAAAGCCAGCAGCGTGATGTCGTCGGGCAGGAAGTGGGTGTAGGGCACTTGGATGAGCGCGTCGATATGCAACGAGTCGCGCCAAACTGTATCAGTACGTACATCGGGCTTCGAGCTTGGTTCGAATGTCTGCTTGTTGAAGGCTATCATCTCGCTCTTCTGGGTGAAGCGGAAGTCGCCGTCCATATCCTGTAGGGCATAGGCGCGATAGGTGCCTGGTGCCACACCTTTCACCACAAAGTGGCCGCTACCATCAGTACGCGACACGCGGAGCATAGGCTTGGTCTGGAAGGCAGAATCAGTCAGGTCGGCATAGAGCCCGACCATGATGCCTTTGATAGGTTCGAGATTGCTGGCATCGAGCACGTAGCCCGATACCTCGAAGGTATCGATACGCTCGCCTGTAGAGAAGCTATAGGTATAGCTGCCCATGGGGTTGCCTTCGTTGTTATCACTGATAGCATCGCTGAAGTCGATGGTATAGGTGGTGTTCGCCATGAGCGAATCCTGCAGTTCTACCACAATCTTCTTGCCCGCGGCCTTGATATCAGGCACTTCGAGCTGTGGAGGCGACACGATGACCTTGTTGTTGGCATCGGTCAGCTTGATATACTCATCGAAAAGGATGGTAATCTTCTTGGCTGTGACGTTGGTGGCCTGGTCGGCTGGGGTGCAACCTATCACCTTAGGTGGGTCGTCGTCGTACCATCCGCCATCGGGCTGTCCCATACGGGCGCAACCTATCATAGCCAACGCTACAGTGCAGATATAGAGGAGTTTCTTCATGCGTTCAACTTCAATAATTGTTCAATATGTTCGCGCGAGTTACTGAGACGAGGCACCTTGTGCTGTCCGCCCAGCTTGCCTTTCAGCTTGAGCCAGTCGTTGAAGAGATTCTCACGTGCCTCAACAATCTCGAGGTGCTGCAGGGTGATGTCCTTGTAGCGCTTGGCCTCGTAGTCGCTGTTGATTTCCTGCAGATGCTTGTCGAGCAAATCACTGAACAGCTGCAGGTCGGCAGGACGCTTCTTAAACTCGATGAGCCACTGATGGCGGCACTTGGCGTTCTGGTCCATAAACACAGGAGCTGCTGTGTATTCTGATACCTCGGCGCCAGTCTGTTCGCAAGCGTAAGCCAGTCCCTTCTCTGCATTATCCACAATCAGCTCCTCGCCGAAGGCGTTGATGAAATGCTTGGTGCGACCGGAGATGATGAACTTATAAGGATTGGTAGAGGTGAACTGGATGGTGTCGCCAATCTCGTAGCGCCACAAGCCGCAGGCATTCGAGATGACCATCGCGTAGTTCTTACCCGTCTCTACGCCCCAAAGGGGTACTGGGTCGCCGCCATCCATGGGGATGAACTCATAGAATACATCGTAGTCGAGCATCAGTAGCATCGACTTATCCGTTGGGTCGTTCTGCAGTCCGAAGAAGCCTTCGCTGGCATTATAGGTCTCCATATAGTGCATGTTGGGCGAGGTGATGAGCTGCTCGTACTGTTTGCGATATGGCGTAAAGGCCACACCACCGTGGAAGAATACTTCGATATTAGGCCAGATCTCTTCAAGATGCGTTTTGCCTGTAATCTCCATCATGCGGGTGAGCACAGAGAGCATCCACGAAGGCACGCCAGAAAGATTGGTCACATTCTTGTTCATGGCCTCACGGGCTATGCGATCGCGTTTGATCTCGAAATCAGACAGCAGCGCCGTTTGTTTCTTAGGTACACGAACCAGATTGACCAGTGGGTTGATATTCTCGATGAGGATGGCGCTCAGGTCGCCAACCAGCGAATCTTTCAGATTATAGTTGGGTGCATGGCTACCACCCAGAATCAGGCCCTTTCCATCAAACATTCTCGACTTGGGATTGTTCTGCAGATACATGGCTACCGCATCGAATCCGCCACGATAGTGCATACGCTTCAGTCCCTCTTGACTGACGGGGATGAACTTCGACTTGTCGTTGGTGGTTCCTGATGATTTGGCATACCATTTTACACGTCCTGGCCACAGCACATCAGTCTCGCCGTGTCGCATACGGTCAATGGCACCTTTCAGTTCTTCGTAGGTATTAACAGGGTTATTCTTCACGAAGTCGTCGTAGCCTCTTACAGATGCAAAAGCATGCTGGCGGCCGTATTCTGTATCCTTGGCCTCTGCCATCAGTCGGCGCAGCACAGCCTCCTGCAAGGCCTGACCTCCGTTGAAATGTTGTTCAAGTTCCCGCTGTCTGGGCTCGAACACTTTTCTTACTATCTTAGTGATACTCATTTCTCAAATTGCATATTTTGCGTGCAAAATTACGCAATTCCGTTGTAAAGGGGGAAAAATTTTCGTTTTTTTATCATTTAAGATGTAATCTTAATCCGAATTGGATAGATGGGGCCAGCGGATGCTCTTTGTAGTAGTGCTGCAATGACGAGCCGTCGTTGAAGTAATAGCCCAACGATGGCTCTAAGTAAAGGCCGAATTGGCGCGTGATATTGTACTCTGCACCAGCAGAGGCGTTAACAGACCATTGCCAGGGGCGCTCATTGATGTCGCCGTCTGATACGTTTGCGTCGATACACTTCTCTATCAGCGTACTGCCAGTCAGATAGACATGGAAGTTCTGAGACGACCATACCTTCCACGACAAGCCAACAGGGATACCAAAGTAGCTGAGTGTCTGTTTGATACTCTGGCTACCGAGGAGTTGCGAGCTGATGTCTGATTTCAGATAAGTATAGCTGATACCGCTGAGCAGCGACAGACGATCGCTGAGCTGGTATTGTAGCGAGAGTCCGAAGCGTACTGGGATATGATGCTTATAGACAACGTCCGGAACAGTTTTTATCTCGTTGGTAGCGTAGTACTTGTTGATGGCGTTGAGATAAGTGGCAGGGTCGCTGTAGAAATCATTGTAGAGAGGGACGTTTTCTTGTGTCTGGAGGCTATTATTGGCAGCCAGCAACAGGCCATTGGACCCTGAGAGTCCAATCGTCCAACGGCCAGAATCGTCTGATTTCGAGCTGGTTGTGTAAGGCTTGCTGACATCTGGAAGATAGGTCTGCTTTGGATGGCTCGCTGCCACCATGGGGCTATCGTTTGATGGCTCCTGACTGGTCTCTGCCATTTCCTGAGAGGTCTCTGCTACTTCCTGACTGACCTCTGCTGTTTCCAGCTGTGGCTCTGCTGCTACCGTTTCTGCCTTGTTCATATCCTGCTTAGGGGTGATAGAGGCATGAGCCAGCAGTCTGGGCTGCTTAGCAGTAGCTGAAGGTTGAGCTACATTAGCAGCCAAATCTACGTCAGCTGTCTGAGCAACATCATCTGTCTGAGTGGCAGTAGCAGGCTTGTTGTGGGCTGTAAGCTGTGGTTGACTCTGGTTCTCATCGAACTGATAGAATGCAAAGAAGCCTACAAGTGCCAGAACGACTGCAGCAGCGGCCCAATAATATCGGCGCATGAAGGTAACCTTGGGGGCAGGCTTGGGCTCGAGGCCCATCTGTTGACTGATGTCCTCCCAGAGTCCGGCTGGTGGCGTCATCTCGTGCCCTTCCAGCTTCTGCTTCATTTGTTTAGTCCAATCCTCTTTCATCCCTGTTTGTTCGTTAATTCCTTTATTCTGCGTGCCAGCCATTGTTTGGCGTAATGTAGCTGAGAGCTTGATGTACTCTCCTTAATTCCTAGTAGTTCGGCTATTTGCCGATGAGAGTAGTTTTCGAACACATAGAGGTTCAACACGGTGCGATAGCCATCAGGCAGTTCGCTGATCAATTGGTGCAGCTGGTCGGCTGAGATCCGTTCTGTTTCAGGAGCTTCATCTGCGATATGGGCTTGTTGCAACTTTGTATCGTCCTGCTCTACGAACTGCAGTTTCTTTTTCTCCCTCAGGAATGATAGTGCCTCGTGGGCCACTATCCTGACGAGCCAGCCTTTGAACGCTTCTTCGCCTCTATACTCCATTGTTGCGATAGATGTGAATATCTTCACAAAACTGTTCTGCAACACGTCCTTCGCATCATCGCGATTAGGAATATAGCGGTAGCAGACCGATGACAGCTCACCGATGTACATCTGGTAGAGCTCACCCATCGCCCGTTGGTCTTTCCGACGTATACGTTCAACGATATTATTGACCATTTTCTGCTCGCGTTCTATTATAAGAAGCCAAAAGTACTCAAATCTTGTATGACACGGGCAAGTTTTTTTGTTTCTTTAACATTATTCCATACAAGAATTGCCTTTTGGGTGCATTATTAAGGCAGAATGAAACCCAAAAAACGTTGTAAGTATGAAAAAGAACCTGATTGTTTTTTCAGCCCTTGCGCTGAGTAGTGCGATGGTATCGTGTACCACCTCATCAGAGGAGCAGATTGACTTAGGCGAAACCAAGCATGTGGTAAATATGCTGTCTGAGTCGGAGCCTATTAAGTTGACTCAAGAGCAGGAGGCATTTGCCAGCAAGAATAACCGTTTTACACTGAACTTCCTGAAGACAGTGAACGATGCAGACCAGAGCGGCAAGAGCTTTATCTACTCGCCACTCAGTATTACCTATGTATTAGGCATGGTGAACGCTGCTGCCGTAGGACAGACGGAACAAGAGCTGGAGCAGACGTTAGGCTTCCAGCAGGGAGGTATCCAGGCTGTTAACGATTATTGTAAGAAGCTGATTGAGGGGCTGCCAAAGGTTGATAACAAGGTGACACTGAACATAGCTAATGCGCTGTTTGTCAATCAGGACAGAGCAACCTTGAAGTCACAGTATCAGCAGGATATGCAGAACTATTATGATGCTAAGGCAGAGAATCTTGATTTTACCTCGAACTCAGCACTCAGCACCATCAATGGTTGGGCAAGCGATCATACTAATGAAATGATTCCTGAGATTCTGGATGAAATAGATCCTAATGTAGTTACTTATCTGCTTAATGCCATCTATTTCAAAGCAGACTGGGCTTCGAAGTTCGACCAGAAGAATACGAAGGAAGAAACTTTTACCACGGATAAAGGTCGTAAGAAGTTGCCGCTGATGCACCAGAATGTGCTGATCAATTATTTGGAGAATGAAACATATAGCGCTATCGAGATGCCTTATGGAAATGGTAGTTGGCGAATGACGGTGATGCTGCCGGAAGAAGGTAAGACCACCGACGACATTATCAGTCGTATTTCGAAACGAGGTAAGTTAGAGGGGTATGGATTCTGTGGAACGATGGGTGATATCTATCAACCTTACGAGACAGATTTGAAACTGCCACGCTTTGAAACCGACTCTGACACAGATGAATTATCCATCGGTCTTATCGGCTTGCTCAAGCAGATGGGCATAAATCTCGCTTTCGACAGCGATTTTGCAGAGATTCCCAATATGTGTGAGCAAAGTGGAGTCTATATCTCTATGATGCGTCAGAAGGCGAAAATCAAGGTTAATGAGGAAGGTTCTGAAGCAGCGGCAGTTACCATAGCAGGAACAAAATACACATCTTCTATAGAGCCTGTGGAATATCCCAAGGCTACCTTCCACGCTAATCGCCCATTTGTTTATGTGATTAGAGAAGCTTCATCGGGCGTTATCTTGTTCGTTGGAAAGTTTACAGGACAATAAAAAAAAGAGGTTGAAAAAACCTCTTTTTTATTTAATCGTCTGCGAAAGCAGCTGCTTCAGCTTCGGCTATGATATCCTCACGCGATTTCTCTTTGTGCGAGATGTCTGAAAGATCGAATTCCTTTTCTGATAAATCGATGGTTGGAGCTTTCGTGGACTTCTTAGCAGGTTTTACTGCAACCTCTTCTACTGGTTCCTGTTGCTCGATGATAAAGTTCTGCTGCTCCTTCTCTGGATCGGGCACAGCCATTGCCGGCTCTTCTTCCATCTGGGTGCGAGCGGTCTTGGCGGCAAATACGGCATCCACAAACTGAGGTTCGCGCTTCAGGCGCTGCAGGGTGTCTTTCGAAGCCTTCTGCTGCGCCTCTTTCTTCGAATAGCCAGAACCACTCTCGCCACTCACGCCCTCAATCTGTACCATATAGGTAAACACAGGGCTGCCGTTCTCGTCTTTCTTCTGTTTGGTGAGCTTATACTCCAAACGTACACGATTCTTCTGGCTCCACTCAAGGAGTTTCGACTTGAAGTTGACCTCCTTGAATGCTACCTTGTCTATATCAATAAACTTGCCCAGCACCTGATTCTCGAAGAACCACAGGCAAGCCTCGTAGCCACGATCCAGATAAATGGCACCTACCAACGCCTCGAAAGCATTTCCCTCAACATAGCTGTTGTGCGAGGTTGAATGACCTGCTGAGATCAGCAGATTGCTCAATCGCATCTCGGTGGCTAACTTTCCAAGCGTTTCGCGGCTGACGAGTTTCGATCGTGTGTTGGTCAGGAATCCCTCGCGCTTACCCTCGTAGTGACGGTAAACGATGTAACCCACAGCAGCGTCGAGTATGGCATCGCCCAGGAACTCCAGTCGCTCATTGTTCAGCGGCTTGCCCTTGTCGTTGCGCTTGCGGATGCTCTTGTGCATCAGCGCCATCTTGTAATACTCGATGTTGTGGGGGTAGAATCCCAGTATCTCATAAAGAGAAGAAAAAAGCTCCTTCTCCTTGCGGAAAGGGAGCTTGATTCTATCAATGATGTTATTAAGCCTCATACTTCTTGAATACTACACAGGCATTATGACCACCAAAGCCGAAGGTATTGCTGAGACCAGCACGTACCACACGCTTCTGAGCCTTGTTGAATGTGAAGTTCAGGTTGTAATCAATCTCAGGATCCTCATCTCCCTCCTCGTGGTTGATGGTTGGAGGAATGATATCGTTCTTAATAGCCAGAACGGTAGCCATTGCCTCAACAGCACCAGCGGCACCCAGCAGGTGACCAGTCATTGACTTGGTAGAAGAGATGTTGAGCTTATAGGCAGCATCGCCGAATACCTCCTTGATGGCCTTGGCCTCAGAGATATCACCAACGTGGGTAGAAGTACCGTGTACATTGATGTAGTCGATGTCCTCAGGCTTCATGCCTGCGTCCTCAAGAGCGTTCTGCATCACGAGCTTAGCGCCCAGACCCTCGGGGTGAGAAGCAGTGATGTGGTGAGCGTCAGCGCTCATGCCAGCACCTACCATCTCAGCATAGATCTTAGCGCCACGAGCCTTAGCGTGCTCCAGCTCCTCCAGGATCAAGCAACCAGAACCCTCGGCCATGATGAATCCATCGCGGCTGGCGCTGAATGGACGGCTGGCTTTCTCTGGCTCGTCGTTGCGTGTAGAAAGGGCATGCATGGCGTTGAAACCACCTACGCCAGTAGCGCAGATAGCAGCCTCGGCACCACCAGCAACGATAGCGTTAGCCTTACCCAAGCGAATCAGGTTGAAGGCGTCGGCCAGTGCGTTTGAAGAAGATGCACAAGCAGAAGCGGTGATATAGTTGGGGCCATGGAAGCCATACATGATTGAAATCTGACCAGCTGCGATATCAGCAATCATCTTGGGGATGAAGAAGGGGTTGAACTTAGGACCATCGGCTTCGTGAACACCGTAGTATTTTACTTCGTCCTCGAAGGTCTTAATTCCACCGATACCTACGCCGTAAACCACGCCGATACGGTTCTTGTCTTCTGTCTCCAGATCCATGCCGCTGTCTTCAACAGCCTGCTTAGCAGCAATCAGGGCCAGCTGAGTGTAGCGGTCCATCTTACGTGCCTCTTTGCGGTCCAGGAAATCGTTCACGTTGAGGTTCTTTACCTCACAAGCGAACTTAGTCTTAAAATTTGTTGTATCGAAACTTGTAATAGGTGCTGCGCCGCTAACTCCGTTGAGCAGGTTATTCCACATCTCTTCAGGAGTGTTGCCCACTGGCGTAACTGCGCCAAGACCTGTTACAACTACTCTTTTTAATTCCATAAGCTTAAATTAAAGCATAATGGTTGCTTCTAAGTGTTAGAAAGCAACCATTATGTTGTGAACAAATATTATTTTGCGTTCTCCTCGATGTAAGCGATAGCATCGCCAACAGTACCGATCTTCTCAGCCTTATCATCGGGAATAGAGATACCAAACTCCTTCTCGAACTCCATGATCAGCTCAACGGTATCCAGTGAGTCTGCACCCAGGTCGTTTGTGAAGCTAGCCTCAGCCTTTACTTCAGCCTCATCTACACCGAGTTTGTCTACGATAATTGCCTTTACTTTGCTTTCAATTTCTGACATAATTGTAATACTTTAATTTGTTAATAATGATGTTGCTATCTTGAAATTTTTCCGACTTTAGGTCGAAATCGGGTGCAAAGTAACACAATTTCTTTCACTTACGCAAATTTTTTTAAGAAAAACTTGCTTTAGTTTGCACACTACGGGGTGATTTGTGCAAAAATATGCTATTTTTTGGCGCCCTTAATACTATAAAAATACAAAATATGATGATTTTATTCAATTTTAGTTGGTTATTTGAAAAACTTTCTGTAGTTTTGCAAAATAAAAACGAATACAAATATGACATTTACAGAAGAGTCTAATCAAATTTTTAATCGAGCCATCAATGATTACCATGTCACCGATGATGTAGATACACCTATAAAGAATCCGTATCAGAAAGACAGTATCCAGCATAGTCTTTATAAGAAGTGCTGGATAGACACGGTTCAGTGGCATTATGAGGATATCATCCGCGATCCCCATATTGATCCCATTGAGGCGCTGGCCTTAAAGCGCCGTATTGACCGTAGCAATCAGGACCGTACCGATTTGGTAGAGGAGATCGATTCATATTTCCGTCAGTATTATAGCGATGTGAAGCCTCAGGCCGATGCGCGCCTGAATACAGAGAGCCCAGCATGGGCTGTCGACCGTCTGAGCATTCTTGCCCTGAAGATATATCACATGCAGGAGCAGGTGAACCGTACTGATGCCGAGCCAGCGCATATTGCCAAATGTCAGGCTAAGCTCAATGTGCTGCTCGAACAGCAGAAGGACCTCTCGCTGGCTATCGACCAGTTACTGGAGGATATCGCAGAAGGCCGCAAATACATGAAAGTGTATCGTCAGATGAAGATGTATAACGATCCCGCTACTAACCCTATCTTGTATAATCAGAAGTAACAAGGCTGATGAAGAAAGAGCATATACTGGTCATAAGATTCTCTGCTCTTGGCGACGTAGCCATGATGGTGCCTGTGGTATGGGCGCTGGCTCAGCAGTATCCTGATATCCGTATCACGGTGCTGAGCCGTAAGTTTGCGCGCCCGTTGTTCGATGATCTGGCTCCGAATGTGAATTTCATGGAGGCCGATCTGAACAAGGAGTATCACGGCGTCAGAGGACTGAATGCCCTTTACCGCCGATTGGTTGCCAAGCAATTTACGAAGGTGGCCGATTTGCATAATGTTCTACGTTCAGAGTATCTCCGCATGCGTTTCAATCTGGGCAGATACCGTGTAGAGCATTTGATTAAGAACCGTAGTCAGCGCCGTAAGCTGGTTTCTGGCAAACAGGATAAGCGCGTGCAGCTCCCGTCATCGTTCGAGAACTATGCTGCTGTGTTTGAGCGCTTGGGCTATCCGGTTGACTTGAGGCAGTTCCGCTCCATCTTCTCCGCCGAAGGTGGTAATCTGAATCTGCTGCCAGCCGTGTTTGGTCCTAAGAAGAGTTTTGAGCAGTGGATTGGTATTGCTCCGTTTGCTGCTCACGAGGGTAAGGTGTATCCGCCTCGCCTGATGGAGCAGGTCATCTATCGCCTGATACAGGCCTATCCTAAAGGTCGCATCTTCCTGTTTGGCAGGGGCGAAGAGGAGGAGAAGTACTTCCAGTTGTGGTGTGCCCAGTATCGCCAGTGTGTATGTGTTGGCAAGCATTGCGAGGGGATGTATCAGGAGCTGATCCTGATGAGTCATCTCAATGTGATGCTCTCGATGGATTCTGCCAACATGCATCTGGCTTCGCTCACTGGTGTTCCTGTGGTGAGTGTGTGGGGAGCCACCCATCCTATGGCTGGATTCCTGGGTTATAACCAGAATCCGGAGAATGTGATCCAGATTGATCTGGAATGCCGTCCATGCAGTATCTATGGCAACAAGCCTTGTCAGCGCGGCGATTATGCTTGTCTGCAGAACATTCCGCCTGAGCGGATTGTTGACAGAATAATTACCATTATTAATAACTAAAAACTAAGACGCTTATGAAGTACATTTGTGAAGTTTGCGGATACGTTTACGATCCGGCAGAAGGCGATCCCGATGGTGGCATCGCTCCAGGAACAGCATTTGAGGATATTCCTGATGATTGGGTTTGCCCCGTTTGCGGTGTGGGCAAAGACAGTTTCAAGCCTGAATAATTTCATGCGAACAAATAGGTTCATCATCAGATTGACGTCGGTTATAGCTGTCTTATCGGCTATAGTGCTGGTTTCATGTAGATACGATGCCAGCGACTTCTTCCAGTCGTTTGATGATGAACCTAACGTAAGCCCACTGGCCACAGAGCTTGGTTTCAGCAAGGACCGTCCGTTGGTCATGGGTATGAATACCAGTTATGCTCCTCTGCAATATGTGAACAACCAGGGCGTACCAAGTGGTTACGATGTGATGTTCACCAAGAAACTGCTGAAGCGGATGGGCATCCCGTTTACTTTCTCACCTAACCATTGGGACAAAATGTCGCCAGGCATCATTGGCGGCAAATACGATATGGGCATGTTGGTCTATTCGCCCTATCGTAAAGATACAACCAACTATTCTGAAGCTGTATTCCGTATGTATTATCAGGTGGTTTACAGGAAACAGGACTTTTCGGAGTTTGATTTCCGTCACCTGAAAGGCAAGCATATGGCTTATATGAAATCACGTCCTATCGGCATGATGCTGAAGGACGAAGGGGCTATCGGCCATCCGATAACCGATCTGAGCGAGGCTTTTGTTGAATTGGCTGACGGTAAGTACGATGGTGTGATCTGCTATCGTTTCCAGGCTAAATATAATATCGGACTTCTGCGTATGTCGAGGCAGTTGCAGGCCGACGACCTCTCGTTAGAGCCTCGTGAATACTGTTATGCCAGTCACGACAAGCGACTGATTGATGCCATCAATGCCGAACTGAAGAAGATGGAGGCCGAAGGCATCATCGATGAGATATATGGCCAGGAAGTGGCCGAACGGTTTGGCGATATCAAGATACCCATGTGGGTTTGGTGGCTGCTCACCTGTCTGGTGTTTATGTTTATGGTGGTCTATGTGGTCAACCGCAATCGCTACAGCCACCATTTGCAGCGTGCCAACGTGCAGTTGCAACAGAAGAACAAGGCCCTCCAGCTGGCTACTGCCAGAGCCGAGGAGAGTACCCGTATGAAGAGCAACTTCATCAAGCAGATATCGCACGAGATACGTACGCCACTGAATATCGTATGTGGCTTTACACAGGTGCTGACAACGACCGATGTCGAACTGGATAAGGCGCAGAGGCGCGAGATGTCGTTGCAGATTATAGAGAACACGGAACGTATCACAGGACTGGTGAATAAGATGCTGGCGCTGGCCGATGTCAATAGTAGTGCCATATTGGAGCGTGAAGACCATACATCGGCAGCCATGATAGCCCAGGAGGCCATCAAGGCTACAGGTATCGATAAGGCATCGCAGTTCGTATTCAGACTGATTAAGCAGACGGGTACAGAGCTATTCTTTGATACCCATCAGCGCTCGGCAGTACAGGCGTTGGAGCAATTGCTTGACAATGCCAAGAAGTTTACCCAACAAGGACAAGTAACATTAACAATAAGTAATCACGACGGCCAGGCATGCTTTGTGGTAGAGGATTCAGGCATATCGATACCCGTATATCAGGCCGAGCGCATATTCGATGAGTTTGTACAGTTAGACGAATATAGCGATGGAACAGGCATCGGACTGGCTATAGCGCGTAGCTTGGCGCGCCGACTGGGTGGTGACATCGTTCTCGACACCACCTATACCGGAGGCGCGCGATTCGTGATGACCTTGCAAAGCGAGAAAGAAGAAACGGCATGAAACAACAAGTATATCCTATCATAAGGTTCCCTGAGAAGGGAACCGTTTTGTATCCCTATCGTCGTCATCCCTTAGTACAGCCAGGCGCCATCGAGCAGCATTTCGCTCGTGAGCTTTCTGCCAAGTTGCCTGCTGGCGTGGAGTGCATCCTCAATGCCTGCATCATCACTACTGATAAGCAGCCGCCTTACTATCCCGATTTGGCGCTGGTGGTAGCTGGTCGCCCTGATATCCGTATCGATGTGGAGATCGACGAGCCTTATCAGAAGAGCACGCGCGAGCCTATCCACTATCAGTCGTGTGGCGATGTGTTTCGCGATCATCTGTTGAATCGTCATGGGTGGACGGTGGTGCGATTGGCCGTTCAGCAAATCACTCAGGAAGCCAGCATCTGTGCCGACTATCTGGTGGAACTGCTTTCGGCTATGACGGCCGATATGGCTACAGCCGGGCAGCATGTCTTCACCTCTGTGCCCTTTCCTGTTGAGCCTTGGAGCCGCCATGATGCCCTGAAGATGGCGTACTGGCAGAAGGTGGCAGGCGAAGACCGCCAGTGGATAGTCGACAGATACGCCCTCGACGAGCAGGAACTGAAGTGCAAGCCGCTGGTCAGGCCTTTCGAGAAAACAGATGATATGTGCGAGAAGATGGCCACCTTTCGCGATGCTGGCTGCTACGAGCAGGATGCTTTCATTGATTTTGAGCCCGAGGAACATATCTATATATATAAAGGAATAAAGCGCATGCTGCCTGTGAGCTCGTTGATAGCCTACTTCTACGATGAGTTCCAACCTCTGTCACAGGCCGAGAACCAGTTGCGATATAAAGGCATACCCGTAGAGGAGTGCCTCGATAAGTGGGCCAAGGCAGGCCGATTGGCCAGCGAGGTAGGCACCTTTGTGCATCTGCAGACAGAGAACTACTTCCAGCGTGGATTTTTCGAGACAGAATGCCAGCTACAGTTCGGCTCTGAGACCGAAGTGGTGAACGTGGAACAGGAGAAACTGCACTTCCTGCGCTTCATCCGCGACTACGATATCGAGCCCTATCGCCAGGAGTGGCCTGTCTATGATAAGGATCTGAACATTGCCGGCACCATCGACCTGATTTGCCAGAACGACGATGGCGAGTTTACCATCTACGACTGGAAGCGTTCGTCGAAGGTGGTCAACGCCCAAGGACAACCCATCGTAGAGGGTTTCCGTGGTAAGATGAGCCACAACGGCATCAGTCTGCCCGACACCTCGTTCTATCACTACTGCATCCAGCAGAACCTGTATCGCTACATGCTCGAGCGCCATTACGGCATCCGCATCAAGGCAATGAACCTGGTGGTGCTCTGTCCCGACTATCCCACCTACTACGTGGCCCAAGTGCCTAAGATGGACCAGCTTATCCAGCAGATTGTCACCATCTGCCAGCAAAGAGACCTGGGCCACCGGTTGCTGTTGTAATGTACATTTAAATAATTAGCCAGTCCTTTCACTGAAGGACTGCAATCCTCTAACTAAAAGACTGGAGTCCTTCAGGCGGAGGACTCCAGTCTTTGTTACCAAGTACTGAACCAGTGATTAATCCACCCAGTTCAGTTTCTCTACATAAGCATCAAATTTCAGTTCTTCATGGCCAACAATCTTTAGCGCTGCCTCCACCTCTTTGATTTCGCTGGGCGAACATAGCCGCGCACCCTTGCGACGCTCGAAGTAAGGGTTTCTACCGAACTTGCCCTGAAGTCGGTAACGGAACGTATCGTACTCGCTAGGCAGCATCTTGGTCTGCATATTCTTGAAACCTTTACCATACACCTGGGGCTTATCGCTGCGATAGAACTCGCAATCTCCCGTGGGTTTTGTGTACTTTGGATTCACAATTGTCACACTATGATAATCATCGGGCAAAGCCTGCATCGCCAGCTGGCGAAGACAGTGGTCAGCCATTTTGCAATCCGACTGTATGCAATGCAGAAAACAGCCAGGCACATCTTTGTAATTAATCTTATTCTCCATTATTTTTATTTTTTATGTAAAACATACTCAACACCTCACTTTACGAGGCTGATATCCTTTGTAGCAGAGGGTTTGAGGCGAGTGAGGTGTTTGCGAAACTACTCACCTGACACCTCACTCAACACCTCATGCAATTTTCAGAGGCACCACATTGTAGAATTTCACATGTCCGCGCTCAGTATGCTCAAAGCCCAGGTCCTTCATCGCATAACCCAGATGAATCTTGGTACTCTGGTCGCTCTTTACCGAGGGGTATTCCTTGCGGATCAGCTCAATCATCTGCTTGGTGTTCATAGCCTTCACCTTCTCGCCCTCATGGGGCTTGCGGAAACAGCTCTCAACAATCTCGGCTATATCCTTCTCATCGGTATAGTTCAGGTTCAGCTGCTGGATACGCGCCACCTGCTCGTTGGTGAACCAGTAGGGTGCTTCGAGTTCGTTCACCTCGTACACCAGCTGGGCATACAGCTGTTCGTAGTCAATCTCGCCCGTATTGTCGATATACTGCCCCTGAGGGATTTCAATGCAGATATATCGTCGACTACCCGTTACATCCGACAGCGGATGAGGATTGTTGGTAGTGGCTACAAACGATGCATAGCGGGGGCGATCCTGTTGCGAACTGCCATAGATGGTACGTCCGTTGACCTTGATTTTCGAGAGCGTCTGCTTCAAGGCCGCCTGCTGACTGGGACGGATGGCGTCCAGCTCATCGAGATTCACCAGCAGATTGTTTGTCAAGGCCATCTCCTTATCAAACTTGTTCGATAGGTTCAGGTGGTCCAGATAATACTCCTGCAGTTCAGAAGGCAGCAGACGTGCGATGAAGGTCGATTTGCCACAGCCCTGCGCCCCAATCAGTGTGGGCACACTCTCGTTGGCATGCAGCCTGTCCTTCTGCAGCCAATGCGCCACAGCCGATCGGAACCAGATGACTAAGAAGTCCAACTGTTCGCTGCTGATACCTGGCAGACGGCTGAACAACCTGGCCAGATGATTCTGCCCGTCCCATTTAGGCAGATGCATCAGATACTCACTGATAGGATTGTACACGGGCGTTGCATCCGAGTAGATCACCTCTTGTATATCAGTCTTAGGACTGTTTTTGGTAATCTGCTCCTGCTTACCCTTGCGAACGATGCTGTTCAGCGCTTCAGGTGTTAGCGTTCTCCAAACAGGCTGACTATCAGGAGGTTCTGCGCTAAGGGTTACATACTCTACCTTACCATTCAGTACATTGCGACGGAACTGGTAGTTGTCACTAAGGAACTGCTCTACGGCGAGCGAGTTCTGCTGAGAGACTCCAAGAGACTCTCCGTTAATTGTTAGTTTCTCCATAAGATAAAGAATTTAATTTTAAGTTTGTTGATTATGTGCACTTTTCATACTCGCGTATGTTTTTGTGTACGGTTTTTGGCTATTGCCTTTCGGTTGGCAAAGGTACAAAAATAAAAAAGCGGTTGTCCGTCTTTCCTGTTAAATTTTTGTTAAATTCTTCAAGTGTTAAAATCGAGTGAGGTTTTAAGTGAGATGTTTAGTGAGTAGTTTGCCAAACACCTCACTCGCCTCAAACCCTTTGCCACAAAGGATTTCAGAGCCTCAAAGTGAGGTGTTGACCAGTTTCTTTTTATAACTTTTTTTTGTATAATACTTGGAAGTTTCGAATATATTTCCTATCTTTGCAGCCGAAAGGAAACCGCTTCCTCCCGCTGAAATGAAAGAGTAGCACCGTAATCGGGTTAGCAAATCAGTTCAGCGGTTTTTTTATTTCTTCAGGTTTTGTATTTCAGCGTCAAAGGTTTTCTGGTCGATAATTGCATATGGTTTGAACAAACCTGTATTCTTGATTTTGCGTATGCAGAGATAAGCTTTACCACCAAGCTCGCGGCTGAAATAGGCAAAGAATGCAGTCTCAGGATGTTTGCCAGGAATAACAGCTCGCCATCCCTCATAAGTAGCTTTTTCTATAAAGCCTTTAATATCTCGTGCAACCATATTTTTAAAAGCATTAAAGCGGTTATCCTGAGTATTTTTGCTGGCTATCGTTTTGAGGTCCGACTTAGTTATCTCAACATCCATTGTAATGCCATTAGTCACAGTAAAGCGCAAGGGGTTATCTTTTAAAGCATCTGCCATTTGTATGACTTCTGCTCTAAGCCTCTTACTTTCTATATAGTATTGCTCCTCTGTACGTTGATTAACCTTTTCCATACAATTTGCAAATATAACAAGTATTTGTGAATCTTCCAAACTTTTATCAGAAAAACTCATTTTTCTTGCATAATACTTGGAAGTATCGAATATATTTCCTATATTTGCACCGTCGCTGGTAGCCCCTAAGGGGCTAAGCGTGCGATCTTATTTTATGATAAAGACGTTTTCGAACGTCTGTCGTTGTGAGCCAAGAACTTCGCAAACTCTTAACATCACAGCAGGCAGATGGCAACGAGGCGTCTACGTGGTGCGTATCTATATACCATATTTATATAGTCCGTACTGGCGTGGGCTTCTGCGTTGTCTATCCTGTGTGATGTGGGCAATGCGAAGGCCTTTGGCTCCAGGATGGGCAAAGAACAGACACCTACGCCTTTTTTCGTATTATAAGCAGAACCTAAAACAATCTATTAACCGCCGACTTTGGGGTGTTTGTAGGCAGTAGAGATAATATGTGGTATACCTATAATCGCCGAAAAAACATTGATATTGTTTCTGATGATATGCAGTTGTTTATGAAGTCTTTATTTAACTCCATTTTATCTGTAAAGAAGAGTTTTTTGTTTTGGACTATAAATAATCAACGCATTAGTAAGAAGAATTATTCATATGTTGAAAGAGCATTTGCGTATGAACTATATTTTCAATGGAATATGGATAATACTATTTGTGGTAGTCCAATGTATATGCTCCGAAAAAAATATAGGATTAATGCTGAAATAAGAAAGGAATTCATGGAGAAACTTAATACAAGAAGTAATTATGGTTATCCAGACCTTGTCTTGCATAAAGGAAATGGCAGTGGGAAAAATTATATCGTTTGTGAAATAAAAAGAAAAGAAACTGTAGAAGTCGACAATCCTTCTTTAGTAAAGGATATTAATAAATTGGGTTTTTTCCTCCGAGATGACATACATGTAAAAGATAGCATTGTAAATTGGAATGGTTATAAATATGGTGTTTTTCTTTTAATAGGGAAGTATTTCCAAGGTGGAATTGTTGAAATTGGAGAAAAAGATATTGAGGATTATATAGATGTTTCTAAGGTTAAAGTAAAACCAGAATTACAAGAACGTATTATTTGCGCGATATACAACGGCGCAAAATTAAAATATTCTAATCTAAAAGATTTGATAGAAGCAAATAGTAAAACTAAAACAAATAAAAGCATATGAAAACTAATCGTTACCTTTTGGCAATGGCCTTGCTAGTGGTGGGGACAATGTCTGCATTTTCGCAAGTTTCAAACGACAATGAGGATGAAGTATATAAGATTGATGCACGAGTAGGAAAGAACGCCTATGTACCAGGACAGGTTTTGTTGAAGTTCAAGGATGACAGTCCTGTTAAGGTAAGCAGAACTCGTGGTGTTTTCAACTCTGTTGATAATAATGCAGTAAGTGCTGTATTGAAAGAGTTTGGCGTTAATAAGATGGATAAGCTCTTGCCAAATGAGAATCCTAATCGAACTCTCAGGAAGACACGCGCTTTTAATGGAGAAACAATCAAGGAGCATGATTTAAGTCAGCTCTATCTGGTTGAAATGGATGAGGCACACGCACCACAAACTATGCAACTCGTTGATCAATTGAAGAAACTTGATGCAGTAGAATATGCAGAGCCAAATTATAAAGTATATTTGACTGATGCAGAAATTGCTGGCAGCTTTGCTGGCAATCCATATACCACCCAACAATGGTATTTGGACGATTATGGTGTAAAGCAATTGTGGAATAAACCCATTATTAATCCTAAACGCCCTGTTATTGCTATACTTGATACAGGCGTTGATATGACCCATCCTGATTTGAAAGATAATCTTTGGACCAATACAGCAGAAGCCGAAGGTGAAGCAAATTATGACAATGATGGAAATGGTTTCGCTGGCGATGTTCATGGTTGGGACTTTATCAACAATACACCCAATATACGTGACTTTAATATGCACGGAACCCATGTGGCTGGTATTGCTGCAGCAGCAAATAATGGTATTGGCATTATTGGCGCAAATCCGATGGCACTCATTATGCCAATATCTGTGATGCAGAGCGATGGAACTGGTGATGTGGCTACAATCGTAAAGGGTATAGGTTACGCTGTAGACAATGGTGCTTCTATTCTCAACCTTTCATTAGGAACTTATTCTAATAGTATTGTTTTACGTCAGGCTTTGGAGAAAGCATACCAGACCGCGGTAATTGTGGCTGCAGCAGGAAATGATGGTAGATGTATCAATACACCACATCATCCCGTACCATGTTATGGAGCTGCTCCCATGTTTCCTGCAGCCTACTCGTTCGTTCTTGGAATTCAAGCGACAACATCTAGTGGAGGTTTAGCTGGCTTTAGTAATTACGATGATAATGGCAATACTTTTTCATCTGTTACGACTCTTCAAGACCCCGATGGTTTCAATTATGAATTGAAAGCTCCAGGAACAGACATGTTGAGTACAATACCTGGTGGAAGATATAAGGTACTGCAAGGAACATCAATGGCAGCTCCGCTTGTTGCTGGTGCTATTTCTGCACTAAAAATGGTAAAGCAATATGATACTCAAGAAATTCTATGGGGCGATTTGCTTCATACCGATAACATTGCTCAAGCATACGCCGTTACGAATCGTCCCGCGGAGCTTGATTTAATGAGAATCATGTATCGTGAGCGTAAGGAACTTACAGATGAAACAGAAGATGACTATGGTGGCGATGGTGAAATTGATGCAGGCGAGACGATATCTCTATATCCTGTAATCCGCACAACCTTTGGGGCGGCCAGCAATATTCAGATGAAACTAGAGATGGGTGATGATTTTGAAGACCCTAACACAGTAGAGATTCTGACTCCTGGTTGGATTGCCTTTGGTCAGCCACTGAGCGCTTATGCCAAGTCTGTCAGTATGAACCCTATGAAGTTAAAAGTCGCCAACAACATCGCTGATAATCGCCACATCAAGATGAAATTTACTGCTAAGTGTGATGAGACCTCTACGCTCTATGAGGGCCATTTCACAATGGTCGTGGTGAACATGAAGAAGATAAGTGGTTTGATTAGTAAGGATACTACCCTCACTGCCGACCATGTTTATCTAGTGAATGAGAATATCGGTATTCAGGAAGGTGTTACGTTGACAATCGAGCCCGGCACACGCTTGGAGTTTGAGGAAGGTATGGGGCTTGCATCATTTGGCAAACTCGTTGCGAAGGGAACTCCAGAAAATCCTATCGTCTTTACCGGTCATCATGGTGCCAATTGGGCTGGAATTAAATCTCATGAGTCAAGTGGAGAACATAAGCACGAGGCTTTTTTATATACCAATGCTGATAGAACCTTGTTTACCTTGCTTCCAACAACGCTGACACCCTTCAAAATAGGAGGAACTTATGAAGAAGCTTGCTTTAGTGATACAGAAGATGATCATAGTAAATGTTTTTGTTTGCATGACTATATTGATGACTGGAGTCCTGATATGACAGACAAGCAAAATTTGCTAACAGATCCAAATTACATAACACCGGCAGTGCTTAGGATGTTTAACGATTACAATGAATACTGCAATATGTATGCACAATCGTATACTATTGAAAAGAATAACTATGGATCAATTGAAACTACTTTTGTAAGCTGGTCAACGTATGACAATCCTCGTGATACAATTTCGTATTGTCGTATAGATGCGGCTCCAGGGGATTATCAACCATATTCGAAGGATTGTGTTTTTCATGATTGTAGTCCATTCAATGGCTTGGATGGTGTGAGAAATACAATACATAACTTTCAGACACCTTACGGTAGTAATATTAGTAATTTGTCAACAAATTTGCGATATTCAAATATAGTAAATATTTATCATGGCAAATGGAGTGCCGAAGGTTTGCCAAGTTATAGCTCATTATATAACAACAATTATTTCAACAATCTTGGTCTATGCAATGTGGGAGGTAAGTATAATGGTAAGAGCTATTGGTTGGCTAATAGAGCTTTAACGCCGAGTGTAGACAAATCAGAACATCCTTCTTATCTCGGCACAAGCCGAGAGGATATTGTCCGTCCATATGTCTATGAGATTGGCAATGCTCCTGATACCTATGGCCAGATTGACCTGAGCAATATGAGAAAGACACCCATTCCCGAGGCTCATGGCATCGTGTGGAAGGTTGTTGTTAACGGCAAGGATGCTCAGGATGAATATGAGGACTTGGCGCCGCTGGGTGTAGGTAAGCATAAGTTTGAAGTCTATTTCAACCGTCCAATGAATAAGGCGGTTGTACCACAGATTGCTTTTGGCGTTCGTGGTCCTTTTACTCAGAATGCTGTGGCAGAAGATGGCTCATGGAATACAGAAGGGACTATCTACACTGCCTATACCACTATCAATGGTAAGACAAAGAGTGATGGTGAAAACCGCATCTACGTATGGGGTGCTGAGGATAATGAATATTTCGAAATTCCTTATGAGAAAGATCGCTTTAACATCCGCATTAATGCGGCAGGAAGTCTGGCGACAGGTTTTGCTGGAGAGGCAAAGATGGGACGCGTAGAGCTTACGTGGAATAACGAAAGCAACGACTTTGAGGATGCAATGGGATTCAACATCTATCGCTATACCATTGATGAAGAAGATAAAGCTGATACGATTTGCATCAATAAAGAAATTGTAGATATTGAAACTACAGAATACGTTGATTACGATGTAACGCCAGGCACGACCTATTATTATATGTATAAGGTGCTAAGCACAGACTTGAAAGAATACGATGTCTCAAACGTTGTGGCTGTAACTCCTTTGACAGCATCTTTAGGCGATGCCAATGGTAGTGGTGAAGTTGAAGTAACCGATGTAATTACCACAGTAAACTACGCTGCTGGCATGAATCCTAAACCATTTATCTTTGAAGCTGCCGATGTGAATGTAGATTTGGCAATTGATATTCTGGATGTGGTAGGCATTATTCAGAAAGTGCTGAATCCTACTGCAGGTGCTCGTGCTGCTACACGTGTTGATGAAGAGGCTGTAGCCATCTATACCATAGAGGATGGTGTGCTGTATGTGGAGAGCCCTGTGGCACTTGGTGGCGTTCAGGTTCAACTGAATTTGCCAAGAAAGGCTGATATAGTTGTTGCAGAAGACCTGAATGGCTTTGAACATACATCTAGCTGGCTATCGAATAACGATTATCTGTTTATGGCATACAACCTGAGTGGAAAAACGCTACCTGCTGGTAAACATGCCCTACTGAAGATAGGTGAGGCAGAGATTACGAAACTGATTCTGAGTAACACCAGAGGTGGTTTGGTTCCTAACAATCCTGGTGATGGCACAACCAATGTCGATGCAATGGGGGCCAAGGTGATGCAGCAGGATGGCATCTTCAACCTGAAAGGACAGAAGATATCTGGCAAAGCCTGTGATCTGGAGAAACTGCCAAGGGGCGTTTATATCATCAATGGTGAGAAGGTAGTGAAGTAAGTATTACTAATAGGAATGCTTATGATTACGAAGATGAAGTGTATTCTTGCTGGTGTGCTCCTATGCTTAGGCATGGGAGCCAGAGCTGGGAATACTGTAACGATATCGTCGACAGAGGGAGCACCTGGCGATGAGGTGACGATAAGTGTTGGTTTGCAAAACAGCGATGCAGTATCGTCATTACAGGTGAGCATCCCACTAAACGAGAACCTAACGTTGGTGGAAGGTTCTGGACTACTTGGCAATAGGTGTGGGAACCATCAGTTAACAGTGGGTGTAAAGGATGGCGTGCTAAATGTGTTTGTATATTCGATGTCGATGGCTAGCATTAGTGGCAATAGTGGTGAGGTGGCTTCGTTTAAACTGAAGCTTGGTAACCAGCCATTATCAGCGACTTTAGCACCATCAAAATTGGTATTAACTAATAGTGCAAGTACACCTGTTAGTGCCAGTTCGCAAAGTGGTACGGTAACCATCCGTTGTGCCAAGGCGCAATATAGCGCAACAGAGATTGACTTTGGGGCTGTGCCCATTCGTGAAACCTATCAGCAGACAGTAACAGTTACGAATATTGGCAATGCTGATTTGAAGATAACAAACTTGGTGTTTTCTGATGTGATGACGTTTTTTTCGTCTACCACATTGCCATTGACAATTGGGGCGGGTGAATCGAGAGATATCAATATCACATACCAACCAACTGAGCGTGGCAATATTACCAAATCGTTAAAGGTAGAATGCAACAGTTCGTCGAAACTAAATACTATCCAGCTAAAAGCACAACCTTTTGCTGTGAACGAACTACATGTACAACCTGCATCAGGTATTAGCGATGAGGAAGTGACTGTATCTATGACTATGAACAATATGGATGCCATCAGTGGCTTGCAGTTGGAGTTTACCTTGCCAGAGCAGTTGCAGTATGTGGATAACAGTTTCGCACTTTCAAGTCGTAAACAGGACCATCATGCGGTTGCCTCGCTGAATGGGAATGTAGTGCGTATCATTGCTTATTCTGGGAATGATAAGCCATTTACAGGCGAAGATGGTGAGATTGGCTCGTTTAAGGTGAAGCTAGTTGGTCGTTATGGCGTTACGCTTACGCCAACCAAGACAGTACTTTCGGCAACAATTAATAATAAGGTAGAGAATGTGCTTTCTCAGGTTTATGGTGGAGAGATTACGATACAAAGTCCTACCATTTCTTGTGATGATGCATTAGACTTTGGAGCCGTTGCTGTAACAGAGACTTGTGAGAAGACATTTACTATTAATAACGATGGTTCTGCGCCATTGACAATTAATCGTATTGTCTTTAATAACGAGAATCTTTCGATCAAGGAGTCTTTGCCTATTGTTATCCCTGCATCTAGTAGCAGTAATGTAACTGTGGTTTATAGCAGCGAAGAACAAAAGGCTTTTGAGGCAAAGATGCAGATTTATAGCAATGATCCAGACTTGCGACTGAAAGAAGTAACGGTAAGAGGAAGTAGATTTGCGCCCAATTATCTGGCGTTAAGAGCTGATGACGTATTTCCACACGAGAATCTGAGTATAGATTTGGAATTGAATACGTATGATCCTATTATGGGATTGCAATTTGATATGGAGTATTCTGGAGAGTATTACGAGGCTTTTGATAATAACTACAAATTGGAATCAAGGGCAGAAGGTATGACTGTTGATACTCGTCAGATTGATAGTAATACACTAAGAGTGTTCTGCTATTTCTTATCGGGCAATGGTATTGCTCCTGGTAATGGGAAAGTAATGAGCCTGCTATTGAAGCCAAAGAATGAAAACATTCCGCAAGGTTCTTATAATGTTAAATTAAAGAATATCATATTCAGTGCGGAGAATCTGACTGATAAGTATGCGGGCACTGATACGCAGTGCTCATTTGTGGTCCTTGATGGTTCGTTAGTAACAATTACAGCTAAGAGCGTTTCTCGTCAATATGGTAGTGATAATCCTACCTTGGAATATGAAACAACGGGGGCCGCACTTTTTGGAGAGCCAGAAATTACATGTTCTGCGACTTCATCTTCGAATGCAGGGAGTTATAATATAGTTGTTAGTAAAGGCTCTGTAAGAAATAAAAATGTATCTTTAGTAAATGGTACTCTCACAGTTACATCTAAGATAGTAGAAACCCCATCGATAACTTTGAGCCAAACCAGCTATACCTATGATGGTACAGCAAAGGAACCAACAGTAACAGTAAAGGATGGTGGCACAACTATTCCTACATCAGAATATTCTGTCAGCTATACCAATAACACCAATGTTGGCACAGCAACTGTTACGATTACTGATGTTGATGGTGGAAACTATGCAGTCAGTGGTAGTACAACGTTTGCGATATCTTCTGCTGATGGTAGCCTGACACCTCCAGCAGGTAAGAGCGACCTGGTATATACTGGCACAGCTCAGGATCTGATTACTGCTGGTAGTACGACAACAGGTACATTGCAGTATTCTCTTGATGGAACGACCTATTCGACTACGATTCCTCAAGGCATTAATGCTGGTAGCTACATTGTTTACTACAAGGTAAAAGGTGATGCTAATCATAATGACATAGCTGCTCAGCACTTTACAGTAATTATTGCTGCAAAGACGGTTGAGAGTCCAACTATCACTTTGAGCCAAACGAGCTATACCTATGATGGCACAGCGAAGGAGCCAACAGTGACTGTAAAGGATGGTGGCACAACAATCCCCGCAACGGAATATTCAGTCAGCTATACCAACAACACCAATGTAGGTACTGCAACTGTAACTATCACAGATGTTGATGGTGGTAACTATGCAGTCAGTGGTAGTACGACGTTTGTGATATCTTCTGCTGATGGTAGCCTAACGCCTCCAGCAGGCAAGAGTGACTTGGTTTATACTGGCACAGCTCAGGATCTGATTACTGCAGGTAGTACGACAACAGGTACGATGCAGTATTCACTCGATGGAACCAATTACAGTACGCAGATTCCTCAGGGCACCAATGCTGGTGGCTATACCGTTTATTATAAGGTAAAGGGTGACGCTAATCATAATGACATCGCGGCCCAGCACTTCTCTGTGATTATCGCAGCAAAGACAGTTGAGAATCCTACGATTACTTTAAGCCAGACCAGCTATACTTATGATGGTACAGCGAAGGAGCCAACGGTGACTGTTAAGGATGGTGGCACAACAATTCCTGCAACAGAGTATTCAGTCAGCTATACCAACAATACCAATGTTGGTACTGCCACTGTAACTATCACAGATGTTGATGGTGGTAACTATGCAGTCAGTGGTAGTACAACGTTTGCGATATCTTCTGCAGATGGTAGTCTGACGCCTCCTGCAGGTAAGAGTGACTTGGTATATACTGGCGCAGCTCAGGATCTGATTACTGCTGGAAGTACGACGACAGGTACGATGCAGTATTCGCTTGACGGAACCAATTACAGTACGCAGATTCCTCAGGGCATCAATGCTGGTAGTTATATTGTTTATTATAAAGTAAAGGGTGACGCTAACCATAATGACATAGCAGCTCAGCACTTTATGGTAATTATCGCAGCAAAGACAGTTGAGAATCCTACGATTACTTTAAGCCAGACCAGCTATACTTATGATGGTACAGCGAAGGAGCCAACGGTGACTGTTAAGGATGGTGGAACAACGATTCCTGTAACGGAATACTCAGTCAGCTATACCAATAATACCAATGTTGGTACTGCCACTGTAACTATCACAGATGTTGATGGTGGTAACTATGCCGTCAGTGGTAGTACGACGTTTGCGATATCTTCTGCAGATGGTAGTCTGACGCCTCCAGCAGGTAAGAGTGACCTTGTATATACTGGTGCAGCTCAAGATCTGATAACTGCAGGTAGTACGACAACAGGTACAATGCAGTATTCTCTTGATGGAACGACCTATTCGACAACGATTCCTCAAGGCACCAATGCTGGTAGTTATACCGTTTATTATAAGGTAAAAGGCGATGCTAATCATAATGACATAGCAGCCCAACACTTCACAGTGATTATTGCGGCAAAGGCAGTTGAGAATCCTACGATTACATTGAGCCAAACCAGCTATACCTATGATGGCACAGCTAAGGAGCCAGCAGTGACTGTTAAGGATGGTGGCACAACTATTCCTACCTCAGAGTATTCTGTCAGCTATACTAACAATACCGATGTTGGCACAGCAACAGTAACGATTACAGATGTTGATGGTGGTAACTATGCAGTCAGTGGTAGTACGACGTTTGCGATATCTTCTGCAGATGGTAGTCTGACGCCTCCAGCAGGCAAGAGTGACTTGGTATATACTGGTGCGGCTCAGGATCTGATAACTGCTGGAAGTACGACTACTGGTACAATGCAGTACTCACTTGATGGTACAACCTATGCGGCAACGATTCCTCAGGGCACCAATGCTGGTAGTTATACCGTTTATTATAAGGTAAAAGGCGATGCCAATCATAATGACATAGCAGCTCAGCACTTTACTGTGATTATTGCGGCAAAGACGGTTGAGACCCCAACTATCACTTTAAGTCAGACCAGCTATACCTATGATGGCACAGCAAAGGAGCCAGCTGTGGCAGTAAAGGATGGTGGAACAACAATTCCTGCAACAGAGTATTCAGTCAGCTATACCAACAATACCAATGTTGGCACAGCAACAGTAACGATTACGGATGTTGATGGTGGAAACTATGCAGTCAGTGGCAGTACAACGTTTGCCATCTCTTCTGCTGATGGTAGTCTGACGCCTCCAGCAGGTAAGAGTGACTTGGTATATACTGGTGCAGCTCAGGATCTGATTACTGCTGGAAGTACGACTACAGGTACGATGCAGTATTCGCTTGACGGAACCAATTACAGTACGCAGATTCCTCAAGGCACCAATGCTGGTAGTTATACCGTTTATTATAAGGTAAAGGGTGACGCCAACCATAATGACATTGCAGCCCAGAACTTCCGAGTAACGATAGCTAAAGCTTTGCTAACAGTTTCGGTAGGTAATTACGAAATGACTGAAGGTGAAAGTGTTCCTCGCTTTACCATCAGCTATGATGGCTTTGTGAATAACGAGACTGTAGCCGTATTGACTATAGCTCCTACCGCAAGTTGTGAGGCAACCTCAGAAAGCAAACCTGGTACTTATGCTATCACCATCAGTGGTGGTGTGGCAAAGAACTATTCATTCAGTTATTCTGCTGGCACGTTGACTATTAAGACAAAGAAAACCTTTGTGGATGATAATAGTGGCAGCGGTGAGGGCGAGGATGATAATTCTGCCGAATACACTATTAACGAGTCGTCAGGTGGCGAAAGCGAAGAGAACACAGTTGCCATCACTAACGATGAAGGCGTAAAGGGAGCTTTCTCAATCCCAGAAACTGTTGAGCATAATGGAACGTCATACACAGTAACGGAGATAGGTGAGAGTGCCTTCGAGAACAACAAGGATCTTACGGATGTTACTATCCCAAGTTCTATCACAACCATTGGCGACAAATCCTTTAAGGGGTGCAGTAATCTGAAATCGATAACCGTTTATATAACGACACCTATCAGCTTGTCTGGTGCTGCTGCTCGTGGTATGATGACAAGGGCTGGAGATAGTTCGATATTTGATGGTGTGGATAAAGCTACATGTATACTCTATGTGCCAGAGGGCAGCGTGGAACTCTACAAAGCAGCGCCTGTTTGGTGTGAGTTCCAGAACATCCTTGCAATTGGCTCTACTGGTATTAATGGTATAATAATGAATGGTGAACCGCAGGAAATCTACGACTTACAAGGACACAAGGTAAAGGCAAAAGCCACTACGCTTGAAGGCCTACCGCGAGGTGTATACATCGTGAATGGTAAGAAGATCGTTCTTAAATAAAAGCAAAAGGGGGCGAATTCGCCCCCTTTTGCATCTCGTTTCTATTATTTCATATACTCTCTCTTAAACCACATCTTGAAAACAGGGTCTTCGAGATATACACCATCTGCATCTGTTTCTATAAGCTCTTTATCGAGTAATGATTCTTTAATGCGTGAGATATTAGACTTGCTGCCCAAATTGTACTCCTCGAGTACTGCCTTACTACCAAAATCAGAATGTACTCCATTACAGATGGCACGTATAAAATTAATCTGATATGATGTCAGGCCTTGCAACTGCTCCTGAAACAACCCTGAACACTGGGTCATTAATGCTTCTACGCCAGTATTGAATTCCTGTTCTGTTGTTTCTTGATCAGTTTCTGCTAATATGTTCCAGGCTAATTGCTGAACGTAAGACGAGAGATTTTCTACAGTTTCGCAGATTCTTCTTGCCAATTCTTCAGAGATTTTTTTGCCTTGATATTCGAATCGAGACTGAATAAAAGGAACCCAGTCTTCGGTAGAAATCTTATCGAGGTACATCATTTCGCCAAATTGATAGAAAGGCATCTTGCGGTTTTGAAATAGTTTGGTCATCAGATGCTTCTTGCTACCAAACAGACAATATGATACGTTTTGCTGATGTTGCCAAACGCCTCGTATTCGTTTCTGAATTGTTAGCGAATCTGTGAATTCTCCTATTTGCTGAAACTCATCAATACACACTACTATATGTTTACCCTGCTCTTTTGCTATCAACTCTGGCAGTTGTAGTATTTCTTCTGGTTGGTAATTCTGAGGAGTTATACCAAGCGAAAGCGAGATGTCGGACATAGGTTCTGGCGAAAATGAAATCTTAGGAGTAAGACGTACAAGGAATCGCTTGATATTCTCGATAATATGCTCTGATTTAGTAGCTGTTTCCTTCATTAGCACTGTGGCAAAGCGGTTATAGAAATCATATTCACTTCGACAATCATAAATGTCCATGTAGACCACCTTGATCTCTGGATTAGTAATCTCCGACTTCACCTTTTTGACAATCGAACTCTTGCCCATTCTACGAGGAGAAATAAGGATTACATTAATACCATTCTCGAAGTTTAACTTCAAGCGCTTAGTTTCCTTTACTCTATCTGTAAAATTCTCGCCTTCAACCGAAATGCCATATACAAATGCTCTCTTCATAAGCCATTATCTTAAGTATTTGGTTGCAAATATAAACAAAAAAACAATGGTACACAAGTATGTGGACCACAAAGTTGTGTACCGTTATGTTTTTTTAGCTTTTACGTGCTATTTTGTGGTGACGCAGCGGAGGTTCTTTCCATCGGCGTCTCTGGGTCGAAACGATGGCTGTAGAACAGGTCGACACTACCAAAGTTGTGCCAGAAACCCAGACTTACCTTGGGCAGCAACACGCCTGAACGTCCACAACGCTCATATCTTCCAAATAATTACAGCAAAAATAGTTCAGAAGTTTAGATGTTTAGATTTTTTTGCTAAAAAGTTCGTTTATTTGCAGAATTGTTGTATCTTTGCAGGCAGTAATCGGTTCTCCGTTGTGGAGATTAATAGGGAATCGGGTGAGAATCCTGAACAGTCCCGCTGCTGTAAGTCGTCCTTGATGAGGCGCAAACATATATGTCACTGAGATTTTTGGGAAGACGTTTGCTGCCAGACGATAAGTCAGAATACCTGCCGATGAAGACTATAGCCGCATGCTGTACTCTGGGGATAGGCGGTGGTGGCGCAGATAAATGATGGGAAAGCGAAAGCTTACATTGGCAATGGCTTGCGTGTTGACGATGACAACGGCAGCACAAAGCAAGTTGGACTCCGTACAGCATGTACGGGAGATTATCGTCGTGTCGAAACCTGCCATGCGTGAGGTGGTGCCCAGTCAGAAACTGAAGGGCGAACTGTTAGAACAGTTGAATACCCACTCTGTGGCTGATGCGCTGCGATATTTTTCTGGTATCCAACTGAAGGATTATGGCGGTGTGGGCGGCATCAAAACGGTAAATATCCGCTCGATGGGTACGCATCACTTGGGCATCAGCTACGATGGTGTGCAATTAGGTAATGCGCAGAACGGACAGATAGACCTGGGCCAGTTCTCATTAGACAATGTGGAGGATATCACGCTTTATAACGGACAGAAGAGTGCCATCTTCCAACCTGCCAGCGACTTTGGTAATGCTGGTGCCATCTATATCCGCACCAAGGCGCCTGATTTCACGAAAGGAGAAAAGACTCACCTGCGATTCAAGACCCAGTATGGTTCGAGCGATATGCTTAGACTGACTGGTCTGTGGGAGCAGCAGTTGTCGCAGACGGTCAGCTCGTCAGTAAGTGCCGGCTTCCTGACAGCCAGCGGTAAGTATAAGTTCCATTACGAGCGCAAGTATCCAAACGGAGAGACGGCTTGGGATACCACAGCTGTGCGACAGAATGGCGATATACACGCTGAGCGCTTGGAGGCAAACGTGTTTGGACGATTGGACCAGGGCAGTTGGCAACTGAAGGCCTACCTGTATAACTCGGCACGAGGTATTCCTGGTGCCATCGTGAACAACGTGTGGCGACGTGGTGAGCGCCAGCAGGATCTGAACACCTTCCTGCAAGCCGATTATAATAAGAATATAGGCGATGGATTCAGTACCCGTTGGCTGGCTAAGTATGCCTATTACAACACTCACTACGTGAATAACGACAAAACCCAGTTGCCTGTTGACAATCGCTACAAGCAGCAGGAGCTTTATCTTTCAACAGCCAATGTGCTGGAACTATTGCCCAACTGGAGTGCATCGCTGGCCTACGACTTCAAATGGAACAAGCTGAATGCCGATATCTATAACTTTGCTTTCCCCACGCGACTCTCCAATCTGGTGAGTTTAGCTACAGCCGTCGACTACAAGCACCTGAAGGCGCAGGGCTCTATCCTGGTCACCTTTATCCACGACAAGACCTATCGCAGGGGCGACTTTGCAAGTCTGAATAGCAGTCGTTCGCTCTCGAAACTCACGCCAGCGCTGTTTGTGAATGTGTATCCATTCCGCGGCACCTTCTTCTCTATGCGAGCCTACGTGAAGAAGAGCTTCCGCATGCCTACCTTCAACGACCTGTACTATACCGATATGGGTAATGCCAACCTGGTGCCTGAGAGTGCCCTGCAGTATGATGCCGGTTTTGCCCTTAACAAGCACTTTGAGCACGGTGTTGTTCGCCATGCAGAGATGCATTTCGATGTCTATTATAATACGATTCGTGATAAGATTGTGGCTTACCCCAAGGGGCAGCAGTTCCGTTGGACAATGCTGAACTTGGGCAAGGTGCATATCAAGGGCATCGACGTTGAGGCTGAGGCTGATTTCAAGATCGGCAAGGATCTGATAGCTACCACTCGCGCCCAGTACACCTATCAGGATGCGCGCGATGTAACTGATCCCGAAACCTCGTATTACAAGCATCAGATACCCTATATCCCCTGGCACTCGGGTTCGGCTATCGTGGGGCTTACCTACAAGAACTGGAACGTGAACTACTCGTTTATCTATGCTGGTGAACGCTACGACGAGCAGGAGAACATACTCTATAACCACATGGAGCCCTGGTACACCAGCGACCTGAGCATCATCTACCGTTTCAATTATCAGAAAGCGCGTTGCAAGGCGCAGTTGGATGTGAATAACGTGCTGGGACAGGACTACGAGGTTATCGTAAACTACCCCATGCCTGGTCGTAACTATGCATTAACCCTTAGCGTTGAGATATAATAAAGGTAAAAAAGTAAAAAGGTAAAAAAGTAAAAAGGTAAAAAGGTAAGAAAGTAAAAAGGTAAGAAAGTAAATATGGCACAAGAAAGAATACATAGCTATACAATGAAGGTAAAAAGGCTTTTACCTTTATACCTTTTTACCTTTTTACTTTTAACGGCCTGTCGTCAGGACGTGATGATTGTGCCGATAGAGAAGACCGATACGGGTGGTAAGGCGCAGAAAGGCGATATAGTGGGCATGTATCTGCTCAACGAGGGTAATATGGGCATGAACAAGTCGACCCTCGACTATCTCGACCTGTCGGGCAGGGAACCAACGGTGAGCTATTACCGTAACATCTATTCTGAGCGTAACCCCAGTAGCGTACTGTCGCTGGGCGATGTGGGCAACGATTGTAAGATATACGGTTCACGCCTTTGGCTCGTCATCAACTGTTCTCATAAGGTAGAGGTGGCTCGTGCCGATTCTGCCTTCAAAATCGGAAAGGTTGATATCCCTAACTGCCGCTATGTAACCTTCAAGGATCAGTATGCCTACGTATCATCGTATGTGGGTTCTGTGTATAGTGGTAGCAGCAGTCCGTTGGGTAGCGTGTATAAGGTAGATACGCTCACGTTGCAGAAGGTTGACTCCTGTACGGTTGGCTATCAGCCCGAGGAGATGGCGATTGTTGGCAATCTCCTCTATGTGGCCAATAGTGGTGGCTATCAGGGTATGACAGGCCAAGGCTATGAGAGTACGGTGAGTGTGATAGACCTGAAGACGATGAAGGAGACAGAAAAGATTGTGGTGGCTCCCAATCTGCATCACCTGAAAGCTGATAAATACAACCAGCTGTGGGTTACGGCTCGTGGCAACTATATGGATGAGGAATCGACTATCTGGTGGTTGGTACCCGACAGCGATGGAAGGATGACGGTAGGCGGGCATATTGACCAGCCTGTCAGCGACCTCTGTATCGTAGGCGATTCGCTCTATTTCTATGGCAGTCAGTGGAGTGAGGTGTCGATGAGCAATACCATTACTTATGGAATCATCGGTGTGAGAAAGCATCAGATAGTGAGCACGAGCCTTTCGGCTGCGCCTGAAATCAGTAAGATCCGTATGCCGTATGGCATCATCGTCAACCCCATCCATCGCGATTTCTATCTGATGGATGCCAAGAACTATGTATCGAGTGGCGAACTGCTGCACTTCCTGCCCGATGGCACCTTCGACTGGAAAGTGAAGACTGGCGATATACCAGCCCACGCAGCATTTGTATTTAATAGTAAAAAGGTAAAAAAGTAAAAAATGGCAAGAATATTGAAACATATAATAAACAGCATAATGGATAAAGGGTGGTTAAAGGTTTTACCTTTTTACCTTTTTACCCTTTTACCCTTGCACGCCCAGCGCATGGACGACGTGGCTGTACACTCCAAATATATCAAGGCTGTAGATGAATATCGTCCAGCCCCAGGACAGTATGTGAACGATGTGCCAGAATACGAGGAGGGCGATACTGAGGCAGAAATGATTCTCAAGTGTAATGAAAACCTGGCAGGTCTTGGGCCCGTAGATTCTCATCTGGTGGCACTTGGTGGCTGGGGTGGTTATATCACCTTCCATTTCGACCACTCTATTGCCAATATCCCAGGCGAGCGCGACTTTGCCGTTTGGGGTAATGCCTATCAGGAAATGCAGAATCTGGTGTTTGGCGGTATGAACGAGGCTGGTGTCGTGATGGTATCGAAGGATGTGAATGGCAACGGCCTGCCTGATGACCCCTGGTATGAAATCAGTGGCAGTTGCGATGTGGATAGCGTGGGCAAGGTGATTTATGACTACGAGGTGACCTATCATCAGAACCCTATGGGCGATATCCCCTGGGATGACAATCAAGGCCACAGCGGCACCATCGATCGCAATCACTACCATACTCAAGAGTATTATCCCCAGTGGTTGCCTGATAACCTTACCTTTAAGGGGACCCGACTGCCTGATAATATGCTGAACCTGTCGGATCAGGTTGATAAAGGCTGGAGTCCATATTATTATGTACTGATAGGCTTCCGCTATGGCTATGCCGACAATCTGCCCAACTTTTCTGATAAAGCTGATGCCACCTCTTACAATTACGAGGGGTGCGGCATCGATATCTCGTGGGCTGTAGATGAGAACCGCCAGCCTGTGAATCTGGATTTCGTCGACTTTGTGCGTGTATATACAGGACTCAATCAGAAGTGTCCCCAGCCAGAATGGTGGGGCGAGACATCCACAGAGTTTGCTGGTGCAGAGGATATTCATCTCGATGCCTCGCTCGAGGCTATTAGAAATGCCCAGACGGGAATCCATGCCGTGGGTCAGGATGATTCGTCGAAGCTGTTCTACGACCTTCAGGGACGGAAAGTGACTCCTACGAAGAAAGGGGTGTATATTCAGAACAAGAAAAAGATAGTAATCAAATAACTTTTATTTTTTACTTAAAACAAAACAGTTATGAAAACAAACAAATTCTTTGGACTCGCAGTCCTCGTGTGCGGTTTCGCCTTGTCGTTCACTTCTTGTGATAACGAAGACAACCCTGTTAACAGTTTCAAGACTTATACGATCTCGTTCGAGAATCAGGCCTTGAATAATGATGGCTATTGGTGTGGTGACGAGAGTGGTGTTAAGTTCAGTAATTGGGGCGCTGATGCTTATGCATGCAATTACGTTGAGAGTGGCGTATCTTTCCCTGCTAATTATACTCCAGCATATCTCAGTTGGACAGGTTATGCTATCTCAAATCGTACTGCAACTACTTATGCGAATATGATTCCTGACCAGTTTAATAATACCACTGGTACTGCTCATTCTGGTAATAAATACTGTGTGGTTTATACCTTTGGTGAGACTATCGACCTGAACGGTGGAGAGCCTGTATGGGTAAATGGTTTCTGGTACACAAACGATGCTTGGACAGTTGATGCCATCCTGAATGGTGATGGTATGACTCCTGGTGCTTTCGATGCTACCGACTGGCTGAAGTGCACTGTTACTGGTACAAAAGCTGATGGTACGACAGCATCTGTTGACATCGATCTGGCTAAAGATGGTGAATATGTTAGTGAGTGGAAGTACTGCGACCTCAGTAGCCTGGGTAAGGTTAAAGACCTGAGCTTCACATTTGATGGCAGCAAAAAGAACAGCTATGGTCTGACCACTCCTTCATACATGTGTATCGATGACCTTCAGATTGTGAAGTAATCATGCTGATTAAGAATAAATGAAATACATCAAACTATTATTCCTGGCAGTATTGTTTTCTGCCTGCAAAGGTGGTCAGAAGACCGCTTCGATGCAGACAGAGGGCGATACTGTCGCTTTTAAGTATGCCACACAGATCAGCGTCGTCAAGTATGACGGCTATACGGTGGCTACGTTAAAGAATCCTTGGAAGGAAGGTATGACGTTGCATCGCTATGTGCTGATACCTGCTGATCAGGCGATTCCCAACCATATCCCTAATGGAACCATTATCCGAACACCATTGAAGCAAGCGGTGATGTTTACTACCGTTCATTGCGCCATGCTGATGGAGTTTGATAAGCAGGATTGTATCTCGGGCGTTGCCGATCTGAAGTATATCAAGATACCTTGGATTCAGGAACAGGTGGCCAAAGGTCGCATTACCGATGTGGGCGATGGTATGAGTCCTGTGATAGAGAAGATTATTGATGAACGTCCTGATGCGCTCTTTCTGTCGCCTTTCGAGAATAGTGGTGGCTATGGTAAGCTTGAGGATATCAATATTCCTATTGTAGAATGTGCCGACTATATGGAGTCGTCGCCGTTGGCACGGGCTGAATGGCTGCGATTCTATGGTATGCTGTTTGGTTGCGAGCAGCAGGCAGATAGTTTGTTCCAAGCGGTCGATAAGCATTATCATCAACTGAAGCAGTTGGCTTCAAAGGCCAAAACCCAACCATCAGTGTTGATGGACAAGGTGACAGGTAGCGTTTGGTATGTACCAGGTGGCAAGAGTACGATAGGGCAGATGATTAAGGATGCCAATGGCCGTTATCCCTGGGCTGATGATGAGCATAGCGGTTCTATCTCATTACCTTTCGAAACAGTCTTGGAGCGTGCTGGTGAGACTGACGTGTGGCTTTTCAGATACAGTAGTGATCATGATATCACCTACGATGAACTACTTGGCGAACATCATGGCTACAATCAGTTCAGTGCGTTCAAACATCAAACGGCTTATGGGTGCGATGTGGAGCGTTCGCCTTTCTACGAAGAATCGCCCTTCCATCCAGAAAGACTGCTGAACGACTTTATAAGGATTTTCCATCCGGAAATCGAGGGACTTGCACCTTTGCGTTATTATGTAAAGGTTAGTCGCTGACCTCAGTCAGATGATCAAGATACGCTGTGATAGCCTCGACCAATAGGTCGTTCTCCTCAGGTGTCTGGGCTGTTACGCGGAAGTAGCTGTCGTCGAGTCCGCGGATATTCGACGCATCACGAATCAAGATGCCATGATTGTCGAGAAGCCATCGTTTCAGTTCCTGAGCTGTTCCTCTGGCGATACTCACTAACATAAAGTTGGTGTCGCTTTTCATGACCTTCAGATCGTCGAGGGCTTCCAGGTTCTGGTGCAGTCTGGCTGCCTCTCGCAAGTGGCCTTTCAGGTCGGGAATCATGTTAGTATCGTGTTGTATCAGATATTTGCCTGCCTCTATGGCCAGTGCATTGATAGCCCAAGGCTGACGAATCTGTTTCAGTCTGCCAATGATAATCGGTGACGCAACGATATAGCCTAATCTAAGGCCTGGTATGCAGTACTTCTTTGAGAGCGAATGGATCAGCATCAGATTGAACACATCTGTCATCTCCTTAGGATCCAGTGTGTTGGCCAAGGTGTAGTCGGCATACGACTGATCAATCACATACAGATAGCGTGGATGCTTCCTGACAATATGATTGAGCATGCCCTTTACCAGCACATTGCCTGTAGGATTGTTAGGATTACATATCCAATAGATACGGTCCTTAGGCAATACGTCCATCTCATCTTTCACATCGTATGAGATGATATGGTTGAACATGCGGCAAGCATCCTCGTACTCACTAAAGGTGGGATGGGGGATGATGGATGCCCAACCTCGATAAAGCTGTGCTATCAGATAGACTGCCTCGTTGGCGCCACTTGTCACCATGACGGTATTCTCTTTTACGCCCAGCTTCTCGGCAATCATGTGTTCTAACGTATGAGCATCAGGCTCTGGATAATGGGCCACCACATCGAAATGCTGCATCAGGTGCTCTTTCAGCTCTGTGTAGTCAGCCTGACTGTACACATTCGAACTGAAGTTAATCTTCACCTTATCACCATAGCGGTATATGTCATCACCGTGCCCGTATATCATAAACTTAATAGATTAAATCATTTTTGTTACTTTGATTGCCATTGTTTCAGGTTCGAAAACTATGCCGTCTCGTTCTATAAACCTACTCAGTGCGCCTTGTTCTGCCAGCATCTGAGGTGCCCCGATGGCCATTTCCTCGTTGCTGGTCATCAGCCAGATGGTATCAGCCATTTGTAGGGCCAGCTCCACATCGTGGGTTGAAAGGAAGATGACCTTCCCAGCCTCTCTGCTGATGCGGCTTAGCAGTTGCAGAACCTCTACTTTACTGGGATAGTCGAGAAAGGCTGTTGGTTCATCCAAATAGATGACTGGCGTTTGTTGTGCCAGTGCTTTGGCTATCATGGCTTTTTGTCGTTCGCCGTCGCTCAGCGTGTGAACCTTACGTTTACTAAGTGTCTCAATGCCCACCATCGCAATGGCTTCGTCAACCACCTGTAGGTCGTCTTTCGAATAGGTGCCCCAGAATCCGGTATAGGGCGATCGGCCTAAGCTGACCAGCTCGCGAACGGTCATGTTCCTCACGTCTGGTTTCTCTGTCAGCACCACACCTATCAGCCGGCTCAATTCCTTATCGCTGTAGCTCGATAGTTCGCGCCCTTCCAGCAGAATCTCGCCATCTGTCTGTGGCTGAAACGAAGATAGGGTTCGTAAAAGTGTCGATTTTCCTACACCATTGGCGCCCAGCAGACAGGTCAATTCACCACTTTTGATGGTGCCATTGATGCTCGTAGCTACCGTTTTGATTCCGTGTTTCGTCTGGTAGCCAATGCTTAGATTGTGTAGTTGTATCGTTTCGCCCTTTATCTTCACGCTGCAAAGGTAATAAAAAGTTTGAAATGTTGAATAAAAATCGCAAACTTTTTTCTCTAATTGAGTTTTGTGCTATGACAAAAGGTGGGTAATCAGTATTTTTATACCAATTGTAATCAATATGATACCGCCTAACAGTTCTGGTTTCAGCTTACGTGCAATCGATTTGCCGAACTTTACACCAAGCTGATAGCCGAATAGGCTGAACAGGAATGACACAAGACCGATAACGCATAAAGGACTGATAATCTGGGTAACGGCATTATAGCCTGTGCAAGCAAAGGAAATGCCGATGGCAAGTGCATCAATGCTTGTGGCTACGGCTAACAGCAGTTGGGTTTTCAGGTTCTGGGGGTTAAACAGCTTTTCTTCTTCAGGGCCAAACGACTCACGAATCATTTTTCCGCCGATAAAGGCCAGTAAGCCAAAAGCTATCCAGTGGTCTATTGCCTCCAGTTGTTCACTGAAGTGATTAGTGCCTAACCAGCCAATTAAGGGCATCATGGCCTGGAATAATCCAAAAAGGAAAGCCATGCGGAGAATCATAGCCCATAGCCAGCGGCGTACAATCACCCCGCTTACGATAGAAACCGTAAAGCAGTCCATAGCCAGTGCAACGGCTAACAACCAGATATCAAACGAGTTCATGATGTACTTATTTTGCTCTTTCTTACACTTTGGGCTGCAAAATAACAACTTTTTTTTGAGATAACCAAATTTTTTCTTACCTTTGCGCTCTGATAATCTCTAACAACTAAATTCGTAATCCTAACAATGAAAAAGATTCTTTTCTTAGGTTTTCTTTTGGTCACAGCCTTTTCTGCAAGGGCTGAGCAGGTAGTTATCCAGACCAAAAACACCACGATGGTGCTGAACGTTGAGGGCGATAAGCAACCTCAGTATGTGTATTATGGTCATAAACTGAGCACCTTTGATCTGCAGAACCTGCAGATGCCTCGCAATGGTCGTATGGATGCTTATCCGGCTTATGGCATGAACTGTCCAGCTGAGGCTGCTATCGCCATGACGCACAGTGATGGCAATCTGTCGACAGAACTCTTTGTCGATCATCTTGACAAGATTGAGGCTGATGCTCAGGGCAATCAGGAGTTCCGTATTCATCTGGTGGACCATGTGTATCCCGTTTCTGTCGACCTTTGTTTCAAGTCCTATTTTAACGAGGATATCATTGAGACCTGGTCTGAGATCAGGAACAACGAGAAGAAACCAGTTACGCTGACCCAGTTTGCCTCATGCGCTCTGCCCATTCGTCGTGGCAATGTATGGCTCTCGCACTTCTATGGTTCATGGGCCAACGAGGCTCGATTGGTGGAAGAGCCAATCCTGCCAGGTGAGAAGGTTATCAAGAATAAGGATGGTTCGCGCAACTCGCATACAGACCATGCCGAGGTGATGTTCTCGCTCGACGGTAAGGCTCAGGAGAATCGTGGCGACGTGATTGGTGCTGCTCTCTGCTACTCTGGTAATTACCAGCTGAAGGTGGAGACCGACGATACGGAATACCACTATTTCTTTGCCGGTATCAACCCCGATAACTCGGCTTATCATCTTAAGAAAGGTGAGCTTTTCACTACGCCTAAGGTAGCGTTCAGCTTCTCTAAATGCGGTTTGTCAGGCGTATCGCGTAACTTCCACAAGTGGGGACGCAAGTATATGCTGGCTCATGGTGACAAGGAGCGTAAGATATTGCTCAACTCCTGGGAGGGTGTATATTTCGACATCAATCAGCAGGGTATGGACCAGATGATGGGCGACATTGCCTCGATGGGTGGCGAACTCTTTGTGATGGATGATGGATGGTTTGGCGATAAGTACCCACGTAAGACTGATAACTGTGCGCTTGGCGACTGGGTGGTAGATAAGAACAAATTGCCAGAGGGTATCGAGGGATTGCTTCGCGATGCCAGGAAGCACGGCATTAAGTTCGGTATCTGGATTGAGCCAGAGATGACCAACTCTGTATCAGAACTGTACGACGCGCATCCGGATTGGATTATCAAGGCCCCCAAGCGAGCTCCTGTTCAGGGACGTGGCGGTACTCAGCTGATACTGGATATGGGCAATCCTAAAGTGCAGGACTTTGTGTTCTCGATTGTCGACAATCTGATGACCAAGTATCCAGAGATAGATTATATCAAGTGGGATGCCAATATGCCGATCCTGAATCATGGCTCACAGTATCTGACGATGAACGATCAGAGTCATCTCTATATAGAGTATCACCGTGGTTTTGAGAAGGTTTGCCAGCGTGTACGTGCCAAGTATCCTGACCTGACTATCCAGGCTTGTGCTTCTGGTGGTGGACGTGCCAACTGGGGGGTGCTGCCTTACTTCGATGAGTTCTGGGTGAGCGATAATACCGATGCCCTGCAGCGTATCTATATGCAGTGGGGAACCAGCTATTTCTTCCCTGCTATCGCGATGGCTTCGCACATCTCGGCTACACCTAACCATACCGTATTCCGTACCACAGCCATGAAGTATCGTATCGATGTGGCTATGAGTGGGCGCTTAGGAATGGAAATCCAGCCAAAGAACATGACTGATGATGAGAAGGAACTCTGTCGGAAGGCTATTGCTGAATATAAGCAGATACGCCCAATCGTACAGTTTGGCGATATCTATCGTCTGGTTTCGCCTTATGATAAGGTGGGACTTGCTTCGTTAATGTACGTCAACGAGCAAAAGTCGAAGAGTGTGTTCTTCTGGTGGAAGACAGAGTCGTTCCAGAACGAGCATCTGCCTCGTGTAAAAATGGCTGGTCTCGATGCATCGAAGAACTATAAGATTCACGAGTTGAACCGTATCGACTTGAAGCCTCTTGATGTAGAGGGTAAAGTGTTCAGCGGTGCCTACTTGATGAATCACGGACTTGAGATGCCTTATCGCAACGAGCCCGAGTGGTCGAAGAAAAACGATTGGAGCAGTCGCGTATTACTGCTCGAAGCACAATAACGGATTGTTTACAAACTTAGAACAAAGGTGACATGGCAGCCTGGTAGATTCTTTTCTGCAAGGTCGAGCATGCCACCTTGTTTTATCATGATGCGGCGGCTCAATGATAGGCCTATACCGCTGCCAGTGCGCTTGGTAGTAAAGAATGGTACGAACAACGACTGACGATTCTCGGCAGGAATGGGTAGTCCGTCGTTGCCGATGAAAAGGGTGCTGGCTGATGGTTCTTGCTCTACAATCATTTTTGTAGCTTCGGCCTCGATGGCGTTTTTCGCAAGATTCATCAGTACTTGGCGCAACATTCCCTTGTCGGCAGTAACGGTGGTGTCTGCAGGCACGTCGATGGTCCACTCCAATTGCTGGTAGGTCTTGCTCAGGTCGTCAATCATCGAGCGGAGATTGAAAGCAGCTAATACTGGTTTCTCGAGTTCCGACATCTTGCGATAGTTCACCACGAAATCGCTGAGATGGCGCGAGGTGTCATGGATGGCCTTGATACCATCCTCTAATGGCGTGTTCTTAACATCGGGACGACTTAGTAACGATTGGCTGATGCTGGTGATGGGCGCAGTGGCGTTCATCATCTCGTGGGTCAGCACACGAGTGAGTCGCTCCCACGATTCTACCTCATTCTTGTTGATTTGTTGACGGATGTTCTCGCCCAACTGGTTGAGTGCTTCCTGCATGGCACGTTCGCCAGGCAGCAGATTGTTGGTGGGCAGACGGAACGAGAAGTCTTGATTGCGAATGGCTTCCTGCATCAGGTGGGCACGCAAACGGAGTCTGTGCTGATGGTGAATGATACCACTTACCAGCACTACCAATACGATGCATAATATGATGAGAAGCCACGTCATAGGCGTTTCATCTTGTTGTAGAGTGTCTGACGAGTGATGCCAAGCAGTTGGGCTGCTTGGGTGAGATTACCGTGACAGTGGTCGATAGTGCGGCGGATATGCTCCTGTTCCACTTCGTCGAGACTGACGATTTCGTTCTGCATATCCAGCACATCCTTCAGTTTGCGCAGTAGCTCGTCGTTATCCCAGGGTTTGGTGATAAAGTCGGCAGCGCCATTCTTCAGTCCCTTCACGGCCAGATTGATATCTGCATAGGCTGTGAGCAGAATGACAGGTGTCTGCGGATGCTGCTTGCGAACAGCACGCAGCCAGAACAGTCCCTCATTACCATTGTTTACGCCAAGAGTATAGTTCATGTCGAGCACTACGATGTCGATGGTCTGTTGGGCCATCGTTTTCAGGATGTCATCTGGGTTTGTTAAGGTCAGCACTTGTTCGAAGGTGCTGTCAAGCAGATAACGCATAGCGGTAAGGATGGCTGCGTTATCATCAACGATTAATATAGTTCCGTACTTATTCATAATGATGATTTTTGTGTGCAAAGATACGAATAAGTGAGCAAAAAGCCAAATTTTATTTGAGCTTTTTCGGACGAAAGTATCTTCGGCGAAGCCAAAGTAATACTTTCTGTCTAAAAGTCATACAAATGGGTGTATAAATTTTAGACAATCAGCCTTTGGAGCCCTATTTTTGCTTGGCTCGTAATATTTATTACCCTATCTTTGCACCAGAAAATTTTAATGGTAACGCTATATGAAAAGGTTTTTATTATTCTGTACCTCAGCATCTCTGTGTTTCAGCACCAGTCTGGCGCAGAGCTTCAACATGCAGCAATGCATGCAGTATGCGGTGCAGCATAACCACGAGGTGAAGCAGGCCGAGCTGGAACTCGACAACTATAAGGCATCGAAGACGGGTGCTATCGGTAAATTCCTGCCTTATGTGGATGCTGGCATCGGTGCCCAGTATAACTTTGGTCGTGCCATCGATCCTGAGACCAATGGCTATACCGATGTGAGTACCTTTTATAATGGCTATCAGCTCTCGGCATCGTTGCCCATCTTCGATGGCTTCAGCCGTCTGCATGCTCTCAAGGCCGCCAAAGCCAGCGAGCTGATGGGACGCGCCAGTCTGCGCCAGCGTCAAGATCAGACTGCCCTCGACGTACTGCAGGCCTATACCAGCGTGGCTTATTACGATGGATTAGTAAAAATGGCCGCGGAGAAAGTTGAAGAGACGTTGTTGTTGCTCAAGCAGGTAAAAGTGCTTGAAGAGGTGGGGCGAAAGAGTGCTGCTGATGTGGCTCAGGTGGAATCGCAACAGGCTGAGGCCGATTACGAACTGACACGCCAGCAGAACCTTTATGCCTCGGCTATATTAGAACTGAAAAAGGCCATGAACTATCCTTTGAGCGATAGTCTGAGCCTGGAATATATTCCCAACGTGGGAATGTTTGGTTCCCAGTGTGGGAACAATTCATTCCCAACGTGGGAACAAAATCTGGATAACGAGCGCCATCCAGAACTGCAGGTGGCCCGTTATCGCATGCAGACATCGAAACATGAGTGGCATCAGGCTCGCGCTTCTCTTTATCCATCACTCTCTCTGAGTGCGGGCCTGAGCACCACTTATTACAAAACGCTGCATAACGATGCTGCAGAGACTTTTCGCAACCAGCTGAAGAACAATATGGGTGAGTATCTTGGTGTATCAGTCAGCATTCCGCTCTTCAACCGTTTGCAGACCCTTACCAGCATTCGCAAGGCCAAGAACAACTACAAGATTGCCCAGGAGGCTTACGACCAGAAGCAGTTGGAACTGACCAAACTGAGCAGTGAGGCTTGGAACGACTGGCAGGGCTATCAGAAGCAGACCATACAGATGGAGAAGAAGGTGCAGGCCGACAGTTTGAGCTATCAGCTCACACGACGCCAGTTCGAAGAAGGTCTCTCAACAGCTATCGATGTGCATACCACATCGGCTCAGCTGCTCAACTCGAAGGCCACCCTGCTGCAATGCCAGTTGATGGCTATGGTAAAGGAACAATTAGTAAGATATTATAAAGGAGAAACAATATGGACAGAGTAATCGAAAAAACTAAGAGTCAGCAACTGAAGAAGTATTGGCCATACGCCGCAGGCGGCAGCTTGTTGTTAGTCATGCTGATTTGGCTGATATTCGGCAACCACGCCTCGACGCTCAAGGTGAGCAAGGACGAGATGACCATCAGCGAAGCACAGCGTGCCGAGTTTAAGGACTATGTACGTACCAACGGGCAGGTGCTGCCCATCCAGATAGTACAGATTTCGCCTGAGGAGGGTGGTATCGTGATGGAGAAGGTGGTTGAGGAAGGCACGATGGTGCATAAGGGCGATGTGATTGTACGTCTGTCAAATTCGAACCTCGACCTGCAGATCCTGAATGCTGAGGCTGAGCTGGCTGAGAAGCAGAACCTGCTGCGTAACACCCAGGTGGCTATGCAACAGGACCGACTGAACAACCAGACCGAACAGGCTCAGTTGGATATGGACACCCATCGCAAACAGCGTACCTATGATCAGAACAAGCGTCTGTATGCCGAGAAGCTGATCAGCAAGGAGGATTACATCAAGTCGCAGGAGGATTACCAGCTCTCAGCCAAGAAGCGCTCGCTCATTACCAAGCGTCTGAAACAGGACTCTATCTATCGCACTGTTCAGATGGACCAGATGGAGGACAACCTGCAGAACATGCGTAAGAATGTGGTGCTGGTGCGCCAGCGTAAGGATAAGCTCGAGATACGCTCTGCTATCGATGGCGAACTGGGGCTGCTCGATGTGGAGCTGGGGCAGAGCATCCAGCCAGGCCAGAAGATAGGACAGCTTAACGACCTCTCGGATTATAAGGTACAGGCCAGCATCGACGAGCATTATATCGATCGCGTTCGTCCAGGTCTTACCGCCACCTTTACCCGTGGCGACAAGCAGTACCAACTCCAAGTGCGCAAGGTGTATCCAGAGGTGCGCGATGGCAAGTTCCGCTGCGATTTCATCTTCAAAGGTGCGAGACCTGAGAACATCCGTTCAGGTCAGACCTATTATATCGACCTCGAACTGGGTCAGCCCGAGCAGGCCATCATCATTCCTCGTGGCACTTTCTTCCAGACCACCGGTGGCCAGTGGATATTCGTGCTCGACAAGAGTGGACAGAAAGCCTATCGCCGCCAGATTCGCATAGGGCGCCAGAACCCTCAGCACTATGAGGTGCTCGAAGGTCTTGAGCCAGGCGAGCGTGTAGTGACCAGCGGCTACGAGGCATTTAAAGATAACGAAGTATTGGTCATCAAATAACCAAAAGATATGGACGTTTCCAGAAATATGCTTTATATGGCGCGTCGCTTCAAGACGGCGACAGTGCTCAACTTCATCGGACTCACGGTAGCCTTCGCAGCCTGCTATCTCTTCCTGACGCAAGTCGCGTACAACCATTCCTATAATAAAGGACTGACCAACTATCAGCAGCTTTATCGCGTGGAAGTGCCTGCGATGTTTGACCACAGCAAGTGGCAGTCGATTGTAAACCGCTTCTTGGCAGACGAGTTGGCTAAGTTGCCTCAGGTGGAAGGTATGGCCTTGCTGCAGTGTTGGCAGAATGATTGTCGTTTTACGAAAGACGGTACTGAGTTTACATTTAAGTCTTGTAAGGTTAGCAATGATGCGCTGAAGACTATGGCTCCACGCCTGCTCGACGGCAAACTCGGTTGGAAGGATGGTGAACAGAAAGGACTGATCATTCCTGCCTCAGTAGCCGTAAAGTATTTTGGGACTACGCAAGTGGCGGGTCGCTGTATGTGGAACGACAAGGACAGCATTGTTGTGAGAGGTGTCTATGAAGATTTTCCTGACAACAGCATCATCGACAATTACGTCTATGGCTGTATGGGAGACGAGAATGAGGGAAACTTCCAGAACTACAACTATAACTGCTATCTGCGCTTGAGGGAGCAGATGGATACGGAGAAAGCCAAGCAACAGATTCTAACCCCGTTGGTAGAGAAGATGCATCAGATGTACATCGAACACGGTGCTGAGGATCAATGGGATGAGGGAAAAACGAAAGAAAGTCTCAACCTGCGCCTGCAACCCATCACAGAGACTTGGTTCGCAGGTGTTGACCCTGAGCATGACAGAGGTAACAAGGCTGTTGACTGGATTCTCCAACTTTCGTGCCTCTTGGTACTGATAATCGCTGCCATCAACTTTCTGAACTTCACGCTGGCTGAGAGTCCGATGCGTATCAAGAGCATCAACACACGTCGCGTGTTGGGCAGTTCTGTGTCATCGCTCCGCCTGGGCGTTGTCGCTGAGTCTGTATGTACTTCGCTTTTAGCATTTCTGTTGGCAGTCATAGTCAGCTATCTGTTGTCGCAGTGGCCATTCATTAGCGAACTCACCGTTGGCAGCATTGCCTTAGGCGATCATCCATTGCTATTGGTGTGTCTTTGTTTGGCAGCCATTGTTGTTGGTATCGTTGCTGGTGTCTATCCAGCTTTCTATGCAACCAGTTTCCAACCTGCACTCGTCCTGAAAGGTTCCTTCGGACTTACGCCTAAGGGGCGCCAACTGCGCACCTTATTGCTTTGTCTGCAGTTCCTTATCACCAGCGTGATGGTGGTCTATATCGGCATCCTCTATCTGCAAAGCCACTACATCTTCAACTCCGACTATGGTTACGACAAGGACGAGATTCTGTATGCGGATACTTGGGAACTGTTAGACAAGCAGGATGCCCTGCGCTCGGAGCTGATGCAGCAGACGGGTGTGGTTGATGTGGCCTATTCGCAGTTCTCTCTGGGAACTGGCGACAGATATATGGGTTGGGGACGCGGTGACAAGAATCATCAGGTGCAGTTCACGGCTCTGCCCGTAGACTGGCACTATCTCCGCACGATGGGCATTGAGGTGATTGAAGGGTGCGACTTCAACGAGCACGATGGCGACGTCATGATCATCAACGAGTGTGCCCGTAAGAAATGGGACTGGGTAAAGATGGACCAGAAACTGCTGGATGAGGAGATGTCAATGACGGTCGTAGGTGTTTGCCGTAACGTGCGCTTTGCCTCTACCCGTATTGATAACAATGATTCGCCGATGGTATTCCTTGTCTATGGCGAGAAATATCTGAAAGAAGGATGGACCAACAATCTTGGTGTGATTAATATCCGCGTGGCAGCAGGTATCGACAAGGTAGCGATGCGCCAGAAGATCAAGGACATCTTTATGAAGTTAGGTGCCAAGCACGAGCCGGATGTGAAGTTCCTCGATCAGCAATTGGAAAATACCTATCAGGAGGAGTTCCGCTTCATCCGTCAGGTGCTCGTCTTTTCTGTCATCTGCCTCATCATCACCCTGATTGGTGTGTTCTGCATGACGATGTTCGAGACGGAGTATCGCCGCAAGGAGATTGGCATCCGCAAGGTGATGGGCTCATCTACGGGCGAAATCCTCACGATGCTCTCTCGTCGCTACATCTGGTTGCTCATCGGTAGTTTCATCGTCGCCGCTCCATTGGCCTGGTATATCGGCAACCAATGGCTTCAGGGCTTCGCTGAGCGCACACCTATCTATTGGTGGCTCTTCCCCTCAGCCCTCCTCGCCGTCGCCATCATCACCCTCGCCACCATCATCATCCAGAGCTGGCGCGCTGCCACCGAGAACCCTGTCAACAGTATCAAAAACGAATAACCCATAAAACCGCATGAAAAGTTATTTCCGATTCCTATCGCGCAACAAGCTCTACACACTAATTAATGTGGTAGGGCTTGTGGTGTCGTTGACGTTTATCATCCTGCTGGGCGACTACACCTGGCGCCAGTACAGCATCGACTCGTGGCACAAGAATGCCGATCGTATTTATCTGGTGGGTCATCAGGAGGCTTTTGCCATGTGGCCCGAGGCTGTGAAGAGCATCAAGGATATGTGCCCAGAGGTGGAACAGACCTGCTGTGTACTCAGTCAGAAGGGTAGAGTAAAGTACGGACAGCAAGAGGTGACCGAGGCTGATGACGAGAATGCCATCATTATGCTGACCGACTCTGCTTTCTTTAAGTTCTTCGACTTCCCTTTGCTGGCAGGCGACAGACTCTCGGCGCTTGATGCACCTGATAAATGTGTGATTACAGAGCGACTGGCCAAGCACTTGTTTGGTGCGAAAGACCCGATAGGCGAATCGTTGCAGCTTGTAGGCGAGTGTTCGAGCGACTATGCAAAAGAAGATTTCGACACGACGCTGGTTTATACCATCAGCGCAGTAGTGAAGGACTTCGACCATACGGTATTGCCTAACGAGACACAGGTGATAGCCAATATGGCACGTTATCCACAGTTGTTAGGTTATCATTTCCAGAATTATAATTTCGCCAGTACTGCGTTTGGTAGCTGCAAGGCTTTCTTTATGCTCCGTCCTGGCATGACACTCGACAGCAAAACCAAAAACATCGACAACTATATCTCCAAGAACTACCATCCCCTGATGGGTGAGTTCAAAACAAGTATCACCCCCTTGAAGGATGTGCTGTTTGCACCGCAGAATGGTGGTAAGGATCTGGTGAAGGGCGATAAACAGCGCCTGCACATCTTGTTGGCGGCAGTATTGATTCTGCTATTCTTTGCGATTACCAACTACATCAATCTGACGGTAGCCAACACAGGTTTCCGTGCCAAGGAGATGGCCACCCGGAAGCTGTTTGGAAGTAGTCAGATGCGTGTGTCGCTCAAGCTGATTGTTGAGTCGACATTGATGGTGGCACTCTCGTTTGTGATAGGTCTGTTCCTGGCGGTAAGTCTGCAGGACGATGCTGCTAACCTGTTTCGTGGAAAGATCGCCCTGTTAGAGGATATCAATGTGGTGAGTGTAAGTGTTAGTCTGGCCTTTATCCTGCTAACGGGCATTGTGTCGGGCATCCTGCCATCTATGCAACTCTCGCGCTATCAGCCTATCGACATAGTGAAAGGTAACTTCCGCTACCACTCAAAAATGGTGCTGGGACGTTTGTTTATCATTCTGCAGAGCGTGATTACGATAACCATGCTTACTGCCACACTCGTTGTATGGTTGCAACTGAACCATCTGATACATGCACCACGCGGTTTCGATGCCGAGAACCTGTATTGTATTATGAGTCCTGATGGTAAGAGTCAGACCATCGGAAAACAACTGGCCGAGATGCCGTTTGTAGAGAAGGTAGGTACCTACGAGGGAGGACTGTTTAATTACACCTTCCCTGTGGCTATGGGTATCATGCGGGGCGACAGTTTCATGATGCTGTTTTGCACCACCATGGACCAGGCCTCTTTCGACCTGTTGGGACTGAAGATTATCAAGGATCATGGCTCGAGCAATGGTAGTTATTATCTTACCGAGAATGCGCTGCACCAGTTGGGTTATAATAATGAGACGCGCGTGTTGGATTTTGGTACCGGTAGCACCGCTCCGATAGGTGGTGTGTTGAACGAGATCAAGCTGGCCAATGTGCTCGAAGGCGAAGTGCCGCCTTTTGCTATCTGTATAGATAAGCATAAGACGTTCCCTTATTTCCTGGTAAAGACCAATGGCGATAAGAAGGCCAAGGCTGTTTTCCAGGAGATGGTTAAGAAACTCGAAGATCCTAATGCCCCCAAAGTATTTGGTCTGGAACGTGTGCAGAGCGTTGAAGAAACAATAGCAAAAGCTTTTGAGAACGAGCGTAACACCCTGCGCATCGTGTCGCTCTTCACGCTCATTGCTGTTATCATCTCTATCTTGGGTACCATCGGCATGTCGCTCTTCTTCATCCGTCAGCGCCAGAAAGAGATCTCTATCCGTAAAGTGATGGGATCTACTTCGACCGAAGTACTGATGTTAATGCTCCGTATCTTCTCAATACCTATGCTGATTGCGTTTGTCATAGCTGTACCCATCTCGTGGTATGTGATGACCGACTGGCTCAGCAATTTCAGTTATCGCATCGCGCTCAGTGTCTGGATATTCGTAGCGGCTGGGTTTACCTGCTTCATCATCTCGCTGCTTACCGTTGTTTTCCAGAGCTGGCGCGCTGCATCTGAGAACCCTGTGAACAATATCAAAACCGAATAATCAGGGGAGTGTAAATAAATCATACGATGGTGTGTATAAAGATTAGACGAACGCCCTCTGGGCACTCAAAAAAGCTTGCATATCATATAAAATGATCGTAACTTTGCAATGTGAAAATTAAAAAACAAAGTAATAACAATAAAAAAAGTACGATTATGAAAAAGTTTATGATTAGCTCAATGATGTGCCTGATGGCTCTGACCTCAAATGCACAAGTGATGACATCTGCAACTGTGGATAAGGTTTACAACACAGTCTCTCAAGCTACCGATGCCGCGTTCGTGTATAACGCTGATCGTGACGCTGATGGAAACATTGCTACGATGGTGGTTTATCAGGAGAAGACTCTACGCAAGGGTAACTTCACCCTGACGCCCATCTACCGTTACCAGTACACCTATGCTACCGATGGTATGCTTATCAGTCGTACTAAGTACGTGTGGCACAAACAGCAGTGGCAGTGTGCAGGTCGTCACAACTACTCTCTGGATGCCGATTTCTATACTGCTACTTATAGCCGCTGGAACAAGAAGAAGGCTGATTTTGACGAACCTGTAGGTAAGATAACCTATACCCTACAGCCCGATGAGAGTGTTGTCAGTGTGGCTTGTTACAGTCGCCAGTACAACAAAGCCGATATGCAACTGGAGTGGCAGGCACCTATAGAAAGTTATACGATGAACATGGATTATTATCTTACACAGAAATAAATAAAGAATAAAAAATGAAGAGTTATTTCCGATTCCTCTCACGCAACAAGCTCTACACATTAATCAATGTGGTAGGGCTTGTAGTGTCGTTGATGTTTATCATCCTGCTGGGCGACTACACCTGGCGCCAGTTTACGATCGACTCGTGGCATCAGCAGGCCGAACGAATCGTTCTGGTAGGTAGTCAGGACAACTTCTTTATGTGGCCACAGGCTGGTGGCGATATCAAGGCCATGTGTCCTGAAGTGGAGCAGTCGTGTGCCGTGATGAGCCAGAGTGGAAAGATAAAATATGGCGAAAGGGTGATAGAAGATGGCGACGACAAGAGCAGTATCCTGTTGGTTGATTCTTCTTTCTTCAACATCTTCGACTATGAGTTGACGCAGGGTAACAAGCGTTATGCACTTGATAAGCCTGATAAATGTGTGATCACCGAGCGACTGGCCAAGCGCTTGTTTGGCGATAAGAACCCTATGGGTGAGTCGATTCAGATTACTGGCGAACGCCATGTGCGTATCGGAAATGATGATCCTTACGATAGTACGCTGGTATATACCGTTAGTGCGATAGCCAAGGACTTTGATCATACGGTACTGCCCAACGAAACGCAGATTATCGTGAACATGCAGCGCTATCCACAGGTGATGGGCTACAAGCTCGAGAACTATACGATGGCCTATGGTCCCCATGGTTATAGCAAGGTGTTCCTGATGCTGCAATCAGGCACCAGCCTCGACAGCAAGAAAGCTGTTGTCGCCGATTATCTGGCCAAGAATTACTATGGTAAGTGGGAGGCAGAGAACCTGACCTTTACACCACTCAAGGATATCATGTTTGCCCCACAGAACAATGGCACAGGTATGCTGAAAGGCGATAAGACGCGACTCCACATCCTGCTTGCAGCTGTGTTGGCCATCCTGTTCTTTGCCATCAGCAACTATATCAACCTGACGGTTGCCAATACGGGTTTCCGTGCCAAGGAGATGGCCACCCGTAAACTCTTCGGCAGTAGTCAGAAGGATATCTCGCTGAAGTTGATTGCCGAATCAACCCTGATGGTGGCCGTATCGTTTGCCATCGGTCTGGCTTTAGCCTTTGCCTTGCAGGATGAGGCTATCGATTTGTTTAAGGGTAAGATCGACCTTGCTGGCGACATCAGTCTGGGCACCGTTAGTGTCAGCATCGCTTTCATCCTGTTGGTGGGTATCATCTCAGGTATCATGCCTTCGTGGCAGATTTCTCGTTTCCAGCCCATCGACATCGTGAAAGGTAGTTTCCGTTTCCGTTCCAAGATGGTGCTGGGTAAGATCTTTATCATTCTGCAGAATGTAGTTACGGTAGTGATGCTTACTTCGGCGCTTGTTATCTGGTTGCAACTCAATCACCTGATCCATGCCCCGCTGGGCTACAACACCGAGAATCTGTTTGTTATTAACGCCCCTGATGGGAAAGACCAAACAGTGAGAAACCTCTTGGAAAAGATGCCTTTTGTGGAGAAAATAGGTAGATTCGAGAAAACCTCGCTGGCTACTGGTACCTGTAGCATGCAAAGTGTGACGCGCAACGATAAAGTCATCACTCTCTTCTTGTTAGACCTTGACAAAACGGCCTACGATCTTTATGGCTTGAAAAAGAAGAAAGACTATGGACAGACCAGCGACGGCTACTATCTGACGGAGGAGGCTATGCGCCAGATGGAATATACCGACACCACCACACAGACTGTTTGGAATAAACCTATCGCTGGTGTGCTTAACGATATCCATCGTATCAATGTGTTGCAAGGTGTGGAGCCTTTTGTCATCCAATTCAAGGATTCGTTCAACTATCCTTCGTACTTGGTGAAGACCAATGGCGACAAGCAAGCCAAGGCGGCATTCCTCAACATGATGAGGGAACAAGGGGTGCCTGAGGCTGATCTTGAGTGGAATGTGCAGTCGCTCGAGGAGAGTATAGCCGAAACCTTCGCCGATCAAAAGAATACGCTCAAGATTATCTCGCTCTTTACCATTGTGGCTATCGTCATCTCTGTATTGGGCTTCATTGGTATGTCGCTCTTCTTTATCCGTCAGCGACAGAAGGAGATTGGTATCCGAAAGATTATGGGCTCTACCTCGCACGAGGTGATGACGCTTATGCTGCGCACGTTCTGTGCACCATTGCTGGTATCGTTTGTCATCGCTATCCCGCTGTCGTGGTACGTGATGACCGACTGGTTGAGCAACTTCAGTTACCGCATCAACCTGAGTGCTTGGATATTCGCTGTTACCTGTGCTTTTGCCCTGCTGGTAGCTGTACTCTCGGTTAGCATCCAGATTATCAAAGCCGTGCGTACCAACCCGGTGGAGAGTATTAAAACCGAGTAACAGATGGTAAGTGTATAAAAATCATACAGTGAACCGTATAATGTTTAGACATACCGCCTTTAGGGCTTGCAAAAATCTTGCAGATATAGGTTAATAGCCGTATCTTTGCAGCGTAAACATCAACAAATAATGAATATGAACGTTATCAAATCTCTCAATCAGCGTGGTCAGCACAACTGGATTAAGATCCTTTGTCTGGCTGTTGGTCTGGCTACTGGAATAGTATTAATAGGTAAGGCTGGTTTCGAACAGTCGTGGGATAAGGACTTTGATACGAGCGACCGCATCTATGTGCTTTACGAGGATGTGATTCGCGATGGCGAATACCAGCATTACTCACAAACATCGGGTGCTATCGCTCACGGCTTGAAGCGCTACTGCCCGCAGGTTGAGGCCGCTACCCGCTATACAGGCTTTGGCTGGGACCTGCCACTGGTTACCGAAGACGATAAGCGCATACGTACCAATTTCTTCTTTACCGATAGCTGTTTCTTCGATGTGTTTCCCTACCGTATTCTGGCAGGTAATCCAAAGAAAACGCTCAGTCAGCCCAACTACTGCATGATTCCGCAGTCGATAGCCGAGAAACTGGGTGGCGACGTGATTGGTAAGAAGGTGTATTATAATAAGCGTGGCAATCTGGCACTCACTATTGGCGGTATCTACGAGGATATCCCCCTGAATACCCGACTGCACGATTTGGAGGTGCTGGTATCGATGCCTACACTGCCCCAGATAACCTGGGATGGTCGCGACAACTGGGTGGGTAACGACCGCTACTTCGGCTATGTGCGCCTGGCTAAGGGTATCACCCCCGACGACCTGAAACCGCAAATAAAGAAGATGCGCCATGATAACCTGCCTGCCGACGAACTGAAGAAGGCCGGTGTGGATCTCGACTACTCGCTGCGCCCGTTGGCCGACTATCACACGCAGGACGATGCTACACGCCGAATGATTTGGATTATCTCGTTGCTGGCCATGGTGCTGATTGGCTGTGCGGTGATGAACTATCTGTTGCTGGTGGTTGGTGGCATCAGTCGCCGAGCTCGCGAGATGGCTGTACACCGTTGCTATGGTGCCGAGGCACGTAACATCTACGGACGCGTGATGATCGAGAGCGTGCTGCACCTGCTGTTATCGCTGGCACTGGCCGCAGGCTTGTTGTTCATCTTCCAGGATACGATCCAGGAGCTTACGGGCACACCACTACCGGTCATCCTTACCACAGGTCATAACATCTGGTTCATCGCCCTCACTTGTCTGGTGGTGTTGGTCATCACTGGTCTGGTTCCTGGTTGGGCTTATACCCACATCCCCATGACTGCCGCCTTTAAGCATTACAATCATTCTCACCGTGTGTGGAAGATGCTGTTGTTAGGTTTGCAGTTTGCTTCGGCCACCTTCCTCTTTGTGTTGTTGCTGGTGGTAGGTCGCCAGTATCAGCTGATGGTGAACGACAATCCTGGCTACGACTATTCTACTCTGGCTGATATCAATACCGACGAACTCTCGTTGGCACAGACACGATTGGTGGTTGATGAACTCAAGAAACTATCGGGTGTGAAAGGTGTTACTACATCTTATGCCTATCTGCCCGAAATGCAGAGTGGCGATAATATCTTCCTGCCAGGCGATGATAAAGAGTACATGAATGTGGCCGACCTCTTTGATGTGGGAGATGGCTATTTCGAGGTGATGGGCATTCCTGTGATTGCCGGTCGTAGCTTTACTGAGCAGACTGATACCATGCGCGAGGCAATGGTAAGCCGAAAGTTCGAGGAGCGTATGAAGCAACTGGCTGGCTGGGATCAGGCTGTAGGCAAGCAGGTAATCTGTACATCATACGAAGGTCCTTACACCATCGTGGGCGTGTTCGACGATCCTCGTATTGGCAGTATCACTCATCCTGATAATCGTCCAAGTATCTGCTTCTATGACCATAGAATGAGGTACACACATCATATTACTGTGCGTTTTCACGATATGGATGCACTCGATGCGGCTAACAAGCGGTTGCACGAACTGATCCCTGAGAGTCCTGAGGTTTCGCTCCGTCCCTATACCATGTTGATGACGCAGCTTTATACCGATGCGCAGCGTTTCCGCAGTACCGTGATGATTGGTGGAATGGTAGCTTTGATTATTGCCCTGATCGGACTGATTGGTTACCTGGCTGGTGAGATGGCTCGCCGACAGAAGGAGATTGCCATCCGTAAGGTGAACGGTGCCCATATCATCGATGTTCTACAGCTCTTTATCCGCGACATTCTGCGCCTGGCTTTGCCTGCAGTGGTTATCGGAGCCATTGGTGGCTGGTATGTATCGCGCTTGTGGTTGGAGCAATTCAGCGAAAAGGCTGTCCTGTTGCCAGTACTCTTCGGTCTTTGTGCCCTGGCAGTAGTGGTGATTATCCTCTCGGTGGTTTGCATTGGCTGCTATCGTGTGGCCAGCAGCAATCCGGTAGATTATCTTAAGAACGAATAAATAGTAAATCTTTAAATAATAAAACTTATGATTAAGTTAGAAAACATTCAGAAGGTGTTCCGTACCGAAGAGGTGGAGACCGTTGCATTGGGCGGTGTATCGCTCGAAGTAAAGAAAGGCGAGTTCGTGGCCATCATGGGTCCATCGGGCTGTGGTAAATCAACCTTGCTTAACATTCTGGGCTTGCTCGATAATCCTACCAGCGGCCAGTATCTGCTGGATGGTCAGAATGTGGGCTCGCTCAAGGAAAGTCAGCGCACCAAGGTTCGCAAGGGCCAGATTGGTTTTGTGTTCCAGAGCTTTAACCTGATTGATGAATTGAATGTTGAAGAGAATGTAGAACTGCCTCTCACTTATCTGGGTGTGCCCAAGAAGGAGCGTAAGGCAAGGGTAGAGGAGGTATTGCGCCGTATGGCTATCAGTCATCGTGCCCACCACTTCCCTCAGCAGCTTTCTGGAGGTCAGCAGCAGCGTGTAGCTATTGCTCGTGCCGTTGTGATGAATCCTAAGATTATCCTCGCCGACGAGCCCACAGGTAACCTCGATTCAAAGAACGGACTTGAGGTGATGCAGCTGCTTACCCAACTGAATCAGGAAGGCACCACCGTGGTGATGGTGACCCACTCGGAGCGTGATGCCGGTTATGCCCAGCGCACCATCAACTTGCTCGATGGTCAGGTTGTGCCCGAGGTAACACTCTAAGAAAGAGCCTCTTTTACGCCTTGCATATTGCTACGCGATACCGGTATAGCATCGTTAGTATGCTTCATGATAAGTTGCATGGCGTGTGAGTTAGAGATAATCTGCTCTACTTGAGCCAGATTTACTAAGAATGCGCGATGGCAGCGTACAATCATGGGATAGGCTTTCAGATCGTCCTCCATCTGTTTGGAAGTGGCACGTAGCATATCAGTGTGTACCTCACCATCGCGCATATAGCATACCTTTACGTAGTTGCCAACAGCCTCGATATATTGCAGGTTGGCAATGTTGAGTTCAATCGTATCGTTGGTATTGCCAGAAAGTGTTATGGTATCAGGGGCTTTTGTTTCGTTGCTGGGTTGTGGTGCTGATGCTGTAATTTTTTTCAGCTGCTCGTTAAGCAGGCGCATTTCTTCTAGCTCAACAGCCAGATACTTGCTGCGGAACTTAAAGCGCCAGTACAGTCCGATGGTAAACGAGCAGAAAGCGATAATCAGGAGCGTTTCGATGTAGTTAATCACCGAAAGCTGGTTGCCCGCCACGTATTCGTTGATTACAAAGTGGCGATACAAGCAGATAGCCAGCGATACTAGCGGGGTGTTGATCAACTGGAAATATAGGTTTCGACGGATAATATAGCCAATGCCTTTCTTAAACGATCGCGGCATGCGAACAATATACTTCAGAATCAAATCGGCGATGATACAAACAGCTACGCCGATTGTCCAGATGGCCAGCAAATGGATATAGGCCTGCCACTGCCAGGTGTCGAGTCCGAATGGCTTAAAAACTGCCAGTGCAACGGCTACAAAGGATACACTGGTTATGCGGGTCATCATTGTTTCTTTGCGTCCTTCTTTCATCTTAAATCCGGTCTATGGCTTTTCTACACTTCAGTTTGTCTTTCTCGGTAAGTTGGGGATGCATGGCTGTGCCACCACGTTCGATGGTGCTTACAATCTTGAAACCTGCATAGCGGGCAATCTCGCGCATGGAACGGATGGCGCCACGCGACTGCTTGAACAATATGTTCCAAGGCCAGGGTGTGGTGCAGGTGCTGATAAGAATACACTTTTTACCTTTCATTAGTGGCTCTGGAAAGCGGTTCGTATCGCGCATCATGCCATAAACCTGACGGTCGAACATCAGTTTCATCTGTCCGGGTATGTTCCCCCAGTAGCATGGTGCGCCCATAATAATGGCATCGGCCTGCTGCATCATCCTCAACACTCGCTGCGAATCGTCCTCAGCCAGTACACACTTCTGCTTTGTTCTGCAGGCCATACAACCAGTACAAGGCTTCACGGTCAGGTTGTTGGTATGTACCATTTCCACCGTGTCGCCTCGCTTCTCGGCCTCTTCGCTCATCATAGCGAGCATCTGCGAAATGAGTCCATTCTTTCGTGGGCTACCGTTTATGATCAGAATATTCATTCCCTTTTCAATCCTTTACCATTACAATAAAACGCTGCGAAGATACATATATTTGCCGAAACAACCAAACCATCCGTCACAAAAGTGTACCATTTGTCCCAGAAATTTGCATTGTATGGTAATTCTATGTATTTTTGCACCGTCAAAACCATTAAAAGGTAAATAATTAATAGTAACAATATGGATAATAAGGAAATGTATCTTCGACCATTCAGTGAAGCCGTCTGCTGATAGCATCGCAAAGGCATTAACTTTGCCTCAAGACACTATCCGTCAGGATTTGCCTATCCGCATGATTGATGCAGGATTACGCACCCTGCTGGTGCCGGTGAACGATCTGGAAACTGAGATTTCGGTCTTTCCTGACGAACAGCAACTCAAAGCGTTCTGCTTAAGCAATGATATCGACATCATCCTTGTTTTCTCCCAGCAAACAGCCAATGCTGATGCTTTTGCCCACACAAGGGTGTTCGCGCCTAAGTTCGGTTATCTGGAAGACCCTGCCACGGGTTCGGGCAATAGTGCCTTTGCTAACTATCTGCTGAGCGAAAACCTCTGGGATGGTCACCCCATCACCATCGAACAGGGTGGTAACGACCGTATTTTCAACTCAGTAAAGCTAAAGCATGTAAACGACCAGGTGCTCTTTGGTGGCAAGGCCACAGTTAGAATCGAAGGAAATTATTTATTGTGAGCAGATCGGTCATTTCAAAGTGAAAAGAGATAGCAGGTTGTTTGCTGCCACAGGCGATTGAGTAGGTGTTGCGGAGTGATAAGAAAATATAGTTCGCCACAATCGTGGAACGTCAGATGCCAGTCGTCGTTCTCGTCAATCTGTAATAGCGAGAGCATGTCAGGCATGGTTTCGCGTACATCTTCAATGTATGGATATCCTAACAGGCGTAGACCGTCATCTGCTTCATCGCTAGGGGCGAAGGTGATGGATTCGGCAGCGCGGGTGGCTGTTGTGCCATCAGGATAGTAGAGATGATGGGTGTGTAGTTGGTCGCACGTTGGGCTATAGAGTACCTTGAAATAATCTGGGTTCCATTGCCCCATGCCAGGATAGACGGGACTGTCGATATCGCCGAGGAAATAGTCGAGCGCTGCAAAGAAATAGAGCATGCCCTCGTGAGGCAATAGACCCTCTGGGTCGAGCATAGCTATATCGTTGCAACGAATCTGACAAACAAAGGTCAGTGGGTCGCTGTATGGCTCACCGTTCTCGTCGTTTATCGTCACTTCGGGCCAGTCTAAATCGTCTGGCATATCAGGTTCGCCCCACCATTTGCTTTGGCCGAAGAGGGACTTCTCTGCAGGATGTGTCTTGAGGCTAATCATATGCGTCGTATCGTCCATCATCATCTATGTAATTGTCGTCATCTATCAGTCTGACGCAATGCAGAATCGTGCAGATCACGCCGTAGTCTTCTGGACCAGAGCCTTCGCTGATCAGCACCTCTTCGCCCAGATGAACGCTGAACGTCTGACCGCCATATACTAAGTCGAGGCGCAGCTCATCGTAGTAGGTGATTTTAGGCGCAACTCTTGGGTCCCAATAGGGCAGGTGTTCGCCCGCTTTCAGTATGTTCGGATCGACATCGACTGTATCCCACAGCTCCTTGAACATGAAGGCACCGCGGTCGCTATAGCTCTTGTAATTGACTATCTGACAGGTGGTAGGCATAGGTATTAATCGAAATGTACACGGGGATTCATGATGTTTGGTGAGCGCCACTCGATGCCGTATGTGGCGAGGATGGAGCGCTTGAGCGACCAATATTGGAAACAGAACCCCATATGGCGAGGCTCACCTTTGAGTTCTTCATAGAGTTTTTTCTCCACTTCGTCGATAACGGCCAAATAATCCTGACTGTCTTCTATTGGGTCGTACTTCAGCAGGGGATCCTTAATTCTTTCCAGCTGGTAGTCGCAGTCTTCAGTATCCAGTCCTGCCGATGTTGCATGTACTAGCGCTTGTTGGTAGGCGTGCTTGGCCTGCTGGCGGCGCTGGTTGGTGTAATAGCATTCGCCGATGGTGTACCATGCCTCGTACAGCCACTCCTGATTTTCTTCGGTATCAGGCACATCGTTCAGCAGCAGGATGGCCTGCTCCAGCAGCGGTGTGGCCTTCCACGTCTGCTCGTCGTTATTCAGTTGGTAAGCTTCCTCAACCAGACTTTCTATTTTTTTGAGTAGGTCGTTTTTTTCCATACATTCTGAATGTTAGAAGATGACATCATCGCTAGCCTGTCCGCTTTTTGCTTCTTCAACTACGTCCTCAGGCGTAGCCTGCTTCTTGGTAGTAGGCTGTTCCTCAGCAGAACTCTCATTATGATTCAGCTCGTTGCTCGATGAGGCATTCTTGTTCTTCTTGTTTTTTTTGCCTTTGGTAGCCTTCTTCTTTGAGCTCTTAGTGGTCTGTTCCACCTTTGCTTTCTTGTTGGTACTGTCGCTGCTGCATTTCTTGTAAACCCAGCAGCAAATCAATACGATAATCACAAACTTGATAAAATTCTTCATATCTGATCTACTTTTGTTTTTGGTTTTTCTTCACGCTCATATCGTAGAGCACATACTGGCCAGAGCGTACGTCACCGCACTCCAACCAGAACATCAACTGGGTGCCTTTGTTTACAGGTACGGTATAGGTAGTAGGCTTCATGTCGTCTGTCAGCATAAACTCGCCCACCTTTACTTGGTCGGCAAACACATCGAGGCGTACGGGTGGGGCTTTCGCCTTCTCGCCGAACACACCGCCAAGTACCTCTTCGTAGGGGTCGACAAAGACCGACTTGTTGGCAACGGTAAAAGTACAGGTATCGTACTCACCATAGATATTGAAGGCTGCTGCTGACGACTGGTAGCCACCGGGACCGAAGAGCGACAGGGTGCCTAGTTTCAGACCATGAGCTTTGGCTCTGTCCTGTACGCGGTCACCTTTCTTCTTGGCTTCCAACGACAGGTTGAGCATCGTCGTAGGCAAACTAGAGGCGCCACCTGTGACACCGGTTGTTGCACTGACATCACTATTTGATAATTCACCACCTGCACTGGTCAGGAACATGAACATCAAATCCATAAACGTCACATTCTCGAATGCAAATGGGATGTTGGTTTCCAACATCACACCCTTGTAAATCTTTGAACCGTCTTTCATGTGAAAGTAGCGGCGTAACGATTCTCCATTATGGAAACAGTCGTTGAAGTCGAAGTTGGTCATCCTGCTCAGATAACGCCCCACAAAGTGGAAGTAGGGACGCTTGCAGAGATCGATAAGGTCGACTGAATCAGGACATTCGGGTTTGGGATGCTCATAGAGATTGTTGGCTACCACCTCACCACGGTAGAGCGTGATGTCGCCAAATCCATAGTAAGGCTGGGTGTCGCTGCCTGTACCAGGCTTGGCGAAGGTGAGGGTACGGCATTTGTTGAGCGGGATGGTAAAGTGCTGATTTGGCCAGGTGCAGTGGATGACCGTGTCGAGTACCACCTTACCGTCGCAATAGATGCGGATGTCTTCATCCGACATGACGCGACGGTTGGTGAGCGCTCCAACGGTGAAGGTCATGTAGTCGAACTCGCCTGCCAGGTCGAATTTGTAATATGAACTGATATCTTCGCCCAGCAGTGTGGAGCCGCTTGTAAGCACAAAGCCTTCGTTAAACTTCTCGCCTCCCATTGAGAAGGTGATATAGTCGCTCTCGCCATCGAACACGCTGTTCTTGTAATTTACGATGCCTTGAACGGAGTACGGCTTAATATTCGACACCAATCTACACACATCGGGCAGTTGCGAGATTCTGCTCTTGGAGCCGTTTACCTCGCCTGGGGTTGGTAGCAAGGCCATGTCGTAATTGTTTGGATAGGCAAACATATTGACAACACCGAATACGAGACCGCCTCCTAAACGTGCATTTTCATCGATACTATGAAACGACAATTGATTGACATTGGCGACATCAAGCACTACCTGTTCCGCCAGATCGAGTTGGCTGATTCGTTTCTCGTAGATAATCTTGCCGTCGGCCTTCACCGTCAGCCAGCCTGTGGCACCGCTAGCCTGGTTGTCGCGCGGGCCGATGATAAACGACACCTTGCCATATTTCTTCTGTAGCCAGAAGTAGGCCCATGCCTCATTGTTGCCTACGAAAGCTTGGTCGGCAGTGAATGCCAAGCCCGTTTTGTACTCCACGCGGTTGATGCTGATCTTTTCGGTCTTCTCGATACCCTTTACCTCTTTGGCTGTGATGGGGTGTACCCATCCGGAATGGCGGATAAAGTGCGGCCAGATTTGTCCCACCAGTTGAACACGGTCGTTGGTAGGGATGGCGCGATGTGGATCGGCAGAAGGTTTGAAAACTTCGTTAGCTTTCCATAGTTTGACGGCGCCGAATGCCAGATCGGCAGATCCCTTGGGCAGGTCAATGCGCAATTGGCGAGCTCCTTTCAGGTCAATCACACATTCCTGTGGCGCATCGTGCTGCCAGATGACTTTGTCGAGCACTTTTTTTCCGTCGGCCTTCATGACCAGGATGACATTATACTGATCGCTAGCCGAGTTGGGGGCATTGGGGCCAACCACGAAGCTCATTTTGTCGTAGCTCTCAGTCAGATTGAATACCACAAAGCCTGCTTTGTCACCTGCAATAAGACCACTACGACCTGTTTCCAGTGTGAATCCGCCTTTGTATTTATAGGTGGCTATCTGCATCACGTCAGTCCCCTTTGTAGGGTAGGCCTTATACAGATATGAGTCGGTAGGCTTGTATTTATCGGTGAGATAAGTCTGTGCTTTGCTGGCAATAACAATTGTCAGCAAGAGTAATAATAGGCATAGTTGTCTTTTCTTTTCCATTATGAATGTCGGTCTATTAGTTACTATCTGTTTGCAAAAATACGAAAAAAAATGAAATGAATATCTTTTTTGTTGAAAAAAGACTATCTTTGCGGAAAAATATATCTTAATAAAAGTAACAATATGCCGAAAAGTACTACTGACAACAAAACATGGTCGCAGCTCTTGCTGAGCATTGACTGGCAAGCTGACCGTCATAGTGAATATCACGCTATTGAGTTCCAACGGCCTACGAAGGGTCTTCCTGTGCCAGAATTCCCTGTTATTGAAGGCGAACCGTTGTCTGTAGAGCGGCTACCGATGAGCAGTGGCTGGCGACATCTGTTTGCTACCATCGTAGTAAGGACCTTTGATGAATATTCGCTGACCATCCAATATGGCACCATGGAATACACGATAACACCCGATGCGGGAAAATTTTCGTTAGGTGAGAAAGGGAGGGACTACGCAACGTTAGAGTTATCTCTCAGGCTGAAAGAGGATGAAACCGTTACTAACGATGATACAAGTAGCCTTTTTTCGTTCATACACTAACCGACGATGGTGTTACCTCCGACTACGCTGATGCCAAAGAAGCATACGAAGGGAGGTAACATCATCATCGATGAGTCAGTTATTACTTAATAGGCTTGCTCGTGCACACCTTTAACGGCACGGCCTGAGGGGTCGTTTAGGTTTTTGAAGGCCTCGTCCCATTCCAGGGCGATAGCGGTAGAGCATGCTACGCTGGCTTCGCTGGGCACGCTTAGGGCAGCTGAGTCGCTGGGGAAATGCTCGGCAAAGATTGAGCGGTAGTAGTATTCCTCTTTATTCTTTGGTGGGTTGATGGGGAATCGCTCGGCGGCATGGGCCATCTGCTCGTCGCTGACGGCTTCAGATGTAATCTGTTTCAGAGTGTCGATCCAGCTGTAGCCGACGCCATCGCTGAACTGTTCCTTTTGTCGCCATGCGACTGCCTCTGGAAGCATGTTAGCAAAGGCCTCGCGTACAATCTTCTTTTCGACGGTTTTACCTGGGCACATCTTGGCTTCAGGGTTGGTACGCATAGCTACATCGAGGAACTCTTTGTCGAGGAAGGGCACACGTCCCTCAACGCCCCAGGCACTCAAGCTCTTGTTGGCTCGTAAACAATCATAAAGATGTAGCTTAGAGAGTTTGCGTACAGTCTCCTCGTGGAAGTCTTTGGCTGTTGGGGCCTTATGAAAGTAGAGATAACCACCGAAAATCTCGTCGGCACCCTCGCCTGAGAGTACCATTTTGATACCCATCGACTTGATGACACGCGCCAGCAAATACATAGGTGTTGAGGCACGTACGGTGGTCACGTCGTAGGTCTCGATAAAGTAGATCACATCGCGGATGGCATCCAAGCCTTCCTGTATGGTGTAGTTGATTTCGTGGTGAACGGTACCGATGTGGTCGGCCACCAGCTTGGCCTTGGCCAGATCGGGTGCCCCCTTCAGACCGACGGCAAACGAGTGCAGGCGGGGCCAGTAGGCTTTGGTTCTCGAGTCGTCCTCGATACGCATTTCGCTGTATTTCTCGGCGATGGTCGAGATAACGCTCGAGTCGAGTCCGCCCGAAAGCAACACACCGTAAGGAACATCGCTCATCAGCTGGCGTTTCACCGCACCTTCGAGTGCATCGTGGATAGCTTCAACCGATGCGGGATTGTCTTTCACGGCATCGTACTCCATCCAGTCGCGCTTGTAGTAACGCTTCTGTCCAGGGTCTGCACTCCAGTAATAATGGCCAGGAAGGAAGGGCTCGTAGTGCTCACACTGCCCCTCAAGAGCTTTCAGTTCTGAAGCTACGTACACCTTGCCGTCGGCATCGCAGCCGATGTACAGGGGGATGACGCCAATGGGGTCGCGAGCAATAAGGAACTCATCGGTCTCTTCATCGTAAAGGGCAAAGGCAAAGATGCCACTCAGGTCTTCAAGGAAATCGATACCCTTTTCGCGATACAAGGCTAGGATTACTTCGCAGTCGCTACCTGTCTGGAAGTCGTACTTGCCGGCATAACGGCGGCGGATCTCCTGATGATTGTAAATCTCGCCGTTAACGGCAAGCACTTGTTTGTGGTCGGGCGAGAATAGGGGTTGGCCACCCGACTCTGGATCAACAATACTTAATCGCTCGTGAGCTAAGATGGCTGAACCGCCACAGTAGATGCCACTCCAGTCGGGACCACGATGACGGATTTTCTGACTCATCTTTAATGCTTTTTGTCGCATTTCTTGCGACTGCTCCTTGATGTTGAAAATACCTACTATTCCACACATAATATTTTGTTTTTTTATAGTTGTTTGAATGTTTGCTTTTTTAAAAGAGTCCTTGGACTCACGGCTGAAGCGTGAATCCAAAGACGAAGAAAGCTTTTTCAGTTCTTGGGTTGGCCGCAATCTGGCCGAACACAGGAATACTGAACGTGTCGGTTATCTTGATATCCTTTGTGGCTTTCAGTGACACGTTGGTTACTGCAAAGCCTGTTGTATCGTAGAAACTGGTGGCGAAAGGAACGGCACCAACGGCTGCGCTCCAATCGACTGAGGCGAGTTTGAAGGGTACGCCTAATTCTACGTAGCTTGAATAAGCGCGTTTACCATCCTTATTGATGCCATCGTTGCCTGCAAAGTTGGTGAACCACTGGATGCTGGCAGCACCAAAGTCGTAGCCAACGTTTGCTTCGAAGATGTGGCTGGTCTTGTGGGCATCGTAGAGGAAGTAGCGCTCCTCAGGGCTGTTAAACCAGTAGTCGGTTACGCCGATGTTGAATCCACCTGTTGTGTAACCCAAAGTCAGATCGAACTCCTTGGTATCATTGGCATCAACCAGTCCGTAACTACCCCATGCTGAGAGTGAGAGACCTTTGTAACCGATGCCGAGAGTTGGCTGGATAGCTGCGCTTCCACACTCTGTACCACGCCAGACGTATGAACTTACTACATCAGCAGCTACTGTTGTTTCTACTTCATCCTGTGCCGTAGCACTCATTCCTGCGGCAAGCAATGTTGCCATTAAAACAATCTTTTTCATAATTCGTTCTCTTTTAACTATTCACTTTTCACTACTTAGTTATAACACATTTCTCCATGCTCGTAAATATCCAGACCTTCTTCCTCAATACGCTTGCTAACGCGCAGACCGTGAATCTTCTTGATACTGTAGAACAGAACTACACCGCAGGCAGCAGCCCAGAGGTCGATAACCAGAACACCGAACAGTTCAGCTCCGAAGAATCCAAATCCGTGACCGTAGAAAGCACCGTTAGAGGTTGACAGCAGGCCGGTCATCAGTGTTCCGAGGATACCGCAGACACCATGTACAGAAGATGCGCCAACAGGGTCATCGATATGCAGTTTGTGATCTATAAACTCAATCGCGTAAACCAGTACGATTCCGCAAACCAAACCGATGATAACAGCTCCGAAGGGTGATACCAGGTCGCAACCAGCGGTTATACCTACCAATCCTGCCAGCACACCGTTAAGGGTGAGTGAGAGCGATGGTTTGCCATACTTTATGTAGGTAAGGAACATGGTTGCAGTTCCACCAGCTACAGCAGCCAAGTTAGTGGTAAGGAATACGTGGCTGATGGCAATGCGGTTAACCTCGCCGCTGGCAGCCAGCTGTGAACCAGGGTTGAATCCGAACCATCCCAACCAGAGAATGAAAACGCCCAGTGCAGCCATGGCTAAGTTATGACCAGGAATAGCACGGCTTTTACCATCCTCACCATATTTACCTACACGGGGCCCCAGTGCGATAGCACCTACCAAAGCAAGCACACCACCTACGCTATGTACAATAGCTGAACCGGCAAAGTCGTGGAACACATCGCCAAAGGTGGTCATCATGAAACTGTCAGCTGCGTCGTTGCAGAGCCAACCGCCACCCCAGGTCCAGTGCCCTTCAACGGGATAGATAATCAGCGAAATAACTGCGCTGTAAACCAGATACATTGAGAACTTTGTACGCTCGGCCATAGCACCGCTGACGATAGTTGCGGCGGTAGCACAGAATACGGTCTCGAAAATCAGGAATCCTTCAACAGGCAGGTCGCTCTTATAGAAACTCAGGTCGCCCCAGTTAGGCATACCAATAAAACCGCCTAATACGTCGCCGCCAAACATAAATCCGAAACCTAAGAAGAAGAACAACAGAGAGCCGAACATGAAGTCGACAAAGTTCTTCATCAGGATGTTAGCGGTGTTCTTACTGCGTGTAAATCCTGCTTCACACAGCGCAAAACCAGGCTGCATCCAGAAAACCAACATTGCTGCCAATAGCATCCATACGGTATCGAGTGATATTCCAATTTCGTTCATAATCCTGAAAATTTAGTTTGTTAATACCTTAGCTTATCACTATTTACTTCTTGTCTCTTAGTACAGTGTCACCATGTTCGCCTGTGCGGATGCTCCATGTGTCGATGATGTCGCTCACAAAGATGCGACCGTCGCCGATTTCACCCGTATGGGCAACTTCTAAAATAACCTTGACCGTTGGATCGAGGAACATGTCGCGGCACACAATGGTGATGGCGACACGCTCGATCACGTCGGTACTGTACTGTACGCCACGATAGATGCGCTCCTGACGGCTCTGGCCGATGCCGTGCACGTCGTGGTACTCAAACCAATCGATGTCGGATGATAGCAAAGCTGCTTTCACCTCCTCGAACTTAGTCTTTCGGATAATCGCTTCAATCTTTTTCATACCTCTTAAACTTTTACCTATTTATAATATAAACCATTAAATTGATTACACTTTGTTATTTCTTGGGTGCAAAGTTAATGCATTTTGTAAGTAAAACAATGTATTTCTTTTGCATTTTGATATTAAACATTTTCTTTTGTTATCCTTTTGTAATCGTTAATAGTGATTTTCTTTTAAACTGTAAGCAAAACACATTATGGTGCTTACAAATTGTTACTTTTCTATAAATTGAAGGTGATTATGCTAAGTATTTTTTGAATTTTCTTCCAAAAAGTACTACCTTTGCAGCGTAAACTTAAATAAGGTATATATTAATTATGGCATTAGTAAACGACCACTTCTTGAAGCTGCCGAACAATTATCTGTTCGCCGATATTGCAAAAAAGGTAAACGCCTTTAAGGCTATGCATCCTAAGGTGGATGTCATTTCGCTGGGCATAGGCGATGTAACGCAACCATTAGCACCTGCCGTTATCGAGGCTATTCATAAGGCAGCCGACGAGATGGCCACCCGTCAGGGGTTCAGAGGGTATGGTCCTGAGCAGGGCTACGATTTTCTGCGCGATGCTATCTTGAAAAATGATTTCCTGCCACGCGGTATTCACTTGGATCGCGACGAGGTGTTTATCAACGATGGTGCTAAGAGTGATACTGGTAACATTCAGGAATTGGTACGCTGGGATAACTCTATCGGCGTTACCGATCCTATCTATCCTGTTTACATCGATTCGAATGTGATGATTGGTCGTGCTGGTGTGCAAGAGGATGGCCGTTGGTCTAATGTACTTTATATGCCTTGTAATGCCGAGAACGGTTTCGTGCCCCAGCTGCCTGATCGCCGTGTTGACGTTATCTATCTGTGCTATCCTAACAACCCCACAGGTACTGTTATCTCTAAGGCCGAGTTGCGCAAGTGGGTAAACTACGCGCTTAAGAATGATACACTCATTTTCTACGATGCTGCTTATCAGGCTTATATTCAGGATGATGAGATCCCTCATAGTATCTACGAGATTCGTGGTGCCCGCAAGTGCGCTATCGAGTTCCACTCGTATTCCAAGACGGCCGGTTTCACCGGTATCCGCTGCGGCTACACCATTGTGCCCAAGGAGGTGACGGCTGCCACGCTCACGGGCGAGCGCATACCGCTCAACCCGCTATGGAACCGCCGTCAGTGTACCAAGTTTAATGGTACCAGTTACATATCGCAGCGTGCAGCTGAAGCTATTTACACCCCCGAGGGTAAGCAGCAGGTGAAGGAAACAATCAACTATTACATGCAAAATGCCAAGAAGATGCTTACTACTCTACGTGGCTTGGGTTTCGAGTGCTATGGTGGCGAGAATGCTCCTTACATCTGGGCGAAGACCCCCGAGACCTCAAGTTCTTGGAAGTTCTTCGAAGAGATGTTGTATGGTGCCCATGTGGTTTGTACGCCAGGTGTGGGTTTCGGTCCATCAGGCGAGGGTTATGTTCGATTCACGGCCTTTGGTAGTCATGAACAGACTGACGAGGCATTGTTGAGAATAGAAAAATGGCTTAAGAAATAAGCTGTTAGTAATAAGAGAGAGTGAAAAAAAGTAGGTCATCCGACCTACTTTTTTGTTATCTTATCCACATAGTTTATAAACGCTTGGTTTACCAGTTTCACACCGCCTGGAGTGGGGTAGTGTCCTGTAAAATACCAGTCGCCAGGATGGTTGGGGCAGGCTTTGTGAAGTCCTTCGATACTCTGGAATACAAGTTCGATGGGTGCCTGCATGTCGGCTGGTCGTAACATCTCGACGATTTTCTGATTGATTTCGTCGACAGTGAAGGGCTCGTATACGGCGCGCACGCAGTTCTGCATCTGCTCCTTCGGCTTCGTTAGCTCGCGTTTGCAGGCCAGATAGGTGTCGTTTACCAATTGCCACATGCCGCGCTCTTCGATGAGAGCCATTGTGGCACGGAAAGCGCAGAACTCCTCTAATCGTGCCATATCGATGCCGTAGTAGTCGGGGTAGCGGATTTGAGGCGAACTTGATACCATTACAATCTTCTTGGGGTGTAGGCGGTCCAGAATCTTAAAGATGCTCTCCTTCAGTGTGGTGCCGCGTACAATCGAGTCGTCGATAATCACGAGGTTATCCACGCCTGCCTGCAGTGAGCCGTAGCTGATGTCGTAGACGTGGGCAGCCAGATCGTTACGTTCGCTATTGTCTGTGATAAAGGTGCGCAACTTGATATCTTTCCACACTACTTTCTCTGTACGTACGTCGCCGTGTAGTTTGCGGAACCCGTCTGTCATCCCATAAAAGGCCACCTCGGCGGTGTTGGGGATATAGGAAAAAACTGAATGGGATACATCGCCGTCGATGGCCTTTAAGATGGGTTGCGTCAGCTGTTCGCCCAGTCGTTTGCGCTCCTGGTAGATGTCGCAGTCGGAGCCGCGACTAAAGTAGATGCGCTCGAACGAGCAGGCGCTCAGTTTCTGGGCAGGCATAATCTGCTCCAGTCGGCTTTCGCCGTTCTTATGTACTATCAGTGCTTGACCTGGCATCAGTTCATGCACGTCGTTACTGTCAATATCAAATGTCGTTTGCAGCACGGGGCGTTCGCTGGCCAGTGCTATAATCTCGTCGTCGCGATAGTAGAATGCGGGTCGGATGCCCCAGGGATCGCGTACGCTGAACATCTCGCCACTACCTGTCAGTCCGCACATCACAAAACCACCATCGTAGTGCTGCATGGTGGTGCGCAGTACGTTGGCCATCTCAATGTGGTCGTCAATATAGTTGGTAATGTCGATGCCTGTTAAGCCCTGTGCAGTGGCCTCCTGATACAGGCGCTCCACTTCGCGGTCCAGTCGGTGTCCCATGAGCTCCAGGGTGATGTATGAGTCGCCGTAGATACGTGGACTCTGTCCCTGGGCGGTCAGGAAGTCGAACACCTCGTCGATATTGGTCATGTTAAAGTTACCGCACAGACAGAGGTTTTTGGCGCGCCAGTTATTGCGTCGCAGGAAAGGGTGCACAAATGTCAGTCCGCTCTTGCCGGTGGTCGAGTATCGCAGGTGGCCCATCAGCAGCTCGCCTTTCATCTCCTCGGTCACGCGACTGAATATCTCGGTAATGGCGTTCTTGCCCTCTGCCTTTTCGCGGAACATGTACTCGGTGCCGGGCTTGTTGTTCAGGTTCACGCTGGCTATCCCGGCGCCCTCTTGTCCGCGGTTGTGCTGTTTCTCCATCATCAGGTACAGCTTGTTAAAACCGTAGGCCCAGGTACCGTATTTCTTCTCGTAGTAATCCAGCGGCTTCAGCAGGCGAATCATCGCCACTCCACACTCGTGTTTCAGTTGTTCCATAGTTGCTTATTTACAGGCTTTAATGAAATTCATAAACAGTGGGTGGGGGTTTAGTACCGTAGATGAGTACTCGGGGTGGAACTGAGTACCGATGTACCAGCGCTTCTCAGGTATCTCTACGATTTCTACCAGGTTGGCATCGGGGTTGATGCCTACACACTTCATGCCCTTGGCCTCGTACTCATTCTGGTACTTGTTGTTGAACTCGTAGCGGTGGCGGTGGCGCTCCTTAATTAGTGCCTCCTCGCCGTAGGCCTCGTACACGCGGCTGCCCTTAACCAGCTCGCACTCATAAGCGCCCAGGCGCATGGTACCGCCCATCTCGGTAATATTCTTCTGCTCCTCCATGATGTCAATCACGTTGTGGGGTGTCTTCTCGTCCATCTCCATGCTGTTGGCATCCTTGTAGCCCAGCACGTTACGGGCAAACTCAATCACCATCATCTGCATGCCCAGACAGATGCCGAACGTTGGGATATCGTTGGTGCGGGTGTATTCGGCGGCAATAATCTTGCCCTCGATACCACGCTGGCCAAAGCCCGGACAAACCACAATGCCTGCCAGACCCTTCAGTTTCTCGGTCACATTGGCTTTGGTTATTTCCTCGCTGTTCACAAAGTGCATTTTTACCTTTACATCGTTGTAGATACCAGCTAGGTTCAGACTCTCGCGAATACTCTTGTATGCATCCTGAAGGTCGTATTTTCCTACCAGTCCGATGTGTACCTCGTTGGTGGCATGGCGCTGCTTTTCGAGGAAATCGCGCCAAGGCTTCATGGCTGGTGTCTCGCCTACGGGGATGCCAATCTTACGCATGATGGCAGCATCCAGTCCCTGATGCTGCATGTTCACGGGCACCTCGTAAATGCTGGGCAGATCCTCGCTCTGCACCACGCACTCCAGGTCCACGTTGCAGAACGATGCCACCTTCATGCGCATGCCGTCGTCCAGATGGCGCTCGGTGCGCAGTACCAGGATATCGGGCTGGATACCCATGCCCTGAAGCTCCTTCACGCTGTGCTGTGTGGGCTTGGTCTTCAATTCGTCGGCGGCTTTTAAGTAAGGTACGTACGTGAGGTGTACGCATACGGCATTGCGACCCAGCTGGTAACGCAGTTGTCGGATGGCCTCCATAAATGGGGCGCTCTCAATGTCACCGATGGTGCCGCCCACCTCGGTAATGATAAAGTCGAAGCCTTCGTCCAAGCCCTCGCGCAGCATGCGGTGCTTAATCTCGTCGGTAATGTGTGGCACTACCTGGATCGTTTTACCCAGGTAGTCGCCGCGACGCTCACGGTCAATCACCGTTTTATAAATGCGTCCTGTTGTTATAGAGTTGTTTCGTGTTGTGTGTATGCCTGTAAATCGCTCGTAGTGTCCCAGGTCCAAATCGGTCTCAAAACCGTCGGCAGTCACGTAGCATTCGCCATGCTCGTAGGGGTTCAGTGTACCTGGGTCGATGTTGATATAGGGGTCGAATTTCTGTATAGTGACTTTGTAGCCGCGTGCCTGCAGCAACTTGCCTATGCTGGCTGATATGATTCCTTTGCCAAGTGATGAAACCACACCGCCTGTTACGAAAATGTACTTTGTTTCCATAAAATCAATCTATTTTATGGACTGCAAAGGTAAGCATTATTATAATAATACGCGTACATATCATAATAAATAAACAAACAAGTTCTAAGCTAACTGCATTTCTTTAGTATTGAGGCTTGTTTTTGTTTTGAATTGTAAGTAAAATAACTATATTAGCTTACAGATTGTTATTTTTGCGAAAAAAGTAGATAAAAACGTTACGTGTTTAGTCGTTTTGATTACAAAATGCCATACCTTTGCACTCAAAATGTAACAAAAAGTAAGGTTAATGAAGGATAATATGACAAAAAGAAAGCAAACTCAAACCAAAAAAGGACTCTACCAGAGCGACTATGAGCATGATGCTTGCGGCGTGGGTATGGTGGTTAACATACACGGCGGAAAAAGTCATGATCTGGTTGACAATGCACTGAAGGTGCTTGAGAACATGGAACACCGTGGCGCCGAGACACGCGACAAGACCGGTGATGGTGCGGGTATCATGGTACAGATACCCCACGAGTTTATTTTGTTACAGGGTATCCCTGTGCCCGAGAAAGGTAAGTATGGCACAGGTTTGGTTTTTCTGCCTAAGGCTGCGAGTAAGCGAGAGCAGGGCCAAACAAGTTTGAGCTCTGCCGAGCGTGAGCAGGCTCGACCGGAGGTCAACGACGAGAGGCAGCAGCAGATCCTGAGCGTGATGATCGAGGAGATTGAGCGTGAGGGACTGCAGCTGATGCATCTGCGCACGGTGCCCACCAATCCTGAGGTGCTGGGTGTGGCTGCCCGCGAGGTGGAACCCGACATTAAGCAGATTTTTGTAACGGGCGTAGCTGAGGACGATGTGCCTGTGTTTGAGCGTATATTATATAAAGTACGCAAGCGCATAGAGAACCGCATCAATGATGAGGATTTTTATCTCTGTTCGCTGTCGAGCAAAAATATTATCTACAAGGGAATGCTTACCAGCGGACAGCTGCGACGCTATTTCCCCGATCTTTCTAACGATTACTTTACGAGCGGACTGGCCTTGGTTCACTCGCGTTTCTCTACCAATACCTTCCCCAAATGGAAGCTGGCACAGCCCTTCCGACTGCTGGCCCACAACGGTGAGATTAACACCATTCGTGGCAACCGCGGCTGGATGAAGGCAAGAGAGAGTGTGCTCAGCAGCGAGGCGCTGGGTGATATCAAGGACCTTCGCCCCATCGTGCAGGAGGGCATGAGCGACTCGGCCAGCCTCGACAACGTGTTCGAGTTCCTCATGATGAGCGGACTCTCGCTGCCGCAGGCTATGGCCATCCTGGTGCCCGAGAGCTTTAACGATAAGAATCCTATTTCAGAAGATTTGAAAGCCTTCTACGAATATCACTCTATCCTGATGGAGCCGTGGGACGGTCCTGCCGCACTGCTGTTTAGCGATGGTCGCTACGCAGGCGGAATGTTGGACCGCAACGGTCTGCGCCCCAGCCGCTACACCATCACCAAGCAAGGTATGATGGTGGTAGCCTCTGAGGTTGGCGTGATGGACTTTGAACCCGGCGACGTGGTTTCGAAGGGACGCCTGCAGCCAGGAAAGATTCTGCTGATTGACACCCAGGAAGGCAAGATTTACTACGATGGCGAGATTAAGGAGAAGCTGGCCAAGGCTCATCCTTACCGCGAGTGGCTGGCCGAGAACCGCGTGCAGCTTGAGAAACTGAAGAGCGGACGTAAGGTTGACAACGGCGTGAGCGACTTGCAGCAGAAGCTGGTTACCTTCGGATTTGGTCAGGAGGATATCGACAAGACTATCATTCCTATGGCCACAGCTGGACAGGAGCCTGTAGCTGCGATGGGTAACGACACTCCGCTGGCCGTTATCAGCGACCGTCCACAGGTGCTGTTCAACTACTTCCGTCAGCAGTTTGCGCAGGTTACCAACCCTGCCATCGACCCTATCCGCGAGGAGCTTGTAATGAGTCTTACCGAATACATCGGTGCTGTAGGTACCAATATCCTGACACCCGATGCATCGAACTGTAAGATGGTACGTTTGCCGCAGCCAGTTTTAACCAACACACAACTTGATATACTTTGTAACATCCGCTACAAGGGCTTCAACACCAAGAAGTTGCCTATCGTGTTTGAGATGGCTAAGGGTGAGGAAGGTTTGCGCCAAGCTTTGGACGACTTGTGCCATCAGGCCGAAGCCAGTGTAGACGAGGGTGTTAACTACATTATTCTGAGCGACCGCGACTTGGACGATACCCATGCCGCCATCCCATCGCTGTTGGCCGTTAGTGCTGTTCACCACTACCTGATTAGCGTAGGTAAGCGCGTGCAGACAGCCCTAATTGTTGAGAGCGGTGAAATTCGTGAGGTGATGCACGCGGCTCTGCTGCTGGGTTACGGTGCCAGCGCCCTGTGTCCATACATGACGTTTGCCGTGCTCGACGATCTGGTGAAGCACCACAAGATTCAGGAGGAGTACGCTACTGCCGAGAAGAACTACATCAAGGCCGTGGACAAGGGCTTGAAGAAGATTATGAGTAAGATGGGTATCAGTACCATCCGCAGCTACCGCGGTGCCAAGATTTTTGAGAGCATCGGACTGAGCGAAGACCTACTGCGCCGTTACTTCGGTACCGAGGTGAGCACCATTGGTGGTGTGGGTCTGAAGGAGATTGCCCGCGATGCTATCGCATTGCATGAGGCTGCCAAGGAGCAGACACTGCTACAGAACCAGGGACAGTTTGCATGGCGTAAGGATGGTATCAAGCACGCTTGGAACCCAGAAACTATTGCTAAGCTTCAGTTGGCTACCCGTCAGGGTAACTACGATAAGTTTAAGCAGTGGGCTAAGCTGGTTGACGAGAAGGAGAGTCCCATCTTTATCCGCGACTTCTTCGGATTCAAGAAGGCTGCCAAGCCAACCCCAATCGACGAGGTTGAAAGCGTAGAAAGCATTGTTAAGCATTTTGTTACAGGTGCCATGAGTTTCGGTGCCCTGAGCATCGAGGCCCACGAGGCACTGGCACTGGCCATGAACAAGCTGGGCGCCCGCAGTAACACCGGTGAGGGTGGTGAGGACAACGCACGCTACCACTCGGAGGTTGACGGTGTAAGCCTGAGCTCGAAGACCAAGCAGATTGCCAGTGGACGTTTTGGTGTAACCGCCGAGTACCTGGTGAATGCCGAGGAGATACAGATTAAGGTGGCACAGGGTGCTAAGCCTGGTGAGGGCGGACAGCTGCCTGGCTTTAAGGTTAACGAGATTATCGCCAAGACACGTAATGCCATCCCCGGTATCTCGCTTATCTCGCCTCCACCACATCACGATATCTACAGTATCGAGGACCTGGCACAGCTCATCTTCGACCTGAAGAATATCAACCCCACAGCTGCCGTAAGCGTAAAGCTGGTGGCCGAGAGTGGTGTAGGAACCATTGCCGCTGGTGTGGCTAAGGCCAAGGCCGACCTGATTGTAATCAGTGGTGCCGAGGGTGGTACTGGTGCCAGCCCTGCATCAAGTATGCGATTTGCAGGTATCAGTCCTGAAATCGGACTGGCTGAGACCCAGCAGACACTGGTGATGAACGGTCTGCGTAATCAGGTTCGCCTGCAGACCGACGGACAGCTGAAGACAGCCAAGGACGTGATTATCATGGCGATGCTTGGTGCCGACGAGTTCTCGTTCGGAACACTGCCCCTGATTGTGCTGGGTTGTGTGATGATGCGTAAGTGTAACACCAATACCTGCCCGATGGGTGTGGCTACCCAAAATCCCGAGCTGCGTAAGCATTTTGAGGGTAGAGCCGAGTACGTGGTTAACTTCTTTACCTTCCTGGCCGAGCAGGTACGCGAATACCTGAGTGAAATCGGTGTGAAGAGTCTGAAGGAGATTATTGGACACACCGAGTTGATTGAGGTGAACACCGAGAACGCTACCGATAAGCAGAAGACCATCGACTTTGCCCGCTTGCTGCACAAGCCTGCAACCGACAAGGCTCTGTACTGGGATCGTGGCGCCTACACCAAGGTAACAGGTGTGAAGGACGAGGAGATGATTCGTGCTGCACAGAAGGCTATCGAGAATCAGGAAGAGGTAACACTCGACTATGCCATCAAGAATACCGACCGCGCTGTGGGTACCATGCTGAGTGGTGTGATTGCCCAGAAGTATGGCGAGGCTGGACTGCCCGACGGAACCATCAAGATTAAGTTCAAGGGTTCGGCTGGTCAGAGTTTCGGTGCCTTTGCCGTGAAGGGACTGGATTTGCGCCTCGAGGGCGAGACCAACGACTACTTCGGTAAGGGTCTTTCAGGTGGTCGTATCTCTATTCTGCCTCCTGCCCGCAGGAGCGACGACTTTAAGGCTGAAGAAAATATTATCGCAGGTAACACCGGACTGTACGGTGCTACATCGGGCGAACTCTATATAAATGGTAAGGTAGGCGAGCGCTTCGGAGTGCGTAATTCGGGTGCCATCGCTGTGATTGAAGGTGCCGGCGACCACTGCTGCGAGTACATGACTGGCGGACGTGTGGTAGTGCTGGGTAAGACGGGCCGTAACTTTGCCGCCGGTATGAGTGGTGGTGTAGCCTATGTTTACGACCCCGATCACACCTTCGACTATTTCTGCAACATGGATATGGTTGAACTCTCGCTGGTTGAGGACAGTGTAAGCCGCAAAGAGCTGCTTGAGCTGATTCGCGAGCACTATCTGCACACAGGCTCGGCTCTGGCAGGACGTATGCTCGACGACTGGCACCGCTACATCGAGGACTTTATCCAGGTTGTACCTATCGAGTACAAACGCGTGCTCGAAGAAGAGAAGATGGCGCGCCTGCACGAGAAGATTGCCGACATCCAGCGCGACTATTAAATGGTAAATTGTAAATTGTAAAATTGTACATTGAAATGGGAAATCCAAAAGCATTTTTAGAGATACACCGCCAGGAGGCGGGTTACCGTCCGATTCACGATAGAATCCACGATTTTGGCGAGGTAGAGCAAACGCTCAGCACTCGCGAACGCAAACTGCAGGCCAGCCGCTGTATGGATTGCGGTGTGCCCTTCTGCCATTGGGCCTGTCCGCTGGGTAACAAAGCACCCGAGTGGAACGACGCCCTGTACAAAGGCGACTTTGAGTTGGCCTACCAGTTGCTGAACACCACCAACCCCTTCCCTGAGTTTACTGGTCGTATCTGTCCTGCACTGTGCGAGAAGGCTTGCGTGCTGAACCGCTTTAACCACGAGCCAACCACCAACCGCGAAGATGAGTGCGCCATTACCGAGATGGCATTCCAGGAGGGCTTTATCGTGCCTAAGACCGATATCGCCCGCAACGGAAAGAAGGTGGCTGTGATTGGTGCCGGCCCTGCCGGACTGGCTGCTGCCAACGACCTGAACCACATGGGATATACCGTTACCGTGTTTGAGAAAAACGAAGCTGCAGGCGGATTGTTGCGCTACGGTATTCCTAACTTTAAGCTGAACAAGGCCGTTATCGACCGTCGTATCGCCCTGCTGGAGCAGGAGGGTATCGAGTTTAAGTACGGTCAGACTGTAGAGGTGAACGACGCCTTTGCCAAGGAGTTCGACGCTGTGGTAATCTCAACAGGTACACCAACAGCCCGTGATCTGAAGGCTCCTGGCCGCGAACTCAAGGGCGTACACTTCGCACTCGACATGCTGTCGCAGCAGAACCGCGTGCTGGCAGGCATGGAGTTCAGTAAGGACGAGCGCGTTACAGCTAAGGGTAAGGATGTACTCGTAATTGGTGGTGGTGATACTGGTTCTGACTGTATCGGAACCGCCCATCGTCAGGGTTGTAAGAGCGTTACCCAGATTGAGATTATGCCTAAACCCGTTGAGGGGCCCGAAGACCCACAGAACCCTTGGCCCGAATGGCCTCGCACTCTGAAGACTACATCGAGTCATGAGGAGGGCTGCACCCGCCGTTGGAATATCAATACCCTGGAGTTCCTGGGTAAGGACGGTAAACTTACTGGCGTAAAGGTACAGGAGATAGATTGGAAACCAAATCCCGAAGGCGGACGTCCCATCATGGTTGAGAAGGGTAAGCCCGAGATTATAAAAGCTGAACTGGTATTGTTGGCTATGGGATTCTTGAAGCCAGAGCATCCGCAGTATGCTGATAATGTGTTTGTGTGTGGCGATGCGGCCAATGGCGCCTCTCTCGTAGTGCGCGCTATGGCTAGCGGCCGCCAAACGGCCCAAAAAGTTAACGTATTCCTGTCTAAATAGTTAAACATGAAAGTTCATTTCACCAAGATGCACGGCTGTGGTAACGACTACATCTATGTTGATACCACGAAGTACAATATACCCGACCCTGAGGTGGCCTCCATTAAGTGGAGCCACCGCCACAAGGGCATCGGTTCCGATGGACTGGTGCTTATTGGCAAGTCAACCGTATCTGAGGCTGACTTTACCATGCGTATTTTTAATGCCGACGGTAGCGAGGCTATGATGTGCGGTAATGCCAGCCGCTGTATTGGTAAGTACCTTTACGAGCGCGGCATGACCAATCAGACAGAGATTTGCCTGCTCACCCTCTCGGGTGTTAAGGTGCTCAGTTTGCATGTAAACGGTGGTATTGTAGAGAGTGTTACCGTAGATATGGGTGAGCCCGTGCTCGAAAATGAGTCGCTGTTTTTGTCGTCACGTTGCCCCGGTCACGGCACATTCGTATCAATGGGCAATCCTCATTACGTGATATTTACCGATGATGTAGATCAGGTAGGTGAAACGGGTAGGGCCTTGGAGCATCATCCTGCATTTCCCCAGCGCTGCAACATTGAGTTTGCCCGTGTTGAGCCCGACGATAGTTTGCGTACTCGTGTTTGGGAGCGTGGCAGTGGTATTACTCAGGCTTGCGGTACTGGCGCCTGTGCCACCGCTGTGGCCGCTGCACTTACAGGTAAGGCCGGACGTACATCGCAGATTGTGATGGATGGCGGCACGCTTACCATCGAGTGGCGTGAGAGTGATAACCACGTGTACATGACTGGCCCAGCCGAGTTTGTGTGTGATGGCGAAATCGCCTTATAAAAGGTATTAGTTAAATCCCGTATTTTGATTACAATCTGTAAGAAAATGCATGTACAGAACTTACAATTTGTAATTTTGTTGTAAAAACAAGATAAAAAGTGTCGATAAAATAGGTAATTTACTTTCAATTTGTAGTACCTTTGCATCGAAATCATAGCAAAGTGTAAGCAAATTGTATAACAACATAAACAGTAATTATGGAAGCATTAAGATTTCAGGTTGTCGGCGAGGCTTTTAAGAAGAAGCCACTCGACGTAAAAGCACCAAGTGAGAGACCTTGCGAGTATTTTGGCAAGAAGGTCTTTAATCGTGAGAAAATGTACAAGTACCTGCCCAAGGATGTGTATGAGAAGATGGTTGACGTTATTGATAATGGCGCACGTTTGGATCGTACGGTTGCCGATGCAGTAGCTGCAGGCATGAAGCAATGGGCCACCGAAAATGGCGTTACTCACTATACTCACTGGTTCCAGCCCCTGACTGAAGGTACTGCCGAGAAGCACGACTCATTTATTGAGCATGATGGCAAGGGTGGTATGGTTGAAGAGTTTAGCGGAAAGCTGCTCGTTCAGCAGGAGCCTGATGCTTCTTCATTCCCCTCTGGTGGCATCCGTTCTACATTCGAGGCACGTGGTTATTCCGCATGGGATCCCACTTCTCCAGTTTTTATTATAGATGATACGCTTTGTATCCCCACAGTATTTATCAGTTATAGCGGCGAGGCTCTCGATTACAAGGCTCCGCTGAAGCGTGCGCTTCATGCAGTGAATGTGGCTGCTACTGATGTTTGCCATTACTTTGATCCTACTGTGAAAAAAGTAACCTCAAACCTCGGATGGGAACAGGAGTATTTCCTCGTGGATGAAGGACTCTACGCTGCTCGCCCCGACCTGCTGCTGACTGGTCGTACCCTGATGGGACACGACTCTGCCAAGAATCAGCAGATGGACGACCACTACTTTGGCGCAATTCCTGAGCGTGTAGCTGCTTTTATGCGCGACCTCGAGATTCAGGCTCTTGAGCTCGGTGTTCCTTGTAAGACCCGTCACAATGAGGTGGCTCCCAATCAGTTCGAGCTGGCACCTATCTTTGAAGAAACAAACCTGGCAGTTGATCATAACATGATGTTGATGTCGTTGATGAAGCGCATCGCCCGCAAGCATGGTTTCCGTGTATTGCTGCATGAAAAGCCATTTGCTGGCATCAACGGGTCTGGTAAGCACAATAACTGGAGTCTGTCTACTGACAATGGCATTCTGTTGCATGCACCTGGTAAGACGCCTGAGGCTAACCTGCGCTTTGCAACCTTTATCGTAGAGACCCTGATGGGTGTTTACAAGCATAACGGACTGCTTAAAGCATCTATCATGAGTGCAACCAACGCTCATCGTCTGGGTGCTAACGAGGCTCCCCCAGCCATCGTATCTTCGTTCCTCGGAAAGCAGGTTAGCGAGTTGCTCGACCACATTGAAATGGCCGATAAGGACGATATCCTGGCTATGGCAGGCAAGCAGGGTTTGAAGATGGATATCCCAGAGATTCCTGAACTGCTCATTGATAACACCGATCGTAACCGTACTTCTCCATTCGCCTTCACTGGTAACCGTTTCGAGTTCCGTGCCGTAGGTTCTGAGGCAAACTGCGCCAGCGCAATGATTGCCCTGAACGCTGCTGTTGCCGAGGCTTTGGTAGAGTTCAAAAAGCGTGTGGATGCTCGTATTCCTGAGTTCGAGAAGAAGTTGGCTGGTACAGGTCATAGCGCAACTTTCCACGCTATTATCGACGTGTTGCGCGAGGATATCAAGACCTGTAAACCTATTCGCTTTGATGGCAACGGTTATTCAGACGAGTGGGTTATTGAGGCCGAGAAGCGCGGTCTGGACGTAGAGAAGAGCTGTCCAAAGATCTTTGAGCGTTATCTCGACGAGGCTAGCATCAAGATGTTTGAGAGTCTGGGTGTAATGACCAAGAAGGAGCTTGAGGCACGTAACGAGGTGAAGTGGGAGACTTACACCAAGAAGATTCAGATTGAGGCTCGTGTACTGGGTGATCTGTCGATGAATCACATCATCCCAGTGGCAACCCGTTACCAGAGTGAGTTGCTAAGTAACTTGAACCATATGGCAGTAGTATTCCCTATCGATACCGCCGATAAACTCTCGGCTCGTAACAAGAAAATCATCCAGGAGATTGCTGAACGTACCTTTGCCATTGAGAAGGGTGTAGAGGAACTGGTTGAAGCACGCAAGAAGGCCAACAAAATTGCCGACGAGCACGAGAAGGCTATTGCTTATCATGATACAGTAGAACCACATCTCGACAGCATTCGCTATCAGATTGACAAACTTGAGCTGATTGTTGACGATGCACTGTGGCCACTGCCTAAGTACAGAGAATTGCTGTTCATCCGATAATCGATAAATCAAACAATTCTTTTTTTGGTTGTTTGAAAATCGCGATTGAGCGAAGAAGCCATGCAAGTTGGCTTGTAGATGGCTGAATCGTGAGCGATTTGTTAAAGTTTGCTTTGGGGCTCGATACTGAGATAGTATCGGGTCCTTCTTTTTTATCGTTTACGGGCAATCACATAAATGATAACGGGGGCACCGATGAGGGGGGTGACGGCGTTTAGGGGGATGACACCACTCTCGCCTGGCAGATAGCAGATGAGATTACATATTAAGGCAACTACCGAACCGCAGAGTAAGGTGGCGGGGAGCAGTTGACGATGGTTGTCGGTGGTGAGCAACAGGCGGGCGATGTGGGGGACAGCCAATCCGATAAAAGCTACAGGACCGCAGAAGGCGGTGGTGATAGCAGTGAGCAGGCCAGTTACTATCAGCAACCAGTTGCGAACACGCAAAATGTTTACGCCTAAGTTCTCGGCATAACGATCGCCCAGCATCAGGGCATTCAGAGGTTTTATCAATAATAAAGCGCCTAAAAGGCCTGTTAGCGTTACAATCGCAAACACAGGCATATTGGCCATCGACACACCACCAAACGAGCCCATACCCCATACCATATACGATTTTACACCCTCGTCGGTAGCAAAAAAGTTAAGTAGCGATATAGCCGAGTTGCTGATGTAGCCAATCATAATACCTATAATTAATAGCATCACACTATTGCGAACCAAGGTTGAGAAGAAAAAGATGATGGCCATCACCGTCATGGCGCCCACAAAGGCAGCCAGCAGGATGGCGGCAAAACCTGTTATGCTGACCGAACCTACAGAAAGTCCGCCACCTAAAAACAACATGACCAATGCCACACCTAATCCAGCACCGCTGTTTACACCAAATACACTGGGACCAGCCAGCGGGTTGCGGAAAGCCGTTTGCAGCATCAGTCCGCTTACAGCCAAAGCAGCACCACATAAGGTGGCTGTGATGGCTTGGGGCAATCGCGACTCTAAAATGATGAACTGCCACGAGGCTTTGGCGGCTTCGTTACCCAGAAGAATACTCACTACGTCGCCTGTAGGAATCGATACCGATCCCAATAACAGATTGAGGGCAAAGAGTACGATGACCACTAATCCCAATCCTATGCAATAAACAGAACCTTTGTTCATACAGTGGGCAAAAATACAAAATAATTATCAATTATGAATTATCAATTATCATTTTTCTACGCCATTCGTCACAAAATTACCGTTTATCACACCGTTCGTCACAAATCTGCACAGAATATCCCCAAAATTTGGAGTGTGTTGCAACTATATCTACTTTTGCAACGTCAAAACGACAAAGCTCGAGTTGCAAAATTTAATTGATGAAAGTTATGAAAAAGTTAAGTTTTAGACTGATGGCCCTGATGGCCACAATGATGATGACGCTGACAAGTTCCGCTAAGACACAGGACTGGGGCGGACGCGTGATAGATGAGAATGGCGAACCCATGCCATTTGTAAATGTAGTGCTGCTGTCGCTGCCTGACTCGGCCTTTGTGCAGGGTGCGATGACCAACGAACAAGGCGTGTTTAAGATTGTAACTGATGTAAACGAGGGCTTGTTTAAGGTAACGAGCGTAGGCTATCAGACCTTATATATTAAGGCCGGACAGGATCTTACCCTCCAGATGAAAGAGGATAACCAGCTGTTGAAAGAGGTGGTAGTAAAAGGTCAGTTGCCTAAAACTCATGTTAAAGGCGATGCCATGCGTACTACTGTGGCAGGAACCATCCTTGAAAAAGCCGGAACCGTGAGCGATGCTTTGGCAAAGATTCCTTCGCTCGAAGCCGAGCGCAATGGTGCAGTAAAAGTGCTGGGTCGTGGCGATGCCGAGGTGTATATCAATGGCCGTAAGGTGCAGGATATCTCTGAGTTGTCGCGCTTGCGTTCCGATCAGGTGCTACATGTAGATGTGGTTCAGAATCCAGGAGCCCGCTATGCCGCATCAACTAAGGCTGTGGTTCGCATTACGTTGAAGAAGGCGCAGGGTGAGGGTATCAGTTTCCAGGATAATGCTGGTGGCATGTATCAGTATGGTCATACGCTTACCAATAACCTCGATGTGAATTATCGTACTGGCGGATTGGATCTAACAGCATCGTTCTGGACTGGCAGATATGGTCACAGCAAGTCGTTACAGGAGGATGATATGTATTATATGGTGCCAAATGGCAATGGCAAAGATGTGGTTACCGGCTATACCAAGCAGGAAACCAAACAGATATGGAAAGGTCTCTCGCCACAGCTTCAGGTAAACTACATGATTGACGAGAACCATAGTTTGGGTGCTTTCTACAAGTACGACTATCACCCCAGTGGCAGCCTGACCAGCGATTTTAACACCGACGAGTATCAGAATGGCGTCTTTATGGAGCGTTCGGAGAGTAAAATTAACCAGGATGATAAGTTTAAGAAACACATCTTTAATGCCTATTATAATGGTAAGATTGGTAAGTTGGGTATCGACCTGAATATCGACGGACTTTTCGACGATACCGAAACTCCAGGCAATACCAGCGAGTTTGCCACATCGCCTACTGGCGAGAAAACGCAGCGCACTATCAATAGCAATACCAAGAGCGGTAATAATTTCTGGGCTTCGAAGCTTATCTTCAGCTATCCATTGCTGCAGGGTAACCTCTCTATCGGTGGTGAATATAGCTACAATCATCGTACCGATGCCTACTCGTTTACCGCCTCTGAGGCAGTGCCTGTAACAGCTACCGATACAGAGATTAACGAGAAGTCGGAGGCCGCCTTTATCGAATATGGACATCAGTTCGGAAAGCTGTATGCCCAGGTTGGTTTGCGTTACGAGCATCTGAAGAACGACTATTATAACTTTGGTAAGCGTATGGACGATGAGAGCCGCGACTATGGCGACTGGTTCCCCACCGCTACCCTCTCGGCGCCTATCGGTAAGGTTCAGCTGGCACTCTCTTATCGTCGCGATATCAAGCGCCCAGCCTACAGCAGCTTAACAAGCTCTACCATCTATCTGAACCGTTATGCCTATCAGAGTGGTAACCCATATCTACGCCCCACTTACACTCACAGTTTAGAGCTGAACGTAAACTATAAGTGGATGGGAATGAGTATGAACTACTCGCGTATTAAGGATTTGGAGACGATGTCGTCAGAACCCTTCCCTGGTGCCGATGATCCGCTGGTATGCCTGGTTCGTCCCATCAATACCGAGGAGGACTTCAATCAGCTGGGCCTGAATCCCTATGCCAGTCCGGTTATTGGCTGTTGGCATCCTACCTGGTACGTCTATGTTCAGTTCCAGGATTACAAGGCGCCTCGTGCAGATGGTTCTACCATCACCCTCAATCATCCTTATTGTCAGGTAGGTTGGAATAATACCATCCAGCTGTCAAAGGGTTGGCGTATTAATGCCGGATTGAGTTATGTGCCTAAGGGCGATGCTAATAACTTCCGCATTCACAAGCAGCAGTTCCGTTCTAACCTCGGTGTACAGCACGATTTCAACCTGCGTCGTTTGGGTACACTTACTGCCGATGTACGTTGCAATGATATCTTTAATACCGATAAGACTAACGCCACCCTGTTTGGCCAGCGTGAGTTGACTGTTCGCAATCCAGCCCGTCGTACCTTCATGCTCGACCTGACTTGGAAGTTTAACGAGGCTCATAGTAAGTATCGTGGAAAAGGTGCTGGCGAAAAGCAGAAGGCGCGTATGTAATTTGTGATTAATCATTTTTGCATTTGTAATTAGAACATATTTAAGTTTGTATGAAAAGATTGTTTTTAGGTGCAGCTATTGTTATGCTGCTCATCCCTGCAGTGGCAGGGGTACAGACCAATCAGGCCACTCAGACTGTTCGTGGACAAGTTTGTGATATTGCGTCGGGCGAGCCCATGATTGGTGTAACGGTCACAGTAGAGAACGGTAGTACTATGGCTACCGTCTCTGATGTGGACGGAAATTTCGAAATCAAGAATGTGCCTGTGGGGCGTCATTCCGTCAGAGCCAGTTTTGTAGGCTACGAACCAGTACTGCTTAAGGAGCAGCTGGTTACATCTGGTAAAGAGTTGGTACTCAATTTGCGTATGCGTGAGAGCATCTCCGAGCTGGGCGAGGTGGTTATTAAGCCACGTGTAAACAAGCAGCAGCCATTGAACGAGATGGCTCAGGTTGGTGCTCGTATGTTCAGTGTCGAGGAGGCCAATCGCTATGCAGGCGGAATGGCCGACCCTGCCCGTACAGCCTCTATGTTTGCTGGTGTGGCCACAGGTGGTGCCACCAACGGTATCTCTATTCATGGTAACTCGCCCCAGATGCTGCAATGGCGTGTTGAGGGCGTTGAGGTGGCCAATCCCAACCACTTTGCCGAGATTACCGAGGCTGGCGGCGGTGTGTTTACCTCGCTCAATGGTACCGTGTTGGCTAATAGCGATTTCCTCACAGGTGCCATGCCTGCCGAGTATGGTAACGCCCTCTCGGGTACCTTTGATATGAAGATGCGCGTGGGTAACAATACCAAGTACGAGCATGCCATCCAGGTGGGTACGCTTGGTGTGGATTTTGCCTCCGAGGGGCCGTTGGCAAAGGGTTCTAAGGCATCGTATTTGGTAAACTATCGCTATAGTTTCCTCGAGATAGCCAAGAAACTGCATGCTATCAATATGGAGAACGAGACGCTCGATTATCAGGATCTGAGCTTTAAACTCAATATGCCTACCAAGAAAGCAGGAACCTTTGCCGTGTGGTTTTCCGGACTGATTGACCGCTACGAGAATAAGGTTCCAGATATGTCGGAGTGGGAAACACTTTGGGACATGAACGACTCGTGGTCGCGCCAGCGCAACTGCGCTTTGGGCGTAAACCATACCTACCGCTTTAAAACAGGTGGTACGCTGCACTCAAGTATGGCATTTACAGGCGCCTATCGTAAATTGGGTGTTAACGATTATGATGCCGAAATGAACATGATGCCAGAAATGGCCGGTCGCAACTCACAATGGAATGTGATTATCAGCACCCAGCACCAACACAAATTTTCATCAAGATATACCATGCAGAATGGCTTTGAACACCAGCACTTAGATTTCCACACTTGGATGGATTACATCCACTATACGGGTGGTCCACTCTATCGTGTGTACGATTCTGAGGGCAATACAGGCCTTACCCGCCTTTATACCAACCATAAGGTGGCACTCAGTCGTAAGCTTTCGGCTGTGGCTGGTGTCAATGTCATGTGGTTTAACCTCAACAACCAGTGGCTGGTTGAGCCTCGTGTTAGCATGCAGTACAAAACATCGGCATCCAGCACGCTCTCGCTGGCCTATGCCATGAACAGCCGCAAGGAAACTACCGATACCTATTTTGTATTGATGGACGGTAAGAATCCCAATAAGGATTTAGGATTGACTCGCTCGCATCATATCTCAGCCTCGTTCGCTCAGCGTTTGGGCGAGAACGCTATGCTGAAGATTGAACCCTATTGGCAGTGGTTGTTCGATGTGCCCGTGGAGTTAGGCACCAGCTATTCTATCCTGAATCATCGCAAGTTCTTCCAGGATCGTGCTTTGGTTAACGAGGGTGCAGGTCGCAACTATGGTATCGACTTTACCTTGGAGCGCTACCTCAAGGATGGTTTCTATGGTATGATTACTGCCACTCTGTTTAAGTCGGAGTATCGCGATGCACAGGGCCAGTGGCACCACTCGCGCCACGATCACCGCTACATTACCAATATCCTTGGGGGTAAGGAGTGGATGATGGGAAAGGCCAAAAAGAATGTGTTCGGCATCAACGGCCGATTAACCATGATGGGAGGCGATCGCTATACCCCAATCCCAGATGGTATCACTTTTGAGAAGGTGATGATGCGCCCAGATAAGTCGATACCCGAAGACGAGAGTATGGATCCCTTTACCAAGCAAAAGGGTATGAACGTGGGTTATGCTTTCTCGGTTAAGTACACTATCAACAAGCGTCACACCTCGCACCACTTCATCCTGGAATATCTGCAGATGAAGACGTTCCAGGGGCAGACGTTTGATCTGCGTTCCCACGAGATTGTCGACAAATTCACCTCGCTCACATTCCCGAATATAGCCTATCGTGTAGAGTTTTAGTAGATGATAATTGTCCCGTTCGTCACAAATCTGCACAGAATATCCCTAATATTTGGCATGTGATGTAGTTATTTATATCTTTGCAGCGTCAAACAATCGAAATGTGGAATTTCAAAAATAAGAGAGTTATGAAACCAAGAACGATTATCGGATTAGTTTTAGTTGTGGGCGGCCTGGTTAAGTTGGCTACCATCTGGGGAATTATTCATTGGGAGTGGTTCGAAACCATGACTGAAGGTCCTTGGAGCATGTACTTCAGCATCTGTTTGATAATATATATAGGTGCGCATCTGATTGTCGACAGTTATCGTCGCGACCCCGACCAGTGGTTGCAGCGCCCTCTGCCCATTGGCGAGGATGGCAAGCGTATTTGTTGTAGCGTGCATTATGGTGGCGATGAGTATATCTTCCGTGGCGAGCAGTTTCATGGTGCCCGTCTCGACGCTTTCTGTGGCGGTATCCGTATGGACTTGCGCGAGGCTGTGATTACAGAGGACGAGGAGATTGATATCCACACCTTCTGTGGTGGTGTCGAGCTCTTTGTGCCAGCTCATGTCAATGTATTGATAAAGAGTCGCAGTTTCATTGGAGGCGTAGGCAACTCAACCGTGCATGTGCCTGATAAGGATGCCCCTTGTCTACACGTCGTAGCCAGTAACTTCTTTGGGGGAGTTGATGTCAAAAACTAGTATGAAGTTTTGTTAATATCAAGTTAGAATAAATTTCTAAAAGGCAGTATTCGTCGCGATGATGCGTGCTGCTTTCATGGTAAGAACAAATATCGTTGAACTAATTATAGATTGCGAAGTATGAAAAAAATGTTTTTTGCTGTAGCTATGGCCTTTGTTAGTTTGGCCGGCTCAGCACAGGATCTGAAAGCGAACATGGACCCGAGTGTTAAACCTGGCGACGACTTCTGGCAGTATGCCGTTGGCGGCTGGCTCAAGGCCAATCCGCTGGATAAGCAGCATGCTGAGAATGGTGCGTTTACCGACTTGGAGGAGCTGAACAACGATCGTATTAAGGAACTGATTATGAAGTATGCCGAGAAGCAGATGCCACAGGGAACCGACGGACAGAAGATAGGTGCTCTCTATCGCTTATATATGGATAGCGTAAGCCGCAATAAGATGGGCTACGAGCCAATCAAGCCCTACCTCAAGCAGGTACGCGACGTTAAAAACCGCGAGCAGTTGCTTAAGCTGATGTGCGATTTCGATGCAAAGGGATTCAATACCGCTCCATTCGGTATCAGTCTGTCACTCAATCCATTCAACTCGTCAGAGTATATGATTGGTGGCGGTCATGGTGGTGCCTCGCTGCCACAGGAGTACTATGCCAACCCTAACGAGCAGCAGAAGAAGACAGTTGAAGCCAAGAAGGCCCTGTATAAGGATTTCTTCAAGATGGTAGGCTACAGCGAGAAAGAGGCTCAGAAAAAGATGGAGGCCGAGTGGACCATCGAGCACGCTATCGGCATTAAGACCCTGAATCAGGTAGAACGCCGTAACCCCATGGCTACTATCCACATCATGCCTTGGCAGCAGTTGCTCAACGATTTCAAGGGTATCGACTGGGTGGGTTATCGCGATGCCTTAGGTATGCCAAAGGATATCGATCAGGTGAACATCAGCCAGTTGGAGCCTCTACACGAGGTTGAGAAGATTCTGGCCAACACCAGTCTCGACGATCTCAAGTCGTATGTCGAGCTTCAGATTATCCGCTCTTATAGCGGTTTCCTGAGCGATGCTTTCGAGGATCGTGCTTTCGAGGCCCAAAAGGCCATCAGTGGTGTACAGGAGCAGCAGCCCCGTTGGAAGCGTGCTGTTTCAACCATCAGCGGTAGTCTGGGCGAAACCATCGGTAAACTGTACGTTCAGGAGTACTTCCCCGAGAGCAGCAAGCAGCGTGTGATACGTTTGGTTAAGGACCTGCAGCAAGCCTTTGAGGACCGTTTGAAGGAGAACACCTGGATGAGCGATAGCACCAAGGCCAAGGCGCTCGAAAAGCTGCACGCCATGCATATTAATGTAGGTTATCCTGATAAGTGGGAGGATATGGAGAAGTTTGTGGATATCTGTGAGAACGAGAATCTGGTTGAGAACTTCATCCGTATCACTCAGGAGGCACGCGCTGCTATGTTCCGTAAGTACTGGCACCAGCCTGTTGATAAAACCCGCATGGTTTGCACACCTCAGACTGTTAATGCCTTCTATCATCCCCTCTTTAACAGCATCAACTTCCCTGCAGCCATCTTGCAGCCACCGTTCTTTGATGTAAATGCCGATTATGCCAGTAACTACGGTGCCATTGGTATGGTAATGGGACACGAGATGACCCACGGATTCGACGATCAGGGTTGTCAGTTTGATAAGGATGGTAACCTGAAGAACTGGTGGACAGCTGATGATAAGACCAATTACGATGCCCGTACCAAGGTGATAGCCGACTGGTTTAGCGAGCAGGAGGCTGTGCCTGGTTTGAAGGTGAACGGACAGAAGACTCTGGGCGAGAACGTGAGCGACAATGGTGGTTTGAAGATTGCCTATCGTGCTTACGAGAACCGTATGAAGCAGGAGCCATTGAGTAATGTCGAGGGCTTCACCCCTGCACAGCGTTTCTATCTGGCCTATGCCCGTGTATGGGCTTGTAACAGCACCCCTGAGTACACCGCCATGCTGGTTAACAGCGATGTTCACTCACCTGCCCGTATCCGTGTTATGGCTGCTCTGCCTATGATCGATACCTGGTACGATGCTTTTGGCATCAAGCAGGGCGATAAGATGTTTATCCCTAAGGAGAAACGTGCATTAGTATGGTAAAGAAATATGTTGTGGTAACTGCCCTGGCACTTGTTAGTACAACAGGCAGGGCGCAGGAGCCTCAGGACTCAATAGAATCTGTAGACAAGTATTTAAATCTGAAGGAGGTCGTCGTTAAAGGCGGCCTCCCTCACACTCGCCTCAAGGGTAACGCTATGGTTACCCGTGTGGATGGTACGGTGCTGGCATCGGCAGGTACACTGGGCGACTTGCTGGTAAAGGTGCCAGGCATGACTGGTACCGATGAGGCTCCCGAGGTATTAGGCAAGGGTACGCCTCTTATCTATATTAACGGTCGTAAGATGCGCGACGACAGCGAACTGAAGCGCCTACGCAGCGAGGACATTCGCGATGTAGAGGTGATTAACAACCCAGGAGCCCAGTACGATGCACAGATACGTGCCGTGGTGCGTATCAGAACCAAGAAGCTGAAGGGTGAGGGTCTGGGACTGAATGCCACACTCTCGAACGAGCGCGATCTGCGTTACGATTTCGACCGTCCACAGGTAAAGCTGGGGGCCAACTACCGCAAGGATGGGGTAGATGTGTTCGGACAGGTATATTTCTACCATCAGGACTACCGCCAGTACAGTACGATTGAGGATAAGACCATGACCGATGTGAAGACATTTTATCAGCATGGCCCTTACACCATGACGTGGAAGTACAACCAGCTGAACTATAGTGCTGGTGTGAACTGGCAGCTGAACGAGAACCACTCATTAGGTGCGCGCATAGACCTGACACACCGCCCCAAAAGCGGTACCAACCAGGTGATATACGATGAGGATGTGATAGAGAATAACGTGAAGATCGACCATCTGTACTCGCACCAGACCAGCAAAGAAAGCAAACCTCTGGGCATACTCACCAATACCTATTACAATGGTAAGGTGGGCAAGTTAGGTATCGACTTTAACTTCGACTTTATGAAGGGGGGTACCGATACCGACCGCGAGAATGTGGAGCTGAGTCAGATTCAGAACGACTATGTGCTCAGTAAGTCGGGTACCAACAGCCATCTGTATGCCGCCAAGCTGGTGCTGTCGTACCCCATCTGGAAGGGTTCGCTGGATGCAGGAACCGAGATGAGCTTTGTGAAGCGTAATAACACATACTGGATTGACAAGGCTACCATTGCCAATACCGATGCCGACATTAAGGAGAATAACATGGCGGCCTTCGCCGAGTATGGTTGCGACTTTGGCAAATGGGGACAGGCCAGTGCTGGTTTGCGTTACGAGCATACGCTGTTGGATTACGACGATGCCAGCAACGACGACTATCTGCACCGTTCGATGGACGAGTGGTTTCCCACAGCATCGTATGCAGTAACGTTAGGCAAGGTTCAGGCAGGCCTCTCATACAGTATGAAGACCGAGCGCCCCAGCTTTTTTGCCATGAACGATGCCGTTACCTATATCAGTCGCTATACCCTGCAGGCTGGTAACTCGCAGTTGCAGAACGAACGTATCCGCGATCTGACGCTGAATCTGGCCTGGAAGTGGATTAACCTCTCGGCCTCGTACGAGCACACCAATAACGCCATTATCCAGTGGACGGAAATAAATACCGCCCAGAAGGATGCCACACTTGTAAAGCATCGTAATTTGGATAAACCCATCAAGACGCTGAGCGCCTATCTGTCGCTCACACCACGTGTGGGCATCTGGTCGCTCAATGCTACGTTGGGTGTTGAGAAGCAGGATTTGTATCTGGATGTAGAGGGGCCGCACAACCACCAGTATCGTGTGTATTGCAACAAGCCCACTTATACCGTGAACGCCTTTAATACCTTTACACTCAAGCATGGCTGGCAGTTTGATGCCAACGTGATGTTCCGTTCAAAAGGTAACTCGTATATTTTCTACAACGACACCTACAGTCTGCGTTTGGGATTGGTCGTACAGAAGAGTTTCCTGAAGGACCGCTCGCTCATAGCCCGTGTGGGCGTAGTCGACTGCTTGCAGCGCCATCATGTGAACGAGGTTGGCGATCTGGGTTACAACTGGTTCAAACAGACCAATCGTTACTCAACCCATAAGTTGGTAACTACGCTCATCTACCGCTTTAACGCCACCCGCAGCAAGTACAAAGGTACTGGAGCAGGCAAGGATGTGCAGGCTCGTATGGGATCATAACATATCCTTAATCGCAGCCTTGAACTAAGTTCGAGCCTGTTCATGCTCAGCAGTCGATGCAAGCATCACTGCATTCGCTTAATCACAGCCTTGATTTGTGCCATGTTACTGCGCGAAACAGGTATGGTATCATGGCAATTCTTCATTACAAGCTGGGTGGTGCCAGTGTGCGAGATAATCTGCTCTACCTGTTGGAGGTTAACAATAAAGGCGCGATGGCAGCGTACCATCATAGGATAGGCGCTTAGTTGTTCCTCAATCTGTTTTGAGGTAGCGCGCAGCATATCGTTTTTAATTTTCCCATCAAGCAGTTGGTAAACTTTCACATAGTTGCCAACAGCTTCTATATATACCAGATTGGCGATGTCGAGCGATAACGTATCGCTGGTTGAGCCAGTAAACGTGATATGTGTAGGTGCTGCATGTTCGGCTGTGGTAACGGGTGTTTCCTTACGTACATTCTGCAGACTCTTTAATTGCTCGTTCAGCAGCTTCAGTTCCTCTTCCTGCTTGGCCAGCAGCTTTTTGCGCTTGCCTGCCAATACCGATAGTCCGAATATAATGCTTATCAATGCTAAGGTGAGTGCCAGGAAGAAGATGAGTTGGCGCTGGCGCGAAACGGTTAGCATCAGCTCATGGTCGCGCAGATTATGCATCGACCACTCTTTGGCTTCGGCCACAGCTTCGCTCTTTTCGCGTTTATCGCGTTTATTGTTGGCATACTCGGCTATTTCGGTCATATCATATCGCCCTGTAGTGGCATAGTTCAGTACCATGCGGTGGGCTATCATGCAGAATCGGGTGGCATCGGTAGTTTTTTCTTCATCTACCATATCCATATACTGGCGGGCCTTCTGTTTGTCGCCCTTCAGCAGCCAGGCATGCGACAGCGAGAAGAGTGCGCCAATCTTGTTGTCTTCAAGAATCGTGGAATGCTGATAGTGATCTAATATATACTCTTGCAGCTGGATGCCTTTATCCAGCTGTCCCATGGCTACAAGCATATCAGCATAGTTACGCATCACATCATTCCAGATATAGATGGAGTCGGCGGCTGTATCCCTATAAGCTACGATACGTTCCATCGTGGCGATGGCTGCATCGTAGTTGCCATGATAGAAATATTCTATAGCCAGACTGTTGAGCAACTTGGCCTGGTTCTTATCGCCGCCATCCAGTTTTACCACCTCTTCGGTATAGCGTTTCAGACCATCCAGATTACCTTCGAGCGATTCCATGCGGGCCAGGCTTCGAAGTTTTGAGATGGTGCCTTCGCGATCGTTGGCGCGCTTACTCTCTTCTACCGACAGGCGCATCATATCCTTGGCTTTGGCAAAGCTGTCGCGCCACCAGTAGTACGACGATGCCAAAGCATGGGCCTTGCACAGCATGGCGCTATCCTTATCTTGATAATATTCGGTAGCATAAAGCACCAACGAGTCTTCCGACAACGCTTGGTAGGTGCCAATGTGTGCCTGGGCCATCGCCATCCAGTAACGAGCCTTCCATTCGCCTGAAAGGTGGGTGGCATCTTCTACCTTATTTAGTATACACAAGGCGCTGTCGGCGTGTTCTCCAACAAGTGTCTCTGCTTCGATAATAAACTGTTTGTCTGTTTTGCTGCATGCAGCCAGCAGTAATGTAATGAGTAGCCAATTAATTCGTTTCATGCCGCAAAAATAATGTAAATTAGTGATTTAACCAAGCTATTCATCACAAAAATGTGCAGATTATCCCAAAAACTTGCTTCGTATTGCAACAATACGTATCTTTGCAACGTCAAATGGCAAATATTAAAAACGAATGTTATGAATAAAACGAGATTATTGGTTGTACTAACCATTGGTTTGTTGAGTGTGATGAGCGTCATGGCTCAGGGACAGCGAATGAATGAATTCCAGGATGAGTTCAGCAAATACCAGACACAGTATCGTGAGCTGATGCATAGTGGAAAGCATAAGGAGGCGATGGCGCCACTGGCTAGTTGCATCGCACTGCTCGACACCACTACTATTTTCAAGGTATCGCCTATTCCTGAGGGAGCCATTCTGGAGCAGAAGGGGCTGCTGTACTACGACTATGCGTGCTGCTATGCACTGGTGGGACAGAAGAAACAGGCGCTTGCTGCATTGGAGCAATCGGTGATGCTGGGCTATAAAGATTATAATAATATGGTGAACGACAACGACCTCCGTTCGCTGCGCAAGGACAAGAAATATCTGTCGTTACTGGCTCAGGTAAATGACCGTCAGCCGCTTGGCGTACTCAAGAAATCGGCTCCATATGCAAAAGACAATACCAAGATAGAGTTTCTTTATCAGCCCAAGGTATCGAAGAACCTGCAGATGGTTCGCGACTATTTTAAGCTCGACTCAGTAGCTGGTCAGGGCGATGAACTGTCGAAGATTATCAATCTGCTGCACTTTGCTCACGACAACATCCGTCACGATGGCGGAAACCAGGCGTTTGCCGAGTTGGATGCCATCGATCTGTATAACTATTACAAGACTACCGGTAGGGGCGTGAACTGTCGCCAGTTGGCCATATCGCTCTGCGAGATGTACCTGTCGATGGGCATTCCTGCTCGCTATGTGACTTGTATGCCTGCCGACTCGCTCGACTATGAGTGTCATGTGATCAACACGGTGTGGTCGAGTCAGTTGCAGAAATGGCTCTATATCGACCCCACGATGGATGCTTGGGTGACTGATGAGAACGGCACGATGCTTAGCATCGCTGAGGTGCGCGAACGACTCATCAACGACCAGCCTTTGGTGCTCTGCGAAACGGCCAACTGGAATCATGAGAGCCAGCAGACAAAGGATAACTACTTGGATACCTACATGGCGAAGAACCTGTACTACTTTGTTTGCAAGAAGCTGAACCGTTTCAATCCCGAGAGCATCTATCGTAATAACGATCCAGCGGCCGATGTGCGTCTTATCCCCGTTGGCTTCGTTAACAACAACTGGAAGTGTGATACCACGACCGACCCAGAGGTATTCTGGGCAAAACCTGAATAAAAAAAAGAACAATGAATATAAGATTAGAAGAATCAAAAGATTATCGTGAAATAGAGAACCTTACACGCGAGGCGTTCTGGAACGTCTATCGTCCAGGTTGCACAGAGCATTACGTGCTCAATCAGTATAGAACAAATCCCGACTTTATCCCAGAGCTGGATCTAGTGATGGAGGTAGATGAAAAGATCATCGGTCATGTGATGTTCTCGAAGGCCGAACTTGTGCTTGATGATGGCAGCAAAAAGGCTTCGTGGACATTCGGTCCCATCAGCATTCATCCTGACTACAAGCGCAAGGGCTATGGTCTGAAGTTGCTGCAATATGCCTTAGATAAGGCTCGTGGCATGGGCATCGGTTTTATCTGTATGGAGGGGAACATTGAGTTTTACAAGCATGCAGGCTTCGACCTTGCCAGCAAATTCAATATCCACTATCATGCTGAGCCAAGAGATGCCGAAGTGCCTTATTTTCTGGCTCAGGAACTAATTCCTGATTGGCTTCAGAATAATGGTATCGCCGAGGCAACATATTGCCCTCCAAAAGGCTATTTCGTAGCCGACGAAAACCCAGAGGCTTTCGAAGCTTATGATGCAACCTTCCCGCAGAAGGAAAAGCTCCGTCTGCCAGGGCAATTAGGATATGAAGAATAAGAGTTACGATGGCGATAACAAGTGAGAGATTGAACCAGGCTTTTAGTGAGGGCGGAGCACAGGAGATATACCAAGAGATTAAGTCGAAAGGTGATTTCCTGGGCTTTGCCCAACGCTATGCCTTCGACACCGACTATCGCGTGGCGAGGACTGCTTTGTGGGGCTTGACTAAAGCTAAGGACGAAGAGTTGTCGGAATTGCAGGTGATACACAATGAACTGATAGATCAGGCCATGCAGGCGGAGAATTCGTCGGTGAGGCGGCTAACGCTGAACATCATCGAAAAGCTGAAAATGAACGAGGATGATTTGCGGACTGACTTCCTTGATTTCTGTTTCGAGCACATGGTCAGCATCGAAGAGTTTCCTGGCATCCAGACGCTCTGCATGAAACTTGCTTTTCGCATGTGCACCTTCTATCCAGAACTGATGGACGAGCTGAAACGTACCCTCGAAGCAATGGAGATAGATTATTATAAACCCGCCATAAAGTGTTTGCGTAAAAGGATTCTCAGTGGTAAATATAAATAATTAAAGGATATGAATCAGAAATTTTGTCAGAGTTGCGGCATGCCGCTCACAGAAGATGTTCTCGGCACAAATGCCGATGGCAGTAAGAACGAAGATTATTGCATGTACTGCTATAAGGATGGGAAGTTCTTGCAGGATTGTACGATGGATGAGATGATTGAGCATTGTGCTCAATTTGTGAATGCTGTAAATGAAGGGTTGGAAAAGCCTATTACCAAAGAGGAGTACATCGGAATGATGAAAGCGTACTTCCCCCAGCTTAAGCGTTGGCGCCAAACGCTGGATGTTAATAACGATGAAGCGATGAATGCTAATCCCGCTTTAGCCGGCATTAAAGAACTCATTGTAAAGATGGCCGACAAACTGCCTATCGCTTATATCTCGTCAGTAGACCAAGAAGGTTTTCCTTGGACCAAGGCCATGTTGAAGCCACGTAAACGCGAGGGCATCAAAATCTTCTACTTTACAACCAACACATTCTCAATACGTGTGGCTCAATACAAGGCCAATCCCAAGGCCAGTATCTATTTCTGTGATGCTAAGGGTTTCAAAGGTATGATGCTGCGTGGCACAATGGAGGTGCTGACGGATGCCACCTCAAAGGAGATGATCTGGCGCGATGGCGACACAGAGTACTATCCTGGCGGCGTCACCGACCCTAACTACTGCGTGTTGAAGTTCACCGCCACCGATGGCCGTTTCTATAGTGATTTCTATCCACGTAGTTTTATAATTGAATAAATGATGAACAATAAAGCACCGGTCATACTCATTGGCGAAAAGAGCGAGAAAGTATTTCTTTATGTGCATGGGTTGCATGGACACAAGGAAGAGGCATTGGCTTTTGCAGAGGTGGCTGTGCCTAAAGGTTATCAAGTTTTGGGTATCGACCTGCCTGTAGAGCGCAAGCCTTGGGAGGTACTGCCTTTGCTGAACGATATTTGTGATTATCTATATGATAATTGGCAATCGGTATCTGTTCGTGCTAACAGTATAGGTTCGTGGTTTACGTTGTTGGCTTTCCAGAGCAAGAAAGTGGAGCAGGCATTGCTTGTTTCTCCAATTCTCGACATGAAGCGGTTTATAGAGCTGATGCCACAGCGCGAGGACGACTATTACGAGTGGGTTGTTAATAATCCAATTACAAGTTGGGTTGCGCCCACATACATCCTTCGCCCAGAAGTGGATCTGATTGTCAATGAGGAAGTAGGTTACGACTTCATCAGTCAGCATCAGTGTCAGGTCACCATCATGCCTGATGGAGAACATTGGTTTCATACGCCAGAACAGCTTGCTTTCCTGAAAGCATGGGAAGAGAAAATAATAATATCGATAGAATAACAATGGAAACAAATCGCATTATATTACGCCCTTGGCGCGAATCGGATGCGGAGACACTGTATAAATGGGCTTCTGATCCTGATGTAGGGCCTCGTGCTGGATGGGCGCCGCATAAGAGTGTGGAGGAGAGTTTGGAGATTATCCGCACAGTGTTTAACGATGCCTTGCACACTTGGGCTATCGTGCTGAAAGAGACGGACGAGGCTATTGGTGCCATGGGCTACGGCCCATCGTGCGAATGCGACCTACCTGCTCGTGAAGGTGAACCGCTTATTGGCTATTGGGTGGCCAAGCCCTATTGGAATAAGGGCATCTGTACGGAGGCTCTGCGGCTGATGTTAGACCACATCTGCCAAACGACGGACATCCAATCGCTCATTAGCGGCCACTTCGTAGATAATCCAGCTTCTGGTAGAGTAATGGAAAAGTGTGGTTTCGTTCCCACAGGCGAGATTTGCATAGACGCAAACCAGTATCAAGGTGAGAACAGACCTATCAGAGTGTTGAGATTAGAATTGTCATTATTGCATGGTGCTACTGGCCGGGAGCTATGAAAGCCTTTCAAGAGCAATACCAAATGTTCTATAAGGAGTGGCTGCCCCAGCACTCGGAATTCCATTGCCCCAACAACGCTATGACGATGGAATGGTACAACGGTACCGACATCGACTCGCCCAATTACCAGTGTGGCGTGATGATGCCATTGGAATAAAATAAAGGATAAGAAAGACAATGCCTATGAAACACCTGCCGAATATCCTGTCGTCGCTCCGAATTGTCGGAACTGTTGTTCTGTTGTTAAGTGATGTGTCAAGCATTCTTTTTGGGGTGCTTTACATCGTTTGCGGCATCAGCGACATAGCCGACGGGTGGCTGGCTAGGAAACTGAAGTGCGTTACCAGGACTGGAGCATTGCTAGATAGCGTGGCAGACATCTGCTTCGTAGCATGTTGTGCCTTGAAGCTCCTGCCGATACTCGAACTGCCACAATGGCTATGGTTGTGGGCAGGAGTAATCGTCGCGATTAAAGTCGTGAATCAGCTTTCAGCACTTGTGATGTATGGGCGCTGTTGCTTCCCTCACACCCTCGCGAACAAGTGGGCGGGATTCCTGCTATTCATTACGGTACCCATGACATTGTGGTCTATCGCCCCCATCTCAATAGCTGCAATCGTAGCCACATTTGCTGCTGTACAAGAGGGATATTTCATAAGACGGAACGCTCCCCGCCAAACGGGGAGGTGGCTTCCGCCGGAGGGACAATGAAACTATATTATATGATATGAGAAAGATAGTAACTATAGTTTGTGCATTGATTGCCACATCGTGTTTGGGCCAAGACCTAATTTGCGACAGTACCAGCTATGGTGCGTGCATCATGCGTGATGGCTCTTTTGTTGGCATTAATGAAAACGAGCATTTTGCCATGCACAGTGTGATGAAGTTCCCGCAAGCATTATGTGTTGCCGATTATCTGAGTCGGAAAGGGCTGGATCTCGATGACACTATCGTTGTCGATAAGGCAGACCTGATGCAAGACACATGGTCGCCAATGCTAAAACGGTTTGAATGCAAAACGACCTTTTCGTATGCGCAACTGCTGGAATTGTCTCTCGGACAGAGCGACAACAATGCCAGCGAACTCCTTTTCAAGTTTTGCGGCAAGCCCAAAGCGGTAGAGAAGTACATGAGAAAACTTGGATTCCACGATATCCATATCCGTATGACAGAGGAACAGATGCACAAGAATCCGGCAAAGGCTATCGAAAACAGTTCTACCCCCACTGAGATGGTTCGTTTGTTCGAGTGGTTTTATCATCATAAAGATGACAACCGATATCTGACATTCATCTGGAAGGCGATGGCAGACTGCTCAACAGGACAGAAACGAATCCCTGCAGCCATACCTGCAGATGCTCGAATCGTACATAAGACAGGTACGGGATTCCCATCTGCTGAAGGATTGCAAGACATGAACGATGCTGGTATCATTCTCATGCCTAATGGAAGCCACGCCATTATCGCCATTTTCACCACGAATTCATCATCTGAGGCAGTGATAGCAAATATTACCAGACAACTGTTAGACGCCATAATAAAATAAGATGAAAAGATTACGACTCGGAGCAGTGCTCCACTTCCTTATCGCCATTGGCCACATCGGCTGTCTGTTTGCTCTGGACGAGGCGTTCGAAGCTTATGGCATCCGTGAAATCATGTATCAGATGGTATCAGGACATGTTTGGATGCTGTATGCCCTGACCATAGGTCTTGTCCTCGCTTTCTGCCTGGCAGGACTTTATGCCCTCTCTGCTACAGGCGACATCCGTCATTTGCCCTTGACGCGCCTGGCCATCATCACCGTCGTTGTGCTCTATAGCCTTCGTGCGCTGGCTGGAGGCATTAGCTGTATCTATGATTTCACCTGGCTACAATGTATCTCATCCCTCATTCCCGCCATTATCGCATGGTGCTACTGGCCGGGAGTAAAAGAAAGAGCAAAGATGTGTTAAATCCGTGTTAAAGTATTCATTTCTCTTGACTCGTCCCTAAGGTCATGCCTTATTTTTGCAGTCGCTTAGCAAATACATCGCGCGATTATGAATTTTAAAAAGAAATTAAAAATCGGAGAGTTCTCACAGTTGATGCAGGTAACAGTTAAAACCCTGCGTCATTATGAGCAGAAGGGACTACTGGTACCTGACGAGGTGGACGAGTGGACTGGCTATCGCTATTACAGCATCGACCAGATGCAACGGCTGAAGACCATACGCGACCTACAACGTCTCGGTTTCTCGCTGGATGAGATTAAGGACCTGTGCGATTCATATTCTCACACTCCAACCATCCGCCAGCTTACTGAGAAAATAAAGGAAACAGAGGCTGAGCTGAAACTACTGATCGCCCGTCGTAACCAACTGCTCGACTGGAGGAACGCTCGCAAAGAAATGAAGACAATGGAAAAGATTAGTATTCAATCTCTGCCCGAAATCATCGTGGCAAGTCATCGTGAAGTAATTCCTAACTACGCCGCTATCGGCCCTATGTGTGTCGAGAAGATTGGTCCTGAAATGCAACGTTTAGGATGCAAGTGTCCGCCACCAGGTTACTGCTTCACCATTGAGCACAACAAGGAGTACACCCCCACCAACATCGATATCGAGTATTGCGAACAGGTGGAGGAGATGGGCGAAGACAGCGCCATTATCAAGTTCAAGCGCTTGCCAGCCGTACCCAAGGCCCTCTGCATGAAGCACGTTGGTCCTTACGAACGCTTCTACGAGTCGTTCACCGAGGCCTTCCGTTATATTGAGGAGCAGGGCTATAAGGCGGTCGGGCAACATCGTACATGCTACATCGATGGAGCCTGGAACCAAGAAGACCCTGAGAAATGGCTGTCGGTGATTCAGATACCAATAGAGTAATAATTCGCCCTGATCGTCCCATATAGTTTGGGGCGGTCAGGACAAAATGAGTTACAGAATGAAAGAAATCACAATTAACCCTCAGCAGATTGCCGCATGTGGATTATATTGCGGAGCATGCAAAAAGTTCCTCAATGGCAAATGTCCAGGATGCAAGGAGAACGAGAAAGCATCATGGTGCAAGATTCGCAAGTGCTGTCAGGAGAAGGACTTGCATACTTGCGCCGAGTGCGACAAGGATGTGAAAGAATGTATGATTCACAACAACTTTATCGGCAAGATCTTTGCTTTCCTGTTCAATAGCGACAGAGCCGCCTGCATCCGTTATATCCGCGAAAACGGAGAGGATGCCTTCGCGGAGAAGATGGCAAAAGATCAACAGATGACGATGAAAAGGGAATGAGGTTAGAATTAGCAACACAAAACGACTTTGATGCCATCATCGCCTTCTATGATGATGTGACGGAGCGTACGCCAGAGATGGCCACATATGCCAGATGGAGCAAAAGGAAACACCCCACGATTGAAAGCATCAAGGTCTATATCAACGAGGGTAGCATGTACATTTACCGTGAGCAAGGTGTCATCGTCGGCGCGATGGCAGTGACGATGTTTCAGGGTGAGGATTATCACGCCATCGACTGGTCGCAGCAGGTGCCAGACGAAAAGGTGGCTGTGATTCATATCCTTGCCGTCAGTCCTGGCTATCAAGGCAAAGGTATCGGTTCAGAGATGATTCGAGAGGCTATCCTAATTGCACTAAGTAAAGGCATGCAGGCCATTCGTCTTGATGCCCTTGCTTCGAACACACCCGCCCACAAACTCTACGAACGTCTTGGTTTCGAGTATCGCGGCAAGCAGCACCTCTACGCCGAGAACACTGGCTGGACAGACTTCTATTTCTTTGAACTTAAACAATGAATGATATGAAAGAAAGATTCAAATTCAACACCGTGGGGCTTTTCACCCACGACAACAAAGCGACTGTCGATTTCTACACGAAAGCCTTTGGTTTTACCACCGACTGGGATGGCATTCAGCCAAACGTGGAGATGATGTTGGACGACATGCGCATTATCCTCTTCCCGCGTGATGCTTTCGAGCAGATGGTCGCTCAGAAATTCCAATATCCCGAGGGGTTCAATGGTACAGTAGAATTGGCATTCGACGTGCCCACCTTCGCTGATGTCGATAAAGAATACCAGCATGCACTCACGAATGGTGCCGCCTCCGTTCTCCCTCCCACCACAGAGCCTTGGGGACAGCGTACCTGTTATGTCGCTGATCCTGATGGTAATCTGATAGAGATAGGGTCCTTTACGGAATAGTGAAATAGTACATATCGCAGATTGTCCATTCGTCACAAAATGTTGCAATTCATCCCAGAAATGGGGTAGATTGCAACTTTTTTATGCTGGTGTGACGTCAAACTGGCAAAACATTAAATAATTAGAAAAATGAAAAAGATCAGTTTGAAAATGGTAGCTATGACAGCTGCAATGATGATGTGTTTAACAGCCGATGCTAAGACTGAGGATGTAGGTGGACGAGTAATTGACATGCAGGGTGAACCTCTGCCATTTGTTAGTGTGGCCCTGCTTACGGCCGACTCTACTTATATACAAGGTGCAACGAGCGATGTGGATGGATTTTTCCAGATTAACACCACTGACGCCTGCTGCATCCTGCGATTCTCGTACATTGGATATCGCACCAAGTATGTTGACGTAAGGAGCTCAGAAATAGGAACCATCCAGATGGAGCAAGATCAGACAATACTGAATGAGATAGTGGTGAAGGGACAGATGCCAAAAACTAAACTGACGGGCAACTCGATGATAACCACCATTCAAGGTACCGTCTTGGGCAAATCGGGTACAGCAAAGGAAATGCTGGCCAAAGTACCAGGAATGACGCTGAAGGGTGAAGACCTGGAGGTGCTGGGCAAGGGTACACCTATCTTTTATATTAATGGTAGAAAGATGCAAGATAAGGACGAACTGAAACGACTCCGTTCAGAGGAGATTGCGAGTGTGGAAGTGATTACCAATCCTGGTGCTCAATACGATGCCACCATTTCGGCAGTGGTACGTATCAAAACGGTTCGTCGTGAGGGGGCAGGTTTCGGTTTCGACCTGATGGCAGCCAACAACCAGGACTTAGCCTTTGGCTTCAGCGATCCCAGTAGCACGCTGAACCTGCGTTATCGCCACAACAATCTGGACCTGTTTTGTATGGTGAACTATTGGTCGTGGGATAGTCCTAACGACCTGCGTATTACGCAATCTACCTTTCTTAGGGCGGATGAAGGTATCAGGAATATTCTTCAGGACAGTCACATACGAAACGACTGGCACGGACAGGGCATGAACTACAACCTGGGCTTTAATTGGCAGATTAACGACAAGCACTCGCTAGGTGCCAGAATTGAGCGCCACGATCAGTTTAAAACGCACAACAACATGTGGGTGGATACAGAGAATAATCTCACAGGGCGTGACCTTTCACACCAAGACGATCATACCCATTATCCATATAACTGGCAGAGTAATGCCTATTATAATGGTCAGGTGGGCAAACTGAACATCGACCTGAATGTAGATTTCACAACAGCTAAGGAAACCACCGACAACCAGATAGATGTGTATTTGCCTGAAACTCAAACCATGCAGCAGAACTCGCAAACATGGTCACGCCTTTGGGCTGCTAAACTGGTGCTGAGCTATCCTGTGTGGAAGGGACAGTTGCAGGCGGGAACAGAGATGAGTTTCGTGAAGCGACAGAGCAGTTCGGCTATCACAAACTACCCTCTTCCCTCTACAGATACGGATGTAAAAGAAAACAATGTGGCTGCTTTTGTGGCTTACAATGCTAACTTGGAGAAATATGGTACCGTAAGTGCCGGACTGCGTTACGAGCATGTGGGTTTCGACTATGTGGACAACCTGGATGCCAATAATAATATGACGCGCTATCAGGATGAGTTCTTCCCTAATATTACCTGGGCAAAGCAGTTTGGACCTATCCAGACTTCGCTGAGCTACACCATGAAAACCGTTCGCCCGAACTATAGTGCACTGAGCGACCATATTTATTATCTGAACTCGTTTACCCTGCAGCAGGGCGACTCGAAACTGAAGAATGCTACGATGCAGGAAGTGAGCATCAATGCCCGTTGGAAATGGATCAACCTGTTTGCCGCCTACGAACGTCGTGATAACACCATCACACAGGTGCCAATGGTCTATAACAACGAGGGTATCATGCTGCTGAAGCAGGCCAATCTGCCTGACCCTGTTCGTAATCTGGCCATCTTCCTCTCGGCCAATCCCACATGGGGTGTATATAGCCCAAGCTGGACGATTGGCGGACAGAAGTTCTGGAACACGATGACGTTCGATGATCCTCGTAGTGATACAGGTAAGACGGATGTGACCTTCACTAAGCCCATTTTCTTCTTCGACCTGAACAACACCTTCCGCTTTAAGCATAGTTGGCAGTTGGAGGCTAATGCGAACATCCAGACCAAAGGTGACGTACTGAACTTCCGTATGCTCTCGCCCTCGTATAATGTCAGTTTTGTGGTACAGAAGTGCTGGCTGAAAAACGATGCTTTATGCTTGCGTGCCAGCATCAGCGATGTATTCCAGCGTAGCGTGCAGGATGTAGCACAGGACTGTGGCTTCTTCTACGGTGTGCAGACAACACGAAGCCGCAGTCACCGTTTGGACATATCCATCCGCTACACCTTCAACGCCTCGAAGAGCAAGTATAAGGGCACTGGTGCTGGACAGGCAGAGCGTCAGAGAATGTAGGAAATGTGCTATTCATCACATAATTGTGCAGAATATCCCAGAAATTAGGAGGATTAGATAACATGTCATATCTTTGCAATCGAAAAAAATAAAATAAGAAAAGATGAAAAGAATTAACGTAAGACTGGCAGTTCTGATGACTGCTATGATGATGACAATGATGAGTTTCGCTGAGACACAAGACTTTGGCGGACGAATATTGGATGAGAAGGGCGAGCCGATGCCCTATGTGAACGTGGTGCTACTGTCGCTGCCTGACTCGGCCTTTGTGCAGGGTGCGATGACTGACGAGCAGGGCGTGTTTAAGATTGTGACAGATATAAGCGATGGTCTGTTCAAGGTGACCAGCGTGGGCTACCAGACCTTATATATCAATGCTGTCAACGACCTGACCATCCAGATGAAAGAGGACACCCAACTGCTGAAGGAAGTCGTAGTAAAAGGCCAGTTGCCCAAGACGCATGCCAAAGGTGATGCCATGCGTACCACTGTGGCAGGAACCATTCTGGAGAAAGCCGGAACCGTGAGCGATGCCTTAGGAAAGATTCCGTCGCTCGATGCTGAACGCGATGGTGGCGTCAAGGTGCTGGGGCGTGGCGATGCCGAGGTGTATATTAATGGCCGCAGGGTGCAGGACATGAAGGAGCTCTCGCGTCTGCGCTCCGACCAGATTCAGCACGTCGACGTGATTCAGAACCCAGGTGCCCGATATGCCGCCTCGGTAAAGGCCGTCGTCCGCATCACGCTGAAGAAGGCACAGGGCGAGGGTTTCAGTTTTCAGGATAACGCTGGTTTCATCTATCAATACGGTCACACGCTGAACAACAACCTCGACGTGAACTTCCGCACGGGCGGTCTCGACATTACTGCCTCGCTGTGGGCTGGGCGCTACAATCACTATAAGTCGATGCAGGAGCATGAACTGACTTATTTTGTCGGCCCGGATTACATCAAGAGCAACACCTCGCAGGAGTCGCAGGGCATCTGGAAGAGCTGGTCACCTCAATTGCAGGTGAACTACATGGTGAATGAAAACCACAGTTTTGGTGCATTTTACAAATTCGACCGTCATCCGAGTAGTGACTACAATGGTATAATCTTAACAGACAATTACGAGAATGGCCTGTTCATGGAGCACTCAGAAAGCCGTGTCTGGCAGGACGAGACTATCAGCAAGCACATATTCAATGCCTACTATAACGGCAAGATAGGACAACTGGGTATTGACCTCAACGTGGATGGTCTCTTCGACGACACCAAGACGCCAGGCAGTACCACAGAGACAACAAAGGATGCCATAGGCGGTTCTACGGAGCGTAGCTTTGAGAGCAGCACCAACAGCGGCAACAACTTCTGGGCCACGAAACTCATCCTCTCCTATCCTGTATGGAAAGGTAATCTCTCTCTGGGTGGCGAATATAGCTATAACCATCGCACAGATGACTACACGTTTACATCCAACAACTATGTGCCTGTGAAGACCACCGACACAGAGATCAATGAGAAATCATCGGCCGTCTTCTTGGAGTATGGTCGCTCTTTTGGCAAAGTCTATGCACAGGTAGGACTGCGCTATGAACACCTGACAAACGACTACTTCAATTTTGGTAAAAAGGAGGATGAGGTCTGTCGCAACTATGGCGACTGGTTCCCTACGGCAGTCATCTCTGCCCCTATAGGCAAGGCACAACTCTCCCTCTCCTACCGTCGAGACATCCAGCGCCCGGCCTACTCAAATCTGACCAGTTCGACGGTTTATGTCAACCGTTATACTTACCAGAGTGGTAATCCATATCTATTGCCGACTTATACCCAAAGTCTGGTGCTCAATGCTGCCTACAAATGGGCAAACCTGACGCTGAACTATGGCCGAGTGAAGGATGCCCTCACTATGTCGACAGAGCCTTTCCCTGGTTCAGAAGATCCCCTTGTCAGCCTGGTGCGTCCCATCAACAGCTGGGAGGATTACAACCAGTTCAGCATCCAGTTGTCTGCACGCCCCACCATTGGCTGCTGGCATCCGGCATGGAGTGTCATCACCCAGATGCAGGACTTCAAGTCGCCTACTGCTAATGGCTCTACCATCACTTTAAACCGCCCCTGGTTCATTATCGGCTGGCAGAATGACATCGAATTACCTCAAGGTTTCCGCCTCAATATCTCTGCCCAGTGGTATTCTAAAGGTGACTACACCAATTTCCGCATGACCAAGACCCGTCTCTTCACCAACATCGGACTGCAGCGCGACTTCAACCTGAAGCGCTTGGGCGCGCTGACCTTCGACCTCCGTTGCAGCGATCCCTTCCATACTAACAAGACGGATGCTATCGTCTACGGCATCCGCGAGCTGACAACGCACAATCCTGCCCGTCGCACCTTCACGCTCGACCTTACCTGGAAGTTCAACGAGGCCCGTTCTAAGTATCGTGGCTCTGGTGCCGGAGAGAAGCAGAAGGCAAGAATGTAGTCAAATAGCATAATTATTTGGCAATAATCGAAATTCTTCGTAATTTTGCAACCGATGAAACGACTTTGCTATCTTGACAATCTGAAGGTCTGCCTGACCGTCTTGGTGATTATGCACCATGCCGGTCAGGCTTATGGTAATGGTGGCGACTGGGCTTACCATCCCAGCAATCCTGCCGAGTTTATGCCTTGGATATGGCACTTCTTCTCGGTCAATGCAGCTTTCTTTATGGGACTGTTCTTCCTGATTTCAGGTTACTTTGTGCCTATGAGTTTCGATAAGCAGGGGGCAAAGGTGTTTGTACAGAAGAAACTTATCCGCTTGGGAATTCCACTATTGCTGATGGGCGGACTTATATCTGTTTTAACAGGCAAACCGGAGATTGGACATATGTGGTATATCGAGAGTCTGCTGGTGTTCTGTCTGATTTATGCCTTGATACGATTGATATGTAAACCTATCGATGGTGAGTGCACATCGAGCCCCACCATCATCGGCCTGCTGATATTTGGCGGCGTGATGGGTATCGGCAGTTACTTCATCCGTCAGGTCAGCCCGCAGGATCATTGGATATGGCCCTTTGGCATTATCCCTTTGCCAATGGAGTCCGCCCACTATCTGCAATATGTCATGATGTTCGTTATCGGCATACTGGCACGTCGGTTTGCCTGGCTCGAAAAGATGGGTAACACCACGGGAAGCATTTCGCTTGCAATAGGATGCCTTTTGGCTTTAGGTATCTATCTGCGTGATGGTGGGGCTTGGAACGCTTTCGTTACTGAGTGGTTTGGCATCTACGAATCGCTTTTGTGCGTATTTATCTGTTTTGGGCTGCTATGGCTGTTCCGCCAGTATGGTAATTGCGATAGCAAGTTCTGGCAGTGGTGCGCCGCCCAGTCGTATGGTGCCTACGTATTCCATTTGATACTGATGATCGTTCTACAGAATATGGTAGATGGTATCTGGATGGGGGCCTTTGGCAAATTCTTATTTATCGGAGTCGTTACCACCATCTGTTCGTTCGTGCTCACTTGGTTGGTAAGGCTGATTCCCGGAGTAAAGAAACTTTTATAATACAAATAAGAATATGAGTGATATGATGACACTCCGACCATTTAACATCAACGATGCAGAGACGATTCTGAGCTGGTGCAAGGACAAGCATACCTCTCACAGCTGTGACCGTGACCGTCTTTCTGTGGGTGTTAGGTCTCGCAGGGGAAAACATTAGGTCTCGCAGGGGAGAACCCTATGGGTAACAGGGAGAAAGACGGTATCTTTCTATTGTTTGCCTATACGCAAATGATTGTCCGCCTATACGCAAACGATTGTGTGCCTATACGCAAACGACTGTACGACTATACTCAAATTGAAACGCTTTTCAAAAGAAGGTTATTGAATTACAAATAAGTTCGCGAAGCCAAGAAACAAATGCAGTCGCAGGGTATAGGCAGCGACCTCAGCAGCACGCTGAACCTGCGTTATCGCCACAGCAACTGATATGGATTAATAAAATGAGCGAAACGCTATAAAGGTGTCTTAAAAATGGCAAAAAGGGGTGGATATTAAATTGTTTTTACTATCTTTGCAGGCAGAATTCATTTACTCAACACATTTATGAAGAAAACAATTTTATCGATTGCAATGATTTGTGCTGCAACCATAATGCAAGCACAGAAACCAGCCATCCCCCGTGATGCGGCGCTGGAGGCGAAGATTGAGAAAACATTGGCTAAGATGACACTCGACGAGAAGATTGGTCAGATGCTGGAACTGAACCTCGACATTATTGGCAAGATGACTGTAGAGAATGCCAAGGTGGATCGTGAAAAGGTTCGCAGCGTTCTGCAGCAGTACGGTCGCTCGGATGCCGAAGTAAAGGAGATGCTGAAGAAGACCGATCAGCAGATTATCGATCAGTTGGGTGGATTCCCAGTAGATATCTATCAGGGCGATACTAAGCGTGTGTGGAAACTGAACGAGCAGATGCTCGATACACTGATTTCTAAGTGGAAGGTGGGATCTATCCTGAATGCACCAGGCACAAAGGCTCCAACAGTAGCCCAGTGGCAGCAGTGGATCCAGCTGATTCAGAAAAAGTCGATGAAGTATCTGGGCATTCCTGATATCTACGGACTGGATCACAACCACGGCGTAACCTATACTCAGGGCGGAACACTCTTCCCACAGCCCATTAATCTGGGTGCATCGTTCAATACCGAACTGGCTCGCAGAGGCGCTGAGATTACAGCTTACGAGAGTCGTGCAGCCAACTGTCCTTGGGTGTATAACCCTGTAGTTGACCTGAGTCGCGACCCACGTTGGCCTCGTGTATATGAGAGCTTTGGCGAGGATGCCATCGTAAACTCAAAGATGGTAACAGCTGAGATTAGGGGTTATCAGGGCGATGATAATAACCACATCGACCAGTATCACGTAGGTACCAGCACCAAGCACTACTTTGCCTATGGTGCTCCCTGGACAGGTAAGGACCGTACCCCAGCTTACCTCTCGCCACAGATGATTCGTGAGAAATACTTCGAGCCTTTCAAGGCAGCTGCTTTGGCTGGTACACTCACCATGATGGTTAACTCGGCCTCAGTCAACGGCGTGCCTGTTCATGCCAGCTACGAGTATCTGACCAAGTGGCTGAAAGAAGACCTGCAGTGGGATGGATTCCTGGTTACCGACTGGGCTGATATCAACAACTTGTTCTCTCGCGAACATGTAGCTAAGGATAAGAAAGATGCCATCCGTATCGCTATCAATGCAGGTATCGATATGTCGATGGACCCCTATAGCGTTGAGTTCTGCATTCTGCTGAAGGAGCTGGTACAGGAGGGTAAGGTGAAGATGAGTCGTATCGACGATGCCGTTCGTCGTATCCTGCGTGCCAAGTATCGCCTGGGTCTCTTTGATAAGCCAAACACTGGTGGCAAGGGCTTTGAGAAGTTTGGTAGCGCCGAGTTTGCTGCCGCCTCGTTGAAGGCTGCTGAGGAGAGCGAGGTTCTGCTGAAGAACGAGGGTAATATCCTGCCTTTGGCTAAGGGAAAGAAGATTCTGCTCACTGGTCCTAACGCCAACCAGATGCGTTGTCTGCATGGTGGTTGGAGCTACACCTGGCAGGGCTCAAAGGCAGAGGAACTCTCAGAGAAATACAACACCATCTACGAGGCTCTGTGTAATAAGTATGGTAAGGAGAACATCATCCTTGAGCAGGGTGTAACCTATAATGAGAATGGTGCTTACTACGATGAGAATGAGCCTGAGATTGATAAGGCTGTATCCGCTGCCGCCAAGGCCGATGTGATTATCGCTTGTATTGGCGAGAACTCATATACTGAGACACCTGGTAACCTGAACGACCTGTGGTTGTCGGCAAACCAACGCAATCTGGTAAAGGCACTCGCCAAGACTGGCAAGCCCATCGTCATGGTGCTGAACGAGGGTCGTCCTCGTCTGATTGCTGATATCGAGCCATTGGCTAAGGCTGTGGTTGATATCCTGATTCCTGGTAACTATGGTGGCGATGCACTGGCCAACCTGTTGGCTGGCGATGCCAACTTCTCGGCCAAGATGCCTTACACCTATCCTCGTGAGATCAACTCGCTGAACACCTATGATTATAAGGTGTCTGAGGAGGTGGGTACCATGGCAGGTGCTTACAACTACGATGCAAAGGTTTCGCTCCAGTGGCCATTCGGCTATGGCATCAGCTACACCACCTATGAGTACAGCAACCTGAAGGTGGATAAGAGCAAGTTTACTGCAGCCGATGTGCTGACAGTAAGCGTAGATGTAAAGAACACAGGTGCCAAGGCCGGTAAGGAGGCTGTACTGCTTTACAGCAGCGACCTGGTAGCATCAATCGTACCAGACAACAAGCGTCTGCGCGACTTCACTAAGATTGAGTTGCAGCCAGGCGAGGTAAAGACTGTTACCTTCCAGTTGCCTGCCAAGAACTTAGCCTTTGTAGGCGCCGATGGAAAGTGGACCCTTGAGGAGGGCGACTTTATCCTGAAGGTTGGCAATCAGACTGTAGGTACTGCTTGCACACAGACAAAGATCTGGGACGAGCCTAATATTTAATCTCGTCCTGAGTGATATAGTTCCGATGAAGGGGCAGGGAGTTTGGCGTTATCGTAAACTTCCTGCCTTTTTCCATGTTCAGTGTTACTTTCTGGAATCTGGGGGCGGCTAACATATAGCGATCGGTAGCCGGACAAACAGGATAGAATCCGATAGAACCAAACACATACCAAGCCGACATCTGTCCGGCATCGTCATTACCAGATAATCCACCTGGAGTGTCGTTGTATTCTGTGTCGAGGATATGGGCTACACGCTCGATGGTCTTTTCGCGTTTGCCGATATAATCGTAAAGCCAAGGTATCTGATGACAAGGCTCGTTGCCGTGCCAATAGCGGCCCTCGGTAAACATCGAGTCGAGCTTGGTTTCGAACTTCTCTTTGCCACCAAGCATATCGATGAGGCCTTCTACATTCTGTGGCACATACCATGTATAATGGCAGGTAGCACCCTCAGTAATATATGATTTGCGATGGATAAAGTCGGTGTTGTTCTCGAACTTACCGCCATCGGTCTTCTTGCGCGAAACCTGTTTTGGCGCATGGCGACCATCGCAATAGCCTGTCTTGGGATTAATCACATTGCGCCAGTTTTCCGATCGGCGCATCAGTTCCTGGTAATCCTTGTCCTTACCCATGGCCTTGGCCAACTGGGCCACAGCAAAATCGTCGAAGGCATATTCGAGGGTTCGCGATGTCTGCTCATCCTGATGGAAAGCCTCCTTCACGCCATCCTCTAAGGGAATATAGCCGTACTTGAGGTACGAGGTGAGTGCTCTGCGACCCATACCGTTCTTGTAGTCGTTATAATTGGCTGGCGTCTCGAAAGCGTTCTTACGCATCGCCTCGTAAGCCTTTTCTATGTCGAAGTTTCTGATACCTTTAATATAAGCATCAGCCAGTACAGCGCTACAGTGGTCGCCAATCATTGCGGCGGTATAAGAGTTCCAGCAGGGGAAAATAGGTAGCCAACCGCCCTGTTCGTACATAGTTACTAACGATTGCATCATATCCGCAGCCTTGTCAGGGGCAATGAGTGTATAGAGTGGATGCAGGGCTCGATAGGTATCCCACATTGAGAAGTCTCCGTAGTAGGTGCGTGGTTCAGCAGGAAATTCAATGGTGCCATTGGCAAACTGAGGGTAGCTGCCATCAACATCACTCATCTCTCTGGGCAGAAACGAACAGCGATAGAGAGCGCCATAGAACTGGTCGATGCGAGCGGTGTCGCCATCCTCTACGTCGATAGTATGCAAGCGGTTAATCCATTGTTGGGCAGTTTGGGTCATCATACTTCCAAAGTCGTGCCCTTCTGTCTCGAAAGCGAAGTTGTTAACGACACCTTCTTTCGAGGTGAATGATGAGGCTGCTTTTAGGATGATGGGCTGATGAGCCTTGCCTTCGAAGGTGAACCAGGCGCAGAGACTATCGATGCCATAATCCTTGATATCATCGTAGGCCTGTAACAGATAGTGCCCATCAAAGCCTGCCTTCTCGCCCCAGCCCTGATAGATGCGATGCACAGGGTTGTAGCCATAGATGGTCTTGGCCTTACTGTCAATCTCTAAGTGGCCTTGCTGCTCGTCGCTGTTGTGGTTCAGTACGATGTGTATAGGTCCGTCCTGCTCGGGGGTGATGCGGAAGATGGCGGTATGACTCGTTCCTGTCATCTCTATCTTCAGATGTTCCTTGGGCAGCCTGACGGCATAGTAGTGAGGATGTGAAATCTCTTGTGCATGCGAGAAAGGAGTGGCGCGCTCTTCTGGCTTCAGACGTAGTTGTCCGCTAAGCGCAGCTAATGTGAACGAACCATAGTCCTGTGTGCATCCGCCAACTATCCAATGGCTATTCCGGATTCCCTGGAACAGCGAGTCGGTATAATAATAAGGTGCGATGCATTTCTGCTCTGTGTCACGAGTCTGTGGTGTCCAGAAGTTCTGTCCGTTGGGCACGAGGACGGCTGGTAGCGTTTGTCCATGCTCCTCTGACCCTTTGCCAAACAGTCCTGCTGTCTTGGTGTTGGCAGGGGCTGTACCCACCATGGTGTTTAGCGCACAGAGCTGACGAAGATGCTCGAAGTGATGGATGCGGTCAGCTACCTGCTGCTTGAGTGCCTTCCAGCTCTTGAAGCCCAATGACTTCTCATTGTGGAGTAATTGCACAAGCACGTCGCCTTGTGCATTCTTGTAGAATATCATCTGCAGATTCGCTGCCATCGGCAGAATCTCATCCATCTTATCGAATCTGATGCCGCTTTCTACCTGCCATAAGTCACGTATGCCCATGAGGGTGAACAGACGATAGAGGTTGGAATCGTGTCCGAATCGCAGATCGGCTCCCACACCTCCTCGAACGATAGCTGCATCCGCATCGGCTTCGATACGTCTCCAAAGTGAAAGAGCACATCGGGCAGGGATACCTTCGTTTTCAATCACATCGCCGTGGACGATGGTCATACCGATGTTGTTTTTTTCATAGACTGCCTTAAATTCCTCTGGTGTGAAGATGTCGTAGAGTGATACATTCAATTCTACATCCTGCATATCCGAGGCGATGGTATGGAGTTCCATCAGCAGTTTGGCTGGCTCTTTTACTTTCGAAGGATCCACAAACAGCGCTTTGATGAATCTGTCAGGTGATATTTGGAGTGGGATGTTGGTACGACTCTCCAAGGCCTTTTCTTCTGGTGAGGTGTAGGCTATCCAGGCCATATCTTCTTCGCGAGTGATGGGTGTTAGATGTTGGACTTTGGAAAATTGTTTGAGTTCATCCACAAAGTTCTCCATACTCACCTTACATCTGTTTACGGTACTGCTATGAGCCGTCAGATGGGCATCTTTCGTAAACAGCTGCGGGAAGTTCTGGTACATACGACGGGCTATGCCGCGATGTTGGCGGGCACCTAAGGCGGTGAGCTGTCCGCCGTTACCTTTGGCGTTCTTCCAGATTCTGATCAGACGCTTGCGAACTTCCTTGCCAAGTATGGTTAGGTTGTTGGCATCAGTAAACTGGTTGTTTACCCAGGTGTATCTCGCGTCGTTGGTGAGCCAGCGTGAGCCATGCCTGCCATAGTGTGAGATGTAGAAGGGTTTGTAGCCCTCAGGTGCTGCTTGAAGTTGCGGTGTTGCATCGCCTGATTCAATGGGATAGGCATAATACACGCCGCCTAATTTCTCGTATTGTGCGAACACAGGACTGGCTGTCAGGCAAGCCAGCCCCATCAGTAAAATGGTATATATTCTTTTTTTCATATTCTCTATGATGTTTGTGGGCTATCCTCGCGATAATTCGAAAATAAAGCGAGCGCCTTGTTTGTATGATGTGTCCAGCCATAGTTTGCCGCCCATTCGCAAGGCGACAGAACGTGAAATGGTCAAGCCGGCACCTGTACCATCTGCAAACTCGTCGAGTTGCACGAACTCTTCGAAGATGTGCTCTGCCTCTTCAGCAGGAATGCCAATGCCAGTGTCCTCAACGATAAATCGTATGACATGATTGGTAAACTCTGTTTTGAGGGTGATGCTGCCTTCGTGGGTGAACTTACAAGCATTCTCCAATAGTTGCCCAAGAATGCGCGATGAGTGTTGCTTGTTGGTAAGCATGGTAACGGCGTTAGTGCTATCGTCGTTAAGTATCTGGAGCGTTACAGCCGAAGTCTTATTGCCAGGCCGGGTATGGTGATCGATGCCTGAATGGCTGATAGCCATCTTGATGATGGTCTTGACGTCGGTATGGTCTTCACGTTCAATCTCAGTTTCGCTGTTCACGTCGCTCAGCATCAGCATGCGGTCAACCAGTTTAATGATGCGGTCTGTACTTTCTGTCACTCGCTCCTGAATATCCCGTTTCTCGCTCTTTGGCAGATCCATATCTGTCGAGGTGAGAACCTGCGTGAAGCCTGATACGATGTTCAGCGGTGTACGAATCTCATGCGAGATGTTACGGATAAACTCGCTTTTCATCTTCGATGATACTTTTGCTTTCTCGTTGGCGATACGCAGTTTGTCGTTGATCTTTTTCAGTCTGATGGCCGTGCGCCAGCCGAAGATGAGTAGCACCAGTAGTGCCAGTACGATGGACGATGAGGCAACAATGGTGTATAAGAACTTGGTATGTTGTTGTTCTGTTTTGAGCTCGTCGACTTGGAAGAGGGTGTTCAGCTCGTCGAGGTGCTGACGGGTCTCGCGTCCGAACACAGAGTCTTTCTCGTGATACAGTCGCTGATAGATGCTTGCTGCCTCTGCCTCTTGTCCTAATTGCATCAGCGACTGGGCTCTGATTTCGTCGGTATGGTCATCCTTCTCATCGGTAATCATCTTGACGCTATCTGTATAGAGCAATGCCTGATTGGCATCGCCTTTGGCCTGGAAGTAGCGGGCCTGCATCTTATAATAATGGTGCAGACTGAGTGGCTTGTTGATGATATGGGCGTGGTGTCCGGCTGTATCAAGGGATAGTTTGGCATCTTCGAACTTCTTCAGTCCGATATAGGCGGCAGCGCGAGCCTGATAGCACGAGTTATAGCACTCGCGCACTTCGGCAGTTCTTCTTTTTCCTACCTTCTTGATAAGAAACTTGTACCAGTCATTGGCTACTTGGAGTTCCTTGTCGAACTGCTTGTCGTAGTCGTAGGCTTTGGCAATGCGATAGAAGATGTTGCTGAGCGAACTGATGTCATCGTCGTCCTTCATCAGCTCGGCATAGTGTTTCAGCGCCTCGACGGCAGGCTCTGTTTGTTTCATGTTGAGATAGATGACGCCTATCTGTTTGTAGGCCATCGCGCGTCCCAGCTTGTTGTTGCGCTTCTTGGCGTCGCTTAGCATCTGCTGTGTTTCTTGTAGCGACAGCTGTAGCTTGCCGAGGGCGCTCAGGGTGTTGGCCTTGAGTTGCCAGGTACGATAGTAGTTCTCCCATTGGTTGTTCTTTCGGAACCATTCCATCTGGGCATTAGCTTCATCGGCAAGTTTTTGTATCTGCGAGTTGTTTTTCAGGCTGACCATCTGTTGCCATCTGGCTTCGCTCTCTTTCTCAATGCTCGTAGCATTCTTATTCTCTATGGGTTGAGCATAGAGTATCAGGCATCCAATTAAAAGGTTAATAACAGATAGTATTCTTCTCATCGTTCTATACGCCAATCGATTCCCAGAGGATTGTTTCGCATTTCGAGTACCACGGGTAGCTCGTCGTCGAGAGAGATCCACATTTCTGTGCGGTCGATGTCAGCGCAGACGTGGATGGTATGATTTGTCGAATCCAATTTTCTCCAGGTGATGCCGTCATAGAGGCAGAAGCCATTCTGTTTCAGCTCGCGCAGGGCTTTCTTTGAAATAAAGGCGAACGTACCTTTCGCATCGTATGCCACTCCGTCGGCAGGGATGTTCCAGCAGAAGCTGTTGCCATTCTCCACGATGGGGCGTGGGGTCTTGTAGCGTGCCTCTTTGCAGGTAACAAACAAGGTATCTCCCTGCCACGTGTAGGATAACGGCCAGGTGCGGAACTGCTTGTTGAGCGTAAAGCTGATAGCGGCTTTGAGCGATGGGGTTGTCTTTGAGTAGTTTCCTGCCGAGAAACTGGTAGTTTCCTGCCGAGAAACTGGTAGTTTCTCCGTAGGAAACAGATGGTGCCCTTCTTTGAAACTCTTCTTTGAAACGTAGAACACCAGTTCGCCGCCTTTCATCAGGTCGGCGTGCTCCAGTCTTGCATCATCCAACAACTTGCCATTCAGGGTAATCTTCTCAAAGTGTGTGCCTTTGCCTTTAATGATACCTTGTAGCGTCTGACCGTTCGACAGTTGTAACGTCCACTCTGGAATCAAAGGTGTATGCAACAGGTAGTAGCTCTGTCCGGCATTGGGGTAGAGGCCCATCATGTGAAAGGCCAACCATGATGACATGGCGCCGCTATCATCATTGCCTGGTAATCCATCAGGCTTATCGCTATAGTTCTGTGTGATAATCTGGCGAATACGGTCGGATGTCAGGTCAGGGCGACCTATCCAGTGATACAGACAAGGCGTGAGGAACGAAGGCTCATTGCCTACGTTATAGCGCTTGCGGTCGAAGAACAGATCCAGTCGCTTACGGAAGGTTTCTTCGCCACCACAGGCCTCAATCAGTCCTGGCACATCGTGCGGAATACTGAGTGAATACTCTGCCGAGAGAGCTTCGTAGAAGAAGGTGCTCCACCAAGGCAGATACCAGGGAGCAACCTTGGTGATAGGGGTATATGGGATCTGTGGATGATAGACCTTCGACTTGCCCCAAGGTACTGAATCCAGCCAACGTCCATTAGCATCCTTGGGCATGATGTAGCCTTTCACATCGTCCCACTCGTAGTCGGCACGCCAGAGGTTCTTCCAGTTCTTTGATTGCTGGATGTAGCGGTCGTAGATATCCATACGTCCTAAACCTTTGGCAACTAATGCGATGCAATAATCGTTATAGGCGTATTCGATGGTGCGCGTGCCGGCACGGTCGATGCCATAGGGCAGATAACCGTATTTCAGGTATTCGTGCAGTCCACCTCGTCCGTGTTTCTCGTGGTCGGCACCTGGATCGGCCTCCGCATCCTTCAGCATAGCTTCGAGAGCGAAGTTGTAATCGATGCCTTCCACACCTTTAGCAAAGGCGTCGGCTATCACCACCTCGGCATTCGAACCGCCTTGGGTACGACCGTTGCAATCGCCACTACGGGCGTCTGGCATGTATCCCTCTCGTTTATAGATGTTTAGCAGCGAGTTTACGATATCCGCCTCGCGTTTAGGGTCAATCAGTGTGATGAGTGGCGAACTGGAACGGTAGGTGTCCCAGATGGCATAGTAGTCATCGTAGTAAGGTTTCTCTGTCCATTTGGGGTTTTCGCCAGTCTTATCCACAGGCATGATCATGGTGTGGTAAAGAGCAGTATAGAACATGCGCTTATCAGTCCCTGAACCTGTTATCTGGATGCGACTGAGCAGACGCTCCCAGCTCTGGCGGAGTTTTGCCAGTTGACTGTCGAAGTCGTCTTCAACGATATTGCGCTTGGCTTGTTGTTCGCTGACGTACGAAATGCCAATCTTTATGTTCAATAAGGTATCGGCAAAGGCGATGGTATTATCGCTCGTCTGCTTAAATGCTTTATCTGTTACCAGACAAAAGTAGACTGTATAGGCATCACCATTGTTCCAGCCGCCTCGAACGCGTGTGTAACCACGTACCTCGTGGTTGTTCACCACTTCTACTTCGCCACCGATGAACTGCTGCTGTTCACGACGGTCTGGTTCAGGGTTCTTGCCCAGGTAATGGGTGGCATCGATGAGTAGTGAACCGTTCGCGGGATAGTGTATGCGATAGAATGCACAGCGTTCAGCTGTTGTAATCTCTGTGCGGATGCCATTCTCGAAGGTGGTGGCATAATAACCTAATGCGAACATCTCATTTACCCGTCTCTGAGGAGTTACACCTGGTTGTATCAGAATATTACCATATTTCTGCCCACCGCCAGTACCACTGACATGGGTCTGCGAAAAACCTGTCACAACCTCAGGCATCTTGGCCCAGCCGGCATTAGGCTTAACGGTACAGTCGGGACCTGGTTTACACATGCCAAAAGGCATCGACGGACCAGGGAAAGTCCTTCCCACACCCTCACTGCCAATCCTTGGATCGACATACTGCCACACTTGTCCCAAGCTTGCCATAGAACAGAGTAGCAAACATACGGTTAAAATGTTCGTTTTTAGTTTCATGCCGCAAAGATAAACATTTTTTCGTGTAATTAGTGTGTTTCGTGCCTTTTTTTTCGTACTTTTGCAACCAAAAAGATAAGAAAGATGAAAGACTGTATATTGATACTGAGCGGTGGTCTCGATTCTACCACCTTGCTGTACGACTATCAGGACCGTATTGCATTAGCAATATCTTTCGATTATGGCAGTAATCATAATGCGAAGGAGATACCCTTTGCACGTCTGCATTGCGAACGTTTGGGAATCAAGCATATCGTGATTCCCCTTGAGTTTATGGGGCAGTATTTTCATAGTTCGTTGTTGGAGGGCGATGAGGCCATCCCTGAAGGTCATTATGCCGACGAGAATATGAAATCGACCGTTGTGCCTTTCCGCAATGGTATCATGTTGGCTGTAGCAACAGGTATGGCCGAGAGCAATAATCTGCAGTATGTGATGATGGCCAATCATGGAGGCGATCATACAATCTATCCTGACTGCCGTCCAGAGTTTGTCGATGCTTTCGATCAGGCCGCTCATGCCGGCACTTATAATGGTGTACGCTTGCTTTCGCCATATTGCAATATGACTAAAGGACAGATTGCTGCACGTGGTAAGCAACTGGGTATCAACTATGCCGAGACCTGGTCGTGCTACCGTGGTGGCGACAAGCATTGTGGTAAGTGTGGTACCTGCGTAGAACGCAAGGAGGCCTTGGCTGATGCCGGTATCGATGACCCAACAGACTACGAAGGATAAGATGTCGAAATACAATATCCATACTCTATCCAATGGATTGCGGATCATCCACAAGCCTTCTGTGGCTGAGGTGGTTTACTGCGGTTATCAGATTGCAGCAGGCACGCGTGATGAGCTACCAGGCGAAGAGGGTATGGCTCACTTCTGCGAACATATGACGTTCAAGGGTACTGAGCATCGCAACGCCCTCCAGATTATCAATGGCCTGGAGCAATTAGGCGGCGATCTGAATGCCTTCACTAACAAGGAAGATACCACCTTCTATGCTGCTATCCAGAAGGAGCATATTGCTAAAGCTATCTCGCTGCTTACCGATATGGTATTCCACAGTGCCTATCCTCAGCACGAGATTGATAAGGAGGTAGAGGTAATCTGCGATGAAATTGAGAGTTATAACGACTCGCCAGCAGAGCTGATCTACGATGAATTCGAGAATATGTTGTTCGAGGGGCATCCCTTGGGGCATAACATATTGGGCAATGCCGATCAGTTGCGTACCTATAAAACAGCCGATGCCTTACGATTTGTAAAGCGCAACTATCGCCCTGATAACGCTATCTTCTTTGCCTATGGCAATGTGGATTTCAAACGTCTGGTAAAAATGGTAGAGAAAGCGCAGGAATTAGTTCAGGCACCAGCCGGACAACAATCCGTATTGGTTGGCGGTACCCCAGCGGTTCCTGCCAAATCGCTTACCAAAGATATAGGTTCGCACCAGGCTCATGTGATGTTAGGCACACGTAGCTACGATATCCATCACCCTTTGCGTATCCCTTTGTATCTGCTGAATAACATCCTTGGCGGTCCCAGCATGAATGCCCGCCTGAACCTTGCCTTGCGCGAGCGTCATGGTCTGGTTTATACTGTTGAGAGTACGATGGTGAGCTATAGCGATACAGGCATGTGGAGCATTTATTTTGGTTGCGACCCACATGATGTAAGAAAATGTCTCCGTTTGGTGCGTCGCGAGCTGGATAAGGTGATGCAGAAGCCTCTGAGCGATAGTGCCCTTCAGAAAGCCAAACAGCAGTTGAAAGGTCAGATAGCCATTGCTTGTGACAATCGTGAGCAGTTTGCCCTCGACCTTGGCAAGAGTTTCCTGCATTATGGTTGGGAGAAAAACGTTGATAAACTGTTTGATAGTATCGATAAGGTGACGGTTGCTGACATCCAGCAGGTGGCAAACGATTTGTTTGCCGCTGATAAACTGTCCACTTTAATATTCAAATAGCGCGCAGGTACTGTCGCATAGCTTTGCGGGCAGTACCCAAGCGATACTCTACGCTCTTGTAGTTATCGCCCAGAAAGTCCGATATCTCACTTACCTTCATACCATCGTAGATATGAAGACGATAGATTTCACGACAGTTCTCAGGCAGTCGGGCTAATCCGCGTTCCATCTGTTCGGTGATTTCGTAGATAGAGTAAACGGAGTCTGTAGAAAGCTTCTCGCTACATACCTGATGGATATAGTGCTCGTACTCATGATAGCTGGTACGACGGCGGTAGTAGTCGAAGATGAGATGACTGGCAATGGTATAGGCTAAGGCAGGTAAGGTGTGCTCGGTTAATAATTTAGTGGAAGTGAGCAGACGCAGAAAGACATTTTGTACCACGTCTTCTGCTTCTGCACTTCCACCAAGACGAGCTCTGACGTATGTCAGCAACTCGTCGCGGTGAGTAATAAAATAGTTGTCTATAAGTTGATAATTATTATTCATTGATGACCTTCTGAATCGTACCATCCTCGTTATAGAACAGGCGCTGCACCTTGAGTGAGCGCAGGTGGGTGATATCATTTGAAGGTACGCAGTCGTGATAGAACAGGAACCATTCGCCCTTATACTCTACGATAGAGTGGTGGGTTGTCCATCCTACAACTGGGTCGAGGATGACACCTTGATAGGTGAAAGGTCCGTAAGGATTGTCGCCGATACCATAGCACAGCATGTGGCTGTCGCCGGTAGAATAGCTGAAGTAATACTTGCCGTTGTACTTGTGCATCCATGAAGCCTCGAAGAAACGATGAGGATCACCTGCCTTCAGGGGCTGTCCGTCCTTGTCGACTACCACAACGCTGCGTGGAGCCTCTGAGAACTGTAGTACATCATCGCTCATCTTTACCACGAAGCTCGACAGGGCAGGTACGTCGGCAGGCGCAAAGAGCTGGGTCTTCTTATCAGCAGCAGGACCAAGGTCAACACCTTCTTTCACCAGTTTCTCTGGAGCCTGGTACCACTGCAACTGTCCACCCCACAGACCACCGAAGTAGCAGTAGATCTGTCCGTCTTCGTCTTTGAATACGCTGGGGTCGATAGAGAATGAACCACGGATAGGCTGATTCTGTGGAATGAATGGCCCTTCGGGCTTATCAGCAACTGCTACACCCAGGTGGAATACACCATTGTAGTCCTTAGCCGAGAAAATCAGGTAGTACTTACCATCCTTCTCTACACAGTCGTTATCCCACATCTGCTTTTCAGCCCACTTTACGTCGGCAACATCCAGAATATTTCCATAGTCGGTTACCTCGCCATTCTCTACGTCTTCCATAGAGATAACGTGATAGTCTTTCATCTGGAAGTGACCGCCATCATCGTCGAAGGCAGCACCAGCCTCCCAGTCGTGAGAGGGATATACATAAAGCTTACCATTGAATACATTAGCAGAAGGATCTGCATAATAATCTTTCGGATAAAGATAGCGTGGTTTCATATACAAACTATATTAAATGAGTTATTAAACATGATTATTTTGGTTGGCAAAGCGTCGCCGTGCAGCTAACTCTGCCTGCATATTCTCGTTATATTCCTTGGAAATCGGATAGAAATGGAGCGCTACTACGCCTACAACAAAGAGGATGGCAGGAACAACACTTGATACCAGTCGGATGCCTAAGGTGGCACTCTCATTCTGGATCGTTGACTCGCCACCAGAGTTATAGCCAAACATCGAAATGATGATGCCGGCAATAGCACCTCCGAATCCCAGACCTAATTTCAGTGCGAGTACGATACCTGAGAAACAGAATCCTGTGGCACGGCGATGGTTCTCGTATTCTATATGGTCGGCTACATCGCCTATCATGGCCCATAGTAGTGGGATGGTAGGGGCATAGACTAACGAGCGCAGGAAGTTGAGTACGAACAATAAGCTGACATCTGTTGGCTCAGGGATATAGAAGAGCGCTGTAAAGAAGGCGGTCATGGCCAGACAAACCTTGAAGGTCTTTTTCTTTCCGAACTTGTTGGCTAAGTAACGCGACAAACAGATGACACCCATAAATTGTACCACAGCGCCCATCATGTTAAAGGCTGAGAAACCAAAAGAATAGGCCTCGTCAGGTTCGATGCTGACAAAATGTGACAGGAAATCATAAAGCGACTTCTGATCGACATTATACTGGAAATAGAAATTCATGGCCGATCCCCACATGGCTAATGTGATGAATAGGGAGAAAGTGAGCAGCGCCATGGCATTCCAGGATACACTCGAAAAAGTGTTCTTGATATCTTCTCTAATACTGATTTGCTGCTGTGGAGGTGGTTGGATACGCTCTTTGGATACCGCAAATGTAATGATAAAGAATAGAAATGCGATACAGGCAAAGAGTATGATAGTACAGCTCCAACCATGCTGCAACGTGTTACCCTCGGCAAAATGTTCGACGAGTGGTAATGTGAGTCCTTGTACCACGAACTGTGCTATGGTAACAACGACAAATCGGATGGTGGTGATGCTGGTGCGCTCGCGTATGTCGCTCGTCATTACGCCTCCTAATGAGGAATAGGGGATGTTGTTAAAACTGTAGACGGTCATGAGCAGCACGTAGCTGATAGTAGCATAGATGGCTACGGCGCCTTTGCTATGTATGCCCGGATTGTAGAATGCCAATACATAAAAAAGACAGAAAGGGATGACGGTCCATAGCATCCAGGGGCGGAATTTGCCCCAGCGGGTGTTGGTATGGTCGGTCAGTAGACCTACTGCGGGATCAACAATAACAGCCGAGATACTGGCAATCATCAGTACCGATCCAGCCACGGCTCCATCAAGTCCGAAAACGTCGGTATAGAACTTCAACTGGAATATCATCATCATCTGGAATACCAGATTAGCGGCGGCATCTCCCAAGGAATAGCCCACCTTTTCGCCCAATGAAACCTGTTGTGATGATAACTTATTCATAACTGTTGTTGTTAAAACTGCTGCAAAGGTAGTGAAAAAATAGCCATCCGACATTCTAAATTGTTACAGATGCTTTTCAAAATGTGTCATCGCGTAAGAAAAAAGGTGATTTTGGATAGTTCAACAAAGAATTTTGTTACTTTTGCAACATCAAAGCAACAATTATGAAGAAAATTCTGTTTTTTTGCGCAACTTTATTCTGCCTTTCAATTGCTGATGCTAAGGTTTCTATGCCGCGACTGTTCCAGTCGGGTATGGTGATGCAGCGTGGTAAAACGATCCCTGTTTGGGGAAAAGCCGATGTCGGCGAAACGGTTACCATACGATTCAATAAGAAAGTGTATACCACAACTGCCGATGCTGATGGTCGTTGGCGTATTGATCTCCCTAAGATGAAAGCGGGTGGCCCTTATCAGATGTCTGTTAACGAACAGACCATTGATAACATTATGATTGGCGATGTGTGGCTGTTGTCTGGTCAGTCGAATATCGATGTAACTATCGAACGCGTCTATCCGCAGTACACTCAGGAGATTGATAACTACGAGAATAGTCAGATCCGCTTGTTCCGTGTGCAGAACGAAACGAGCACGCATGGCGTTAAGGAAGATATCCGTCCCACAAATATCAACTGGAAACCTGCCAATAAGCAGAATGCCTGGCTATTCTCGGCAGCTGGCTACTTCTTGGGTAAGCGTATGTTCGAGAAAAGCAAGGTGGCTCAGGGCATCATCGTCAACAGTTGGGGTGGAACCCCTATCGAGGCATGGATTAGCGAAGACTCGCTGAAAACCTGCTATCCCATGCTTATCAAAAAATTGCAGATGTATCAGAATGATGCCTACATACGCGCTCAGATGCAGGCCAATGGTGCTGCTAACCAGCAATGGGAGGCCATTCTGAATCAGACCGACCCTGGCTATGCTGATGCGAAATGCGATGACAGCCAGTGGCCTGTGGTCAATCAGAACGACTGGATCTGGCGCGGTACGGGTAGTGTGTGGTTGCGTCAGCATATAACGATTGACAAGGCGCATGCAGGAAAACCGGCGCGTTTGCTGTTAGGTACACTCTTCGATCGTGATGTGACATACCTGAACGGTAAGCAGATTGGCCAGACGGGCTATCAGTATCCACCTCGCCGCTATGATATCCCTGAAGGACTCTTGCAGGAAGGTGATAATGTAATTGCTATCCGCTTTATCAACAAATACGGCGCTGCGCACTTTATTCCCGAAAAGCCTTATATGTTTTGTTTCGGCGACGATCGTTTCTCGCAGAACCCCATGCCCCAGGATGTGATTCCTTTGAGCCAGCAGTGGCTGATGCATGTCGGTGCCGAGATGCCTCAGTGCCCAGGCGGCGATGTCTCTCTGCAGAATCAGCCTACCACCCTCTATAATGCCGTGCTCTATCCCTTGGCACCTTACGCCATCAACGGTGTTGTTTGGTATCAGGGTGAATCGAATACAGGAAATCCTGCATATGCAGACTATCTGAAGAAACTGATGGACAGTTGGCGCGATCGTTGGCAGGAGCAGCTGCCTTTTGTCATTGTCCAGTTGGCCAACTACGATGGTCGCCAGCAGAGTGGCTTCCCACGTCCCATCACGCCACAGGTAGACCCCGTCAACAGCGGTTGGGCGCAGTTGCGCGAGGCTCAGCGCACCGCAGTCAAAGCCGATGCACGTGCAGAACTGGCAGTCATCAACGACTTGGGCGAGACGGTTGATATCCATCCCTTGCGTAAAAAAGAGGTTGCCGAGCGCGTGGCCCTGTGCTTTGATAAGCTCTTATATAATAATAAGGTGAAGTTGTCGCCCGAGGTGGTATCTACTCATGTGAGTGATGCGGCTATTCAGCTCACACTCGACCAACCCATACAGGAAGGCGATCTTTATACATTCGAGGTTTGCAACAATGGTAGCGACAAATATCAGAATGTTCCTGCTGTCGGCAGGGGTAACGTGATTACCCTTCTTTATCCTACGGCATCTCAGGCACCATGCCTGAAAATCCGCTACGCTTGGAAGGACGATCCTAAGCAGGCAAATGTACGTTCATTGAACGGTCTGCCAATGAGTTCATTCGAATTGAAGATTAAATAATAATAACTAATAAGAATTATGAGTACAACTAACGAAACCAAAGGCTTTTACAAGCTTTCGTGGCTCCAGCGCATCGGATATGGATCGGGCGACCTGGCGCAAAACCTGATTTTCCAGACGGTGGCATGTTATCTCATGCTTTACTTGACTACAGTACTGAAGATTAATCCAGCTTTTGTGAGTGGACTGATTCTTTCCGTTCGACTCATCGACTGTTTCTGGAGTCCTGTAGTAGGTCGTTATATTGATAACCGTAACCCCAAATTGGGTAAGTACCGCACTTACCTGCTTTATGGTGGTATTCCCCTGACGGTTGCCGCCTGCCTGCTCATGCTGCCTCAGGCCGCTACCTGGTCAACCAGCATGAAGCTGATCTATGCCACTGTGAGCTATACGGTGCTGAGTATGATCTATTCAGTGGTAAATATCCCTTATGGCTCTATTATGGCCAGTATGACGCGCGATAACGACGAGGTGCTGAAACTGACATCTACCCGTATGGTGTGCGCCAATATCGGTCAGATTGTAGTTCAGGCAGGTTTCCCCATCGGTTTGGCTATGGTTGCTCACACGATGATCGACTGGAATCAGGCTCTGTTCATGGCCATTGGTACTATCCCTGCCTTCGTTATCCTGCCCTCTCTGCCTATGTTGAAGAGATGGTTGGGCAAGAAGGGCCTGTATTATCTGCTGCTCACTATTGGTTTTGTAGGCTTCGCCATCCTGTTTACCATTGGTAAGTTCTTTGATGTGGCAGCCCTTAATACGCTGGTACAGACAGCCAAGGTGATGACAGGTGTGGGTCTGTTGGTAGGTTCTCTGATGTGGGCTCTTGTGCCTGAGGTCATCACCGAGGCCGAGTATCGCACAGGCAACCGTCCTGCTGCTACCGTTAACGCCCTGGCTGGTGTAGCCTTCAAGGCTGGTTTCTCCATCGCCGGTTGGATTACGCCATTGGTAATGGGTATGATTGGCTTCGACCTGGCCAGCGAGGAGTCGGCTCTGCCTATCGATCCTAATGCCTGGTTTACCGTTACCTGCGTGTTTGCCATCATCGGCTTTATGCTTCTGCTTTATTGCTTCACAGGTTGTAAGGAGCGAATCGCTACCACCCCTGAGAAGCCTGTTACCTACCGCGAGATGTTTGCCGAGTTCAAGGCCAACAAGTGCCTGCAGCTGGTACTGAGCATCTTTGTAACAGTGTTCCTGGCATCGTTTATCAGCGCACCTGTTAACGCTTATTATACGCACCTTGCCGAATATTCTGCAACAGCACAGAATGCTATTCTGGTGTTCACTTGTATTATCCCAGCTGTTTTGCTGATCGTTGTAGGCTGCCTCATCTATAAGTATCCTCTTACCGATGAGCGTCTTGACGAGATTAACAAGGAGATTGAAGCTCGCGGATAAAAGAGCGATGTTTATGTAATATTTTGGTGGAATAACTTGCAAGTTCCAAACTTTTTCCGTATCTTTGCCCACAAGAAATGATTATTGGGCATAAGAATGAGCCAAAGAACTATTAAACTACTGGCTTGTTTCTCGCTGGCAGTGTTGCTGGTGGTTGCATGCGGCGAACGGAAAGAAACAGGACTTGAAAAGAATACAGCCGACGGATTAGTCCTTGATGCATACAAGCATAAGGACTATCCGTTGTTATTGTCTTTAGCCGATAGTCTTGGCAAGGCTGGTGCTATCTCCGAAGTTCAGTCGTACTATTGGAGTGGCTATGCCAGCGACCGCATGGGTAAGAAGCGTACAGCCGAGTATTATTGGAAGAAAGCCGAGAGCGCAGTCGATAATTATAATAATGGCGAGCAGGTGGATTATTATGCCAAATCGGCCAGTCATCTGGCTAACCTGTTGAACCTGAAGGGCGATTTCGATGGCTCGTTGAAGGAGGCTATCAATGCTGCTGAAAAGCTCGAGGTGTTAGGTTGCGACACTACCACCGATTATGTAAACCTGCTGGTGTTTATCGGTTGCGGTCAGGCCCGTTTGCCTGGCATGGAAGAAACTACCAGAAAGTCGTTCGAACGTGCTTATAGCAAACATCTTGAGCGCATCAACGCTTCACCTACCGAATCTACTTACAAAGGTGCCATTGCCGGCATTGTGAATATGGCTTACTCGTGCAATGCCACCCATCAGTATCAGCAGGCCATGCATTGGTGCGACTGCTATGAAGAGCTGGTACAGAAATACGAGAGGCTATATCCTGCCGACGTAGACTATATCGACAAGCAGCTTGCCCGTTGTAGTATCTATCGTGCCACAGCGCTTGTCTCGTTAGGACAATCGCAGGAGTCGTATCTGGCCTATCTTGATTTCAGAAACACCAAGTTCAGTAAGAGTCCTGAGGGTATTTACGACGCTGGTGAGTACCTGATTGAGGCCAAACAATGGAAAGATGCTGCCGTTTGTTTTCAGCGACTCGATGAGTTGGTGAACAAATATCGCATGGAGTTCTCGATCGAGAATCTCGAAACCTATTATCTTAAGAAGTACGAAGCCAACCTCAAGGCTGGTCGCAAGGATTCGGTTTATGCCATTAGTACCTTTATATGCGACTCGCTGAGTGTAGCTATCGATCGTGCAAGAGCTGATAATGCAGCCGAACTGGCCACTATCTACAATACCGAGCAGAATGAAACCAAGCTGGCCGAAAACGAAGCCAAGCTGCTGCGCGAACGACAGATAGCGGCTATCATCACCATTATTCTCATCATCGGCTTCTTCATTGTCTATGCCCTTTACAAGCAGAAGGCTGCTGCTAGGCTGCACAAGGCGCACAACGATCTGAAAGCGGCTTACGACCAGCTCGAGGAAACCACGTCGGCCAAGGAGCGTATCGAGAGCGAGCTGCGCATTGCCCGTCATATCCAGGAGTCGATGGTGCCCAACGAGTTCCCAAAGCGTTCCGATTTCGATCTCTATGCTTCGATGACAGCCGCTAAGGAGGTAGGAGGCGATTTGTACGACTATCTGATTATTGGCGATAACTTGTGCTTCTGTGTAGGCGACGTATCAGGTAAGGGCGTGCCCGCAGCGCTCTTCATGGCACAGGTCATCCGCCTGTTTCGTGCTATGGTTAAGCGTAACTATACGCCAGCCAAGTTAGCTACCGAGCTGAATGCCGAGTTGTGTGAACATAACGACGACGGCATGTTTATTACCATGTTTATCGGTATGGTGAACCTGCGTACAGGCAAGCTCGACTTCTGTAACGCAGGTCATAATCCCCCCATATTAGGTAATGGCGATGAGAGCAGATTCCTGAAGATGGAATCGAATGCGCCCATTGGCCTGTGGGAGGGACTGAAATATACTGGCGAGGTTATCGACGACATCCGCGGTCGCCTGTTCTTTGTATATACCGACGGACTGAATGAGGCCGAGAATAGCCAGCTGGATCAGTTTGGCGACGAACAGGTGCTTACCGTATTTAAGCGCAACAGCATGCTGAGTCCTCGCAAGATGGTAGATACCATGAAGACTGAGGTGAGTCAGCATCGCGATGGTGCCGATCCAAACGACGACCTCACTATGCTCTGCCTACATGTAATATAGACTATAATATTTGATTTGATATGATAAATTGCAAACATCTCTGTATGATGCTGATGTTGGCATTATGCACTCTCACCGCTCAGGCTCAGGAAGCAGAGCTTATCCGTAATGGCGATTTTGAACTGAACCCCAGAGTAGAACGAGGCACCAGTGCCACAACCGTTTGGGATGGTCCCAAGCCAGTAGTCGTGGTACATGTCGACCCTATTAGTGCCGATAATCCTAATTATGCTGTTATCTGCTGCGATACCATCTATAACGTGGGCTTTGATGGTATCCCTGTGGTTGAAGGTGCCAAGTACGATTTCTCTGTCAGCTTGCGTCATATCCCTGCGCTGAAGGAAGAGGAGCGTACCTGTGGCCACAAACTCCTCATCATCCAGTTGGTCGATGAGCAACGGAAGCCTTTGGCCGAGGCCACTATTCGCGCTAAGGGCTGCCACTGGCAGAAATACGAAACAACATTTACGGCTAATGCCGCCAGCGTCAAGGCTCGGTTAGCCATCATCGGCATCGGCTGTCAGAAGATAGCTATCGATAAGGTCAGTCTGAAAAAACACGAGTAGTATGTTACATATCCGCTGCAAGAATAACAACGTCACCAAGAGTTTCCCTGAAGGCACATCGTTAACCGACGTCTATCAGGCGTTTGCCAATGATCTTAACTTTGAGTATCCTGTGGTTTCGGCCAAGGTCAATAATGCCTCGCAGGGCTTGAAGTTCCGTTTGTATCAGAATCGCGACGTGGAGTTTCTCGATGCCCGTAGTGGTTCTGGCCGCCGTGTGTATATACGCTCGTTGTGCTTTGTGCTCTACAAGGCTACCTGCGATGTGTTCCCTGGTAGCAAACTCTACATGGAGCACCCCATCTCTAATGGCTATTACTGCAACTTTAAAAAGAAAAACAACGAGCCCCTGACCGATGAGGATGTGCAGAAGATCTGCCAACGCATGAAGGAGATTGTTGATCTCGACCTGCCCTTCCGTCGCACCGAGGCCACTACCGACGAGGCTGTACGTGTGTTCAGCGAGCGTGGTTTTGCCGATAAGGTGAAGCTGATTGAAACCAGCGGTCAGATATATACCGATTATTATATGCTGGGCGATACCGTGGATTATTACTATGGTCCGCTGGTACCCTCGGCTGGTTTCCTCAAGGTGTGGGGCCTGGAGCGCTATCACGACGGCTTGTTGCTGCGTGTGCCTGATAAGAACGACCCTACCAAGTTGGCCGAGAAGGTGGATATGCCCCGTACGTTCGAGGTGTTTGCAGAAAAAGTGCGTTGGGATATCATCATGCGCCTGTCGAATGCGGGCGATGTCAACAAGGCCATCCTGCGTGGCTATGGCTCCGAGCTGATTCAGGTGAGCGAGGCCCTGCAGGAAAAGAAGATCGTGAAAATCGCCGAGGAGATCGACCAGCGTTTCCGCGACCCAGAGAATCCCATCCGTATAGTCCTCATTACAGGACCGTCGAGCTCAGGTAAGTCCACCTTCTGTAAGCGTCTTTCCGTACAGCTCTTGGCCTGCGGTTTGCGCCCCTATTCGTTCTCTACCGACGATTACTTTGTGAACCGTGTCGATACCCCCAAGCTGCCTAACGGTCAGTACGACTTTGATAATATCGAGACTGTAGATTACAAGCTGCTGGGCGAGCACTTGGAGCGCCTGATGAAGGGCGAGGTAGTAGAGGTGCCCCAGTATAACTTTGTAACGGGTAAGCGCGAGTGGAACGGCAAGAAGTTCAAGCTTAGCAACGATAGTGTGCTGATTATCGAGGGTATTCACGCCCTGAATCCCCTGCTCACTAAGCAGATTCCCGATTCAGCCAAGTATAAGATCTATATCTCTGCCCTCACCAGTATCTCGCTCGATGATCACAACTGGATTCCTACCCAGGACAACCGCCTGTTGCGTCGTATTATCCGCGACTACAACAAAGGCGCTTTCTCGGCTCGTGAGACCATCAGTCAATGGAAGAGTGTGTGCGAGGCCGAGGACCAGTGGATCGCTCCTTTCCAGGAGACGGCCGATGTGATGTTCAATTCGGCGCTTAATATCGAGTTTGCCGTGTTGCGCACCCATGCCGAGGTGATTCTTGCTTCAGTTCCCAAGAACTGCCCCGAGTATGCCGAGGCCCATCGCCTGTTGAAATTCCTGCGCTATTTCATTCCCATCAGCGACAAGGAGATTCCCCCCACCAGCATCATGCGTGAGTTCGTAGGTGGCAGCAGCTTCAAATACAGGGGCTAAACAAAAACGGTGCATCTCGTATAGAGTTGCACCGTTTTTTTTACATCGTAGTATCGTAGGCTGAGCTGTCATCGTCTTCGTACACGCCCCATCGACGAGTATTCCATACTATATTCTTTATCTCGATGGTCTGTGTTCCCATCAGATCAATAAGCTTCGACTGCGTCATCTCACATGGCCAACCATTATAGAAGTAGTTGTACTGCTCAGAGTAGGTAATCTTTGCCTCGCTATATTCCGTCGAGTCGATAGCCTGATTCATCTCATCCAGATGCTTGTCGCTTATCATCTTGTTGAAGTACATTTTCAGCATATCCTTTACGTCATCCTTAGGGACGGTGGTTTCTGATACGCTATGCACATAATAATCGTCTTCGAATCCGTAGTCATCGTCGGTCTTACCGTAACTTGTCACAATTACGCTATGTTGTGGATATCCGTTATCTGAAGGCTCTTCGTTCTCTACTTTACCTATAGGCAGCGACTTGCCATGTAACAAGAACAGCAACTGCAGATCGTCATTATTGGCCAGGAAAGCCTTCTCGTTAGAAAACATAGTTGCTACCTGTGCTTCAAATCGATGTCGAGGAAGCACTTCACTCATCGCAGGCATATTAGTATAGATTGAGTCAAATATCGCCTTAGATGCAGCTTTCATATAGTTTTTCACCTCTGTCCAGTTCTTCACGTGTTCGATAGTGCCATACTCATCTGTAGAAAACAGCACCTTCACATCGCCCATCTTTTCCATTATCGACTGCATCACACGTGTAAACATAGAGTCTTTATATTCCACTGTAGTGTTCAGCGTATTGTATTCTATCAGATATCCTTTCGACGTCGAGTCGACTACCACCAATTGTATATCGCTCTTGATGTAGTGGTCTACGATGGTATCATTTTTTTCCACCTTAGCCTCGTAATCCTGATATTGATAACACATGGTGTCGTTCTTGCAGAAATATGCAATAACATTTACTACCGAATCCTGACTAGCCTGCTGGGCAGTCACCGCTTGGGCTGCAACGGGCATAGCACACAATTGCAGAGTAAGTGCCATTACGGCACGTAACAGATTTTTCTTGTTCATAATACAGTTAGCCATTTAAGCATGGTAGGCTTATTTTTAATTCAGCGACAAAGGTACACACAATTCTTCATTCCGCCAAATATTTATGCGAGAAAAATGAAAAAAAATATACCAGAAATGGGCATGACATGCTGAAAATCCAAATAAGAATCTCACAAACAGCCTACATGCCTACACGATTTTAGAGTAATTCTCTATGTTTCAGTCACTTGCAAGTTTCTAAACCTACATAAAGCCTACATGAAGCCTACATGTTTTACAGCTGATAAGGGAGTTAAGCGATTGCTTTGCCTAGTATAGCAAACCTTTTCTTTAATATAAGTTACGAAATTCTCTAGAGAATTTTATAGCTTCTTAACTAGTTAGCAATCCTTTGCACGTCACTTAGCCGAAAATTCTCTAGAGAATTTCACAACACCCCATAATACTAATCATTACAAACATTACAAAAAGTATCTTTTCGCAAGGCTAGGAGTGGCTTTCTACAGCCTAATAAGTTACTCGCTAGATGTCAAAAAGCTACTTTTTGTGTAGGAATCATGTAGGCTTTGTGTAGGCTTTATGTAGGATTTATGTAGGCTTAAAAACGCAGAAAACCTAGTGTTTATACTGGTTTTGAGCAATTTTATGTAGGCATGTAGGCTTATACCAAACTTTTCTGTTTTATTTCTACAACCGTCAATACATTGTCTGCGACTTTGAATCTTATCTTTGGTCCCCAGTTTGGTCCAACAGATGGCATCAAATTCGACCACTACAAAACCGATTGGGATTTTGATTAGTAAAACAAAAAAAGGCTTGCTCAGGATAATTTGAGCAAGCCTTTAGGTTTATTAATGTTTAGCTGTGATTACAGCTGGTACTGCAGCATGACCATAGAGTAGGGCTTCAGCTGGAGTGAGAACTTCTTCTGAGCCTTGACGGGGGTGCTACGAGGGAAGATGGGTTGGCTCTCGTAGTTGTTCTCATCGTTGGCCTGACCGGCAAGGACGGTCTGCAGGGCAACCTTCTTGATACCCTTGAAACGGCTCAGGTCGATGTTAGCCGTCTTAGGCTCGGCTGTAGCGTTGCAGAGCTTCACATATACCTGACGCTTCTTTACGTTGAGAACTACCGACTGGCCGTAGCGTACATCCTCCATAGGCTGGATGACATCAGCAGCGTCGCCCTCGAACTTCACGCAGTCTCCATAGTAGTACTGACCAGAGCTCTGTCCGAACATCTGCTGAACATAGTAGCTGCAAGTAAGATAGGTGCGCTGGTTGTCGAAGTAGATGAGGTCGGGATTCCAGTTGGTGGCATCCTTCTTGGCGAAGAGGGGGGCGTACGAGGTCATAGCTACCACGTCGCCGTTGCGCTCTACATGGAGCAGGTACAGACCCTCGGCCAGGGCGTCGATGAGCTTCTTGTCCTTAGCGGCATACTCGCCCAGATAAACCTTGGTCTTGCGGTCGCGTGGGTACTTGTCGTACTGGCGGCTCTTCAGGAAGTAATCGTGTGGCTCGTAGTAGTGCTCGTCGATGATAGGCATGCCTAACTCTTCGGCCAGCTTCCAGCCGTTCTCCAAGTCGGGGTTACCTGGATGTGAGCCAGGACCGGCTGTGCCTACAATCACAATCTCAGGATGTGCCTTGGTGACACGCTCGTAGATATACTTGAAGCGCTCGGCAAACTCGGGCGAGATACGCTCCTCGTTACCCAGACCGAGGTACTTCAGGTTGAAGGGTTTGGGATGACCGGCATCGGCACGCATCTTGGCCCATTTGTTGGTGGCAGGATCGCCGTTGGCCCACTCAATCAGGTCGATGGCCTCGGCCACCCATTCGTCCATCTCACTCATAGGAACAACGTCCTGTGCCTGATTCTTCATGCCCCAACCACCGTTGGTACCCTGACAGCTCACACCGCAAGGCAGGATGGGCAGTGGCTCCATATTCAGGTCTTCACAGAACTGGAAGTACTCGTAGTAACCCAGTCCCATGCTCTGGTGGTAGCCCCAGGTGTTCTTCAGCTGTTTGCGCTGCTCCTTGGGACCGATGGTGGTCTTCCAGCGGTAGGTATTCCAGAAACCGTCGCCGCCGCCATGAACCACGCATCCGCCAGGGAAGCGCATGAACTTAGGCTGCAGCTCAGCCAGTGCCTCGGCCAGGTCGGTACGCATACCATGTCCCTTATAGGTGTCCTGAGGCATCAGCGATACCATATCGACATCCAGGGTTCCCGTGTTCAGCACCAGTATCTGGAGGGCTGCCTTCTGACAGTACTCGTTGGTAGTCAGCTCGGCCTCGTATTTCTGCCATGACTTGCTATCGACCTTGATGGTTGCCTCCGACAGCAGTTTGGGGTCCTTGCCCCAGCCCAGTGGCTCTACAAGGGCAATGCGGATCTGCTTGGCGCCGCTGTCAACATTGCGGAAGAAGGCCGAGAACGTGTATTTCTTGCCATCTTTGACAGAGATACCGCTAAAGCCATCGTTCTGGATGCCATAGCCGGTCCAGCCGTTGTAGTCGTAATACTGCTTGGCACGCTCGATATGCAGACGCATATAAGTGGGGTTGTTAGGATGGATGCCGTTATCCATGCGAGGCTCGAGATAGCCCAGAGAGTGGCCTGGACGGATCTGGCGCCAGGCGGTGCCGGGGCCCCAGCCATCGCGCTCGGTGGGGTTGAACTCGAACGATCCGTTCTGTATCAGTTCGGCATAGAGTCCACCATCAGCCGAGCTGCTGATGTCCTCGAAGAAGATGCCAATGAGCTCGTCGCTGATGGCCTTGCCGCCAACAGGGGCTTTCATTGGTTTCTGGGCGTTGAGGCCCATGGTGGCTGCCAGGAGGGCAGCGCTGAGAATAGTTCGTTTGTACATAGTTGATGTTATTGTTATTTGTTATTGATGAGTCTTACTTCGTATATCTCGCCTATCTGTTTCTTGGGTTTGGCCACAAACTTGATGCGGACCTGTTTCTTACCCTTCAGCAGCTGGGCTGGAATGGGATACTCCTCGTACTTGAATTCGGAGATGCGGTACTTACCTGTGTTGTTTACCGATGTCACCAGTACATCGTCGACCAGGATATCAAACTCGTGGCTCTTCCACTCGCCTACACCCCAGTATTTCAGTCGCAGGCTCAGGTCGGTCTGGTCGCCTGTCTGCATCAGGTAGCTGAAGTAATGGCCGTCGTTGGCATCGCGGAAGAACACATCGTTGGTATTGCCCACAAACGACTGGTCGGTCTCCATGAAGTGGTCTGACTCGGGCTGCTGCTCGCCTGGCTGCACCTTGTCGGTGGTGCGCGCCTCGAGTGCTTGGCGCTCCTGTTCCTGCTTGGCCAGGTTGGCCAGATAGCCCTTGTAGCTATCCTCGCTCAGCGCCAGCCAGTACATCATGTAGCGTGAGTCGTGCAGTTCGAAGAAGGGCATCAGCTCGTTGTGTATCTCGTTGACCATCTTGGTCTGCAGGGTGAAGTGCAAGGGTTTGCCGGCGATAGGTTGCAACTGGTCGGCAATGCCCTCGATATCGTTGTTGATCAGGATGGGGGCCTGGTCGATAGGCAGTTTCTTGCCCACTGCCAACTGACCGAAACGACTGTCGTCGGCTATCAGCATGGCCAGATCCTCTGTGCCTGTCTTCATGGCCAGCATAATCGGGCCGTGCATCAGGGCGATATACTGCGAGAGGTTAGGCATATACTTCACGCTGTTGTGCATGGGGAACTGGATATCGATGACGTCGCCCTTCTTCCATTGGCGGTCGATAGCCACATAGCTGGAAGGACCAGTGATGATGCTGACGGGTTTGCCGTTCACCTTGACGCTGAACTGGCCGGGCTTCACCCAGCCGGGGTAGCGCACCTGCAGGGCAAACTTGCCTTTGCCCTGAGTGATGGTGATCTTGCTGTTCTCGCTATAAGGGAAGTTGGTCTCCTGACGCAGCTGGATACCTTTCTGCTTCCAGTTCAGTTCAGAAGCCACGAAGAGGTTTACAAACAGAGCGTCGCCTTTGTGGGTATATACGAACTGACCGTACTTGCCATGGTTCTCCATACCTGTGCCCACACAGCACCACATGGCCTCGTTGGGGGCGGAGTAGTTGCGGTAGTGGCGCGGACGGGCTGAGGTGAAGTACACATAGCCGCCGTGCTCGGGATGCTGGGTAGAGAGGATGTGATTGAACATCGCCAGTTCGTAGAAGTCGGCAAAGCGGGCCTCTGGGTTGCGGCGATGCAGGTCCTCTGTCAGTTTCAGCATGTTATTGGTGTTGCAGCTCTCAGGCCCGTCGATATCCTCAACGAAGTCCTTACAGGCCTCCTTGCTGGGGAAGTGCTCACGGCGACTGTTACCGCCAAAGGCCAGCGAGCGCTCGCCCGTCACGATATCCCAGAAATAGGCGCCAGCGGTGTGGTAGGCCTCGTCGCCAGCCAGTTCGGCTATGCGTTCAAAGCCGATGACCTTGGGCACCTGGGTGTTGGCATGCATGTTGTCGAGCACATCGCGGCGCTGCATCAGCGGGTTGAGCAGACGGCGGTGTGAGAATCGCTTGGCTACATCGAGGTATTTCTTATCGCCTGTGATCGCATAGGCATCGGCCAGTACCTCGTTCATGCCGCCATGCTCGGTGTCGAGAGCGCGTTCCATCTGGGCATCGGTCAAGTCGGCTGTCAGGTCGATGGCCCAGTCGCAGAAGCCTAAGAAGAGCTGTTTGGCCTGCTCGTTGCCGCAGTAAACCCACGCATCGCGCAGACCGGCATACATCTTGTGTATATTATAGAATGGCACCCACGCACTGTGATAAGCGCCGAAGTCGCCCTTCTTGAAGTTACCCCACACACGGTCGCTGCCAGGCACGCCGCCCACATAGCCACGGCCCCAGGCGGGGTGGTTCTTGGCGTTGGCATCGGCACAGCGCTGCAGTTCGCTAATCCAGTATTCCATGCGCTGGCGGCATGCTTCATTGCCTGTAGCGGCATTGATGGCCATCGCGGTCAGATAATGTCCGCCCACATGTCCGTCGAGTCCGTCCCAGTTGGGGTACGACTTGGCCTTTGGCGTTAGGCCGGCCTCTTTCAGATAAGGTGCTAACAAACGGTCGTTGTCGTACTTCAACAGTACGTTGATGTTCAAGTCACGCGCGTGCTTCAACGGTCCGTCAAGTAGGGTTACATCTCCCAATGGGAATTCATCGGCATACAACCGATCCTGCGCATGAACGCTACCAGCTGCGACAAAAAGCAGCGAGGCGAGCAGCAGTCCATGCGAATGAGTCTTGAATAGGTACATCATGTTTGTTTATAAGTTGTTATTGATTCTTTCTGATGACGTGATACACATCTTCTATCTGGTGGGTAAAAGGTCCGGTGTGTTCCAGTTTCAGTGTACACATGGCAGCCGCAAACTGGCCGCTTTCGGCATAGCCCATGCCTCGTGCTCTGGCATAGAGATAGCCTGCGCTGTAGGTGTCGCCGCAACCTGTGGCATCAACGAGCTTGGTGGGGGCATAGGCCGGCGTCTCGTAGAAGCGGTCCTCGGCTAAGATCATCGAACCGCCACCGCCTAAGGTCACGATGACCTCACGCACGCCCCAGTCGTGTATCTGCTGGGCAGCTTCGTAGGGATCGGTCATGCCTGTCAGCGTCTGGCATTCCCATTCGTTCACCTTCAGGATGGCTGTGTGTTTCAGCAGACGCAGCTTGTCGGCCCATTCGCAGGCCTTCACTTCTTCGCCAACCACCTCTCTCAGGTAGCCCTGCACATCGATGCTCACATCGCCTTTGCTGGCTAAAAACTCCACAATCTCTGGTGCGAAATCGTCGGCCAACAGGGTGCCTAAGTGATATACACGCGCCTCCACATCCTTCAACTGGTTGAGTGTGAATGGGGCCGACTTGGCCAGCACCCGCTGGGTGCGGTTGTCCATGTTGGCGCCATATTTATTCTCGAAGAATACGTTGGTGTCGCTCTCGAAAGCCGTTACCTCGATACCTGCCTGACGCAGTTTCTCAACTTCGGGCATCACTTCCTGGCTCACCGAGGTGATCATGTGGAAGAGGATGTCGCTTGGCAGCGATGCAATGGCCCACGCCATATAGTAGGCTGAGCCGCCTGCACAGTGTGTGGTCATGGGCGGAACCTGCGTGATAATCCTATCGCGAGTGATGTGCCCGATACAACAAATGTCTGTCATTAAAATCGCCTTTTTTTAAATAATAACTTTTTTTCGCTTGCAAAGATAACTTTTTTTTTCTAAAAGTTTTGTTTTATTCGGAAAATATGCTATCTTTGCATCAATAATTTGGTACTACTAATTGCAATTAATGGTAAAACGTACACTTTTCTGGGTTTTTATGCTTAGCATGACGGTCTTTCCGGCATGGTCGCAGACGATATATGATGTGATGAGTTTTGGTGCCGTTGGCGATGGCGTGACCGATGATGCCGCTGCCATTCAGCGAGCTATCGATCAGTGCTCGGATGAGGGGGGCGGTCGTGTGCTGTTGCCACGCTGTCACACCTTCCTGGCTGGTCCTATCCAACTCAAGAGTCATGTGGAGCTATACCTGGAGGCTACCGCCACGCTCAAGGCCCATCCTGACGAGGCTATCTATCACCTGAGCGCCTTTGGTGAAAACCGGGGCGAGGGTATGCTGTGGCTCTGGGCAGCGCATGCTGAGAACATCAGCATCTGTGGTAAGGGTACCATTCATGGCAACGGCATTGCCTTTATGGGTGCCGAACTGAGCGACAGCTACGAGCTGAAGCCGCTGAAGGATCAGACTTTCGATCCCCGTCCGCATGTGCTCACGCTGACCGATGTGAAGCAGCTCACCATCCGTGATGTCACCATCAACGAGGGAGCCTATTGGACCGTTCACCTCATCGGTTGTGATGAGGCTGTGATCGATGGTATCAACCTGCTCAACAACCTGAAGATCCGTAATGGCGATGGCATCGATATCGACCACTCTAAGCATGTGCGTATCGCCAACTGTCATATCACCAGCGGCGATGACTGCATCTGTCTGAAGAACCGCAGGGAGTTCGAACAGTATGGCTCGTGCCATGATATCACCGTGACCAACTGCGTGATGTCGAGTCGTTCGTGTGCCATCAAGATTGGTAGCGAGAATATGGACTCTATCTACAATGTGGTGTTCGATAACTGTATCATCACCGGCTCTAACCGCGGCCTGGGCATCCAGAATCGCGATGAGGGTACCGTGACCGATGTGGTGTTCTCGAATATCCAGATGGACTGCCGCCTGTGGAGCGATGTGTGGTGGGGTAAGGCGGAGCCTATCTATGTGACCAGCTATCCCCGTGCCAATGGTAATCATAAGGATGCCAACTGGCGATTCCCCAAGGGGCAGATTGAAGGTAAGTGTGGCGAGGTGAGCCGCATCTACTTCAACAATATCACCGCTACCAGCGAGAACGGCTGCTTTGTGGGTGGTGACGAGCCCGGCAAGGTGAAGGACATCTATTTTAATAATGTACGCGTGCGACTGCTTGGTGAGGGGCAGCGCTACATGGATAAGCGTCCGTGTAAGGGCGAGGGCTTTGTTGAGGCCAGTCTCAAGGCCATGAGGCGCATGAAGGTGCCCCTGCTAACCGAACATGCCACTGTTTATATGTAATCATACTAAGAATAAATATTTTTTTACTAACTTTTAATTTTAAATTATGCAAAAGATCCTAAATCTCAAACAAGGAATGCAGAAGACCATGTTTTTTGTGTTCTTTCTGTTGTGCAGTACAGTGATGCTGGCACAGAACAAGGTGTCGGGAACTGTACTGGACGCAACTGGTGAACCTCTGATTGGCGTAAGCGTTCTGGAGGCTGGAACCAACAATGGTGTTGTTACCGATTTCGAAGGTCAATTTACACTGACCGTAAAACAAGGTGCTAAACTTACATTCTCGTATGTAGGTTATCTTACACAGACTCTTGCCGCTGCCAACGGCATGAAGGTTACACTTCAGGAGGACAACAAGGTGCTGAACGAAGTTGTAGTAGTTGGTTATGGTACCATGCGCCGTAAGGACGTTACCTCATCTATCACAACCGTTAAGGCCGAGGATCTGAACCGTGGTGTATTTACCGATCCAGGTCAGATGCTGCAGGGTAAGGTGCCCGGACTAGTTGTTTCTTCAACAGCCGACCCAAATGGTTCACCTACCATCACACTGCGTGGTGCATCTACACTGCGTTCAGGTGCTATGTCGCCATACTATGTTGTAGATGGTATTCCTGGTGTTGATATCTCTATCGTTTCACCAGACGATATCGAGAGCATCGATGTGCTGCGTGATGCTACTGCTACCGCTATCTATGGTTCTAAGGCTGCTAATGGTGTAATCATTATCACCACCAAGAAGGGTGATAAAGATAGAACCAATGTAACTTATAATGGTTATGTGGCATTCGACAATATCCTGAAGAAGTACGATGTGGCTACTGCTGCAGAATTGCGTGAGTACGCCTCGAAAAATGGTGTTACTCTTAAGGATGGAGGCGCAAATGTTGATTGGCAGAAGGAAGTGCTGCGTACAGGTATTAGCCATAATCATAACTTAGGTATTACTGGTGGAAATGGTCGTACCAACTATATGATTAGTGGTAACCTGATGAAGCGTGAAGGTGTTATTAAGATGACAGGTATGGATCGTTTCAATTTACGTTCACTTGTTTCTACTAAGACGCTGAAGGATCGCCTCACTCTGTCGATGAGTTTGAATGCTATGTATGGTAAGCACTTTGGTGTGCCTACAGGTGACAAGGGTGCTTCTGTTCTCGATGCGATGAACTACTACTCGCCAACCAATCCTATCAGAGAAGCTGATGGAACTTGGTCAATTGGTAAGGGATCAAAGAACTACAACCCACTGGCTCTGATGGAGGAGAATATCTCTGAGACCATCTGGAAGCGTAATCAGTTTATTGGTAAGGCCACTCTCGAGATCATCAAGGGCCTCCTCTGGAATGTAAACTACTCTTGGAGCAACTACCAGAGCACATATAGCGCATATAACACCCGTAACTCTCAGATTGAGGGTATTGGTAACAAGAATGGTCAGGCCAGCCGTAATACCTACTTCGGACGCGAGCAGACCTTTGAGACCTATCTGAACTACGGCTTCACAACAGGTAAGCACAAGGTTGACCTGATGGCTGGTTACACTTGGGAAAAGAAGAAGAACAATGATGGCTTTGGTCTGAGTGTTGAGGGTTATTATAATGATGACCTGACATGGTATAATATGGCGTATGCCCAGACTATCCTTGGCGTTCAGAACTCTGTATCAAGCGGCTATGTTGAGAATGTAAAGAACATCTCGTTCTATGGACGTGCCAACTACTCGTTCGATAGCCGCTACATGCTGCAGGCTACTATTCGTCGTGATGGTTCTTCAGTATTCGGTAAGAATAACCGTTGGGGTACCTTCCCATCAGTATCAGCTGCATGGAACATCACAGAGGAGAGCTTCATGAAGAATCAGAAGATTTTTGATAACCTGAAGTTGCGTGCTGGTTATGGTGTATCAGGTAATGCTATGGGATTCGATATTTATTCTTCATACGAAACTTATGGAGCTTCTGGTACATTTAAATACGATGGCAAGACCTATCGTACTTATGGTGCTACCAAGAATGCTAACCCTGACTTGAAGTGGGAATCAACATCGATGTTGAACATCGGTTTGGACTTTGCTTTCTTGAGAGGCCGCATTAATGGTACTATCGAGGTTTATAATAAGAAAACTAAGGATCTGATCTGGGGCTATCCTGTTTCTACTACAGAACATGTATACGGTTATATGGATGCCAATGTGGGTGAGATGACCAATAAGGGTATTGAGTTCTCGATTAATGCCGTTCCTGTTCGCACTAAGAACTTTACATGGAGCACCACTATCAACCTGTCGCATAATAAGAACAGAGTTGACAAAATGCAGAACGAGACCTATCATACAACTAACCTGTCTCAGGGTGATCCTGACGTAGCTGGTGTTTCTGCTGATGGATGGACCCAGCGTATTATGGAGGGTGAGTCTATTGGTACATTCTATACCTATCAGTATGCAGGTACAGTTAATGGCCGTTCAGAGTATTATGTATTGGACGAGAATGGTAATCGTACAGGCGAAACCACAAATAACCCAAGTCTGAAGGATCGTTCTATTACAGGTTGTGCACAGCCTAAGCTGAATGCAGGTTGGAATAATACCCTGACTTATAAGGATTGGAGTTTGAACGCCTTTATTACTGGCGTATTCGGCAATGATGTTTACAACAGCCCACGTGCTCACTACACCAGTGCACAGTTGTTCTCTGATGGAAAGAACGTGCTGAAGGAGTTCCTGTCGTTCCCAGCTGGTGATGCTTCTGGTTCACTCCCATCTGACCGTTGGATTGAAAAGGGTACCTATGTTCGTCTGCAGTCTCTCTCTCTGAGCTACACATTCCGTAACTGTTTCAACAACTGGATTCAGGATCTTACCCTCTATGGTACAGCTAACAACCTTCTTACTATCACCAACTACAAGGGACTCGATCCTGAGGTTAACCTCGGTGGTATCGACCCTGGTATTGATTACCGTTGGAGCCGTTTCCCACACGCTCGTACCTTCATGGTTGGTGTGAAGATTAACTTTGGCGATGGCAAGAAGAAATAAAGTTATTATCATTTAATAAGATTCAAGTATTATGAAACTAAATAAAGTATTCCTTGCAGCTGGCATGTTTGCCGTAGCACTTACCAGTTGTACAGATTTGGATGTAAATCCGAATTCTCAATACACAGAAGACCCCAGTAAGAATTCTGGTATTGACCCAATGATCATGGTAGAGGCCAAGATGTCAGATGTATATTTCCACTTGTCTGGTACTCTTGGTCGCCGATACATGGAAGCACAGTGCCTTGCTTCGGATGAGTTTACGTCTCTGGCTTTTGATGGTGGTTACTATGATAGTGGAACATATGCTCATCAGGCTCTTCATGATAGTAGAGCAACTGATGCTTCGCTCGATTGGTATTCTGAACTCACATCAGGTATCACGAAGGTGAATACCATTCTCGCAGAACTCAGTGGTGCTTCTGCTCAAATGACAGCTCCTGCCCGTGCTATGCGTGCTTATTTCACATGGGTACTGATGGATAACTTTGGTGACACTCCTATCCTTGAGAAGGTTCCTGCCGAAGGTGAGGTTGTTGCCCGTTCTCCACGTAAGGAAGTTGCCGAATGGATTGAAAGTGAGCTTCTTGAAATCATTCCTTCGCTGACAGATGAATTAACAGAGAATACATACGGTAAGCCAACAAAATACATGGCTCAAGCATTATTGGCTAAACTTTACATCAACTGGGCTGTTTATACAGCAGAGTCGGTTGATCAGTATGATGCAGCAACTGCTGCCAATCCGAAGCTTGATGCCTGCGTTGAGGTTTGTGATGAGATTATCAATAGCGCTAAGTTCAACCTCGGTTCTGTTGATTATCTTCACAAGTTCTCTTATGACAATGGTTCTCACGTAGAAGACTTTATCTATGTTATGCCTTATGATGTACTCACCCTTCCTGGTATGCAGTACGCTCGTCCTCGCTCGTTTAAGCAGATGAAGGGATTACTCCCCAACTATTATGGCTCAACTGAAAAATTCACTAATTCGTTTGGTGGAAACATGGTTGTGACACCTGAGTTTGCTAAGTTGTTCTGTCTCGATGGCGACATCCGTAACCTCTGTATTCTGCGTGGTGATGTTTACAATCGCGATCCTAAGACGCTGAAACCAACTACAGAGCCATTTATGTATAATGGTAAGCAAGTTCATTTTACAGAAGACATCACACTCATTAAGGAGGATAATACTATTGATGTTGGTAATGACGATAATGCTCTTCAGCAGGGTTGCCACTCAATCAAGTGGTTCCTCATCCCAGGTGACTACAATGTAAAATACGATCCTGGTAATAAAGAAGGACGTAGCCAGTCGAATGATCTTCCCATCTTCCGTTATGCTGATATCCTGTTGATGAAGGCTGAGGCACTCACACGCATTGGAAAGGGTGGAGCCAAGGATCTCTTCAATCAGATTCGTACCTATGCTGGTGCTCCACAGATTGCTGCAGAACCTACACTCGACGAAATCTATCAGGAGCGTGGTCGTGAGTTCTTCGACGAGAACTGGCGCCGTAACGATATGATTCGCTTCGGTCACTTCGAGGACGAGTTCTTCCCTCACTACAAGAACTTCCCTGATGCTAATTTCGATAAGCGTCATCGTATCTTCCCTATAGAGCAGGAAATGCTTGACCTGAACCCAGGTTGGAAGCAGAACCCTGGTTATTAATCTGAATACATACTGATTAGTAATATTCCCTAAACTTCGGGCGGAGATGAATCACATCCCCGCCCGATTATTTATATGTATTGATCATATATCTGTATCTCATGTTTTCAACATCCTCATCGACTATCATGGGGCGGAAGTCGGGAGCTGCGAGGGTGAGGTGGATGTTTTTGAGGGTGATGCCGTTGATATGGCGGAGGTAGAAGCCCCAGGCGGGGAGTTCGCCAAACATGGTGAACTCAGGGTATTTCTGAATCTGCTCGGGTACATCGTGCTTACGCCAAAGGGGCACATAGGCCATGCCTTTGGTGGCGCGACCTGGGTAGTGGATGTTGATGTCCTCGAGTGTGATATGCTCGATGCGATTGCCGGGAATGCCGCAGATACTGCTGGGGAAGGGGTTGTGGAAGAAATCGACCTCAGGACCACGCAGGTCGTAGGCTTCATCAGGACGACCAAAAGGCACTTCGCAATAAAGGTCGCGGATGGTGATATTCCTGATTGTACCCTTGCGCTGGCCTGCCCGCTGTCCTAATCGCACAAAAATAGGATTGCCGGTATTTGTGGCATTGATGCGTTCTACAAGAATGCTATCTATCTGTGCGCCATCTACGCTCTCGATGGCGATGGCCGAGCGGAAGGTGTCGCGTACTTTGATATCATGCACATAGACCTTGCGGAAGCCGCCCCACGAGGCGGTGCCGAACTTTACAGCCGAGGCGCTACTGCAGATGTTTAAGTGGGCTATCTCGATGTCGTAGCACTCGCTATCGACGTGATAGGACTTCAGGCATACGCCATCGTCGGCAGAGTTGATATTGCAGTCGGTCACCTTCACATGTTGGCAATCGGTCAGGTCGATACCGTCATTATTCCAATAGGCGCGATTCTCGATGTTGAGGTCTTTCAGTGTGATCTGTTGGCAAAGGTGGAATGAGAGCCCCCAGTTGGCACTGCTCTTCAGTGTCATACCCTTCACCGTGATGTCCTTGCTGCGGTAGATGAAGAACAGCTTGGGGCGTGCCAGCTCGCTGGGGCGCTGGCGGCGCAGGTTGTAGTGGGGGTCGATGCGTTCGCCTGTATGATGCAGACTGTCGATGTTCAGCGCTAACTGCAGCCCCTGTCCGTCAATCAGTCCCTTACCTGTGATGGCTATATGTTCGGCCTCATTGGCCATCAGCAGCGCCATGGCGGCGTTGTCGCCCCGCTGGTCATCGGTCTGTGCTATCTGCATCGGCTGGTAGTCGTAGGGATTGGTGCTGCCTAACAGAGTGGCGCCTTCCTCGAACTCGAGGGTAACACCCGAGCGGAGCATCAGTCCGCCTGTGAGATAGCGTCCTGCCTTAAGCACCAATGTGCCGCCGCCTTTCTTGGCGATGCGGTCGATGCCTTGTTGCAACTGGGGGGTACAGAGCGCTTGTCCGCTGGCATCCAGATGCAGATCCTTGGAAGTCAGGGTGACCTTGGCCAGAGTCGAGCCTGGCAGAATGGCCATCATAGCGCAGACGAAATGGACAAAACATGTTCTCATGGTTGCAAAGATAGCCATTTTTGTTGAATGTTGTGTTGTTTTTCACATTTATTCTTATCATTTTGTTGGCGTTTCAGATATTTTTTTGTACATTTGCAAAGTGAATATAAAGATTAGGTTATTCGTCGCATTGATAGTTCTGGCAGCTTGTATGCCTATCGTGGCGCAGAAGACTCACAACGAAAAGATTATCTTCACGCCACAATGGACGGCGCATGCCCAGTTTGCCGGCTATTATGTAGCCTTGGAGAAGGGTTTCTACAAGGCGGCAGGGGTTGATGTGGAAATAGTTCATCCGTCTTTATCACAGACCGTGATAGACCGTCTGCGCAACAATGAGAGTCATGCCACCACCATGCAGCTTTGTCAGGCCATGGAGATTGTCGACAATGGTATCCCCTTGGTGAACATCCTTCAGACATCGATGAATAACGCCACCGTCATTGTATCGCGACGTGATAAGGATCCGCTGACTCAGAAGGGAGCCCGTGTGGGTATCTGGCAGGCCGGCTTTGGCCAGGTGGCTGTGTGTATGAGTCGTAAGGAGCATCTGAACTACCAGTGGATCCGCTTTACCACCAATTTCGACTTGTTTGTGAAGGGTGCCATCGACGGTACGCTGGCCATGAGCTATAATGAGTATTATCAACTGATGCAGATGGGCTTTACGTTTACGGAAAAGAACGTATATCGTTTCTGCGATCATGGCTATAATATTCAGGAGGACGGTGTTTACATGCGTCGCGACTATTACGAGACGCATAAGGCGCAGGCCCGCAAGTTTGCCCAGGCCAGTCGCAGGGGATGGGAATGGGCTTCGGCTCATCCTGAGGAAACGGTGGATATCGTGATGAAATATTGTCGCGAGAATCATATCATCACCAACCGCGTACTGCAGCGACTGATGTTGAAGGAGATCCTGAGATTACAGATTGACCGCGAATCGAAGAAGCGCGAGTTCCGTCTGCGTCCTGATATGGTGAAGTTGGCCAGCAAGCTGATGCTGGAGAACGAGATGCTGAAAAAGGAAGTTACCTACGAACAACTCATAGCGAGATAGCTGTATGATTAACCCGATGACATATGTCCGCCAGTCGATTACCAAGAGGCTTAGCATCTTGATAGTGTTCATTGCTACCATCATCTTTGTGGCAGCGATAGGATATATGTTCTTCGAATCGCGTCAGGCCGTCCGTGAGGAGGCTATCAGTCGTGCTACTGAGACGTTGGATAATACCGTGCTCCGTGTGAATGGTCTGCTCGACCGTGTGGTCATTGCTACGGAGAACTTTGAATGGTTGCCAGTGCGTCATCTGGATAAGCCCGACTCGATGTTTACCTATTCGGCGCGTATCCTGAGGTGCAATCCTGACCTGAATGGTTGTTCAATCGCCTTTGAGCCTGATTTCTTTAAGAGTAAAGGACGTTACTTCTCGGCTTACAGCTATAATAATAAAGGTACGATTGAGACAACACAGGAGGGTAACGACCAGTATCAGTATTTCTATATGGACTGGTATCAGTTGGTGAAACTGCTTGATGGCCCCAGTTGGGTGGAGCCCTTTATGGATTATAATCCGGAGGACATCTATGCAGAGGAGATTATCGCCTCGTACTGTAAACCGCTCAAAGACGAGAAAGGTACCTATGTAGGCACTATCTCGGTGGATATCTCGATGGAGTGGATATCGGAGGTGATATCGAAAGTGAAACCCTATCCCAATTCCTACAGTATCATGATTGGTCAGGGAGGTACCTACTTTGTGCATCCTGATACCACGAAGCTGCTCCATGAGACGATATACACCCCGACTTTGGAACATCCTGACACCGCCTTGACCGCTCTTGGACATGCCATGCAGCGTGGTGAGCAGGGCATGCGCCAGCTGAAGTTTGAAGGACAGGACTGTTATGTGTTCTACAAGCCACTCGGTTCTACAGGTTGGAGTGTGGCTATTGTCTGCCCTGAAAGTGACATTTTTGGCAGTTACAACCGATTGTACCGAATCGTGATAGCCATCGTGGTGGTGGGACTGCTGCTGATGCGCTTTGTGTTCAGTCGTGTCATCAAACGTGAGCTGAATCCCCTTCATACCTTAGCGTTACAGGCTGAGACGATAGCCTCGGGCCAGTTCGACCAGACGCTGCCTGATGATAAGCGTATCGACGAGATAGGTAAGCTGAACCATTCGTTCAGCAATATGCAGCAATCGTTGGTCAACTATATCGACGAGTTAAAACGCTCTACTGCCCAGAAAGCGTCTATCGAGAGTGAGCTGAAGGTGGCGAGTGATATACAGATGGGAATGATTCCCAGAGTGTTCCCACCGTTCCCAGAGCGTCATGATATCGACCTCTATGCTTCGATGACGCCTGCCAAGGTAGTAGGTGGCGACCTCTACGACTATTTTATTCAGGATGAGCGACTCTACTTCTGTGTAGGCGACGTGTCGGGTAAGGGTATCCCAGCCGCGATGTTCATGGCCATCACCCGTGATTTGTTCCGTATCATTGCCCAGCAGAACCATTCGCCTTGGGATGTGGCTACGCAGATGAACTCTTTCCTGGTGAAGGATAACGAGCAGAGTATGTTTGTGACGATGTTTATCGGAATGATCGACTTGCGCAGAGGGTGCATGGAGTTCTGTAACTGCGGCCATAATCTGCCTATCCTTGACGGACAGTTCATGGAGATTAAGGATTGTAACCAACCTCTTGGACTGTGGGAGTGTAAAGCCTTTAAGGGTGAGGTCATTGAGGATATCCGTGACAAACGGCTGTTGTTCTATACCGACGGACTGAACGAAGCTGAGAATATGCAAAAGGATCGACTGGGCGACGACCAGCTGTTGGCGCTGATGGCCGATACCGATCAGATGGACTCGGAGCAGATTATTAATAGACTAAAGAACGCTGTAATCAATCATCGCGCTGGCGCAGAGCCTAATGACGACATGACACTACTGTGCTTGTCGATCAAGACCTTGTAATGGCCGTTTTGAACAAATCGAACAGGATTTGAACGAATCGGAAAGCCAACGGCGCTTTTTGAACAACATCGAAAATTAAACGAACGCAGCAGAAAGACGGTTTGAGTTCGGCTTTGTAATTTTGCATCCGGAAACCAGAATTCTAAAGTAACTAAAAAATAAAATTAACAATGAAAATTTCGTTTCATCAAATTAGTTTGGTTGTAGTAGCTGTGATTTCTTCACTTGGCTGCAGCATTAGCGTGTCGGCCCAGCAGCTAAGGGCAGAAAACATCGACGAGGTAATCAAGGCGTTAACCCTCGAAGAGAAATGCCACTTAGTGCTGGGACGCGGCATGCACTTCAACGACGAGGCTAAATTCCCAGGTACGGCAGGCAGTACTTTCTCTGTAGAGCGTTTGGGAATACCTGAGACTTATTGCGCTGACTCTCAGCAGGGCTTGCGCATGAACGCTACACGTGCGTGGGATCATAACGATTATTATCCTACCGACTTTGTGGCTTCGATGACTTTGGCTTCGACATGGGATCGTGAGGCCGCCTTCAAGGTTGGACAAGGTATCGGTAACGAGGTGCGCGAGTTCGGGCTCGACTGGATTCTCTCACCTGCCATGAACCTTATCCGTAACCCGCTGTGTGGTCGTAACCACGAGTATTACTCTGAGGATCCTTATCTGTCGGGTACCATTGCGGCTGGTTATGTACGTGGTGTGCAGAGCGAAGGTACGGCTGCCTGTCCCAAGCACTTTGTGGCTAACAATCAGGAGACAAACCGTAATAACAATATCTCTCAGGTGTCGCAGCGAGCTCTGCGTGAGATCTACCTGAAGGCTTTTGAGATCATGGTGAAGGAGAGCAATCCCTGGACTATCATGACCTCGTATAATAAATTGAATGGTCCATACGCTGTGCAGAACCGTGAACTGCTGACCACTATTGTTCGTGATGAGTGGGGATGGAAGGGTATGTTCGTATCTGACTGGAACGCTGGTGATAATGCGGTGGCTGCTATGCTCGCAGGCAACGATATGTTGCAACCAGGACAGCCCAAGCAGTATCAGGCTATCCTTGAAGCTGCCAAGAGTGGAAAGTTGCCCATGGAAGTGCTCGATGCCAACGTGAAGCGTATATTAGAATATGTGGTAAAGACTCATAACTTTAAAGGCTATCAATATCACAACGAGCCCAATCTGAAGGCGCACGCCCAGATAGTTCGTGAGGTAGGCGCTGATGGTATCGTATTGTTGAAAAACAGTGGTATCCTGCCTCTGACAGGAAAGCGTGTAGCACTATTCGGATGTACCTCGTATGACTGGATTTCTGGTGGTTCGGGTTTTGGTGGTACCTCAGTGGGGCACTATACCGTATCGCTGGTTGAGGGTATGCGTTCGGCTGGTTACGAGGTTTACAAGCCATTGATTCGTACTTATACCCAGCATATTGCTGCCGAGGAGAAACGTCTGTTCCCCAACGGTCGTCCTCCCTTCTCGCTAATGCCACCAGCACGTGCCGACGAGAAGCAGTTTACTGCCGACGAGCTGAATGCTGCTATCGAGGGTAGTGATGTGGCTATCATCTCATTAGGTCGTAAGAGTGGTGAGGCTGCCGATCGCAGCGAGAGTGACTTCTATCTGAAAGAGGGTGAGGCCAAACTGATCAAAGCTGTAAGTGAGGCCTATCACGCCAAAGGAAAGCAAGTGATTGTACTGCTCGATATCTGTAGTCCTATCGACGTGGCTTCTTGGCAGGATCAGATCGACGCATTGGTTTGCACCTGGCAGGGTGGTCAGGAGAGTGGCTTTGCTGTGGCTGATGTGCTTTCCGGAAAGGTAAATCCTTCAGGAAAGTTGCCTATGACCTTCCAGATTAAATATGGTGATGCCTATGCTGATAAGAACTTCCCCAGCAATGTTGATGACAAGACCTTAGGTGCCATGTTTATGTGGGGCTATAACAAGGATAAGGCACCCAAGGAGCGTACGCCTCAGGCAAACATCGACTTCACCAACTATGAGGAGGATATCTATGTAGGCTACCGCTATTTCGACAGTTTTGGCAAGCCAGTGGCTTATCCATTCGGATTCGGACTGAGCTACACCACCTTTGCTTATGAGAATATGAGCGTGAGCGAGGCCAATGGCATCTATACTGTAAAGGTAGATGTGAAGAATACTGGTAAAAAGGCTGGTCGCAACGTGGTAGAGCTCTTTGTGGCTGCTCCTAATAGCAAGAAACTGAACAAGCCGGCAAAGGAACTGCGTAACTATGCTAAGACGCGTTTGCTGCAGCCTGGTCAGACAGAGACTGTAACCATGCAGGTGAAGGCAGAAGATTTAGCCTCGTTTAATGAGAAAGCCTCGGCTTGGAAGACCGATGCAGGTCGCTACGACTTTCTGATCTGTTCATCGGCCAGCGATGTTGAGGCAAAGGCTTCGGCTCCTGTCAAGGCTTGGACCAAGAAGGTGAACAACGTGATGAAACCCAATGTGAAACTGAATCTGCTGCGTAGATAATCATAGATAATATTAGAATGAAACAGTTTTTATCGATATTCCTGCTGATCTGCTGCACTGGGCCTGTGTGTGCCCAGTGGCAGATACAGCCCACACCCAACGATACCCTACAGCCTGTACGCAATCTGGGGGGTGGCAAGGTGGCTTTTAGTATCTATGCGCCTAATGCCAAACAGGTTGGCTTTGGCGGCGATGCGATGCCTTGGGGTAAGCCTTTGCAGTTTACTAAGGCCGATAATGGTGTGTGGACAGCTGTCGTCAGCGATGTAAAGGATGGCGTTTATCGCTACAATTTCACTGTCGATGGCGTGAAAGTGCAGGACCCCAAGGGCGCTCTCTCAGCCGAGACCTCAGCTCTGGCCAATATCGGCGATGGCAAACAGTTCTACGATATGCGTGCCGATGTGCCTCATGGTGCTTTGGCGCAGCGCTATTACTTCAGTAAGCCGTTGAAAGCCTTGCGCCGTCTGCATGTATGGACTCCCGCTGGCTATGAGAAGAGTGCCGACAAACTGCCTGTACTCTATCTGATTCATGGTGGTGGCGATAACGATGCCTCATGGCCTGGTGTGGGTTGTGCCTGCAATATTCTCGATAATCTGTTGGCCGAGGGTAAGATGAAACCCATGGTAGTGGTGATGCCTAATGGTTCAATTCCTGCTAAGAACCTGATGGACGAAGTACCCTTGTTCGAGCAGGATCTGGTGACTAGTATCATTCCGTTTATCGAGGATAACTATCGTGTGGTTGCTGATAAAGCTCATCGTGCGATGGCTGGACTCTCAATGGGAGGTATGGAGACGATGGAGACCATCCTTAACGATAACGATAAGTTTGCGTACTTCTGGGTACTCAGCGCAGGCTGGTTCCCTGCACAAAAGGAACAGTTCGAGGGCTATCGTCAGCGTCTGAACAAAGCAGCTGCCGGTATCAAGAAGAACGTGTGTCAGCTGGTGTTCACTCAGGGTAATCCAGAGGATATCGCCTATCAGAATGGTTTGGCTACGCTTAAACTTTTTGATGCTGCCAACATCAAATATGAGTATTATACAGCCCCAGGTGGTCATACCTGGTACACCTGGCGTAACAACTTACACCAATTAGCTCAGAGATTATTTAAATGAATAACGAATAGTGAATAATTAAAACGTATGAAAAAAGTAATGATGACTTTAGCGCTGGCAGCGATGTGCTGTGCTGGCGCTCAGGCACAAGAGAAGCTCTTCCAGAGTGCCAGTGTTAAATCTCCTGTTGTAAACAAGGACGGAACAGTAACATTCAACCTTTTTGCCCCTAAGGCTGTGAAGGTAGAGGTGACAGGTGATTTCCTGCCCACCCAGCAGATCGAGATTCCTGGTTATGGCAAATACGATGCCCCAGGTGTAGCTCAGCTGAAGGAAGGTAAGAATGGTGTGTGGAGCTATACTACTGACAAGCTGGCTCCTGAAATGTATAACTATACCTTCAATATTGATGGTATGACTGGTGTGAAAGACCCTGCTAACATCTATGTGAACCGTGATATCGTTTCTTTTACCAATATCTTCATTGTCAGCGAAGAGAAGGGCGACAAGGGTGATCTGTATAAGGTGAACGAGGTGCCTCATGGCAACCTCTCGAAGGTTTGGTACAACAGTCCTACGCTGAAGATGCAGCGCCGTATGACCATCTACACACCTGCTGGTTACGATAAGGGTGGTAAGTATCCAGTGCTCTATCTGTTGCATGGTGCTGGTGGTGACGAGAATGCCTGGAGTGAGCTCGGACGTGCTGCACAGATTCTTGATAACCTGATTGCTACTGGTAAGGCTAAGCCAATGATTGTGGTGATGCCTAATGGTAATCCTAACTGTCAGGCTGCTCCTGGTGAGTGGTCATGGGGTATGTACACTCCTGGATTCCGCGATGGTGGTACAGGTCCTACAGCTCCTGCTGCTGCTTCTATTCCAGAGAGCTTTATGGATATCGTAAACTATGTAGATGCCAACTATCGTACCTTGAAGGACCGTTCTCACCGTGCCATCTGCGGTTTGTCAATGGGTGGTGGTCACACGTTCCACGTAAGTCTGCTCTATCCTAACAAGTTCGACTACTACGGACTGTTCTCTGCAGGTCTGCACTTGGATAATGGTACATTCGAGGCTTCGTTTGCTAAGCAGATTGAGAATAGCCCCACCTTCGCTCAGCAGAGCGCAAAGCTCTTTGGTAGCAAGCCAAAGCTCTACTGGATGGGTATGGGTAAGACCGACTTCCTGTATCAGAGCACAGTTGACCTGCGTAACTACTGGGACAGCAAGGGTTATAAGTATGAGTATGTTGAGACTGATGGTGGTCATATCTGGCGCAACTGGCGTATCTATCTGACCATGTTTGCTCAGAAGATCTTTAAGTAATCCTCGCTGAGGATATCTTCAAATAAGAATCATAAACCCTCGCTCAAACGGGCGAGGGTTTTCTTATTTCTTGTGTTTGTCGATTTTCCGAAGGATAAAGTTAAAAGCTTCGAGACCTACCAGCACCAGTATGGTTGAAGCAATAGAGAGAACATACATACCGCCTCCACAAGCCAAACCGATGGCAGCAGTAACCCATAGACCAGCAGCGGTGGTCAGACCACGCACCACATTCTCGCTCTTATGGAAGATGATGGTTCCGGCACCAATGAAACCGATTCCGGAAACGACTTGAGCTGCTACACGCGACACATCCCAACGGTGCTCTGGGGTGTGCATAGCTCCTTCGAAGCCGTAGGCTGATACTATCATAAACAGGGCAGAACCTAAAGCAACAAGGAAGTGGGTACGTAATCCTGCTTCTTTGGCGCGATATTCACGTTCCAAACCAATGGCACCACCAAGGAGTGCTGCCACAAAGATACGCAATACAAATTCCAAATTCATGTCCATAATTATAGCTTTTTGCGATAGCAACGGTGACGGCGGTGAATCGTGGTCTCAAGATACTGCCACTGTGAGAGGACACCTTCGTTGGTTTCCATCTGTGGTCCTGTCTCAGCCCATTTGAAGCCATAGCGCTTGAACTGATGGATGAGATCGTCGAAGATGAGGGCATTGGCACCTTTGCCACGATAATCGGGCAGTACGCCAATCAACAGCAAATCGACGGTGTCGGTGTTGTGCCACTTCAAAGTCTTGAAGAGTTCCCACCACCCAAAGGGGAGAAATCGACCGTCGCGTGTGCGCTGAAGTGTTCGGGAGAAGGATGGGAAGGTTACACCAAAGCCCACCATTTTATCGCCATCCATGATACCGGTAACAAGGTTCATGTCGGCTATCTTGATATAATCGTTTACCAGCTTGTCTATCTGATGCTGAGAGAGTTCGGAGAATCCGTAGAGATCCTTATAGGTAGCATTGAGAAGATGGAACACTTCGCGCCCCCAACCACCGCTAACTAACTCCTTGCGTGTGAACTTGCGTACTCTCAGACCATAACGCTTGCGTACCATCTCGGTAACCTTGGCAAACTTGGCGGGTACTTCCTCAGGCACTTTTACCTTACACTCCACATAGTCGTTGTCCTTGACAAAACCATCCATCTGCTCCATGTGCTGAGGGTAATATGGATAGTTGTAGTTGATATACATGGTTGCCAACTGGTCGAAACCTTCAATGAGCATACCTTCGCGGTCGGTATCGATAAATCCTAACGGACCAGCAATCTCCGTCATACTCTTGGCCTTGCCCCATTCCTCAACGGCTTTCAGCAGAGCTTGGCTCACTTGCATATCATCAATAAAGTCGAACCAACCGAAACGTACCTGTTTGCATCCCCAGCGCTCGTTAGCGCGATGGTTGATAATGGCAGCCACGCGTCCTACTATCTCACCATCCTTATAGGCCAGAAAATACTCTGCTTCACAACATTCGAACGAGGGGTTCTTGTCGCGGCGCAGTGTTGCCATCTCGTCGAGATAGAGATAGGGCACAGCGCTATCGCAACCTCGGTATAGGTCGTAATAGAACTGTATGAACTGTTTCAGTTCCCGTTTGGTTTCAACCCTTTTTATCTTAATCATGGTTGCAAAAGTACGATAATTATTCGAAACTTACAAACAATTATTAAGTTTTTTATAATGCTTCAATGTATTCGTAAAGCTTTCTGTAGAAGGGGTGGCGCGTCAGGGTAGAGGCATCGGCTAAGATGATCAGTTTCATTCTGGCACGGGTGATAGCCACGTTCATACGTCGTAGGTCGCGTAGGAATCCGATCTGTCCATCGTCGTTCGATCTCACCATAGAAATCATGATGACATCGCGCTCTTGTCCTTGGAAGCCGTCAACGGTGTTGATACTGATAAGCCCCTTGAATGGCTTGAAGAACTCACGTTTTTTGAGTTGCTGGCGCAGATACTGCACTTGGGCGCGGTATGGGGAGATGACGCCCACATCGATACGCTCGTTGAGAATGCGTTCTTTGCCAATCTTCTCGAAATATTGTTGCAGCGCCAACATGGTAAGTTCTGCCTCTGCCTTATTGATACGGCCAAAATTCTCGCCAACAAATTCCTCTTTGAAGGAGATGCCACTGTCCTCAGGGAAGTCGAACTGTGAGGTGTCGATCCACGTCATGGGTACATCAAGATCCAGGATACTACGGAACTTTACGTCTGGCGCACTCTCCACCTGATTGTTGTAGAACCAGTCGCTTGAGAATCGCATGATTTCCTCGTTCATGCGATATTGCATCTTCAACAGGGTTACTACCTCTGGCTTGTTCTCTACAATACGCTCCATCAGCGTCTTGCCTAATCCTGCTTTCAGGGCTGCATAACATTTCACCGTTGGCGGCAACTGACAATGGTCGCCTGCTAAGATCACTCTCGAGACCTTGCGGATAGGAATCCAGCAGGCAGCCTCGAGTGCTTGGGCTGCTTCGTCTATGAATAAGGTACCAAACTTCTGGCCGTCGAGAACGCGACTTGTCGATCCTACCAGCGTACAGGCGATGACGCGTGCCTCGCTGAACAGGTCGTTCTTGATGCGCATCTCGAGTTCAGTAGCGCGTTCTTTCAAGCGTTCAACCTTCTGGTGGTATTTCTGGTCGCCTTTCTTGCGATTGCCTCTGACCTCGCGAATGGCCTTTCTCAGTGCCCAAAGCATCTCATAGTCAGGATGCGACTCGAAACGTCGCTCATAGGTAAACGATAGCATTTTGTCGTTCACACGGGTGGGATTGCCGATTCTTAGTACATTGACGCCTCTGTCGACCAGTTTCTCTGAAATCCAGTCGACGGCCATATTGCTCTGTGCGCAAACCAGTACCTGACTCTCGCGTCGTAGCGTCTCGTAGATGGCTTCTACAAGAGTTGTGGTCTTACCTGTTCCTGGAGGTCCGTGTACGATGGTTACATCTTTGGCTCTCAACACTTTGTTTACTGCATCTTCTTGAGTGGCGTTGAGGTAAGGGAAGTGAAGGGCACCAAAACTGAATGTCTCGGCTTTGACTCTATTGTAGAAAAGGTCGCGCAGATAGGCTAGTCGTCCTTTGGCGGCAATGACCTTGTCAAGCGCATTGAACATCATTTTGTAGCTGGTCTCGTCGAAAAACAGTTGTACGCCAAGGTTCAGTGTGTTCTGTATTTCTATCAGTCCCATACCATCAGGTACGCATATCACCATTCTATTGCCATCCACATAGCTGACGGTGGCCGACTGCTTGAAATAGTTGATGTTATTTTTGATGTCTACACTGAAGAATACAACAGGCTTGCCATATTCAAAGTTGTGTTCAATCTCCTCGTCGGTGGTTTCGCGGAACACCTCTATCACTTTCTGGTTCAGCGAGTTGAAATAGATTTTTCCGATAGTGAGCGGGAACCAGACGTCGCCACGTTTTATCTTCCGCTGCAGTCCCATCTGTTCCGTCTGTTGGCGGAATTCTTCTTTTTCAGCTTCGTACTCCATCTGGAGCAATTGCCGTTGTTTTTGTAGTGCCAATATAGGCGAATCAAGTTGTTTTTCCATAAACGCTGGTAAAATTACAAAAAAACTTGTAATCTCGTATCACCATAATTAAAAAAGTAGTAACTTTGCAGCCGAAATGAAACAGATATTGTTGATTAATGACGTCGTAGGTTATGGAAAGGTCGGCATGGGTGCCATGTTGCCTATCCTGTCGTACTTAGGTATCCCTACCTATAGTCTGCCTACAGCACTCGTGTCGAATACACTCGACTACGGTAAGTTTAATATTCAGGATACCACCGAATACATCCGTGGAACGTTGCCTGTATGGAAGGAATTGGGTTTCGGCTTCGATGCCATCTGTACAGGACTGATGTTCAGCGATGAGCAGGCTAAACTGGTGGCTGGCTACTGCAAGGAACAAGGCGAGCAGGGTACAACGGTGTTCGTAGACCCGATTCTGGGAGATGGTGGACGACTGTATAATGGTATGACGGAGCGTCAGGTGGAGCTGATGCGTGAGATGGTATCAGTGGCTCACCTCACTTTCCCAAATTATACAGAGGCCTGTTACCTCACCAATACACCTATCAAAATGCAGGGAATCAGTTGGGAGGAGGCTGGCGACTTGTTGGATAGATTACGTAAGATCGGTACTAAGTCGGCGCTGATAACGAGTTGTAAGGTTGATGGCCGTAATGCGGTAGTGGGCTATAACCACTACGACGATAGTTATTTCCACTTAGAGTATCACGAGATTCCAGGTCTGTTTCATGGTACGGGTGATATTTTCTCTGCTGTGCTAATTGGCCATCTGCTGAATGGTGAAACACTGAAGGTGAGCACACGTACAGCTATGGATACGGTGTTCCGCATGATTGAGCGCTACAAGGATACTGATGATAAGAATCGTGGTATCCCAGTAGAAAAATGCCTCGACCTGCTATGAGGTTGCACCCCCTCAATTCCAACATACAAAAACCAGAACGGTTCACCTGGCCTTTCTGCTACGAACCTCATCCGCTGTGTTTGTTGGCTTGTGAGGAGGTGAAACATGAGATTGAACGAATAGCTCCCCAGGAAGGAAAGATGTTTGGGGTGCTGGTGGTGGAGGCGGAGGTGTCATTAGGTTTCCTGGCTGCATATTCTGGCTTGTTGGAAGGTAGGAATGACTGGGAATACTTTGTTCCGCCAGTTTTCGATGCGCAACAGCCTGATGGATATTTTAAACAGAAAGAACGTGAGATATCTGCACTCAACCAACATTCTGCCAACGGCAACCAAACCCTCAACCGCCAGATGTCGCAGGAGCTGCAATTATGGCTTTTTCGGCAGTATCGGATGTTGAATGCCAAGGGTGAGGAGAGGGATTTGGTTGATATCTGGCGCGATTATCATCAGAACCCGAAGATTCAGAAGAAATTTCCATTACCACCTGGAGGTACAGGCGATTGCTGTGCCCCCAAATTATTGCAATATGCTTACCAGCATCATCTGAAGCCTGTATGCATGGCTGAGTTCTGGTGGGGACCTTCGCCACAGAGTGATATCCGTCATCATGGTGAGTTCTATCCGGCTTGTAGAGGAAAATGTAAGCCTGTGCTTACTTGGATGCTCCAAGGACTGGATGTAGATCCTGATCCAGAGCATTCCGGCTTCCTGCACCAAGGAATAGAGATTGTTTACGAAGATGAACATTTGGCGGCTGTATATAAGCCGGCAGGTATGCTGAGTGTGCCAGGTAAAGCCGATGAATACTCGGTAGCCACGTGGGCACAGGAACGCTGGCAGGGAGCCATGTTGCCCCATCGTCTGGATCTGCTCACGTCTGGTATCATGCTGGTGGCTAAAACACCTGAGGTATACCGCCAACTACAGAGTCAGTTTGCTGCGCGAACCATCAAGAAGAAGTATCTGGCGGTGGTAGAAGGAGAGGTGAAGGAGGATCATGGTATCATCGACCTGCCGCTGAGCAGCGATCCACTCAACCGACCTCGTCAGATTGTGGATCATGAGAACGGCAAACGGGCTATCTCTGAATATCGGGTGATGGAACGCGGCATGCGTGACGGGCGCCCTATTACCGTACTTGCCCTTTATCCCCATACTGGTCGTACACATCAGTTACGCATGCATTGTGCCCATCAGGAGGGACTGGGGTGTCCGATAATGGGGGATGAACTCTATGGGCATAAGGCCGACCGTTTATACCTACAGGCTGAGACCATCGCGTTTGTGCACCCCGTCTCCCAAAAACGAATGCGCTTTTTTTGCCCTTCCGACAAAAAAATATGGTGAATTCCGCTATAATCTGCTGATATTTTGCTAAATTTGCAGACAAAATTTAAAAAAATGTGTCGCATGAGATTATTAAGAGGTCTATTAGTAGTGGTGCTGAGCGTTGTTGTGCTTAGTGTCTGTGCACAGGCAGACAGTCGCAAAGGTCATATCAATGGCATTCTTTATCAGTTAACATTTAATATACCTGAGCAGGCTACGGACAAGGTGACAGGAAAGGCTGTTATTACCTTCGACCTCAGAACCAAGCAGGATGTAGCGCTCGACTTCCAGGGTACACCAGATGAAGTCATCGTCTATAAGGCCAACAAGAGTAAAGCTAAGAAGGCAAAAGTAAGGATTGAGAATCATCAGATAGTAATTCCTGGCAAGATGTTCAAGGCAGGTGCCACTAATAAGGTTGAGATAGACTTTGTCTGTCAGGACAAGGCCTTGTCGCGTAGTGGTAACGTGGTCTATACTCAGGTTCAGGCCGATGAGGGACGTGCCCTTTTCCCTTGTTTCGATGTCGAGGGCATGCGTGCTCAGTATCAGACCACAATTAATGCTCCCGCCGGATGGAAATCGGTGTCGGTAGATATGTCTGAGAAACTGGTGCCATCTGATTATATGTTCGTGACGGGTAAGTTCGACGAGAAGACATCGTCAGTAGATGGGCGCCATCTGCGTGTGCTCTATTCAGAGAGCACGCCTGATAAAGAGGCTGATATTGATGATGTGTTCAATGAGGTGGCCAAGTCGATGAAGTGGATGGAAGGTTATACAGGCGTCAGCAACCCTTATGAGAAAGAGTGTGTCATCTTTATCCTGCCGAGTCTGGAGTTGGGTGGACTGGAGCGTCGTGGCTCTATTGCCTTAAGCGATAAAGCGGTTTTCTTAGGTAAGAAGCCCTCGAAGGAGGATCTGCTGAAGCGTACTGCCCTGATAGCCCACGAAACATCGCACATCTGGTTTGGTAATATTATTGCTATCGATGAGCCTTGGGCTAAGGAGGTGCTGGCAAATTTCATGGCATCGAAGATGACACGTAGCCAGTACAGAAAGGGTGAGTTTGAGATAAACTTTATAAACAGCTATATGAGCCCTGCTATGGCATTGGATCGTACGGAAGGTGCCCATCCTATTGCCTGGGAGGTGGATAATCCCCACGATCCTGTGTTGTTTTACGATCATATCAACTACGAGAAGGCGCCTGTCATGATGCGTATGCTGGAGGAAGAGATTGGTGCTGAGGCTATGCAGAAAAGCTTGCAGCAATGTCTGCATGACTACTATATGGGGCATGTCGGCTGGGATGAGATTGTGGAAATGCTCGACAAACAGGCACCAGGAGCAGGTGTGCGTCAGTTCTGCGATGTCTGGGTGAAACAGAAGGGTATGCCTGTCATTACCACGGCTTATAAGAACGGACAGGTGGTGGTGACACAGACCGATCCTTACGGACGTGGTCTTTTTTGGCCACAGAAATTCGAGTTGAAGGTAATCAGTAACTTAGGTGTGTCGCAGGTCATCAAGGTGGATATGAAACAGCCCACGATGACTTTCAAAGTGAAGGGTGGTGAGCCTGGCTATATCGTGCCCAACCAGGATGGCCGCGGTTATGGACGATTCACGTTGGATGATCATTATGTACAGATACTGCCCATGCGATTGATCATTACCCGTAATGACTTGAATCGCTATACCTTGTTGAATCTGATACATGATAACTATCTGCAGGGCAAACTGACACCTTCGCACTTTGGCGAACTGTTCCGCTTCCTGGGACATGAGAAGAATCCGCTCATTATGGAGACGGCTATCAACCAGATGCATAAGATTGCCTCCGACCTTTCATTGCAGCAGCGTTATACCTTGGAACTGGTGATTATGGATCTGTTGGGCGAGAATAGAACTAAGGACTGTCGACAGCTGGTTCTGCGCAAACTGGGCACCAGCGCTATCTCGCCTGAGGTGCTGAATAAGCTGCAGACCATTCTGGATCGTCATGACGAAACGGTGCTCGACGAGCACGACTATATGGCGATAGCCTATCGCTTGGCTATTACCCGTCCAGAGCGTCGCAAACAGATACTTGAGAAAGAACGTGATCGCCTGATCAGTTCTGGTAATCAGGAACTGCTTCAGGAGTTCGACTTTGTGAGCAAGGCCACACATCCTACTGCAGATGCCCGTGTGGAGGTGTTTAAGAGTCTGCTGAAGGCAGAGAACCGCGTGAACGAGTCGTGGGTTTTGAATGCTTTACGCTTGTTGAACTCGGATGTGTTTGAGCCACAGAGCAATGTGTACATCGTAGAGGGACTGAAGGCGTTGCCAGAGATTCAGAAGACCAACAGTCTGGCCTTCCCTATGCGTTGGGTCAATACCCTGATTGCGCCCCACAAGAGTGAAGAGGCCAAGATTGAGATCAAGAAGTTCCTCGATGGGAATGCAGACTTCCCTGCCAATCTGAAGAACTATATCTATGAGTCTTCTTGGGTGTTGATGAACCAGGTTCCTTATATTGACAAGACTCCGAAGCCGGCACCTGCTCCTGTAAAGAAGACCACAACCAAAAAGAAGAAATAACAGAAAGGTTCGATGGCTATTGTAACGTGATAGCCATCAAACCTATAACCACATCATTGGATAGTGTACGTAGAGTGAGTGCCCTCAGGCGTTTCTGAGGGTTTAGCGGCATGATTAACAACTGCCCGGCTCCGTTAGGAATCTCACGTCCGTATTCGCCTTGCAGACTGACTATCTGGCTCAGATCGCGACTGACATCGCCTGTGCCGAAGCATACACGATAGGGGCGTGGAGAGGGGGCATTAAATGCCTTGCCGTCTATGTAATAATCCTGCTCGATAGGGCACCAGTTGTCAGGATTCCTCAGCGCTAAGGTATCGGCTGTTCCATCGGTATAGGTTACTTTAACCTGTCCGTTGTCTATTCTGCTCTGCATGTGGTTGGTAGAGCCTGCCATCAGCAGATAGGCGCGACTGGCCTTGCCTTTTAATGGTATGTCGATGGCGTCAGGATAGTTTTCCCAAAGACTGGTATAGACAATGTTATGGCCTTGGGTTGGTGTCTTCATGGGTACACCAGCCAGGTTGAAGATGCCTTTCGATACCTTGCTGCGGAATACAGAGTCGTTAATCTCTGCTGTTGTCTTTGGGTGGCACCATTCGCCAATGCCTTGTGTGGGAATCTGCAGGGTGGTAGTCTGAGGGCGAGGGCTGAGGTACTTGTTCTTGAAGATGTCGCTCACGTTGGCGTTGAAATGTCTGCTCAGGTCGATGGGTTTGAAGCGTTTACCCAATTCAATCTCGCCCAGCCCTAACTCGGCGATAGGAGATTGTTCGGCTACTTGGAAGGTGGTATCGCACCCCATATCCTCAAGCTCGTATTCAATCACCTGCTTTGGCTCGCTTGTTCCTGCGATGTCGTGATATGCTCCCTTTTTACTGTTCACCCTGACAATTATCTGCAACGCCTGCTTGAAATGCTGTTTGATGGCCAGACGTACCCTTTGCCCCTGCCGTGTGTACTGATACTCCAGATAGGGTGTCTTGATGCTTGCCTTCTCCCAATCATCGGGGAATGCCGGACGGACGATACATTGGCCATAAAGAGCCTGTGGAACAATGCCGAAGAGCCCCTGGATCAGCGTGCGACTGCTGATGCCGATACAATCGCCGAAGTCGCGATAGCATTCGCCACGAGCAGCATCGTAGTGGCTTATCTGTCCAAAGTTGGCAGGACTCTGTCCGTAGTACATCTGGTCGAGTATGTTGGCTTTCATCAGTTGGTAGCCCTCGTTGGCGCGCCCTGCCTCGAAGTAGGCCTGGGCAGTATGCATCACCTCGGCAGCGGCTACGTTGTTGATGCTCCACGAGTAGGGCATCCAGTCGCTGGTGGCGATGGTCTGATAGCCTGTCTGTTCGACAGCGATATGCGGAATGTGCTGATCGATATATCGTGTGGCTTGGTAGGCCTGTGCCGGACTGCTGGCTCCACAGTCGATAGGGGTGTAGATACTCCATATGGCTGGGTGGTCGTGCGTGCGTTTCAGCCCCATAGCATCTTGATATTCGGCCCAGACGCCTTTCTCTTTCAGCCATAACCGCTGGTTCATGGCCCGTAGTATTGCCTCGGCTTCCTGCTGATAGGGACGTGGGTCCTGCCCTATCAGTTGGGCTATTCTGGCTGCCAGTTTGTTACCGCGGTAGTTGTAAGCCGAGCTGTGGGTGACGGCACCACCGCTATAGTAAAGGGCATCGCTGGCCCAGATGCAGCAGTAGGCATCGTACAGGTGGTCGCCATCGGGGTCGTAGTTACGTTTCTCCCATGCCAGGTGTCGTGTCAATACAGTCCACATCTGGCGCATATAGGCCGTATCAGCATCGTATTGGAAATGCCAGAGCAGTTCGTCGATATAGTTCAGGTTCATGTCGTAATGATGCATCTGATCATTGCGCTCGGGATTGCGACAGATATAGCCGTTGGAGTACATCTGTGTGCCCCATTTCTTTTCAGCGCGGGCCATATTCAGCACGCTATCCTGAGAGGGATGCGGAATGGTGGCTGGCACGTTGGTGACTTGGCTCCTGGCGTAGGCATCGAAGTGACTGATGGCGCGCTCGTTCCAGCCAAGCACATCGCCCAGATAACCTGCTCGCCAACCTGCTAACGGCATGCGCCAGCCGATACAGCCGTGCAGCCACGTCTGACCGTCCCAATCGCCATCGGCAGCCAATACCAAGGCTCCACCAAGTGTGTTGATATATGGGTCGGGGGTATCGAACTGAATGCGATGCGAGAGCTGACGATAGTGGCGCTCTGCGGCCTTGAACAGTTGCTGCCCTTCGGCTTTTCCTAAGGTCTTCATTACGTTCAGCTCTACTTGCATGTAGGCTGTTGTATCGTTGAGTGTTACTTCTGCGGTCTGAAGCACCTCGCCTTTTGGCTCGAGTACGCCGGGCTTGTCGGCGCCGATATCGCCATTGCGTGAAAGCTTGGGTTGAACGATATCAGCTACCAATGCCTTGATGTGGGCGCGCCCCTTGAGTGCTACTGAATGGAATGCCCAGATGGCGCTTTCGCTATCAGGCAGGGCAATGACACGGATGTCTAACTGGGCTTTGCCCCAACGGCTGTCGCATAGCTGGTAGGTGCGCTGACCCTCTGTATAGTTAGCTGTGCATGGGGTAACAGCCTCTAACGGATAGCTATGCCCGTCAATCTCTGCCACGAATCGGATATTTCTGTGGTATCCCTTCTTCACCACAGCAAAGATAGGACGGTCGCTGGTTTCCAGTCGCCAGTCGCTATGGCTGCCGTAAAGTGCTCGTGTGTAACGGTTGTTGCCATTCTTACAGACGAAAGCTCTGCCTTCGCCAGGCTCGTATTGTAACGTGCGAGGAGAGGGCTCGCCATGCGTCTGCGCCATAGCCGCTATACTGATGGTGAGGAGCCATAGGATAAAGATTTTCTGCATGCTACCTTTTTTTATAATCTTACCACACTTTTTATATTCCAGACTTTGAAACTTACATTTCAAACTTTGCAATTTGCATTTCAAACTTTGCAATCTACATTTCAAACTTTGCAATCTACATTTCAAACTTTGCAATCTACATTCCCACGCTTTGGAATTATCTTCTACGGCGTGGAGCGGAATTTTTCTGCCGCAAAGGTAACGTTTTTCTCCGTTCCTGACAAGTTTTTCAAGGAAAATACAAAAAAATGGTCTCAAGAGAAATCTTGAAACCATTGTGTGGACCAGCCAGGGCTTGAACCTGGGACCTCCAGATTATGAGTCTGTTGCTCTAACCAACTGAGCTACAAGTCCGATGCTTTGCCTAAAAAGCGGTTGCAAAGGTACGTGAATTTCTTTAAATATCCAAATTTTTAAGAGGAAATAACTAAAAATCATTGATTTGTAAAGCTAAATTGGGGATTTTTGAGTAACTTTGCGGCCAATTATGAAGATAATAAACGATATAGATAGCATTCAGATGCCTTGTGAATGCACTGCTACCATCGGTGTGTTCGATGGCGTGCATCGCGGTCATCAGCACCTGATTACGATGATGATGGCCGAAGCCAGGCGGAAAGGTACAGCTTCGATGGTGATTACCTTTGATCGCCAGCCACGCGAGGTGTTTGATGCTACGTATCAGCCGCAGGTTTTATCGACACTCGACGAGAAGCGTGCGTATGTCAGTCAGTTGGATGTTGATTATCTGGTGGTGCTGCCTTTTACACGTGCGTTGGCCTCCCTGACGGCTCAGGAGTTCATGCAGCAGATATTGCGTGAGAAGCTCAACGTGACAACATTGGTAACGGGCTATGACAACCGTTTCGGCAAGAATCGCACAGAGGGATTCGATGACTATGTAGTGTATGGTCGTGAATTAGGCATGGAGGTGCTACGAGGCGATGCCGAGATGATGACTGATGGTAGCTGTGCTGTCAGTTCTTCTGTGATCAGGCAACTGCTGACAGAGGGTAGAGTAGAGCAGATGCCAGCCTGTATGGGGCGCTACTATCAGCTGTCGGGAACGGTGATGCCGGGTGAGCATATCGGCAGTACACTTGGATTCCCAACGGCAAATCTGGAACCGGGAAATCCTCATAAACTGATTCCTGCATCGGGGGTTTATGCCGTATGGGCCAGTATTGGTGACGCTCCGAAGAAGGCTGCTATGATGAATATTGGTACCAGACCTACTTTTAAAGGACACCATACCACCCTTGAGGTGAATATTTTTAATTTCGAGGGTGATATCTACGGGCAGACGGTGACCATTGATTTTGTGGCCCGGCTGCGCGAGGAGCGCCGTTTCGATTCGCCTGAGGCGCTGGTCAAACAGTTGGAAGAAGACAAAAAGCAAGTAGAACAGATATTAAACCAGACAAAATGAAGAATGCAATAATCTATACGATAATTTTTGCCTCAATACAGTTTGTGATGGGAGGCATAGTGATGGGGGTGTTTAAGCTGATAGGACTTGATCCGATAGGATCGGTGAGTCTCATCACAGGTAGCATCCTGTCCAGCATATTGGCGTTTGCATTGTTTATAATATGTAAGTGGGCGGAGGTTAGTCCGCATTGGCTGCGCACTCGTCCTTGGACGGTACTGCTGTGGACTGTGGTGGCATCGTTAGGTGCACTCACACCATCGATATGGTTGCAGGAGATGCTGCCTGAGTTGCCAAATGTAGCCGAAAAGGGTTTGGAGAGCATAATGGGCAATCGCTTAGGATATGTAGTGATAGGGCTGCTTGCACCATTGGTAGAGGAACTGGTTTTTCGTGGAGCTATATTGCGCAGTTTGTTGCGCTGGCATCATAATCATTGGGTGGCTATTGCCATATCTGCTCTGCTGTTTGCTCTAACTCACGTAAATCCTGCACAGATGCCGCATGCATTCTTGATAGGTATGTTGCTGGGCTGGATGTACTATCGCACAGATAGTATCATACCTGGGGTGGTGTATCACTGGGCTAACAATTCGGTAGCCTATGTGATGTACAACATATCGATAGCATTATACGGTACGGGTGATCCTACGCTCGAAGATATGTTCGGCTCAAGTGTATTGTTGTCTGTAGGATTTTCGTTGCTGATAATGCTGCCGGCGATATATCAGCTTAACCTCAGAATGAAAAAGTAACCCCAAGCGTATAGCATTGAAGAAGGCTGCAGCCCCATTGTAGTGGGAGTGCAGCCTGAACTTCAGCGTTAGTATTTCCTGAAAATTTGAGAGAAATGAACGAAGCTTCACAGCTTCTTCTTCCTAATTGTTTTACTTGTTTTTATTATAAAGAAAGCATAGAAAAAAATATCTTATTCAACGAGGGTGGTTCGCTCCGTATTTCCAACCTTAATCGTGTCGGTGATGTTCTCGGCCTGAATGGTACCAAGTGAGTTAACGGAGTCTGTTACCTGCTGCTGATGGAATTTGGCATAAGCCTCTTTGGGGTCGTCCCATCCACGGTCCCAAGGTGCCTGAGCGGCATTGCCTAAGGTCAGGATGATGGCTACGACTGCGGCAGCACGGAATAACGGCATGAGGCGTGAGGTAAAAGTGATAATCTTTGCCTTAGGCTGCTCAATGCCCACCTTCTCAAGTATACGGGTGTCAAAGTCATCGTCCAGTGTCTCCTTCTCCTGCTGGAGAGTAAACAGCGCTTTGTACTGCTGCAGGCAGGCAGGAACATCATCCTGACTGAAGAATGTGCGCAGTATAGACTCTTCTTGGAGTGTGGTCTCACACTGCCAATAGCGTTCCAATAACTGTTCGATGTACTTATAGTCCATATTTCTCTGATTCTATATATTTCTGTCGGATGGCTTGTCGAGCTCGGAAGATGTTGACTTTCACCTGTTCTTCGCTGATGGCCATTATCGACGCAATTTCTTTATAACTCTTGCCTTCGAAGTCGCGTAGTTGCATAACGCTCCGCTGTTTCTCTGGCAGCTCATTGATGAGGCGGCGTATCAACTCAACGCGGTCGCGCTGCATTGCCTGCTCCTCAGGGTTGGAGGCGTAGCTGCTGTCAGGCGAATCATGCTCGCCTTCTTCCAGACTTTGGTTCTGGTTTTCCAACTTTCGCATTCTGTCGAGCGACAGGTTGCGGCAGATAGTAAGACAAAAGGATTCTATTGATTCGATGTTCTCCCATTGCTCTCTGCGGTTCCAGACCTTAATCATCGTGTCTTGTACTACATCCTCTGCCTCTGCAGGGTTGAGGGTGATGCGGAGGGCAAGCCTGTAAAGCTCGTTCTTCAGCGGCAAGATGTCGTTTTGAAAACTGATCTTTTTCATCCTCTTCTTTTTATATGACGATTAACCTGGGGCAAAAGTTACAAGTAAAACGGAAAAATTTATAAAATTGTTGTGCCGCTTGTTCCATCAATGGCTGTGGCGAGGGTGATAATCACACGATTGACACCTGCATCGATAGCGCTAAGCGCATTTTCAATCTTAGGCAACATACCGCCACTGATGGTACCGTCGGTCTTATACTTCTCGAAGGCGGCACGTGTGATAGTTGGTATCACAGAGTTGTCGTCATCGGGATTACTAAGCACGCCTTTCTTCTCGAAGCTGAAGATCAGGGTGACATCGTAATATGTGGCTAATGCCTTGGCCGTCTCGCTGGCGATTGTGTCGGCATTGGTGTTCAGGATGTGTCCTTGCCCATCGTGAGTCAGCGGTGCCATAACAGGCGTAATGCCTGTCTCGATGAGCTTGTTCAGCATCTCGCCGTCGGCCTTGTCTACATCGCCTACAAAACCAAAGTCGATACCGTCTTTGATGGGACGTTTATGACTGCGTATCACATTGATGTCAGCTCCCGTCAGGCCAAGGGCATTTACACCATTGGCTTGCAAGCGTGCCACGAGGTTTTTGTTGACCAATCCGCCATAAACCATCGTTACTACGTTAAGCATTTCAGCATCTGTGATGCGGCGTCCACCAACCATTTTTGACTCGATGCCCAGACTGGCAGCTACCTGAGTAGCTCGGCGTCCGCCGCCATGGATCAGTACTTTACGCCCTTCGATGGCGCTGAAATCTTTTAGTAACTGGTTGAGCTGGGCTTCGTCTTCAACAACGGCCCCGCCAACTTTGACGATTGTGAGTTTCTGTTTCATGTTCTATTCTATAATGTTTACGACTGTCCAATGGCAGTATACTGATGTATGATGCCATCAGCCAGATACGCATTAGAGTCATTGGCACCATAGATGGTGTCGTAGATAAGTTTAACTTCCTCGCGATTGCCACCGTGTTTAAGCGTCCATACGATGCAGAGGTTCTGCAGACCCACGCTTTCTGACAGGATGTCGAGATCGGTTATAGCCAATTGCGACAGCGCTAACTGATAAGCTGTATCGCTGAGTTCATCGACCATAGCCTGAACCTCGCCAAGCGACTCCATGCCGAAATGCTCAAGAACAGGGAGAAAAGGCATGAGTGAGGCTGGGAATAGCTCTGCTTGATTGACGGCTGCAATGCGTTGATTGAGTCGATCAAAGGGGCGTAGATCCAGATAGCTGCGGAACGAGTCGGTAGAGAGCGTTACTTCGTTCAGATTACCTGACTTGACTAACGTCTGAATCTGGCGGCGATATTCCGTCATGGTGGTGCGTAGCCGACTGAATTCATCGTCGGCCAGTTCGAGCATACCTGCCAGACGACTGAACTGGCGGCGATACTCAGGTGGCAGTTTTACTGCCCCTTTATAGCCTATGTCGTGTTCTATAGCCGACCAAGTGTGTTGCAGGGCAGTACGTATCTGAATCTCGAATGGTATGCTCCCCTCGTGCAGGCGGCAGATGTAGTGGAGTGAGTTATAGCCGAAACTGGTAAGCTGATGTAGCTTGCGTTTGTCTACTGAGTTGTTCCAATCGATATCGAATAGCTGGCTGACAATAGCGGCAACCTTGTCAACATCGTCGGTGTAGAAGGTAACGATACGTAGACCAACCAGATCGGTAATGTCGCTGAGTGAGCGGTATTTCTCGCCTTTTAGCTCCAGTTTGCCTGCTAACGACTGCTCAGTTTTCACACGGTGTTCTATGCTATTGAGCTCGATGCCCTGATGACGTAGCGTCGTTTGCAGCAACTCAAAGACCTTGTTTTCAAGTTGCTGCAATTCAGGTCGCTGGTTGTGGAACTCCTGCAGCAATGCTTCGCAATGAGGCGATAGTCGCATTATTTAAACTCGAACAGGTTGATGAAGCCCGTCATTGCGAACACCTGACGGAGATCTTCGTTAAGACCACGGAGGAATACATGGCTGCCTTTGGGCTTTGCTGCTTTAAGTAGGCCAAGGAACAGGCGCAGACCACTTGAGGAGATATACTCAAGGCTGGTGCAGTCGAGGATAACATCATGACCGTCACAGTTGTAGAGAGGTTTCATTTCTTCTTCGACTTTTGCTGAAGCTGCTGTGTCGAGACGACCTTCGAAATACATGACGAAGTTCTTGTCTTCTTCTTTAAACGTTGTTTTCATAATGATAATTTATTGGTAAATTTTTTGCGGAGCGTCAGGACGTTCTTTCCGTCAATACGCTCATAGTTAATTGTATCCATAATCTGTCGGATCAGGTGGATGCCTAATCCACCGATACTTCGTTCTTCTGCAGAGAGTGTAGTGTCTACTTCGCTCTTGGCAGTAGGGTCGAAAGCGGTACCATTGTCGCTGATGACAAATTTCAACCGTTCATCGTTTGCTTGTGCGGCAATGTAAACATCGCCTTTCACGCCAGCGGGGTAGGCATAATTCATGACGTTGACTACTGCCTCTTCGATAGCGAGGTTTAGTTTCATCGTCGTACTCATGTCGAATCCAACGGCCTCGCAGACTTCATCTACGAAAGCGTTAAGCTGGGGTACTGTCTGCACATCGTTAGGCAGAGTGATCTGATTTTGATAACGCACGTCGAGTTGCTTTTTGGTGTATTGTATTGCTAACATGGTTAAATCGTCACTTTGTTCTGCGCCGTCAACAAAAGACTGTACAGCCAGTCTCATCTGATCTATGACGGCATGTGGTGCACAACAATATGATGCCTGAATGCTATTCGCCTGATTGAGAATGCGATCCATGCCGAATAGCTCGTGACGATTGTTTTCGGCTTCACTTAGTCCATCGGTAAACAGGAATATTGTAGTTTGTGGCTTAATCATGACCTCCTGGACGCTGAATCGCCAATCGGGCATAACACCTACGGGGATGTTTGAATCGCATGGTAACGTTTCTACATGAGCCGTTTGGTCGAAACTGACGAGTAACGGTGCATCGTGGCCGGCATTACAATATCGCATACGGCCTGTTGGCAAATCGAGTGAACCTACAAGGAGTGTGACAAACATGTTAGAGTCGTTGCCATCGGCCATGGCATCATTAATCGTGGTAATGATGCGGTCAGGTGCCGCCTCATGGGCAGAGACGGTACGGAACTGGGCACGGGTAACAGCCATTACCAGAGAGGCAGGTACACCCTTGCCGCTGACGTCGCCTATGCAGAAGAAAAGTTTCTCGTCGCGGATATAAAAGTCAAACAAGTCGCCACCTACAGATTTTGCAGGGGTTAGTTCGCCATAGATATCGATATCATTACGATCAGGATAAGGTGGGAAAATCTTGGGCAGCATCGACATTTGGATGTCACTGGCCACACGTAGCTCACTTTCAATGGATGCCTTAGAGGCTGTAGTCTGCTGTAGTTGAGCAATGTATTTGGCTATTGAATGCTGCATATCGTCAAAAGAGTCGCGTAGATGACTAATCTCGTCTTTTGAATCGAATACAGGTAGTTCTACATCGAAGTTACCTCGTGAGATCTCTTTCGTTTTTTCTGATAACAAGCTGAGTGGCCACAACTGTGAGCGGATGATATAGTAAAGCGATAAGGATATCGCAACTACTAATATGGCCAGTAGCAGAAGCATATAGGTTCGCAAACGGTTGGGACCTTCCAGAATCTTGTCTTCAGGTAGTGTGAAGCAAATAGACCATTGTACGCGGTCGACGGGCGCGTAATAGACAATCGAGGAAGAAAAGACTTGCCTATTTGACTCATTCTGTAGCTGACCTGACATGTCAACCGTATCTGTTCCATCTTGCCAACTCAGCATTTTTCTGGTCATCTCAAGGAATGTGGAATCGTGTTGCTGTCGTGCTTGATCAATCACATTAATTGATTGGACCCAATCTGTATTCGGATGGCAGATATACTGTGAATCGCGCCCTACAACAAATACGGTGGAGTAATCGTAGGGCTTGGCTTTGTCTACCAGATTCTGTACCCAGTCGAGTGAAACATCGGCACATAGTACTGCGTAAGTATGCCCCGTCTCGTCGTGAAGTGGTACGGAATAGGTAACCATAGCACGTTTGGTCGACATGGAGTCGATATAAGGCAGGCACCAATAACCCTTGTCGAGTTTGTTGGTATAAATCCAGTTACTATCTGTTTCCAGATAGCAGAAGTCGTTTTCCGGGCCGCCTATCTCATCTTCTTCAAAGGTATCTTTGGCTGTTCGATAAATGGTTGGTGCAAAATAGCGGTCATTATGTTCAAAGTAATTAGCCTCATAAAGCAATGTTACTGCTGCTATGTCCTCATTGGCCTCAATGAGTCGTTCCATCAGAGGGCGGCATAGTGTTTCATGAGGCGCAAACATGTGAGCGTAGGATGCTGCTGTGTTGACAGCTGTCTCAACATTTGACAGACGGTTGTCAATCACCTTGATGGCACCAGTCATAGAACGACCTGCCTGGCGGTTCACTTCTGTGATGACGATGTTGCGTACATAGTTCATCTGCCATAAGCCTGCCGTGAGCAGGATGACGGTGATGACTACAAGCACAAGGCATGTGGTACGCGCTGCTACCGACTGGTTCAGAATTTTTGATAATCTGGCTTTCACATGCTCCATACATTATTGTTTTTAGTTACTCGTTTCGTTGCAATTTGGCATAAGGTTCACCCATTAGTGTCAGGTTTTCATTGTGCACAATATTGACATCGATGCCCTTTTGGAAAATCATGACGACATCAGAGCCTCCGAATTGGAAGAATCCCATTTCATCGCCTTTTTTGAGTTGCTGACCTACTTGTAGTGAAGGAAGCCAGTTAACACTACATATCTGCGACATACCCACAGGCATCATAGCCACCAGCCCGTATTGCTCTGTCTCGATGATTGCGCAGGCTCGCGTCTCTACCATCTGAAAGCCTATGTCGTTTACGTAGTAGTAGAGTTTGGAATTATTGTCCCAAAGTGTATAACCGCCTCCAGCCGATACGCCTGGTATCGTTCTTAGCTCCTTGAGTACACCATCAACGGGTGCGTGATAACGATGGTAGCAGTTAACATCGAGGAACGTGTGAGTAAGTGTACCGCCTGCGAAGGCGTTCTTGTACTGCGAGTCGTTGCCTATCAGTTGGGCTATGTCAGAAATCTTAGCTGTTTTAATCTGTAAACTATCAGGATATTGCAACTGGTTATTATCGTCAATCTGCCAAGTAAGTTTGGGCCAAGAATCAACTGGACACACAACCTCTGTGTCGGCAATTGGTCGCATGGCGGGTGAGGCTAACTTACGAGCAAAGAATTCATTGAATGTACGCCATTGGTTGCCTTCGCCGTACCAACCTTCTGTGAGTCCCCAATCTGGGTCATCCTTTACCATATTATAATAGGTGTCGTTCCAACTGTCTTCTGTCGACAGGAATTCCCCCCAGGTATTGCTGTAGATAGAAAGCCATGAGGCAAACGGTTCAACAAACTCTACTGTGGGATAGAAAAAACCGCGATTACGAAGTTCGTCGAGAGGTTGATCGACGATGAACCAGAAGTAGCCAATGCCTTGGTCGGTACGACCGTAGAGTCCCCTCCCGTAATCGTTGGGAGCTTGATGAATCATCACGTTCCAAGGCAACTGATGTACATTCCAGTCAATGAAATCGTAGAACTCATTGAGTGATTGGGCTGGGTTGTATTGACGGTCAGGATTGATTTCGGCAGCCTGAGCGATGGCGTGTTCCAGTAGCGATTTAATCTCGTCATTCTCATTGCATATCTTGATGAGGGCTTTCGTTGCCTCTGTATGTTGATGCCCTGGCGGTATGACAGGGTCATCATCGTTGCTACATGCAGAGAACTGCATGCTGCATAGCAAGATGGTTAGCAACAACCAAAGATTAAGTTTCTTCATAGGCGCTATTACTCAAGATAGGTATATCCGTAGAGTCCAGAACGGTAGTTCGAGAGGAACTCTTTTCCCTCGTCGAGACTGATCTTACCCTGCTTAACACTCTTGGCTACCCATACCTCTAACTGACGAACCAGCTTTTTGGGGTTGTACTGTACATATTCGAGAACCTCTTCTACCGTCTCACCATCGATAATCTGGTCGATGTGATAATTGCCGTCTTTTTCAGAGATATGTACGGCATTAGTATCGCCAAACAAATTGTGCATGTCGCCTAAGATTTCCTGATATGCTCCTACCAGGAACACACCTAAATAGTAAGGCTCGTTCTTTTTCAATGCATGAACGGGCAGCGAGTGGGTGTTATGGCGGTTGGTGGTGAAGTTGGCTATCTTGCCGTCGCTATCGCAGGTGATATCCTGAATGGTAGCGTTGCGTGTTGGACGCTCGTCTAATCGCTGGATGGGCATGATGGGGAATACTTGGTCAATAGCCCATGAGTCGCTGAGACTCTGGAACAATGAGAAGTTGCAGAAGTACTTGTCGGCCAAAAGCTTGTCAATCTTCATCAGTTCCTCTGGAATGTGCTTCAGACTCTTGGCTAAAGCATGGATCTCATGACAAACACTCCAATACATTGCTTCTACTTCTGCGCGCGTTTTCAGATCGACGATACCATGCGAGAACAAATCGAGCACTTCTTCACGAATCTGTTCAGCATCGTGCCAATCCTCAAGAACATTACGTGGGCTCAGGTTGTCCCAGATTTCATAGAGGTCCTTTACCAACTGATGTGAGTTCTCGTCGGGTTCAAACTCTTCTGGCATCTCTGGCAGAGAAGCTGTCTCCAGTACATCGATGATCAATACTGAATGGTGCGCAGCTAATGAGCGCCCGCTTTCGGTGATGATATTGGGATGTGGCAGATCGTTCTTGTTGGCTGCCTCAACAAAAGTATAGATACAGTCGTTAACATACTCTTGGATAGAGTAGTTCACCGAGCTCTCACTCGATGGTGAACGGGTCCCGTCGTAGTCAACTCCAAGACCTCCTCCGCAATCTACAAAGTCAACGTTGTAACCCATCTTGTGGAGTTGGATATAGAACTGTGATGCCTCGCGTAGGGCTGTTTGGATGCGACGGATTTTGGTGATTTGTGAGCCGATATGGAAATGGATCAAACGTAGGCAGTCATTCAGTCCCTTCTTGTCCAGGAAGTCCAGTGCTTCCAGCAGTTCTGCGCTTGTCAGACCAAATTTGCTGGCGTCGCCACCACTCTCTTCCCATTTTCCTGAGCCTGATGAGGCCAGCTTGATACGGATGCCGATATTGGGACGGATGTTCATCTTCTTTGCTTCGCGAGCAATAATTTCCAGCTCGTTCATCTTCTCTACAACTATGAATATCTGCTTGCCCATCTTCTGTGCCAGCAGTGCCAACTCGATGTAACTCTGGTCCTTATAGCCGTTGCAGACAATAATCGAGTCGCTTTGACATTGCATGGCAATCACAGCGTGTAGCTCAGGCTTTGAACCAGCCTCAAGGCCAAGGTTGAACTTGCGGCCATGCGAGATAATCTCCTCAACGACTGGTTGCATCTGATTTACCTTGATAGGATAAACCACATAATTCTCGCCTTTATAGTCATATTCTTCTGAAGCCCTTTTAAAACAGCTCCAGGTCTTTTCAATTCGATTGTCGAGAATATCTGGGAAGCGTAGCAGAACTGGTGGCGTCACATCGCGTAGTGCCAGTTCGTCCATCACTTCGCGCAGGTCTATCTGCGTATTGTTCTTACACGGAGTGACGTAGACATCGCCTTTGTCGTTGATGCCAAAATAAGAAGTGCCCCAACCATTGATGTTGTAAAGCTCTTTCGAGTCCTCAATTGTCCATTTCTTCATAATCCCAATAATTCTTTTATTTTTGCCACGCTGATTTTTATTTTCTCATAATTGTCCATTAGGCTGACGTCGAGCGTATATTTTGCCTTTGTATAATAGGGCTCGCGCTTATCCAGTTGTTCTCGAATATAGGCTATCAGCTCTTCAGGGGTTTTACCCTTGATAAGTGGGCGTTCAACCTTACCCATCAGTAAGTGGTTGTACAGTACTTCTGGATCGGCTTTCAGATACACGGTCTGACCTTGTTGGTTCAGATATTCCATGTTGTCAAAAAAGCAAGGGGTGCCTCCACCACAGCTGATAATCACATCCTCAAATTCGGCTACCTCGTGCAGCATGCTGTGTTCCATCTTACGGAAACCTTCTTCCCCTTTTTCTGCAAAGATCTGTGCCACACTCTTGTGCATTCGGCTTTCTATATACCAGTCAAGATCGTAGAAGGTGATACCCAACTCTTTCGAGAGTGCCTTGCCGACAGTGGTCTTTCCGGCTCCCATGTAGCCTATCAGGATTATACGCTTCATGCCTTCTTCGTTGTCTTTCTTGTTGTCCTCTTCGTTGTCTTTTTGACGCCTTTCTTCTCCTTGTCTTTTTCAAGTTCTCGCGCCTCCTCGATGAGTTTCATGCACTCGTCGTAGGTCAGGTCCTTTGCTTTCTCGTGAAGACTCTTAGGTAGACGGTAGTTTTGTCCGTCATACGATAGATAAGGACCATAGAGTCCGTTCATGACCTCCAACTTGGGATCTTCCAGGAAAAATTTGAGGTGCTTGGCGGCTTCTTGTCTGCGCTTTTCCTGAATCAGGGTGATGGCTTCATCCAGTGTGATGGCCATAGGGTCGGTATCCTTAGGAAGTGATGCAAACATGTTTTCATGCTTCACGTAGGGACCGAAACGGCCAGCTCCGATAATAACTGTCGAACCCTCGAAATCACCTAACTCTCGTGGCAACTTAAATAGCTCCATTGCTTCTTCGAGGGTGATGGTCTCCATGCTCAGTTCTTTGGGTAACTGGGCAAACTGCGGTTTCTCCTTGTCTTCTGATGAGCCAATCTGTACTACGGGTCCGAAGCGGCCAATCTTTACAAATACGGGGCGTCCGCTTTTTGGATCATTACCCAATACACGCTCGCCGGCTTTGAATTTCTGGCGACTGTTCATGGTCTCTTCTACAGTGGGCTCAAAACTCTTGTAGAACGATTTCATCATGTCGGTCCATTTTTCGTCGCCTTCGGCTATCTTATCGAAATCCTGCTCCACCTTTGCGGTGAAGTTGTAGTCCATGATTTCACTGAAGTTCTCCATCAGGAAGTCGTTTACTACAGTACCAATATCTGTGGGAATCAGTTTGCCTCTGTCGGAACCAGCCCACTCCTTGCGGGTTTTCTGGGTAATCTGCTTTCCTTTCAACTGGAATATGGAGTATGAACGCTCCTCACCTTTTTTATCGCCTCGCATCACATACTCACGCTGCTGAATGGTAGAGATAGTTGGTGCATAGGTTGATGGACGACCAATACCTAGCTCTTCCATCTTGTGTACCAGACTAGCTTCAGTGTAGCGCTGTGGACCGGCACTGAAGCGCTCAGTGGTTATAATCTCACGACGCACCAACTCCTGACCTTTCTTCATGGCAGGCAGGGTGTGGCTGTAGTCTTCGTTCTGTTCGTCGTCGTCGATAGATTCACGATATACTTTGATGAATCCATCGAACTTCACTACCTCGCCCTGAGCGGTAAATACCTCTTCTATATCATCGCTCTTGATGGTAATAGTGGTTTTCTCGATTTCAGCATCAGCCATCTGGCTGGCAATAGTGCGCTTCCAGATAAGCTCATATAGGCGTTTTTCCTGTGCTGTTCCTTCTATGGCATTCTTGTCCATATATGAAGGACGGATGGCCTCATGGGCCTCTTGTGCACCCTTTGAACTGGTGTGGTATTTGCGTAACTTGCTATAGTTCTCACCATACAGGTTTACAATCTCTTTTTTGCTGGCGTTCAGACATAGCTCCGACAGGTTTACAGAGTCAGTACGCATGTAGGTGATGCGTCCGCTTTCGTACAAGTGCTGAGCTACCATCATGGTCTGGCTGACAGAAAAACCAAGTTTACGTGCAGCTTCCTGTTGCAATGTTGATGTGGTAAATGGGGGAGCTGGCATGCGCTTCATAGGTTTCTTGGTGATGGCATCAACTGTAAAGGTGGCTGTCTTGCACTTTTCCAGGAACTCCATGACCTCTTCTTCTGTCTTAAACCGTTTGCTAAGCATCGCCTTAACCTCTGATGCAGATCCATCAGGGTTAGCAACGGCAAATACACCGCTGACGCTATAGAAAGGTTCGCTCTTGAAATTCTGAATCTCGCGTTCACGCTCTACAATCAGTCTGACAGCAACACTCTGTACGCGTCCTGCTGAAAGGGCTGGCTTCACTTTGCGCCACAATACGGGCGAGAGTTTAAAACCTACCAAACGGTCCAGTACGCGACGGGCCTGCTGGGCATTAACCAAATCCATGTTGATATGGCGAGGATGCTCGATGGCATCCAGAATGGCAGATTCTGTGATTTCGTGGAATACGATACGGTTGGTGTTCTGTTCGTCTAATCCCAGCACTTCACACAAGTGCCATGAGATGGCTTCTCCCTCGCGGTCCTCATCGGATGCCAACCATACGGTCTGAGCTTTGCTTGATTTGTCTCTGAGTTCATCAACCAGTTTCTTTTTCTCGTCTGGAATCTCATATTCAGGCTCCAACGTTTTTTCGTCGATGCTGATTTCCTTTTTCTTCAAATCGCGGATGTGTCCATAGCTCGACATCACCTTGAAGTCCTTTCCTAAGAATTTCTCGATGGTCTTAGCCTTTGCAGGCGACTCCACTATCACTAAGTTCTTTTGCATATTCTGACTCGTTATATTTCTTTTGGGCTGCAAAAGTAAGCAAAAAACTCTCTACCACCTTATTAATATAGCATTTTTTGTTTTTATTAACAATTCTGAGTCAAGAAACGGTGTACAGCCTGACGTATGGAGCGTAATCCGAAGCGTTCTACATAGACCTCTCTGAGTGGAACCCATTGCAGGTCGGCGGCATCATCGTCGGCCCTCAGTAGAGAGTCGTCTTCTACGTGACAGATGAAGAATAAGTCAAGTGTATGTATGTCCATGCCAGAATAGCGGTAAACATTGGGGATGGAGAACTGATACTTTACATTCTCCGGGTTGATGATGAGCCCTGTTTCTTCTTTGATTTCTCTTACCATGCCTTCTTCAGCGTTTTCGTCGTTGTCGACAAAACCGCCTGGTAGGTCCAGAGTTCCCTTGGCGGGTTCTTTGGCGCGTTTAGCCACCAGCAGCTCGCCTTTGTTGTTCAGGATGAAGGCGGCTGTCGAGGCCCGTGGGTTCTGGTAGTAGGTAAACCCACAGTTGGCGCAATGCCTGCTGAGGGCATTGTGTATCTCAAAGTCCTGACTACCACATTTGGGACAGAAATGGAATAATTCAAGCGGATGTTCACTCATAGGCGTTACCAGTTGTCGGTTCTGAAGGGGAATAAAGGCAGGTTGGCGCCGTTCTTTACGTTGCCAATCTGGAAATTCTTAAAGCAGTAGCGTACGGCCACCGGTCTCTTCACCTGTGGTGCGGAAATCTTGATGGCCTCGTCCCAATAGCCGCCACCAGGCTGCCAGAAGTGCTGGGCCTGAGCGGGATAGAACACCTTATCCTCGCCGGCTATCTCAAAGCCTTGGATATCCTCAAACGGGGCATCGGTGTGGTAGTTGTTGTCCAGATGGATATAGATGGCATCCTCCTTGATGTGCATATCCTTGAAGGTGGAGCTCTGGTAGAGGATGCCTTCGAAACCATAGTCGCGGTGCAGGGCCGTATAGGCTAAGCGCTGGCCCACCTGCTGTTTCTGTGCAGGGTGTATCTGACTGAACTCATAGGGATATACCAGGTCGTTGATACACACCAGCGAGCTGTTGGGGATCATCTGCTGGGCCTTGAACTGCTGTTCGCGTAGCAGGGCACCGCTGATGGCGTTGTTGTCGTCGTCATAGCGGTAGGGAGCTATCTGCACGAAGTAGAAAGGAATCTCGCCCAGTTTGAACTGGCTGCGCCACTGTTCCACCAGCAGTTTCAGGCGCTGCGCATACTGGTCGCCCGGGTCGCCCACATTCGAGCAGCCCTGGTAATACAGGATCCCCTTTACGGTGAAGTTCAGGATGGGGTTGAAAGTGCCATTGCCCCAGAGTAGTGAGCGATGGTAGTCCCATTGTGCCCATTTCTTGCAGATCTCGACCGAGTCGGTGGGGTCGTTGGTGTATTTCTCCAGGTTCTCCTTGGTGAGCCAGCTTTCTACACGCGAACCTCCCTTGTTGGCCTCAATCAGTCCGATGGGAATGTCGAGTGCCTCTTGCATGGTCTGTGCAAAGAAATAGCCTGTGGCAGAGAAGTCGCCAACGGTATTGGGTGCGCATACGCGCCACTCGCACTGCGCATCGTTCAAGGGCTTGGCCGACATCACGCTTGGTATCTTGGCACTGCGAATGCCTGGGTGCTTCTTCGCATCGATCACCACCTGGTTGTAGTTGTTGACAGGACACATCCAGAAGCCTTTGACGGGCATCTCCATGTTCGACTGTCCGGCGCACACCCACACCTCGCCGCTCAGCACATTGCTGATGGTAAGCTTCTCGCCGTCGTCGAAAGTGATGGACAGCGGCGTGTAGCTGGCCTTGGGTGTCTTAACGCTTACCAGCCATTCACCCTGCTTGTTGGCTTTGGCTGTAGCCGTCTCATTGCTCCACGAGGTTGTTACCTTGATGGTCTTGCCGGGCTTGGTCCATCCCCACAGGCGGGCTTCGGTTTGTTGTTGTAATACCATGTTGTCGCCAATCAGATGGGGCAGCCTCACTTTGGCCTGGGTGCCCAGCGCCAACAGCATCAGTGTTGTAATAGCTAAGATTTTCTTCATCATTTATTGTACAGTTTCAAGTTACTGTCGGCAAAGATACTAAAAATCCGTAAAAAGCGCATCATTAGTAGCATTTTTTTATTACCTTTGCGCCAAAATTGGAAAAATAGTATATGAAAAGTTTAAGAAAAGTACTAGTGATGTCGCTGTTGGGGCTCTCTTTCGCGGCGTTTGCGCAGAAGGGTACCACCCTGCCGCTCTGGCCCAACGGTCCCGCAGTGGCGAGTGTTGATGATAATGATAAGGCGGAGCTCACCGTTTATCTGCCTGATGCCAAGAAGGCAACCGGTCGCGCAGTGGTGTGCTGTCCTGGTGGCGGGTATCAGCATCTGGCTATGGACCATGAGGGGCATCAGTGGGCGCCTTTCTTCAATATGCAGGGTATCGCTCTTATTGTAGTTAAGTATCGTATGCCTCATGGTAACCGTCTGGTGCCCATCTCTGATGCTGAGGAGGCTATTAAGACTGTACGACGTCATGCGGCAGAGTGGCGTATTAATCCTGATGATGTGGGCATTATGGGGTTCTCGGCAGGTGGTCACCTGGCTTCTACCATCGCCACCCATGCCAAGGATGAGGCTGCACCTAATTTCCAGATCCTGTTCTATCCGGTCATCACCATGGATTTAGGTTTCACCCATAAGGGTTCGCATGATAACTTCCTGGGGGCTATGCCTAAGGATAAGAAGGGACAGAAGGAGTACAAACAGTTGGAGTTTGACTACAGTAATGACCTGCAGGTGAACCGTACCACGCCTCGAGCCTTCCTGGCATTGAGCGATGACGACAAGGCGGTGCCAGCGGCTAATGGTTTTAACTACTATCAGCAGTTGTATAAGCATGATGTGCCCGCATCGATCCATATCTATCCCACTGGTGGACATGGCTGGGGCTATCGCGAGACCTTCGCCTATCACTATCAGATGGTGTTCGAACTGAAAGGCTGGCTCCAGAGTTTTTAATCCATTAAATGTTCACTTATGTATTTTACAGGTATCATTATTGCTGTTTGTACTTTCCTGACGATAGGCATCTGGCATCCGATCGTTATTAAAACCGAATATTACTGGGGTACCCGCCCTTGGATTATCTACCTTATCGTAGGCCTTGCCTGCATTGCTGGTGCGCTATTCATCGAGAATGCTATCATTTCGTCGATAGTTGGCGTATTTGGTGCTTCTGCCTTGTGGGGCATTGGCGAGTTGTTTGCACAAAAGAAACGTGTAGAAAAAGGCTGGTTTCCCAAGAACCCTAAGAGGTGTAAAAAAATCTAACTGGTTTTCAAATGCAAAGCACTTAGAGCGCAATTGTTCTCTAAGTGCTTTGCAAAATAAATCAAAAATACAACTTTTACAGCAGATTCTTGATTTCTGTTTCGAGGTCGGCAATCTGTGCGGCACGCTTCACGAGGTTGTTGCCGCGGTCGATGATGAAGAAGTCGGGCACAGACTGAACGTTGTACAGCATGAGGCGCTGTGAGTTCACGCCGTCCTCATCGCGCACGCTGATCCAAGGCAGGGCGGCAGTCTGCTGCTTCCAGAAGTGCTCATCGGGGTCGAGGCTCACCTGGAAGATTTCAAGTCCCTGTGCGTGATATTTGTTATAGAGCTCGCGCAACTGGATGATGCGGGCGGGAGAGTTTTCCATAGCGAAGATGTGGAAGTCGAGCAGAACAACCTGGCCCTTTAGATTGGTGAGGCTGCGCATCTGACCTTTGTTGTCGAGCAACTGGATGTCGAGAACGCCGGCCTGCTGAACCTTGCTGGCGTCGATCTGAATGTCAGCATTTTTGGCATCAACAATGCGCTGGTTCTTCATGCCTTCGATGGCGATGTTGTGCAGGTTCTGTCCACGCTCGGCATGGGGGTAGTAGGTGTCCCAGCTGGTGGCTACAGCGGCAAATGCCTTGATATCTTCCTTGTTGGTACGAGGATTGAAAATCAGATAGTTGCCGATGGCCTGGAATAAGGCAAAGTAGGCATAAGCCTTATAGGGCTCCTTATAGATGTAGTCGCGCTTTACCTCGTTCTTATAGGCCTCAATGAGTGTCTGGATGCTATCGTTGGCTTTAACGATGCCTAACTCTGTGTTGCTCTGCAGGGCAATGGCCTTAGACTGCAGGTCCATCTGCTTCAGAGCCAGCTCGCGGATCTTCTCGCAGTTGTCTGAGCCACTGATGGTATAGTTAGATGCCATTTCCGGGTACTGGCCTTTTACCTGTACGGTCTCTGTAGAGTCGATGCTCACGTTGATAATCTGGTCGGCAATGCGAAGACGATAGAACTCAGGAGCTGTAGTGGCATCCTGGCTGAATGAGAAATCGCCAGCTTCGCTTAACTTTACAGAGTCGAGCACATTGATGCCCTCCAGACCTACATTCTCGAAGTAGAGCACAGAATCTTTTGCACCAGCAATCTGTCCCTCTACGGTGAACTGATTCTTATTGCACGAGGCAATTGATAATGCAGCCAATGCTACGGCTGCTGCTTTACAAATATGTTTCATCTTTTTAATTAGAATTTCGCTTTGTGGGTGCAAAGATATAACTTTTTTAGTGAATAGTGAATAGTGAATAGTGAAAAATTAAAAAAAATATTGAGTTTTCTCGTTTATTAATATAATTATGTGTAACTTTGCGGCTGTTTTTTATATATTAGATGTTTTTAAACAAGATGAACGTAATTACAAAAACCCTTCAATTGGCTGATGGACGTACCATCACCATTGAAACCGGGAAAGTGGCAAAACAGACCGACGGCTCTGTTGTTCTGCGTATGAACAACACCGTATTGCTCGCCACTGTTTGTGCCGCAAAAGATGCAGTTCCCGGAACAGATTTTATGCCTTTGCAGGTAGATTATCGTGAACAGTACAGTGCAGCCGGACGTTTCCCCGGCGGATTTACCAAGCGCGAAGGCAAAGCCAGCGACAACGAAATCCTGACATCAAGACTGGTGGACCGTGTGCTCCGCCCGCTCTTTCCTTCGAACTATCACGCTGAGGTGTTTGTGAATGTGATGCTGCTTTCAGCTGATGGCGTTGACCAGCCCGATGCTTTGGCAGGTTTTGCTGCCTCAGCCGCTCTGGCATGCTCTGACATTCCTTTCGAGTGCCCTATCAGTGAGGTTCGTGTAGCCCGTATCAACGGTGAGTATGTTATCGATCCAACCTTCGAGCAGATGAAGGAGGCCGATATGGATATCATGGTTGGTGCCTCGGCAGAGAATATCATGATGGTTGAGGGAGAGATGAAAGAGGTGTCAGAACAGGATATGATCGGCGCTCTGAAGGCTGCTATGGCTGCTATCAAGCCTATGTGTGAGCTTCAGGCTGAACTCTCAAAGGAACTTGGTAAGGATGTTAAGCGTGAGTACGACCACGAGGTGAATGATGAGGAGCTGCGTGAGCGTATGAACAAAGAGCTGTACCAGCCCGCTTACGATGTTACCAAGCAGGCTCTTGAGAAGCAGGCACGTGCCGAGGCTTTCGAGAAGATTCTTGCTGACTTCAAGGAGAAGTATGCTGCTGAGCATGCCGACCTGACTGAGGATGAGATGGAAGAGAAGTATGCTATGATGGATCGTTACTACCACGACGTGGAACGCGACGCTATGCGCCGTTGTATCCTCGACGAGGGTATCCGTCTCGATGGTCGTAAGACTGATGAGATCCGTCCTATTTGGTGCGAGGTTTCTCCTCTGCCAATGCCTCACGGAAGCTCTATCTTCACACGTGGTGAGACACAGTCGCTCTCTACCTGTACCCTGGGTACCAAGCTCGATGAGAAGATGGTTGACGATGTGCTCGACAAGAGCTACCAGCGCTTCCTGCTTCACTATAACTTCCCTCCATTCTGTACTGGTGAGGCTAAGGCTCAGCGTGGCGTAGGTCGTCGCGAGATTGGTCACGGACATCTGGCATGGCGTGGACTGAAGGGTCAGATTCCTGAGGACTTCCCTTACACCGTTCGTTTGGTAAGTCAGATCCTCGAGTCTAACGGTTCTTCTTCAATGGCTACTGTATGTGCCGGTACTCTCGCCCTGATGGACGCTGGTGTTCCTATGAAGAAGCCTGTTTCGGGTATCGCCATGGGTCTGATTAAGAATCCTGGAGAAGATAAGTATGCAGTATTGAGCGATATCCTCGGCGACGAGGACCACCTGGGTGATATGGACTTCAAGACCACTGGTACCAAGGATGGTCTGACCGCTACTCAGATGGATATCAAGTGCGATGGTCTGAGCTTCGACATTCTTGAGAAGGCTCTGATGCAGGCTAAGGCTGGTCGTGAGCACATCCTGAAGTGCCTCACCGATACTATCGCTGAGCCACGTGCAGAGATGAAACCTCAGGTTCCTCGCATCGTTCAGATGGAGATTCCTAAGGAGTTCATTGGTGCTGTGATTGGCCCTGGTGGTAAGATTATCCAGCAGATGCAGGAGGATACTGGTGCTACTATCACTATCGACGAGGTTGATGGTGTAGGTAAGGTTCAGGTATCAGCTCCTAACAAGGATAGCATTGATGCTGCTATCGGTAAGATTAAAGCTATCGTAGCTATTCCTGAGGTAGGCGAGGTTTACGACGGTGTGGTTCGTTCTATCATGCCTTACGGATGCTTCGTGGAGATTATGCCTGGTAAGGACGGTCTGCTGCACATCAGCGAGATCGACTGGAAGCGCCTTGAGACCGTTGAAGAGGCTGGTATCAAGGAGGGCGACCACATTCAGGTTAAGCTCTTGGAGATTGATCCTAAGACTGGTAAGTACAAGCTCTCTCATCGTGTACTGATTGAGAAGCCTGCCGATTATGTTGAGCGTCCTGCCCGTGGTGAGCGTCGTGAGCGCCCAGAGCGCAATGGCGAGCGTCGTGACCGTCGTCCGGACCGTGGCGATCGTCGCAACGGTGAGCGTCATGGAGAGCGTCGCCCACGTCCTGAGCAGCAGCAGGCTGAGGCTCCAAAAGAGGAACAGCCAAAGGACTTCAGCGACTCGTTAGATAACATGGATTTCTAAGAAAGAAATCTTAAAAATAAAGAAAAGCGTTAAATTTCTCTAAATTTGACGCTTTTTTCTTTTGCGCGTACCTTATATAATAAAAATAGTTAGTACCTTTGCACACCGATTTAGGGGAGAGGCTTAGAATCCCCGTGAAATGTTGTGTGAATAGCGGTGTCTTTGGCCGGGCATGGCGGTTCGTGAATCAGCGTTTCAATGATCCCCGTCAGGGAATTAACCCGAGGGGGTGCGACGTTAGACTGACAACCGGGAGTTAGACCCTGGGAGTGAGTTTATGCGCGTACATATTTAATTATAAGTTAAACTGTTTTTTAGTAGTAAATTTAAAATGAACACTTTGAGTTACAAGACACTTTCTGTAAACAAGGAAACAGCAAAGAAGGAGTGGGTGGTAATCGATGCCACAGACCAGGTAGTTGGTCGTCTCGCTTCAAAGGTAGCTAAGCTGATCCGCGGAAAGTACAAGCCAACTTTCACTCCACACGTTGATTGTGGTGACAATGTAATCCTTATCAATGCCGATAAGGTAGTTTTCACTGGTAAGAAAGAGACCGATAAGGTTTATACCCGCTACACAGGTTATCCTGGTGGTCAGCGCTTCAATACTCCTGCTGAGCTTCGCAAGAAGAACGGTGGTGTAGACAAGATGCTGCGTCATGCCGTTAAGGGTATGCTGCCAAAGGGTCCTCTGGGCCGCAGCCTGCTGAACAACCTCTTCATCTATGAGGGTACCGAGCATCCACATGCCGCTCAGCAGCCAAAGACTATTGATATTAACCAGTATAAATAATAAGGAAAGATGGAAGTAATTAACGCAATAGGTCGTCGTAAGAGCTCTGTAGCCCGCGTATACGTAACAGAGGGTACTGGTAAGATTACGATCAACAAGAAGGATTTAGAGGTATATTTCCCATCAGCTATCCTGCAGTACGTGGTTAAGCAGCCACTCGCTCTGCTCGAAGTAGCTGAGAAGTATGACATCAAGGCTAACCTCGACGGAGGTGGTTTCACAGGTCAGAGCCAGGCTCTGCGTCTCGCAATTGCCCGCGCCCTCGTGAAGATCAACGAAGAGGATAAGAAGAAGCTGAAGGATGCAGGTTTCATGACTCGTGATAGCCGTGAGGTTGAGCGTAAGAAGCCAGGTCGTCCAAAGGCACGTCGTCGCTTCCAGTTCAGTAAGCGTTAATCCGCCGAAGAACTTAGCGAAGAGTTTAGTATCTAAACCCGCTGGATTCCTTTGGACTACCATCGGGCTGATTCTGGACAAAAGAATTAAAAAGAAAGTAAACAATTTAAAAGCATTAAGAAAATGTCAAGAACAAATTTTGATCAGTTGCTGCAGGCTGGCTGTCATTTCGGTCACCTGAAGCGTAAGTGGAACCCCGCTATGGCTCCTTACATCTACACCGAGCGTAACGGTATTCACATCATCGACCTGCATAAGACAGTAGCCAAGGTTGACGAGGCTGCTGAGGCCCTGAAGCAGATTGCCAAGAGTGGCAAGAAAATCCTGTTCGTCGCTACTAAAAAACAGACAAAGGAAGTGATTGCTGAGAAGGCTGCAAGCATCAACATGCCATACGTTATCGAGCGCTGGCCTGGTGGTATGCTCACCAACTTCCCCACAATCCGTAAGGCCGTTAAGAAAATGGCGAACATCGACCGTCTGATGCAGGATGGAACCTACTCAAACCTCTCAAAGCGTGAGCTGCTGCAGATCACACGTCAGCGTGCCAAGCTGGAGAAGAACCTGGGTTCTATCGCCGATCTGACTCGTCTGCCAAGCGCACTCTTCGTAGTTGATGTAATGAAGGAGAACATTGCCGTTCGCGAGGCTAACCGTCTGGGTATCCCCGTATTCGGTATCGTTGACACCAACTCTGATCCTAACAATATCGACTTCGTTATCCCTGCAAACGACGATGCTAAGGACTCTGTAGAGGCTATCCTGAATGCCTGCTGCACCGCTATCGCCGAGGGTATCGAGGAGCGTAAGGTAGAGAAGGCCGATGAGAAGGCTGCCGACGCACAGGCTGAGGGCGAAGAGGTAAAGGCTAAGCGTGCTCCACGCAAGGCCCGCAAGGACGCTGAGCCAAAGGCTGAGGAGGCTGCTGAGTAATTATAAAGGTAAAATAGTAAAAAGGTAAAAAAGTAAATAAAATGGCTATTTCAATTGATGATATCAAGAAGCTTCGCGCAATGACTGGCGCTGGTCTGGCTGACGTAAAGAAGGCTCTGACCGAGGCTGAGGGCGACTTCGACAAGGCCAAGGAGCTCCTGCGCGAGCGTGGCCTCGCTATTGCTGCTAAGCGTAGCGACCGTGAGACATCTAATGGTTGTGTACTCGTAAAGAGCGTTGATGGCTTCGCTGCTATGATCGCCCTGAAGTGTGAGACCGACTTCGTTGCTAACGGTGCCGATTTCATTGCTCTTACTCAGAGCATCCTCGACGCTGCTATTGCTGCTAAGGCTAAGGATATTGAGGCTGTTAAGGAGCTTACTCTGGCTGACGGTCAGAAGGTTCAGGACGCAGTTACTCAGCGCTCTGGTATCACCGGTGAGAAGATGGAGCTGGATGGCTACCTGACACTCGAGGGTGAGAACATCGAGGTTTACAACCACATGGGTAAGAACACCCTGTGCACCATGGTACAGACCAACAAGCCCGCTGCTGAGCAGGGTCACCTGGTAGCTATGCAGGTTGCTGCCATGAAGCCAGTAGCTCTCGACGCTCAGAGCATCGATCCAAAGATTCTCGACGAGGAGTACAAGACCGCTGTTGAGAAGTCAAAGCTCGAGCAGGTTCAGAAGTTCGTTGATATGAAGCTCAAGAAGGCTGGTTTGAACCCCAACCTGGTTGATTCTGAGGATCACATCGAGAGCAATATGTCAAAGGGCTGGCTCACACAGGAGCAGGCCGACGAGGCTCGTAAGATCATTGCTGATGCAAAGGTTGAGGGCGAGGCTAACCTGAAGATGCCAATGATTGAGGGTATCGCTAAGGGTCGTGTTGAGAAGTTCAAGAAGGAGAACTGCCTGGTTGACCAGGAGTTCCAGTTCGGCGATGGCGACAAGGCTACTGTTGCTCAGTGGCTCGCTAAGCAGGACAAGGATCTGAAGATCGTTGCCTTCCAGCGCTTCACACTCGTTGCTGACTAATTTTTAGCAATATAGACAGGATCGGCATTGCGAAAGCAGTGCCGATTTTTTTGAACTATGAGAAAAGTAATAGGAATAGGAGAAACTATACTGGATATCATCTTCCGCGACGATCAGCCTGTTGGTGCTGTGCCTGGCGGTTCGATGTTCAACGGACTCATCTCGTTGGGTCGTAGCGGCGTTGATGCGGCTTTTATCAGCGAAACGGGCAACGACCGTGTGGGTCGTCGCATCATCAGTTTCCTGGAGGAGAATCATGTCGATGCCTCGAACATCAGCGTGTATCCCGAGGCTAAATCGCCCGTATCACTGGCGTTTCTGAACGAAAACAACGATGCCGAGTATATCTTTTATAAGGACCATCCCCACGACCGTTTGGAGTTTATCACGCCCGATATCCAGCCTAACGATGTGGTGATGTTTGGCTCGTTCTATGCCATCAACCCCGTTATCCGTCCGCAGATGTTGGCTTTCCTGCAGTATGCACACGAGCAGGGTGCTATTCTTTACTACGATGTAAACTACCGTGCGTCGCACCTAAAGGATCTGGTGAAGGTTACGGCCAATATCCTTGAGAACTTTGAGCTGGCTGATATCATTAAAGGCAGCTCGGAGGATTTTGAGAATATGTATAACAAAACGGGCGCCGATAGTGTGTACCGTTCGCAGATTGATTTCTACTGTAAGAACTTCGTCTATACGCAGGGTAGGGAGCCTATCGAGTTCCGTGCGCAGGGCGGCTTTGCCAAGCAGTACCCCGTGGCGGCTACACAAACGGTTAGTACCATTGGTGCTGGCGATAACTTCAATGCCGGCTTTGTGTACGGACTGCTGAAGTATGGCGTAACGCGCGATATGCTCCACGAGGGCGTCGATGCAGCCATCTGGGATAAGGTGATAGCCGAGGCCCAGCAGTTTGCTGCTAATGTGTGCGGTAGCATCAACAACAGCGTTGATACCGCCTTTGGCGACAATAAGAAAGCCGAATACCAGGCCGCACTTGCTGCTATGGAATAAAATAAAAGCCTCGCAAAACTGCGAGGCTTTTTCTTTTCTCTTATTTCTTTTTCTTTCGGGGTTTGCGCATGGCCCAGCCTTCTTCGCTGAAGTCGGGCTCTTCGCCTTTAAATCCACGCTGGGCTTTATCCATCAACTCACGCCAGTTGTCTTTCTTCTGGCGTTTGGGCTTGCCACCCTTGCCTGCTCGCTCGCCACGTTCGTCGCCCTTGTTGGCATCGTTGGCATCATTGCAGCGCACCGTCTGCCCCTTGTAGCGGATACCTGTCAGCTGCATCATCACCTTCTTAGCATCCTTTTCGGGCACCTCAAAGTACGAAATGCTATCCAGCAGGTCGATATGCCCCACCTCCTGACGACCACCAACAAAGCGGTTCAGCGTCTGCATCAGCTCGCCTGGATAGAAACCGTGGCGCTTGCCAAGGTTGATAAACAGGCGGCGGTAACCCTTCTGGGGCTTGTTCTGCACCTTCTGCTTGTCGCTCTGCTGACGACGGTCCTTCTTCTCAGGCACCACGGGCTCAATCTCAGGTGCATCGGCATAGTAGGCCAGGAACTTACCAAACTCAAGCGATACAATCTTCTTTATCAGCTCGTCCTTGTCGATATACTCAAAGTAGCGGTTGATATCCTGCATGAATGGGGCAATCTCCTCGTCGTCAACATCGGTCTTTACTATCTGATCCATCACCTTGTAGAGCTGCTTCTTGCAGATCTCTTCGGCCGAAGGAATCTCTGCCTTCACAAACTCCTTGCAGATAATCTTCTCGATGTTACGAATCTTGAACTTCTCGCGACTGTGTACAATCGAGATAGATGTGCCCTTCTTGCCTGCACGGCCTGTACGACCCGAGCGATGGGTGTAGCTCTCGATGTCATCAGGCAGTCCGAAGTTAATTACGTGCGTCAGATCGTCAACGTCCAATCCGCGTGCAGCCACATCGGTAGCCACCAGCAGCTGCGTCAGGTGGTTGCGGAACTTCTGCATCGTCTGGTCGCGCTGCTGCTGGTTCAGGTCGCCATGCAGCGATTCGGCATTGTAGCCGTCTTTAATCAGCTTATCGGCTATCTCCTGTGTCTCCACTTTGGTGCGACAGAAGATGATGGCAAAGATGCGTGGATAGTAGTCAACGATACGTTTTAGTGCCAGGTATTTATCCTTGGCGTTCACCATATAATAGATGTGGTTAACGCTCTCGGCGCCCTCGTTGCGGCTGCCCACAACTATCTCTTTGTAGTCGTGCAGATACTTCTTGGCCACACGCTCCACCTCTTTGCTCATAGTGGCTGAGAACATCAGCGTGTGATGATCGGCCGAGAGCGACTCGAATATCTCGTTGATACTGTCGGAGAAGCCCATATTCAGCATCTCGTCAGCCTCGTCCAGAACGATGTTTGTTACCTGACTCAGGTCGGCCTTGCCGCGATGCATCAGGTCAACCAATCGGCCTGGTGTGGCCACAATAATCTCCACACCCTTTTTCAGCGCGCGCATCTGCGGCTCGATGGCAGCGCCACCATACACGGCCTCTACGTGCAAGCCGTCGATGTATTTAGCAAAGTCGCGCAGGTCGTCGGCTATCTGCAGGCACAGCTCACGTGTTGGCGAGAGCACCAGTGCCTGTGTGTAGCGCTGTGTTGTGTCGATGCGCTCCAGCAATGGTATGCCGAACGCTGCTGTTTTTCCGGTACCAGTCTGGGCCAGGGCTATCACATCGTTTTCGTTGCCCAACAGGTATGGTATTACTGCCTCCTGTACAGGCATGGGATGTACAAACCCTAACTCTTCGATGGCTTTGCGAATCTGCTCGCAAACGCCTAATTCTTCAAATGTCTTCACTTCTTATTTTTTTTACTTTTTTACTTTTTTACTTTTTTACTTTTTTACTTTTTTACCTTTACCTTACTACTTCTGTAAATTCCGGTTTGCCGCCCTTTTGCTGTGCGTAACTCGTTGCAATGCCTGTCATCATTGCCAATGATAAAAATAGTTTTCGCATCATAATTTTGTTTATTTAAACTTAATCGTTTGCAAAGATACAAAATTATTTGTAATTTTGCAAGCATTATGAAAATATGTGTGTTTTGTTCTGCCAACGAGCAGATTGATGCCGAGTTTTTTACGCTGACTGCCGAGCTCGGCAAGTGGGCGGCTGAAAATGGTCACACCATCGTGTATGGCGGTGTTAACCAGGGCCTGATGGAGTGTGTGGCCAAGGCTGCCAAGACGGCTGGCGGCCGTACCATCGGTGTGGTGCCTACCAAGGTTGAAGAAACCGGGCGCACCAGCGATTACGTAGAGATAGAGATACCTTGCGACAACCTGACCGACCGCAAGCAGCTGATGATGGACCAGAGTGATGTGTTTATTGCCCTGCCAGGCGGTATTGGTACACTCGATGAGATATTCACTGTTGCAGCATCTGCCACCATTGGCTATCATCATAAGCCTGTGATTCTTTATAACATGAAAGGCTTCTGGAATCCGCTGATACAACTGCTGGATGAATTAGATTGCTGGCACATGATCCGTGGCGACTGGCAACAGTACATCAAAGTGGTCGATTCCTTAGATGAAATCAAACAGCTGATATAAACCAAAGAGCCCCGCTTTTTAGCGAGGCTCTCTTGTTTTTTACAGGCTGTTCACACAACTGGTGGCGCCCAGTGCAGTAACAATGGCAGTGGCTATCGATGCAATCATCTGCAGGATAAACTTCATGGTTTCTTTCTTGCTCATAATGATAATTTTTGATGGTTAAAGGTTAATGGTTGATGTGTTAAGCGATGGGGCCGAAGCCCCCGCTTGCTAATCTTCGGTCGGCCCGTTGTCGTCGGGGTTACCGCCTCCGCCGGTGTTGCCACCCTGGTCGCCGCTTGAACCGCCTCCGGTGTTACCGCTCTGGCTGCCGCCGCCCTGATTGGTGGGCTCGTCGTCGGCCTCGCTGTAGTCGGTATAGTTCTTAGGCAGCTCGGTCACGTTGCCGGCTTTGGTAAGCTCTGCGCGGGTAAACTCGCCAGTGGCACGTGCGCGCAGGTACACGCTGTCGATGTGCTTGTTGGTCGAGAAATCCTCGCTCTTCAGGGCTCCGCCCTTGGCAGTCTCGATGCCAGCCGAGAAGATTGCCAGGTTAGGCAGCTTAACGGCCTTGCCCTCCAGCACCAGCTCGCGTATGCACTCTACCATGTCGGTAAGCATACCCTTGATGGCTCCCTTAGAGTAGGGCGTGTTGTGGTTCGACATGTGCTTGGCCAGCTCGTCGAGGTCGATGGTCTTGCCGATGGTAACGGCGCGTGCAAACCAGCGTCCGTACACGGAGCTCTGCTTGTTTTTGTTCTGATACTTACGATAAAATACACTCATAATGGTTAAATTTTAAATGGTTAATACTTAATGATTTTTACGATGCAAAGATAGCACTATTTTGCTTCGGAACCAAATCCGTAAGCCCCTGCATTGCAAAAATTTGTTAACGCTACGTTTACGCCTCGCAAACAATATTCTCAGTCCTCGCAAACGCACCGTTTACAAATCGCATACGCCCCACGTACATTGTGACTGTGATTTTGTGACAATAAGCCCCTCGCAAAATCGCAGCCACCGCCATCCATATAGTTTAAAAATAATATAATAATATTATATATTATTATATTATTTTTAATTACCCGCCACCGCCATTATCGTACCTCCTTAATGTCACAAAGTCCAAGTCACAGAGTATAAAACGAATCATTAAAAGATGTAAATTTATGTCATATTGCTTGCATTATGAAATAATATTGCTTATATTTGCAGCAGTTTAAACTTTTAAGAATATGGCACAGGTATCTATGACGGTGAGGATGGACTCACAACTAAAGCGGAATTTTGATGCACTTTGTCAGCAGCTTGGCATGAGTGCTAATGCTGCAATGAACATTTTTGCGAATGCGGCAGTCAGATCGCGTGGCATCCCTTTTAGGGTAGGGCTTGACGAGCCTAAAGTGCAGAATCCGGCTCTAAGAAGGTTTCTGGAATATCGCGAGAGTTTATCTGCCGACGATTCGCGTCCAGAACTTACTTTAGATGAAATCAACGAAGAAATAAGGTTGGCCCGCGAGGAACGAGCTGCACAAGAGAAGTAAGGTATATGATACAAGCAGTTATCGACACAAACGTATTGGTGTCGGCGTTTATTACTAAAAAACTAGATTCTTCAACCGCAATGGTATGGGGGGCAGTATTGAATGGCGACATTATACCGATGTATAACGAAGAAATCATAGATGAATATACCGACGTGTTACATCGCAAGAAGTTTAACATACCAGAACAGCTGATAAAGGATGTAATCAACCACATAATGACGAACGGGGTAAGAGGCGAGCGCGTATTGAGCGACGACTTTTTCCCCGATCCCAAGGACGTTGTGTTCTACGAGGTGGCGATTTCAAAAGACGACGCCTATCTTGTAACCGGCAATACAAAGCATTTTCCCAAGAAGCCAATTGTAGTAACGCCTGCTGAGATGCTGGAGATTTTGAAAGCAGAAAAAAATAAATGAACAGATGAATAAGATACTATATCCACCATTAATATCTATTGGGGTACTTTCACCATTATACGTATACGCGCTTATTGACTTTTCTATAGGAAGTTTAATTGTTGCAGTCACATCGTCACCGCTGTTGATTTTAGTACTGTGGATGAGCATGGATAACTTCTGGATAAACCGTAGGCTTCCCGTTATTTGCCCTAACAATTATAAAACGGTAAAGGTTGGGGGCGATACTTTCGAACAAACGTTATACGTTTATGATGAGGAAAACGATATTCACTATCGATACGAAGCGAAGACTAAAAGTTTCATCATATTGAGAGTGATGCATACCAATCCTCTACGCTATTTAAAAGAATACGAGGAAAGGAAATATCAATTTAAGGTACGTTTTGAGCAGTTAAGTATTCCGATGACTATACAAATGTCGGACGTAAAAAGCGGCTACAGTTATGCTACTTTTGTAAGATTAACAAAGAAAGATGCATCGCCTGAGAATATCAAGTTAGTAAGGCAAACGCTCATCGATCTGGCTCAGGATGATTATTTTAAAAGGTCGGACATTAAACAAATTGTAGCAGCTAAAGATATCTATGTTGCATTCTATGAAGAGTTAAGCGACAATCTTTATTATATACATTATGTGAAGAATAAAGCGGTAGAGATATTTGCTGAAAACGCAGAGAGTCATAAAATTGTATCCCTGGACTATGACGAGCTTGATGAAAACTATCAGCGACTTGAGGATTTGTATGAAATGCTTGAATCAAACGAAGTAGCTTTTGTAGGTACATTTTCATTGGCGGATTTCAAATTGCTTATCACCAAACCTGTTGATTAAAAAAGAATAACAAATGGCACAGATAGAAACAGCCAGTGCGGAACTGGCATGGATACAGAAACATTTCTTTAAAGGGGCGGGCTTGGATAAGGCCAGCCGTTTGGAGGGCGAAGAGCGCAGGGCTTACGTGCTTGCGCAGGTTGAGCGATTGCTGGCAACGCCATGCGGGCATACTACAGCGGCTATATGGCTGTCGGATAGATTCTGGACGTGCGATGAGGGCAGGAAGACATACGATGTAGATCCTACGCCGCTGTTGATTCTGAAGGAGCAACAAACGCTTACGGCCAGGCAAATGGCGCGCCTGCGACTGATACTGGAGGTGGCTGGCCTGTGCCATGACCTGAGTCTGGACTTTACGTTCGACCTGAAGGAAGCTTTCGGTGTAGAGAACGCTTTTCGGGTATCAAACAAACAACTTGTGGAGTGGCTCACAACAACCGAATATGAAAACATAGCAAAGTATACGGCATATATTATGAAAAGGCAGGCTACCATTGTGTATGCATATGGCCGCTACCTGCCTGCGCAAGACGCGCTTGCTGAGTTATTTTCGTCGGAATACAGTTGCTTGATACGCGAACCCCAACTTACTGATATACCGCCTCGTGCCTATGTAAAGACTGTCATCGACGAACTGCAACGCATAAATGAGCATTGGCAACAGGGACGTAACAAGAGGCTGAAGCCCGATTTGATAATGCTTCACGACGAAATATATGGCGAGGTGCCCGACCTGTTTGATAAGGATGTACTGAAGGCTGCAAGGGTACTCTACGATTATATGGACAAAGAAGTGTACGGACGAATGACAGGCAACAATCCGTTTGGCCCTGAGGCGTTGAAACTCTTTGCCAAGAAGGTTTGCGAAGTGCGTGCAGAGTATCTGGCTGAAGGTTGGATTGCCGACGATTCGTTGGAGTTCAATTATCTGATGGCTCATGCCGAAAGTTGTGGGTATGGATACTGGCGAGAGGAGGACGAGGCCTTATGATGAGTAGTAATCGTAGCGACTATAAGTCGGCTTCGGAATGGCTTTCAGCACTCTTACACGATGAGGCGTGGCTTACACAGCAGGAGCGACTACAGTCAGCAACAACTGCCGAAACAATCGTTCATCGCGAGGACGCCATCAGGCGTATTGGTATAGGCGAGACTTATGAGTTCTGGGAAATCTACGACCATCAGGTGGAGAAGGCGGTTAGCGAGGTTTGGGAGATTGCAGAGTTGTCGCTCCCAAAACTAAAGATTCAAACCATAGGCATGCTTTCGATGGCGTGGCTTGAGCAGCATTCTAACTCAGAAGTTAAAAGTGAGGTAAAGAAAACCTCGGCAAAGAAAAAGCCTGAGAAACCTCAAAAGCCTCGTGAAACGATGACGTTTTATCGGAAAAGTGGCGTAACTGAAGGACATCTGATATTACTCTACCAGAAGTTGGTTAAAGAAGAGTGGATAGAGGGCAACGAGGCTGATTTCAAAGCTCTGTTCTCAAATAAGCGAGACGAGAGTTGTGTTTTGACTTGGAAAGGTAAATTTGGTAAAGGTACGCTCGTAGAGATTTTCAAGCAGTTTGTTGGTGCCGGTATGATAACTGTAGCCAATGGTTTTACCATTCCTTCCATTTTAGAAGGTCATTTTGTGGATTCCAACGGCAAGTGGTTGACGGGACTCGACAAAGGCAATGCGGCTAACGACAAGGCGCTACCTATTATTAAGGAATGCGTAAAACTACTGAAAGCCGACCCTGAACAGCTAATCTATGGCGATTATGAAGAGGATGAGGATTTTCTGTCGAAGTATGACCCTTACGACCATCAGGATTTGAACATTCACAAGCGATAAAAACGCCCCCCTAAGGAGTTCTTTAGGGAATCAAATATTTTTTTTGAGAAAATTTTCGCAATAGCGGAATCTCTTTGAAACACAAAGGGTTCCGCTTCTTTTTGTTTGCCAGAATAACACATGTTTGTATCCTTCCCTAAAGTACTCCCTGAATAATTCCCTTAAACAAGCGACTTTGGCTGGGTATTATGGAAGCTGTCTCACACGGAGCCCAGCTAACAAGTAACAATATGTGTCGCTTTAAGGAGGCGACGTTAAACAAAAACAATAATATGTCGAAACGTAATGATTTGAAAGCGGCTTGGCGCGCTATTCGTGCCAACCAGGCAAAGCAGCAGATGAACAAGGTGAATCATCTGGGAGTTTCTAACTCAAAACACTTTTTCACCTATTAAATAATTAACATCGAGGTAGGTGAGTGACGAAAGTCTCGCGAGTGAAAAAGGCCTAATTTCAGCACTTTCTTCCTCACTTAAAAACACTCGATAAAATGCAGAAATTTTTTAAGAAACAGCTTTTACAGCAGAACGTCAAGATGGACAGCAACGTTAACTTTATGGTGAATGGTGATATTAATATCCAGCCCTGCCCTTGGGAACAGGATGTGGACCTGACCGACGGGCGCCCCGTTTACTACTGCGCCAACCTTGAGGTGATGGCCGATGGTCAGACACGCGTAAAAGCCAAGCGTACAGGCAGTCGCGGACCACTCTATCAGACGCTGTTCGAGACGTCTCACGGCGTGGTGAAGATAGTGCCCCAGCGCAAGCACCGCCGACCCGAACGCGAAAAGGTGATAGTGGAATTCAAGTTCCCGCGCCGCTATGGACTGGAGCTAACCAAAAAGCTCTACGCCGAGGAGGCCGATCAGGTAATGTCGTACTTTAAAACACGAAAGGAGGAATGTTTATGGAATCAGCATTAATCAGCACCATTAAGTTTACATGTATTGGCAAGGGGCACGGCGCTCCTTGCCTCCCTGCCACCAAGGAAGACTGGGAAAAGCTTCGCCGCGAATCGTGGCTCGCGCAGATGTGCGCACGTATAGAGAAAGGTGACGATGAGTTGAAACATCGGTTGCCGGTGTGGACACCGCATTGCGCAGAGTTTAAGGACAACCACCGCGCCATAGCCGATGCCGTTAAGCCGCTGAACCGACTGATGCTCGACTTCGACGAGAAGGGGCATACCGATGAAATCTGTGCCCGATTGTTGGAAAAGTCGCCACTGGTGCCGCTGCTCATTGAGGAATCGGTTCGCCATGGTACGCATGTGCTGGTAGAGCTACCCGATGGGATGACCGCTGAACAGGCACAGGAACTGATGAAAGAGGCTACGGGATTTGCACCCGATGCTGCCGTAAAGGATGTGTCGCGTTGTATCTATATGGTGCCCGATGACCATACCCGCTACGTAAGCGAGAAGTTGTTTATAGCAACTGACTACAGAACGGAGTCCATTGCTGAACAACCTGAAACAGAAATAGTCCTGAAGCCCTGTAGTCCGTTGCATAACGAACACCCGCTTGAATTTAAGGGCATACCCTACAGCTCTATCATAGCCGAGTGGTGGCACCGCAACGGGGGCGAGCCTGCCGAGGGCGAGCGCAACGTGAAACTGCACAAACTGGCTGTAAACCTGCGCGCCATCTGCGATAACAAGAAAGAGGTGCTGATGCAGGTGATGCCCCGATTCGGACTGACCGATGCCGAACTGAAATCGGTAGTTGATTCGGCTTGTAAGGAAGAGCCCAAGGGCGTTTCGAAGATGCTGTCTTCTATCATTGACAATTTATCATTAACCATTGAACATTCTGATGAGGATGAGTTAGATGGTGCAGAAAATGTTCAATCTTCAATGTTCAATGTTCAATGGAATAAACTGCCCATCGGACTGAAGGAGTCGTTGGTTGGTGTGCCCGTCAGTATGCACATGCCCGTACTCTGCGGCGTGCTGCCCATTGCTGCTGCCTATGCCGACCAGGTAACGGTGGAGTATTGCGACGGCAACGCCCAGCGCTTAGGTCTGATGTCGATAATCCGTGGCGAGCAGGCCAGCAACAAATCGGTAGTAAAGAATGCTGTTGACATCTGGAAACGACAGCTTGACGAGGAAGATGCTCTGGCCCGCAAGCGCGAAGAAGAGTGGAAGGAGCGCAAAAAAGGCCGTAAAGCCAACGAGAAGGCGCCCGAAGATCCACATGTGTTGATTCGCGTGGTGCCTGTAACCGTTAGCTGTTCTACGTTGCTTAAGCGCTTTAAGAATGCCCAGAACCACACGCTGTACAGCTTTGGCGAGGAGCTCGACACGCTGCGCAAAACCAACGGAGCCGGTTCGTGGTCGAGTAAATACGATATCTATCGCTTGGGGTTCGACTATGGCGAGTGGGGACAGGATTACAACAGCGATGCAGCCGAGAGTGGTGTGGTAAACGTGGCTTACAACTGGACCATGCTGGGAACCAATGGCGCCCTGCGCAAGTGCTTTAAGGCCGATAACATTGAGAACGGACTATCCAGCCGAATACTGGTGGCCGAAATGCCCGACAGCAGCTTTGCCAAGATGCCCAAGTTCCGTAAGCGAACGGATGAGGATGTGGCTAAGATACAACAGGCCGTGAACCGTCTGCGTAGCTATACCGGCCTGGTCGACACGCCCCGTCTGCGCCGGGCCATCGAGGGCTGGGTAGAGCAGAAACGCATAGAGGCTGCCAAGGATATCGACCACGTGAAGGATACCTATCGCAAGCGCGCTGCCGTCATCGGCTTCCGCTGCGGCGTGGTGTTCCACCTGCTAAGCGGTTGCAGCAAAGAGAGCAAGGCCTGCATGGAGTTTGCACTCATGATGGCCGAATACTGCCTGCAACAGCAGATAAAAGCTTTTGGTGAGACACTCGAAAGTCAGTTTCTGGATGCCCGCGACGAGGGTGTGCGCTATGGCTCTAACCACTCTATCTTCGACCAGCTGGCGCCTACGTTCACCATGGACGATCTGCGTGCGCTGAAGCGAGGATTCTGCGGCGAGGCCGGGCTGCGGAAAATCATTTCGCGCTGGTACCGCGACCAGTGGATTGAGAAAACCGACCGCACGCACTGGAAGAAAGTGAACAGTGAAACTTTGTGACTTTGACTTTGTGACATTAAGCAAATTGTAAAATTGTAAATATGGAGATAGTATTAACCCGCATAGCTAAGCGCCAGCAGTACACCATAGGTAGGCTGGCCATTGTAGAACGCACCGACGACGAGTATCTGGCAGGTGAGCGCGAGGTGTACTTTTGTGATACGCTCGAGCCGCCTGTCATCGAAACCAAAACCACCGTATCGCTGGCTACGGTACTGCGTTCGCCCACCAAACTCAAATCCATCAAGCCCGTAGCCATCCCCGAGGGTCGCTACGCAGTAGTCATCACCTACTCGCCAAAGTTCCAGAAGTGGTTGCCGTTGCTGTTGGGCGGGCTGGATTTCAACCGCCTGTGGCAGGGCATACGCATACACTTCGGCAATACCGTAGCCGACACGCAGGGCTGCATACTGCTGGGGCGTAACCAGCGTGTGGGCAGACTGTTCGAGAGTCGTAAATGGGTGTACGAACTGAAACAGAAAATCATCGAAGCCAAGGCCCGAAAAGAAGCAGTGTGGATTACCATCAGGTAGTCCACACTGGCTTTTATCATCGTAAGTGCTAAGGCTTACTTGGCGCCGATCTCTTTAATCAGACGGTCGGCTTTACCCCAGCTTTCCATCATGTAAAGCACGTAGCGGATATCAACGCCGATGCAGCGGGCCAGCTGCTTGTCGAAGAAGATATCGCTCGAAAGGCTGTCCCAGTTGCCGTCGAAGGCCAGACCGATGAGCTCGCCCTTGCCGTTGAACATAGGCGAACCAGAGTTACCACCGGTGATATCATTGTTCGACAGGAAGCACAGGTGCATCTTGCCTGTGGTCTTATCGGTATACTTACCAAAGTCCTTCTTAGAGAGCAGCTGCTTCATGATAGGCTCGGCCTCGTAGTCGATAACGCCGTTCTCGCCCTGCTTCATCTTCTCAACGATACTCTCGGCAGTGGTGTAGTAGCCTGAAGGCTTGCCTGCCAGCAGGTACTCGCCTACCTGACCATAGCTTAAACGCATGGTGAAGTTGGCGTCTGAGTAGTTAGGCATATCCTCCTCCATGCGCAGCTTGGCGGCACACAGATAGCGCTCCTGCACGGCGATAGAATCGTAGCCCTCGGTAGCCTCGCCTATGATGGCAAACAGGGTGTTGTTAAGGCTCTCGCCAAAGGCCACGCCTGGGTCGTTCTTAAAGCTCTTTTTGTTGATGTAGATCTTCTTGCCGTTCTTCATCAGCTGCGACTTCTTGAACAGATAGTCGATATACTTCTGATAGTCGCCGCCAAAGTCGCGGTCAACCACCTGATAGAAGCTGGGCAGGTATTTCTCCTCCACCTGCGTGCGGTAGAACTTCATGGCAGCTGCCTGAATCTCCTTGTCGGTAGCCTCGTCCCACTCGCTGCTGTTGTCTTTGAACTCGATATACTGTTTCTTGGGGTTGTTCTCATCGCCCTTGACAACAGCGCCGTTCTGCGAGCGATAAGCACGGCGTGTCAACTCGTCGGCGCTACGGCCGCCAAAGGTCTCGCTGAAGTAGGTCAGCGCCTTGATGGCCTTGAACTGCTTGGCATACAGGCGCTCCAGCAGGTCGAAGTCGAGCTTGCCCTTCAGGAATCCTGTTGAGTCCTGCCACTGGCGGATCTTCTGCTCAAACTGAGCTTTCTGCTGGATAAGACCGATGGAATCGATACATTTGTTCATACCGATAGAGTTCTTCCAGTAGTTAGAGCTCTGGGCGTACTTAGAGTCGTACTTGATACGTACAGCCTCGTCGGCACGCATGTGGCGTATCATAATGTCCTGCTTAATCTCACGGGTCTTATAGCGTGGCTCGTTCTCAGCGTCGCGGCGCTCGCGGATACCGTAGCTCGACAGGTAACGGTTAGTGCTGCCAGGATAGCCGATGGTCATAGAGAACGAACCTGGTACATAGCCCTGCAGCGATACGGGAGCCCACTTCTTTGGGTGATAGGGCACGTTGTCCTTAGAGTACTTGGCAGGACCGCCTGTCTTCGGATCTACATAGATACGGAATACAGAGAAGTCGCAAGTCTGTCGGGGCCACATCCAGTTGTCAGTCTCGCCACCGAACTTACCCATCGACTTAGGCAGGGCGAACACCAGGCGCACATCCTCAAAGTCGCGATAGGTGGTCAGGAAGTAGCGGTTGCCCTCGTAGAAAGGCTTCAGCTCTACACGCAGGGTAGAGTCCTGCTTGCGGATGTCCTTACTCATTGCGTTCTCGAGCGAATCGACAAACTTGGCGCGCTTGCTCTGTGCCAGTCTGTTCAGACCTAATGAGTCGAGATAAGCTGTTACATCCTTCTGTTCAATCATAAAGCTTACAAACAGGCGCTCGTTGGGCAGCTCCTCTTCGTAAGAGTTGGCTACGAAGCCGTTCAGCATATAGTCGTGCTCAACGGTAGAGTGCGAGCGGATGGCCTCGAAACCGCAGTGGTGGTTGGTAAACACCAGTCCGTCGGGCGAAACTACTACACCCGAGCAGAAGCCGCCAAAGTTAACCACGCAGTTCTTAACGGCATCCTCACCATAGTAGAGTGCGCTGTATGGCAACTCAAAATTCTCCTGCTTCATGGTCTCATAAACGGCATTGGGCAGATTGTAAAGTGTCCACATGCCCTCGTCGGCCTTAACGCCGGTAAGGCTGCATGCAGCAAGTAAAGTAAAAAGTAATTTTTTCATAAAAATATAATTAGTTTTTGAATTTTTTTCCAATGATGGGCAGGCTTGAAAGGGGCATGTCGGTTTTGATGATACGGAAGATGAAACCTGCAATCATCAGACTGTTCCAGATGAGTGATGCCCAGGCAGGTAGTCGCTGCTCGCCCCATTTCATCAGGGCAAAGAAGGCGCCTGCGGCAATAAAGTAAATAATGATATCCTTCATAGGATAGGGGATAGGGTTCTGTTTCTGACCAACCAGATAGCTCAGCACCATCGCTGTGCCATAGCCGGCCAGTCCGCCCCAGGCGCACGCCCAGTAGCCTATCTGAGGGATGAAGATAACGTTAACGGCAAACAGCACCGCGCAGCCAGCCAGCGAGAACCATGCGCCATAGATGGTCTTGTCGATCAGCTTGTACCAGAACGACAGGTTGAAGTAGATGCCCATAAATATCTCGGCCATCATCACTATCGGCACAATGCCCAGTCCCTCGCGGAACTTATCGCCTACCAGGTACTTGAAGATATCGATATAACCCATCACACACAGGAATGCCAGCAGCGTGAATATCACAAAGAACTTCATCGACTTGGCATACAGCTCCTTGCTGTCTTTCTCCTTGGCCGAGCCGAACACGATAGGCTCGTAGGCAAAGCGGAAGGCCTGGGTAATCAGGGCCATTATCATTGCTATTTTGATGCAGGCGCCGTAGATGCCTAACTGATGGCGACCCTCCTCGGAGTCGAGGATACGTGGCAGCAGTATCTGTCCTGCCACCTGGTTCAGAATGCCTGCAATACCCAGTACCAGCAGCGGCCATGAGTAGCTGAGCATCTGCTTGCACTTCTGCCCGTCGAACTGCCACTTAAAGCCTACCAGCTCGCTGATGAGGCAGAACGATATAATAGTGGTACACAGCAGGTTGATGGCAAAGGCATAACCGATGTGTATCTGCCACTCAGGGTTGATCTTTGGCATGAGCCAGTAAGCCACCACATTCAGCGTAACACTCATAAAGATAAACAGCAGCTTGAGCGATGCAAACTTGAGTGGCTTGTGCTTGTAGCGCAGATAGGCAAAGGGGATGGCCTGGAAGGCATCCTGAGCCACGGTAACAAACATCATACCTACGTACCACTTGTGGTTGGGATAGTCGAGCACGCTGGCGATGGGGTTGATAAACAGCAGTACCAGCGCAGCAAATGTGAGGCATACGCCGCCAACCATTATGAGCGCCGTGCTGTACACACGCATCTTGTCGCCCTCCTCTTTGTTCATAAAGCGGAAGAAGGTGGTTTCCATACCGAAGGTCAGCAGCACCATGAGCAGCGCTGTCTGGGCATAGATATCGTTGTAGATGCCGTAGTCGGCACAGCTCTTCAGCGTATAAGTATAGAGTGGCACCATCAGGTAGTTCAAGAATCTACCCACAATGCTCGAAAGGCCATAGATAGCCGTGTCTTTTGCTAATGATTTCAGATTTGCCATTTTTACTTTTTTACCTTTTTACCCTTTTACTTTTTTACCCTTTTACTTTTTTACCCTTTTACCCTTTACCCAAAGAACATGTATGCTATTGCGATGGCAGCGATGATGCCAGCCAAGTCGGCTAACAGACCGCAGGCCACAGCGTGACGGGTTTTTACAATGCCCACGCTACCAAAATATACTGCAAGAATGTAGAATGTGGTATCGGTAGAGCCCTGGAAAATACAACTCAGTCGGCCTACAAACGAGTCGGCGCCATAGGTGGTCATCGCGTCAACCATCATGCCGCGGGCACCGCTACCACTCAGCGGTTTCATCAGCGCGGTAGGCAGCGCACCTACGAAATCGGTGTTGCCGCCACAGGCTTCCACGCCATATTTCACACCATCAATCAGCATGTCCATCGCACCCGAAGCACGGAACACACCAATGCCTACCAGGATGGCTACCAGGTAGGGGATGATGCGCACGGCGGTAGTAAAGCCCTCTTTGGCACCCTCGATGAATGCGTCGTACACATTGATTTTCTTGCGAACGCCTGCCAGTATGAAAGCGATGATAATCAGCATCAGCATAATGTTTGCGGCGCTGGTGCTCACTTTGTTCATCAGCATCGAGTCCATCTGTCCGAAGCCCCATATAACCGAGGCAACCACTAAGGCTGCACCGCCAAGGGTAAGCAGCATGGTGCGGTTGAGCAGATTGATCTTCTGGAAAAAGCTGGTAATGATGATACCTGCCAGCGTAGAGAAGAACGTGGCCAGCAGGATAGGAATAAAGATGTCCGTGGGCTGTGCAGCACCCATCTGGGCGCGATACACCAGGATGGATATCGGTATGAGTGTAAGTCCGCTGGTGTTCAGCACCAGGAACATAATCATCGGATTGCTGGCTGTATCCTTTTTCTGGTTCAGATCCTGTAGCTGCTCCATGGCTTTCAGACCTAAGGGCGTGGCGGCATTGTCCAATCCAAGCATGTTGGCAGCAATATTCATAAATATCGAGCCCGTTACAGGATGGCCCTTTGGGATGTCAGGGAACAATTTGGTAAAAACAGGACTCAACAGCTTAGCCAGCACGTTTACCACGCCGCCCTTCTCGCCTATCTTCATAATACCCAGCCACAGCGACAGTACGCCTGTAAGGCCAAGTGATATTTCGAAAGCTGTTTTCGACGAAGAAAACGTTGAATCCATCATGGCAGGGAATACATCGAAGTCTCCCCAGAATACCAGTTTTATCAGGGCAATCACAAATGCGATGATAAAGAATCCTATCCAAATCCAATTTAATACCATAACAGCGTGCAAAGATAAGGTATTTTCCTGACATACGCAAGCATTATAGCCAATAATAATAAATAGAAGAGCACCTGCTCACGCAGATGCCCTCCTCAACCATTTTTATTAAAGTCCTATTCTTATTTTTTTGATAGTTCGCAATTTTAAGGAATCAGCTCAACCTTGGTTAATATGACGCTTGCGCCCTGCACAGTGATGTTGTTGTTCTGCAAGGTGCTCAGGTAGTTGCCAATCGTGAACTCTACATAGCCTGCTGAAGGCCAATCTGCACCTTCATAGAACTTCACGATGTCCTGCCAACCTTCGGTCTTCAGCCAGAGTTGCTTCCAATCGCCAGCGGCGCTTCCGTAGAATCTCAGTTTGCTGGTGCTGCTTGCGTTAGCAAATTTATCCTTGGAGATCAGAATGTCCAGATTAAATGCTACAGTCTTCGAACCGCTCCAGATGACTGTTGCTGAACCGCCTCCGCCCTGTGGCTCGTCGGCTGTCTTCTGGCTGTTGTCATAGGTAAGAGCCAAGGCTGTTACGCCTCCGCCTTGGAAAATCATACCGTTCTGCTTGAAGCGGTTGGCTGTGGTCGTGTTAAGCTTAAACTCTACATAGCCGTTCTTGGCATTGCCTTGGGTGGAGTTCTCGCTCCAGCCGGTATTGCCCAGGTCGAAATTCCCCCAAGTAGAGTCTGTGGCTTTGATAATATAGCCGTTCTGACTGGTGAAGTAGAAGCGGATGATGGTTCCGTTGCCGATTTCAGCTGTCTTCAGGTCATTGGCAGATACTGAGACGTAACCGTTCCAATTATCGAATATGGTGCTACCACTGGTATCGCTCCAAAGCGTATGCTCGTGACTCGCATCAGCTAATGTGTAGCTGTATGTGGGGTTAGAGGTTCTGCTCACCTCTTCATAGCTGACGGTGCCGGTCTTGTCGGTCTTCATGTCGTAGTCAACACCTTCCAGTGGATAGAGATTGTCCTCTACGCCAGTGGTGGTCCAAGGCTCTGCACCGCCACCTACATACGCTACGAATCCTGTATAGGCTTCCTTGATGTCTGTGCGCTCGTAAGCCCAGCGGGTTCCTACAGGTACACATATCTTATGAGGCGCTTTTCCTTGATAGGCCTCCAGCTGGTAGACAGCTAATGAAGAGCGTACCATCACTACAATATTATTGACGGTAGCCTCGTCGGCTGAGGCAAAATCGATACGGCTGGTAACACCTGCTCTGCCCTCAACGTGCTGTAAGGAAATCGACTGATCGAACCGGCAGGTGTTAATGAGGGTGTTGTCGGCAGTCGATGGGTTGAACATCTGGTGGACATTCTTATTCAGAGCATTGAATTTTATAGCCAACTCGCCACCTGCTGCCAGTGGAGTAACCTCGGCATAGTAGGTGCTGCCTGGCTCGCTGGTGTAAACAGCCTCGTTGCCATCAGCATCTCTCTGTACCTTATGCTCCTCGATAATCTTTGCATCGAATACCAGGTCGTTATAGTCGTAGTCCTTATTGCTCGACGAGCTGCCCAGGTCTTCGCAGAACACCCACTTATGTGTTACTACGGTTTTCTTCTTATAGACTTTGGTGACTTTATCGGAAATAACAGTGCTGCCGTTGCCGGGAACCACTTTCAGAATCCAGTCGTCGCAGTACTGAAGCTCCTTCATGTCATTGTTAAGCTTCTGGTCGCCATTGTCGTATTTCTCGCCATACATGCACAGACCCACATACCAGCCTTTGCCTACGCCTGGTACATCAATTTCAGCACACTTAAACAGCTTGTATTCCTCGCTGCACCAGCTGCTGTGATACTTAAAGCTCAGCGCCGAACTGTTCTGCATGTAAACCATCTTCCAGCCTGTTCCATTGTCGTTGGCATTGAAGTCAAGCGCGTGGGTATAGTTGGCGCCGTCGCCAACACAGAGATAGTCCATGGTGGCCTGGGTCACAAAATCGTCGCGGTATTCATTCGACGTGGCACTTGGGTTATTGGCCATGTAGTTCTGGTCGAAACGTTTCCAGTACACATTATAATCCTTGCTGGCCTGGCCCCATACATGCTGGATGTAGAAGTTGCTGATGTTCAGACCAGCGGTAAATCCCGGATGCTCCTCAAACCACTTCTTGACATGGGCACGCTCTGCCTCTGTGATAGGTGCAGGTGTGGTGTAATTAGGATATTGACTTGAATAATTGGGGAAATTCGGCATGTCGGGCTTGATGCATGTGCCGCATGAATTGTCGCCTTGGCTGCGCGTCATGACTCGTGCAGCCGATACGCCTGCCTCACCAAAACCCCAGTCCTGCTGTGGAGATGGCTTACAATAGAAGTCGTTAAAGTTATTAGCAAATTGCTCTTTCTTAATTTGCTCAATGTTTGTGTAGCCATCTATGTCTTCATGGCAACTGGTCATCAGGCCGTTGCAAATAAGAGCTAATGCTCCTGCTATCAAATACTTCTTCATTTTAGGACTCTAATAAATTGTTACGTAACTATTCCTTTTTTCGGGTGCAAAGTTACCACTTTTTTCCGCAGGTTGTATAATATTTATGGTTAAAATCTGTAAATATTTAGAAAATATGCGCCACTTATCAGATTATTTTGTAATTTTGGCCTCAAAAATGAAATTAAATATGCGTAATTGTCTGATTTTTACCATTATAGCAACCCTGGTAGTCGCATCCTTCCTGTCGTCGTGTAAAAAGGATGTTTACGACGAGAAAAAGCATGAGGAACTCATTCATTATTTCTCGCCAATGGATAGCGTCGACCAGCAACATATGTGGATGCTTTCAGATGACCAGGTTCTGCATTACCAGGTGCCTTCGGGGGCGGGGTATGAACAGTTATGTGTCTATTCGTCAGATCCCCTTACAGATAGTAAGGCTGAGCTGATGAGCCGGATTTTTGTGACTGGCGGTCAGTCGGGTTCATTATTGGTCAATGTACCCTATCTGCAGTCTAAACTCTATGTGGCGCTTGTCGATGCGAGTGGTAATATGGCTGTGACCTCTATATCTTCTGATCAGACGTCGGTTGATTTCTCGAGCGTCACTACAGGAGTGGCTAAGTCTGGCTTGAAACCATTGACCTACACGTACCTCTATGAGGAGAACTATCCGGAACCAGGCGACTATGATTACAATGATGTGGTGCTCCGTATCTCTCAGCAGCGTACCGCAGTCAATCAGATTACTGTCAGTGTGACGATTGCTGCTGTCGGTGGCGACAAACAGATTGCTGGATTTATCCGATTAGTGGGCTATTCGTACGAGGAGATAGATTCGATTTATACCACTTCTGGCGAGACGTTTAATGAAGGTGTCAACGATCAGACGCTCTATCCTTTCGGAAATCTCTTCAGCGACAAAACGCTCGTTCACTCTCACCTTATGAAGGGAAGGAATCAGGAAGCTGTACTGAATCTGTTCTGTGATGCCCATTGGGCTATGGCCTTCAATCTGGATGCCGACTATGGTCTCTTTACCCGTAAGAAGTATAATGTTATGACTGGCGACTATGACGTGAATTATTATCAGTCGCGTGCCACACGTACGCTTAGCTATGTGATTACGTTTAAGGAAGATAATCAGAATGTGATCCGCTCGCTCGACAATTTTACGCTGAACACATTGGATCCGTTTATTATCACCTATTATAATGGCGGCAATTGGGAGACGCACGTCGAGGAGTATAAGTCGGCTAAGGTGCTTTGCGACTATTCGGTAGCTAATTTCAAGGACCTGCCTTGGGCGCTGATGGTTCCTCAGGCAAACTTCCATTATCCATTAGAGGGTAAGGGGCATGAATTGGGCTATAGAAAACGTACGGATGGTGTCGTTGCTTCGTTTGGCGTCTATGCAGAGCCAGGACATTCGTTTGGTGAGTGGGCTGAGGACCATACACGGTTCTACGATTGGTATCTCTATCCCAATTTGGATATGACGTTTAATTAATATGGACAGGATATAAAGGGCGGAGGGGCATTCACATCACGTGAACACCCCTCCTTCATTTAACTATAATAGAGTTTGAAAAATATACTGTTTATTTGCTGTAAACATAATCCTCTTCAGGTGTCTGATACCAGCCTCCTCTTTCTGCTCTGAGGGTCAGGTCGGCCTGCTTACCCCATCCAATAAAGCCTGTATAGGCATTGGTGACATTGATGCGCTCCAGTGGCCAACGCCATTTGTCGGGGATTGCGATACCTAATGGCGCCTCGGCCAAACCACTTGGATTGCCTTCCTTTATGATTTCAATGAAACCGGTGATGGCGTTTGATTCCACTTCTGGATCGGCATTGATATGGAATGGAAGGATCTTCAGTCCTGGGTTCTGGAAGTCAAATCCCACAGGCTTATCAATGGTGGTGGATACGGCATCAGCATCAACACCTCTGCTACCAGTGTTTACCATGGTGCCCTTGGCTACCCCGAGGGCATTGTGTACTTCGGCATTGCCATTCCATGTCAGGCGGGTATTGCCCAACCATACATAGTTGTCATATTCACATCCGGCAGCGACCAGGGTTACAATCAGCTTGCTGGCATCGCTCTCGCTCTCTCTGATCTGAATGACAACGTCGTTCATATCGAAATCACATCTGGTCTTATTATCCTCAAAGGCATAGGTCCATGTCTGATTCTCTGTAACAGGTGTCTCTACAGAGGGGTTGGATGCCCATGAGGCACCGCAATCGGTAGAGTTATAGGTAGGATTCAGTTCGCTGAAATCTACTCTTGTGGTGTTCTCGTTCAACTGGACGGTGGGCCATACACCACTGTTACCTGCTCCTAATTCTACAAGGTTTTTGAAGCCAATGGTTATCTTGCCTGTTGTCTGAAAGCTGTATCTATGGCTGGCAACGGTGGTGGTTCCGCCTAAGCGAACGTAATTGTTCTCGCCTGTTGCCATAAAGCCTTGGTAGGTTCCATCGCCTTGTGCTCCCCAATAACTATCTCCTTTGATATTAAAGCCGGTATTTCCTTTCATGTTGACCTGGAAGTTGTTGCAGTCGGCTGAGGCTGCTTCCATATAACCTCCCGTCATGAGGTTAAGCTGACCATCGTGCAGATAGGCATCCTCTTCAACAATCAGCTGGCAGAAATTATAATAGGTTCCGTTCCATGCTTGAATCTTGAATTGTTTGGTGGTGTAGTGACCTTTGTTAATCCACCATATCTGGCCATTTCCCTGAGTGCACTCCGTTAAGCCGCCAACAGTTACTGTACCTTCATTATAGAAGTTGGCACAAGAGTTTAATTGAAGTGTACCAGTGATATTCAGCTCACCGAAGTTGTAGAAGTATGAAGGATGGCCATCGCCGGGTTTGCTGGTGATGTCTTTGGCGTTCATGACACCTTCGTTATAGACGGTGATATCCTGGTTGGCCTCAAAGTTCGTGCTGAAGTTAACCTCTCCTCTGTTGTAAATGCATGACCTTACATCTTTTTTCTGACCATTCTCCCATATCTCATTGGTTTCAAGCTTTGAGGGGTTGTAGTTGAGGGTACCGCCAGCAGAAACGTAGATGGCACATTCATAGTTGGCTTGCCTGTCCATCGTAAGAACTGCACCTGGCAGAACATAGAAGTTTGCAGAGTAGATATAAGCACTGCTTGGCATGGTTACATTGCCATTGATATAAATGTCGACAGCAGGTCCTTGCCACAGGTTTACATTTGAACGCATGCCACTGGTTGCAACCAGTTTGCCTGACATGATACAATCGTAATCACTGGTTGTGTTAATATCCTTGGCGTTGCCTGGAATGTCGGCTACGGTCTTATAATAGCTATTTGTATTCTCGAATGTAAAAGGATCGCCCTCTACTGCAGCGCTGGCTCTTGTGCGGGCTTGGGCAGGGGTGCTGAAATCGTAGTTGGCAGTAATCTGATTGTTCTCAACATCTACATATTTGTACACCATGTTGCCGTTACTCTGCTTTAATCCAACATATACCGACTTGTAGTGCTGGGGAATGCGGAAACCGCTGATGGTAGTTGTGGTGCTGGTCATTGGTGCACTTGCCAGTACGCTTCCGTAGCCATCGGAATACGGATTGTTCGAGAAGACATACAGTGTAGCCCCTGTGTCGCTCAATCCTTCTACGTTGAAGGTTGCTGTGGCTGTCGATGTCATCACCCAGTCTTGGTTGTCTGGAATGTAGAAGCCAAGCGCCTGCTGGGCATTGTCAAGCGATGCCTGCTGCTCCTGCTGCTCAGAATCAATTTCTTTCATGCAGGAGGTTATAGCCAGCCCCATTGTAAGGACTGCTAATCCGTTTAAAAGATATCTTTTCATACTCTAAAAAATAGTTAAAATCAAACAAAATGAACTAATTCGGCTGCAAATTTATGCATTTTATTTGAAAAATCCAAATACTTTGGCTTTTTTTATGTCTTAGGACGTTGTTTTTAACAATCATCCCATTGCCCTTATTGGGCAATAGATGTTTTATGGGTTTTGGACAAATAATTGAAATATAATTTAAAGATGCAAATGTTTTGGGTATTATATTTGTGTGTTACGATAAAAAGTAGTACCTTTGCACGCAAATTTGGAAATTTATTAATTTAAAAGGTATGATACGTTTCTTTCAGACCCCACAGAAATCGGTGATTGCCACTGAGGTAAATCACGTACTAAGTGAACAGGAAATCAAGGAATTGAACTGGCTTTATGGTGATGCCGCCATGCTGGATGCAGAGCAACTGGATGGATACTTCGTTGGTCCGCGCCGTGAGATGGTGACACCATGGTCGACAAATGCCGTTGAGATTACACAGAATATGGGCCTCAGCGGCATTTCTCGTATAGAAGAGTATTTTCCCGCTGCCACTAAGGACGCTGAGCACGACGAAATGCTGCAGCGTATGTATAATGGCTTGAATCAGGATATTTTTACTATTAACATTAAGCCAGAGCCTATTAAGTATGTGGATAATCTGGAGGAATATAACGAGCAGGAAGGTCTGGCTCTGAGCCCTGAGGAAATAGAATATCTGCACGGACTGGAGAAGAAGAACGGACGTCCATTGACCGATTCTGAGATCTTCGGTTTTGCGCAGATCAACTCTGAGCACTGCCGTCATAAGATCTTCGGTGGTACATTCATCATCGATGGGCAGGAGATGGAGTCAAGCCTCTTTGCAATGATTAAAAAGACTACACAGGAGAATCCTAACAAGATTCTTTCGGCTTATAAGGATAATGTAGCTTTTGCACAGGGACCTGTGGTTGAGCAGTTCGCTCCAAAGGATCAGAGTACCAGCGACTATTTCCAGGTAAAAGATATCGAGAGTGTTATCTCGCTGAAGGCTGAGACACACAACTTCCCCACAACCGTAGAGCCATTCAATGGTGCCGCTACTGGTACTGGTGGTGAAATCCGCGACCGTATGGGTGGTGGTGTTGGTTCATGGCCTATCGCAGGTACAGCTGTTTATATGACTGCTTATCCACGTCTGACTGACGATGACAAGCTAACACGCGACTGGGAGGATATCCTTCCTGTTCGCCAGTGGCTGTATCAGACACCTGAGCAGATTCTGATTAAGGCTTCGAATGGTGCTTCCGACTTCGGAAATAAGTTCGGTCAGCCACTGATCTGCGGTTCTGTACTTACCTTCGAGCATCAGGAGCCCAATGATACCAAGTATGCTTACGACAAGGTAATCATGCTGGCTGGTGGTGTAGGTTATGGCACTAAGCGCGACTGTCTGAAGAAGGAGCCTCAGAAGGGCAACAAGGTGGTTGTAGTTGGTGGTGATAACTACCGCATCGGTCTTGGTGGTGGTTCTGTATCATCAGTTGATACAGGTCGCTACAGCAACGGTATCGAGTTGAACGCCGTTCAGCGTGCTAACCCTGAGATGCAGAAGCGTGCCTACAATCTGGTTCGTGCCCTCTGTGAGGAGGATGTGAACCCCGTTGTTTCAATACACGACCATGGTTCAGCCGGACACCTCAACTGTCTCTCTGAGCTCGTTGAGGAGTGCGGTGGTGAGATTGATATGACCAAGTTGCCTATCGGCGACAAGACCCTTTCAAGCAAGGAAATCATTGCCAACGAGAGTCAGGAGCGTATGGGTCTGCTCATCGACGAGAAGCATATCGAGCATGTACGTAAGATTGCTGAGCGCGAGCGTGCTCCACTGTATGTAGTTGGTGAGACTACAGGCGATGCTCACTTCTCGTTCAAGCAGGGTGATGGTGTAAAGCCATTCGATCTGGATGTGGCTCAGATGTTTGGTCACTCACCCAAGACTATTATGAAGGATAATACTGTAGAGCGTCACTATAGTGATGTAACCTACAGTCAGGATAAGATTAACGAGTACCTCGACCGTGTGCTCCAGCTGGAGGCTGTGGCTTGTAAGGACTGGTTGACTAACAAGGTCGACCGTTCGGTAACAGGTAAGATTGCACGTCAGCAGTGTCAGGGAGAGATTCAGTTGCCTCTGAGCGACTGTGGCGTTGTAGCCCTCGACTATCGTGGTGTGAAGGGTATCGCCACAGCACTGGGTCATGCACCTCAGGCTGGTCTGGCTGATCCTGCTGCTGGTTCTGTACTTTCTGTAGCTGAGGCTCTCACAAATATCGTATGGGCTCCACTCGCCGAGGGTATGGATTCGCTGAGTCTTTCTGCTAACTGGATGTGGCCTTGCCGCTCTCAGGAGGGTGAGGATGCCCGTCTGTATGCTGGTGTCAAGGCGCTGAGCGATTTCTGCTGCGATCTGCATATCAACGTTCCAACAGGTAAGGATTCATTGTCGCTCTCTCAGCAGTATCCTAACGGCGAGAAGATTATCTCACCAGGAACTGTGATTGTATCTGCTGGTGGTGAGGTTTCTGACATTAAAAAGGTGGTAAGCCCTGTATTGGTTAACGATAAGAAAGCATCACTTTATCATATTGACTTCTCGTTCGACGAGCAGCGCCTTGGTGGTTCTGCTTTCGCTCAGAGCCTGGGTAAGGTAGGCGACGATGTGCCTACTGTAAAGAATGCCGAGTACTTTGCCGATGCCTTCATGGCTGTTCAGGAGATGATTAACCGTGGATGGATTATGGCTGGTCACGATATCTCTGCCGGTGGTTTGATTACCACGCTGCTTGAGATGTGCTTCGCTAACACTGAGGGAGGTATGCACATCAACCTGCACGACATCTGTGCCGATGGCGATGTTGTTAAGGCTCTCTTCGCTGAGAACCCTGGCGTAGTTATTGAGGTAAGCGATGAGTACAAGCAGGAGTTCAAGGACTTCATGGAGGAGCAGGGCATTGGCTATGCTAAGATTGGTTATCCTGTTGAAGATGCCCGCACTATCGTTGTGAAGGCTGGTGATGCAGAGCATACATTCGACATCGATGCTCTCCGTGATACATGGTATAAGACTTCTTACTTGCTCGATCGCAAGCAGAGCTTCAATGGTAAGGCTGCCGAGCGTTTCGCTAACTATAAGAAGCAGCCTATCGAGATGCAGTTTAATAAGGACTTCACTGGTAAGTTGGCTCAGTATGGTATCTCAGCCGATCGCCGTCAGCCTTCAGGTATCAAGGCTGCCATCATACGTGAGAAGGGTACCAACGGTGAGCGCGAAATGGCTTACTGCCTATATCTGGCTGGTTTCGACGTGAAAGATGTGATGATGACCGACCTGATTTCTGGTCGCGAGACTCTCGAGGATATCAACATGATTGTATTCTGCGGTGGTTTCTCTAACTCCGACGTACTTGGTTCGGCTAAGGGTTGGGCTGGTGCCTTCCTCTTCAATCCTAAGGCTAAGGAGGCACTCGATAAGTTCTACGCTCGCGAGGATACCCTCTCATTAGGTATCTGTAACGGTTGTCAGCTGATGGTTGAACTTGGCTTGACTGGTGCTAAGGGTGCTAAGATGCTGCACAACGACTCTCATAAGTTCGAGAGTGAGTTCATCTCGCTGAGCATTCCTCAGAACAACAGCGTGATGTTCGGTTCACTGAGCGGCAACAAGCTCGGTTTGTGGGTTGCTCATGGCGAAGGAAAGTTCTCACTGCCCGAGGCTGAGAGCGCTTACAACGTGATTGCTAAGTACAACTATGCTGGCTATCCCGCTAATCCTAACGGATCCGACTATAATGTAGCTGGTATCTGCTCTGCTGATGGTCGTCATCTCTGCATGATGCCTCACTTGGAGCGAGCCGTATTCCCATGGCAGAACGCCTGGTATCCTGCTGACCGTCGTCAGGATGAGGTTACTCCATGGATTGAGGCCTTCGTCAATGCACGTAAATGGGTGGAGGCTCACAAGTAAGTGAAAAGTTTACAGTGAAAAGTGAATAGTATTTATTGGGAATCATTTAAGACCTTCTTTAAGATTGGCATATTCACCCTTGGCGGTGGATATGCCATGATACCTTTGATAGAGGAAGAGGTAGTGAACAAGAAACAGTGGGTGTCAAAGAACGAGATGCTCGACCTGATAGCCATTGCCCAGAGTTGTCCTGGTGTATTTGCTATCAACATCGCCACCTTTATCGGCTATAAGTTGCGCAAGACGCGTGGCGCCATCTGTACTACACTTGGAACGGCATTGCCTTCGTTCCTGATTATTCTGGCCATAGCCATGTTCTTCAGCCAGTTTAAGGATAATAAGGTGGTGGCAGCTATGTTCCGTGGTATCCGTCCTGCGGTGGTGGCCTTGATTGCTGTACCGACCTTCCGTTTGGGACAGCGGGCTAAACTCAACTGGTACACCATCTGGATTCCTGTGGCTTGCGCCTTGGCTATTTGGGCCCTTGGCATTTCGCCAATCTATATTATTTTGATAGCCGCTGTTGGAGGCTATATCTATGGCAGAATAAATAAGACTTCGTGTAATTCGTGAAATTCGTGGCTGAAATATGATTTTCGTTAGTTTATTTATCACATTCTTCGAGATTGGCCTCTTCGGCTTTGGTGGAGGTTATGGTATGCTTTCACTCATTCAGCACGAAACAGTTGAGGCACATCACTGGCTTTCAACGTCGGAGTTCACAGATATTGTGGCTATCTCACAGATGACACCTGGACCTATCGGTATCAACTCTGCCACGTATTGCGGCTATACGGCTATTCATAATGCTGGTTATGGGCACCTGATGTCCATTCTTGGTTCGGCAACGGCAACCTTTGCTCTTGTTTTGCCATCGTTGGTATTGATGATCTTGATTAGTAAGATGTTCATGAAGTACATGAATACCCCATTGGTACAGTCGATATTCACTGGTCTGCGTCCTGCTGTCGTAGGTTTGTTGGCTGCTGCCACCCTGCTGCTCTGTAACAAGGAGAACTTCTCTTCACCTTATGAGAATCCTTGGCAATTCGGTATCAGTTGTGCGCTCCTTGTTGCCACTGCATTTGGTACCGGCTATCTCAAGATCAACCCTATCCGTATGATTTGCTACGCTGGTTTTGCCGGATTATTGCTTCTTTATTAACGGGCAGTCAGGGCTTGGACTTGTGCGGGCGTCAACTGGCCAGAGTTGATGAACTGCTGCATGATATCATAGAGTGTGTGTTCCATCTGTTCTGTGATGGTATAGTCCCATGTCATTGCCTCTTCTATGCTGACATGTACTCCTCCTTTGTTTTGACTGTTGTCCAAGCAATAGAGTGTAACGTCGGGATGTTCCTCCAGCAAATAGGCAATGCGCCCTTTGAACCGAGGATAGCAATACACGTAATAGTAGTAGCTCATGGCGCGGTTCGACCTGATGAGGCGGTTTATCATGTTCGTAAAGCCGGTCTTCGGATCATTGTGCACAAAGATGATGCTGGCTTTAAAACCGCGGTCTTGCACCATCTTTAGACGTGTCTCAAATGATGGGATACTGATGAAAGCACCATCGTACACCAATCCGGCGCTACTTGCCAACGCCTTTAGGTTTGGATTATTCCGTAAAGCAGTCGATTTGCCTGCAGCTGTCGACCCCATCATAAAAAAGATGGTCTTATTGTTTTCAGCTTCGGCACGATCTATCAGCTTGATGAGTACCAGACTGTCTATCTGCCTGCTTGCCATAATATAATCGGTAACGTTCAATCCGTTGTAGCCTATGCATTTCAATTCCTCACGTACAATGTCTGGGTCAAGAATGTTGTCACTCTTTAATAGATACGAATCTGCTAACGAGTCCAAATGCTCGCCTACCCATTGATAGGCAGCATTACCAGTGATGATATGATGGACAGAATCGGCATTCTCATGAGTATTGGTACTCATGTTTCCTGCCACAGCCCAAACCTGGCAGAAAAGCAGTTGTGCTATAAGGATTTTTCTAAAGATAGATTGCATAGGCATTTGATATTTATTGACTTTCGTCTGCAAATATACAACTTATTTTGATATAAACGAAGAATAACTGTTTTTTTTCGCATATCACCTTAATTGTTTAATAAAACCTAATATAAACAGATGTGGTAATGCAATTATAGAAAAAAGTTCTATTTTTGCATCATATAAACAGACTGAATGATGAAATTACTACTTGTATCAATGGTTTTGGCACTCTTTTCTCAGAGTGTTCATGCACAGGAGGACTTTGTGAAAGGGGCTGATGTGGGATTCCTCACTGGTCAGGAAAAACATGGTGTGAAGTTTCATGACCGTAATGGTAAGGAACGTGACTGTTTAGAACTGCTGAAGAACGATTACCAGATGAAGGCCATCCGCATGCGTGTGTGGGTAAACCCACGTGGCGGCATGAACGATAAGCATGAGTTACTGGCTATGGCTAAGCGTGCCAAAGCGTTGGGGATGGATCTGATGGTGGATTTCCATTACAGCGATTCGTGGGCCGATCCTGCCAAGCAGCCCATCCCCGAGGCTTGGAAAGATCATAGTTTCAAGCAGATGAAGAAGGATCTGCGCGAACATACCATTGATGTGCTTTCGCTACTCAAGGCTAATGGCATAGAGCCACGATGGGTACAGGTTGGTAACGAGACGGCTAACGGTTTACTCTGGCCCATGGGGCATATTGAACAGAATCCCAAACAGTATGCCGGCTTTATCCGTGCTGGTTACGATGCTGTGAAGCAGGTGTTCCCTCACGCGATAGTCATCGTACATCTGGACCGCGGCCACCTGCAGAGTCTTTATGATTATAATCTGGATATCGTGAAAAAGTATGGTGGTAAGTTTGATATGATAGGTATGTCGCTCTATCCTTACTGGGCTATGCAGGATCATCCAGAATTAAATCCTGATGGGATTATTAGTGATTGTATCGCGAATATCCGTCATTGCAGCGAGAAATACGGTTGCGATGTAATGATTGTAGAAACGGGCTTTGAGGTCGACGAACAACATTCTGAAAAGATGGAAGAGGGGCGTAGACAGTTAACGCGTGTGATTCGCGAGGCTCGTCGTGATACCAAGGGGCATTGTCGTGGGGTGTTCTATTGGGAACCACAATGCCTACCTGGTGGCTACAAGCTTGGCGCCTTTAACAGCAACGCCGCACCTACAGCCATCATGGAAGCCTTTGTTGAATAGAATGTAACGTTATTGTGCTACAAAAGTGGTGATACTACGGGGAGGCAATAATTGCTTTCCCGTTGTTTGTCCTATGGGTTTCAGTGTTTCGCCTGATACATCCGAAGTGCGATACATCTGCCATTGGACAGTTTGCTGATTTGACAGGTTGAGGCTGAAATCCTGCATCTGGTTGCTATAGTTGATGACTACAGCCACCCATTTGCCATCGACATTCTGATAGGCAGAACACATCAAGCCATATGGATTGAATTCTGCCGATGAGGATACCTCGTAGCGGGTGGCACCAGGACGGATAAAACGACTGTAGTTGCCCAAAGCCCACATCAGACGAGAGTCAACGGCATAGCCGCTCTTCATATGGTCTGAGGTGTAGACTCGTATGAGTCCATCCTTGTAATCCTCGCCCACAGAACGCCACCACGACCAACTTTCGGCATCGGCAAATACCAAGTCGTGATGAATCACACGTGCTACGTAAAGGGCTGTTTTCATCGAGAAGTCGTAGCCACCGCCGCCACCGATCTCCTCATCATTGCCCATGATACATAATTCTGTCTGCCAGAACTTCAGACCGTATTTAGCGATGGTATCGCGTAGCTGTTCGCGAATCTCTCTCATATAAGGTACTGGGGTGTTTGTCCAATAGCTGTGCCCAACCATCAGCCGAGGCACATTGGGTACATTGCCCAGATAGGTCTTTGTACTGTCTTTCGAGAAGAAGGTGCGTATCTGATAGCCACGCTCCCAGTTCGTCTCGTGAGTTGCTAAGAGACAGCGTAGATCGCTCGACTCATCGACAATAATCTGGGTGGTAAGACCTTGCTTTTTAAATGCCTTTCCGGTTTCACGTATCAGTCGGGCAATCTCTCGGTTGGTGGCAGGCGAACCTTCCTGTTTAGGACCAAGCCAGTTCCAGTGACCATCAGGCTCGTTGACAGGGCAGAGATAATCAAAATGGATGCCATCGTGTTCCTCTATGCCTTTAACGGCTGTTGCCATAAATTTGGCAAAGTCGTCATAACAGTCATCCTTCAGATTGATGGTACCACCTCGTCCGGTATTTGTTGCCAGACCATTCTGCGTGAAATATACGGGGGCAGAATTCATGAAGGCCAGGAAATGGGGTACTCCACGCTGTTGTGCCATCTTCAGGAACTTACGTTGTCCTGGTTGCTTAGTCCAATCGTATGACCCCTCCTTTGTTAAGAAGCACTCCGTACGTGTTCCGGGTTGTATCTGTGAGTCTTTACCCTGTTCGGCACTGCCTGTTCCTAAATTGAAACGCCATACCGAAAGACCGATACCTTTGGGCTTACCCTGGGCATCGTTTTCGAGTGAGAAAAGCCAATCGGCAATCTTCTCTTGCTCTGTTTGATCATCCCAAAGACCGATAAACTGCATCGACCATGCATCAGAAGCACCAAAGTGCAGAATTTTCTGACGTGGCTGACTGACTTCAATCTTAAAGTCTGTTGCGTGACATACAGAGGCCACTGTAGCCAGAGCTAATAACCATTGATATCTCATTTTACAATGTATTTCTTACCATTCTTAATATAAATACCCTTTTGTGGACGGCTTATCAACTGACCATTAAGAGAATAGATTCTATCGTCGTTTCTATTGTTGACTCTTACTTCACTTATGCCAGTTGAGTTGCCAAGGGTTGCAACTACAGTGACCACCGAACGAGCTGGTATTTCCAGATTGGTGGCATCGTTAAGCGATGAAACCAACTGTAAGTCGTGCTCCTTGTCAGTGACATAGGTCTTGATACCATCAATAGACTTGTCTGTCAGAGTAAGTCCAATCTTACGACTGGTGCGATTCATGTTAACCATGACTGTTACTAAAGTCTTTCCATTGGGCGACAACCATGATGAGCCCATTAGTGCGTTCATCTCATCGGCGCCGCTCACGTCAACACGCTGATAGCCGGGACGGATGAAACGACTGTAGTTTCCAAGTACCCAGAGGTTTTTGTCGGCTGTCAAAGTACCTCCTTCTTTTATATCACCATAACTCTCCTCACCAGTGTCGCCCTTGGCATTCATGCGAATCAGGTAGAAACGGTTTTTCTGACTGTATTTCTCTTGTGCGAATGATGTCCAGTACGACCATCCTGACATGTTGCCATAGTTCAGGTCGCAATAGATCAGTTTGCCCATATAGAGGGCGATATCCATTTTGGTTGCAGCTTCGTAGCTGGCAGGAAAACCTGCAGAGGTAGATGGCGCTGTATCAAGCATCGACCACTCTGTCTGTATTACTTCAAGTCCGTACTCGTTGGCGGCATCACGCACTTCTTCACGGATGTTCTTTAAATCTGTGTTGTTAGTGAATGTCCAGTAGCTATGACCTGCTACTACCTTTGCTAACGAGGGTAAGTCACCGATATAAGTCGAACTGCCACTCTTGAAGAAGGCATTAATCTGATTCGAAGCCCTGCCTGTGCCGCTATAGAGCAGATCCCATGAGCTGGCTTCAGGAATTAGGATCTTGGTAGTGAGCTCGCGATCCACAATGCTCTTATTGAGTTCTTTAGCTAACTTGGCGATGTTTGCATTTTCCCATGGTGAACCCTCCTGACCGTCTTTCCATTCAAATCGAGGTTCATTGACTGGGTCAATATAGGTCACGTTGTAACCCTCATCCACGAAATGCTTGGTGGTTGTTGCTAAGAATTCAGCAAAGTCGTCGTAACAGTCATCTTTCAGATTGCACGATAAATCCTGTCCGTTTGTGTTTGCTTTTCCGGTTTTTGTTTGATAAACAGGGGCAGAGTTTGAGAATAGCAGGAAGTGGTCGACACCATAGTCCTTAGCTTGTTTCATGAACCACTGCTGACCATTGCATTTGGTCCAGTCATAGGTGCCGTCCGACTTTAGGTAACACTCTGCTCGTCGTGTCTCGTCGTCGATATTGCTATTGGAACCCTGTTCTGCGGAACCTGCTCCGATGTTGACACGCCAACATGACAGACCGATACCTTCTGGATTGCCATCGCCGTCCATCTGCTGACTGAATAGCCATCGAGCAGCTTTCTCTTTCTCTGTAGTGCTGAAATAGTCACTGATGTACTCTGCTGTCCAACAATCGCTGGCACCAAAGTCTTGGACGGTCTGATAGGTCTTGCTCAGGTCAATCTTGACCTCAGCAGGAGGTAGGGCTTCACCTGCGCCTAATGAGATGTCATCAAAACAATAGGTAGCTTCGCCCCAACCAGAACGTGGGTCACTCCAGTTGCAGCTTAAAACAATATAGATGGTTTTCAGGGTCTTTCCGACAAAGTCTGCCAGATCAATGCTGATACGCTCCCACGTCGCATCGGCAGATAGCTTGCCGATATAGAGTTGATGGGCTTCTTCATAGCCGTTAAAGCCTATACGCATATCCTTGGGTTGAATAGAACGGTAGGCCAGCATTGTGAGAATGCGATTTTCATCACTGATGACTACTGGTTCTTTCAGATCAAGAATGATAAAGTTTTTCTGCCAGTCGGCATCTGCCTTGTTGGTTGCTCCGGCACATTTGTCCGAGGTGTTGAGTCCCGTCTTCGACGGGTTGTCCATCACGGATGGCTTCACAGAGAAGAGACTCCCCTGATAGTCCTTGTTGATTTTCAGATTGCCCGCAGTGCCGTCTTCAAAATCGGCAAGGAGCGTTGTTTGTGCACTGGCGATGACCGACATCATCAGCCCAACCAGAAATATCAGGGAACGTCTCATCTCTTATAAAGCTTTTGTTATATTAGTTATTATTTGTATCCAGGGTTTTGTTTAATGCTACCATTCGACATGGTAATCTCTGAGTTTGGAATGGGGAACAACAGGTCGCGTGTCTCATCGAAGCTAATACCTTTGTCCGAAGCCTCATTCTGGTTCGAGATTTCCCACTCGTCGGTACTCTCAACAGTATTATAACGTACGAAGCTACCATTGGCGCCCATGACGTTGCAGATAGCAGGCTTGCCGTTATCGTCCTTCCAACGACGGAGGTCGAACAGACGGTTGCCTTCCAGAGCCAACTCTAAACGGCGCTCCAAACGGATAGCATCGCGCAGTGACTTGCCAGTAGAAGTAACGGGATCGAGGTTTACACGATCACGTACCTGATTCAGTGCCTTCTGAGCTTCTGTATCATGACCAAGTGCATTCTCCACCTCGGCCTTCATCAGCAGAACATCAGCATAGCGCAGTACACGATAATTCAAAGGAATGTGAGCTGCATCGTATTGCGATGGACGACGGTCAACAGGGATATAGAGTTTCATGTTGGCACGAGCACTCTTATGTTTGCTTGGTGAAATGATATAAGGATTGTCCTCATTCCATGTAGGATCACCAGGCACTTCTGTCTGGCCATGACGCATGATAGTGTACTTCAGGCGGATATCGTCGTCAGCATCTTTGAAGGCCTTCTCCAAATTACTGGTAGGACCGCCCCATGACCATCCTGAGTCATCGCGAGAACCGGTAACAACAGAGAAACGCTCACCAACACCGTAGCGAGTGTCGTCATTGGTCTGGAATTCGAAAAGTCCTTCCTTACTGTTGTTATAGTCCATGCTCCATACCTTAGCAAAGTCGTCGAGTAGCTCATACTCACCGCTGCTGATAACGGCATCAAGCTGTGTCTTGGCCTCATCATACTTCTCTTGGTAGAGATAAACCTTGCCCAACAAACCCTGAGCTGCGCCTTTTGTAGCGCGGCCCATGTCGGCCGCAGCATATTGTGAACGGAGTGGTAGAGCGGCAATCGCATCCTTCAGATCCTGCTCAATAAAAGCATAGGTCTCTGTGTCTGTGGCACGTTCAATGCCCTGAATCTCGCTTGGCATTTTCAGACCATCAATGATGGGCATGCCACCAAAATTGCGGAGCAGATCAAAGTACATGAAGGCACGCAGGAACTTGGCCTCGCCAATCAGACGGTTCTTGTAGCTCTCGTCATTAAATGTTACCTCAGGAATCTTCAAGATGGCAATGTTGCACTGCAAGATGCCTTTCCAACGATACTGGTAGAAATTCTGAACGGCGTTTCCACCCTCGATGGTGTTACCTGTGTAATGCGACAGAGGCTTGTAGTCGCCAGGCTCCTGTGTGGTGTTACCCATCCACTCGTCATCAGTACACATGTCAACCAGTCCATAGTGCTTATAGATCTGCCACCAGTCGTCGCAAGCCAGATAGGCGTAGCAGCCTACCACCTGGTTAGCACATTCATCCTCAGTGGCAAAGTAGTTGTTCATATCCTGCTGTCCCAAAATAGGCTCTTCAAGGAAACTCGAGCAGCTGGTCAGCGTAAGTCCTGCGGCTAATGTCAAGCCAAATAATATCTTTTTCATATCAGTATTCCTTTTAAATAATTAGAAATTGAGGTTTACGCCCAGCAGGAAGGTGCGTGGGTTTGGATAGCCTGTCCAGTCGATACCAGCCTCTGTGACACTACCCATGGCTGCTGTTTCTGGGTCCATGCCGCTGTATCCTGTGATGGTGAAGAGGTTCTGGGCCGACAGAGAAATGCGGGCAGTCATCTTCGGACCAAGGATGTTCTTGGGAAGTGTATAGCCAATCTGGAGTAGCTTCAGACGCATATAGCTACCGTCTTCAACAAAGAAAGTTGAAGGCTTGTTGTGGTTGCCGTTAGCGTCGTTTACAGAGAGGCGGGGAACATCTGTATTGGTGTTGTCTGTGCGCCAGGCCTTATCATATGTGCCGGCAATCACATTCATACCATCGGTACCGAAGTAGCGATCCTTATTCAGATTGTAGATATCGTTGCCGAAGGTTCCATAGAACTGAGCTAGGAAGTCGAAGTTCTTCCATGAAGCATTCAGGTTGATACCCAGCATCAGGTCGGGGAATGGGTTACCGATATATGATTTGTCATTCTCGTCAATCTTGCCGTCGTGGTTGATATCTTTGTAACGGAAATCACCAGGCTGAGCGTTAGGCTGCATCAGTTCACCATACTGACTGGTGTAAGAGCGAACCTCTGTCTCGTTCTGGAAGATGCCATCAACGGTGTAGCCATAGAACTGAGAAATCAGCTGACCGGCCTCGTTGCGGATGATGTTATCGCCATTGTGGCTACCTGTGTAGATATAGTCGCCGTTCAGGGTGATAGCCTTGTTCTTGACGCTTGAGAGGTTTACGCCTACGCCATAGCTGAAATCGCTCACTCTATCCTGCCAGTTGATACCAAGTTCCCAACCGGTAGCGCGCATCTCACCTACATTCTCCCACATCTGACCGTTCCACATGGGGTAGCCCAGCAAGAGCAGGTTATCCTTCTTCATCAGCATGTCGTGGCTGGTTTTGCGGAACCAGTCGGCTGTAACACGCAGACGACTCTGCAGGAAGGCAGCATCGATACCGATGTTGTAATCCTCAACAGTCTCCCACTTCAGCTTCTGGTTACCAATACCGCTCACCTGTGAACCAACTATAATCTGGTCGCCCAGTACATAGCGCATGGTGCCGATGCTGCTCAGATAGGCTGAATTGTCGATATTCTGGTTACCAACCTTACCCCATCCAAGACGGAGCTTCAGGTCGTCAACAATGTTCTGCTTTTTCATGAACTCCTCGCCGGTAATACGCCATGCAGCGCTGACTGCGGGGAAGGTGGCATACTTATTACCTGTAGAGAACTTAGAAGAACCATCGACACGGATCGAAGCTGTCAGATAGTACTTTTCAGCATAGTTATACATCACACGACCGAGATAAGATATCAGACTGGTGTATGAGTTGTAACCGCTGGCATCATCGTCGGCAGTACCTGCACTCACATAGCGCATGGTCTCTACATTCGAAGGAATATCATAGCTGGTTCCGTAGAGATTATAATACTGGAAACGCTCCATGGTATAACCTGCCATCAGATTCAGGTTGTGCTTCTGATTGAAGGTCTTCATGAAGGTCAGTGTATTGGTCCAGTTCCAATCTACATTGTTGGCATAGGTACGAGATGCCTGGTTCCGGTCAGCCTTCTCCAGATTGTCGATAAAGAAGTTGGGTGTGAACGAATCGGCCATATTGAATCGGGCATTCAGACCGAACTGTGTACGGAAAGTCAGTCCCTCAATCGGTGTGATAGCGATATACGGTGTAGCCAGAAGACCATATTCGTCGGCACCTGCATCCAGACGGTACATAGAGGCAACGGGGTTCCACTCCTGATTGTTGTTAGAACGGGCATAGTTGCTGTACTCATTGCTGGTCCACTGCTCTTTAGGCAGCATCACATTGGTAGTGGGGTCCATGCTCATCACTGCACCCATCAAACTTGGGGTGTTGTCCCAGTTCTCATAGCGTGGAGTCAGGTCGATACCGGCCTTTACCATCTTGTTGAAGTTGTACTCCATAGAGAAGCGGGCAGAGAGCTTCTGCCAGTAACCGGTCTTATACTGAGAGTTCTGGCGATAGTAACCAATGTTTGATGAGTAGATGAACTTATCGTTACCGCCAGAGAATCCAATGTTGTAATTCTGCTGGATAGCTGCTTTGTTGAATACCTCGTCCCACCAGTCGGTACTGCCACCTCCCTTGAAAGGAGATACCTGACCGTCGTTGGTGTAACGGGCGTTGTAAACCTTTTCGTATTCTGCGGCATCAGCGATGTCGGGCTTAGAGAGCGTCTGAATACCAACGGTGGCAGAAGCTGTGAACTTTGTTACGCCAGCAGCTCCTTTTTTAGTTGTGATCAGAACCACACCGTTCGAAGCACGAGTACCATAGATGGCACTGGCTGAAGCATCCTTCAGAACCTGCATCGACTCGATGTCATTCTGGTTCAGGAAGTTGATGTTGGTGCCTACGGGCATTCCGTCAACAACGTAAAGAGGGTCAGAACCATTGATGGTCGATACACCGCGGATGATGACGCGTGGGGTGGCTCCTGGACTACCGGCACCAGTTACCTGTACACCGTTTACTTGTCCCTGGAGGGCGTTCATCACGTTACCTGTTGACAATTTCTCCAGTTTCTCGCCCTTAATAGCTGAAATACTGCTGGTCAGGTCGCCTTTCTTGGCTACACCATAACCGATAACTACAACCTCGTTCAGGTCGTTGGTCTCGTCTTTAAGTATCACGTTAATGGTTGTGCGACCATTAACGGCCTGCTCTACAGTCTTGTAGCCGATATATGAAAATACCAGTGTGGCATTCTTGTCGACAGACAGCTGGTAGTTACCGTCATAATCAGTAACTGTACCATTGCCAGCTCCTTTCACTTTTACCGTTGCACCAATAATAGGTTCATTGGTGGCTGTCTCGGTTACTGTACCTTTCACCGTGATGTTCTGTGCCTTCGCAGCCAGTGCAACAACGGCAATTAGCATGGTTAATAAATATCTTTTCATATCGAATAGTCTTTATATTAATAATTAGGTATTACTTCACTGGGATGATACGTGAACGCAACAGATGGTAGTCGAACTCAAAACGATACTTGCCTGTGGCGGGTACCTTTACCTTCTTCATGTTGTCACCACCATTGAGAACATTCTTCTCGTTGTAGTCTGAACCATCAAAACGCCAGAAGGGCTCAGGCCACCAGCCCCACCAGTGGGTCTGTGTGATTGTAAACTCGATGTCATTGCCCTCTTCCCATGTGCTTTCGCGGTAGAGCAGATAGGGGTTCTTTGTGTCCTGATTCAGGATATAAGCACCTGAGTTCTGATTGGTTGTCCAGTTGCCGGCATCATCGGGCAGACCACTACCGGCCAAGCAGATCTGTTCAGGCTGCTCACCACTTCCATCACCGAAGTCGCGATAGGTGGTTCCGTTAAGTGTCATCACATTTGTAGTGGGCACATAGGTGTTAACACTATAGACGCCTGTTACAATATTAAACTTGATTTCATAATATGCTACCTCGCTGAGTTCAATACCAGGAGCCTCTGAACTGTTTGTGAGTAAGGTGTTGTCATCAGGATCAACTCCGAAACAGATAGGCTCAAAGTCGGTCATCTGAGGGATGAAGCGTACCTTTGTACCAGCTTTCTGGTTGTAATAATGTGCTGTGTACTCATATTCGCCAGTATGATCGATGAGCATAGGTACACCGTAGATGTCGCTTGAAAGCTCACGAGCAGTCTCTACGTCTGCAAGATACATCTTCGCAAAATCAGGCATTTCACTGACAGTAATTGTACTGGTGGTCTCAACCATGTTGTTGAATGTGTCATAGGCTTCAACGGTTAGTTCGTAAGAAGTCTTAACAGCAGGGAGCTCATAGACTTTCTTAACCTGGAACTCACTCTGACCATTAGCCTCGATACGGTCGTCGATGTTGAGGTCTGCACATTTAACCTGTACATAAGAGAGTTTCTTGTTGTCAGTAACGGTGCAGTTAAGTTTCAACTTGGGGTTCTGAACAAGTACAGTCAACTCCTTAGAAGGAGCTACGGCAAAAACAGGACTGGTAAAGTCACCATCGCCTGTTACTGTAACGGTAGCAGTCTGCTTGTTGCCTACTACATCCTCTACAGTAATGGTAACTGGGAATGAACTGGCATCAGTCCAGCCGTTGGTGTACTTCTTCTGATAGGTGTACTTCAGCTCATACTCTGTCTGAAGCTGATCGTAGAGTTCGAGCAAATTGATGGTCTTATCGAGCATCATTCCCTCGCTCTTCAGATTGATCGACTTGATACCATCGGCATCTTTAATGGTTCCTTCGATGGTGAATTGTCTTCCTGCTTCGGTCTGAATGCGGTCAGAAGGCAATGAAATCGTTGGAACTTGGTTATCTACAGCAGAATAACCTTCGTCGCTGCTACATGACATCATGCTTCCTAATAGCATAGGTAGAGCAAACGCCATGAGCCAACTTTTCTTGAGATAGTTAGTCATCTTAAACATAATTTTTAGTTTGAATCTTTAAAATATATTGTTAGTTGCTATTGTAGCGATTGTAGTTCTGAATGGCAAAATTAGATAATTTTAATTAAATTAGTGGTCAATAATAGGGCAAATAAGGTAACAAATCGTGCATTGACCGATTTGTGGTGTATTATTTTGCAAATAATTATGTATCTTTGCACCATCACAAATAGAGAAGAAGATGAACAGACTTAGATACCTCATAGGGGTGTACTTGTGGATAGGAATGGCTACTATTTGTCAAAGCGCAGACGTGGTCAAAGTGCTTGGCTATCAGGAGGGCTTGTCGAGCAGCTACGTGGTAGGCATAACACAAGACAAGTTCGGTTTTCTTTGGTTCGCTACCGAAGAGGGACTGAATCGTTTTGATGGTTCTAATTTCCAGACGTTTTATAAATCAACCGGTCTGCCTGGCAATCAGTTGAATTGTGTAGCCGACGATCCAGAACACTCCGTGATGTGGATTGGCTCTCAACGTGACGGACTCTGTGCTTTCGACTACGAGAAGTATCACTTTTCTTATTATGCTCATGATGACAATAATCCTCAGAGTCTGATCACCAATGATATTACCAGCCTCTTTCCTGCTACCGACGGCCAAATGTGGATTTCGACCTATTGGGCAGGTATCGACAGGCTTGACCCTCGAAATGGTACATTTACTCACTTTAATCGTGAGACAGTAAAAGGGTTGGTTAGCGATAAGACGTGGTGCGTGATGGATGATGGTGACGGGCATTTATACATAGGACATGTGGTTGATGGCTTGAGTATTATTGACATCAAGACACGAACCACCTTGTCGCATTTCTATCACTCGAAGGAAAGTGGATCACTATCTGGAAATGATGTTCACTGTATCTTTAAGGATAAAATGGGAAACATATGGGTGGGTACAGACAATGGATTAGACTTGTATGATCCCTTGAACCGGATGTTTATCCATTTTACTGATAACGGGCGATTGAACCGTCGTATCTTCGATATCAAACAGTTTGGCAACCAGCTTTGGTTGGCTACAGAACAGGGCGGTATTGCTATCCTTGATCTCTCCAGACACTTCCTCTCACATGATGGACAGTCGCAGATAAGGTATATTTCCGAGGGTGATAATAGTGATAATTTAAGTGGAAATTCTGTACGTAGTCTCTTTCAGGACCGTTTTGGTAATATCTGGGCAGGCTTGTTTGGGGGTGGTGTCAACGTCATCATGCCCCGTCAGAATCTTTTCAACTGTGTTACCCGTCCGCCTTATCTTAACGAGAAGAGTACCAATGGACGGTCAGTACTTAGTGTGGTACTTGATAACAACCAGAATATATGGGTAGGTACCGATGGAAAAGGCGTGGAAGTTTATGAACACGACGGACAGAAGATCGCCACTTATCAGCAGCATGAGTTGAGTACGGTGCAGGCTGCTGTTCTTGACTCCAAGGGACGGCTCTGGATGGGTAACTTCCGAAATAATGCATACGTGTGGATGCCTCGGGAAAAGACTTTCAAGAAAATATTCTCATCAGATGACATAGATGTACGTACATTCTTCGAGAATCAAAAGGCTGAGGTCATGTTGATTGGCACAGGCGATGGCCTTTATGAGGTAGATATGCATAGTCTTGAAATCAAAGCCAAACACGATTTCAAGTTTCTCAATGATGTACGTGCCATTCAGATGGATACAAACCAAAGACTCTGGATAGGATTCTTTGGTGGAGGCTTGGAGGTTTATGATGCCACCTTCCACCTGCAGAAGCGGTTTAATACTTCAAATAGCTTTCCTTCAAATACCGTCAGTCAGATTCTGAAGGACCGGAAAGGTGGTATGTGGGTTGCCACTGCCGAGGGGTTGGTACACTTCCCTGATGTCAGGAGTTGGCAATATGCCGTTTATTCCGAGGATAATGGGTTGAGGAATGCCAATATCCATGCTATTGTTGAGGATTTTAAAGGCAATATATGGATAAGCACTAATAAAGGTATCAGCTGTAAGCATTTTGCCAGTGAAACAATTTCGAACTATGGTCATAATGAGAGCTTCCTGGACGGTATATTTCTTGGTGGAGCAGTGGCAATCGATGCTGAACAGAATATCTATTTCGGTTCTTCATCCGGTCTCTATCGTTTCTCGCCAGAAGAACTCATGGCCCACATTGAGACACCAGATGTGTTTATCACGGGTATCACCATCTATCAGAATGACGAAGAAAGTACCGAGCATACGTTGACCTTGATAGGGCGGGAGCGTGTATCTATGAACTATCGTGAGAATTATTTCCGTATTCGTTTCAATATCCAGGATTTCTCGTTGGCCGATCGGGTAGAGTATGCCTATCGCATGGAGGGACTTGGTGAGGGCGCATGGCATACTACTGCCGAAAATGATATTACCTTCCGCGACTTGCCGCCAGGCAAATATCAATTGCAGGTACGCTGTCGTTTGCGAAATCAGGAATGGGGAACACGGTATGCCACCCTACAGATTGTGATAGCACCGCCTTTCTGGCTCTCATGGTGGGCATGGACATTCTATGTTTTGTGTGTCGTAGGTCTTGTGCTCTATCTGTTGAATGCCTATAAGCACCGTCTTCGTTTGGAATACTTGCTCCAGTCATAGAAACGTGAACATGAACAACAGCAGACCTTGAATGAGGAACGATTGCGTTTTTATACCAACATCACGCACGAGTTGCGAACACCATTGACATTGATTATCGGTCCATTGGAGGATTTGGCGAAGAATAGCGATATCCCTCAGAAGGCCAAGCACCGCCTGGCGGTTATCCATCAGAGTGCGGTACGTTTGAATAATCTGATTTCGGAATTGTTGGAGTTCCGTAAGATGGAGACGCAGAACCGCAAGCTGTGTGTTGCCAAGGGTAACATTGTTGAAACGGTCAGAGAGGTGTGTTTGAAATATGAAGAACTGAATCGTAAGGATAGTTTGAACATCCGTTTCATGGCATCTCAGAACAGCATAGAGGTGTGGTTTGATAAGGAAGTGATAACCATCATTGTCGATAATTTGGTATCGAATGCCATTAAGTACACGGATCGGGGCGAAGTGACTATTTCCATTGAACAGCACGACAATGAGGTAAGGATAGCTGTTTCTGACACAGGGCACGGCATACCACCAGAGGCATTGCCTCACGTCTTCGAGCGTTACTACCAGGCAGGAGGCGAGCACCAGGTATCGGGTACTGGCATCGGTCTGTCGTTGGTTAAGAACTTGGTTGAGTTACACCATGCCCAAATCAATGTGGACAGTAAGACCGGTGAGGGAAGTAGGTTTATTGTCAGTCTGAAAGCCGACTACAACTATCCCGACAATCTGCATGCGGAAGCTGTACCGCAGGCATCTAAGGATAAACAGACCTACACTGCCGAGTCAGGTATCGCCAATGGCGAGTTGCCTACCATGCTTGTGGTTGAGGATAATAAGGATATTCGCGACTATATTGAGGAGTCGTTCAGCGATCAGTTTGCCATCCACACGGCACATGACGGTAAAGAGGGGCTCCGTATGGCACAGCAGATTGTGCCTGATATCATCATCAGTGATGTGATGATGCCTAATATGGATGGTAATCAGATGTGCCGTTTATTGAAGAACGACCTCTCCACCAGTCATATCCCTATTATCTTACTGACGGCCAAAGATTCGTTAGCGGCTAAAGAAGAAGGTTATGATTCAGGTGCCGACTCTTATATCACCAAGCCGTTCAGTCACTCCTTGTTGGCCAGTCGTATCAAGAATCTGCTCAAACAGCGACAGCAATTGTCGAAAGTACTCCTTGCGTCCAATAGTCAGGATGGTCAGACCGAGAAGCAGACCATGCTCAAAGAGGCACTGAGTAAGATTGATCAGGACTTCTATAATACCCTGAACCAATATATCGACGAGCGTATCTCCAGTGAGATCGACGTGAACTATCTCGCCGAGAAGCTATGTATGAGCACCAGCACACTCTATCGTAAGATGAAGTCGCTCACAGGTCTTTCTACAGTAGAGTACATCCGTAAGTATAAGATGCAGTATGCAGAACGGTTGATGCTGGAGGGCAAATATACCATTTCCGAGATAGCCTATATGTCGGGCTTCAATAGTATCAATTACTTCCGCCGTTGCTTCAAAGAGGAGTTCGGCGATGTGCCGTCCGACTATCTGAAGAAACTGAAGGGTTAGTCATAAATACTGGTTGCTGCCGTCTTCTGTTCTCTTGCTTCGGTAAGGAACAGACTACGAAGGTCCCCTTCTGTCATACTTGAAGTCGGATGGAACTCATCAGTGAGCATATAGCGTATCAGACTGTATCTTAACTGACGTAGTTCCGGTAGATGGCTGTCTGTAAGCAGATCAATGCTTGAAAAGATAAGTGAGCCTTTGCCAACCCTGGCTTCAAAGACTTGCGCCAAACGACGGTTGTTCACGAAGTTGTCCACACTCTCTACGATAGGAGTCACAGGTGATATCGAGTCGAGAATCATCACACGACTGCGTTTTACCAGGTTCCACCATTGCCAGTTGCTATGCATCTCGGTGGGGAAATCGGCTAATGCGGGATGATTGGGATGGCAGAGTAGCCCCATGGTGCCTGCTTGTTTCGGGAAGTGGACTGGACTCCAGAATACAGGTAGGAACTTGCCCTCCAATCCCTTGATAACCGATGTCTTTGGCGACAGCAACACCTTTTTACCCTTGGCTAATGCCTTTAGAGCCACGTTAACATCGGCTGTAATCACCAACTTGGAACTTGAAACTTGCAACTTGGAACTTATATCCGGATACACCCAGATGCTCCAGCGGTTTCGCCATGGTGTATCCTTGATAGATACCACCAGCTCTAAGCGTTGCGCCTTTTCCACCTTGCTTAAGGCTATCGATATATTCTCGCCATAACCTTCGGCATAGGTATTGCCATCCTCATCGTTCAGTTGCCAACAGATGGTTTTGTCGGTCATGCTTTCAAAGCTGTAGTTGGCAATATCTACCTTGGCCGTAAACGTCTCGTCGGCCTTCCACACAGCCTTATCAAACTGAGCCAAGGGCACCACTGGCGCACAAGCCTCGCGAAAACGCTGTGGCTCAACCAAGCCCTTGCTATCCCAAAAGGCATCCAGCAATCCTACCAACGCCGTTCCCTGACCAGGAAAATCGTGCAGGTCTAACAGTTGGAAACCACTCTGCTGCGGCGTTTTCAGGGCACGCTCTATCTCCTCCTTATAGAGGATGGCAGCCAATTTGCCCGATGCTTGCAGATAGTCGTCGGCACGGTGTAACAAGCCCTTTTGCTGCAGATCGTTACGTATGGCCCTAAAATTCAGCGGATTAAGCACCCCCGTATACTTATCAATCTCCTTGATGTTTGGATACACGCTGTACTGTCCTATTTCGTGACTTACCAATGGCACGGTAATGTTCTTGGCAGCCTCGCGATAGTCGCTCTTAAAGTCAGGCACACGTTCATCAAACACGCCCTGACCGCGTACCCAACCGTTATCCGTCCACTGGGTGATAAAAATCTCATCCTCGGGCTCCTGCTTCACGCCGTGCCCTTTCTCGAATGTGAAGGTAGAGGTGACATAGAGATGGCGTGGGTCCTGCTGTTTCATGTAATGTGTCAGCTTGTTCAGAAAATCAAAGTCGGGTTGCAACTCGTTACCACAACTGATGATGCACAGTGATGGATGGTTGCCGTAGTTGTGCACGATGTTGTCATACTCCTGGTACAGGAATTTGGCCGTAGCCGAATCCTGATTAACTGTGAGCGACCAGTTGGGCAGTTCCACCTGACAGTAGAAGCCCATTTTATCTGCCACACGGAATGCAGCCTCTGGTGGGCACCACGAGTGGAAACGCAGGTGGTTCAAGCCATATTCGCGGGCGGTGGTAAACACTTTCATCCAGCCACGCTCGTCAGTGGGTGGCGTGCCTGTCAGTGGGAAGATACAACATTCAAGTGTTCCTCTCAAGAATGTGGGATGCCCATTGATGAGCAGTTGATTGCCTTCTGCCTTAAAATTACGCATACCAAAGGTAACGGTTTGGGCTTGTCCACCCGCCATCACGCTCAAGGCGTATAGGTGCGGATTAAACTCGCTCCACAGCTGTGCACCGGCCATCGGCAGTACATACTCGCCAGCAGCCATCTTTACGGGTTTCACCGCCTGTCCGTCCAGCATAAACTGCGGTTCTTTCTTTGCATCCTGCAGGGCCAATTTGATGCGTACCTCTTGTTTGTCGACATCTGGATACACCTGCACATCGCTTATGGTGGGGACTACAGAAAGTTCCATGCGTCCCAGCACGCCATTCCACATGATTTGCGTGTCGTTGGTATAGGCATGAGCCAGATTATCTACGGTTATATCGTGTAGTTTGCTATTGTCGATCGTCAATGATAGCGTGTGCTTGCCTGCGCTTAACCCATTCTTCATATAAAATAGGTGTGGCGTGGTCAGACTCTCCTGCATCTGCCCTAAGTCCACGTCATCTATCATCAGACTACTGCGCCACATCACGCGCTCCAGCAGCAGCTGCAAGGGTTTGCCTGCCATCTCTTGGGGCACGGTTATTTCGCGCTGATAGGTAGCCGTGCCAATGTACGAGTGGTTACGTGTCAGTCGCGACAGCTGCGGCTTTTGTAGCGCAGGCTTCAGCGTGTTAGGTGTGCCTATGCCAGCCCCATCAAGTGTGCCAGGCAGGGCGATAGGCTGCACCTTGCTGGCGCCAAGCCTAACCTGCCATTTACCACTTAAATCTACTATTTGCTGTGCAGATGCAGTCAACACACACAAGCACGACAGAAAACATGCTATACCTTTTTTCATCATAAAATCTGAGATATCGTTGTTCGGAATTGACGGGCGCCGAGGTGATTGTTGTCGAGGGCCTCGACCTCAGCTAAGTACTTCTCTGCTTTCTGTATATCGCCCATGCCGTAATAGCCCAGGGCGAGCATGTACTTGCAGTGGATGAGGTTCATCTCATCGAGGTCGCCTTCCCATACCAGCAGGTCGGGCAGCGAAACGGCAAAGTAGTCCATCACCACATGGTCAAAAATGTGCTGCTTGCCGTAGTTGATGAGCTTGTTGAACAGCGAGCGGGCCTTGTCTTCCTGTCCCAGTTTGCGGTAGCACAGGGCAGCATAGAAGATTTTATCGGGCTTGGCATCGTTGTAATACATTGCGGCTGCGGGCTCGGTTGGGCCAACGGTGCCTTCCTCGTATCGGCCCAGGAAATAAAGGAAGTCGTTATCCTGCGAGCCATAGAGCTTGCCTTCGCCTAAGTGGTGTGGGAACACGAGGCATTCCTCTAAAAGCTGCTTGGCGCGGGCATCGTGTGGATCCTTCTGCAACAGCTGCTTGGCAATCTCTAAACGGCACATCTGATACTGACCGCTCACTTTGCCTTCGCCACCCTCCCATGGATGGAAGATGCGATTATCGATGAGTTGCTTAGCCTCCTCGTATCTACCTAACATGTTAAGCAGGGTGGCATGTTCGAGCACGAGGTCGTCGCGGCGCTCAATGAGCTCGGCATGTGCTTCGTAGAAGGCCAGACGCTCGGCAAGTGGACGGTGTAGGCGCTTGTAAAGCTGATCAAGCTCCATGAATAGGCGCTCATCGTTCTTATCGAGATGAAAGGCTTTTTCCATATACTCCAAAGCCTCATCCTGACGCCCCTGCTTGTTAAAGCGTGCGAGAGCCAGATTGCGCCATACGGTTGGGAAGTTTGGATCGATACGGGCAGAGAGTTCCCAGTTCTCGATGGCTAAATCATACTGACGTTTATCGTAATACAGACATCCCAGATAGTAAGGTGCCTTGGCATCATTTGCGTCGGGCAGATTTTTCATTGACTCGAACATGCGGGCATCCTCCAGACGGTTGGGGAAACAATAATCTGGAGCCACCTTCATAGCCTTAATGATAATGTCCTTCGCATCTTCGATACCAGTAATATACGCCAGATAATAATAGGTAAGTGGCGACTCCTCTATCCCATGCTTGATGGCGGTTTGCAGCACCAGCGTAGCCTCGTTGTTGAGCCCGGCCTGAACATAGTCAAGGGCTGTTTCGTGGTAGTTATAGATGTTGCCGTGCATCAGGTCGACCATGTGGTCTAATGGTGCGTTATCACCTGAAAGCAGATGCTCCTCGACCATGCAGACATAGTTGAATGGATCGATAGTGTACGACTCCTTAATCCAAGCCAAAGCCTCGTCTTTTCTGCCCAGTTTACGTAGCACGGTAGCCTTCATGGCGCGTGCCTTGTGGTTATGACTGTTGTTAATCAGGGCGCGATTGAGTTCGTCGAGTGCATCCTCCCACCTCTCAGCAGCTATGCTGATGCAGGCGGCCTCGAAATAGCCTGCATCGGCCCAAGCCTTGTTCCAGGTAGATTTCCAGAAGTAATTGTAGGCCACACCGTGCAGCCCTTTCAGTTTATTAACCACACCCAGGTAGAATAGTGCCTCGCCATCGTAAGGATTTGGATTGCGTTTCTTTTGAACCTTTACGGCTGTTTCGAGATAAGTCTTAGTCTTATCGAAACGGGCGCGGCGCAGGTACCACAAGCCTATCTGCATGTTGCAGCGGTAATCCAATGGATCGCGGCGCAAGGCCTCCTCGTAGTAATCAAGTGCACTCCAAGTGGCATGGCGATACTGTTCCAGGTGCAGACCAGTCAAGTACAACTGATCGATGGTCTTGGTATCCTGTGGCGAGAGCGCAGCCTCGGCGGCATCAGGGATAGGACGGATTTCATCCGACTCGGCATGCCACTCTAACAGCGGGTACATGCGGGGATTCTCAGGGCGATCGATAGTAAGGAACATATCGTGCAACGGGGTGTTGGTTTCAACCGTCTCAACAAGCACCTCCTCTGGCGAGAGGGTTACTACCTTATCATAATATACGTTGCTATCAAGATCATCGAGTACGATACGTACCGTTTGCTTAGATGTAGCCAGGATCTTAAAGGTGGTATGGGTAGCATCGGGCTGCTCGATATTCATCACGAAATCCTTCGAGGCCTGTTTTACGATACCTACCTCGCGATAAGGCATAAAGTACTGCACAAACTGCTTCTCCTCGTAGGGCATCAGCCAGGTAAAGTCGGGCTGGTTCTCGGTATATACACCTGCCATCAGCTCGATATAGGGGCGGAAACCCTCACGATCAACCTGCCACTGCTGCATCTCCTCGGGTGTAGCCTCATCCGTCAGGTTGCGGTCCCAGGCACGACCAAAGTCGCCATTACCCCAAGTCCACTGTTTTTTGCCTGGCGAATAGTGGTGACTGGCCACATGCAGCATACCGCCCTTGGTATCGTTCTCGTAACCACCCTCGAAATCGAAGCGTGAGTTTACGCCCATATAGCTGGTGGGCACAAAGATATTTTTATAGTTAGAGATATCAACACCTGCCGAATAGTCCATCTTATAATAGGTGCCTGTGGCGATGGGGAACGACGAAACGGCACGCTTTCCATGATCGAATACGGCATTGATATCGGGTGGAAACACGCTCTGATAGGCATCGTTAACTTCGACGGCAGGGTTGGCCCACCACAGGAAGGTCTGGGGCAGATTAGTGCGATTGCTTACACGACCCTGAATTTCGAGATAAGCACAGCCTGGACGCAAGGTAAAGCCTGCCATACCCTTTTGGTGGAACATACGCTCCATCTCGTTTACCCATACGGTGATAGAGCCATCCTCGTTCTCAACAATGGTGCTATCAACAGGCATGTAGGTGGATGGACGATGGTGCTGCGGCCAGTTAAACTCGATGCCACCACTAATCCAAGGACCAGCCAGACCAACCAATGCGGGCTTGATAACATGGTTGTAATACACAAAGTGACGCTGCTTTATCTTGTCGTATGCCATCTGTACACGTCCGCCCAGCTCAGGCAGTATCATCACCTTGATATATTCATTTTCTATATAGATGGCTTTGTACTCCTTGTCTGTCTTTTCGTCGCTCATTGTCTCAATGACGGGGTAGGGATATACCACACCACTTGAGCCTTGATACACTCTCTTCTCTAAGAACATAGGGTTCTTCTCGGGCTTTCCCACCTCATAGGTTGGGATAGTCACCATCTCTCTCCAAGCTTTTACCATCTTTATATTTACAATTTTACGATTTACAATTTACAATTCATTTTTCATTTTTTCCAATTTGGTTATTTGACCAATTCTTTTTCTAACGCTTCAAGGCTCTTGCCTTTAGTCTCTGGACAGTTACGGAAAAGGAAAATAAAGGCACAGATACAGATACCGCTGTAAATCCAGAACGTACCGCTGCTGCCTAAGGCGGCATTCATGGGCGGAAACGAGAATGTCAGTGTGCAACAGCCTACCCATAGGGCAAAAGTACAAGTCGCCATCGCAATACCACGGATGCGGTTTGGGAATATCTCTGCCAACAGAGTCCATGTAACAGGTCCTAATGTCATCGCATACACGGAGATGGCTGCTACTACGAGCGCTACCATCAACATGCCAGTCATGCCCATGAAATAGCAAGCGCCTAATGTCAGATAGATCAGACCGAGTCCGCCAGCGCCAATGAGTATAAGTGTGCGACGCCCCCACTTCTCGATGGTGTAGAGTGCCACAAACGTAAACACCACATTGGCGATACCAGTGATGACGATATTGATAAACATGCCGTCCACATCGAAACCTGCACCCACAAATATCTCCTGAGCATAGTTGAAAATCACGTTAGTGCCGCACCACTGCTGGAATACAGCTACTACCAATCCAAGCAACAGCACCTTACCGTATTTATGCTGGAACAGCTCGCCTAGTCCAGCCTCCTGTTTAAAGTCATTAAACTTTGAACTTTCTTGCGTCCCTTCGGTAGCAAGCGAGCATAGCTCGAGCGGAGCTTTGAGCTGTTTATATACGGGACTCTCTGGGATAAAGAAACTCATGATGAGGAACAATGCTGCAGGAATGGTCTCTGCCCAGAACATCCAGCGCCACCCCCAGCCGATATTCCATTCCTGATTGTCGGCTATTGTTGTGTCCTTGGCTAATAACATGTTAACAATCTGGGCACAGAGGATACCGAGTACGATGGTCATCTGGTTCAGACTGACCATCCTGCCTCTGATCTCTGCCGGACTGACTTCTGCAATATACATGGGTGCTAAAGCAGAGGCAACACCGATGCCGATGCCTCCCACAAAGCGTGCTATATTAAATAAGGTGAAGTTGTTGAATAACCCTGTAGCGATAGCAGACACGGTAAATAGAACAGCTGATAACATCAGTAGTGGCTTACGACCATATTTGTCGGCAGCTGCACCTGCTACCATTGCGCCAAGCAGGCACCCTATGAGGGCTGTTGTCATAGCTATGCCCTGCATCAGAGGCGAATCGCTGATGCTGAAGTATAGCTCATAGAATGGTTTTGCGCCACCAATCACTACCCAGTCATAACCAAAGAGTAGGCCGCCCATGGCCGAAACTGCGCAGATGAAGTAGAGAAATCCTTTGTTGTAACCTTGCATATCTTAAACGTTTTTGTTTCTTGGGTGCAAAGTTACGACGATTTTTGTATTAGAAGTATAGATTATCTGATGATTTTATATGGACTATTCTACTATTGCTTGGATTCCCTATAGACTGATGGTGGCATACCAACAATTTTAGTGAAGAGTCTCGAGAAATAAAGGGCATCTTCGATACCAACTTTATAGCAAATCATATTGATTTTCATATCAGTGGTGCGCAACAACTTACAGGCATGTTCTATCTTCAGCTGGTTGAAATAGGCGATAGGGCTATGTCCTGTTTTCTTTTTGAATGTACTTGTGAAGTGGCTCTGTGAATAGCCAATGTATTGTAGCACATCTTCCATCATGATGTGGTTCTCTATGTTCTCCCGCATGTAGTGTATGGCTTGGTCTACAATGTCTGCTTCAGTCTCAGTCTTCGCTCTACGGAACTTCCCTAAATATCTCATCGATGCTAAAAAGTGATGTAGCAGACTACTGGCATAACGCATATCTTCCAGTTCCTTGCCCTGTTGTAAGGTGGTGAGTATCTCCTCGAAAATGTTCAATCGCTCACCAATACGTGAGTTGATAGCCACATTAATGCTTTGCGGGGTGGCCGCTCCTTGTGCATAGACATGTGCAGTGATACCCCCAAAATGCACCCAGTAGATGGTCCATCGTTGGTTGGTGCCGTATTCATGGGGCTTGCCTTTGGGAAGTATAAAGAATTGGTTCTTTCTTACCTCGTGTTGTTGGCCTTCAACGATGTACCAGCCATCGCCCTCTACGCAATAGATGAGAACATATTGTTCGATACCCTGTTGTCGGATGCGATGATGGTGCTCGGCTTTAGGATAATAGCCAATATCAGTAATAAACAGACTTTGGCATAGTTCGTCCTTTTCTGCCATTTCCTTCTGAGCAGGTGCCAGTACCACCATTTGTTCACCTTTGAATCCGTCCTTCTTCCTGATCATCACTGCAAAAAGCTTTTTCGGAGTTCTTGCTCGGATAGGCTGTGTGTCACTTTTTGGTCTTGATGCCGAAAACAGCGCAGGCGCCAGCAACCAGTAGGATACCTGAAACAATCATCATATAGGCCTGATTACTGCCTACGAGCGTCAGGATTGAACCTCCCAGAAGGGCGGCTACAATCTGGGGTACGCAGATGGTTCCGTTGAAGAGTCCCAGATATGCGCCCATGTGGCCATAGCCCTGCAGGGCATTGGTGACCAGAGTGAATGGACAGGCCAACTGTGCTGCCCAGGCGCAACCAATCAGCAGGAATGGGAGAATCTGCAGATACTGACCAGGACAGAAGGGAATGAGTGAAAAGCCCAAGCCTCCGAGGGCCATGCTGACAGCATAGGCCACCTTGATATTCTTGAATCGGGGGATGAGGGCCGCCCATACAACAGAGCCCATGGCCTGTATAGCATAGAGCACGCCTGTCCAGTTGCCGGCTACCTGATATGCCTCGCTGGTAGAGTCGGCGGTATCCCAGACGGTCAGCGATACGGCATCAACCACGTAGGTCCACATATAAAGGAAGGCTGCCCAACTGAAGAACTGTACCAGTCCGATGCGCCAGAAGGCCGATGGGGCGTTCTTGAGGAGAACGAACCAGTTGGCCGAGTCTTTCTTCTCTTCTGATACGGGATTGTATTCGGCATACTCCTCGGGTGTCCATTCCTTGACTTTGAGTGTGGTGTATATGACACAGAGAATGAGGATAGCAGCACCAATATAGAATGACCAGATTACCGTGTCGGGCACAACGCCTTCGGGAGCTACGTTCTTCAGGCCAATCCAAGCAAAGAAGAATGGGAATAGGAAACCTACCACGCTACCTGCATTACATAGGAACGATTGGATAGAGTAGGCCTTGCCTTTCTGTTTCTCGTTCACCATGTCGCCTACCATCATCTTGAAGGGTTGCATGGCCATGTTGATACTGGTGTCAAGAAGCATCAGCATTAGCAGACCGAAAATCATGACCATCGAGATGCTCAATCCTAATGAGCCGGCATTAGGCAGAAGACACATGACGGCCACTGCTGTCAGGGCTCCTATAAATAAATAAGGTATACGGCGCCCGAATCGCGTCCAGGTTCTATCGCTCAGTGTGCCAACAATCGGCTGTACCAGAATACCCATCAATGGGGGGAGTATCCAGAAAAAACTCAGCGAGTGCGGGTCAGCACCTAATGTGCGGAAAATACGCGAGATGTTAGCACTCTGCAGGGCGTATGCAATCTGTACGCCAAAGAATCCGAAACTCAGATTCCATAACTTCCAAAACGATAAATCCGGTTTTTGTCTCATATTATTGTTCTTTTTTTATTATTCACTATTTTGTTGTGCCGCGGACAACCAGTCTGGTTCTGATCACCCGTTTTTCTATTTTGTCAAGTGGCGACAATCCTTCCACCTTATCCATGAGGATGTTGGCCGCTTCTTCGCCCACACGATGTCCCCGCTGTTCAACGGTGGTCAGCATCGGGTCGCAGGCAACTGCACGCTGTCCGTTGGTGAAACCGCATATCTGTACGTCTTCAGGTACCCTGCGTCCAGCATGTTTTACTGTGTATAGCACACCGATAGCCGTGTCGTCATTAACGGCGAAGTAACCGTCTGGCGGATTTTCCATGGCCATGAGTTTAGGTGTCAGCTCCTCAGCAGCAGCACGGTTGTCGCATAAGCCAACGATACTCTCATCTATCTGCATGCCGTGTTTTAAAAGGGCATCCTTGTAGCCGTTGAAGCGGTTCTTTGATATCTCCAACTGCATGGGACCGCCGTAAAAGGCGATGCGCTTGCATCCAGACTCTATCAGATGAGTTACCGCATTATATGCCCCCATATAGTCGTCGACCACCACGCGACTGGCGTTTACACCCGTACAGATTCTGTCATAGAACACCATGGGGATGCCAGCGTCAATCAGCTTCTGATAGTGGTCGTAGTTCTTCGTGTCCTTGGCCTGCGACACAATCACACCGCACACCTTGTAGCGGTGGAAGCTCTCGCAGATCTTGGCTTCACGCTCATACTGTTCTCCACTCAGTGCCACCATAATCTGGTAGCCACGACTGGTAGCGGCCTCTTCGATACCTGTCAGGATGGATGAGAAATAATAATGTGTGAACTCCGGTACGATGACACCAATTAGTCGTTGTGGCATCACACGACTGTGACGGAGTGCCTCGCCGATGGCGTTGGGATAGAAGTTGTGCTCGCGAGCATACTGTTGGATGGCCCTGCGACGTTCTTCGCTGATGCGGGGCGAATCCTTCAATGCACGCGATACTGTTGCCACGGAAATGCCGAACTCCCGTGCAATATCCTTCATTGTCATTGGCGCTTTATCCTCCATCGGTCCTAATTATTCTGCGTGCAAAGATAATGCAAATCGGGCGAAATACAAAATAAATAGCGATTTATTTTTATTCGGGTGGTAGTTTGATGTCAAGGGAGTCCTTTGTGATTATTCAACTAACAATCTGTAACACAATGATGGTATTTTACTAACAAATCGTTTCGAACTAACACGTTTGCGGTCTATATTATTACAAAATGATAGTTTATGATAGATTTTAGAATCAAAGTGAAAGAAATAAGCGTATTATCTTCCATTTTGTTCGTACCTTTGCCCCCAAGTATTAAAGGTAAGATAGTTATGAAGGTAAAAAGACGTTGGAAATTCCTGATGGCAGCGATAACATTGATAGCTGTTGCAGGTGTGTTTGTAAGTGAACCTACTTTCGAGTGTGATTGGTCCGTTATTTCAGCGGCCGATGTGGCGTGGCTCATTACGGCCACGATTTTTGTTTTAATGATGACGCCTGGCTTGTCGTTCTTCTATGGCGGAATGGTTGGAGCCAAGAACGTGATCTCTACCATGTTGCAGTCGTTCATTGCTATGGGATTGATATCTGTTCTATGGGTAGTGATTGGCTTCTCTTTATGCTTTGGTGACGACATCGGTGGTGTGATTGGTAATCCTTTGACATTCCTGATGTTCCATGGAGTGGGTGGTGCGGTCTATACTACGCCTGCAGGACATATCTTAGGTGGCGCTTCGATACCGTTGGCCTTGTTTGCACTGTTCCAGATGAAGTTCGCCATCATTACCCCCTCGTTGATAACAGGATCGTTTGCTGAGCGTGTACGTTTTTCGGCTTACATGTTCTTCATGATGTTCTTTTTCTTCGTCATCTATTGCCCGTTGGCGCACATGACATGGCATCCTGAAGGCTTGTTCATGAAGTGGGGTGTTATCGATTTCGCTGGTGGTATTGTGGTGCATGCTTCATCGGGTGTGGCTGCTCTGGCTGGTGCCATCTTCTTAGGGCGCCGTAAGGCAGAGACACGTAAGAGCGAGCCGGCCAATATCCCATTTGTGCTTCTTGGTGCAGCCATGCTATGGTTGGGATGGTTTGGTTTCAATGCCGGTTCGTCGCTCCATGCAGATGGTGTTGCCATCAAGGCTTTCCTGAATACCAATACGGCATCGGCCACTGCCATGATGACCTGGATATTCTTCGACTGCCTACGCGGTCGTAAACCATCGGCCATGGGTGCGGCTGTAGGTTGTGTGGTTGGTCTGGTGGCCATTACACCGTCGGCGGGCTATGTCACTGTTGGTCAGAGCATATTTATCGCTTTCGTCATCACGCTGATCTGTAACATCGCCGTTTACTGGCGCTCGCGTAGCAGCATCGACGATGCCCTTGACGTATTTCCAACCCATGGTACTGGTGGTATCTTCGGTACCGTGTTGACAGGTATCTTTATTCAGGAAGGATTGATAGCCGGCACATGGGATGGCGTTGTTGTCTTTCTTTATCATCTGCTGGCCATTGTCATTGTGTTCACCTATACATTCGCTATGAGTTGGCTGGGTTACAAACTTATCGATCATCTCATCCCGATGCGTGTCTCGGCCTACAGTGAGAAGGTGGGTCTCGACTTCTCGCAACATGATGAACACTACGGACTGGCTCATATCGGTGAGCGCGAATTAGCAGAGTATGAAGAGCATATCAGAGAGAAATATAACATGAGTACATAATTTAATAAGGTGTTGCCTATGAGTATCAGGATAACGGAATTGACAGACAGTCGCGACACTGTTAACAGATGGATGGAGCGTTATGGCGTACGCTTCGGTGTGTATAAGAATGGTATTTTTAACGAGCAATTGTTTCCTTTCGATCCCATTCCCCGAATCATCGGAAAGGATGACTGGAGTTATCTGGAACAGGGACTTAAACAGCGGGTACAGGCACTGAACCTCTTTCTATGGGATGTTTATCACGAAAAGAAAATTATAAATGATGGTATCGTGCCCGAGGAGTTCGTCTATTCGTCGAAAGGCTATCTGCCAGAGTGCGAGCGTATTAACCCGACAGGTGGCGTGTATGCCCATATTGCGGGTATCGACTTGGTTGAAGGAAAAGACGGCCAATGGTATGTGTTAGAGGATAACCTGCGCATACCAAGTGGCGCCAGCTATCCCATGATTGCACGACAGATTACACGGCGGGTGTCACCTGCAACCTTTGCTTCGAACAGCATTGCTGATAACCGCAACTATGTGGAGTTGCTACGCGTGATGATGGACGAGATGAACAACGGACGAGGCATTTCTGTGATACTGACTCCCGGTCGCTACAACTCTGCTTACTTCGAGCACTCCTATCTGGCAGAGAAGACGGGCGCAACATTGGCTTACCCAGGCGACCTGTTTGTAGAAGACAACAAGGTGTATTACACAGGTATCTACAAAGAACGTACCCGTGTGGGGTGTATCTATCGTCGTGTCAGTGATGAATATATGGATCCGATGGTATTCGAAGCCTCATCGTTGCTGGGCGTTCCCAATGTGATGCAAGCTTACAAAGCCGGCAATGTGGCATTGGTAAATGCAATAGGAAATGGTGTGGCTGATGATAAAGGTATCTACTATTTCGTACCGAAGATGATAGAATATTATTTGGGTGAGAAGCCCATCCTGCAGAATGCACCCACCTACTTGCCTTATTATAAGGCGGACCACGACTTTGTGCTGGAAAACATACAGCGCCTGGTGATAAAGGATGTGTCAGAGGCTGGCGGTTATGGTGTGGTGTTCGGTAAGGATCTGACGGAAAAGCAACTCAACGAACTGCGGGGCCTAATCGTTGATCAGCCGCGACGCTGGATAGCTCAGGAGATAATCGACTTCAAAGACCTGGAGGTGCTCGACGAACAAGGGCTTGTTGAGCGTAAAGCTGACCTGCGTGCTTTTGTAGTCAGTGGTAAAGAGACTAAGGTGTGGTGTAGCGGTCTGACCCGCTTCTCCCGAAATCCTGACTCCTTTGTGGTTAACTCCTCACAGGGAGGTGGCTTTAAGGATACGTGGATAATGGAACAATAACACATTAATAGACAACGGAATGGAAAAGAATACAATTATATCGGCCAACAAGGCTAACTGCCTGTTTTGGTTAGGACGTTATGAGGAACGCGTGTATATAACCCTTCATCTGCTTCGAAAGTGCTATGACATGATGATTGATGGCGAGATTGATGACTATCTGCCTATCTGGACAAAACTCGATGTCTTGGGGGTATATGGTACGAACGATGAGTTCACACAGGGTATGATGTATGACGATGCGAATCCGGGTTCTATCATGGCAGCACAGACAAAGGCAATGGATAACGCCATCTTGCTGCGTGAGGAAATCATGTCGGAGACATTAAGTTATCTGGAAATGAGCGTAGCCCTGATAAAGAAATGTCGTGAAGAGAAGAACACAAATGTGATGCAGTTGCAGCCTGTTATCGACTGGTCGTTGGCCTTCTGGGGAGCAGCCGAACAGCGTCTGCATAATCATAAAGCCCTTTATATCATGATGATGGGGCGCAATATTGAGAACCTCGATATGCTCCTTCGTTTCGAATATGATTATTCGCGTATTGCACAGGCCTATGATTCGGTGAAGCACTATTCACGCTTACTGCCTGGTCTGCTCGATGAAAATATGGAGAGTCAACTGGATCAGCTGATTATCAGTCAGAAATTTCATCTCAGCGATGTAGAGTACAAGAACAAACTGTTGGCATTCGTCAATCAGTTGACAAGGGTTTAGGCTGTTAGGATGAGACGCTATCTTTATAATTATCAGACCATTGTAACCTTCAGTGAGCCGGTGTCGGGACATTCGGTGATGCTGCGTTGTCAGCCTGCAGCCAACGCCTTTCAAACTATCGAGCAGGAACACGTAGTAGCATCGCCCGACTACTGGCTGACTGCCGGTACCGATGCTTTTGGTAACCGTATCCTCTTCGGAGGAGCCAACGAGCCACACTCGGTGTTTGCCTACGTCAGCACAGGGATTGTAGCTGTGGACACCTATTTCCTGAAACAGCGTGGTGAAAACATGATGCTGTATAATCAATCCTCGCAACTGACAAGCGTCAACGACGCGATGAAAGAAGTTGCTATGGTTGAGACAGGAATGTCAACGGTTGAGAAGGCCCAACTACTGTGTCACAGGGTTTACGAAATGCTGTCCTATGTACCAGAGACCACTACGGTCGAAACGCCTGCTTGCGATGTGTTCAGCAAACAGTGTGGCGTATGTCAGGACTATGCCCACCTGATGATAGCTTTTTGTCGGGCTAATGGGCTGCCAGCCCGTTATGTGAATGGTTTCCTGGAAGGTACTGGACAGACGCATGCGTGGGTAGAGGTGTTCGATGGCTATAGTTGGCAAGGCTATGATCCCACTCACGACCGTGCCCAGTTGCTGCAGGGCTATGTCAAGATTGCGCATGGACGCGACTCAGCCGACTGTCCCGTCAGTCGTGGAATCTTCTGCGGACATGCAGTACAACAAACACAAATCAGTGTAACACTACAAGAATTATGATAAAGACGATTGTATCAACAGAACTGCCTGTAGATGAGCAGTTCCGCATTCGCAAGAATGTGATTCAGCATGGCAGGGAGGGCCTGCGATTCTGTGTGGTAACAGGAACTCACGGCGATGAGCTCGAAGGCCAGATGGTGTGCTACGAACTGGCGCGCATGGTGGGAGAGCATCCGGAATTACTGAATGGTACGTTGGAAATATATCCAGCACTGAACCCGCTAGGTATCGATACAATCCAGCGTGGCATACCTAACTTCGATCTGGATATGAACCGTATTTTCCCTGGTGACCCTCAGGGGACGATGGCCGAACAAACGGCACATGCTATCATCGAGGATATCAAAGGGGCTGATATGGTGATTGATATTCATTCCAGCAATCTCTATCTGCGGGAGACGCCACAGGTGCGTATCAACGTACAGGACGCTGAGTGGTTGGTGCCCTTTGCCGAACATCTTGGAATGGACTTTGTTTGGGTGCACGATGCTGCCACCGTCCTTGAGGCTACGTTAGCCCACTCGCTAAACAGTACGGGTACACCGTGCCTGGTGGTAGAGATGGGTGTCGGTCAGCGTATCAATCATAAGATGTGTCAGCGGTTGGTGTCTGGCATCCTGCACTTGATGCAACGGATGGGGATGTGGAAAGGCGAGGTGGCAGCCAGCATGCCAAGGTCCATCATTTGTCAAGGTGACAGTGTGACATTCCTTAATGCGGAGACGTCTGGGGTGTTTTTGACAGAGATGAAGTGTGGTGTTCATATTACGAAAGGACAGGTTCTTGGGCAAATCGTTGATCCACTGCGCGGAAAGGTGCTGAGTACAGTCAAATCGCCTGTTGATGGCTATCTGTTCACAATACGTGCCTATCCTATTGTGTATGAAGGATCGCTCATGGCACGAATCTTTAATTCTGAAGCAAAACAATGAGAGAAGAGACTATTTTTGATATGACGTCGCCCAGCCGCGACAGCTTCCGCATTACAGGCTACCGCTTTGGTGAAGGCGCTAAAACACTGGCTATTGTTGGAGCTATGAGGGGCGACGAGGTGCAGCAACAGTACATCTGTGCGCAGTTGGTGAATCGATTGGCCTTGATTGAACAGCATAATGGGATTTCTGAGGGTAAGAGCATCTTGGTGATACCTTCCTGTAACCCGTTCTCAATGAATGTGAGTAGCCGTTTCTGGGCCATGGATAATACAGATATCAACCGTATGTTTCCTGGCTATAGCGCAGGTGAGACAACACAACGTATAGCAGCTGCTGTTTTTGAGGCCTTGACAGGTTTTCAGTATGGAATCCAGTTGGCCAGCTATTATGTGCCAGGTAACTTTATTCCCCATGTCAGGATGTTGAAGACTGGCTATGAGGATGTAGATACAGCCCGTCTGTTTGGTATGCGCTATGTAACGGTTTATAAACCTCGTCCTTTCGATACTACACTGCTGAATTACAACTGGCAGCTGTGGGGCACGAAAGCGTTTTCGATTTATGCTGGGAAAACCAGTCGCATCGATCAGACGGCTGGGGGCGAAACGGTTGATGCCATTCTGCGTATGATGAGCCGAACAGACATCATCACCACGGGCTCGGCGGGTGCCGCCTATGAGTCGGTTGTTGTCGATGAGGCTGTGTTCCATCATGTAAAAGCACGTCGTGCGGGCATCTTTATCCGCTTGGTAGATGTTGGCGATCGTGTGCATCCTGGTCAGTCGTTAGCTCATATTATACATCCATATAACGGACAGATCCTTAACGATATCAAAGCCACGACAGAGGGAACGGTCTTTTTTGCTCATAACCGACCGGTGGTGTTGCAGAATGCTTTGTTGTTTAAATTGCATATCAGAGACTGAATCAGGTGCGGATGGTCAAAAAACTGGCAGATTATTTGGTAGATACGGCAGAATAGTGTAACTTTGCATCTGTAAAAACTACTTAAGGATGAAAACGTTACTACTGATATTGTTGACTTTTTATGGTGTGCAGTTCACGGCTTCTGCTCAGCAACAGGCTCCCTATATCCCTGTCGGTGTGATTGATACCACTCAGTACGAAACTGTGGGACTGAAACCTATAGTAGGTGTGAAGACGGTGACGGTATTTAAAGCCTCCGAAGCGTCCGACCATTATGCCAATGGCGTTGTGCTGGCTGCGTTTAAAGGAGCATTGTACTGTATGTGGCAAAGTTCTCCAAAAGATGAGGACAGCGACGATACCCGTGTGCTTTATAGCATCAGCACCGATGAAGGCAACTCATGGAGCAAGCCCATGGTGTTAGCTGCACCTAATCAGGATTGCTATTGTACTTCGGGTGGTTGGCTGGTAAACGGCGATACACTACTTGCTTTTATTGATATTTGGCAGAAAGGACTTTCGCCACGAGGCGGCAAGACCTGCTACATGACAAGTGCCGACGGACTCTCGTGGAGCATAATGCAGCCAGTAAGAATGGCCGATGGCAGCGAGATGAATGGCGTGTTGGAACAAGACCCCTACCGCCTGCCCGACGGGCGTATCATAGGTGCTACTCATTTTATGTCAGGATTGCATCTCTGTCCTGTATATACTGATGATCCGCGAGGCATCAGTGGCTGGCACAAAGGAGAGTTTGAATACAAGGATTTGGGTAAGACATCGCGTGAGATAGAGCCCAGTCAGTATGTGCGCCCCGACGGCACTATCGTGATGCTGTTCCGCGACCAAAGTAGTAGCTTTCGTAAACTGGCGTCTGAAAGCAAGGATAGGGGATTGACCTGGACTCGACCAATGTTAACCTCTTTCCCGGATGCACGCACCAAACAGTGTGCAGGCAATCTGCCTGATGGCACGTTGTTTATCGTCAGCTGTCCGGTTCCTGCCAAACGTCGCTGGCCGCTCGTACTGCATTTGAGTAGCGATGGCAAGAACTTTGATAAAGCAGTTTTACTACGTAGTGGTGCAGCAGACGATTTGCCACCACGGCGCTATGATGGCCGGTACAAGACTCCTGGCTATAGCTACCCCAAGGCCTTGGTCTATCAAAATCGGCTCTATGTTGGCTATTCTACAAACAAGGAAGACGTGGAATGCACAATTTTCCCCTTTTCTTTGTTGTTTTAACAAAAAAAGTAGTATCTTTGCCACCCGAAAAGACTAATAAACGGAACCGATGCGGAATTATTTTGCAATGCTCTTGTTGGTGTTGATGAACTGGTGTGGCTCCATGCTTGCCCAGCCTCAGTGTACGGTGACTCATTACGATGAGTTCAGCGGCTTGGCACAGTGGTGGGTTACACAGATCCTTCAGGATAGGCAGGGGATGATCTGGATTTCCACATGGAATGGCTTGAACCGTTTTGATGGTTATGAGTTTGAATGTTTTAAGTCTCAAGCTGGCGATGGTGTTGACGTGCCTTCAGACCGCATTATGGATATGATGCTGATGGACGATGGTAGTCTGCGGTGTTATGTAGAAGGCCGTATCCTGGGCTTTTCAACAAAGACGTGCAAGTATTTTGAAATAAGTGAAACAGAGGAACGTCAACTGAAAAAGAAATTTGCTACAGCGCATCAGCGTGAGATGGCTTTTGAGTCGAAAGGATTGCCTAATTATTATAAAGATGTATATGGTACCGAATGGACAATCGGTCAGCAGGGCGGACTAAAATATAAGGATCAGGCAACTGGGCAATATAAGGACTACCCTGCTGATTGGCATGGCGCTGATCGTATCCGGTTCTGCTTGGCCGACAAAGAAGGTAATGCTTGGTTTACCAGTAGCTATGGCGCGTTCAAACTGAGTTTCCATAAACAACCCTATCAGAAATTAGAACAGGTTAAGCCTGTGCAGGTGCGTTATTCTTTTTTGGATAAGAAACAGCGTTATTGGATTACAACTCGTGATGATGCTACCATTAGACTCTTTGACCGAAAGAATCGTGAACTGGGTTATTTAGGTGCGGATGGCCGACTGCATGCGGGATATACCTCGTTTGGATCGCCCGTATATCATATCTTTCAGGATTCAAAAGGTACTATCTGGCTATGCAGCAAACCTTATGGTTTGTTCAGATTGCGTGAAACTGCCGATGGGGTTTTTAATGTGGAACACTTCGTACACCAAGATGGAAACTCGCATTCGTTGAGCAATAACGAGTTGTATTATGCCACAGAGGATAATCAGGGACGTTTGTGGATAGCAAACTTCAGAACAGGAATTGACTGCGTGGTCAATCCGCAGGCAGCGCATCCTGAATTCATACATGTGAACAAAATAGATCGTCCGGCAACTGATGGGCAGACGCGTTCACGACAGCTTCATATCACTCGTCAGAATATCCTGTTGGCAGCCACTACAACAGGACTACTCGTGGCCGATATCTCGCCAAAAGATCCACGGCAGATAGTCTTTAAGCGCCATACGAAGGATATCCATAGAGGAAACAGTCTGAGTAATAATGCTACGATGTTCATCACGGAAGACAGTAAACAGCGTATATTCGTCTGCACAGAAAGTGGTGGCGTAAACCAGATACTATCTGATAATCTGCTGGCTCCTCAACTTGAATTCCGGCATTTCAACACTTCTACCGGACTGCCTTCCGACGTGGCACTATCTGCTGTATCTTATCATAACCAGTTGTTGGTGGTGAGTAATAACCAATTGATCCTGTTAAATCCCGACGTCACCGAGAAAACTGACTATAAGTCGTTCTTCCTGAATGAAAAGCTGCGTTTCTCGGATGCTGTCCCTTTGATGTTGCCTGATGGTAGGGGCTTATTCGGACTTCAGAACGGCGCTTTTACTATCCGCAAGGAAGATGTAGGCGGCAACAGATACATTCCCCCTATGGCATTGACGGCGTTGATTATTGAGAATAAGCATAAAATGCGTGGGGTGAATACGATCGATACCTTAACGTTGGAACCGTCGCAGCGCAGTTTTCAGTTACGTTTTGCGGCACTTGAGTATTCTGATGCGAGCCAGATTTCTTATGCCTTCCGAATGGGAGAGCATGCCTCGTGGAATCATATAGGTAAGGACCGTTCAGCTACATTCCTTGATTTAAAACCAGGTACCTATCAGCTCCAGATACGGTCTACCAATTGTAACGGACTGTGGGTGGATAATATACGTACACTGACAGTTATTGTAAAGCCAACTTTCTGGGAGACCCGTTGGGCGCAGCTACTCTATGCCTTGTTGCTGGTCATGTTTGTATGGGGTGTTTTGTATTTGCGTCATTATATTATCAGGATGAATCGTCGACAAAAGGAATTGCACGAGGCTTACTTGGCATTGTTGAACAACAAAGCCGAAAAAACTGTTTCTACTCCGTCGGACGCTTCCGTGCCTTCAAAACCTCAGATAAAACCTGAGGATGAGGCTTTTATGCAGCGGGCTATACAATTCATCGAGGAACACCTTGGCGATGCAGATATCAATATCGGTGACATGGCTGATGCAACAGCTACCAGCCGCTCTGGTTTAAACCGTAAAATGAAGTCGTTGCTGGGTGTCACGCCACTCGACTTTATTCGTGAGGCCCGTATCCGTAAGGCTTGCCAGATGTTGAAAGATGGTGCATCGGTTAATGATGTGGCTTACAGCTGTGGATTCTCCGACCCGAAATACTTTGGAAAATGCTTTAAGGCCGACATGGGGATGACCCCGAAGGAATATAAGGTGGAATATTCTGTCAAGTAAGGTGGAATTTTGTTTCAAAATAGCATTTTTGGCACAAAATTGCACCCAGTTGAGATAATCTTGCCCTAAAATTAGAACTTAGGATAGTACCTTTGCGTCGTCAATTATCGACGAACAACTAAATTCTAATTTATTCAATAACGTAAAAACAAAATGAAAAAGTTCAAGCAAATTGCAATGAGAGCTTTGTTCTTTGCAGTCATGACATTGATGGCTCAAATAGCTATCGCCCAGTCAAAGACTGTCAGGGGAACTGTGACCGATGGTAGCCATGAGCCGCTTATCGGCGTCAGCGTAACTGTTAAGGGTACGCACAACACGGGTGTTATTACTGATATGAATGGCACCTATTCTATTACGGTACCTAACGATAAGGCAGTACTTGTGTTCAACTACATCGGGTTCAGCGAGACAGAACAAAGTGTGTCGGGTAAAACAACCGTAAACGTGGAACTGAAGGAAGACAACATCGGTTTGGATGAGGTTGTTGTCATTGGCTACGGATCGGTGAAGCGTAAGGATCTGACAGGTGCTGTGGCTTCTGTTCGTGGCGATGACCTGGCTGCTGTACCTGTAAACAACGTAGCTCAGGCGCTGCAGGGTAAACTGGCTGGTGTGAACGTAACCTCGGGTGATGGCCGTCCAGATGCTGATGTTTCTATCCGTGTACGTGGTGGTGGCTCAATCACTCAAAATAACTCACCTTTATTTATTGTCGATGGCTTCCCTGTTTCAAGTATCAGCGATATTCCAGCCTCAGAGATTGAGAGTATCGATGTTCTGAAGGATGCTTCTTCTACAGCTATCTATGGTGCGCGTGGTGCCAATGGTGTTATCCTGGTGACAACAAAGAAGGCTGAAGGAGGCAAAGTAAAGGTTAGCTACGATGGTTATGTACAGGCTAAGAGTGTGGCCAAGACCTTGGAGACGCTAAGCGCACAGGATTATGTGCTCTTCCATTGGGGGTATGGAACTTCGCGTGGACAGGGCGTTGGTGATGCTGTAGCCAAGTATTTCGGTCTGGGAAGTAAGTATGGCAACCACTATGCTCAGTATGCCAATGTGGATACGCACGACTATACCGACGACTTGCTGCGTACAGCATGGACGCATAGCCATAACGTGGCCATTAGTGGTGGTACCGATAAGACCCATTTTGTGACTAATGTCAACTATATCAATGATCAGGGTATTAAAATCCGTTCAGGTTTGGAGAAGTTCTCGGCTTCGATGAAGTTGCAGCAGCAATTGCTGAGCAATCTGACTTTCGATGTTGATCTGCGTTATACAGAGTCAACCATCAATGGCCAGGAAGGTCTGCAGAGTGGTCGTGGTTCAGAGGTTTCTGGCGCCTACAAGTATCGTCCAATCGATAATCCTCTCGGTGGTGTTTCTGTGTCCGAAATCTCAGGTCTGAGTTTTGGTGTGAAGAATATTGATGATAGCTATCATGCTAACCCTCTGATGTTGGTTGAGAGCGTAACCAACTGGCATAATACACGTAATCTGCGTGGAAGTGGTGCGTTGGCTTGGGAGATAATTAAAGGTCTGACGGCTCGCTCAGAGTTGTCTGTTACACGTGCCAGTGGTACAGCTAAATACTATGACGATGGCTATAATGATGCTGCTGAGAAGCGTGCCACTCTGACTCGCAGCACTGGTACAGGCCTGCGTTGGTTGAATACCTTGAACTATAGTGTTGAGTTGAATAAGATTCACTCACTGAATTTCTTGCTGGGTCATGAGTTTATCAAGAGCGACTCAGAGTCTTCGCAGTTGGCGGGCTACGGTTTTCCTGATAATTTTGACTACGATACCGCTATCGGTATGATCAATACGGCAACCCGCTCTTTCTCTGCTATTAACTCGATTGCAGTGCCTACACGTACCATATCTTACTTCGGACGTGCAAACTACTCACTGTTGAATCGTTATCTCTTCACGGTAACCATGCGTGCTGACGGTAGCTCTAAGTTTGCACCAAACAACCGCTGGGGTTACTTCCCTGCTGCCGCTTTCGGATGGCGTATCAGTGAAGAGCCGTTTATGACAGGTACAAAAGAGTGGCTTTCGAACCTGAAACTACGCCTGTCGTATGGTATGTCGGGAGCTGATAATATCAACTCAAACCTGTGGCGCGAGACATGGAAGACTACCAGTGCTGATAATAATAAGGTGACTATTAATGGCGAGAAGACTCCGTTCTATCAGCCTGATGGACTGTTGGCTAATAACGATTTGAAGTGGGAGACAACCATCTCTCGTAACCTTGGTATTGACTATGGATTCCTCGATGGACGTATTAATGGTAGTGTTGAGCTCTACTGGAACACAACTAAGGACCTGTTGATGCTTGTGCCCATCGATAATACTACTGGTTACACCTATCAGTATCAGAACTTCGGTAAGACTTCAAACCGTGGTTTTGAAATCTCTGCCAATGTTGATGTGATCCGTACCAAGGATCTGCGTTTTAACGTAGGTGTCATCTATAACTATAATAAGAATAAGGTTGACGAACTGACAAATGCCGATAACTATCTCTATTCTTCATACTGGGCTTCATCGGCTACAATGCCTGTAAACGATTATATGTTGGTTGAAGGTAAGGCTGTAGGTATTGTTCGTGGTTTCAAGTCGGCTGGTTTCTATACTGTTGATGACTTTGACTATATTAATGGACAGTATGTATTGAAAGCCGGTGTGCCTGATTTCGACCGTTCTATTTCGGGAAACTACATGCATCCGTTTGACCTGCCTGCAGGTCAGAGCGCCTTCCCTGGAGCTGCAAAGTTTGAGGATACCGACAAGAGTGGTCGTGTGACCCTCGACGATGCTACTGAGCTGGGCGAGGTGATGCCTCATCATACAGGTGGTTTCTCGCTCAACCTTCAGTATAAGAACTGGGATGCCAGTGCCAACTTCAACTATGTGCTCGATGGCAAGATCTATAATGCCAATGCCATGATGAACCTCTCTGGTGGTGAGTATAATGACCTGACTGCACAGAAGTTAGCCTTCGTTGCCGATGCTTATAAAGTATATAATGTAAATGCTTCGGGCGAGCTGTATGCTGTAACTGATCCTTCAGAACTGCGTACACTGAATGCCGGTGCCAAGTATGCCGTGCCTTATCATCAGAATGGTATCGTGACCGATCAGTTCCTGGAGAGTGGTGCTTACCTGCGTCTGCAGACACTCACCATTGGCTACACCCTGCCAAAGGTTTTGGTTAAGAAGGTAGGTGTCAGCAACCTGCGTCTTTACCTGACAGGTAGCAACCTCTTTACCATTACAGGCTATTCTGGTGTTGATCCGGAAGTAAATGCCAGCACCACAGGACGTACCGGCTTCCTGGAGAGCGTAAAGGTATTGCCAACGCTGAACATGGACTGGGGCGCTTATCCTCGTGCCCGTACATTCACCTTTGGTGCTAATATCAGTTTCTAAAACCTAAATTTCGACAATAATAACAAGATACAGATATGAAAAAGATAATAACAACCGCAATGACAGTAGCCACACTGTTTATGGCTACAGGATGCAGCGACTCTCTGGATGTAACATCACCCAGTGTGGTTGATAAGGATTTTGTCTTCAGCGATGTGCAGTCTGCTCGTTCGGCTCTCTATTATGGTTATCAGACATTACAGAATGCGCGTAGTCTTCATTCTGTGGGATTCTACTGGTGTCCTGTATGGGGATCTGATATAGAAGATGCCCAGGATACCTACAGCGATGGCAGCGCAGGTTGTCAGGAGAAGACCTTTTATCCTGGTGGTACAGAGAATTATAATATCAACTCAGGAGAAGGCACTGAGGTATTTGGTCAGATGTATAATACCATCGCTGTGTGCAACTCATTGATTAATGCTTTCGAAGAGAAAAGTGATTTCCAACAGATCATGACAGGCGAGCCTAATGAGATGTCGGATATCTATGGACAGGCTGTTGCTTTGCGTGCTACCTGCTACTGGGAACTGTTCAAGTGGTATGGTGATGTGCCTCATGCACTGAAGACCGGCGAGAAGGCTGAAGGCCTGACCTCTCGTTTCGCCATTGCCGACTATCACATCCAGAAACTCCGCGAGGTGGAGCCTCACATGTTCCGTGTGGGGGAGAGCAGCCATCGTGCTGATGTCATGAACCGTACTTATGTGCAGGGACTGATAGGTCGTCTGTGTCTCTATAATGCTGGTTATACCACTCGTCGTACCGACCTTGGTGCCGATTTCTATGTGGATGGTGATGGCAACCAACTTACTTTCGACGACTGGAGTGTAGAGAAGAACAAGGCCATCTATGGTCGTCGTTCTGATTGGCGCAATATCTATCAGATTGCCAAGGAGTACTTGCAGGCAGCAGTACAGAACCATGGTTCGATTGAACTCCATCTCACTGACCCACGTACCAACGACGCTAATGGGCGTGAGTACGGCAACCCCTTCCAGTATTGTTTCCAGCAGATGCACTGCGGTGTTACCGATGGTCTGGCCGACGAGTCTGTCTATGAGATTCCTATGGAGTATAATAATGGCGCAGACCGTCCTGCCTATATCGGTCGCCCTTCGCGTGGTGGTAACGGCGATGCACCGTGTGTAGGCTGTGGTCAGGATCGTGTTCAGGCGTGGTTCTATTATGGTGCTTTCAATCCTCAGGACTTACGTCGCGATGCCTCTATTACCGTGACTGGTAGCGATGGTCAGGGACATGAGGATATCCAGTCGTTCAATCGTTCTAACTGGGGATGTGGCGCAGGTCCTGCAACAAACAAGTGGGACTGGAACCGACTGCCAGCACCTAATACCAACAGCTATGGTACATCAGGTATCAACGTTAGCTATATGCGCATCTCTGATATCTATCTGATGTTAGCTGAGGTTGAGGCTGCTTTGGGCGATGATGGTGCTGCCAAGAGTACACTGGCCATTGTTCATAATCGTAATTATGTTGGTGGCGTAGATCCGAACTTCGATCAGTTTATTGCTGACTGTGGTTCTGTATGGGATGCAGTTATCCAGGAGCGTGCTTTTGAGTTTGTTGGTGAGGGCGTTCGTCGTTTCGACTTGATTCGTACCGGTAAACTGCCACAGGCTGCTGTTGAGAACCGTAAGGAGATGACACGTATTATCGACGAGGTTGTAGCTAATGGCTATGCTAAGTTTGCTAATGGTAACGAGCTGCCAGCTTATATTTGGACTAAGATGGTAGATGCCCGTACACAATATGGTTATCGTCTGACAGGTCAGTGCCCTGTTGGCAAAGAGGATGATCCTGTGCTTTATCCGAGCTGGCGTGGACAGCATGACGACTGGGGCTCACTCTATCCAAAGGTGATGGGAGCTACAGCTACTAATGTGGCCATCAAGGGATTGTTCAAGCATATTGTACCTGGTAGTGCAGAGGCCATAGCACTTGAGGCTGATGGCTATGAACAGAAACCATGGGCTGTTGATATGGATAGTTATCGTGATTCTTATGCAACCAAGTTGTTGGCAGGCTATAGTGATGCTGATTATGCAGCTAAGAATCCTCCTATCTATCTGCTGCCGTTCACTTATAACACGTTGACAACCTCCAAGATAACCAATGGCTATGGCTTCCGTCAGGAACAGTAATGTAAGAGTTTAATATAGTTAGTTAAGAGTTAGTTTTAGTTTTCGTAAAGGGGGAATGCGTGAGTATTCCCCCCTTCTAAAAGAAAGAAGATGAAGAGTAGATTAGTATTACTCCTTTTGGGTATGTGCGTAGTCTGTGTGTCATGGGCAAAGGTTGATGGCTACGATTTTGTAGTCGCTGCCGATGGTAGTGGTGATTTTGTCACTGTCCAGGCTGCCATTAATGCTGTGCCGGATTATCGGAAAGCCGGTCCCACCCGGATACTCATCAAGAAAGGAGTCTATAAGGAAAAAATAGTCATAGCGGCAAGTAAGGAACGTGTGTGGATAACTGGCGAAGATGGCACTGTACTGACTTATGATGACTACGCCCAGAAACCGAACGTGTTCGGCGAGGAGAAAGGTACCAGTGGCTCAGGAAGTGTTTACATATTCGGTCCTGACTTCATGGCAGAGAATATCACGTTCGAGAATGCCTCTGGGCCAGTAGGACAGGCGGTTGCCTGTCATGTGGCTGGCGACAGGGCCGTATTCCGTCGCTGCCGTTTCTTGGGTTTTCAGGATACACTCTATACCTTTGGCGAGAATACCCGTGAGTATTTTGAGGATTGTTATATCGAGGGGACCGTTGATTTTATCTTCGGTAAGGCAACTGCTGTGTTTAATCGTTGTGAGATACGAAGCAAAACATCTGGTGGCTTCTTGACAGCTCCTGCCACACCGCAAAACTGCCAGTATGGTTATGTGTTCTATGATTGTAAGTTGACGGCAGATAACGGTGTTGAGGCTGGTAGCGTCTGGTTGTCGCGCCCTTGGCGTCCCTTTGGCAAGGTTGTGTTTATTCGTTGTGAAATGGGGCGCCATATCCGCCCAGAAGGTTGGAATAACTGGGGAAAGGCAGAGAATGAACGTACTGCTTATTACGCAGAATATCAGTGCTCTGGAAAAGGTGCTGATACCAGTCGACGTGCTGCCTGGGGGCATCTGCTGAGCGATATAACGGCCTATGAGATGACTCATGTGTTGAAGGGAACTGACGGATGGAATCCACTTCAACCAAAAGAAAAGTAGTGTTTTTCTTGAAATAATGGAAATAATTGTATATCTTTGCACCCGAATAAACTACTTGAAGATGAAAAAGTTACTGCTGATATTGTTGGCTCTTTACGGTATGCAGTTCACGGCTACGGCCCAGAAACGTGCCAAGTATGAGTTTATGCGCAATCTGCCTGTCTATGCCGACTCGCTGATTGCTCACTTCGACTATCCTCTGGCTTGGGAGAATAGTGGCATTAAGAAGTTCGCTAAATGGAAGAAGGTGGCCCGTCAGAAGGTATTCGACTGTATGTTGATGCCACCACCACCACCTGCAGATGGGTATCAGACGAAGGTTCTCTTTGAAGAACAACGCGATGGCTACAAGGCTCGTAAGTTAGAGGTCCGCCTGTCGCAGTACTATACCGTGCCTGCCTATGTACTCATCCCCGATGGTAAAGGCCCATTCCCAGCTGTCAACCTGTTGCACGACCATGGTGCTCATCTATATATAGGTAAGGAGAAGATGATCCGGCCTTTGGCTTGCGAAGAGGCTGCAGTTATCAAGGATGCAGAGGAGTGGCTGAAGGGTTACGAGGGGCAGTTCTTCGGCGATTATCTGGCTAAGAACGGCTATGTGGTCTTCTCGGCTGATGCACCGATGTGGGGTGAGCGTGGGCAGAAAGAGGGTGCTCAGCGTGACCGATATGATATGATAGCCGGCAACATGATGATGTATGGCATCGATCTCTCGGCCTGGATGACTTACGACGATATCGCTGGAACTGAAGTCCTGGCCCAGATGCCTGAGGTGGATGCCTCAAGGATTGGCTGTACAGGTTGGTCTATGGGGGCCTACCGTGCCTGGATGCTCGCTGCACTCAGCGACCGCATCAAGGTAGGTGCCTCTGTCTGTTGGATGGTAACGGCTGATGAGCAGATGGGATTTAAGTACGATCGTACGGAGAATGGTGGCTTTGCCAACTGTTTCCCGGGGCTTCGTCGCTGGATGGACTATCCCCATGTGGCCAGCCTGGCTTGCCCTAAACCTATGCTCTTCATCAATGGTGCGCAGGATGTCCTCTTTCCCGTGCCTGGTGTTGAGAAAGCCTTTGCTACCATGCATGCAACATGGGAAAGTCAGGGCGCCGGTGATAAAATCGAAACCGAACTCTGGGATATGCCCCATAGCTGTTGGAAGAATTCCCAGCAGCGTGTACTCGATTTCTTCAAGAAACACTTATAAAATGAAAACTACTAAGATATGAAAAGAACGATTCTGATGGCAGTTGTCTGCCTACCTCTATGGGCTTCTGCACAGTATGTGTCAAAGGTGTGGAGCCCCGATCATAGCGATGGTACCTACACCAATCCCGTGATTAATGCCGACTATAGCGACCCCGATGTATGCGTGGGTGCCAGCGGTGAGGATTATTATATGACCGCTTCGTCGTTCCAATGTGTACCAGGTCTGCCTATCCTGCATTCCAAGGATCTGGTGAATTGGGAAATCATCAACTATGCGCTGACCAATCTCTATGAGGGCGATGAGGCGTTGCTGCGTCATTTCAGCACTCCTCAACATGGTGCTGGCGTATGGGCTCCCAGCATTCGTTATCATGCAGGTTGGTATTATATCTATTGGGGCGATCCTGATTTTGGCGTATATATGGTTAAAACCCAGAATCCTGCAGGCAAATGGGAGGCACCCGTTTGTGTCATCAAGGGGCAGGGCTATATTGATACCACGCCGCTTTGGGATGAGGATGGTCGTTGCTATCTGGTGAACGGATGGGCCAACAGCCGTTCCAAGTTTGCCTCAGTGCTGACGGTTCGTGAGATGTCGGCCGACGGTACACGTGCCATCGGCGAGCCTGTCATCGTGTTCGATGGCAATGGTACCGAGAACCGTACTTGCGAGGGCCCGAAATTCTATAAGCGTGATGGCTGGTATTGGATTATGTGTCCTGCTGGCGGTGTGCCAACAGGTTTCCAGTTAGCTATGCGTAGTCGTTCCCCCTACGGTCCCTACGAGCATAAGATTGTATTAGCACAGGGCAAGACTGATATCAACGGTCCTCATCAGGGTGGTTGGGTACATACCAAATACGGCGAGGACTGGTTCCTGCATTTCCAGGATAAGGAAGCCTATGGTCGTGTGGTTCACTTGAATCCCGTTGATTGGAGCACAGGTTGGCCCATCATGGGTAAAAAGGGCGAGCCTGTTACCACTTATAAAAAGCCCAAGAGCAGTTCAACGCTGGTGGTTAATCCAGTTGAAAGCGATGAATTTAATAGTAACAAGTTAGGCCTGCAATGGCAATGGCACGCCAACTACGACGAAAAATTCGGTATGCCCACCGCCTTTGGCACCTACCGTATCTATAATTATAAACTCTCTGATCACTTTGTCAACTTCTGGGAAGTGCCTAATCTGCTGCTCCAGAAGACGCCTGCCGATCAGTTTACAGCCACCACCAAGATACGTTTCACCTCGAAGGCTGATGGCCAGATGGGTGGCCTCATCATGATGGGCCTCGACTATTCGGCATTGGTGGTGAAACGCGTAGGTAAGCAGTTTCAACTGCTGCAGCTCACCTGTAAGGCTGCCGATAAAGGACAGCCGCAGACAGAGCAGCTGATAGCAACTCTGAAGCCTACCACTGAGGATAAGATCGATTACAAACCAGGTGTTCACATGGATATCTATCTCCGTCTCAGTGTCGATAACTCCAAGCTCAACTTTGCCTATAGTCTGGATGGCAAGAAGTTCAAGCCCTGTGGCGCTGAATTCCAGATGCGTGAAGGCAAATGGATAGGCGCCAAGTTCGGCTATGTGTCGGTAGACCCTAATCCCAAATCCGACCGTGGCAATCTGGATGCCGATTGGATAAGAGTGACACCATAGTACATCAATTAGTATAAGGTAAGGGTCTGTATCGTGAGATGCAGGCCCTTTTCTGTTATGCAAACGTTTGCACCGATAAAATAACAATTTTAAACAAAAAAAAGGATAACGTAACGAAATCTGATTTATCTTTGCACCGATAAAACTGTAAATTCAAGCTTCCCAAAAGCTTAAAACGATATAACAATAACAAATTAACTCTAATTTAAATGTAATGATGAAGCAGGTAAACATTCAATTTCCGCTTAGGATGCTTGGCCTTATTTTGGGTCTTATCCTATCGGTCAGTGCCTTTGCTCAGATTGAAGTAAAAGGCCATGTGAAAGATTCTGCAGGCGAACCCATTATCGGCGCAACAGTACGTGTAGACGGCACTCAGGCTGCTACTGTTACTGATTTCGACGGTAACTTCGTGCTGAAGGCTAATCAAGGTGCAAACATTACCGTTAGTTACGTTGGTTTCCAGAGCCAGACGGTAAAGGCTGCTCCAAATGTAGTCGTAACATTGAAAGATGATTCTCAAGTACTTGAGAACGTCGTTGTAATCGGTTACGGTCGTGCTAAGAAAAATGATCTGACAGGCTCTGTGACAGCTATTAAACCTGATGAACTCAGTAAAGGTATTACTAACAATGCCACAGATATGCTTGTAGGTAAGGTGGCTGGTGTTGATGTTATCACAAGTGGTGGTACGCCTGGTGCTGGAGCTCAGATCCGTATTCGTGGTGGTTCGTCTCTGAACGCTTCAAACGATCCTCTTTATGTAATTGATGGTTTGACAATTGATGGCAACACTGCTACTGGTATGTCGAACATTCTGGCAATGATCAATCCAAACGATATTGAAACATTCACCGTGTTGAAGGATGCTTCTGCTACCGCCATTTATGGTAGCCGTGCTTCTAACGGTGTTATCATTATCACCACAAAGAAGGGTAAGAAGGGAACTGCACCTCGTATTTCTTATAATGGTGACGTTACGATCTCTACTATTGCAAAGAAATATGATGCACTGAATGCTACAGAGTACAAGAATCTTGTGAACAGCATCGAAGGTCTTGATGCTTCGAAGTTAGGTGACGCTGATACCAATTGGCAGGACCAGATTTTCCGTACTGCAATCAGTACTAGCCATAATGTTTCTGTATCAGGTGGTATAGGTAGTGTTCCATATCGTGTGAGCGTGGGTTATAACTCTGCACAGGGTATCGTGAAGACTTCTTGGATGCATCGTGCTAATGCAGGTTTGAACCTCGCTCCAAGTTTCTTTAATGATCACTTGAACCTGAATATCTCTGCTAAGTATATGTATGAGAAAGATCGTTATGCTGATGCTGGTGGTGCTATTGGCGCAGCTCTTTCTATCGATCCGACTCGTCCTGTATATACTAACGATGAGACATCAAAGTTCTTTGGTGGTTATTATCAGCCATATGTGAATGCTAGTTATAAAAATCCAGATTGGACTTATACCAATAATAACAATGCACCACAGAATCCACTTGCTTTGCTTGAATTGAAAGAAACATTGGCAAATGCTAATGACTTTACAGGCAATTTTGAGGCAGACTATAAGATTCATGGTTTCGAGGATCTGCATATTCACGCAAGTTATGGTGGACAATACACTGAGTCGAAGCAGACTGACGTGATTTCTCCTTATTCATTCTCAAACAACTATTATGGTTGGAATGGTCTGACACGTTATTATAAGTATAGCATTACAGCTAATGCTTATGCACAGTACCAGAAGGAAATAGATGCTCATTACATTGACGTTATGGCTGGTGCAGAGGAAAGCCACTACCATCGTCATGGCTACAATGAGGGACAGGGTACAGATTCATATACAGGTGAAGCACACAATCCAAGCATCCGTAGCGAGCAGGAGTGGGCAACCCATAATTCATTGGTTTCTTACTTTGGCCGATTGAACTATACATTGCTTGACCGCTATATGTTGACTGCAACATTCCGTGCTGATGGTTCTTCAAAATTCTCTAAGGAAAATCACTGGGGATACTTCCCATCAGTGGCTCTTGCCTGGAAAATTAATGAGGAAGGCTTCATGAAGAATGTTAACTGGTGGAATGAACTTAAACTCCGTTTAGGTTGGGGTAAGACTGGTCAGCAGGATATCGGTAGCGACTTTGGCTATGCTCCTCTTTATGTAGTAGGTAACTCATACGCAATGTATCGTTTCGGTGAAACCGATTACATTACAAAGCGTCCTACTGCATATAATCCAGACTTGAAGTGGGAGACCACAACAACTTGGAATGCCGGTTTGGATTTTGCATGGCTGAAAAACCGTATTACAGCAAGCTTGGATGGTTACTATCGTAAGACCACCGACCTTCTGAATACAGTTACAATCCCGGTTGGTACAAACTTTGGTTCTGTATTAACAAAGAACATTGGTTCTATGAAGAACTATGGTGTTGAGTTCTCTATCAACGCAAAGCCAATTGTTACTAAGGATTTCACATGGGATGTAAGCTATAATATTTCATGGAACCACAACGAGATTACTTCTCTGACAGAGGATGCCGATGATGATTATTACATCAAGGTTGGTTCTACTATCTCTCGTGGTAATGCTACATTAATCCAGGCAAACACCGTTGGAAAACCACGTAACTCGTTCTTTGTTTACCAGCAGGTTTATGATGAGGCAGGCAAGCCCATTGAAGGTTTGTATGTAGATCGTAATGCTGATGGACAGATCAACGAAAGTGATAAGTACTATTATAAGAGTCCAGCAGCAGATGTTATCATGGGCTTCACAACCAAGTTCCTTTATAAGAACTTTGATTTGAGTGCTGCTTTCCATGCCTCATTTGGTAACTATGTTTACTACAACTATTTGTCAGATAAGGGTTCTATCAGCGCTTCTGGTCTCTATTCGAATAGTGCGTTCACTAACACATTCCCAGAGGCTGTACAGTTGGGCTTTACCGGTGTAGGTACAGAGTATTATCTTTCTGACTATTATGTCCGCAATGCTTCTTACTTGAAGTGTTCAAACATAACATTTGGTTACACATTCCCCAATCTGCTGAAGAATCATCTTAACGGTCGTATTTTTGCTACTGTTCAGAATCCATTTATTATTACCAAGTACAAAGGTCTTGATCCTGAGGTGGCTGATGGTGTTGATAAGAATCCATATCCACGCCCACGTAGTTTCCAGATTGGTTTGAGCTTGAACTTCTAAGAGAATGAAATAATAATAACGAATAAAGAATTAAAGATTATGAGACATATATTTTCAAAATCGGTTGTTGCAGGTCTGCTTGTTTTTGGCATGACCTCTTGTGCCAACGACTTGAATATCTCATCTATCGATCCGCAGACCTCAACCTCTTATGAAGACATGGAGTTGTTGGCTAAGGTCTATGGAACATTGGGCATGACGGGACAGAAAGGTCCTGCAGGTTCTGGTGATATCAGTAGTGATGAGGGTGAGTCGGGTTTCTATCGCACGACGTTTAATCTTGAAACTCTGCCTACCGATGAATGTAACTGGGCTTGGCAGACAGATACAGACATCCCTCAGATAACAGGTATAAGCTGGAACGCCAATAGCGGTCGTACACAGTGGGCATACCAGCGTTTGGGCTTTAATGTGCTGCTTTGTAACTTTTACTTGCAGAATACTGCTGACAAAGCAGATCAGGCAGATTATAAGTATTATCGTGCAGAGGTTCGTTTCTTGCGTGCTTTGTACTATTGGTACTTCCTCGATCTTTGGCATAAAGCTCCATTCAAGGATGAAAACAATTCCATGAATGACCTTCCTGTAGAAAAGGTCGGTAAGGATCTTTATGAGTGGCTTGATACAGAGCTTACTGCAATTGAAAGTGAGATGGCTCCCATGGGACAGTTTAACTCTGCTTCCGACTTCGGTCGTGCTGATGCAGGTGCTGCCTATATGCTTCATGCACGTTTAGCCTTGAATGCTAAAGTTTATACTGATGGAGCTGTTACTGCCTATGACAAGGCAATTAGCTATTGCGATAAGCTTATCAATGGCCCATATGCATTGAGTAGCACCGCTAAGACAAATCCATCGAATGGCTTGACCTATAGTGGTTATGCACAGTTATTCATGGCTGATAATGATGTTAATGCTGATGCAGTAAAAGAGATTATCTTCCCGATTCGTCAGGATGGTGTAAGAACTCCAGGCTATTCTTGTGCAAGTTATCTTGTTTGCTCTACCCGTATCGCAGGTATGCCTTATCCAGGAACTAAGAACTGTTGGAGCTGTAACTATGCACGTCCTAACCTCATTGAGAAATTCTTCCCTAAGGATGATATTCCAATGTCTTCGGATGATAATGTTGGTGATGGCAGTACTGAGACTCTTATCGCTCTTGATGCTGAGGATGGTTCTGATACCCAGGGTATTATTGCTGCTGCTGAGGATGACCGTGCTCTGTTCTACGCTGGCCGTGGTGGTGGTATCAGAAAGCTGCGCACAGATAAACTGAATAATTTCCTTGATGGTATCTCTATCGTAAAATGGCAGAATATCCGTGTAGATGGTGGAACAGTTAGCGATCCAGAGTTCTCTGATACAGATATTCCATTGTTCCGTCTAGCAGAAGCCTACATGACTCGCGCAGAGGCAAAATGGCGTAGTGGTGATGCCACAGGTATTAATGATGTAAATGTACTCCGTGAACGTGCTAATGCAAAGCCTTTGACACAGCTCACAGAGCAGGATCTTATTGACGAATGGAGTCGTGAGTTCTATATGGAAGGACGCCGTCGTTCTGATCTGATTCGCTTTGATATGTTCACTGGCAAGAAGTATAACTGGGCCTGGAAGGGCGGCGTAGCCGATGGACAGGCTGTAGATAGTCATTTCAAGTATTATCCTATTCCTATGGATGATATTAATAATAATAAGAATATGACTCAGAATGCCGGTTATTAATTCAGATATAATCATAAAATACTAAAGAGTTATGAATAAGAAATTATTTAATATAGGACGCTGGTTCTCCATTCTCGCTATTGTGGGACTTACTCTTACCGCTTGTGAGAAGGATGATAATAGCAACCCAACATTTAAGGCTACCAGTCCATCTTTTACACTCAATGTGCCTGCTAATGCACAGAATAACGTGTATGATTTGGTTTCGGCTAATAGCCTGGAATTGACTTGTACACAGCCAGACTATAATGGTGTACCTTACGTAGTGCAGTATCATGTACAAGTGGCTCTTTCAGAGAATTTCTCTGCCTTTAAGGAGTTAGAGACTTCGTATACAACAGCTAAGATGGCTGTAGATGCATACGAATTGAATACAGCAGTGATTGACTTGTTCCATGAGGTTGAAGGCGATATTGATTATCCTGATGAGCCTCGTCCTCTGTATATTCGTCTGCGTGCTAATGTTGTCAATATGGCAAATACGGTTTTTGACGAGTCTTTCTCGAATACGATTACTCTGCCTAATGTGCTCGCAACCTTCAAGGCGCCAGAGTTGACATACCCAACATCTTGTTACATTGTTGGCTCTTCTATAGGTGATGGCCCTGACACTGACAAAGCCTACTGGGGCTATTGGAAGCCTATGGCTCCTGTTTATGGTGCTGAAGGCGAGTTCTACACCATTATTTATGTTCCTGATGGTGGTACGTTCAAGTGGGGTGAAGAGAAGAATGACTGGCGTGGTTTTGATCGCGTAGCAAAATTCGACGATCAGGCAAATGCTGGAGTACACGAGGCTGCAAGTGACGGTAATATCCAGTTCGACAATGGCGGTTGGTACACAATCCACGTTGAGACAGCTCTTGGTGCTACAGAAGTGGCTTGGACATTCCACATCTATCCTGCTGCTGCTTATGTAATTGGTGCTGTTGAAGGTGCTAATTGGACAGATAGTGATGCAAACTGGCAGATGACTGCTCCTGAAGGTGACGGTACATGGGAGTCTCCTGAATTCGTTGGTGGAGGTGAGCTTCGTGCCTACATCAAGGTACCTGGACGCGACTGGTGGAAGACCGAGTTTACACTATATCAGGGTGAGTTGTACTTCCGTACTGTAAATATTCCAGCAAACTGGGCTGAGAATGTTGGTGAGGAATACTCTGTATCATGCTCTGCAGGCCAGAAACTCTATGTGAACTTTAGCACAAATACAGGTGAAGTAAAATAACTAATAAACGTATATGAATATGAAAAAGATATTTCAATATAGCTTTGCAGCATTGGCGGGTCTAGTACTCGCCAGCTGCAACGGCGATTACGAAGACTGGCTTAAGCCTCAGGGCTACGACCAGGAGAATCCTGCTGCTGCTTATGGCGTGACAGCTACACCTGGATCGATTACTATGCCAGTTAGTGATGACGATGTAACATTGTTTTCTTTCTCAGCAACCAGTGAGGAAGTTACAGGTTATGCGCTTCGTAATCTGACGGTAAGTGGATTCGATGTTGATTATAATGTTGTAGGTAACAATGTCGTTGTGTCTGCTAATGAGGTGGAAACCATTGCAATGAGCATTGCAGAATCACGTGCTAAGAAAACTCATACACTTGATGTAGATGTGGATTTTGGTGCCATCCTGAATAATGGTGATGCCGTGGCAGGAAAACTGACTGTTAATCCAACAATTACCACATCCCCAACACCAGCTATTGACGAGAAGGGATATTTCTTGTTAGGAAACTTTGCAGAAAATGGAAACGGTTGGGATTTGTCAAATCCAGTATGGATGACGGATAATGGTGATGGAACTTATTCGGCCATCGTAAATACTACTGGTGAGGGCGATAACTGGTTCAAGTTCTATGAGGGCTCTCATTATAGCGCAGATAGCTGGGATGAGGTAAATGCCGGTCAGATGGGATGTGCAGAGAATGGTTGCCCTGATAAGTTCGGCTTCATTATATGGTCAGGTGATAAGACTGGTGTAGAGACTCCTGTTATTCAGGGTAAGGGTCAGTTTAAGGTTACCATAGATATGGTTAATTTCACCTATAAGGTAGTCCGTCAGGCTGTTAATTACTACATCGTTGGTGGCCCTAATGACTGGGGCGAGTCTGCCAGAGAGAAGATGTTGAAGTTCAATCAAGCTGATATCGAGGTTCCTGTTTATACAATTGTATTCCCAGCAGCAGCTGAGGGCGATACATGGTTCGCTATTGGTGATGACAAGGCTTGCGATGCTATCGCAAACGATAATGACTGGACACAGCTTTTCGGTACAACCAGTGGTAACGGTGAGCAGGGTGAGAGCGGAACTTTGTCACGTCGTACAGGTCTTAATGATGATGGCTCGTTCAAGGTTCCTGCAGGAGCTAAGTTTATCAAGATAACACTTGATATGGATGCCATGACCTATCAGGTTAAGACACTTGACTTTGGTGAGTATATTTATGAGGCAGGTGTGAATAATAGCTGGGGTGAGATCGAACAGCCGCTTTACTGCTCAGACGGTCAGGGAACATATAAAGGCTTCTTCTATGCCGAAGGTGCTGATTGGGCTGATGGAAAGGGTGCATTCAAATTCCGTGGCGCAGCTGATAATTGGGATAATGGAAACTATGGTGCTGCCACTATGAGTGATGATGGTCTTACTGGTACACTGATTGATGATGGTGGATCTGGTAATATATTGGTTAAACCAGGATTCTATATGGCTACAGTTGATTTGGCAGCAATGTCTTATCAGATGACTCCAATTGCGGTTGGCATCATAGGACCTGCTCAGGCTGGTGGCTGGGATACTGATACCGACATGACATACAATCCCGAGACCCGTGCATGGGAGGCAACTATTGAGTTAGCTGCAGACGAATTCAAGTTCCGTGCAAATGATGGTTGGGATATCAATTGGGGTGGCTCTGCCGACAATCTGATTCAGGATGGTGGCAACCTTAAGATTGATGAGGCTGGTACATACTTCATCCAGTTCTTCCTAATTTGTGAGACTAAGTCATATTGCAGGATTACTAAAAAGTAGTTTATAGTCTTTGCTTCTTATAACAGGCGAGCCGTTTAACCATAACGGCTCGCTTGTCATAAATAGACAAAAATATTTGGAAGTAAAAAAATTAATGTCTATCTTTGCCAAAACAATTAGTTTTAATGCTTATGAATAGTATTAAGAAGATATTGAGAGGAATTCTATCACTAATACTGCTGCTGGTGGTAAATGCTGTTGGTTTTGCGCAGCCGAAGAAATATCTGGGGGGCGATGTGTCGTTGTTACCATCTTATGAACAGATGGGTACAGTCTATAGGGATTTTGATGGAAAGCCGGTGGAGCCATTAGCCTTCTTTAAAAGAATGGGATGGAATGCTATTCGAGTCCGTCTTTTTGTTAATCCTGAATTTGCGCCTCAAGAACATAAAGAAGAAGGCGTATGTCAAGATTTGAAATATGCATTAGAACTGAGTAGACGTGTAAAAGAGGCAGGATTCGATCTTCTTTTAGATATCCATTATAGTGATTACTGGGCCGATCCAAGTAAGCAGACGATACCTCATCTATGGAAAGATGCCAAACCAGAATCATTGGCGGATAGTGTGTATGCTTATACAACAAGAGTACTTGGCGCATTTAAAGCAAAAGGTGTAGTCCCGAATATGATACAGGTTGGCAATGAAATAACCTATGGAATGCTTTGGCCTGTCGGACGTATCCATCCGATGAAAGATGATAATTGGGACACATTGTGCCAACTGTTAAGCAAAGGTTGTAAAGCCTGCCGTGAGGTGTATCCTGATGCCAAGATTGTAATCCATACAGAGCGGGCTGGAGAGTGGAATATGACAAAATCCTTTTATTCGCACTTGCAAAAGTATGGTATAGACTATGACATTATTGGATTAAGTTACTATCCTATGTGGCATAATACTATTAAAAATCTTGGTTTGACTCTTAAAAATTTAGAGACTACTTTCCCTGAAAAGGAAGTCATGATAGTAGAAACCGCTGCGTATTATTCTCATGAAAATGATAAGTGGGCTGCTGGACCTGATCAGTATGCTGAGTTCTATCCTATTTCACCTGATGGACAGGCATCTTTTGTGAGAGAGTTGATGAAGGAACTATCGGCCCATCGTAATGTTACTGGCGTCTTTTGGTGGTTCCCTGAAGAGAATGCGTGCGGAAATGATTTGTTGCCCTGCTGGATAAATCGTGGTCTGTTTGATAACCATACAGGCAAGGCTCTTCCTGCGTTAAAAGACTTTCGAAATAGTTAATCTCAGGCTCAGTCCTCCTACTGAAGGACTGCAGTCCTGATACGAAAGGACTCGAGTCTTCCTTAGGGAGGACTCGAGTCTCTGTTAATAAGGACTGGAGCGGGGATTAATCGTTCCAGTTCAGCTTCTCTATATACGCATCAAACTTTAGTTCTGGATGGCTGATGGCTTTAAGGGCAGCTTCAACTTGTTTGATATCGCTGGGCGAACAGAGTTGGGCACCCTTGCGACGTTCGAAGTAAGGATTGCGTCCAAACTTGCCCTGCAGTCGATACATAAACGTACTGTACTCATCGGGCAGCATCTTCTTCTGCATGTTCTTAAACCCTTTTCCATAAATCTGAGGCTTGTCATCGCGATAGTACTCGCACCCTTCGCCAGTTTGGATTAGTTGTGGATTCAGAATTGTTACTGCCGTCAGCTTGCTCGGCAAATTCTGCATAGCCAACTGTCGCAGACAGTGGTTGGCCATCTTGCAATCCGCATTACTGCAATGCAGATAGCAGCCAGGAACTTCATCGTAATTAATCTTGCTCATTTTTATCAGTTTTTCGTTAAACATCTCCACCTCTCACTTACATGCGCCAAAAGCCGCATCTGTGCAGAGGTTTCGGGCGTGTGAGAGGTTTGCTGAACCTCTCACTACACCTCTCACTCAACCTCTCACTTTTTCCGTCGTCAGGCAGCATCAACAGGCACCACATTGTAGTATTTTACATGTCCGCGCTCAGTATGCTCAAAGCCCAGGTCCTTCATGGCAAAGCCCAGATGAACCTTGGTGCTAATGGTCTTTTTGAGCGAAGGATACTCCTTGCTAATCAGCTCTAGCATCTGTGTGCAGTTCATCGCCTTTACCTTCTCGCCCTCGTTAGGTTTGCGGAAACAGGCCTCAACAATCTCGGCAATGTCCTTCTCATCGGTATAGTCCAGGTTCAACTGCTGGATACGCGCCACCTGTTCGTTGGTAAACCAGTAGGGCGCCTTCAGCTCGTTCACCTCGTACACAAGCTGGGCATATAGCTGTTCGTAATCAATCTCGCCTGTATTGTCGATATACTGCCCATCGGGAATCTCGATGCAGATGAATCGACGACTACCCGTTACATCCGACAGCGGATGAGGATTGTTGGTAGTGGCTACGAACGATGCATAGCGGGGGCGATCCTGTTGCGAACTGCCATAGATGGTACGTCCGTTAACCTTGATTTTCGAGAGCGTCTGTTTCAAGGAAGCCTGCTGACTGGGGCGGATGGCATCCAGCTCATCGAGATTCACCAGCAGATTGTTGGTCAAGGCCATCTCCTTATCAAACTTGTTGCTCAGGTTCAGATGGTCGAGATAATACTCCTGCAGTTCGGGAGGTAGCAAGCGTGCTATGAAGGTAGATTTGCCACACCCCTGCGCCCCAATCAGTGTGGGTACACTCTCGTTGGCGTGCAGATGGTCTTTCTGCAACCAATGCGCCACAGCCGAGCGGAACCAGATGACTAAGAAGTCCAACTGCTCGCTGCTGATGCCAGGCAGGCGACTGAACAACTGGGCCAGATGATTCTTACCATCCCATTTGGGCAGACGTGTCAGAAACTCAAAGATCGGGTCATACACAGGAGTCGCATCCGAGTAGATCACCTCCTGAATGTCAGTCTTAGGACTGTTTTTGGTAATCTGCTCCTGTTTGGCTTTTCGAACGATACTGTTCAGCGCCTCAGGTGTTAGCGTTCGCCATACAGGCTGACTATCAGGAGGTTCTGCGCTAAGGGTTACATACTCTACCTTACCATTCAGCACATTGCGACGGAACTGGTAATTGTCACTAAGGAACTGCTCTACGGCGAGCGAGTTCTGCTGAGAGACTCCAAGAGACTCTCCGTTGATTGTTACTTTCTCCATAAATTAAAGAATTTAATTTTAAGTTTGTTGATTATGTGCACTTTTCATACTCGCGTATGTCTTTGTGTACGGTTTTTGCTATTGCGCTGGCAAAGGTACAAAAATTAGAAAGCGGTTTCAAGTCTTTCCTGTTAAATTCTTGTTAAATTCTACAAATGTTAAAATCGAGTGAGAGGTTGAGTGAGAGGTTGGGTGAGAGGTTCGCTCAACCTCTCATGCCTCAAAGTGCCTGTATTTATGCGGCTTTCGGCGTATTTGAGTGAGAGGTCGCGTGCAACCGATTGCATTAGATAACTTGCATAAAAAGATCCGCTTGGAGAACAACCATGCGGCTTTTTTTATATATTTGCAGCAGATTCAGTAATACAGATAACTAAAAGGCGTATGAGAAGATTTTACTCCGTTTTGATACTTTGTTTGGTGACCATCGCTTCGATGGCACAGGGATGGCCCGAAAACTACAAGGGTGTGATGCTGCAAGGGTTCTCATGGGATTCGTTTGTTGATACCCAGTGGACGAATCTGGAGAAGCAGGCCGACGAGCTATCAGGCTATTTTGATCTGATATGGGTGCCACAGAGCGGTAACTGTAATTCGTCGTATAACCAGATGGGCTATACACCGGTTTACTATTTTAATCAGAATAGTTCGTTCGGAACCGAAGAACAGTTGCGTCACATGATTCAGACTTTCAAAGAGAAAAAGGTTGGAATCATTGCTGATGTGGTGATTAATCACCGTAATAATCTGGGTGTTAATGGCTCGTGGGTAGACTATCCTGCTGAGGAGTATAATGGTGTAACTTATCAGATGCTATCGACAGATATCTGTGGGAATGATGATAGTGGTAAGACCAAAACGTGGGCTAATAATAATGGCTTTACGTTGGGTAATAATGAGAACACTGAAGACTGGCCAGGATGTCGCGATCTGGATCATAGCAGTGCCAATGTCCAGACAATCATCAAGGTTTATCTGAAATATCTGCTGAACGATTTAGGCTATGCAGGTTTCCGCTATGATATGACCAAGGGATTCAGTCGTGGTTATCTGGCAGAATATAACTACGATGCTCAGCCTACCTATTCGGTAGGTGAGTATTGGGATGGCAACAAGAGTACCTTGAAGAGCGTTATCAATCAGCAGAAGAAGGACGGTGTGGTACAGAGTGGTACATTCGACTTCGCTTTCCGTTATTCGGCTCGCGATGCTTGTAATGGCAATAACTGGAGTAAGCTGGCCAATGGTGGCTTGGCTACGGAGGCTGGCTTTTCACGCTATGCAGTGACCTTTGTTGAGAATCACGATATGCAGGATCGTGGTAACGTAACCGGTTACACAAAGGATCCTATCACAAAGAATATCGAGGCTGCCAATGCCTGGTTAATGGCTATGCCTGGAACTCCTTGCGTATTCCTGTTGCACTGGAAGAGCTACAAAAACGAAATCAAGCAGATGATTTTGGCACGTAAGGCTGCCGGAATAAGCAACCAGAGTGCATGGGAACAAAAGAGCAGCTCATCGACGGCCTATAAGCTGGTAACTACGGGCGACAATGGTAAACTGTATGCAGCGTTTGGTTCAGGGGCCGCTAATCTGACCGATGCCGATTATGTGAAAGTGCTGAGTGGCACCAACTATGCTTACTATCTGAGTAAGACTGTTGAAACCCCGTGGGTCAGCCTGGCTGAGGGAACTTATACGAAGGCTACAGAAGCTACATTGACTGCTGTCTCGGAGAGCACTGGCGCCCAGTTGGTATATACACTCGATGGTACAGATCCTACAGCCAGTAGCACAAAGGTTAACAGTGGTGCAACCATCACCATATCAGAGACCTGTACGTTGAAGGTCGGTTTGCTGGTAGATGGCGCCGTTAAGAAAATCATTACGCGCCAATATGCTATTAAGCCATTTGTTGCCCATAAGGCTACTATCTATCTGAAAAATCCGGGTTGGAGTACCGATGTCTATATGTACAGTTGGGCTAACGATGGCAATAACACCCAGTTGTTGGGTAGTTGGCCTGGTTCGGTTATTACCGATACAAAGATGATTGATGGTGTGAAGTGGTACTACCATGAGTTTGATGTAAACACCGAAGGTTATTCATTTAACGTCATCTTTGATCAAGGTAACGGTAAGACCCAGTCCGTTGATATAGGTCCACTGAGTGAGGATACATATTATGAGATAGGCGATATCGTTAATGGTAAGTTTACCGTCAATGATGTGACGCAGACTGTTACTGGCATCCTTCCTGTAAAAGAAGTGATTGACTTGAATACGCCTGTAAAGGTCTATACCCTCGATGGCCGACTGGTGAAGACGGCGCCTAAGGGCAGTGATGCCCTCAGCGGACTGGCCAAGGGCATCTATATCGTAAACAAAAAGAAGTTCGTTTTGAGATAAATAATTGGTTCGTAGTTAGTGATTAAGTAGAGCGCGGATAGCGAACCAGCAATGCAGTGCGAAGGTTTGCACGCGCCCGTAATGATGCTCCATCACCCTGTATCGCTCCCAGAGCGATTCGCGGTGGTGGAGTGTTGTTTGTCCCTCTTCGGTATAGTTGGCTACTACCATGTGCAGATTCAACAGAGGCACCTGCTCTTTGTCGGCGGCCTTCATCACACGGATGCACCAGTCGACATCGGCAGAATAGCGGTACTGCATATTGTAAGGTGTAGCGATGGCAAAGTCGGTACGTGCATAGAACGCCTGATGGCACACCAACATACCTTGACGGAACGATTTCCAGGTGAGGCGCTCGGGTGGTGCCAGTCGACGATGGCGCAGGAAGTGCCCTTCACCGTCAACGATGTCGGTATCGCCGTAGAGAACGGCTGGCAGTTGTGATGGTTCTTGGGTGTTGGCGACAGCCTGTGCTATGCGGCTGGCAGTATCGGACGAGGGTAGGAAATCGCCAGCGTTCAGGAAACAGAGATAATCACCATCGGCAGAACGTAATCCCTTGTTCATGGCATCATAGATACCTTTGTCGGGCTCTGAACTTACTTGTACCTGATGTCCGTTCTCTGCAGCGTTAGAGCGGGCAATATACTCATCAACCAGCTTCAGTGTGTTGTCGGTCGATGCGCCATCAATAATCAGATGCACAATATGAGGATAATCCTGCTTGAGCACGCTGTCGAGGGTGCGCTGCAGCACGTTGGCTGCATTATATGTAATAGTAATATAGGTGATTCTGATCATATCCGATAGTGTTTGAAGGCCAACGCCTGATTATACACTTCGATGTATCTGGAGGCTACACTGCGCTGTGAATAGCACGTGTTGACCTTGTGCAGGGCCTGTGCCGACAACTCCTGATAGTTCTCATTGTTGAGCACCCATCCCATGCCGGCAGCCAGATCGTCGGCATCGCGGAATCGGGCTACATAACCGTTCTGCTGGTGGTCGATCATCTCGGGGATGCCACCTACCTTGAAACCTACACAAGGCACTCCGCAGGCCATCGCCTCCATCAGTGTGTTGGGCAGGTTGTCCTCGAGTGATGGGAGTACAAATACATCGGCAGCATTGTAGATATCTACAATGCGTTTCTCGTCGTTCACATACCCCAGTGGGATAGCAGGCAGCGCCAGTTGTGAAGCCACATCCTCAGAGTGTCCACCGAGGATGGCCACGACAGCATTCAGGTTAGGACATGTCTCTACGAGCTGCTTAGTGGCTGCGGTAAAGTAAGCCATACCCTTACGGTCGTCGGTCACTCGCTGCGATACAAACAGGATGATCTGTTTGTCGGTGGGCAGACCTAAACGTTGGCGTGCCTCCTGTTTGTTTTGCGGATGATAGATGTGCGTATCGATGGGGTTTGGGATGCTACAGATATGCTGGTCTTTCAATAGGGCGCTCTTCTTGGCTTCGCCCTCCAGCCACTTGCTACAGGCCACAAACGAGATGTTATGCTCGCTGAGCATGCGCTGCTTCTGGTTCCAGATGCTGGTAGAGAGGTCGTCCTGCGATCCACCACCGGGTAACAGCTGGCACTGGTGACAGCCCGACTTGAAGTAACCACAGCCTCGGGTATAATGACAGATGGCTGTGGCAGGCCAGATGTCGTGCATGGTCCAGACAACCGCCTTGTCGCTACGCAGGATCTTGTTGATATTGTCCAGCGAGAGCATGCCTTGGTTGATCCAGTGCAGGTGGATGATGTCGGCCTCCTGAAACTCACGGAGGTTGGTGATGTCTGTGCCTGCATTGGCAATATCTATTTCAAATAAGTGCTGTTTCGAGAAGTGCAGTCGGCAGAAAACAACCAGGCGCTCCCATAGGAAGTGCCAACGCTTCATGGGTGATTTGGGCAGTTCGGCTACGGTCAACGTGTCGGTCTCCTTGTCGCGTACCAGCATTTTGGCTTTTACACCGTAGTTATTCAGAGCCTTCATCAGGCGATTGGCTGCTACGGCAGCACCGCCTGTTCGCTCGCTTGTATTAACTATTAATATTTTCATCTTTTGTAATTATTGCTGCAAAGATACGAATAAGTGAGAAGAAATCCAAATATAATTTGAGATTTCTCGAACGTGAGTATCTTCGAGCGTAGCTCAGAGAAATGAATAAGTGAGAAGAAATCCAAATATAATTTGAGATTTCTCGAACGAGAGTATCATTATTCGAGTTTTTGTTAAAACGACGTAAAAATAAGTAAATAAGTGTTGTTTGCGCACACAATTGTTTGATGTAGGTCAATAATAATGTTAAAATATACACTTATTCTGCTGAAAAATTTGCAGGATTCGAAAAAACGTCGTACCTTTGCACCCGTCAAAAGGTTAATAGATTAGATTGTTTTAGGTTAGTAGTAATATTTATAGTTTTAGGTTTTTAGTTATTGGTAAAAGAAAGTTTTCAACAGTGGGATAACTGGAGGTCGCTGTGAAGCTCCCTTTTAAACTTTCAAATTTTTGGCCCTTGTGGGCTGAAAATTTCTTTTTGTAGAAAAAGGATTTTTAGTTAAACATAGGCTTTTGTGATGCCACAGCTCGTGAGGGTTGTGGCATCACTCTGTTTTATGCCTCTTTTTCTATCAGCACCACGGCGTAGGCAGAGATACCCTCTTCACGACCGGTGAAGCCGAGTTTCTCGGTTGTGGTGGCTTTGATGGAGATGTCGTCTTCGTCGCAGCCGATGACCTTGGCCATACAGGCTTTCATCTCAGGGATATGCGGGTTCATCTTGGGGCGCTCAGCACAGATGGTGGCATCGATGTTCACTAACTTGTAGCCCTTAGTGGCTATCAGCTCGATGGTCTTTTTCAGGATAACCTTACTGTCCATGCCATCGGTAAACTCGGCAGTGTCGGGGAAATGATAACCAATGTCGCGCATGTTAGCGGCACCCAACAGGGCATCGCAGATGGCGTGCAACAGCACGTCGGCATCGCTGTGTCCCAACAATCCTTTGCTATGTTCTATCTTAATGCCGCCCATCCACAGGTCGCGGCCTTCAACTAACTGATGGACATCATAGCCCATTCCAACTCTAATCTTCATATACTATTTACTTTTTAAACAGATCCTTGATACCATCCATGTCGAATGTCAGTGAGAATCGCAGTGTCTGGTCGAGTGGGTTGCTGCGGGCGGTGGCAATCACATAGCCCACATCGAGTGAGAACACATTCATCTTGAAACCACCACCTACGGTGAAATACTTCAGGTTACCCTTCGACTCGTCCTGATGATGGTAGCCGGCACGTAACGAGAACTGGTCGTGGTACACGTACTCGGCACCGACACTCCATTGTATCTCTTTCATCTCCTCGCTGAATCCGCCAGGTGCGTCGCTGAAACTCTTGAATATACCGCTGATGGCACTGATATCGCTATATTCATGGCGCACACGGTCCTGATAACTGCTGTTCGACTCATTCTCTTCCTGACGGGGAACGGTGGGAACCAGTAGCTTGTTGGCGTCGGCCGAGATAGAGAAACGGTTGTATTCATCGATAGGTACCATCAACGAGGCACCCAAACGCAGGTTGGCAGGCAGGAACTGACTCTCGTCATCGCCATAATAACTGATCTTGCTGCCGATGTTCGACAAGTTCAGTCCGATACCTAACTGGCATTCCCGGCTGCCTAACATCACATAGTTATTATAATACATGGCCAGATCGGCGGCAAAGGCCGAGGCAGGCTTTGAGTCTTCGCTATAGTCGTAACGCAGGTCGCTGTATATCCAACGGATGCCTGCTGCCAACGAGAACTTCTCGCTCAGCATCATCGAGTAAGCTACATCGAGCGACATCTCGTAGGGCTTCACTGTCATACCATCGCTGGCAAACACCTCACCTAAAGAGAAATAGCGTAACGAACCGCTAATGGCCGAATAGTCGCCGATGCGATAGTAACCAGCCAGATAGGCTAAGTCGATATCGTTCACCAGCTGGCGCAGCCAGGGGGTGTAGTTCAGGGCGATGCCGGCCCGGCTGATGCAGAACGGATATTTGGCTGGGTTCCAGTACTGTGAGTTCACGTCAGGGTCGGTAGCTACACCTACGTCTCCCATACCGGCTCCACGAGCGTCGGGGGCTATCGTCTGTGATATCACCGCATGCTCCACGGGATTGAACATCACATTCTTCTCGTCCTGAGCTGTAGCTGTGAATACTGAACAGTGAATGGTGAACAGTGTCACCATCATCCATCTCAGTAAATGCCCTGTATCTTTATATGTATTCATATATCTCCTTTTATCTACTTAATATTAACGCTATGTCTCTCTAATTATTGCTCTTAATCAGTAATTTAACGGTTTTCGAGTTGCCGTCGTTCAGGGTGAATCGGCACAGGTAGAGCCCCGTGTGCAATCGACTGCCTCCAGCTACGTTCAGGTTCCAGTCGATGGTGATGGTGTCGCTGGTGGGGATGAAGGTGTCGGTTTGTCGCCAAACCTCGCGGCCCGACAGGTCGTAGACATCGAGTGTCACCTTCAACTCGCTGCCCATACGGTCGTGGGTAATCACAAACTGTGCGTTGGTATGGGCTGGGTTCTGCTTGCAAACCACGTTGAAATCGCCTGCTCCGGCATCGTCAGTGACTTCGAAGGCCAGCTCGACTGTCGATGAGTTGTTCAGGATATCCCATGCTCTGAACAAGAGCTTGTGCTGACCGGTGCTCAGTTCTGGAATGCTGAAGCCGACCCTGCCTGAGCGGAAGTCGCCAAAGTCGTACTCGAAGTAGTCGTTCAGATTATAGGTCTTGTTCATATCGCCATCGACGATGAGCGTCAGGTCGTGACCGATGCTGTTACCTGAGGTGTTGATGCCACTGTCGTCGTAGAGTTCGGCACTGAAGTAAGGCGTGGTGTTCACTTTGCCTCCGTTCTTAAATGATTTCGAGTTCAGGTAGACATATATCGAAGGTCCGATAGAGTCGGTCAAGGCAGTCTCGCTGCCTATCAGTTCAAAGCTGTCGTTCTCGCCGTGGGCAGTACGGCTCTTGTCGTTACTCATGGCATAAAGGGTCATCAGTCCGTTACCATCGGTATAGCTGATGTCCTTGGGTATTGAGAACGTGATGTGGAAGGTGCCATCGGTCACTTGGTCGGCTCCGCGATAGAGGTATTTGGTACGGTCTTTATAGACAAAGGCTTTCTCTGCGCCATCGCTTCCTGTGTTGTTCAGTCGACAGGTAATGGTTTCTTCGGCATCTCTTACTGAGAGGTTGACTGTACCGTTGAAGTCAGTATCAATGGCCTGATCGAGCATGATATGACCGGTAACCTTGACGATCGAACCTGCTGCCAGCTTGATGATCTCGTCGGTGGCTCTGCCGTTGATGCTATCGACCACAATCTGCTGCTTCGGCGTGGCTAACCGGAGGGCTGGATCGCCTAACAGGGTGTACTGTAGCTTGTTGGGAGTGAGGTCGCTGCCTTTGCTCACCAATTCGCATTTGGCCAGTCGTACGGCTTCGCCTATCGAGATGCCTGGTGTGAGTACCTGACGGGTGAAAGCCAGGTTCATCACCTCGTTATAGGAGGCATAAACAGTACGGGTGGTACCGAAGAAGGCAATGCCGCCGCCCTTGCTGTTCAGCATCACCGTCTCGCCGATGTTATCTTCCTGACCGTCGAAAGGCATGATGTCGCACGAGGCAGTCATCCAGAGTGGCAGGTAATTGGACTGCTGGGTCTCGAAATCCTTCAGTTTCATCACCATCTCGTGACTCAGGGCATAGGCAGCGCCATGACCGCAGTAGTTCATAATCAGCGCTCCTTTCTCCAATTGCTGTTTGATGAGTTGTGTCACGTCAGGATAGCTGTAGCCTGTCGATGAGGAGGTGCGCTCGTAGGCGTCCCAGTATATCTTATCTACATTGTAATTCGGGAAGCTGGTCTCTATCATCTTGGCCACTTGGTCGGCAGTCTTCATGTGCGAGTTGTCGTTGCCGTCGTCGCCCATCATACAGATCTCATTCTGCCACGCGCCGCCATACTCATTCTGAGCATAGCTGATAATCTTGTCGACTAAGATATTGGCCTGGTCGGCTGTGCGTGCCGGCAGGCGACCTACGGCCACGTCGGGCTGTCCGTTGTAGCTCGAGCTGCTGCCATTGGCTTGCTGTATCACTTCCTCGTCGTCGAGCAGACAGAAGTAATCGTCGCTGACGTAGCAACTCACCTGACTGAAGGAGTTTTCGCTCTCGTAACACAGCAGGAAGTCGTCGGGCTGATAGCCGCTCCACTCTGATGTATTCATGCGGTTGTCCCAGCCGCTATCGCCGAAGAGCAGCAGATAGTGTGGCTTCTCGGTGTCGTTAGCGGCGTGGTCGTACAGCATCTTCAGGTAGCGACGGTAGGCGTTGGCATCGGGGGTGCCACTGCTGAACTCGTTATACAGTTCATCGGCGGGTATAATGCTGACGGTCAGCTGGTCGTGCTGTTCGTGGTAGGCCTTCAGCCGTTCTGCCTGTGCCAGCAGCTTCTGTGAGGCAGGGATGATGATGACCATGTCTGTAGCCGTATCGGCATGATGGTCCTGGTTGGTGATACGACTCACGTATGTTGGTTCCGGCAACGTGCCGTTCAGACTCAGTGGCATGGGGGTATCGTGCTGCAGGTCGATATAGTCCAGACGTAAGTCGCTGCCTGCGATTTGGGTGATGCGGATGGTGTTGTCGGCCTTCAGGTTCGTCAGACGGTATTGATACAGTTGTTCGTCGGCTTTGGTATAGTTATCCAGTATCACGCTCTTGTTGATATGCCCCACTACCGAGTCGTTCACCTCGATGGTGGCTTCGTAGTTGCCGTTGGCCGTTAGCGCAATGCCGATGTTGCCGGTGGTTCCAGTGGCTTTCAGTGTATAGCTTTGTGGGGTGCCTATGTTGAACAGGGTCTTGTCGAACAGGTTGCGACCGCCGTGAAACCATGAGTAGTTATCCACCTCGTACAGCTGGTGGTAATCATGGTTGGTAGGGTAGTGCTGTGCTACAAAGGTGGCACTGTCGGTGGTCAACGGTTCGCCTTCGCTCTCGGTCAGGAAATAATAGCCGTAGTCGGCATACGGATTGCGTGTACGTATGAGCGATTCCTGCTGTTCCCAATTGACGGGACCTACGGCGTAAAACACGCGTTTGCCGTTGATCGTGCAGGTGGGTACCTCGTGCAGGTCGTCGGTGGTTGTCAGATAGGCGCCCGTCAGCTTCTCTGGTTGCATGGCACCGCCGTAGCCGTATATCTTTACCTTGTCGGGATTGCTGAATCCCGCCTTTCTGATAACGGCTTCCGACAGGTGATGGAAGCCACTTGCTGATACGCTGATTTTAGCCCAGTTACCCTCGCGGAGCACAGAGTGTTCCGCATACCGCCCCTCAGCCTTGGTGGTGATGCCAATGGCCATCAGGAGCAGGACTATAATCAGTCTGTTGATGGTATTCACTATTCTTATAAACGTAAAGGGCTGAGTTTTATTGCCTTACTTGCAATTAAACTCCAACACTTTGCGTTCCTCGAGCCAACCCTCTAAGTGGTCGTCAATCTTCACAGGACCTACGCCAGCAGGCGTGCCTGTGTATAGGATGTCGCCGGTCTTCAGGGTGAAGAACTGTGAGATATAGGCTATGATCTCGTCAATCTTGTACAGCATATCGCTGGTGCAGCCTTCCTGTACGGTCTGTCCATTGATATCCAGGTGGAAGTGCAGGGCCTGCAGATCCATGAACTTTTCTTTAGGTACCCACTCGCCGATGGCAGCTGAGCCGTCGAAGCCCTTACAGATGGTCCAGGGCTGACCAGCCTCGCTCGCTTTCTTCTGCAGGTCGCGGGCGGTGAAGTCGATACCTAACGTCACCGCATCGTAATAGCGATGAGCAAAGCGCTCTGCGATGTTTTTCCCTAATCGGCAGATGCGTACCACCACCTCTGTCTCGTAGTCGATACGTCCTAAGTGGTCGGGGATAAAGAATGGCTTACCCTGATTCAGTATCGCTGAATCAGCCTTCGTAAAGATCACTGGCTCATCAGGACGTTTCAGCGTCCCGTGCAGTTCCTGATTATGTGCGGCATAGTTCATGCCAATAGCAAATATCTTCATACGGGGGACAAAGATACGAATAAGTGAGCAGAAAACCAAATATACCAGTCGTTTTTTAGTGTAATGACTGTATAAACTGCTTTGGTGTCATCTGCATCTTACGTTTGAATAAGGTGCGGAAATTCTTCAGATCATTGATACCTACAGCCTCTGCCACACTCTCAACATTGGTCTCGCCCTGGCGGAACAACTGTACGGCTTTGTATATGCGATAGTCGTTGACAAACTCAATCAGTGACATACCGGTCATCTGGCGCAGTTTTTTATATAGCGGCGAGTGACTCATGCCTAACTGTTCTGCCAGGAAGGCAATACTGAATTCCGGATTCTGGAGGTTATCGTCAATCACCTCACGAACACGCAACAGGAATTTCTGCTCTTCCTTAGAGTAGGTCTTGTGTTCGGCAACCGGTTCAGTCACAGCGTCTGTCTGTGATAACAGCTGGTCGATTCGCTTTCTGAGTAGCTTAAGCGATACAGGTTTGGTCAGATACACATCCGCCCCTCTGTCAAAGGCAATCATCATGTCGTCTTCGCTGGCCTTAGCCGTAAAGACGATGGTCTTTATGTGTTGCAGTTTCTTGTCACGTTTCATACGTGTCAGCATCTCCAAGCCCGTCATTCTCGGCATCATCAGGTCCAGAATAATCACATCGGGCAGGAGGTCCTGGGCTTTCTGCAGCCCTTCCTCGCCATTAAATGCCTTTTCAATCTTGAAATCACTCTCCAGATAACGTTCCAGCACCTCTACCGTTTCCTGTTCATCGTCCACAATCAGTATGCTGTGCATGGCGGCAGGATTTCCTTTATGAACAGGTTCCTCTATGAGTATGGCCTGAGGCTTCGTCTTTCCTTCTCCAAGGTGCTTGGGAATAAAGAACTGGAATACAGAACCCTTACCCATCTCGCTCTCGACACTGATCTTGCCGTGGTGCAGCTCCACCAGGTTCTTCACATACGAGAGTCCCAGTCCATCGCCATCGCCCTGTTTCCTGCCACGTTCTGATCTGAAGAAACTCTCAAAGATGGTGTCGCGTACACGTTCATCGATGCCAATACCATTATCTTTTACCCTGAACACCACGCGATCGGGCATATCCTCAATCGAGAGCGACACATAACCGCCCCGATTCGTGTACTTAAAAGCGTTCGATAGCAGATTAGAGATGATGAGCTCCAACTTCAAGGTGTCATAATCCAGCATCAATTCACTGGCGGGAGAGAAGAACTCATACTTGATATTTTTCTGCTTGAACATTTCAATATAAGAATCAGTCTTGTCCTTACAGAATCCCACAACATCGTCATAACTCAGCTGCAGATCCAGGTTTTCAGCCCCTAACTTCCTGAAATCTATCACTCTGCTAATCAGTTGATTGAGTCTGAGTGCATTCCGCCGCACAGCATCCAAATACGTATAGGGCACTTTCACGGTGTCCTGGGCGTTCTCCAGTATCTCCTCTAATTGAGCGGCAATCAGAAAGACCGGCGTGCGTAGTTCGTGCGTGATGCTGGTATAGAAATTCATCTTGGCTTCATCGAGATGACGTTGCGACTTGGTCTCGATGGCCGCCATCTCCATCTGATGCTTGACATGTAAGGAGCGGATATAAGCCCAGATAAGGAAAGTCACAAAAGCAACAATCAGGAACAGCCATAATAACGCAGCCCACCAAGTGGCATACCAAGGCGGACTAACCTTGATGACTAATATGCTGGGATCTCCCCAGGTGCCATCAGCATTGGTGGAGCGAACCAGGAGCTCATAACGACCTGGTGGCACATTGGTATATGATACCTCACGCCGGTGTCCTAACTCCTTCCAGTCATCTTCCAGTCCTCGCAGCTGGCACTGGAAATGGATACGCTCTGGCGACACCAGTTCGGGCACAGAGAAATTGATGGTGAAGAAGTTCTGATTGTGTGCCAGTTGTATCTCGCTTGTCTCCATACGATAGAGGTCAATGGTCAGCTCCTCGCCATTGGTCAGTATAAACTGCGTAAAACTGACATGATGAGCCATCTGGGAGATACGGATGCTGGCAGGATTGAAATAAATCAGTCCGTTCGTAGTTCCGAAATACATGTTGCCTCCATGGGATGCGGAACTATGCGGCGCAAAGTCAGATGTCTTATCATCAATATTCAGTTGTACGAACGTGTTTGTCGCTGCCACATACTGGAAGAGACCATTTGAGGTACCTATCAGCATATCTCCCGTCACATCCTCCTGTAGAGAGCGGACACCATCGCACGTCAAGCCATGATGAGGCCCATATTGATATACTTTCTGCTGTTTTTCATCAAATCGGTAGAAGCCGCCTAACTCATAACCGAGCCATAGCTGCCCTTTCCTGTCCACATGTACCAGTGATAATTCCCCTCTGGGGAAATCTGGCGTATGTACTTTTTCCGAATAGACAGCTACCACCTTGCGGGTTCTGCGGTGGATCTTACACAGGCCCTGATAACGGGTGGCCACCCACATATACTCGCCCTGAAGCGCAAATCCCATGCAGTGGGTCACAGAGTCTACATGCGAGATCTGTCCCGTTTGCTTGTTGAAAACGAAGACATCCGCACCGCCTATCCAGATATTCCCCAACGAATCGTCGCAGATAGTCCATACGTTATTGGCGTCGGGCTCAACCATGGGCATCCGCCATGTCTTGAATTCATGGTGCTGTTTAGAGTATCTCACCAGACCTTTGGTATAGACAGCCATCCAGAGGTAATCGCCGTCATTCAGCATCGATATCACGTTGTCGCCCGGCAACTGGCTGTTCTTCGATGTGAATGTTGTACGTTCGGAAGTGTCAGTATGATAGATCTCCAGTCCGCCACCGTCCAAACCTAAGTAGAGGCGTTTGCCATCGGGGACAACCGACGCAACAATGTCATACGACAGCTGGTGGTTATTACGATTCAGGATATTAAACCACCTGAACTGTTCGGAATAAAGATTCAATCCCATGCGATAGGTACCGATCCAGAGGTTATCCTGATCATCTACATAGAGCGAATAGATAGCATCGCCACTGATAGTACTGTTATAAGGCGTGTAGTTGGTCAGCTTTTCACCGTTGTCGAATACTAATCCGCTGCCGTCCATACCAAAAACCGTCTTGGAGCCATAATCACATGTAGCCATCAGCCCTGGTGGAACATAGGCCTGACTCTCACGGAGATGATTGTTCTCCACGCGGAAAGCACGGCTCTCATAACCAATGCCATAGCCCACAAATATCACACTTTTGTTACGGCTATAATAGATGTTGACCAGCGACGTGATACGTGCCTCGAATGGCAGATGGTCGATGATGCGGGTTGTTTCTTCGTCTATCAGGTATAACCCCTTGGGACCAGCAGCCACGATCATATGGTCACGATAGGCGGCAATAGCATCATACCGCTGACCGTTCTGACTGATGGTCTCAAACAGATAACCCTGTTTATGGCGATATACATTACCGCCATTATCTACCACAAACAGATGTTGCTCCGTTTTCAGGAACTTATTAAAACGGTTGATGTCTATCCCAGAAGTCCGCTTGCCTTGTCGGGGACAATGATGAAAAATACCATCACGTAACGAATAGAAATCTATACCTAAGTCGGTTGCTACCCACAGGCCGGAATCCACAGGTAGTACATCTCTCACAATATTGCAGTTAATGGTATGCTTGTCGTGAGGACGGTTCTGGTAGGTTGTAAAAGAGGTGCCATCGAATCTGCACAACCCATTGGCAGTGCCCAGCCACAAAAAACCGTTGCTGTCCTGACGACTGCAATACACGGTGTTGTCAGCCAGTCCTTGTGTTGTATTGAAGGAATGGAAAAACTTCTGTGCCGACACCGCTGTCGGTGTCAGCACCAAAGTCATCAGTAGTAACGTCTTGATGATGTATTCTGATAAATCCTTCATATCACCACTTTAATGGTGCAAATTTACTTATTTTCCTTTAATTACCGAAGCATCTCATCAAAAAAACGTTCAATAGCAGTCTTGTTCACAAAATGACAGGTCTGGCCGAACAGTGTTTGGCAGTCCATCAATGATTGTAAACCGAGATAGCCGTTTGCGTCAACATCCAGAACCAGTTTCTGATAGGCACTGTTTGAGGAACAAGGCTGACTGTCAGAACCATATACCTCGCATTGACCTAAGTACCAGTTATGCTTAAAGATGCTGCCAGTGCTCTTAGTCATTTCAATCTTACTTGACTCTGCCGAGTAGAATATATTCTCTTGATAGGTGGTGCCATCGGGATAGCCGTCCCAGGAGTTACTGCAGATCATCGTATGATCGATATCGGCAGATGCTTTCGCGTTCTGGTGGATGATATTACGTTCTACCAGTGTATGCTCCAGCTTACCACAGAGATGCATGGCAGGCGAAAACATACCGTCACGTGTGGCTTTAGGGCGGATACCATCGCCAATGCTGATATTGTAACGTACGATGCTGCCCTGATTGCCAATACTGTAATTGCGTTCGTTACCTGAGTCGCATATCAGCATCATACCGCCATAATTATCATGGCTGTAGTTATACTGCATCAGCGTGTTACGGCAATTATAGTCGCAATCAAATCCCTGAGCATCCCACGGAGCCTTGTGTCCACTCACCTCATTATACTGGATAACCGTGTTGTCGCAGCTCCATGGCCAGATGCCGGCAGCAGCCTGATCGGCGGGGAGGATGTCGGGACAATCGCGCATCACATTATATTCTATCAGACAACCGTCACACCCTATCGGCACAATGCCATCGCCAGGTACACCTTCTATCAGATTGCCTCGAACCACCACATGGGTATTGGGTAACCAATCCTGACGCTCCCAGTAGCCACTCCAGATCATACCGTTACGGCCACAGTCCTTGATACGACAGCCCTCAATCAGCAAGCCATCGAAACGCGAAGCAATGGTCTTTCCGCCGTTTTCAATGAGAAGAGCAGACCCACCACCGGCATCTTTCGATAAGGAGCCGTTGACATCGTGGATATATAGATCCGTTATACGGATATCATGCGAGACGCCATAGTTGGTACATGCCACTTTCACTCCCGTTCGACCTGCCAAACGCTCCTTGCCGGTATTCACGATTTCGAGACCGCTCAGCGTGAGATAATCGGCGTTCAGGATGTGAATGGCATAATGAGACTGTTCGTATCCCTTAACGATGGGCTTATCTCCTGTGCCATAACTGCCTATCTCTATGCGTTGATCCTCACTGCCCTTACCTGTGATTTCCAGCTCACCCTCAAAGGTCTGTCCTCTTTTCAACAGCAACCGGTCGCCTGCATTCAGCTTCTGCTGACTGGCACGTACCAGGGTCTTCCAGGCGCTTGTCTCTGCAGTGCCTTTGTTCTGGTCAGAACCTGTCGCAGCATCCACATAGTAGGTGTGGCTCTTTTGCGATGGGGGTGCTGGGGGTACCTCAGCACCCATGTCTGAGGTACCCGTTGCACACGAGAAGCAGGTGTTTATTAACAAACTGTATAGTAATGTGTTGAAAAACATCTTGGTCATCTTTATTTCCAGAGCGCGTTCTGCTCCAGCTGTTTGTTACTGTCAAGCTCACTCGTTGGGATGGGCCATACATAATCGCGCTCGCCGTTATAGGTGCGTTTCTCGTAGGCCATGCCGAAATGTGTACGCTCATACTCTACCGCATTGACAGCATCTTCCAGCTCATGCCAGCGATAAAGGTCGAACAGGCGCATGCCTTCAAATGCCAGCTCCACGCGGCGCTCATGTTTGATGATGTCAAGCAGCGCCTCTTTGGTCAGACCTGTGCCTTCAACGCTTTCTACTGTTGGCATGCCAACACGCTGACGTACCTGATCAACCAATGCCAGCACCTCACTCTCCTGATAGCCGCCTTTCTGGACCAGAGCCTCTGCCAACGACAGCAGTACCTCAGCATAGCGTACCACATAGAAGTCCTGACCATTATCCCAGGAGTTGCCGGTATCGGCGGGGTCGAAATACTTCATGACATAGACGGTTGAGAGCGATGCGGCAGCTCCACCATACCAGGCTGACTCGCCACCGGTGCCGTTCCAATACATACCTGGAACAAAGAGCGTAGCCTTCAGACGTGGGTCACGACCTTCCCAGTAGGCTGCATGGGGTTGCCATACATCCAGTTTTCCATCTACCCATGCGGCATAGTCCTGCGATGTCTCCTTGGTTCCATCGAGTTTGTAATACTCATCAGCCAGGTTCAAGGTGGCATTCATAGCCTCCAGTGGGGTGTTCCAATGGGCGTTGAACGAACAGCCTTCGCTGACACCAGGGCCTTCAAAGCGGACAGAGAAGACAATCTCGGGCGATTTCTCTCCTGCTGGTGTAAAGAGGGCAGCATAGTCAGGCGCTAAGGAATAGCCGAGTGACTGCATGGCACGATAAGCAGAGATAGCCTCGTCCCACTTCTCATTATACAGTGCAAGACGTCCCAGGATAGCATAGCAGGCACCCTTTGTGATACGTCCTAAGTCGGCTACCTGAGGCAGATCCTCAGCGCAAGCCTTCAGGTTGGCCATCTCGCCAGCTACGATATCTGCGCGCTTAGATGCAGGGCACTCTGCCTTGTCCAGTGTCAGAGGTTCTGTCAGATAAGGAACATCATTATATGTCATAGTCAGATTGGTGTAGATGAGTGCACGCAGGGTCAACGCCTCAGCCTTGTAACGGGCACGCTCTGCATCCGATACCTCTACACGGTCAATATTAGCAATGAGAGAGTTACAACGCTTGATGACCTCATAGCAAGCCGACCAGTAAGAACCAACAGCCCACGATGAAGGACTCTGGGTGCCGTTGGCTATATCATAACCTTCCATCCAACCACTCCAGTTGAAATGGCCACCGTTATCAGTCATACAGTCGAAGTTGAGGGGGCCCATATTCCACGGACTGCCATTATAGAGCTGTTCGCTCTGTAGTCCATCGTAGCATGCCACGAGAGCCATCATGGCATCATCGCTGGTCTTCCAGAATGTCTCTGATGATGATTCTGTAAGAGAGTCTCTCTGCAGCCAGCTGTCAGAACAGGCACTCAAACCAATGATTGCGCAGAGCGCAATGAATATATTCTTTTTCATAATCTGTTGCGTGTTAGAATTTAACATTGATACCAAATGAATAAGCTCTTACGTTAGGATGAACGTCGTTACGGGTATCGCTGCCCGTCTTTTCAGGATCGTAATCATCGAGCGAGGTGAAGGTGAGCAGGTTGCTGCCGGCAAGATAGAGACGTAAGCTCTGGATACCAGCTTTGGCCAGCAGAGGATTAGCCTTGAAAGTGTAGCCCAGTTCGAGACTCTTCAGGCGCAGATAGTCGCCCTTGGTCAGCCAGAATGAGCTGTAGGTATTGTTAAATTCTCCGCCCATACGTGGCATTGAACCGTTGACATTATCAGGTGAATAACGGTCGAGCCAGCGCGATGTCTTGTTACCACCATTTGAGATAGTTGTCTCATCCCAGTTGAAACGGTACAGACCGGCGATACCCTGCCAGAATGTGGTCAGGTCGAAGTTCTTATAGCTGGCACCAAGTGTGAATGCATATTGCAGTTTGGGGAAGGGATTACCGATAATCTGACGGTCGTCATCGGTAATGTTGCCATCATCATTCAGGTCCTCGTACATGATGTCGCCAAGTACAGGTGCCTGACCATTCTGCTTGATCACGACACCAGCCGAATTCTTACGCTGCAGATCGGCCTCGGTGCGATAGATGCCAATGGCCTTCAAGGCATAGTAGCTGCCGATGGCTTCGCCCTCACGGTTGATGGTAGAGCCGCTGATGCTCTCCTGACCGTTCATGTCGATGATCTTATTGCTAACAGCGGCCAGATTGAAGCCTGCCTGCCACTGCCAGTCGCCTTTGCGGTCCTGATAGTTGGCTGAGAGCTCCCAACCACGGTTACGGACCTTGCCGGCATTCTGATAAGGTGCGCTTAACGAACCGAGGAAGATGCCTGGCATAGGCAACTGCAACAGGATGTCGTTGGTGACTTTATTGTACCAGTCGAAGGTCAAAGATACACGTCCTTGTAGGAACGAGGCATCAAAACCGAAGTCGGTGACTGTTGTGGTCTCCCACTTGATCTTCTCATTGGCAATCTTTGAGGTCTTCATACCAATATATTTCTGGTCACCGAGATAGTAACTGCCCTGAGCCGACAAGGTCTCAGAGTAGGCATAGTTACCAATCTCCTGATTACCCAGTTTACCCCAGCTTCCGCGAATCTTCAATGATGAGAGCCATTTGAGATCCTGCATAAACGACTCGTTCGAGATGATCCATGCTGCCGAGAAAGAGGGGAAGGTAGCGTAGCGGTTGCTGCTTGGCAGACGTGAAGAGCCGTCACGACGAACATTGAATTCTGCCAGATAGCGATCGCCATAATTATAGTTCACGCGTCCGAAGAATGACTGCAGACGAGTTTCCTCAGCCGAACCACTCACATGGTCGTTTTGTGAACCACCATCCAGTTCATAAATATTATCTGTGGGGAATCCCTGACGCGAAGCGGTGTTCGTGTCCCAACGACTCGACTGGATAGAATGACCCAGCAGCACATTGATTTGGTGTTCACCAAACTTCTGGGTATAAGTCAGTATGTTCTCATTTGTCAGACTGGTCTCAATCCACTGATAATCGGTCAAAGTGTTTTGTGTACCGGCAGGTGCCAGGATGGTACCCTCTGCATTGACCTTCGCTGCTGATCGGGGATCATAACTGGTCGTGTTGTTATTGTAATACTTGTAACTGAGACTGGTACGGAATTTCAATCCTTTGTAGAGGTCAATCTCACCAAAGATCTGTCCGTCGAAACGGTAGTGCTCATTCTTTTTATAGCCGTTGTTAAGGTCATAAATAGGATTCTTGAATACTGATGCACCGATGGCATTATTACCATCTACACAGCCATATTCGCCGTTTGAGTAGCGAACCGGTACGGTAGGACGGGTGTACCAGGTGAGCGTACGGAGCAAACCGTCGCCACCTAAGCCTTTTACTGGCTCCTTGATATCCTGTTTGCTACCAGAAAGATTCAATCCGAGCTTTACCAGTCCAAGCTTGGCATCGATATTCGAACGGAAATTGTAACGGCGATTGGCGGTATTCTTCAAGATACCATCCTGATCCATATACTGTGCCGACAGCATGTAGTGCATATCCTTACCACCACCGCTTACCGACAGGTGATGCTGATGCATAGCGGCTGTACGATACATTTCCTTGGCCCACTGTGTGTTTGCAAAGTGGTCAGGATCACTGCCGTCCTTCAATTTTTGCAGCATTTCATCGGTATATGCCTTGGCGGGCTGACACTCATTATACATTTTGGCCCACTCATAGCTGTTAACGAAGTCGGGTAGTACGGTTGCCTCCTGCAGGGCGATGCTGCCCGAGTAGGTTACTGTAGGACGCATGTCGGCACCACGTTTGGTAGTAACCAGAATCACACCATTGGCAGCACGCACACCATAGATGGCTGCCGATGCGGCATCTTTCAGTACCGATACACTCTCGATATCCTCGGCGGCAAGAGCTGACATCTGCGAGATACTGCTCTCAATACCATCAATCAACACCATCGGGTTGTTTTTCGATCCACTTCCCAAGGTTCCAACACCACGTACACGGATTTCCGGATCATCATGACCGGCCTGGGCACCGTTGGTCTGCAGAACAACACCAGGCAGACGACCTTGCAGCATGGTTGAGGTGTTGGCCACTGGAATGTTGGCGACATCATTGAAATTAACCGAAGCGACAGAACCAGTCAGGTTGGCTTTCTTCTGGGTACCGTATCCCACAACCACCACCTCACTGAGAGCTTGTGAATCTTCTTTTAATGTAACTGTTAGATTCTGACCACTGGTAAAGGCTACCGTTTTGGTCTCGAATCCTACGTAGCTGATGATCAGTGTACCAGATGTAACACCACTGATAGAGAAACTACCGTCCATATTACTAATGGTACCAGTAGATTCATTTCCTTTTACCTGAACCGATGCACCGATAATCGGCTCACCATTACCGTCCAGCACACGTCCTTTCACGGTGCCGTTTTGTTGAGTAGTTTTCGTCATTCCATTACCTGCCATCACCCATTGTGGAGAGGCTACTGACACGGTAAGAGCAAGAAACAATGACAATCGTAGATGTTTGTCCATTTGCTAATGATTTTAGTTGTTAATAATAATGTGGAATCGATATGATAGGTTTCGATGATGCAAAGATAAGGTGTTTTTCTGATATAAAAGGGGGTGAAATTCGTTTCTTTAGGGGTGTTTTTCGTTTTTAGAGGATCATTATCGGAAAATGGACCGGTGTTATACGATAGAACCGCCGATGACATCTATGGGATGTGCATCGGCGGCAGAGATATAGAACTTGATTTAGGATTATCGCTTCAGAAGGTTCATCTGAGTCTGGGGCTTCATCACATTGTTCACCTTGGTCTGCTGACCCTTGACGTTGGCTTTCAGCACTGACTTGATGTCCTGCGATGAGGCACCAACCAGGAACTGGTATTCGCCAGCGGCTACTACCCAGGCTGAGGCGGCTTCGTCGAACGAGGCAAGGTCGGCGGCCTTCACGGTCATGGTGACGGTCTCGCTCTCATCAGGAGCCAACAGCTTGGTCTTGGCATAGGCCTTCAACTCCTTCACAGGCTTGTTGGCAGCCTTGTTGTCGGGAGCAGAGATGTAGAGCTCTACAACCTCCTTACCTTCCAGCTTACCGGTGTTCTTAACCTTGACGCTGATCTCGAAAGCATCGCCCTTCTCCACAATCTTGATATTGCTATACTCGAATGTGGTGTAGCTCAGACCGAAACCGAATGGATAGCTGACGGGTACATCGAACGAGTCGAAGTAACGGTAGCCTACGTAGATATCCTCCTCGTAGTCGGTGTAGTCAACATTCTTCACGTTGCCTTTCTGACCCTGGTTCATCATGTCGATCTTAGGATCCTGATCGATGGGGAAGTTCTTCGAGCTGTAGGCATCGGTGAACTTAACAGGCCAGGTCATGGTGAACTTACCACTTGGCGACTGCTTGCCGCTGAGTACGTCGACCACGCTGTTACCGCCTTCCTGACCAGCCTGCCAAGCGCAGAGGATGGCATCGGGCAGTTCCTTCCAGCTGGCAGTCTCAATGACACCACCGATGTTGAGCAGTACAACAACCTGCTTGCCGGCCTTATGGTAAACCTCGCAAACCTGCTGTAACAGCTGGCGCTCAGAGTCGCTCAGGTTGAAGTCGGCGGCCTTGCGGTCCATGAACTCACCGGAGATACGACCCAGTGTGATGACGGCGATATCAGAAGCTGCAGCCTGCTGGGCCAGCTCGTCGGCACTGAACTGCTTCTCGGCGGGCAGTGGACGTGGCATGAAGCGCAGCAGCATGGCATTCTTCGGATCCTTCTTGGCGGCAGCCTCAATCTCGGCTTCTACCTTCGCCTTGCACTCGGCAGCGTAGGTGGCGTAGGCGTTCTTCAGTTCATCAGAAACTACGTAACCACCGTTCTTCAGACCGTCGAGCAGCGATACCACATAAGCGTGGTTCACGTTACCCGAACCGGTACCACCAGCGATGAAATCGTAAGAAGTGTTGCCATACAGGGCGACATTCTTGATGCTCTTGGCAAAAGGCAGGGTCTGGTTGTTCTTCATCAGCACCATACCTTCGGCAGCACTCTGACGGGTCACGGCAGCGTGTGCTTCCAGGTCGGGCTTGTTGCTGTATTTGTAACCCTGGAAACGAGGACTCTTCTCTACCAGGTTCAGAATACGCTTCACGCTGCGGTCGAGGTCGGCCTCGGCCAGCTTACCGCTCTTCACGCCAGCTACGATACTATCGAACTGCTCGGCCTTACCTGGCTGCAGCATGTCATTGCCGGCCCACATCTGCTTGGCACCGTCCTTACCGCCAAACCAGTCGGTCATCACAGTTCCCTCGTAGCCCCACTCATCGCGCAGGATAGTGGTTACCAGGTTCTTGCTCTCAGAGGTATAAACACCATTGATATAGTTATAAGAGGTCATCACTGTCCAGGGCTGACTCTCCTTGATGGCAATCTCGAAGCCCTTAAGATAGATTTCGCGCAGAGCACGCTGAGAGATGTGAGCATCGTTGTTCATGCGGTTGGTCTCCTGATTGTTGGCAGCGAAGTGCTTGATGCTGGTACCTACATCGTTCTTCTGTACACCAGTGATATAGGCAGCAGCGGTCTTTCCTGCTACAACGGGATCCTCAGAGTAGTACTCGAAGTTACGACCGCACAACGGGTTACGCATGATGTTGAGGGCAGGCGCCAACAGCACGTCGGCACCATATTCCTTCACCTCTTCGCCGATGGCCTGACCTACCTGCTCGATGAGCTCAGTGTTCCAGGTTGAGGCCAACAGGGTGCCGATAGGGAAGTGGGTGCAATAATAGGTTGCAGAATCACCCTCACGCTTGGCGTCGATACGCAGTCCAGCAGGACCGTCGGCCAGCACCACGGCTGGGATACCTAATGAGTCGAGAGGGTAGGTGGTACCAGCAGCACCAGGCACCAGACTACGTGTGGCTCCGATCACGGCATCATTGCCCGAGAAGCCTGCCATACCAGTACCGATGACGAAGTGGGCCTTGTCTTCAAGTGTCAGCTTGCTCATCACCTCTTCCTGATTGATGGTGTTCTTGGACCCTTGCTTATCGGATGTAGCGCAGCCAGCTACCAATGCAGCTGTTGCTAAAAATAATACGGATTTCTTCATAGATTATTTAAACAATAATGGAGTAAACTCTGAGAGATAGATACGCCAGTTGCGCCAGATGTGACCACCATCGGTCTCCAGATAGGTGTATTTGTGCTTCTTGCTGTCAAGATAGGCACGCAGATCATTGTTGTTCTTGATCAGGAAGTCGGTCTTGCCGATACCAATCCAAAACAACTTGGGCTTCTTGCTGAACAGATTGTCGATTTTCTTGTTGCGGTCGGCATAGATGTTGGGGAAACCACCGTTGGGCTGCTGCTGATCGACAGCGGCAGAGAACAGACCTACGTAACCGAACATATCAGGATTGTTGATAGAGATGAACAGGCTGTGGAAACCACCCATCGACAGACCGGCGATAGCGCGGTGTGCCTTATCCTTCTTCACACGGTAGGTCTTCTCGATAAACTTCACCACATCGGGGAAGGCGGTCTCGAAGCTACCCTCCATGGTCTTTGGCAGCATCATGGTTGGTACCTTGAAGCCCTCGCTGGTCTCTCCTGGGCAGGCCTCCTGTGAGATATTGCCGTTGGTCATCACTACCAGCATAGGCTCTGCCTTGCCCTGTGCAATCAGGTTGTCGAGAATCTGGGCAGCACGTCCCAGCTCACTCCAGGCGTTCTCATCGCCACCGATACCGTGCAACAGGTAGAGTACAGGATACTCCTTGCCGCTGGTCTCGTAGCCAGCAGGAGTGTAAACTGTGAGGCGACGTGTAAGTCCGACTGTAGGACTCTCATACCATACCTTGCTTACGGTGCCGTGTGCCACCTTGTTAACCTTGTACAGATCGGTGCGCTGGTTGCCACCGATAAGCAGTACGCTGAACAGGTTGTTGATGTCGCGAATGTTGTACACATTCAGTGGGTCGATGATCTTTACACCATCAACAATCATGTTGTAGGTGTAGAGCTCGGGCTTAAGAGGCTCTGTAGTATAGCTCCACACGCCCTTGTCGTTCTTAACCAGATCTACCACACCAGGAGCGTCATAGGTATTGCCTGCGAACTCTACCTTTTTAGTAGGCAGCATGTCGCCGGTAATCTGCACCTTCTTTGCCTCGGGGGCAATCAGGTTGAATGTTACACTGTTGTCGGCATGTACGTCGGGTGAGGCCACCTGTGGGCCCTGCCCCCAGCTCAGATTCTGCTGAGCTTGTGCTGCCATGCCTGACAGGCAGAGGGCAGCAATAAGCATTAGTTTTTTCATATCTGTTATTCAGCTAAAGAGATAAACATCAAATTAAATGCACCGCTACCGGTAGTGCCGGCGGCATCGATGGTTTCGAGGCTTGTGCCCTTGAATGTGTATAGGGTTTCGCCCTCGCCGCTCTGGGCTGTGGTAATCTCAACGGTACCACCAGTGAGATACTGTGTCTTGCCAGCTGCGTCTACATAGCTTGAACCGCCAGCCATACCGTAGTCAGGCAGTGAGTAACCAGCGCTAATCTGCATGGCGTCGTGGGCATCGCTAACGATGGTGTAGGTGCCAGCCAGTGCAGCAGCCTGCTTGCCATTGCCATTGATGGCATCGAACATAGCCACCTGCTGACCGTTAGGATCTAATACGGTGATGGTGTACTTGGTTACATCGGGATAATCGGTCTGGGTAAAGGTAGTCCAGTCGAATACGCTGACAGCACTCTCCACGATGCTCATGGTGTAGCCGCTTGGCTCTGGATCGTCCTCGCCTACGATGAAGGTCAGTTCGCCCTTGTAGTATGGCTTATACTGCTTACCGTCGGCGGTCTTAACCAGTCCGCTGATGAAGTAGGTTCCGTCAACAAAGCTGACGTCTATGTTACCCTCGTTGATAGCAGCGCCATTGATGGATCCTGCGTATGTGCCGGCATTGCTAACTGTGGTTACTGGTGAGAATGAGCCCTCGCCCAGAATCCACTCCTTGCTACCGAAGCTGAGCGACAGAGTGTTGCCTTCGGCATCGGTAAACTGTGTGTTCAGCGCTTTTACGCCCTTGCCCAATTTGGTGGTAGGCTGTACGCTGCCGTTATTGAAGGTGCAGAAGGTGATGTTGTTGAATTCGCCCTGCAGATCTTCGATAGAGTCGCTGTCGCAAGCTGTGAAGCCGATAACGGCCAGCAACATTATGATATATCTAAACTTTTTCATAATTACTCGTAATTCTTAATTCTTAACTCTTAATTCTCTTTATTACCATTCTGCATTCTGAGTCATGTTAGGATTGAGTTCAATCTCCTTCAGAGGGATAGGTAGAAGCTTGTGCTTGCTCTTGAAACCGTAGTTCTGGTTATTGTAAGGCCACTGTGTACCCTCGGTGCCGAAGGCGGGCACTTCCTTACCCTGCTGACCAAGTGCTGTCTCTGCATCGCCCCAGCGAACCAGATCCTGGAAGCGTACGCTCTCATTGCAGAGCTCCAGACGCTTCTCGGTTTTGATATCATCCAGTGAAACGCTTGTCAGAGGAGTCTCCTTGGCGCGAGTACGGATCTGATTGATATAATCGAGTGCCTTGCTGGTGTTGCCAGCCTGCAGATGAGCCTCGGCAGCCAACAGCAGAACCTCAGCATAGCGCATAATCTTCAGGTTGGTGAACTGAACACCCTGGAAGAACGACTGGTCAACAACGCAGTCTTCCTTCAACGATTGGTTTTTCCACATAAAGTATCCCTCGCAACCATATACCAAGGCACCTGTCTGGATAGTAACGCCAAAGGCTTTCAGCTGGTCATAGGTCATCATGGTCTTGTTGAGACGGTAGCCATTGGCACCCTCCCATGCCACGAAGGCATCGTAGAGCGACTTGCGTGGGTTCATAAAGCCATAAGTTCCCTGAGCAATCACCGCTGCAGCCTGACCGCTGTAGTTCACCTTGTCGGTACGCCAACCCTGCATCAGCAGACCCATGTCGAACTGGTTCCACATCTGCTCGCTATCATTACGCTTCTGCAGTTCGAATACCGATTCGCAGTTGTTGTTGGCTGCAGCATGGAACTGAGCATCGTACTCACCCTGATAGAGGGCATATTTGCCAGAGTTAATCACATTGTCGAGCATGGCAGCAGCCTCACTGTTCTTACCTTCAAAGAGATAAGCCTTGCCTAAGAATGCCTGAGCAGTCTCTTTGGTGATACGGATACCACCCTCGGCATCGTTCACGTCGCTCTTTGAGGGCAGGGTACCACTGTTGATGGCATCGTTCAGATCACTCTCGATGAGTGCCCACATATCAGCAGGGGCGCTGTTGCCTAAGCGATACTCGCCAGGTTTCAGCAGATGGTCTACAACAGGTGCTGTGCCAAAGAGCGTTACCAGCTCGAACGAAGCCCATGCACGGAACACCTTGGCCTCGTTGACGGCACGCTTCATAATAGGTGTGTCACCCTGTACCTTGTCGATAATCAGATTCGCTTTGTAGATGACGCCATAGAGTCCCGAATAAAGACTCTGGATCATGCCGTGGTCGGTGCCGAAGGTGTACTCGTTGAGTTTCTCCATTTCGGCATTGTCGCCGCGAGAACCGCCACCAGTCCAGACATCGTCCGACAGACAGTTCTTGGTCATAAACCAGTTGTAGTGAAGGCCGCGCATCTGCAGATAGAGTGAAGAGGTGGCCTGCATGGTGTTTTCGTCGTTGGTGTAGAAGTCTTCCATGCTTCCCAGGTTGCCGTGCTTGGCAATGTCGAGCTCGCTGTCGCAGCTGCTGAAGCTGAGCGATGAAATGGCCAACATGGCGATATATAATAGATTCTTTTTCATAATTGTATTCTTTTACTTTTTTACCTTTTTACTTTTTTACCCTTTCTTTAGAATTCGATGTTTAAACCAAGTACAACTTTCTTCGAGGTAGGATAGCCGCCCTTGTCGATACCCATACCCGAGGTAGCGTTGGTAGCAGCCTCAGGATCGAAGCCTGGATACTTTGAGAAGGTGAAGAAGTCGTCGAGTGAAGCATAGATACGGGCGTGGCTCAGGAAGACCTTATTGATCAGGCTCTTGGGCAGTGTGTATCCCAGCTGAATCTGCTTGATCTTGAAGAAGCTGCCATCGTAAACCATGGCGCTTGAGCAAGCGTACTTGTCCATATCGTTAGCACCTGCGCGAGGCACTGTACCGTTCTTGTTCTCAGCAGTCCAACGGTTATCGTAGAACACTTCTTTCAGACGGTTTGAAGCTGCGTAGTCAGGACGGTTGATACAGTTGAAAATCTGATTGCCGTATGAACCTGTTCCGAATACAGTCAGGTCGATGCCCTTATAGGCAGCTGTGAGGGTGATACCATAGGTGAAGTCGGGGATGGCGTCACCAATGCAGGTCAGGTCGCCGTCAGATACTTTGCCGTCGTCATCCAGATCCTCGAACAAAGGATTTCCGGTTTCACTGTCGATACCGGCAAACTTATAGCCACGGAAGTAGTAAACAGGATAGCCCTTCTCGAAATAGGTAATGGTGTAAGTATGGAAGTTGCTACCGCTCAAACGCGTGATAGATGGATCGATGTATGTTACCTTATTGCTCAGGGTAGAGAGGTTACCACGGATGCTGTAGTTGAAATCGCCGATGTGGTCGCGCCAGCCAAGTTCAAACTCGAAACCCTTGTTCTCTACGTTACCGGCATTCATAGGTGAAGTGCTGCCGCCGATGATGAGTGAAGGTGTGGTACCCCATACCAGCAGGTCCTTGGTCTTCTTAATGAAGTAGTCGACCCCGAAGGTCATGCGACCACCCAGCAGAATGCCATCGAAACCGAAGTTCAGCTGCTCAGAGGTCTCCCACTTCAGATCGTCGTTACCCATGGTTGATGGGGCTGCGGCCTGTGTGTAGTTGATGCCTGAAGAGAAAGGATAGAGTCCGCCCAGTGCCATGTCGGTGCTGTAGCTATAGCCGCCCAATGCAGAGAGACTACCATTCTGACCCCAGCTGGCACGGAACTTCAGACTGTCGAACCAGCTCTTGAGAGGTGCAAAGAATTTCTCCTCGCTCAGAGTCCAACCTACTGATACAGCAGGGAAGTAACCCCAACGGGTTTTCTTAGAGAGCTTCGACAGGTCGGCAGCATCAGCACGCAGCGAAGCCTGCAGCAGGTAACGGCCCATGAAGTCGTAAGAGAGACGGCCGAAGTATGAGTATTTGGTGCTCTCGTTAGTCTCACCGCTTACGCCCTTGGTAGCCGATGCGTTGGCATAGTTCAGATAGTAGAACAGTGGGTCGTTCTTCTTCAGGGCATCTTCGCCATTGGCAGTCAGTGAGCCATTTACATTATTGCTTGTTGACTTCTGGAACGACATACCAACCATGGCTGTAACGGTGTGTCCGCCAAAGGTCTTCATATAGTTTGCAAAGTTCTCCCACTGATAGTAGATAGAGGTAGAAGAACCTGCGCTGAAGTCGAGGAAATCGCGGCTCTGTACTCCGTTGCCATAGAATGGCAGACTGGTGCTGCTGCTACGTGTACCAGCCAGGCGATAACCGAAACGAGAAGTGATGGTGAGTCCCTTTGCAGGTGTGAAGTCACCATAGATAGAACCGTTGATATTGAATCCCTGATTCTTTGACAGACCGTTGTCACGCATAATCATTGGGTGATACTGCTCGCCGGCATAGAACTTCGACACGGCATAGTAGTTACCGTTCTCGTCCTGCAGCAGCTGCTTGCCGTTGGCCTGGGCGTTTACCATCTGGTAAGGCAGGTTCTCGGCGGTGTAGGTGTCGGGAGTAAGAGGATCAAGCATCAGGATGGATGTGAGCAGTGATCCGTACTCGTTGTTTGAAGATACAGAGCGTACATCGTATTTCTCAATCTGGTTGGTGGTTCCTACCTTCAACCAGTCCTTAATCTTATATTCAGAGTTAATGGTAGCTGTGAGGCGTTTGTACACATCAGCGTCGCCCTTAACAATACCATTATTATTAAGGTATGCGAGCGAGAGGTAGTAGTTGCCACGTTCGTTACCACCAGTGAATGAAAGGGCGTGCTTCTGCATGTGACCGTGATTGAAAGCAACATCGGTCCAGGCTGTATTGGTCACACCGTCCCAGTTCTTAAGCAGGTAATCTTTTGTAAAGATGTTACCTTCGTCCATGTACTGGATATACTGCTCAGAGTTCAGCATCTTTGGGATGCGAGCCAGACTCTCGTCGGTAAACATGAAATCGTAAGAGATCTTTCCCTGTCCGGGCTTACCTTTCTTAGTGGTGATAAGTACTACACCGTTACCAGCCTCGGCACCGTAGATAGCGGCAGAGGCAGCATCCTTCAGGATTTCCATTGATGCGATGGTGCTTGGGTCGATACCGCTGATATCACCCAGACGCACACCATCGACAACGAACAGTGGTTCTGAGCTTGAATTAGAGGAATAACCGCGTACGCGTATGGTTGGTGAAGAACCAGGGGCTGCACTCGACTGGATAATCTGCACACCAGAGGTCTTACCCTGCAAAGCCTGTTGTGCGTTGGCAATGGTGCGGTTCTCCATATCCTCAGGTTTTACCTGTGAGATGGCACCTGTTACAGAACTTTTCTTCTGTACGCCGTAACCTACGACAACAACTTCGTCGAGAACCTTGTTGTCGGGTTTCATACGGATGGTCATGCCGTTCTTGGCAACTCCTTCGAATGTCTCGTAGCCGATGTAGGTGACGGTGATTACCTGACCGGGCTTGACGTTGACTACGAAGTTACCATCGAAATCGGTGATGGTTGCGTTCTTTGGATGACTCTTTTCGGCAACGGTAGCACCGATGACTGGTTCTCCGTTTTCGTCGATCACAGTGCCCTTAAGTCCTTGGGCGAAAGATGTCACAGACATAAATAATGCCATCAACATCAATAAAATACTGCTCTTTTTCATTGAGATTGTAATTGTTTTGAGTTAATTGTTAGAAATATACTTTGGTTCTAAATTTCGGCTGCAAAGATATAGTGAATTCTTAAATGATGTTTTTTTATTCTGTTTTTCGTTTTTCCCGCTTGTTCAAATCGCTGTAGCTGTTGTCCAATTTGTTTAAAAGTTGTTTGATTCGTTCAAAATAACCACCTAAACGCCATGATATATGGAAGATTTTACTTATCTTTGCATCAGATTACCACAAATAATGACTAAAATGAAACCTATTTTATCAATCTTTACCAGTGTGCTTTGTATCGTCATGATGTTGTCTTGTGAACGACAGGGTGTAACTGGTACTCATCTTGATAAGGACGAAGAGCACGACCTGGTGGTGGCTCAGGAACTGTCGAATACCCGTGTGCAGTGTCTTGCAGAAGATGCTGCCGGACAATTGTGGATAGGCACCTTCAGAGGTCTGAACCGTTACGACGGCCATGAGTATCATCAGTATTTCTGTACTTTCGATTCTCTGGGTCTGCCTGATAATAATGTGCAGGGTCTGCTCTGCGATAAGCAGGGGCGCCTGTGGGTGGCTACGGTGAACGGTGTCTGCCGTTATACCCGGCAGGATACCTTTGAGCCAGTGCTAATGCAGACGGGCAATCGTAATGCCCGAAAGTTGCTGATGGACTCGAAAGGGCGGGTGTTCGTCTATAATGGTACAGAGCTGCTGATGTACGATGAACAGCATCATATCTTCCTGTCGCATATCCAGCGAGCGATGACCAACCAGTCATGGGGCGACTGCTTTATCGACGCTGCCGACGATATTCTGTTGGCAGGGCCCGGCAATCTGCTGGTGTTCAGTGGTGAGACTTTTAAGCAGAAACACGAGGTCAAGGGCTCGCCCAATAATGGATTCTATTACTTCGACCTGCTGTCGAATGGACTGTTCCTGTGCTCAGGCAATGGCTCCTTGGCACTCTACGATACCAAATCACGTCAGTCGGTACCTCTGCCGCAGGACATGATGGACAGACTGACGGCGCACAGCAGCGTGCTACAGGCTGCCTGTCTGTTGGATAACAACAGCATCCTGCTCAGTACCTCACGCAACGGTCTCTTTGAGCTGAACCTGCTGACCCATACTCTCCGTGGACAGAACGATGCGGGCTTTACGGTGCCTGCTCCCGATGCTTATGTGACTCAGATATTCCAGGATTCACGCAAGAATATCTGGATGGGAACCTACGATAAGGGCTTGTTTGCCGATTATTACTATAAAGAGAAGTTCGGTGGTAGCGACAACTATCTGAACCGTGTCCTTGAGAATTCCTCGGTATTCGCTGTGGCTATCGACAAACAGGCGAACCTCTGGATCTCCACCTTGCTGAAAGGCGTCTTCGTCTATCATGCTACCACCCAGAAGGCTGAGCAGATAGAGATAGCCGGACTGCCTGCTGGTGAGCGTAAGAATGCCATCACCCACATCTTCTGTGATCGTGATGGACTGTTGTGGCTGTCGACCAGTAACATCGTGATGAAATGCCGGTATGATGGCGATAGACTGAATATTCTTGGACAATGGCAAGTGCCGATGACGATGGACTTTGAACAGACCGACGATGGTACCGTATGGGCTGCTTCCAGCACCACTTATCTCTTCGGCTTCCATCCCGGTGCCAGTGAGCCTGAGGCCAAACAGGCTTTCAATGTCGATTTTACCTTTATCCCCTCGTTGCTGAAACTGAACGATGGCACCATGCTGATCTCAGCATTCTATCAGCAGATTATGAAGATGGACCCCAAGACCGGCAAGCTGAGTCAGCAGGACATCGCCGGCATGCAGCGTTGTATCCGTCGTAGTGTCTTTATCCCCACGGACATGCATCAGGATAAGCAGGGCAATGTATGGATAGGTACTGTCAGCAATGGCTTGCTACGCTATAATCCCCGTACCAATGAGATGAACCGTATTGCGGGTCTTTCGTGCTCGGATGTGGCTGCGATTGAGGAGGACCGGCAGGGTAATCTGTGGATCAGTACCATGAAGGGCCTGAACCGTTTAGATACCAAGACGGGCACCATCACGTCGCTCTATAAGGCCGACGGACTGGCTGGCGACGAGTTCTGCGACCGTGCTTCATGTCAGCTGCCCAACGGCAGTCTGGTGTTTGGCGGTTCCGATGGTGTGACGATGTTCAATCCAGCCGATATCGACACGCTCCGGAAGATACCGCTCCTGTTCAGTCATCTGAAGATTCACAATCAACTGGTGCGTCCTGCAGCTGGAGGCCCTATCGAAACCATGCTGGACTGTTGTAAGGAGATTCGTCTGAAGCATAGTGAGAACAGTTTCAGTATCTCCTATACGGCCCTCGACTTCGGCGAATACGAACGCGTACATTATTATTATAAGCTTGAAGGATTTGATAGCGACTGGATTGACGCAGGTAGTACCCATACCGCCAGCTATGCCAATCTGCCGGCAGGACATTACACCTTCCGGGTGCGCACTTCCGATAGTGCCAGCGACCAGGATGCCAGTGATGTGCGTCAGATAGCGGTGATTGTAGATCCTGCCCCCATGCTGTCGTGGTGGGCTTGGCTGATCTATGCGGTGATAGGTGCGCTGATAGCACTCTATCTCTATCAGAGTGCCCGTAGAGTGGTGGCTGCCCGTCGTGCTGCCCGAAAGGCAGAGATGGAGAAGGAACAGGAACTGCGTACCAATCAGATGAACATGAGCTTCTTTGCGAATATCGCCCATGAGTTCCGTACGCCGTTGACGATGATTGCCGGACCTGTGGCGCAGTTGGCTAAGAGCGACAGAGTCGGAGACGAGGAGCGCAACTTGCTGTGCATTGCCCAGCGCAGCATCCAACGTATGTTCAAACTGGTGAACCAGCTGATGGACTTTAATAAGCTGGAGAACGATACCCTGCGCCTGACTGTAGAACAGATAGACGTGGTGAAACTGCTGAACAATATCTGCGATTCCTTCGAGTTTAATGCCAAGGAGAAGGGCTTGCAGTTGAATCGTTTTGGTATGGAAGACCAGCTGATGGCATGGACCGATGGCGATAAACTGGAGAAGATTGTAAGTAATCTGTTGTCGAACGCCTTGAAGTTTACCCCACGTGGTGGTAGGATAGATGTGCAGCTGGATGTGGTTGACGCCCAGGTGAAGATAACCATTGCCGACACAGGTAAGGGTATCCCCGAGGAGCACAAGGAGAATATCTTCAAGCGCTTCTATCAGTTGGATAACCAGACGAAGGCTATCGTTAACTATGGTACTGGTATCGGACTCTATTATTCGCGCCGGTTGGCAGAACTGCACCATGGCACCCTGACTGCTGATAACCGTCAAGGCGCCGAAGGAGCTGTGTTTACCTTGATTTATCCGATGAATGAGCCTGCCTATACCGAGGCAGAGCGCCGTCCGCTGGAAGGCGATACTGCACTGGCTGTCGGTGCCCAGTTGTCAACTGGCTGCTCGGCTATGCCGCTTGGCTCTGCCAAGAATAATCCATTGTCAACTGTCGATTGTCAGCAGAATGACGATGACCGCCCGACCATCCTCGTTGTCGACGATGATACGGAGATTATCAACTATATGCGGATGCTGTTCTCGCACGACTATCGCCTGGTGACCTGTCTCGATGCCGATACGGCGCTTGAGGAGATGCGGGCGGAAGAGCCGAATATCGTGCTGAGCGATGTGGCGATGCCTGGTAAGGATGGCTATCAGCTTTGTCAGGAGATCAAACAGGACATCCAGTTGAGTCATATCCCTGTTATCTTAGTGACAGCGAAGGTCACCGCAGAGAATCAGGTTGAAGGTCTGAATGTAGGTGCCGATGCTTACGTCACCAAACCCTTCGAACCAGCTGTGCTCTCTGCGCTCATCCAGTCGCAGTTGAAGAACCGCGACCGTGTGCGCAAGTTGCTTTCTAAAGCCACTACCACCGAGGAGGAGGGTGTGGATAATGTACTGTCGGAACAGGATAAGCACTTCATGGAAGAGCTTTATAAGCTGATGGAAGAGGAACTGTCGAACTCGGAACTCGATGTCACCCGTATCACCAAGTTGCTCTATATCTCACGTACCAAACTCTATTATAAGATCAAGGGCCTGACTGGCGAGACGCCCAGCAGTTTCTTCCGTACCTACAAACTGAACCGTGCGGCAGAGTTGTTGAAGAGCGGCAAGCATACGGTGGCCGAGATTGCCGATATGACTGGATTCAGTACGCAGAGTCATTTCTCCGTTGTCTTCAAGAAACAGTTTGGTGTCACCCCTACAGAGTACAAAGGGTAGGGTTGTGCAATCGTTTGTCCCTATCGGTTACGGGATTTCTTTTCTGATGCGAACAACGTATCAGAAAAATCCCTATCTTTGCAGCATGAGAATAAACTAAGAACAAAAATGAAACGGATTTTATTAGTAACCGCCATCCTGATGGCAAATGTATTATCAATGAGTGCAGCAAAGAAACAAGTGATTGACCGTATCGACCCCACCGACTGGTATGTAGGGATGAAGAACCCGCAGGTGCAGTTGATGGTCTATGGCCAGGGGATTCGCGATGTTGCCAGTGTAACCACTGATTATCCCGGTGTGGTGATCGACAGTTTAGTTCGCCTTGATTCGCCTAACTATCTGTTGGTTTACATGAATCTGCGTGATGCGCAACCCGGTACGATGACACTGACCTTTGCCGGTGGCACCGTGAAGGGCAAGAAAGGGGTGAAGGTACCGTATCAGCTCAAGGCCCGCGAGATGAGCGGCGACAAGCGTATGGGTTTCACCAATGCCGATGTGCTCTATATGCTGATGCCCGACCGCTTTGCACAGGGCGCTAACCATCCGGCACAGATCAAAGGCATGCGTAACTATGTGGAAGACCGTACCAAACCCAGTCTGCGTCATGGTGGCGACCTGAATGGTATCCGCGAACACCTCGACTATTTCAAGGAGTTGGGCGTGACAGCCCTTTGGTTTACACCTGTCCTCGAGAACGATTCGCCCGACTCAAAGAACGGCTTCGCTACCTATCATGGCTATGCCACTACCGATTATTATAAGGTTGATCCACGCTTCGGCTCCAATGAGGATTATAGGCGTCTCTGTGATGAGGCTCACCAGAAGGGATTGAAGATTGTGATGGATATGATCTTTAACCACAGCGGTTTTGAACATCCTTGGACCAAGGATATGCCCAGCAAGGATTGGTTGAACACACCTGAGTGGCTGACAGAGAAAAACAGCGGTCGCGACCCCATGACTGGCTTTACCGCTAATGCCGATGGTTCTGAGCCCGCTAAGAGTGCTTACCTGCAGACATCGTATAAGCTGACACCTGTGGTCGATCCATACGCTTCGGAGATCGATCTGAAGGAGACGGTAGAAGGATGGTTCGTCCCATCGATGCCCGACCTCAACCAGCATAATCCCCACCTGATGCGTTACCTCATCCAGAATTCTATCTGGTGGATTGAAACTGTGGGTATCGACGGCATCCGCATGGATACCTATCCTTATGCCTATGCCGATGCGATGGCACAGTGGCTGAAAGAACTCGATGTAGAGTATCCTAACTTCAATACAGTAGGCGAGACCTGGGTCACAGAGCCTGCTTATACCGCTGCCTGGCAGAAGGATTCGAAGATCACGCCATCTACCAACACCCAGCACCCGCTCACCAATACTTATCTGAAGACCGTGATGGATTTCTCGTTCTTCGATAAGCTGAATCAGGCCAAGTACGAGGAGACCGATGGCTGGTGGAATGGTTTTAACCGCCTGTACAACTCGTTTGTCTATGATTATCTCTATCCCAACCCTTCGAGTGTAATGGCTTTCATTGAGAACCATGATACCGACCGTTTCCTGGGTAATGGCAAGGATACACTGGCTCTGAAGCAGGCTTTAGCCTTGCTGCTCACCGTTAACCGCATCCCCCAGCTCTATTACGGTACCGAGGTGCTGATGAATGGTACCAAGGAGAAAACGGATGGCAATGTGCGTAAGGACTTCCCCGGTGGATTCCCCGGCGATACACATAACTGCTTTACCAAGGAAGGACGTTCCAAGAGCGAGCAGGCCATGTTTACCTGGCTCTCTCGTCTGCTCCACTGGCGTCAGGGTAATGAAGTGATTACCAAGGGCAGACAGATTCAGTTCACCCCGTTCAATGGTGTCTATGTGATTGCCCGTCAGTACAAGGGCAAGACGGCTATGACCATTCTGAACGGCACGTCGAAGCCCGCTACATTTGATGTAGCACGTTATGCAGAGATCATCGGTAAGGCAACAAAGGCTAAGGATATCCTGACTAATCGTTACGTGGATGTATCGAAGAATATGGAGCTGAAAGCGCGTCAATCGCTGATACTTGAATTCTAAGGATGATATTTGAATAGAAAGCTCCCCTCCTTATGCGGGAGGGGAGCTTTATTGTTTAGTGGTTCTTGAAGTTCCACTTCGAGTTGTCGGAAGTGAAATCATACTTTGCTAATGTCGGCGTAGAGTCACCAGCTGAATAGAGGCAGAACTCGGTGTTCACACCGGGCTGACCAGGGATGGCCTTCGGCATGATACGGTAGGTACCGTCGGTGAGCTGTTCGATACGCCAGAGCTGCTCGTCGGCGCCGGTATAGGCGGGAACTGTGGTCACCTCCTTGTCGGCAGTAGCAGCGAGGGCACGCTCTGTACCTTCGATGGTGATCTTGAAGTAAGGATTGCTCAGATAGCCGCCGGCAGCATCAACCGGTGTGATGGTCCAGCGCTGGTGCGGACGGTGCATATAGTCGCCGATACGAGCAGGGATGTTACCCTGAGGCCAGGTGCCGATGACCTCGGCAAGTGTCTGGTTGGCAATGGGTTTTACGGGCTGCTGCATCTGCTCACGGTTGAACCAGCCCTGACGCTCCTGCTGCATACGGACGAAATCAACGGTCAGCTCTAAGGCGTAACCGCGACGCTCCGACTCAATCTCGAAGGTGCCGCCCTTGAAGTTATCGCCAGCCACAGGCCAGCCGTTCTTCCAGACGAGAGGACGTACGGCCAATACCGAGCGACCGCTCCGTTCGAAGTCGGCCTCCCAGTGGAACGACATCACCTCTACGCCTTCGTCGATGATGTAACGGCCGAAGTGTCCGGCACCGCAGGCACGCTCCTCGGCAGCAATCACCATCTTACCGCCACCATGCAACATGTCGCGGCCCACATTGTCGAGATAAGGGCCCTGAACACTGCGTGAGCGACCTACCACGATATTATAGGTAGAGTTCACGCCGTCGCAGCAGGTGCCGTGGGTTCCCAGCAGATAGTACCAGCCATCGCGGTACATCAGGTCGGATGCCTCGCAGTCGATGGCAATGTCCTTCTCTTTGTTGCCTTTCTTACGGAAACCGGTCTTGGGATCGAGTTCTATCAGTCGGATGGTACCGAAATACGTGCCGTAGCTGATCCACAGACGCCCCGTGGTGGGGTCTAACAGGAGTCCTGGGTCGATGGCGTCCTGATCCTCCATGCCGTCAGAGGCACACACCTCTACAGCCTCTGTCCATTTGAAGTCGGGCGACTTGGGGTCGAGGGTCTTGTTCCACATGGTGAGGATACGACCAGCGTGACCGCCGCCTAAGCCACCACCCGTGGCGCCATAGATACAGAGGTAGCGGTCGCCAATCTTCAGAACGTCAGGCGCTGCGCCGCCACCAGGGCGGTCGGCACCGCTGTTCCAGCTCCAGCCGTCGGCCGAGATGAGACCACCGCCGCCAGTACCGAAGGTGTAGTATTTGCCATCACACTCAGCAAGTGTCGAGGGATCGTGAATATAAGGAGCGCCAATCTGCGCATGAGCGGCTGCTGTTACAGCAAGTGTCGCCAGTATTGTATGAAGTTTTTTCATAATTATCAATTGTCAGTTTTCAATTATTAACTACCTTGTAGTTGGTAACGGGGTTACCTTTCTCGTCGAGGAAACGGACGCAGAAGTCGCTCATGCCGGGGCCGTTGATGATGGCACCACGCAGGATGTTACGACCTTTCTTCAGCTTCAGACGTGGCGACATGGCATCGTCCTTCACCATGCGACGGTCACCACTCAGCAGCAGGGCCTCTTCGCCGTTCAGCCACCACATCGAGGCGGAGTTGGAACCTACGGCCAGACGGACATTGTCGATATCCTCGTCGCAGTCGATGATGGTTACTGCCCAGAAGAGCACGCCATATACCTGCTGGCCCCATTTCTCGGCAAAGCGGAACAGCTTCACGTTCATGTTCTCGCTGTCGAGGGCGTGCCAGGTGAGCGTCTGATTAACGTTGACTATTTTGGGCTTAGCAGGCTCCTGAGACTGGCCGAAGCTGCGGCCGAAGCCGGCGGGCACCTCTTCGCGTTTGAAGGATACCTTCACCTTCTGACCATCCTTTGGTACGATAGTCTGCTGTCCTTTGAAATAGGGCATGTTGAAATGTTCACGCAGATAAGAGTCGGTAAATACTGTATTGCCGCTGTTGGGCTTGTCGATAGGCTCTAAGAGCAGCCAACGGCGGATGAAGCCTTCTTCATCGGGCTTTGCTGGTGTGGCAGTAGCACGTGAGAAATACTTAGGACGGTTCTTGAACTGTACCCAGTCCACGCTGATGCCGGCATCGCCTTCAACGGTGATCACCAGGTCGGTCACACCTTTGGGGGTGTACTCCAATGGCGCTGTGAGGGTGAGCCACTGGTTACTGAAGTCGCGACGGAACATAGCGGGAGTTCCGGCAGGCATCTCAGGCTTCACGGTCATGTCGAATTTGGCGATGATCTTGCCTTTGGCATTCTTCTCACGGAGATAGAACTTGGTGTTATTGGCGGCTTTGGCATTGATGAGGACATAGCCGTCGGTCAGACAGGCGAGATCCACATCGTTGTATCGCAACCAGCTGCCTTTGGCAGGGAGGGTGGCCTGGAAGCTGCGGAAAGTGTTCACGGTGTCGATCAGCTGAGTGGTCACATCCTGACTGGCAGCGCTGTAGCGGTCGATCTCAATACGTTCTGTGGCCTGGTTGATGCCTACACCACGCATGGTCTGCTTCACCTCCTGGATGGTACCATCGGGGTTGAAGCTCAGTTTCTCGATACATACCGAGCGGCGCTTGTCGTCGCGGGGTGAGAAATGGTTACGGTGATAGAACAGATACCACTGGCCCTTGTAGTTGACGATGCTGTGGTGGTTGGTCCAACAGCCGTTGTCGTGCTCGGCCATGATCAGTCCTTTGTATTCGTAGGGTCCCATCGGGTTTTTGCTCATGGCATAGCCCAGTACTTCGGTATTCTCTCTGACGTAAGGGTAGGTGAGGTAGTAGTTGCCGTTGTACTCAAAGGCAAACGGACCTTCCGCCTGACGGTTAGGCAGACCTTTCAGGCAGTCCACGCCATACATCTCGAATTCGCGGTCGCCCCATTTCACTTTTTCTTTGGGGGTATCGTCGGCGAGTTCCTTCATGTTGGGCTTGAGCTTGGCGCAACGACCTGCTCCCCAGAAGATATAGGCATTGCCGTCAGATGCCTGGAGCACACAGGGGTCGATGCCGCTGATGCCTTTGATGGGCTCTGCTTCTGGAACGAATGGTCCTTCAGGACTGTCGGCGATGGCTACACCGATGCCGAAACCGAAGCCGTTAGCAGGTGTTGAGGGGAAATAGAAGTAGTACTTCCCGTTTCTGTAGATACAGTCGGGTGCCCACATCGAGTAGGAGTTAGGTTTCACCCAGGGTACTTTGTTCTGGGTAACAATCACACCATGGTCGGTCCAGTCGGTCAGGTTCTCCGACGAGAATACATGGTAGTCCTCCATGGTGAACCAGTCCTTGCGCTGCTGGTCGGCAGGTGGCAGGATGTCGTGCGATGGATAGAGATACACCTTGTTGTTGAACACGCGAGCCGTCGGGTCGGCCGAGAACTGGTCGCGGATCACTGGGTTCTGTGCCATGGTCAGCAAAGGCACAGACATCAGTACTGAAATACAAATTTTCTTCATTGGCGATGGTTTATTACTTATTATTGTCATGCTTTCTGTTGCAAAGTTACATATTTTTTAATAATATGAGTAGAATTATTGTTAAACGTTTAATAATGTTTGTTTGCAATTTGTAACACAAAATTTGTGTCGTGTAACATTTTAAGGCATTATTTTGATTTTATAAACTCTGCGTTACATAAAATAAAGTATTTAAGTTAATTTTAATATATATTTGCAGCCGAAAACGCGGCCAATAACGCCAATGCCGTTGCAAGCTTAAAACTTTAGGTTTGAATGACAAATTCAGCCAAACATATATTACAATTATCTAACTAATTAAATTAATTATGTGGAATTTTAAATCAATCGAAAAGCCGTTAATGGCACTGTTCCTGCTCTGTTTGTTCCCATTGGGAGCGCTGGCTCAGAGTCTGGTTAAGGGAACGGTGAATGATGAAGCTGGTGAACCAATCATTGGTGCCACTGTAAAAGTACAGGGTACGCAAAATGGTGCAATCACTGACTTTAATGGTAATTTCCAAATTCAGGCAGCCTCAAATGCTACCCTGAACATCTCTTATGTTGGTTATGTACCACAGACTGTAAAAGTTGCGGGCAAAACCAACATTACAATCGTGTTGAAAGAAGACGCACAGATGCTGAACGACATCGTAGTTGTTGGTTACGGTACAATGAAGAAGAGCGACATCACCGGTTCTGTTGTATCAGTAAACACCGAAGACGTCATGAAGAAATCACCTGTCAACGTCAGTCAGGCCCTGCAGGGTGCTGCTCCTGGTGTAATCGTTACCATGCAGGATGGTCAGCCTGGTGCAAAGGCTCAGATCCGCATCCGTGGTGTCGCCACTATTAACGGTAGCGCTGCTCCTCTCTACGTAGTAGACGGAGTTCAGGTAGGTGACAATGCTGATTTTGTAAGCCCAAGCGATATTGAGTCTATCGACGTTCTGAAGGATGCTTCTGCAACTGCTATCTACGGTTCTGCAGGTGCTAACGGTGTCATCATGATTACCACCAAGCATGGTTCAAAGGGACATTCTAATATTAATATTACTGCCGACTTCGGTATCCAGACTCTCAGCTCTAAGCTTGATGTATGCAGTGGCGACCAGTATGCCGCTAACCTCCGTCAGGCACGTATCAATGACGGACAGGTGGATGGATCAGGTAATGCCATCATGTGGAACCCTGTTTGGAATGCAGAATATGACGGTAAGCGTAAGTATACTGACTGGCAGGATGTTATGACACGTTCAGCATTGCGTCAGAACTACAATGTTTCTACTTCTGGCGGTAACGAAAAGACCCAGTACAACGCATCTCTCGGTTTCCTGCGTAACGACGGTCTGGTTGTAAACACCCAGTATCAGCGTATTACTGCACGTGCAAACGTTAACTCTCAGGTTAACAAGTATATTGCTTTCGGTGCCGACGTTTCTTGGACACATACTGACAGCTATGGATCTAACGTTTCTGTAGGTAACTTCGGTAACCTGTCTTCTCTGCGCGACTTCGCATTCGCATGTCCTTCTATGGATTTCGTTACTAATACTGTTGTTACTTATGATGGTGTTCCTGCTGGTACATACATTTCTCCAAATGTAGTTAACCCTGACGGAACTTTTGGTGATGTTACCGGTGGTAAGAACTTCAATGATGGATTCTGGGGAACAACTCTTGGTAATATGTATGCCAAGCAGATGGATCTGCACGGTCGCAACCGCAGCAACCGCACACTTTCAACAGCTTACTTGACCATCACTCCAATCGATGGCCTTTCTTGGAAGACTCTTCTTGCATACGACTACTATGCTGGTTCAAACGAGAACTTCTATGGTGGTATCCAGCGTGTGAACTATGTAAACGGTGAACGTATTGACGTTACACAGGGAAAAGGCGATGCTTACTATAATCCTTCTGAGAACAATGACTATCGTTTCGATCTTGGCAACAACGAAAGCCAGACGCTCCGCATTCAGAACACTCTGACCTACAACTGGAGCAACGATATCCACAATGTAACCGTAATGCTTGGTAACGAGGTTTCTCGCTGGTATGGTCAGTGGGTAGGCGGATCATCAGTTGGCTATGATTCTAAAGACAACCGTGACCTTGGTCTGACAACTCAGCCCACTAAGCGTAACGCAAGTGGTGGTCTGAACCTGGAGAGTCGCATGATCTCTTACTTCGCACGTGCATCTTACAGCCTGATGGACCGTTATCTGTTGACCGCTACCATTCGTCGTGACGGTTCTTCAAACTTCGGTTCTGGTAACCGTTGGGGTACCTTCCCATCAGTAGCTGCCGGTTGGCGTATCTCTGAGGAGGCATTCATGAAGGATATCAACTGGATCAACAACTTGAAGCTCCGCTTCGGTTGGGGTCAGACTGGTAACTCAGGTGGTGCCACAGATATGTCTGTAATTGGTCTGAATGTTGACGGTCGTTATATTTACTATAAAGCAACTGATCCTCTTGGTCTGGGTACTGGTACACCTACGGTTACAACTGGTTATTATAATATTCTTAAGGACACCAACCTGAAGTGGGAGACCAACGAGCAGCTCAACTTTGGTATCGATGCCGCATTCTTCAACAGCCAGCTCGTTATCGGTGTAGACTACTTCATTCGTAAATCTAAGGACCTTCTGCTTTGGCGTAACATCCGTCCATCATCTGGTTATGCTAACATCTACACCAACTACGGTGAGATTGAGAACAAGGGTCTCGAGTTCATGGTTGGTTTCAACAAGCGCATCAACAAGGACTTCTCTATCAATGCAACTCTGACAGGTTCTACACTGACCAACAAGGTAAATAAGATGGGTGATCCTATCTACAACACCAACTCAGATTCATCTGGTCAGGGTACTGGTGACGGTTCTAACACTGGTGCAGTAGGTGCTGCCGACGGTTATCACTGGGGCAACCACTCTATCTGTAAGGAGGGTGAGGCTGTAGGTTCATTCTATGGCTATCGCGTAGAAGGCATCATCAAGGACCAGGCTATGCTGGATAAGGCTAAGGCTCAGGGTCAGACAGCTAAGATGGGTGACTATCTGTTCAAGGACCTCAATAATGACGGTGTTCTCAACGAGAGCGATATGGACATTCTCGGTAACGGATTCCCATCTTTGAACTATGGTTTGACACTTGGTGCTAACTATAAGGATTTTGACTTCACAATGCAGATGCACGGTGTATTCGGTCAGAAGATCTACTCTTACTCAGCTATGCGTCTGACCAATATGTTCTGTTCTGACGATGGTACTTCTCCAAACATTCTTGCTTCGGCTGCTGCTAATGCTTGGTCTGAAAGCAATCCTAACGGAAGTGAGGCTCGTCTCTCAATCCTTGACGAGAACTACAACATGCGCGCCAGCGATGCATGGGTTAAGAATGGTGATTTCCTGAAGATTTCTAATATCCAGGTAGGTTATACAATTCCAAAGAGCATTTCAAGCAAGCTGCTCATCCAGAACGCTCGTATTTACCTCGCAGTTCAGAATGTATGCTGCATCTCTGGCTACAACAAGTACGGCGATCCTGAGTGCGGTCAGGGAAGTGTACTCTACACAGGTCTTGACACTGGTCGTTATCCAATGCCTCGCACTTATTCATGTGGTATAAATGTAACCTTCTAAACAATTGATAATAGACAATTGAAAATTGATAATTAAAAATAAGAATATAAATATGAAAACAAAATATTATATTTTAGGTGCAGCGTTGTGCAGTACTATGGGCTTAGGCCTTACATCCTGTAACAACGATGAGTTCCTCAATGTAACGCACTATTCGTTGCTTGAGGGAGATGCGATGTTCGAAAATGACGAAAACGCTATCAAGGGTATGACCGGTTGTTACGACCAGCTCCTGCCCCGTACGAATGACGACCCCTATAAATACTGGATCTTCAATGGCTGTCATCCTACAATGGACTCTCAGGCTTCTGGTTGGGATAAGGACTTCATGGTTCAGAAATGGACTGCTTCACAGGCACAGCTTAAAACCTTCTGGACCCAGTCATATACTTGTGCTTCACGCTGTAACGACTTCCTGGCAGGTCTTGAGGCTTCAGAGAATGTTTCTGACGACGTAAAGCGCCACCTCGAGGGTGAGGCTAAGGCACTCCGCGGATTCCAGTTCTTTGGTCTGGCTAACACATTCGGCCGTGTGCCCCTGTTGATTACAGGTGAGAACTATATTAATACTCCTACCAAGCCAAAAGCTGAGTCTTTCACTGAAATGTGGGACTTCGTGATTAAGGATTTCAAAGAAGCAGCAGAACTGCTTGATTGGAAACCATTCCAGGGACAGTATGGCCGTTGTACCAAGGGTATGGCGCTTGCATTCCTCGGCGACGCCTATATGTGGAAAGCCTACACTGTGCCTGAGACTGCTCAGGAGTGCTACCAGATGGCATACGACGCTTTCCAGCAGATTATCAAGAGTGGAGAGTATGAGTTGAATCCATCATTCACCACGCTGTATGACGCTGACGAGGCATGGCCTAAGGAGTGTATCTGGCAGATCCTGTTGAACTGTGGTGATGAATATGGTTCATGGGATAATTCAAAGCATGCCGGCGCACATGGTTGGACTGGTTTCTACTTTGGTCCTACATCAAATGGTGCATGGGGTACCTACCAGATGTCTTGGGAGCTCTATGACTCTTTCGAGAACTACATTGACGATCCCGTTTATGGCAATGCTTATGACAAGCGCCGTGATGGTTCAATGGTTACAGCTACTGTTCCATTCGAGATGCGCAAGGATCACCCAACATGGGAGCAGCGTGTAAAGCCAACTCAGAAATGGCTCGATTCAAATATTAAGTATATTCGTGGTTATTCTAATATATACTATGATGAAAAGGGTGATACTATTAAGTGGACAGATCCTGATGATTTGGACGAAAAGGGTCAGCCTAAGGTGAAGCCATATACATTGTTCAAGCAGAAAAATGGTGAAATTGTAGGTAAAAAGAAGGCTGAAGATGGTGATGTAGCATATTATGTATATTCTGATAATGCTTACGAGAAATACTACAACAACTACAAAGCTGATAAAGAGGCTGGATGTGGAATCTACGATCCAACACACCCAATTGGATTCAACCCATTCAACCAGGAGTTCGTAGGCTGGTGTGGTTTCCACTGGACTCCTACAGACCCAGCTCCTACAGTATGGTCTACTAAGCACTGGCGTAACGGCCGTGGTTGCGACTGGTCTACAGGTATGCTCTGGTTGCCAGATCACATCTACTTCAAGCGTTATGCAAACGTTCTGCTTGATCAGGCTGAGTGCTGTTTCCGCCTTGGTAAGGAGGCTGAAGGTTGGGCTTTGGTAAAACAGATTCGTGAGCGTGCTTTCGGTAACACTGAGGTTGGTAAGGACCTGTCTAAGTACATTGCTTATCACCAGAAGATTGCTAACTTCTATGGCGACCAGGGTCATGGCGATGCAGTAGACCTTGCCGGTTATCCATTCCCATTCAATACAGAGACTGTGAATGTACCTGACGCTAAGGAGTACTATACAAAGATCAAGAATGAGTACGGCTATAGCTCTGAAGTTTGGAAAGTTGCTGTTAACATTGAGCGTCGTAAGGAGTTCTCTGCTGAGCCTTATCTGCGTTCAGACATGCACAAGTCAGGCTTCCTGGAGGATCATGTAAATACTGTATATCCAAAGAACAATTTGCCTGAATCAGGAAATTCTGTTATTCAGGAATGGCGTACTGCACGTAACTTCGACTTCGATATGAATAAGATGTTCATGCCAATTCCAGAAAATGAGATTCTGATGAATCCTGATTGTGTACAGAATGAGGGTTACACAGGTACCAATGAGTAATTTAATTAATTGACTAAATTTTATAAGTTAGTTATAGTAGTTAGTATTAGACACATTGTTTTGGTATTTTCGGAGATGCTGCATCGTGATGATGCGGCATCTTTTTTTGTAAATTCTTTGGTGATGTTGGAATAAAATTGTAACTTTGCAGCATCTTTTTCTAACCTAAATGATGAAGGCAAAGACGTATATACAGCATAACGGGCTATGGCTGCTCGTGGCGGTGCTGGGGATAGCGGTATCAGGCTATTTCCTGCTCAGACTGCCGTTCTTACTCTTGGCGCGCGAACAGGCGCAGCTGTTTCTGTGGAATACCGACTATCTGATGGAACGGCTTGCCGTGCCCGGTGGACTGGCGCAGTACTTAGGTGAGATGATGGTGCAGTTCTTCCTGAACCCGCTGGCGGGTGCCATTTGGTATGGCGCGTTGTTTGTCGTCATCACCTGGCTCTCCTTCCTGTTGATAGGCTCGCCCAAGCATAGGTATCTGTCTCTGTTGAGTCTGGTGCCGTCGTTGGTGCTGACTTATCTGTGGACGGATATCCGTTTCCCGATGACGTTAACTGTAGCGGTTCTTTTAGCATTGGCGCTGGCGGTGGGTGTGCAGTTGCTCAACCGCAAGGCGCAGTTGGCTGTGCTCACCGTGCTGATGCCGGTGGGCTATTGGCTGATCGGTCCCGCCATCGTGCTCACGCTGATTCCTATATTATATAAGAGGTGTAACATCGTGCCCGCCATGGCATTGGTCATCTGGTTGGTGGCTTGCGTGCTGGGCAGTGCCAGGGTGGTGCCTTATCCGCTGAAGCAGGTGGCGCGAGGCGTGGATTATTATCTCGACGATACGAAATTCGGCACCTACGAGGATATGACGTACGACATGCTGGTGCGTGAGCAGCGCTGGTCGGCTGTGGTGAACCGCTATCATGAGCAGGGCTCGGAGTCGTTGGCTATCCGCGATGCGGTGGGGCTGTCGATGTTTCAGCTGCAGCAGATTGACCAGCAGGAGATGCTCAGCCATTTCGAGTTCTCTACCAAGGCGCTCAGTAGTATCTCCTCGGCCTTCATGATGAGCGAGGTGTGTATGCATGTCGGGATGGTGAACATCGCCCAGCGTGCGGCGTTCGAGGCTATGGAAGCTATACCTAATCATAATAAGAGTGCAAGAGCGCTCCACCGACTGGTTGAGACCAACCTGATCACCGGTCAGACGGATGTGGCACTGAAGTATATCGCCATTCTCGAACAGACCACCTTCTACCGGGGATGGGCGAGCAGGATGAGAGTGCTGGCGGAGCAACCGCAACAGCTGGATCATCATCCGTATTATCACCGTTTAAAAGAGATTTATGAGCATGGAAATGATATGTTCTTCTATTAAGAAGCTGTTGGCTGTCGGATGTTGGTTGCTGGCTATCGGTCTGGCAGCTTGTAGCAGTCTGCCAACCGATGTGAAGCAGGTGAACCAGATGCCTGATATCTATCCCGACTATGTGGGGGTGACGATTCCTACGGACATTGCGCCGCTGAACTTTGTGATGGCCGACGATGCTGTGGAGACTATCGACGTGGAGGTGACAGGCTCGAAAGGAGGCCGTCTGCATGCCAATGGCGATGTGGCCGACTTTGATATCGATGCGTGGCACCAGCTGTTGGCGCAGAATAAGGGTGGGACGCTGACGTTTACTGTCTGTGCGCTGAAGGATGGCCAGTGGACTGGCTATCAGCCGTTTACCATGACCGTCAGTGAGCAGGCATTAGAAGCCTGGGGTATCACCTATCGCCGTATTCCGCCCAGCTATGAGATGTACAGCCGGATGGGACTCTATCAGCGCAACCTGAGCAACTTCGATGAGGAGCCGCTGATAGTGAATACCCAGACGCCCGACCAGTGCCTGAACTGTCATACCGCCAACCGTACCAATCCTGATCAGTTTGTGTTCCATGTGCGTGGCAGCCATGGTGCTACGGTGGTGGGTAAGGAGCGTATCGAACTACTCAAAGCCAAGAACGATTCGTTGGGTGGCTCGATGGTTTATCCCTATTGGCACCCGGGCGGCCGCTATTGTGCGTTCTCAACCAATAAGACCTCGCAGATGTTCCATACCAATATGAAGAACAAGCGTATTGAGGTCTATGATGCCGCGTCGGATGTGTTTGTCTATGATACCGAGACGCATACTATGCTGGGCGATACCATCATCATGAAGAAATACTGGGCGGAGAACACGCCTGCCTTCTCGCCCGATGGCAAGTGGCTCTATTTCACCACTGCCAAACGTCAGGTCTATCCTACCGATTATGATCAGGAGAAATATAGTCTGTGCCGTATTAGCTTCGATGCGCAGACTGGTACCTTAGGCACTCAGGTGGATACGCTGGTCAGTGCCGATGCCACGGGTAAGAGTGTGTCGTGGCCCCGTCCTTCGTACGATGGGCGTTACCTGATGTACACCCAGACGGATTATGGCTACTTTACGATATGGCATCCCGAGGCCGACTTATGGCTGCTCGATTTGCAGACGGGCGTGTCGCGGCCGATGACAGAGGTGAACAGTGACAGGGCGGAGAGCTGGCATAACTGGAGCGTGAACAGTGGTTGGTTCTTGTTCACCAGCCGTCGGGAGAATGGGCTCTATACCCAGATCTACCTGGCATCGATCGATACGACGGGTAAGGCTACCAAACCGTTCCTGCTGCCTCAGCGTGATCCGAAGCAGTTCTATCAGAATATGTTATACTCGTTTAATATCCCTGACTTTACTTCCAAGCCGGTTGACTACGACAGTTATCAAACGGCCAGGAAGCTGAACGGCCAGGAGCGGGTGGCTACAAGATTTCAGTAGCCTCCGCATCTTCAATGGTTATCTCGGGTTCGTCGTAGAACTCGGGCTCGTCGTACACCTTAGGTTCCTCTATGGGCTGTGGGGCTTCAAACACCTCAGGCTCTGGCTGCTGTGGCTCAACCACGGGCTGTACCTCGGGTTCAACCTCCGTCTCTGGCTCGGGCTCTTCGCCAGCCTTCTGTTCCAGTTTCGCGCCGCCCTTATACCGGATGGCCAGCAGCGACATGTCGTCGCGCTGCTCATAATCGCCGGCAAAGTGCTGTACGGCATCAAGCATATTGTCGATGAAAGGTTTGGGGCGTGGATCCAGTTTCATGGCCTGCAGGGCAGAGCCCAGCATGCGTTTCTCGTTGAAGACGCGGTGTTCTGCATTCTTCACTTTGATGAGTCCATCGGTATTGAGGAAGAGCATCGTACCTGGTAACAGTGTGGTCTCCTGCGCCTCGAACTCCCAGTTGGGGCGCTCGCCAATGGGCACGTTCTGCTCCACCGGCAGATGGTGCAGCTCGTTGCTCACCAACAGCGGCGCGCTGTGGTTGGCGTTACAGAAGTAGAGGATGCCGTTATTGATGTCGAGCACACCCACAAACAGGCGTACGCCAACACCTTGTTCTTCGTTCTTGGCCAGTGCGTTGTTGATGGCCATCATAATTTTCTCGGGTCTGGGCTCGAAGGCAGCAGCCGTGCGGAACTGGGCTTTGACCAGCGTGGTGAGTAGTGAGGCCTTTACGCCCTCAACGGTTGCCTCACCAACGCAGAAGAACAGCTTGCCGTTGCGCAGACAGAAGTCCATCACGCCACCGCCCTGTATCTGTCCGAGCTTGACGGCGCTCCACATATCGAAGTGCTTGTGCTTGGGCATCAGGCAGGGTGGCATCACCTGCTGGATATTCTGGCCGATGCGCAGTTCCGAGTCCTCGCGCTCTTTCACGATGGTGTCGGCCTCCAAGCGGTCGTAGTCGTATCGCAGATCCTCGTATTGGGCTTCCATCTGTTTGGCTTTACGGTGACGGACTACCATAAACGCGGTCATACAGAGTATCAGACATACAAAGCCGATGACAATCAGTGTTTGGTATTTGCGGTTTTTCTGGGCCTCCTGCTCAGTCATCTTCTCCACGTTATCCACAATCACCGCCAACTCCTCTTTCTCGATGTTCTTCGACTTGGTGATGGCCTGTCCTAAGGCGTTGCTGATATCCATGGCTACCTGGATGGCTGAGTCGCGCCGACCTGCCAACAGGTTGGTGCGGTATTTCTTCAGCACCAGACTCTCGATATTCTCGAGTGAGTAGTTCTGGGGTGTCTCGCCCATCATGGCATTCAGACTGCTGTAGTTCTCGGCAGCCTCGTCCCACCGGTGGGCAGCCGTCAGATAGTCGTTGGCATCGATGCGGCCTTTCGGAGTGTTGCTGAACTGAGTGGTCAGGAACTTCTCATAAGCCTTGGCAGCTTCTTCGCTACGGCCTAATCCTTCGAGGGCGATGGCCTGGTAGATATCATAGCGGGCCAGCTGACGGTCGATATAGTCGGCATCGGCGTCGAGGCGCTGCTCGTATTCGCTCAGCACCTGTCCGAAACGGGTGATCCAGTTCAGTGCCTCCTGCCATTTCTTGGCGTAGATATAGTTATAGGTGATATTGATCAGACCGGTGATACCGTCTTTATAGACCAGGTCGTTGTGGTAGGTCTCAATATTCTCCATGTGTCGCTGGTAGGCTTTGTTGAATCCTTCGGCATTGCCTTCGTTGGTGCCTAAGCCTTCCTGGCAACAGCCTATATAGATCAGGATATTCAGATAGTCGCTGGTGCTGTCGCAATCCAGCGATTCCAGTTTCTGCACAACCGGTATGCTGATGTTCAGACCTTCCTCGTAGTTACCTCTCACGGAGAGCATGTTGGCCAGTCGGCTTGCCGATCTGGCGTAGTAGGTCATCTCGTCGGGATCGGTCGATTCGGCAGCCGCGTTGAGCGATGCCTTCCAGTAGTACTCTGCCAGACGCTGGTGTTTCATCTTGTCGTAGGCATAGCCTCGCCAGTAGCATGCTTTGGTGGAGGTGATGCTGCCGATGGTCTCCAGACTGTCAACCACTTGCAGCAGTTCTGTGTATTTTCTGGTCTTCTGGGTGGCTTCAATCAACTTGTCGGCCTCGCTGATCTGACCTTTCTGTTGTTCCTCTCCGCAGGCTGTCAGTAGCAGTGCGATGATCATTGTCAGGAATATCCAATGTTTTGTCTGTCTCATATTCGGTTTCAAGAAATTGATGTTTCTGGATGCAAAGATACAAAAGAATTTTAAATAAACTCAAAAACAAGGTAAAAAAGTGTATGTAGGGTTGGTATGATACGTCATCAAAAGTAAATGTAACTTGCGAAAAAGGCTGTTTGGTGGAAAGTGTGTAATTTTGCACCCTGATAAACTGAAACATTCATGAGACGTATATTTACTCTAATTACAATTCTGTGCGCACTTGGCGCAGGAGCTCTGGGAGTCAAGCCATTGCCCTCGCTCCACACTGAAGGAAAATGGCTTGTTGACAAACATGGTAACCAAGTGGTGCTCCACGGTGTGATGGACACGCCCAACATGTATTTTAATGGTTGGCGCTGGGGATCGCCCTGGACGGAGAATCCTACCAATTATAACGCTACTGGCGCAACGAGATGCCTGCCATATTTTGAAACGCTGTTCGCTGGCATGGAAGAGGCCAAATGCAATATCTTCCGCTTGCATCTGGACCCAGCCTGGACCAATGACCCCAATAGTTCTTATGTTTATCCCGGTTCTGACGGTCAGGCCCAAGGTGTGACTGGCGAGGCCGATATCACGAAATTCAATCCTACCCGTCTGCGTACGTACTTAACCTCTTTATATCTGAAGCTGGCCGACAAGGCCATGAATCATGGTCTGTTTGTAGTGATGCGCCCTCCCGGCGTGTGTCCTCACAATCTGAAGGTAGGCGACTACTATCAGCAGTATCTGATAACGGTTTGGGATATCGTTTCGAGTCAGCAGTTTGTGAAAGATCATCCCGGACAGATCAGTCTGGAGCTGGCTAATGAGCCTGTGAATATCAGGAACGCCAACAATCAGGACGATACGAAGGCGTTGCACGACTACTTCCAGCCGGTGGTTGACAAGATCCGTGAGAATGGCTTTACGGGTATCATCTGGGTTCCAGGCTCTGGCTACCAGTCAAACTACCGTAGCTATGCAGAGCATCCTATCGAGGGCGAGAATATCGGTTATGCCGTGCACGACTATCCCGGTTGGTATAACAGTAGCGACGATAATCCGGATCCTGATCAGAAGATTGCCAGTTTCCATGATGCCGTACCCGTTGTAGATACCAATCCGATATTGATCAGCGAGGTGGACTGGAGTCCTATCAAGGAGCCGAAAGAGCCTGATACCAATGGCGATGGCAGCATCAAACGTAATGAGTTCGGCGATATCGTCTATAAGAATCTGGGCACCTGGGCCACGGGCTCTACCTCGAAATGGGGTAAGGCTTTCAAGGCTGTGCTGGATCATTTCGGCAATATCTCGATGACCCTCACGCATCCCCATGATTTCATGGATCTCGATGCTCTCTATAATTATGGGTTAGTAACACCTGCGTTCGATGGTAATCCAGAGGCCTGCGGTAAGGCTTGCTTCGACTGGTATGCCGACTATTATCAGATGAACAGGCCTCATGACGACGAAGAGGCAGAGACGGGCGACTTCTATACCGTTCAGGCGTTGAAGGCCGATCAAGAGTCGTTCGACCTGATGCTTGGCGACAAGATACCGATGTCGCTGCAGTTACTCTATGCCGACGGACATACCAAGGAAATCTCGGGCGTGGCAACCTATACGGTCGATAACCCTGCGGTAGCTGCGGTGAAGAACGGTCAGCTCTGTGCACTCGCCAGTGGCGAGACGCAGCTCAACGTCTCTTATACCGATATCAAGGGCACCGAGTGGAAAAAGTCGTTTGCCGTCACGGTTACTGGTCTCGACCTGGGTGATTTCACCAGTCTGAGCAGTCTGTCGGATATCACTGCCCAGCCGTTTGCCATCATGAATAAGGAGACGGTGAAGATGATCTATGGTTCTACGATGCAGAATCTGGGTTGCGATCTTGCCACTCAGGTGGTTAATGGTAAGTCTATCAATGGCTATATGTTCAAGGCTGAGGCTATTTCCGGTCGTAGTGGCTGCTACCTGCTTCGCTTGCTGACATTGAGTGGCAGTGAGTATAGTGTTTATGGTAGTCCGGGTTATCTGAACGGCTACTCTATTTATGGCGACTGCAGTTTCATTCTCGGACTGAATGAACAGTATGGTCAGGACGCAGCTGATGGCGCTGTCTGGGAAATCAAATATGTAGCAGGTCAAGGCTTTACGCTGAAGAATATGTACACAGGTAAGTATCTGCACGATGCATCATCGGCTAAGTTTGATACTCCCGCCTATTTCGACTTCCTGAAGGCAGGTAGTAACACCACTGGCATCCAGACCGTTGAGCGAGCTGTCGATAACGAGACCGTCTATACCCTGCAGGGTGTCAAGGTAGGTACCCGTCAGCAGTGGGACGCTCTGCCACGCGGCATCTATGTCGTGGGCGGCAGGAAAATCTTGAAATAACTCCTTATCAACACATAAGTATTATGTTACAATCAACAATCAAAACCATCCTGCTGGCCTCTGCACTGTTGGTGCTCCCTGCCAGCATGTCGGCTCAGAAACGAAAAGCCGCCCCCAAAAAGAAGGCTGTCGCCGAACAGGTGAAGCCCGTCGATGAGAACTTCTACATCTTCCTCTGTTTCGGACAGTCGAACATGGAAGGTGCAGCCCGTCCTGAGGCTCAGGATCTGGCCAGTCCGGGTCCCCGCTTCCTCCTGATGCCTGCTGTCGATTTCCCCGACAAAGGGCGTAAGATGGGCGAGTGGTGCGAGGCTTCGGCTCCGCTCTGCCGTCCAAACACCGGATTGACACCTGCCGACTGGTTCGGTCGTACTCTCGTGGCATCGCTGCCCGAGAACATCAAGATTGGTGTCATCCATGTCGCTATCGGTGGTATCGACATCAAAGGCTTCCTGCCCGATAGCATCAAAAGCTATGTCAAGACAGCCCCCAACTGGATGAAGGGCATGCTGGCAGCTTATGACAACAACCCCTACGAGCGCCTGGTTACTCTGGCCAAGAAGGCTCAGAAGGATGGCGTCATCAAGGGTATCCTGATGCACCAGGGCGAGACCAATACCGGCGATCCTAAGTGGGCTGGTATGGTGAAGCAGGTGTACGACAACCTCTGTGGCGACCTGCAGCTCAAGCCCGAGGATGTGCCCCTCTATGCCGGCAATATCGTACAGGCTGGCGGCAAGGGTGTCTGCATCGGCTGTAAGAAGCAGATCGACGAGCTGCCTCTGACGCTCCACACCTCACAGGTCATCTCTTCCGACGATTGTACCAATGGTCCCGACCGTCTGCATTTCGATGCTGCCGGCTATCGTGAGTTGGGCTGTCGTTATGGCGAGGCTGTAGCCCGTAACTTAGGTTTCGAACCCAAGCGTCCGCATATTGAGATGCTCAAGCGTATCGAGGTGCCTGCCGATGCTTTCATCGCCGAGACCACTGTGCCCGGCAATGAGTTCCCCAAGGTCGATAAGCAGGGCCGTGCCTACTTCAGCATTGCTGCCCCCGAGGCCCGCAAGGTGATTGTGGATATCTGCAATAAGAAATACGATATGCAGTCCGACGGTAAGGGTAACTTCATGGCGGTGACCGATCCACTGCCTGTCGGTTTCCATTATTATTTCATGGAGATCAATGGTGTGCGCTTCATCGATCCTGCTACCGAGACCTTCTTCGGTTGTAACCGCGAGGCAGGTGGTATCGAGATTCCAGAGGCTGCCGAGGGCGACTACTACCGTCCACAGCAAGGTGTGCCCGCTGGTCAGGTGCGCAGCATCTATTATTATAGCAACGAACAGCAGACGTGGCGTCATGCCATGGTCTATACCCCAGCCGAATACGAGCTCAAGGCCAATGCCAAGAAACGCTATCCTGTGCTCTACCTGCAGCATGGCATGGGCGAGGACGAGACCGGTTGGAGCAAGCAGGGCCACATGCAGCATATCATGGACAACGCCATTGCCAAGGGCGAGGCTGTGCCGATGATTGTGGTCATGGAGAGTGGCGATGTCAAGGCTCCGTTCAACTTTGCCAGTGGCGCCTCTAACGAGCAGGGCCGTTCGCAGTATGGTGCCTCCTTCTATCCCGTCTTGTTGAACGATCTGATTCCTTATATCGACAAGACCTTCCGTACCAAGAGCGATCGTGAGAACCGTGCCATGGCAGGTCTGTCGTGGGGTGGTCACCAGACGTTCGACGTGGTGCTCACCAACCTCGACAAGTTCGCTTGGCTCGGTACTTTCAGTGGTGCTATCTTCGGTCTCGACGTGAAGACCGCCTACGATGGTGTGTTTGCCAATGCCGATACCTTCAACAAGCAGATCCATTACATGTATATGAACTGGGGCGAGCAGGACTTCATCAAGAGTGCCGACATCGTCAAGCAGCTCCGTGAGTTAGGTGTAAAGGTCGAAGCCAACGAGTCGAAGGGCACCGCCCACGAATGGCTCACCTGGCGCCGCGGCCTCCACGAGTTCATCCCCCATCTGTTCAAGAAATAGTCCCCTCCTCTATAAGTGAGAAACTATGAAGGGGCCGGAGAAGGTAATCGCTTTCTCCGACCCCATTTCTTGAAAGCGCCAGCGGAGACACCCAGCGCTACAAGTACAACGGCAAGGAACTTGACCGCATACATGGTCTCGACTGGTACGACTATGGCGTCCGCCACATGGACGGCATGCGATTCACAACAATCGTGGAGGTGATGTGCTGGAGAAGAAACAAGTACTGTTTGAAGGCTTTGGCCTTTTATTCATAACGGTTGTAAAAACTTTTTATTAAAGTTGCTGACTTAAGTAAATTAGGTCGATTTTTATGCTGAGTTAATTCGATTGATAAAATGAGCCAGCTCGTTTTATCGTTTGAATTAACTCGCAGTTTTTCAGTCACCCCTACGATATCCAAAAAACGATCAATAATGTGTCAATTTTTTCTCTAAGAGCCACGGGGTCGGAGAGTCATAGGACGGAGAATCTGATCATTTTCTCCGACCCCATTCCTTGGAATGATGCTAACGGATGGGCTCGTATTCGAATTTCCAGTTGTCGGTATAAACGCCTATTTTGGTGAGTCCGCCTAAGTCATTGGTGGTGTGCGTTGTGCATTTCACTTCCTTTACCAATCCCTCAGACACCGTGTATTCGTAGTCGACATACTCATAGCATACCAGTGGTTTTTCTGATGTAGGACTTCCTCCTGCAGAACTGTAATAAGTGTATCGTGTTTCTTTCGATGGCAGGTATTTCGTTCTTTTTCCATAATAGCCTTGCCACTCCAGAATCGCATCGCTATGGGTTATGATAAAAGGAATGTTGTTGGGGATATTGGTATAGGTGTATTCAGATATAGCCCCCCATGCCATTTTCGTTAGAAGCTCGTTATTCCATTCGCATTCCACCGAGAGAGGATAGTTTCTTGATAGGTAACCTTTGGCATCATATTCGTAGTCTTTAATATCGGGCTCACGAGTCATTCTTTCTTGTCGACTTATACGCCCGTTATTAAGCGTACATTCGTATTGGAAGGTTCCGATATCTATGGTTATCTTGTTGTTTGCATAAGAATAGTTATTTGTGTAGCAATTGCCATTCTGATATTGCTCCCACTTGACTATTTTCCCGGCAGCGTCGTAACTTAAGGCATCCTGATGGCTATTGCCGGATGAGTTGCTGTACTGAATGGAAATCAGACGCCAGTCTTTTACTTCTTCTTTGTTCTCATGTTCACTCTTGCTACAAGATACGAAGGATACAGCTAAAAGCATCATAGATGCAATTGCTAAAAAAACTTTTTGTTTCATTTTGATTGTTGATTAATAATTGATAGGTAAATAATCGTATCTGCAAAAGTACGAACTATTTTCCAATCCACCAAATATTCACAGACCTTTTTCTTTGGTCATGACGGCTTGATGCGGAGATATGATACAGATAATAAAGTATGTGATACACTTGAAATAGGGTGGTAAGGGAAAATGTCGTAACTTTGCAGCCGATAATTAATAACAGAAAACGAATTAGCAAATATGAAAAAACTATTCTTAGCGTTATCGCTTATCGCCGGTAGCCTGACAGCATCGGCACAGTGGGGACGTCCCGTGGATTACAGCGAGGGTCCCGGACTGAAAGATGCCTATAAAGGCTATTTCACTATCGGTGTGGCTGTAAACAAGTTCAACATCTCGGATCCTGCTCAGACTGCCATTGTCAAAAAGCAGTTCAATAGCGTGACTGCCGAGAATGCTTGGAAGCCAGGCGAGATTCATCCCAAAGAGGGTGTATGGAACTTTGGCTTAGCCGACAGCATCGCCAACTTCTGTCGTGAAAACGGTATCAAGATGCGTGGTCACTGTCTGTGCTGGCACTCACAGTTTGCCGACTGGATGTTTACCGACAAGAAGGGTAAGCCCGTCAAGAAAGAGGTATTCTACCAGCGCCTGCGCGAGCATATCCACACCGTGGTTAACCGCTATAAGGATGTGGTTTATGCTTGGGACGTAGTTAATGAGGCTATGGCCGATGATGGTCGTCCATTCGAGTTTGTTGATGGCAAGATGGTTCCAGCCAGTCCTTATCGTCAGAGCCGTCACTTTAAGCTGTGTGGCGACGAGTTTATTGCTAAGGCTTTTGAGTTTGCACGCGAGGCCGACCCAACAGGTGTGCTGATTTACAATGACTACAGCACCATCGACAATGGCAAGCGTGAGCGTATATATAATATGGTGAAGAAGATGAAGGAGGCTGGTGTGCCCATTGATGGTATCGGCATGCAGGGCCACTACAATATCTACTTCCCTGATGAGGAGCAGCTGGAAAAGGCTATCAACCGTTTCAGCGAGATTGTAAACACTATCCATATTACAGAGTTGGATCTGCGTACCAATACTGAGAGCGGTGGTCAGCTGATGTTCTCGCGTGGCGAGGCTAAACCACAGCCAGCTTATATGCAGACACTGCAGGAGGATCAGTATGCCCGTTTGTTCAAGATCTTCCGCAAGCACAAGGATGTGATTAAGAACGTGACCTTCTGGAACCTGAGTGATAAGGATTCTTGGCTGGGTGTGAACAACCACCCACTGCCTTTCGACGAGAACTTCAAGGCTAAGCGCTCGCTGCAGATTATCCGCGACTTTGATGCCGCTATGGATAACCGCAAGCCCAAAGAGGACTTCGTGCCCAACCCCATGAATCAGCCTGGACAGCAGTATCCTATGGTGAACTCAGAGGGGTATGCCCGTTTCCGTGTGGTGGCTCCCGATGCCAAGTCGGTCATCGTCAGCCTGGGTCTTGGTGGCCGTGGCGGTACCGTACTGCGCAAGGATAAGGATGGTGTTTGGACCGGTACTACTGAGGGTCCGATGGATCCTGGATTCCACTACTATCACTTGACTATCGATGGTGGCGTGTTTAACGATCCCGGCACACACAATTACTTCGGTTCTTGCCGTTGGGAGAGTGGTATCGAGATTCCTGCCAAGGATCAGGACTTCTATGCTTATCGCAAGGATATCAACCATGGTAACATCCAGCAGGTAACCTTCTGGAGCGAGAGCACAGGTAAGATGCAGACTGCCAATGTTTATCTGCCTTACGGTTACGGCAAGTTGGTAAAAGGTAAGAATGGTAAGATGACACAGGAGCGTTATCCAGTTCTGTATCTGCAACATGGTTGGGGTGAGAACGAAACCAGCTGGCCTGTACAGGGTAAGGCAGGACTCATCATGGATAACCTGATTGCCGACGGTAAAATCAAGCCATTCATCGTGGTAATGGCCTATGGACTGACCAACGACTTTAAGTTCGGTACCATCGGTAAGTTTACTGCAGAGGAGTTTGAGAAGGTGCTCATCGACGAGCTGATTCCTACTATCGATAAGAATTTCCTGACCAAGGCCGACAAGTGGAATCGTGCTATGGCCGGATTGTCGATGGGTGGTATGGAAACTAAGCTCATCACTCTGCGCCGTCCTGAGATGTTCGGTTACTGGGGACTGCTGAGTGGCGGTACCTATATGCCCGAGGAGATCAAGGACCCCAAGGCTGTGAAGTATATCTTCGAAGGATGTGGCGACAAGGAGAACCCAGAGGGTATCAACAAGAGCGTTGAGGCACTGAAGGCTGCCGGATTCAAAGCCGAAGGTCTGGTTTCTGAGGGCACAGCACACGAGTTCCTGACCTGGCGCCGTTGCCTGGAAAAGATGGCACAGAGCCTCTTTAAATAGGAAAAAGTGCTAAAAAAGTGCAGTTTTTATAAGGTTGAAACAAATAAGAAAGTAATTGTAACATAACAATAAGTGACTTTCGCAAAATTGCACTAACTTTGCACCCAGATAAAAGAAGAATCGGTTAAAATTGTTTTAGTTATATTAGTAGTTAGTAGTTTTTCCTTCCCTGGGACCCAAGAAAAGCGTTTCTTGTCCCAGGGTTTTTCTTTAAAATATAAAAAGTGAAATAATATTTGGTATTCTACTTACTTATTTGTATCTTTGTGCCCAAAAACAAACCTATAGTAACAGAATGAAACGATTAGTAACCATTTTGATTGCATTTTGTCTTGCAATCGTAGCGAGTGCTCAGCAACATAAGTTGTGGTATAGCAAGCCTGCCAGTCACTGGCTCGAGGCCCTGCCTGTGGGTAATTCTCACTTAGGCGCCATGGTCTTTGGCGGTACTGATGTAGAGCAGATACAGTTGAACGAAGAGACCTTCTGGAGTGGCTCGCCGCACAACAACAACAGTCCTGCGGCGAAGAACAGGCTTCAGGAGGTGCGCAAGCTGATTTTCGAAGGTAAGGAGAAAGAGGCGCATAACGTGATAGAGCGTACTTTCTTTAAAGGGCCTCACGGGCAGAAATACCTGCCCATGGGGGGACTGAAGCTGGTATTCGATTTTCAGGGGCAGGCTGCACCAACTAACTATCGTCGTGAGCTGAGTCTGGCCGATGCGCTGAACACCACGACCTATGAGGTGGATGGGGTGAAGTATGAGCGTACGGTCTTTGCCTCGCAGGCCGATAATGCCATCATCATCCGTGTGACGGCTGACAAGAAAAAGACCTTGAACTTCGAGGTGTCATATACCCGCGACAATCAGGTGGCAGAAGGTGGCGCTGTGGCCAAGAACGAGCATGCCTACCTGATTCAGAATGTTGACCACGAGGGTATTCCTGGCAAACTGAAAGCTGAGGTGCGTGTAAAAGTGCTGGCGGATGGTAGCGTGGTGGATACCGATAATACCATGCAGGTGCGTAGGGCTACTACTGCCACCATTCTGATCACGGCAGCTACCAACTACGTGAATTATAAGGATATCAGTGGCGATCCCATCTATAAGAACAATCTCACGATGCAGTCGCTTCATGGCAAGAGCTACCGACAGCTGCTGAAGCGTCATCTGCAGAGATATCAGGAACAGTACAACCGTGTATCGCTGTCGTTCCCCCAGTCGGCTCAATCAGAGATGGAGACCGACAAGCGTCTGGCTGCGTTCGACGGTAGCGACCTCGACATGGTGTCGCTCATGATGCAGTATGGCCGCTATCTGCTGATCTCGTCGTCGCAGCCTGGTGGACAGCCTGCCAATCTGCAGGGCGTGTGGAACGACAAGCAGAATGCCCCATGGGATTCGAAATATACCATTAATATCAATACCGAGATGAACTACTGGCCGGCATTAGTGGGTAATCTGGCAGAGACCCAGGAGCCTCTGTTCTCGATGATCCGTGATCTGAGTGTGACGGGTGCCAAGACTGCCAGGACCATGTATGATTGTCCGGGATGGGTGGCACACCATAATACCGACCTCTGGCGTATTGCCGGACCTGTGGATGGTACCACATGGGGCATGTTCCCAACGGGAGGCGCCTGGCTGACCACCCATCTGTGGCAGCACTATCTGTTTACTGGCGACAAACGTTTCTTAGAGGCTTTCTTCCCAGTGATGAAAGGTGCTGCTGATTTCCTGTTGTCGTATCTGCAGGAATACCCGAAGAACGGTGAGGTGAAACAGGCTGCAGGCTGGTTGGTTACCGTGCCTACGGTGTCGCCGGAACATGGACCGATGGGTAAGGGAACCACAGTGACGGCTGGCTCGACCATGGACAACCAGATTGTGTTTGATGTGCTGACCAGCACGCTGAGAGCTCATCAGATCTTAGGCTACCAGAATGTGGTCTATACCACCATGCTCGGACGCGCTATTGAAAAGTTGGCACCGATGCAGATAGGTAAGCATGGACAGTTGCAGGAGTGGCTGATTGATGCTGATGACCCCAAGGACGAGCATCGTCATATCTCACATCTGTATGGACTCTATCCTTCGAATCAGATTTCACCTTTTACACATCCGGAACTCTTTACCGCAGCTGCCAACACGCTGAACCAGCGTGGCGACATGGCTACGGGCTGGAGCTTAGGATGGAAAATCAATTTCTGGGCGCGTATGCTCGATGGCAACCATGCCTTCCAGATTATCAAGAATATGCTCCATCTGCTGCCCGATGACAGCAAGGCCGGCGAATTCCCTGATGGACGTACCTATCCCAACCTGTTTGATGCCCATCCGCCTTTCCAGATTGACGGTAACTTCGGTTGCTCGGCTGGTATCTGTGAGATGTTGCTGCAGAGCCACGACGGTGCTGTACATCTGTTGCCGGCATTGCCCGACGCCTGGAAGGAAGGAGAGGTGAAAGGCCTGCAGGCCCGAGGCGCCTTTACGGTTGACATGAAATGGGCGCAGGGCACACTCACAGAGGCTACCATCGTCTCGAAGATCGGCGGCACCCTGCGACTGCGTTCTTACGTGCCTCTGAAGGGAGTTGGACTGACACCAGCCCAAGGAGCGTGCGATAACGACCTGTTGAGGTCGGCTGTGATCCGTGAGCCGTTGAAGTCGCCAGAACTGAAGGACTTCCAGCTGCGGCCTGTCAAGCAGGTGTATGAGTATGACATCCATACCGCGCCTGGTAATATATATAAGGTGTACAGCGAGAATTGACCAATTAATATACATATCAATGAAGTATCAACTATTCCTAACAATGATGTTCTGTGCAGGCGTTTCGGCCTCGGCACAGACATGGCCTTATCAGAATCCTAACCTTTCTGCTAAGGAGAGAGCCGTAGATCTATGCGGCAGACTGACCCTTGAAGAAAAAGCCCAGCTGATGCTCGACGAGAGTCCGGCTATCCCCCGTCTGGGTATCAAGAAGTTCTTCTGGTGGAGTGAGGCACTGCATGGTGCCGCTAACATGGGAAATGTGACTAATTTCCCTGAGCCGGTGGGGATGGCTGCCTCGTTTAACCCCGACCTGCTGTACAAGGTGTTCGACATTGCCAGTACCGAGTTCCGTGCCCAGTACAACCACCGTATGTACGACCTGAAAGGTGAGGACATGAAGATGCGTAGCCTCTCGGTATGGACACCGAACGTGAACATCTTCCGTGACCCCCGTTGGGGCCGTGGACAGGAAACCTATGGCGAGGACCCCTATCTCACCAGTGTGATGGGTGTGCAGGTGGTCAGAGGTCTGCAGGGACCTGAGGATGCGAAGTACCGTAAGCTCTGGGCCTGTGCCAAGCACTATGCCGTGCATAGCGGACCGGAATATACCCGTCACTCGGCCAATCTGACCGATGTGCCTGTCCGTGATTTCTGGGAGACCTATATGCCTGCCTTCAAAACCCTGGTGCAGGATGCCAATGTGCGTGAGGTGATGTGTGCCTACCAGCGCCTGGACGATGACCCTTGTTGCGGCTCTAACCGTTTGCTGCAGCAGATTCTCCGCGATGAGTGGGGATTCAAGTACCTCGTGGTGAGCGACTGCGGTGCTGTGAGTGACTTCTATACCTCGCATAAGAGCAGCTCGTCGCCGGTGACCGCTTCGGCCAAGGCTACCCTGGCAGGAACGGATGTGGAGTGCGGCTATGGCTATGCCTATCGTAGTATTCCCGAGGCTGTACGTCGTGGTTTGATTACAGAGGCTGAGGTTGATAAGCACGTGATCCGTCTGCTCGAAGGTCGTTTCGACCTGGGTGAGATGGATGATCCTGCACTGGTAGAGTGGTCGAAGATTCCTTATTCTGCCATGTCGACCAAGGCTTCGGCACAGGTAGCGCTCGATATGGCGCGTCAGACCATCGTGCTGTTGCAGAACAAGGATGGTATCCTGCCGCTGAAGAGGAATGCCGAGAAGATTGCCGTGATAGGTCCTAATGCCCATAACGAACCGATGATGTGGGGTAACTATAACGGAACACCAAACCATACCGTCACCATTCTCGATGGTATCAAGGGTAAGCAGAAGAAACTGCTGTACCTGCCGGGTTGTGACCTGACCAACGACCGCGTGATGGAGTGCCATATCGCCTCGGAGTGTACCGCACCCGACGGTAAGAAGGGACTGAAGGGTACCTTCTGGAACAATACCGAAATGAAGGGTAAACCCTTTACAACCGAATACTATACCAAGCCTGTGAATGTGACCACTGCCGGTATGCATGTGTTTGCACCCAACCTGCCTATCGAGGATTTCTCGGCTAAATACGAGACCACCTTTACCCCCAAGGAGGCTGGCGAATATGTGGTGAACGTGGAGAGTACCGGTCATTTCGAACTCTATGTCAACGGCGAGAAGAAGTTCACACATCATATCTGGCGTGCCACACCTACCCGTACCGTGCTGAAGGCCGAGAAGGGACAGGCATTTAAGATTGAGGTACGCTTCCAGACCGTGAAGACCTGGGGCGCCTCGATGAAGATTGACGTGGCCCGTGAACTGCCTATCGACTACCAGCAGACCATCGCTCAGCTGAAGGGGATCAACAAGGTGATCTTCTGCGGTGGTATCGCACCCAGCCTGGAAGGTGAGGAGATGCCTGTCAATATCGAGGGCTTCAAGGGCGGCGACCGTACCAATATCGAGTTGCCGAAGGTGCAGCGTGAGTTCCTGAAGGCGCTGAAGGCTGCCGGCAAGCAGGTGATCTTTGTGAACTGTTCGGGTTCGGCAGTTGCATTGCAGCCGGAGACCGAGAGCTGCGATGCCATCGTGCAGGCCTGGTATGCCGGTCAGGAGGGTGGTACAGCCGTTGCCGACGTGCTCTTTGGCGATTACAACCCCTCAGGCAAGCTTTCTGTTACCTTCTATAAGAATACCCAGCAGCTGCCCGACTATGAGGACTACTCGATGAAGGGGCGTACCTATCGTTATTTCAATGATCCGCTTTTTGCCTTCGGCTATGGTCTGAGCTATACCGCCTTCGAGGTGGGCGAGGCCCAGTTGACTGGTGAGAAAGGGAACTACGAGGTGACTATCCCCGTGACCAATACCGGTAAGAAGAACGGTACAGAGGTGGTACAGCTGTATATCCGCGACCTGAGCGACCAGGATGGTCCGCTGAAGTCGCTGCGCGCCTTCCAGCGTGTAGAAGTAAAAGCCGGTCAGACAGCAACAGCCAAGCTGACACTGACACCGAAGAGCTTTGAGTTCTGGGATGCAGAGACCAATACCATGCGAACCAAGCCCGGACAGTATGAGATACTCTACGGTACCAGCTCGCTGGATCAAGACCTGAAAAAAATGACCATCACTTTTTAGTGGTGGTCATTTTTCTATGAATCAATAAGATGGCTGCTATAATCAATAGGAGTGCTATACCGACTATTGTGGCATAACTCCAGAAATTGTCAACAGACGTATCCTTCACCTTTTCCCATATCTCGCGTAACACCTCCTGACGGTCGCCGCTGTCGCGGAGGAAACTGCATCGGCTGATGACATCCTTATCCGGATACATGATGCTGTCCACATGGACCGCTGTGGCCTCAGGACCGAAAAAATAGCTGAGGTCGATGGTGTGCTGGAGGCTGTTGTCGGTGACGGCCTCCAGAATCTCTGGTGTGGCAATGGCCGAGCTGTAGCCGGTCTCTGCCATGCAGAGCAGGGCAATGTCGGGACGGCACATGAAGTTCAGCCAATAGCTGGCGGCCTGCACATTCTGGCAACTGGTGGGGATGACCCAGCAGTCGGCCCAGCAGTCGCTGCCTTCTATCGGTACGATATACTGCAGCTGCAGCTTGTCGTCGGCCTCGTCGATGGCCCACTTGGCATCACCGTTCCAGGTCAAGGTCATCCATTCCTTGCCATCCTGCATCTGACGTTTGTCGTCTTCTACGGCAAAGCTCTTCATCTGTGGTCGGGCTTGCTTCAGCAGGTCTTCTACGATGGCGATGTTGCGGTTGGTCAGATAGGCTGCCAACAGGTTGCGGTTGGTGGTACCAGCCTTGATATCGTCGTAGAAGGCGTAGTTGATGAAGATATTATAGATGTCGCTGAACGAGTCCTTCATGATGACCTTACCGCGGAATTTGGGGTCGAACAGGAATTTCCAGCTATAGACATCCTCGGGGTTTACGTATTTGGTGTTGATGAGCACGCCGGTGTTGCCCCACAGATAGCCTATGGTGTAGTCCTTGGCGACAATGCCCTGGGCCTCGCCGATATGCTGCAAGAGATCGTCGATGAAGGGCGAGGTGCCATTCATCCAGTTGGGGATACCCTTCTCTACAAAGCTGGTGTCGATGCGATGCAGCATCTTGTGTTTCATCATACGCTCGGCGAGATATTCGGGAGGACAGAAGACATCGACCTGGGCCTGACCGCACAGGATCTGTGTGAAACAGTCCTCTGGATAGTCATAGGTTATATATTCCACTTTGATGGGATGGCCAGTGACATCCTGGTACCATTTCTCGAACATGTCGATAACCCCTTCGCCGATATAATCACCCCAGTTATACACCCTGAGTACCTCCTGGCGATTATTCTGGGCTTGCAGGCCCAGCAAGCAGCATAAGGCAAGAACGATGGTCGCTATTCTTCTCATTATGACCTCCTACTTTTCACGATTAGCGTTGTTCGTGTTCCTTCATGTAGTCACGTGGTGACATACCATAGAACTTCTTGAATACAGTAGAGAACGAAGCCGAGTTGGCAAATCCGCAGGCATACATCACCTCGGTGACGTTCATGCCCTGATTAGCCAGCAGCTGCGCTGCCTTCTTCAGGCGGATGTTACGGATGAAATCGTGGGGGGTCTGGCCCGTCAGGTCTTTCATCTTACGGTGCAGGTGTACACGGCTGATACCAACGGTGTCGGCAATCATGTCCACACTCAGGTCGGAGTTGTTCAGATTCTTGTTGATACACTCCATGATACGCTCCAACAACTTCTCATCGGGCGATTTGAGACGAATCTCGTCAACCTGCTCTTCCAGATCGTCGTTACGCTCGTATTTCAGGCGCAGCATACGGTTCTTATTGATCAGGTTGATGATAGTGCGGCGCAGGATATCCATATTGAATGGTTTGACGATATAGGCGTCGGCACCTGCCTCCAAGCCCTCCAGCTTATCCTCGTCGCGGTTCTTGGCTGTCAGCAGGACGACAGGGATAGAGTTGGTGCTCGGGTTAGTCTTCAAACGTGAACAGAGCGCGTTACCATCCATCTCCGGCATCATGATATCACTCATCACCAGGTCGGGCTTGCAACGGATGATTTCGCCTAAGGCCTCACGACCGTTGGTGCAGATATGGACATCGTAGTCGGTCGAGAGTTCTCTATCCAGATAGTTACGGATCTCTTCATCATCCTCGGCAATCACCAGTGTCATCTTGCTGTTAGCGGGCTTCAACTCCTGGATAGGTGTTGGCTCCTCGCTCTCCTGTACCTCTTCCAGCAACTGTTCCGGTGTGATGGTGTCGGTATTCTCTTCTTCTTCTGCCAGCATGATCTCCTCAGGAGACAGGTGACTGTTGCCCATCGGGATGTTGATGACAAACTCACAGCCTTTCTCCAGGTTGTGGACGGTGATGGTACCGTGGTGGAGCTCAACGAGCGAACGTGTCAGGTCGAGACCGATACCGGTACCTACATAGCGGTCGTTGATTGAATTCGGAGTCTGGTAGAAGCGGTCGAAGATTTTGTTGAGCTTGTCTTCGGGGATGGATTCGCCATTGTCGTAGATGGCAATGGTAGCCGACTGGCTGTTGTGAGTCAGGTTGATGCCGATCTCACCACCGGTAGGCGTGTATTTGAAGGCGTTTGACAGCACGTTCATAAAGACCTTGTCGAAGTTCTGACGGTCTATCCAAACGAGAATATTCTCCTCGTCGAAGTTGAAGAGGAACTTAATCTGCTTGGATTTCGCCTGCCTATCGAATAGGTTGTAAATATCCTTTGCGAAACTGACCAGGTTGGTTTCACGCATGCGCATCTGCATCTGTCCCTTGTCAATCTTACGCAGGTCCATCATCTGGTTGATCAGACTGAGAATACGTTCTGCGTTACGTTTGATAGTCTCGTAGACACCTTTTCGGTTGGGATCGTCATCGTTCTTGATTAGCGAGAGCAATGGCGTGATAATCAGCGTCATAGGCGTACGGATCTCGTGACTCATGTTCATGAAGAAGCGTAGCTTGGCCTCGCCCATCTCTTCGGCATGGATATGGGCCTGCAGGCGCAGCCGGTCCTGTTCCTTATGACGGCGATAAGCCAGGTATTGCCAGATGAAGAGTCCGATCACGATGGCATAGAAGAAATAGGCCCATGCCGAACGGTACCAAGGACTGTGGATGACCACGGTGAACTCTCTGAGCGGCGTCTCGATGTTGTTGCGTTCGGCCTTCACTCTGAAACGGTAGGTGCCTTGTGGCAGGTGCGACAGGGTCAGGATGTTCTCGCCAGGTTGCAGACGGTTGAATGGCTCGCCGTTGATGCTGTATAAATAAGAAATGTGTTCGGGATTCTCGTAGGTCAGCGTTGAGAACTGGATAGAGAACGTATTATCGCTGTAGCTCAGTTCAAAACGGTTGCTGGCGATGATGGCCGTATCGGTAACCAGATAGTTGCCTGAACGGGTGGCTCTGTTCACTTGCTGGCCGTTGATGGCAAAGGAGGTCAGTTTAACCTCTGCTTCCCATTTGCTGGGGGTGATACGGTTAGAGTCGAACCAAGAGATGCCAGCCGTTCCGCCCATGGCCAGTATGCCGCTGGCGGAAATAAAGGATGCACCGTCGCTGAACTCGTTGCTTTGAAGACCGTCGTCAGCAAAATAGTTCTGCCAGATGTTGGTTTTCGGGGAGAAACAGCTCAGGCCATGGTCGGTTCCTATCCAGAGTCGGCCTTGTGGGTCGCGTTCGATGGTGGCGATACCATTATCGGCCAGTCCGTCCTCACGTGTATATCGCTTGGTCTTGTGGCTTACCAGATCATAGCAATACAGACCTTCGTTCGTACCGTACCAGAGTTTACCATCATATTCGCGTGTCACTCTGACGGGCATGCTGTAGTTCAGACAGTTGGTGCCAAAAGTCTTGGTCCAGCTGTTCTCAATCAGGTCCAGACAGCACAGTCCCATTGTGGTTGAGGCATAGATACGTTTACCGTCGGGCGACAGATGAACCTGTGAGATATAGTCGTTGCTGATACAGTTCATCTTTCTGTCCTTGTCGGCGCCGTTCTTCATCTTATAGGTGGCGACGATACGGCCGTCTTTAGCATCCATCTTGACCACACCGTGCCTCATGGTGGCCAACCACAGATAACCATCGTTGCTGACGGCGACGCTCATTACAATCAGATGCGGATCCTGGGGGAACGGAATACGGTGATACTGGAAGCTGACAGGGTCGATCCAGCCGATGCCTTCGCGGTAGCTGCCTACCCAGATGCGTCCGTCTAATCCTTCAGCTAATGCCATCACCACCGATGGGAACTGGTCCTTCAGGTGTTTGACAGCCTTGGTGTTGTAATCGTAGCAATACACACCGTCCTTGTCGGTACCTACCCAGATACGTTGCTTGCTGTCCATGCAAACGCTGACCACGCAGGACGAGCCCAGAATGTTACGGGCACCTAACTTATGACCCATGTAGTTGAAGCCTTTGAAGTTGATGGGCTGCATGAAGATACCCTTCTGAAGCAGTCCTAACCACAGGTTGCCGCTCTTGTCTTCTGTGATGGAATAGACCTTACTGATAGTGAGGTCGACCTCAAGCGAGAAGAACGGGTTGTTGATGAGTTCCTTGGTGCGGGGGTCGAAAAGGGCAACACCTTTTCCGTCGTAACCAATCACAATCATGCCATCGTGGTCGCAATAGAGGGCGGAAACCGAGTTGTTGCCGGTTTCTTCAATATGTACAAAGGTGTCGCCCTGCATGCGGTAGGCGCCACTATTCACGGTGCCGGCATAGATGACGCCATCCTTACCTTCGGCCAGACATACGAATACCTGGTCGGCCTTGTCTGTCAGGTGGCGTTTCATGGTCTTGCCGTCGTATGAGATGAGGCCCATGTGGTCGGTAGCTATCCACAGCGTACCTCTTCTGTCTTCAATCATGCCGTTTACGGTATGGATGGTAGCCAGAGGGCCTTTCTCCTGTATGGCGGTATGCTGGTTCTTGAATTTCAGGATACCCAGTCCAGAGGTTCCAGTCAGGATATCACCATTCTTGCGCTCTAAGAAACAGTTGGGGAAACAGTGGCCTTTGTTGCCGTCCTTGTCCAGCATGACCACTTGATGGAACTGATTGCCATCCCAGGTCTGCAGACCACCGTACATACCGAAATAGAATGTACCTTTGCTGTCCTGCATCATGCTGTTCACATAGTTGCTGGCCAGCGAACGGTCGTGCAGATTCTCTTTTCTGAAAACGCGGAACTGATAACCATCATAGCGGTTGATACCATTACGGGTGGTTGCCCAGATAAATCCTTCGTTGTCAAGGTACACTTGGGTGACGAAACTGCTCGACAATAATTGATTGTCCGTACTAAAGAACTTTCCCCTTTGGGCGAAAGCACTCGTTGAGAAGATAAATGAAGTTAGTAACAGTAGAAACTTAACTCGCATTGTTTTGTTAGTATTTTATTGATCGTTAGTTGCTTTAATTTTGTTATATGTTGCAAAGATAAGGTATTTTTCGTTTTGTAACAAACAAATGTTACAAATATTAAACTTTTTGATACATTTATAGTAATTTTAGTGCCTAAAAAGGCCTACCTTTGCATCGGATATATATAATTTGTAACATTAGCGCGTATGATTCAACGACATTTTTTGTTAAAATCACTGATGGTTGTTGCTTTTTGGGCATATGTTTTGTGTGTTAAGGCAACCGATCAGTTTGTGTTCTTCCAACCCTCTTCTGAGATGTGGCAGCTGAGACAGTATACTGTTTCGGTGAGTCAGAAGGAGCATAGTTGTGTGCAGTTGGCGGTTGGTAATCTCTTATCGGATTTCGGCAAGGTGACGGGTAAGGCTGCTACGCTTTCTGATGCTGCCGAAATCCTGGTAGGTACCGTTGGTGTGAATCCGCAGATTGACCAATGGGTGAAGCAGGGAGAGTTGCGTGATTTGAAAGGTAAGACCGAGAAGTATATCATCAAGACCATCGGTCAGCAACTGGTGATTGCCGGTAGTGATAAGCGTGGTACGGTATATGGCGTTTATGAACTCTCCAAGCAGCTGGGCGTGTCGCCTTGGTATTATTGGGCTGATGTGCCTGTGGAAAAACATGCTACTCTCTATATAAAGAAAGGTGTATTCACTGATGGCGAGCCTGCCGTGCGTTATCGTGGTCTGTTTCTGAATGATGAGGCGCCTTGTCTGACTACATGGGTCAAGAATACCTTTGGTACTGATTACGGTGGGCATCTGTTCTATGAGAAGGTCTTCGAGTTGATTCTCCGTTTGAAGGGTAACTATCTGTGGCCTGCCATGTGGGGATGGGCTTTCTATGCCGATGATCCCGAAAATCTGAAGACTGCCGACCGTATGGGTGTGATGATGGGTACTTCGCACCATGAGCCTATGGCGCGCAACCATCAGGAGTATGCCCGTCATCGAAAAGAGTGGGGCGCCTGGAATTACGCGACCAACAAGCAGAACCTGGATCGTTTCTTCCGTGAGGGCATAGAGCGGATGAAGCATACCGATGATATTGTAACCATCGGCATGCGTGGTGATGGTGATGAAGCAATGGGTAACGGTACTGATACCCGATTGCTGGAGAATATCATCCAGAATCAGCGCCGGATAATCAAAGAGGTGACCAAACGTCCTGCCAAGGAAACACCGCAGATCTGGGCCTTATATAAAGAGGTGCAGGACTATTATGATGCCGGTTTGCGTGTGCCCGATGATGTCACTATCCTGTTGTGTGACGATAACTGGGGTAATGTGCGTCGCATTCCTACTGCAGAAGAGCAGAAACGCAAAGGCGGGTGGGGCCTCTATTACCACGTGGACTATGTTGGTGCGCCCCGCAACTCTAAGTGGATTAACGTGACACCTATCCAGAATATGTGGGAGCAGTTGCAGTTGGCTTACAATGGTGGTATCCAGAAACTCTGGATCCTGAATGTGGGCGATCTGAAGCCTATGGAATATCCCATTCAGCTGTTTATGGACATGGCGTGGAATCCGTCGAAGTATCGTGTGGATAACCTGTTGGATCATACCCGACAGTTCTGTGCCGAGAGTTTTGGTGAGGCGCATGCCGATGAGGCCGCTTCGCTGCTGAACTTAGTCAGCAAGTACAATGGACGTATCACAGCAGAGATGCTGGATGCCAGAACCTATACCTGTGAGGAGTTTGAACAGGTGGTGAACGAGTATCGGGCACTAGAAACACGGGCACTCCGCTTGTTCCTGGAACTCAATCCTGCATGTCAGGATGCTTATCGCCAGCTCATCCTCTTCCCTGTGCAGGCCATGGGTAATATCTATGAGATGTACTATGCCCAGGCGATGAACCTGCAGCTGGCTAAGCAGGGTGATCCTGATGCCAACCTGTGGGCTGAGCGTTGTCGGCAGGCTTTCAAGCGCGACTCGCTGCTCTGTGCTTATTATAATAAGGTGATGAGTGGTGGGAAATGGGATGGTATGATGATTCAGAAGCATATCGGTTACCGGATGTGGAATGATAACTTCCCTGCTGATGTGTGTCCACGTCTGATTGCTGTGCCGCAACCTGAACATGGCCCTGTATTCTCGCCGTGTGATGGCTATGTGAGCATAGAGGCTGAGCATACCTACAGTCGCCAGGATGCTACCAAAGCCCAGTGGACGGTGATTCCCTATATGGGGCGTACGCTGAGTGGTGTTGCCTTGATGCCTTATACCGCTGCTACCGATCAGGCACAGTTGACTTACCGCTTCACTTCTTCCGGTGTGAAGACTGCCAAGGTGCATGTGGTTACCAAATCAACACTCGACTATCTGGATAAAGGTGGCTTGGTCTATGAGGTATCGATAGACGGTCAGGCGCCCGTTCCGGTGAATTTCAATAAGGACCTGAATGAGAAGCCTGAGAATATCTACTCGGTCTATTATCCAACGGTTGCCAAGCGCGTGGTGGAACAGGTGGTGGAATTGCCGCTCGATGATCAGGCAGAGGTGCATAGCCTGACCATCCATCCGCAGGATCCAGGAATCGTCTTCGAGAAGGTGGTGATAGATCTGGGTGGCTATCAACCGCAGTATCTTTTTGGCAAAGAATCGCCGAAAACTTATAAAAAGTATTAAAGATAAAGGGTCGCGTTTGCGGCCTTTTTTTATTTGTGGTATCACATAGTTTGCTAAATGTAACAAATAAGTGTAATTGTTACTCTTTATAAACTTTATGATGCTAGTAAAAAGTGATTATTAATATTAAATAATGTAATTTTGCTGCGCTTAGACAATGTGATGTCGGCTTATCTTTATCAAAATTAACTATAGTCAAATTATGTATCAAAATCAATCAAAATGAAACAGCTAACAAGTCTTTTGAAACGCGCTGTTCCTACTTTGCTTCTGCTTTTCTGCTCTGCCTTTGCGCAGGCGCAGGGAGGCGGGATCAATGTTAAAGGTTCGGTCGTGGACAATGCAGGTGAGCCTCTGATTGGCGCATCGGTTGTTTTGAAGGGAAATGCTGGTCAAGGTACGGTAACGGACTTTGACGGTAATTTCCAGTTGAAAGTTCCTTCTGAGAGTTCAATTCTCGTGATCTCTTATGTAGGAATGAACACTCAGGAGTTGAAAGTGGGCAAGCAGCGCACTTTCCATGTGACACTGACCGACAACACCAAGTTGACGGAAGTGGTAGTCGTTGGTTACGGCCAGCAGAAGAAAGCCTCAGTGGTTGGTGCTATCACCCAGACCACAGGCGAAGTGCTGGAGCGTGCCGGTGGTGTAAGTAACATTGGTGCCGCACTGACAGGTAACCTGCCAGGTGTTGTAACCATGCAGTCTACTGGTATGCCAGGTGATGAGGATCCAAAGATCGTTATCCGTGGTATCTCTTCTTGGAACTCAAGCGATCCTCTTGTATTGGTGGATGGTATTGAGCGTTCACTCGGTAGCATCGATATCGCCTCTGTGCAGAGCATTTCTGTACTGAAGGATGCTTCTGCTACAGCTGTGTACGGTGTGAAGGGTGCCAATGGTGTTATCCTGGTAACAACTAAGCGTGGTAATGATGGTAAGGCCAAGATCGAAATCGGTATACAGGCTACAGCCAAGGTGGTATCACAGCTGCCTGGTAAGCTGCACTCTGCCGAAGCTCTGATGGTTCGTAACCAGGCCATTGAGCATGAGCTGGGTCTGACTCCTTCTTCTTGGGGCAAGATCACCCCTGACGCTATCCTGAATAAGTACCGCAACCCAGCCAACCAGGCTGAGCGTGAGCGTTACCCAGACGTTGACTGGCAGGATGAGCTCTTCAAGAAGATGGCTTTTTCTTATAATCCTAATGTGAACATCTCGGGTGGTACCAAGGCGGTGAAGTACTTCGCTTCTGTTGACTTCCTGCACGAGGGTGACCTTTACAAGGAGTTTGATAATAACCGCGGTTACAACGCCGGTTATGGTTTCAACCGTATCAACGTACGTTCGAACCTGGACTTCCAGCTGACTAAGACAACAGTCCTGAAGTCGAACCTGTTTGGTAGCCATGGCCAGAAGAAGGGTCTGTATGGTATTGATACCGGTTCTTGGTATGAGTCACAGTTGTGGCAGGCTGCCTACAGCACACCAACTGATGCCTTCATGCCTCGTTACAGTGACGGTACATGGGGTTACTATCCTGACGACACTCAGGGTGCACACAACTCTATGCAGGATATTGCAACTGGTCACGGTTCTGCCACCTCTACTACTACGCGCGTAAACACCGACTTTATCCTGGAACAGGATCTGTCGTTCATCACACCAGGACTTCGTGCTTCGGCTATGGTATCTTGGGATAACGTGTTTGTTGAGGTGAACCGTGGTATCAACGATATGAACCACTCTACACAGACTAAGTGGATTGATCCTGCTACAGGCGAGGAGAAGTATTCTCAGCCTCAGGATAGTAAGACTAACTTCGACTACCATGAGGGTATCCTTTGGGGTACTGATGGTGGTTCTATCCAGAACTGGAACACACAGCGTAACCTGTTCTATCAGGGACAGTTGTTCTGGGGACGTCAGTTTGGTCAGCACGATGTAACCGCCATGGGTGTATTCAACCGCACAGAGCGTACATGGGGTGGAAACTTCACTAACTATCGTGAGGACTGGGCCTTCCGTACTACCTATAATTATGGTGGTAGATATTTCATTGAGTACAATGGTGCTTATAACGGTTCTGAGAAGTTCTCAAGTAAAAACCGTTTCGCTTTCTTCAACTCAGGTGCCGTAGGTTACATGGTCAGCGAGGAGAAGTTCTTCCAGCCTTTGAAGAAGTATATCGGCATGCTGAAGTTCCGTTATTCTTATGGTGAAGTTGGTGATGACTATATCAACAATCGTTGGCTCTATGCCACACAGTGGTCGTACGGTGGCAGCATCCAGCAGGGTCTGCAGACCGAGACCAGCCCTTACACTTGGTATAAAGAGTCTTCGGTAGGTAACCCCGATGTACATTGGGAGAAGGCTATCAAGCAGAACTTAGGTATCGACTACTCACTGTTGGATGGTCTGTTCGCCGGATCGATTGAAATCTTCCACGAGAAGCGTTCTGATATTCTGATTGCAGGTGGTAACCGCTCTATTCCTTCTTATTATGGTGCAACACCTGCCACTGCTAACCTGGGTCGTGTTCGTACCAAGGGTTATGAGTTGGAACTCCGCGTTAACAAGGTGCTTCATAATGGCATGCGTTTCTGGGGTAACTTCAACATGACTCATGCTGAGAATAAGATTCTGGAGTATGATGATGCTCCTGGATTGCCTGCTTATCAGAAGCAGACCGGCTTTGCCATCGGTCAGGATCATGCTAACCTGACTTCTGGCTACGCTAACACATGGGATCAAGTAATCGGTATGACTGAGTTCAATACCAACGATAACCAGAAACTGCCTGGATCATACGTGATTCACGACTACAATGGTGATGGTGTGATTGATTCTAACGATTCTGCTCCATACAGCCTGACTGGTACTCCACAGAACACTTACAGTGCTTCTATCGGTTGGGAATGGAAAGGCTTCAGCCTCTATATGCAGTTCTATGGTGTACGTAACGTGGTTCGTTATGTTGCCTTCAACTCACTGCCTGGTGGTAAGCTCGATACCGTATATGATGAGGGTAGCTACTGGACGCTTGACAACATGGATGCCGATGCACCTATGCCACGTTGGGGTTCTAAGCCTGACTACTATGAGGGAACCCGTTTCCACTACGATGGTTCATTTATTCGTCTGAAGAATGCTGAAATCGCCTATACATTTACTCAGCCTTGGGTGAAGAAGATGGGTGTACAGAGCCTGAAGCTCTTCCTGAATGGTAACAACCTCTGGGTATGGAGCCGCATGCCAGACGACCGTGAGTCAAACTTCGCTGGAACAGGTCTCGCTTCACAGGGAGCCTATCCTACTGTAAAGCGTTTCAACTTAGGTCTTAAGATCAACCTATAAAATAAGCAAACAATGAAATTTCTAAATAAGTATATGATGATAGGTGCTGCTGCCCTGACCTTGAGTCTGGGTATGACCTCATGCACCGACTATTTGGACAAAGCCCCCGAATCAGATATCTCGGATACTGATGCCTATAAGGATTTCCATAACTTCCAGGGCTTTGTAGAGGAATTATACTATTGCCAGCCTGATCCTACCAACGGTTACTGGACCAACTCTTGGAACTGGGGTGAGGATGAGATTATGAACATCAACATCAACTATCACATGTGTTACAAGGTTGACCAGGGTGATTTCTGGGGATGGCAGAGTCAGTTCGATGGATGGCAGTCTGGTTGGATGGATCGTTCAAGCAATGAGACAACCAGTGCTAATGGCCCTGACCGTTTCAAGCACTCTATGTGGCCTTTGGCATGGTATGGTATCCGCAAGGCTAACATGGGTATCGAGAATCTGGATAAGATTACTGCTACCAAGGAAGAGAAGGACCTGATTGCCGGTCAGCTCTACTTCTTCCGTGGTTGGTTCCACTTCATGCTGATGCAGTATTTCGGTGGTCTGCCTTATATCGATTCTGTACTGCCTGCCGGTGAGAAGCTGACTTTGCCTCGTCTCTCTTATGCCGAGTGCGCAGAGAAGGCTGCTGCCGACTTCCGTAAGGCTGCTGATATGCTGCCTGTTGACTGGGATAAGACTACTGTAGGACGTGTGACTGCCGGTAAGAACCAGTTGCGTGTAACTAAGATTGCTGCACTCGGATACTTAGGTAAGGACCTGTTGTGGGCTGCCAGCCCTCTGATGAACGAGGAGTCAACAGGCTCTGCCACTTATAATAAGGATTTTGCCAAGCGTGCTGCTGAGGCATTCGGTGAGCTGCTGAGCATTGTCGATGGTGGCAATACTCAGTTCGGTCTGATTCCATTCGATGAATACTCTCAGAACTTCGTGACCATGGACGGTTCAGGTAAGATGCCTGGACAGACCAAGGATAACTCTATTACCGAAGCTATCTTCCGTGGACCTACCTATGGTTCTGGTTGGGGATGCTCAGCCTGGGGACAGGCGAAGTGCTATGGTGGTATGGACATCAACGACAGTGGCGTTACCTTCATGCCAACAGCCAACTATGTGAACTACTATGGTATGGCTAACGGTCTGCCTCTGGATGATAACGATTCTAAGTTTGATAAGACACATCCTTGGAAGGATCGTGACCCACGTTTCTATCACGACATCAAGTATGATGGCTGTCAGATGATTGAAAAGGAGGATGATGGCTTTAAGGATTGGCGTTATGCTGATATGCAGACCAACGGTAAGTACCGTGATGAGTTCCGCGGAACCCGTACAGGTTACTTCAACTACAAGTTTGTCTCTACCAAGTGTAACAAGGTGGATGATGGTTATGGTTGGTCACCACAGATCCACATGCATATCCCCTGGATGCGTCTGGCTGATGTTTACCTGATGTATGCTGAGGCTGTTGCCGAGGCTACTGGTAGCGCTACACAGTCTGTTAACTGTCGTCTGTCGGCTGTTGATGCTGTCAACAAGGTGCGCGAGCGTGCCGGTGTGGCAGGTGTTGCTAATAAGAACATCAACTCACTCGATAACTTTATGAGCGAGGTTCGTCGTGAGCGTGCCGTTGAGCTCTCATTCGAGGGACACCGTTTCAATGACTTGCGTCGTTGGCTGCTCTTGGATAAGTATCCTTATAATGTGAAGACTTCTCAGGAATTCCTGCGTGTAGGCGATATGAATCTGGAGGATCCAACTCAGAATACTGTTGCTGGTTGGAGCGAGAAGCAGATCCTGAAGCGTAATTTCTCTAAGAAGCACTACTGGTTGCCACTTAAGAAGTCGGATACAACTCTTTATCCTGAGTTTGGACAGAATCCAGGATGGTAATAATATCAATACTATTATTTATAAGATCATTGATTTATGAAATATATATTTAGAAATATGGCACTTGGTGTGGCTCTGTTGCCTGTGGCAGCAGTGGCACAGACTGAGACGGCTAATACCGACTCTGTGGCAAACCAGGTGAATGTAGCCTTCCGCACAGTCAACGAGGCTGATCTGATGGGAGGTGTTTCAACGGTCAACATGTTAGAGCATGCCCAAAAGAACTATACTACCTATAGTCTTGATGGTATGGATGCTCTGGTTGGCGGTTACAACGGACAGCTCTGGAATCAGGGTGAAGCCTTGGTTCTCGTTGATGGTGTTCCCCGTGATGCCAACAACGTACTGCCCACCGAGATTGAGCAGATCACCTTCCTGAAGGCCGCTTCGGCTGTGGTGCTCTACGGTAGCCGCGCTGCTAAAGGTGTAATCCTGATTACCACCAAGCATGGTCGTAACGACGGTCTGCAGGTAAACGTTCGTGGTAATGCTTCGCTCTATGTCCCCAAGAGCTACCCCAAGTATCTGGGCTCAGCTGCTTACATGGACCTGTATAACGAAGCCTTGCAGAACGATGGTAAGGATCCCGTTTACTCTGAGGATGATATCTATCACTATGCCTCTAATGAGAATCCCTACCGTTATCCAAACATCAACTTCTTTGATGGCCAGTATGTCAAGAAGACCTATCAGCGCTACGACGGTACCGCCGAGTTCTCTGGTGGTGGTCGTCTGGCACACTTCTATGCCAATATCGGTTTGTCGAATGTTGGTAGCCTGATGAACTTCGGTGAGGGTAAGGACAATCATACCACTCGTCTGAATGTGCGTGGTAACATCGACCTGCGTCTGAATGACTGGATTGACGGTTATGTAAACGCCAATGCAACATTCTATGATGCTCGCAACGATAACAGTAACTTCTGGAGCGAGTCGGCTTCAATGCGTCCTACCAGCCAGTATCCTTTGGTACCGCTGATTCCTATCTCATATATTGAGGAAGGCGATGCTGAGTCGCTGAAGACTATTCAGAACTCTAACTATATCATCGATGGTCAGTATTTCCTGGGTGGTACCCAGTCGCAGCAGACCAACCCCTTCGCTGCAATGTATGTTGCAGGTTACAATAAGTACACCTCTCGTCAGATGCAGTTTGATATGGGCATGAACTTTGATTTGAAGAGCATTCTGAAAGGCTTGAAGTTCAAGACAAAGTTCGCTGTTGACTATCACACAGAGTATAATACCTCTATCAATAACGACTATGCTACTTACGAGGCTAAGTGGAACAATTATTCTGGTAAGGATATGATCACTTCGCTGACAAAGTATGGAACTGATAAGCGCACAGGTACACAGAACCTGAGCGGTAGCCACGACCAGCAGCTCATCATGATGCAGGCTCAGTTGGATTATGACCGTTCGTTCGGTAATCATAACCTCAACACCACCCTGTTGGCTCACGGTTATCAGATCAGTAAGGATGGTGAGTATCACCGTACCAGCAATGCCAACCTCGGCTTGCAGATTGCTTATAACTATGCTCACACCTATTATGCTGACCTGTCGATGGCTGCTATTCATTCTGCTAAGTTGGCAGAAGGTCATCGTGAGGCTATCTCTCCAGTACTCTCACTGGGCTGGCGCTTGAAGAATGAGAGCTTCCTCCGTGATGTGAAGGCCGTTGATGACTTGAAGCTGACAGCTTCGTATGGTATCATCAATCAGGACCTCGACATCGAGAAGTTCTATATGTACGACTATAACTTCACAGCTTCTGGAACATGGTGGGGATGGAATGAGTCAGCAAACTCTATGCAGACCAGCGATTCTCAGAAGGGTGCTAACTACGACCTTGGTTTCATCAAGCGTAAGGAGTTCCGTGCAGGTCTGACCGGTTCTCTGTGGCAGGGTGCCTTGAAGTTCGATGCCAACTTCTTCACCGTAGAGACAAATGGTCTGCTGACAACAGCTTCAACAGTTTACCCAAGCTATTTCCAGACTTACTGGCCTGTTTCTACCTTCTTGGCTAACACCAACTACAACAATCAGCGTCGTACTGGTGTTGACCTGACCTTGAACGTACATCAGAAGTTCGGTGAGCTGGATACTAACCTCGGTGTATCGGCTATGTACTATACTTCGAAGAACACCAAGTGGGACGAGAACGTAGAGTACGACTGGCTGAAGGCTGAGGGACAGAGCATCGAGGCTATGCGTGGTTACGAGTGCCTTGGCTTCTTCAAGGATGCTGACGATGTAGCCAACTCTGCTAAGATCAATAACAACACCAAGCCTGGCGACCTGAAGTATAAGGACCAGAATGGTGACGGTATCATCGACTCTAAGGACCAGGTGGTTATCGGTAAGTGGACTGCTCCCTTCCAGATGGGTGTACACTTCACCGCTAAGTATAAGAACTTCACCCTCTTTGCTCAGGGAACAGGTGTTTTCGGTGGCAATGGTCTGAAGAATAATAAATATATGTGGGTATATGGTGACGGTAAGTACTCTGAGGTTGTCCTGAACCGTTGGACTCCTGAGACAGCATCTACTGCTACTTATCCTCGTCTGACCACAGAAGGTGGTGACTTGAACTTCGTTGCTTCTGATTTCTGGAAGTACTCTACTTCTGCATTCCGTCTGAACAAGGTGCAGCTGACTTACGATCTGCCTCAGTCACTGTTCTCTGGCAATTCTTTCCTGAAGGGTGCTTCTGTATATGTAAGCGGTAGCAACCTGCTGACCATTGCCAAGGAGCGCAAGTACATGGAACTGAGTGTAGGTTCTGCTCCTCAGACACGCATGTATAATCTTGGTGTGAAGGTTAATCTCTAAAAGATAATGTTGAATATGAAAAAGATTTTTAATATATTGACTCTGGCCGCTGTATCGGTTGCTTTCACATCATGTGACGACTTGTTCGAGCCTGCTATTGAGAATAACCTCGGTCTGGAGTATATGTATAACAACCCTCAGTACGCTGAAGGTGTATTGGGTAATGCTTATACCCGTATCCCCTGCGCTGACTTCCCATTCAGCGAGGTGGCTACCGACGATGCTGTGAGCAATGACGCAGATAACAGCTGGCGTAAGATTGCTTCAGGTACCTGGACATCGGATAACAACCCCTCAGAGCGTTGGCGCAACTGCCGCTCTGCCATCATGTATATCAATCTGTTCCTGGCTAATGCCGACAAGGTAGACTGGGCTAAGGATGAGATGGCTTCTCGTATGTTTAACGACCGTGAGAAGGGTGAGGCCTATGGTATGCGTGCCATGTATATGTACTATCTTCTGCAGGCCCATGGTGGTCTGACTACCGACGGTCAGTTGCTGGGTGTGCCCATCGTGACTGAGCCTGAGGATGCAAGCAGCGAATTCAATGTGCCACGTAATACATTCGCTGAGTGTATGAAGGCTATCTATGATGACTGCGACCGTGCGCTGGCACTGTTGCCTACCAACTATCAGGATATTACAAATGCCAGTCAGATTCCTGCTAAGTATCAGGGTGCCAATGTTGGTCAGTACAACCGTGTATTCGGTTCTCACTTCCAGCTCCGTATGTCGGGTGCTATTGTTGAGGCCTTCCGTTCAAAGGCTGCGCTCTTGGCTGCCAGCCCTGCATTCGAGAAGTCGGGTGCTACGATGGCTGAGGCTGCCGACTATGCCGCTGTTGTACTGGACCGTATCGGCGGTGTTGCAGGTATGGACCCCAAGGGTTGGACCTGGTACTGCAATGCTGAGATTGACGCGCTTGCTGATGGTGAGCTGCCAAAGGAGGTGCTCTGGCGTGGTGAGGTAGAGAAGAGCGGTAGCAACGACCGCGAGGCTGATATGTTCCCCCCATCACTCTATGGTAAGGGCCGTATCAATCCTACCCAGAATTTCGTAGATGCTTTCCCCATGGCTAATGGTTATCCTATCGACAACGCTAACAGCGAGTATAACGCTGCTGATCCTTATGCAGGTCGTGATCCTCGTCTGGCTGCCTATGTGGTTTATGATGGAAATGTGGCAGGTCATAATAAAACAACCATCAACACCACAGTGGATGATGCTACTAACCGTGACGGTCTGAACAACGTGGTTGGTTCTTCTACCCGTACAGGTTACTACATGCGTAAACTGTTGCGTCAGGATATCAATCTCGATCCTTCATCAAAGACCACACAGAAGCACTACAATGCTCGTATCCGCTTCACAGAGATCTTCCTGAACTATGCTGAGGCTGCTAATGAGGCTTGGGGCCCCACTGGTAAGGGTAGTCACAACTATAGCGCTTATGATATCATCAAGGCCCTGCACGATCGTGCCGGTGTAGGTAACGACTATCTGGAAAGCATCAAGAACGATAAGGATAAAATGCGCGAGCTGATCCGTAACGAGCGCCGTATTGAGCTGAGTTTCGAGGGCTTCCGTTTCTGGGATCTCCGTCGTTGGAAGGCTAACCTGACAGAGCCTGCCAAGGGTATTAGCATCAAGACTGTTGGTGGTAAGAAAACTTACACCGCTATTGAGGTTGATCAGCGTAACTATAAGGATTATATGATCTATGGTCCTGTGCCTTACTCTGAGATGCTGAAGTTCAACAGCCTGCAGCAGAACCAGGGATGGTAATAATAAAACAATGTAAAACTAAAAAGAAAAAGTAAAAATGAAACGAATATATGCATTCATTTGTGGGATCTGCGCGCTGAGTGCTTTCACATCATGCGAAAACAAGGAGGTAGAGTTTGATGACTTTGAGTATCAGACAGTCTACTTTGCCAAGCAGAGTCCTATCAGAACGATTGTGTTGGGTGACAATGTCTATTCAACAGAACTCGACAATCAGCACCAGTTCGAAATCTATGCTACCGTAGGTGGTGTGTGGAAGAACCGTCAGGATCGTGCCATTCAGGTGGCTGTCGACAACTCTCTGGTAGAAGGTAAGACTTTCGAGGATGGAACACCTATTCAGGCTCTGCCCGAGGATTATTATCAGCTGCTGAGCAATACGCTGACTATTCCTGCTGGAAAAGTTCAGGGTGCTGTCAAGGTACAGCTGACTGACAAGTTCTTTGCTGATGCTAAGGCTACAAGTCTGAATTATGTACTGCCTCTGCGCATAGTCAGCGCCAAGGACTCTGTACTCGAGGACAAGGACTATATTCTGTATGGTTTGAAGTTTATCAATAAGTACACAGGCGCATGGATCAGCCACGGTACTGATGAGATCGATCTGAACGGTGCGAAGTCAACCGAAAAGCGTGAGGCTGAGTACCTGGAGCAGAACGAGATCCGTTACCTTACCACAGAGGGCCTGTTTGTATGTAACTATACAGTTTCCACAAACGTGGAAGTTCTCAGACCAAAGGAGGTGGAAGAGAATGGCGTAAAGAAGATTGTATACGAAAAGACCATCGAGACATTGCCCTGCGTTTTGAAGTTGACTTTTGATGATGCAGACAACTGCGTTGCTGAGGTTATTTCTGACAAGTGTTCAGGCGCTGGCTCTGGAAAGTGGACTTGGAAGAGTGCCAAGAATGCTTGGGGAGGCAAGGATCGCGATGAGATCGCTCTGAACTATACTATAGACTATGAGTACATGGACTACGTGAACGAAAACGGTGAATGGAAAACAGTACAGCGTCATAAGATTGTGAAGAGTGCTGATACGCTGGTGATGCGTGATCGTCAGACCAAACTCGAAACTTTCGTAGTAAAATAAAAAAATAATTCCGAAAGATTATGAAACGTAATATTTCAAATATCATATGTGGTGTTGTAGCCGTCTGCGGTCTCGCTTCATGTGCAGATACAGACATCATCAACATCTTCAAGGATAAGACTAAGAATCTGAAGGACTATGAGTACCTGAATGATTACGATGCACTTAAAACATATGCTAACCCTAAGGCCTCTCCCAATTTCAAGTTGGGAGTAGCCTTGGAGGCTGGCGACTATAATGCCAACGGTCTTGTTACCCGTCTGGCTAATGCCAACTTCATGGAGTTGACAGCCGGAAATGCCATGAAGATGGCTTCTTGCGTTGATGGTTCTAATGGTAGTATGAATTTTGAGACTGTACAGTCTTTCTTGGCTAATGCAGAGAATAATGGTATGTCTGTTTATGGACATACATTGGCTTGGCATGCCCAACAGCCCAAGAAATGGTTGGAGAGTCTGATGGCGGATAAGGATCTTCCTGTAGACCCCAATGCCTCAAATAATTTCTTGAAGATAAGCACTCCATCAGCAACGAATGTATCTTATGGCTGGCAGATTTATTATGTACTTCCTACTCCATTGGTAAAGGGAAAGACTTACCATCTGAAGATGCGTGCAAAGGCAAAGAATCCTTTTAAGATGGGTTTTTGGCCATATAAGGACGGAGGAGCAACTATGTATCTTGCAGACCCTGAGGTTCCTAATGAATGGGGAGATTTGTCATGGGACTTTACTGCATCTGATGATCTTGAGCAACTTCAGTGGGCAATAGGTTTCCTTGAGGGAGAACTCTGTTTTGACGACATCAAACTGGTGGAAGATGGTTCGGATATTAACCTCGTGGAAAATGGAAACTTCAATGCTGAGTCGACCAAAGGCTGGCGTAAGAATAGTTGGCATGGTGATTTAAATTATGACATTGATCATGAAGGTGCAGGTCCTCAGCAGTTCCAAGTTGAGGTTAAACGCAGATGTATTGAGGTTAAAACTGGTGCCAAGCAAAAGGAAACTTGGGATAATCAGTTCTGGATTATGACTAATCATACTTTTGCAGAAGGAGAGTCATGGGAGATATCATTTGATTGTCGTGCAAACAAGCGTGCAAAGGCATCTACTCAGGTTCATCAAGGTGCAGGCGCTTATAAGCACTGGCAGGGTATTGGTGATGTGAATTTTACACTAAAGTGGGAAACTTTCACTGCTAATGGAACTTTTGACAAAGATCAGGCTGGTGGTCGTTCTATCGCTTTTAATCTTAGTGAACTTGCTGATGCAACAGAGTATTATTTTGATAATATCAGTTTCAAAGTAAACGGTCATGAGCTTATTACAAATGGAGATTGTGAGGGCGCTGATGCTTCTTGTTTCATAGCAAAGGTTAATCAAGGTGCTGATGCAGGTAAGTTTCTGGCAGCCACAATTGTAGACAAGTATAAGGAAACTCGCGAGGGAAATTCTATTCCTTTGACAGATGAAGAAAAGAAGGATACACTGATTTTTGCCATGGATAAGTGGATCGAAGGTATGATGACTGCTTGTGAGGGTAAAGTGAAGACTTGGGATGTTGTAAATGAGGCTTTGGCTGATGGTTTCCCCGATGCAGAGGGTATTTATGCTTTGAAGCATGCTGATCAGTTCAAACCTGCAGAATTGGCTGATAAATTCTTCTGGCAGGATTACATGGGCGATCTCGACTATGTTCGTACAGCCGTTAAGCTGGCTCGTAAATATGGTCCAGAGGACGTGAAACTCTTCATCAACGATTACAACCTTGAGGCCGTTTGGGATCAGAACAACAAGGCTAAGAGCCTGGTGGCTTGGATTAAGCGTTGGGAGGCTGACGGCGAGACCAAGATTGATGGTATCGGTAGTCAGATGCACGTAACCTGCAGCATGAATGCCGACAAGCAGAAGGCTAATGAAGAGGCTGTTGTTAACATGCTGAACATTCTGGCCGATAGCAAGAAGCTGGTTAAGATCTCTGAGCTCGATATGGGCTGTGAGGATGAGGCCGGCGACGCTATTAAGACCGAGAACATGACCGAGGAGCAGCACAAGGCTATGGCTGCTTACTACAAGTTCATCATCGAAAAGTACTTTGAGATTATTCCTGCCGACCAGCAGTATGGTATCTGCCAGTGGTGCATCACCGACGCTCCTGCCAATTCAGGATGGCGTAAGGGTGAGCCTGTAGGTCTTTGGGATCTCGACTATAGCCGTAAGCATACCTATGGCGGATTCGCCGATGGTTTGCAGGGCAAATGATATTGTTTGTCTATGAACAGACAATTTTAGAACTTTACATTGTTTTGGGGGCCTGGGCTTGTGAAAGTCCAGGCTTTTTTCTTGGTGGATTCAATAAAAATGTGTAATTTTGCAGGGTTTTTGGAAAGATTGGTTTTATGAAGTCGGAATACATCACCAGATATCTCCAGATGGTAGCCAAAAAGAACTGGGTTTTGTCAGTTTTTCTTGGCACTTTTGTCTTCTTATTCTGGGGAGGATATCTGCCCCATGCACTGTCCTATGCAGAGCAATATCAGCTGTTTTTGTGGACACCAGACTATCTACTGGATTGCCTGAACCATCCCGCAGGATTGGTCGAATGGCTCGAAACATGCCTGGTGCAGTTTTATTACCTGCCGTGGTTGGGGGCTATGATTCTGGCTTTACTTTTTATCGGCTATCAGCGAATGGTGGCAAGCTGGTTAAAAGCAGAGTCCTTTCTGCTGAGTTTCATTCCTACCATTTTTCTCTTTTGGGCCATGGGCGATCTGGATGTGCTGCTTTCATTCCCTATCGCTATGATAGTAGCTATGGCGGTGGCTAAGATCCGTTTGGCTAATCGTTGGTTGGATATCTGTAAGGAACTGGTCCTGGTGCCTCTGACTTATTGGCTGATTGGTCCTATGGCTTGGCTGTATGTGGCACTGCGAATCGTTGTGGATTACAAGCGTTTTGCTTGGTTGCCTATATGGTTGCTGGCCGTACAACTGCTACTGTGGCATACGGTACTCGCGCAGGTGCCCTTGCAGTCGGTGATAGGCTCCATGGGCTATTATCGCAGTCCGTCGATGGTGCCGATGTTATGGATTGTACCCTTATCGGTGCTGTTATGTGTACTGGCCGACAGATTCCGTCTTACTCAGGTTGTCAAGTGGCCTGTTCAGGCTGTTGCCGTTGTGGTGTTAGGCTGGTTGGCTGTAACGCGTGGCTATGCCGACGAACGGTATGAGCTGGTTTGGCAGGATTATCAGATCAGGAACGAGCATTGGGATGACATCATTCAGCGGGCAGAGCAGAAGACGGTGGAAACAGCATTCTGGTCGAACAGTGTTAACCTGGCATTGGCAGAGCGCCGACAGTTGGCCGACCATATGTTCGACTTCTATCAGAGTGGTATCGATGCCTTGTTGATGAACATGGTGCGCAATCCCTTCTCGAATATCCCTGCTGCCGAGGCTTTCTTCCGTCTGGGAATGGTGAATTCGGCTCAGCGTTATATGTTCGATATGCAGGAGTCGATCAATAACGGTCGGAAGAGCGGCCGTTTCACCCAGCGCATAGCTGAGTGTTATATCATCAATGGAAAATACAATCTTGCCAGGAAGCATCTGGCACTCTTGAAGCATAGCCTGTTTTATAGCGGCTGGGCTGAGGAGGCAGAGACCTATCTGGGACAGGAGGAGAAGATTGCCCAACACCCTGTATGGGGCAGACTGCGTCAGATACGTCAGCATCAGGATTTCCTGTTCTATTATCCTGAGATGGCTTCGATGTTAGGCAGCCTGTTTAATGGCAACAGATCGAATACGATGGCTCTGGATTATTTTGTGGCGCAGGTGTTGCTGAATGGTGATGCGCCAACTTTCCAGCAGGCACTGCCCTGGGTGCAGCAATATGGTGGTTATATGCAGATGCCTCGTGGCTATCAGGATGCGATGAACTGCATCCAGCGCCAAGGCCAAGTGCCAGCTTCGCCGTATGCAGCCTTTATCAGTAGGATGTTAGCGAAAGCACAGGAACAACAAAACAACAATGTGTATGAAACGGCTCATTAATCATATTTCTATCGTTCTGGCAGCAATCGGCTGTCTGGTTGTATTGGAGGGCTGTCGCCATCAGGTGGAACATGCGGTGCAGGTACACCAAACGCCTGCCATCTATCCTGACTATGCAGGCGTCACCATCCCCGCCGATATTGCTCCTTTGAATTTCAACTTCGTGGGTGGCGATATGGATCTGTTGGATGTCACGGTGCGTGGCTCCAAGGGAGGTGAGCTGCATGTACAAGGTGAGTGGGCCGATTTTGAGATTGAAGCCTGGCAGCAGCTGACCCAGCAGAACGTAGGAGGAGAGTTGCTCTTTACTGTTTGTGTGGAGCGCGATGGGCAGTGGACACAGTATGATGATTTCAAGGTCTATGTGAGCAAGCAGCCCTTAGAGGACTATGGCTTAACCTATCGCCGCATACCGCCAGGCTATGAGGTGGGTGGCGCTAACATCGGCATCTACCAGCGTGATCTGCATAGCTTCGACGAGACAGCTATCCTGAAGGTGAGCGCTGTTTACGGACATTGTATCAACTGCCATACAGCTAATCAGGCCGATCCTTCCACGCTGACCATGCAGTTGCGTGGCGAAGGCGGTGGCACCTTGGTGCAGAAGAATGGTGTACAACAATGGCTGAACACCCGTACTGATTCGACCAAGGCGGCTGGTAGCTATGCCTACTGGCATCCGTCGGGGCGTTATTGTGCCTATGCTGTGAATTCGGTACATCAGAATTTCCATGTGGGTACCGAGAAGCGTATTGAGGCTTATCACCGTTTCAGTGATCTGATTCTCTTGGATACTCAGACCAACCAACTGATACTCTCGCCTTTGTTGCAGACCGAGGATCAGGAGATATTCCCAGCTTTCTCGCCCGAAGGTAAGTATCTGTATTACAGCACTTCGAAACCATGTAATCTGCCCGCAGAGTACGAGCAGGTGAAGTGTAGTATCTGCCGAATCGCCTTTGATGAGAAGACGGGTGCTTTCGGCAACGAGGTTGATACGCTGGTAAATACTACGGCTACCGGTAAGAGCTATACACTGGTTCGTCCCTCGTATGATGGGCGTTGGCTGATGTTCTGTGTGAGCGACCATAGTAACTTTCCCGTATTCCAGAATGATGCCGACTTGTGGCTGATGGATCTGAAAACAGGCGGGATGCGTGAACTGAAAGAGGTGAACAGCCAGCAGACGGAGAGTTTCCATAACTGGAGTTCCAACAGTCACTGGTTCGTATTCTCGTCGAAACGCGAGAATGGCGAATATGCCCAACTCTATCTGGCCTCGATCGATGAACAAGGACGCGTGACAAAGCCCTTCTTATTGCCACAGCGTCATCCCAAGAAGTATTACGATGAGTTGTTTGACTCGTATAATGTGCCCGACTTCACAAAGACACCTGTCAGTCTGGATGCACACGAGGTTCATAGACAGGTGTTTGATGGCAAACGACAGCAAGTAACTATTAGATAACTGAGTGACATGATGAAAAAGAATTGGAAACTATATCTGACAGCCCTCTTTGGTATAGCGGTGTTCTGCTTCTGGGGGTATGTACGACCGGAAGTAGTGTTGGAACGTGAGTCTTTTCAGCTGTTCCTCTATCAGGACGATTATCTGATGGAACGGTTGGCAGTACCTGGAGGTCTGGCACGTTATGTTGGGGAGTTCCTGGTGCAGTTCTTTCGTTTCGTAACGCTGGGAGCCTTGTTCTCTGCTATCCTGTTGGTTGCCATTCAACAGGTTTTCGGTGTGTTGCTGAAACGTTGTCTGCCTGCTGTCAGCGAGAAGATTCTTTTTCCCATATCATTCTTGCCCTCAATGGTGCTATGTTATCTGTTGTGCAATCTGGATTTCTCCATGACATTGCCTGCAGGTCTTCTGCTGACATTGTTACTGATGTTGTTATTGCCTCATCGGAAAGTGGCGGCCTTGATGGTATCGTGTCTGCTGGTGCCAATAGGCTACTGGCTGGCAGGACCTGTCATCGTACTGCTACCGTTATATCATCTCAGATGGCTTTCCGTTCCTCACAGCAGGATAGCTGTTACAGCGCAGACTTCGGCTATGGGCCTGTTGTTGCTGGCATGTATCATCGGTAGTTCATATCTCGTGCCGTATTCTTTGGAGAATCTGTTCAAAGGATTGGACTACCAGATGATTCAGCGAGGCAAGTATGGCACCGATGAGGAGATGGTGTACGACCGTCTTCTGCGTATGAAAGACTGGACTGGGATTGTCAGGAAGTCGAACGAACAGGAGCCGCAGTCGTTGGCTTGCAAAAACGTGGTACGTTTGGCTAAGTATTACCTGAAGCAGATATCCAGTGATGATCTGAAAGAGAATCTGTTGCATACTTACGAGGTGCTGACCAGTGGCATGGCGGCTATGATGATGAGCGATGTCTATCTTCACATGGGTTTCCCGAATATCTCGCAGCGTGCTGCCTTCGAGGTGCTGGAGAGTACTTCGAACTATAATATGAGCGGTCGCGAACTGTCGCGACTGGTAGAGACAAGCCTGATTACAGGGCAGTATGAAGTAGCGTTGAAATACATCTCCTTGTTGGAGTCGACCTTGTTCTATCGTAACTGGGCTAAGCAGATGCGGGAGCTGGCTACGCATCCCGAAACAATCAAGCAGGTGCCGTTCTATGGTCCGTTGCAGGATATCTATGGTCAGACAGTTGATGTGAATTTCTTTTAGATGAATAGTGATATGAAGAAGATAAACAGATGGGCTTTGATGACTTTGCTGGCACTGCTCGTGTCGGCATGTAGTCTGCATCCTGAGCATGTGCAGCAGGTGAACCAGCAGCCTGCTATCTATCCGGATTATATCGGAGTAACGGTGCCTGTGGATATCGCACCGCTGAATTTCTCGATGGCTGATGATGCCTTTACCGATATCTATGTAGATGTGAAAGGTGAAAAAGGAGGTTCGATACATGCGGAGGGTGCCTTTGCTGATTTTGACATCGATGCGTGGCATCAACTGTTGAAGGCCAACAAGGGCAGCCGTTTGCAGGTATCTGTGACGGCACGTAAAGAGGGCATATGGTATCAGTATCATGACTTTACCATCGAGGTCAGTCCGAATCCGCTTGATGAGTGGGGCGTTACCTATCGCCGTATTGCTCCCAGCTATGCACTCTATGGACATATGGGGCTTTATCAGCGTTGTCTCTCCGACTTTACGGAAACCGCTATGCTGGAGAACTCGCAGGTCCACGGCCAATGCATGAACTGCCATACGGCTAATCGCAGCAATCCTGACCAGTATGTGTTCCATGTCAGAGGCGAGCATGGTGCCACCGTGGTTCATCAGCATGGAAAGGATGAACTTCTCAAGGCGCGTAACGACAGTCTTGGTGGCTCAATGGTCTATCCCTACTGGCATCCCAGTGGCCGCTATTGTGCTTTCTCGACCAATAAAACGGCACAGATGTTTCATACCGGCAACAACAAACGTATAGAAGTATTCGACAGCTCGTCGGATGTGTTTGTCTATGATATGGAGCGCCATGAGGTTCTCAAAGATACGCTTATCATGACATCGGCGTGGGCGGAAAACACGCCAGCTTTCTCGCCCGATGGCAAGTGGCTCTATTTTACTACTACCCGATGTGGCGACTATCCCAAGGGCTATCAGCAGGTGAAGTACAGTCTTTGTCGTGTGGCTTTTGACGAGAAAACCGGTAAGATCGGCGCAGTGGTGGATACACTGGTGAATGCCGACAAGACTGGCAAGAGTGTGACGTGGCCTCGACCTTCGTATGATGGCAAGTACCTGATGTACACCCAGCTGGACTATGGCTACTTCTCGGTATGGCACCCGGAAGCCGATCTCTATCTGCTTGATCTTCAGACTGGTGCGACAAGCCCTATGGCGGAAGTGAACAGCATGCGTTCGGAGAGTCTGCATAACTGGAGCAGAAACAGTCGCTGGTTTTTGTTCACCAGTCGTCGCGATGATGGCTTGTACACACGTCTTTATTTCTCGTCTATCGATGAAAAGGGACGACTTACTAAACCATTCCTGTTGCCGCAACGTAATCCCAAACAGTATTATCGTCGTTTGATGTACTCGTATAATACCCCCGATTTCACATCGGCACCGGTGAAAACAGATGCCCGTGAGATGGGACGAAAGATTGAAAGTAATAAACGTAGGGAATAACCCCCTACGTTTATAGCCGATGTATATCTTGTTGATAATCAGTTGTAAGCCTAATATCATAATGTAACGTTTCGCAAAGAAAATGATACATTTCCAAAACGCAGTGTCGTGTTTTTGATGTATCTTTGCAGCAGAAAACTTATAAAACGGTAAAAAGAATGATCAAGACAACAAAAACTTTAGCAGCTGCCATGCTGCTAACTACGAGCGCGATGGCACAGAACCCCTTCGTGCAGACGTGGTACACCAGCGACCCAGCACCATTGGTACATAACGGAACAATGTATGTGTACACTGGGCATGATGAGGATAACGCCGACTTCTTCTGGATGCAGGAGTGGCGTGTGTATTCTACTCAGGATATGGTAAACTGGCAGGACCATGGTTCGCCATTAGCCTTGGAGACCTTCTCATGGGCCGACGATCGTGCCTGGGCCGGGCAGACCATCGAGCGCGATGGAAAGTTCTATTGGTATATCTGCGCTCATTCCAGGATATCGAATGGCATGGCCATCGGCGTGGCAGTGAGCGACAGTCCTACTGGTCCTTTCAAGGATGCCTTGGGTAAGCCCTTGTTCGAGAATGGCTCGTGGGATCATATCGACCCCACGGTAATGATCGACGATGACGGACAGGCTTGGCTGATGTGGGGAAATCCACAGTGCTACTACCTGAAGCTGAACCGCGACATGATTTCGTATAGCGGTGAATTGGGCAAACTGCCTATGACGGAAGAAGCCTTCGGCGGTCCGATGATGAAGGAGCGCGAGAAGGGTAAGACATATAAAGATAGTTATGTAGAAGGCCCTTGGCTCACCAAGCGCAATGGCACGTATCAGCTGTTGTATGCTGCTGGCGGTGTGCCCGAGCATATCTCGTACAGCACGGCGCCATCGCCCTTAGGACCATGGAAGTATGCCGGTGAGATTATGCCATTGTGCGATACCAACTCGTTTACTAACCACTGCGGTGTTGCCGACTTCAAGGGGCATAGCTATTTCTTCTACCACACCGGTAAGTTGCCCAAGGGCGGCGGATTCGGTCGTAGTGTGGCTGTCGAGGAGTTTAAATACAATGCCGATGGCAGCTTCCCGAAGATCATGCCTACCGATGCAGGTGTGAAGCCTGTTGCTGTGTTTAACCCTTATCGTAAGGTTGAGGCCGAGACGATGGCTTTCTCAAAGGGCGTTAAGACTGAGCAGAACGACGAAGTGGGCGTATATGTCAGCGATATACACAATGGCGATTATATTAAACTGCAGAACGTGGCGTTTGCCAATAAGTATCCACGTACTTTCACGGCCCGTGTGGCCAGCGGACTGCGTGGTGGACAGATTGAGATTCATCTCGATAGTATCGGTGGCAGATGTCTGGGTACACTGAATGTGCCTAGTACAGGTGGCTGGGAGAAATGGCAGACCATTACCGTTGATCTGGACTATTCAACCCTTACCGATATCGATGCACCTACACGTACCATCTCTGGCTTGAATCTGCCTGCAACAGCCGACGTATATCTGGTGTTCAAAGGCCGTAAGGGACCGAAACTCTTTAATTTCGACTGGTGGGAGATGCGTGGACTGGAGCAGGTGAACATGCCATTATTCCAGACCAAGTATACCGCCGACCCCTCACCACTGGTAGTGGGAGACACCTTGTTCCTCTATACTTCGCACGATGCTTCGCCTGAGGATATCCCCGATGTAAACGAGAAGAGCTCGGCTGGTTTCTTTATGTATGACTGGCTGTTGTGGAGCACAACTGATATGGTGAACTGGACTGAGCATGGCGCTGTGGCTTCGCTGAAGGATTTCCCTTGGCGTGGTCGTGAGAACGGAGCCTGGGCCATCCAGACCGTAGAACGTAATGGGAAATATTACCTCTATGCCCCGTTGCATGGTCATGGTATCGGTGTGCTGGAGGCAGACTCGCCTTATGGTCCCTTCAAGGATCCCCTTGGAAAACCACTGGTTTGGAATCAGGAGAACTGGTATGATATCGATCCATCGGTTTATACCGACGATGACGGTCAGGCCTATATGTACTGGGGAAACCCACATACCTTCTGGGCTAAGTTAGGTCAGGACATGACTTCGCTCACCAGCGAGGTACACCAGTTGCCGCACATCCCCAACTATCAGGAGGGGCCTTGGTTCTACAAGCGTAATGGTCATTATTATCTTGGTTTCGCATCAACTTGCTGTCCTGAGGCTTTAGGCTATGCTATGAGCGACAGTCCTACCGGTCCTTGGGAGTGGAAAGGCTATATTATGAAGCCAACCCAGCGCGACCGTGGTAATCACCCTGGTATCGTAGATTATAAAGGTCACTCGTATGTATTCGGTCAGAACTACGACCTGATGCATCTGGAGACTTTCGTTCACCACGAGCGTCGTTCGGTGTCAGCTCAGGAGATTACCTACAATGCTGATGGTACTATCCAGGAGATTCCTTACTGGTTAGACCAGCAGCCTATGAAACAGCTACACTGGCTGAATCCTTATCAGCGTGTAGAGGCTGAGACCATGGCTTGGGGCTTCGGGCTGAAGAGTGCCAAGATGGGTATCGAGAATACAGGTGTAGTGGCTGATATGCCTACCTCGACAGGTAAGAAGAATATGTATATCTTCGATATCAACGATGGCGAGTACATCAAGTTGCGTGGTGTTGACTTCGGTAGTAAGGGCGCTAAGCAGTTCCAGATGGTAGCTGCTGCCAATGGTACCACGACCATCACCCTGCGTCTGGACAGCAACAACGGTCCCGTGATAGGTACCGTGACCATCGGTAAGACCGGTTCGGTTGAGAAGTATCGTGCCTTCAGCGGCAAGGTGAAGAATGCAACAGGTGTTCACGACCTGTATCTCTGTTTCGGTAAGACCAGTGGCGATGTACGTCTGGACTACTGGCAGTTTAAATAGGGTGTAAGATTGAATTACTTAAAATGAGAAAAACGATTATAACACTTTGTATGATGCTCGCCGGCATGGGCGTGCAGGCTGAAGTGGATCCACATTTCTATATCTATCTTTGTTTTGGTCAGTCAAACATGGAGGGCAATGCCCAGTGGGAATCACCGGCTGATGATGTTGTGGACCCGCGTTTCCAGATGTTGGCTACCACCAACTTTACTAATCTTCAAAGAACAATGGGCAATTGGTACACAGCCAGTTGCCCCATTGTGAGTCCTACGGGTAAGTTAGGTATGAGCGACTATTTCGGTCGCACCATGGTGGCTGCGTTGCCTCAGGATACCAAAGTAGGTGTGGTGGCTGTGGCTATGGGTGGTAGTCCTATCGAGATGTTCGATAAGGATGAATATCAGCAGACACTGACAGAAAATCCTGATGCATGGTGGGCTACCCTGTCGAATATGCATTATGGCGGAAATCCTTATGGACGACTGATAGAGATGGCGAAGAAAGCCCAGCAGGTAGGTGTCATCAAAGGCATCCTGCTACATCAGGGCTGTTCGAACTGTGGCGATCCTAACTGGCCCAATAAGGTGAAGAAGATTTATCAGGACATGCTGACTGACTTAGGATTGCAGGCTGCTGATGTACCTCTGTTTGTGGGTGAGACCGAACAGGCCGACATGGGTGGAGGATGTGCTGGACACAACGCTGTGGTGGCACAGATTCCAACAGTCATCCCCACAGGACATGTGGTAAGCTCGGTAGGTATTCCTGGTAATGGTGATGATGCCTGGCATTTCTCTGCTGCCGGCTATCGCACATTCGGAAAGCGTTATGCCTATGAGGCCCTGAAGGTATTAGGACTTCAGGCTCAGAAGGCTACCGACTATACGATGCCTGATAATATGAAGAACCTGACGACCTTAAAGACGTTAGAGAATCCTGGCGATCTGCAAATCAGGATAGGCGGTAGCAAGGCACTGACCATCTGGGGAGAGTTTGCTGATGGCCATCGAGAGAATCTGACCAATGAGGTGACCTTTAGCAGCACCGACTTTACTATTACAAATGGTGTGGTAAGTGGCACCGTAGCTAAGAAAGGTGTGATAACAGTTAGCTATACCGACTTTATGGGTACGCTGCAACAGATGGCTGTCAACGTGGAGGTTTCAGACAAAGGCCCTAACCATGTATTGGTAGTAGATAATGGTACGGCAGGCAGTAACCCGTGGGACAAGCAGTTGCACTGCACCTTGACAACGCCGATGACGACAGGTAAGACCTATGTGGTGAAAGCGCGCATCAAGGCTGATAATCCTGGCGACTGTGCATTATGGCCCCTGTGGACTGCAAGTCCGGAGCGTGATGATTGGAATAACAGTAAGGCCGTGCAATATGAGGCCAGCTATCAGCTGACTTCGGAGTTCAAGGAGTTTACCTGGGAATTCAATGCTAATTATACCATCGACCGTCTTCAGTTTGCTTTCGGTAAAATCGGTGGTCAGGTGTATTTTGATGATGTGACCTGTGAGGAAAAAGGCGGCAGCACCGAGTTGGTTCCTAATGGAGGCTTCGAATCGGATAATATCGCTGACTGGGCGGTGATTGGCTATATGGGACAGACGATGACTATCGGTGAATTTGAATTGACCTCAGAAATCAGTCGTCCTCGCATCCGGAAAGCCGAGGCTACTTGCTACGATCTGAATGGCTGTGCCGTGAAGAACCCTCGCAAGGGACTCTATATCAAAGATGGCAAGAAAGTGTTTATAAAAAACTGAGCAATAACAATCAAAACTAAAAACTTATGAAAACAAAAACCGTAATCTCGTTGCTGCTGACCTGTTGCTTGCAGGCAAACGCAGGCACTATCTGTCATGAGGATGGCACGGTGACATTTCAGTACAAGAACGACCAGGCCAAAGAGGTGCTGGTAGATGTACAGTTTGCCGGGCGCAAGCCAATGCAGAAAGATGCCAAGACGGGGCTCTGGACCGTAACCTTAGGTCCAGCGGCTCCTGACATGTATCCCTATTGCTTCATCGTTGACGGAGTGAGTATCATGGACCCGGACAATCCACAGTATTTCCCCAACGAGGGGTTTAAGAACAGTCTGCTGGAAATCAAATCGAAAGACGGACTGCCTCATGATATCAAAGACGTGCCCCATGGCAGCATGGAGTATATCCATTATTACTCAAAGAGCTTAGGTGGCACGAATACTGCCATTGTCTATCTGCCACCCAACTACATGATGAACCGCGAGAAGAAATATCCCGTGTTCTATCTGATTAGTGGTACTACCGATACTGAAGAAGTCTATTATAAGGTAGGACGTGTGAACTATATTCTCGACAATCTGTTGGCTCAGAAGGCAGCCAAGGAAATGATTATCGTGTTGCCTTATGGTAATCCAACCAAACTGTTGGCTGCAGCTGCTGCCAACGGGGCGCCACAGACTCGTTTCGGAGGCGATGTGTTCAGTAAGGACCTAATCAACGACTTGATGCCCTATATCGAAAAGAACTATCGCACCATCAACAATAAGGAGCATCGTGCCATTGGCGGTTTCTCACGTGGTGGCAACCAGGCGCTGTTCAACGGACTGAGCCATCTCGATAAGTTCTCGTATCTGTGCAGCTATAGCTCGTTTACGTCAACTGATATTGCTGGTGTCTACGATCAGGCAGAGGACACCAACAAGAAGATCCGTCTGTTCTGGTTGGGTGTAGGTACCGATGATTTTCTGTATGGCAATGCTCGTGACTATATGGAATTCCTCGACACCAAGGGAATCCGTAGTGTGAAGGAGTTTACCAATGATAAGTTCGGTCATACTTGGATGAATGCCAAGTATTTCCTGACCAAGACCTTGCCACTGCTTTTCAACAAGAAAGCCTCAGAGGAAGCTATGAAGAACGGTGAGCCAGCTCCTGCCAAGACAGGTAAGGAACAGCAGTTTACGGCTGGTGTGATGGCGCGACTCTTCCCCCGTCCCATCATCTCGCCGGAATATACTGAAGATGGTATCATCTTCCGTTTCAAGGCACCTCATGCCAAGAAGGTAGAACTGGAGTGCGAGATGTTGCCAAAGAACATGACTATGGAGCGCGACAGTGATGGCGTATGGAGTGTGAAGATGAATGAGTACCTGTTTGATACCTTCAAGTATTGTTTCGTTGTTGACGATATGCAGGTGACCGATCCCAGCAATATGTACATATCGCCTGATGCTGGCTTCAAATACAGTGTTGCTGATAATCCCAAATCACCCTTTAACTTTGCCTCGCAAGGTGAGATAGAACATGGTCGTGTGGGTTATGACCTCCAGAGAGATATGGCTATCTATATCTCGCCCAAGATGCAGATGGGCGTGTTGCCTGCTTTCATTCAGTTGGTAGCGCCTGAGAGCGAGTCGGTTGAGAGTTGGTTCAAGGTGGGCGGCGCCGATGCCATAACTGATAGACTGATAGCTGATGACCATGCGAAACCTTGCATGATTACTGTGAGTAAGACCGATCTGAGTCAACAGATGGGAGGGATGCGGATGCCTGGCATGAGGATGAATGTGTTGAAGGCTGACGATTATCCTACATGGACCCAGCGCCGACGTGCATTGGTGAAGCTACTGCTTGAAGTGAAGAAACAACCCGATCCTCAGTTCCCCGGAATGGGAGGCGGATTTGGTGGTGGTCCTGATATGCAATAAAATAAAAACAGAATGAGAATAGTTAATAAAAAGTTTTTCTCTACCATCGTGATGCTGACTATCGGCATGACGATGGTAGCACAGCAGATAGAGGTGAAGTATGTTGCCCCAAATGCTGTACGTGTGCAATGTGGTAGTAAGAGTCAGCTGCCTGATTGGATCTATGTGAAACATGACCAGTTGAAGCAGGCTGATGTGAAGGTTAAGGTGAGAGGACACGAGGTGACCATCCAGAATCAGGCAGGAAAGACCGTGTTCCGTGCCACTAATCATCAGTGGCAGTCAGGTGTAGCTACGCTTACCATCCATTCGCCAAAGGATGAATGCCTGTTCGGACTTGGACAGTTCCAGGATGGCTACAGCAACGTGCGTGGCCTCTCACGTCGACTCACTCAGGTGAACACGCAGATCAGTATTCCTATGCTCATCTCGAACAAGGGCTATGGCATTCTGTGGAATAATTACGGCCTAACGGAGTTTAATCCCAGCGATCAGAGCGTCAAACTGGTAAAGCGTGCTGGTGCAGGAGAAAAGGAGGTGGTGGATGTAACCTCGACAGAAGGAGGTAAGCGTGAAGTCAGAGAGCGTCATATCTTCGAGGCTGCCATTGATATCAGCGTGACAGGCGACTACGCCTTGTTGTTGGATGTTGGTCAGAAGATGGCACGTCGCCATAATCTGACGATTGACGGACAACCAGTGATAGAGATGCAGAACCTCTGGTTGCCGCCTACAGCTTCGAAGATTGTACACTTGGAGAAAGGGCGTCATCATTTATCTGCCGAACTGACTAAGGATGATCATCCTGTACTCTATTATCATCAGGTGAAGGATGAAACGGTGTTCCGTTCACCTGTAGCCGATGCTGTGGACTATACTGTGTTTGTGGGGACACCCGATGAGATTATTGCTACCTATCGTCAGCTCACTGGTGAGTGCCCGCAGATGCCGGATTGGGCGTTGGGGTATATCCACTGCAGGGAGCGTTTCCATTCTTCGGATGAGATTCTGCAGACTGCCAACCGTTTTCGTCAAGAGCAGTTGCCTGTGAGCGTGATGGTACAGGACTGGCAGTATTGGGGTAAATACGGGTGGAACTCGATGCAGTTTGATGAGGAGTTCTATCCTGATCCCAAAGCGTTGACCGACAGTCTGCACCAGATGGGTATGAAGCTAATGGTGAGTGTGTGGTCGAAGATAGACAGACACTCGGAAGTGGGACATCAGATGGAGGCTGATGGTCACTATATCCCAGGTACCGATTGGATTGACTTCTTCAGTCCAGATGCTGCAGAGGCTTATTGGAAGAACTTCAAGGAGCGTCTGTTGCCTTTAGGTATTGATGCCTGGTGGCAGGATGCTACCGAACCAGAGAATGATGACCTGGCAGGACGTCGTGTGAACAAAGGGCAATGGTCGGGTGAGCAGGTGAGAAACGTCTATCCGCTACTGGTCAACAAAACGGTGTGCGAAGGATTGAGACTGGCGGGCAAGGAACCGATGATTCTTACTCGTTGTGGTTTCGCGGGTATCCAGCGTTATGGCTCTGCCATGTGGAGTGGTGATGTAGGTAATGACTGGGAGACTTTCCGAAGACAGATTACCGCTGGCTTGGGTATGCAGGCTGCCGGCATTCCTTGGTGGACCTATGATGCTGGTGGATTCTTCCGTCCGCAAAACCAGTACACTGACAGCGGCTATATCGAGCGGATGCTACGCTGGATTGAGACCAGTGTCTATCTGCCATTGATGCGTGTACATGGTTATATGAGTAATACCGAACCCTGGAATTATGGACCAGAGGCTCAAGAAGTGATTGCAGCCTGTCTGAAAGAACGCTATCGTCTCATGCCTTATATTAAGCAATGTGCACGACAAGTATCTGAGCGAGGCGGTACCTTGATGCGACCGCTGGTGTTCGACTTTACTAATGATGCCGAGGCACTCAAACAGAAATATGAATATATGTTCGGACCAGCCCTGCTCATCAGTCCTGTGACAGAACCCGGTGTGACTATTTGGCGTACCTATCTGCCAAAGCATGAGGGTGGTTGGTACGACTATCGTACAGGTCAGCATTATGATGGCGGACAGTATGTCAACACCACAGTGACTAAGGCCTATATCCCTGTGTTTATCCGTGCTGGATTTCAACTTCCTAAATAAACAATAACAAAATCAATTACCTAACTATTTATGAAAAAATCATTTTTATTTGTTGCACTCGTAGCCCTCATGGGGTGCCAGCAAGTTCAGCAGGAGGAATCTCCTATCTTAACCGTTGAGGGAGGTCAGATTCAAGGTGCCAAGATTGATAGCCCTGACCATGATACCTATTATGCCTATAAGGGAATCCCTTATGCAGCAGCACCTATTGGTGACCTGCGTTGGAAAGAACCACAGCCCGTTGTGGCCTGGGAAGGTGTGAGAACATGTGATAAGTTCGGACATCCAGGCTATCAGGCTGTTCATTATCCTGGTTTCTATACCTCGGAGTGGGGCTACGGCGATGAGGCTCCCTACAGTGAGGATTGTCTGTATCTGAATGTGTTTACCAAGGCTCCGGGGAAAGCAGATAAGAAACTGCCTGTAGCCCTGTGGATACACGGTGGTGGCTATCGTGAAGGCTGGGGAACAGAACCAGAGTTTGATGGTAAGGCATGGGCCCTGAAGGATGTGGTGCTTGTCACCATCAACTACCGTTTAGGTATCTTTGGTTTCATGCCTTATGGTGAACTCTCGGCTGAGAGTCCTCACGGGGTGTCGGGTAACTATGGCATTCTGGATCAGATCCAGTCGTTGAAATGGATCAAAGAGAATATTGCCCAGTTTGGTGGCGATCCGGATAATGTAACCATCTTCGGTCAGAGTGCTGGTGCTGGTAGCGTCCGTACGCTCTGTGAGAGCCCGTTGGCTCGCGGCTTGTTCCACAAAGCCGTGATTATGAGTGGTGGTGGTCTGAACATCCCTTCAAAAGATGGCGAAGCTGCTAAACCTGCTACTCCGATGGCTAAGTTCTTTACCTATAATCCCACGCTGAAAGAGGCTGAGGCAGAGACCAAGAAGGTAATGGACTGGGCTGGACTCACTGATCTGAAGAAATTGCGTGCCGCATCGACTGAGGTCATCTATAGTGTGGCTACTATATATAATATGGTAAATAAGAGTGATGTCTATGTGATGGAGCGTCCTATTGTGGATGGTTACGTATCACTCAAGAGTTTTGATGAGGCTGCCCGTGCCGGTGAGATTGCCGACGTGCCTTATATGATTGGCTATACTATGAACGATATGGGGTCGATGGCGCCTGGCATTGCTGAGTTCTGCAAGGTTCGTGAAGCCCAGGGTAAGAAGGCTTGGGCCTATGAGTTCGCACGTCCTCTGCCAGACGATGGTAAGCACCCTGAGATTACCAATCGTCTGAAGGGAGCCTTCCATTCCAGCGACCTGTGGTTTGTCTTCAAGAGTCTGGAGCACTGCTGGCGTCCTTGGACTCAGGGTGACTGGGATCTCTCTGAGAAAATGCTGACTGCCTGGACCAACTTCGCTAAGTTCGGTAACCCTAATGGAGAGAAGGATGGTGTATGGGAACCTTGCACTGCTGAGAAACCAAACTTTATGCTGTTTAAGCTCGACGAAAAGGATGCCGAGGCATCTGAGATGGGAGAGCCAATACTGCCAACCAAATGAAACAACTTTTATCAACTATTGTATTGTGCTGTGCTACCCTCTGGGCGCAGGCCCAGACGGGTAGCCAGCTTCCTTTGGCTTATCCGGTTGAACATACCGGTGCGGCCTTTGCAAAGCCTGCGATGCCCGAAGCTCAACAGTTACCAGTAATCAAGGAACTACCTGATCCGTTGAAAGGTGTGAATGGCTTCAACGACTGGTCTCGCAGACGTAGTGAGATTGCTGCGTTGATACAGCATTATGGTATAGGCGAGAAACCTGCTGTGAAAAAGGAAAGTGTGAAGGCCCGTATGAGCGGCGATACGCTGATTGTGGATGTGACAGTGAATGGCGAAACGCTCACCCTGCGTTCGGAGATTAATTATCCTAAGACGGGAAAAGCACCTTATGCCTTGATGATTGGTTCGAGTATGATTTCATTACCTCGTCAGTTGTTTGTGGACCGTCCTATTGCTACGATGAACTTCCACGAGAAGCAGGTGAACGACTATGGTCAGTGGGGTAAACATCATGAGCGTGGTGAACATCATTTTGATCGCCTCTATCCACAGCTGAAGGATAACGGTGCCTATAGTGAGTGGGCGTGGGGCTTCAGTCGTTTGATTGACGGTCTGGAACAGCTAGGACCAGAGGTGACAAAGATTGATACCAAGCGTATCGGTGTGACCGGTTGCTCGTATGCGGGAAAGATGGCTCTTTACTGTGGTGCTTTCGATGAACGTGTGGCATTGACTATCGCACAAGAACCAGGTGGAGGTGGTGCTGCAGCCTGGCGTATCTCGCATCTGCAGGACAGCGTGGAGAACATTGACAAGACCGACTACCATTGGTTCTTGGAGAGTCAGCGCGAGAACTTTCATGGTGATAGCGTGTATCAACTGCCTTATGATCAGCATGAGCTCTGTGCGCTGGTTTGTCCGCGTGCCTTGTTACTATTGGGCAATCCTGACTATAAGTGGCTGGCTGATGAGGCAATGCTGGTGTCAGCGAAGGCTGCCAAGAAGGTGTGGGAGCGTTTTGGTATTGCCGACCGTATGGGATGGAGTGTTGTTGGTGGTCATGGACATTGTCAACTGCCCGAATGCCAATGGCCTGAGGTGCTTGCCTTTATCGATAAATTCCTGTTAGGGAAAGACGCTAACACACATGATATCCGAATATATTCTAAAACATTAATAAAATGAAGAAACAACTATTATCAGTATGTATGTGCTGTTTGTCGGCTGTGGCCATGGGGCAACCGGCAGGCGGATTTGGGGGATTACAGGTGCCTCAGGTGAAGTTGGAAACATCGCAGGAATGGAAAGATGTGAACTATGCAGGTGATGATCAGGCTTATCACACCTGCGACATCTATCTGCCTAAGCAGGAAAAAGCGGCTTATCCTGTGGTAGTTCATATTTATGGTAGTGCCTGGTTCAGTAATAGCAGTAAGGGTATGGCCGATTTAGGCACGATTGTGAAGAGTCTGTTAGACGCAGGCTATGCTGTGGTTTGCCCGAATCACCGTTCAAGTATGGATGCAAAGTGGCCTGCCCAGATTCATGATGTCCGTGCCGTCATCCGTTTTGTACGTGGCGAGGCTAAGAAATACAAGTTCGACACTTCGTTTATCGCTACCAGCGGCTTCTCTTCTGGAGGTCATCTGGCATCTATAACTGCTACTACCAGCGGTGTGAAGCATACTAAAGTGGGATCGGTGGATATTGATCTGGAAGGTCAGGTAGGAAAATTCCTGGGCGAGAGCAGTGAGGTGAATGCTGCTTGCGACTGGTCGGGACCAATCGACCTGACAGCCATGGATTGCGGCGAGCATATGACGATGGGAGAGAACAGCCCGGAGGATGTACTACTCAATTCAAAATTGGACAAGGAACCGGATAAATACCTCAGTTTGAGTGCTACCAGCTATATCGACAGTTATGATCCACCAGTCATCATCTTCCATGGTGAGAAGGATAACGTAGTGCCTTGCTGTCAGGGCAAGAAGTTCTATGAGTTGTTGAAGGCTTCGGGTGTGAAGACAGAGGCAACCTTTGTGCCAGAAGGCAATCATGGCGGACCTGCTATGTACACTGAGGCCAATCTCAAAAAGATGGTCAGCTTCCTGCAGGATGTCAGATTGCAGTCGCGTATCATCGAGGAAGGTGGAACAGGCGCTTATAAGGCTATCATGAAAGAAGTGCCAGGACTGGAGGAACACACGGTATTCTGTCCGCAGGATCTGTCGCAGTTCGATGCCCAGCATCCGTTGCCTGTGTTGGTATGGGGTAACGGTGCTTGTGCCAACTCACCATTCGAACACATGAACTTTCTCAATGAAATTGCCTCGCACGGCTATCTAGTGCTGGCTACAGGAGTCATCCCGATGACCGACGAATGGTATAAAGGACCTATGTCGAGATCGGAACAACAGATAGAGTCTATTGACTGGGCTTTTGCACAGAATGCAGATCCGGAATCACCCTTCTATCAGAAGATTGACGTGAAGAATATCTGTGTGTCGGGTATGTCATGTGGTGGCTTGCAGACCTTATTTAATTGCGCAGATCCACGTATCAAGGCACTGATGATCTGTAACAGTGGACTGTTTAACCAGCAGAATGCGGCTCAGGCTGTAGGTGGTATGCCCATGCCTCCGAAGGAGAAATTGCAGGAGATTCACACGCCTATCATGTATATGTTAGGCGGCAAGGAAGATATTGCCTACGAAAACGGTATGGACGACTTCCACCGCATCAAGCATGTTCCTGCATGCGCTGTTAACTATCCCGTAGGTCATGGCGGTACTTACCGTCAGCCTCATGGTGGTGAGTTTACGGTGGTTGCTTTGGCATGGCTCGACTGGCAGCTGAAAGGTGACAAGCAGGGTGCCAAGATGTTTAAGGGGAAAAAATGCGACCTCTCGAAGCGCCAGGGTTGGACTATCGAGAGGAACGCAAAATTTAAATAGTTTATCGGTAGGTTTAATCGTGAAGGATTAAAGCCGACTGAGGATCGACAACGGTCTTGGTGCCTGTGATGGTGCCGAGGCCGTTCTCGTTAATGTTGCCATCGCAGCATACGACAGTGTATCTGCCGTCAGGGATGGTAATCTCTACAGGCTCCTTACTGCTATTAAGTATCACGATGATATTACGCCAATCGTCGCGCCCTGCATAGTTCTTTAGACGGAATGCCACTGTACTCTCAGGGGTGTCGATAAACTCCAGATGCTTGCGTACCAAGTCGGCATTGCCTAAACGGAAGGCTGGGTGATGCTTGCGGAGCTGAATGAGTTGCCTATAGTAGTTGAATACTTGTGGATACTGTTTGAGATTCTCCCAGTGCAACTGGTTGATGCTGTCGGGTGATTCGAAACTGTTGTGTACTCCTTTTTTATTACGCAGCAACTCTTCACCACAGAGCATAAAGGGAACACCCTGCGAGGTGAATACTGTTGTCTGAGCCAGCAAGTCGAGCTTGATGAGTTCCTCGGTGCTGATGCCTGGCATGCTGGAACGTAGGCGATCGACTAAGCACATATCATCGTGGCAACTGACGTAGCTGATCATCTGTGTAGGTTCTATGGCCCAGGGCTTCTGACTGTAATTCACTTTGGTCATATCTACCTGAGGATGGCAGATAGCACCAGTAATTCCGAATTTGATGCTCTCTTTGTTACCAGGTAGTCCAGCTAAGAATGCTGGTTTAGTATCGTCGCTGAACGGACCGCGCAGTGCATCGCGTATCTCGTCGCTGAAGGCGGCGATACCTGGCATCTCTGTGATGTTGGCTTTCATGGCCAATTCCTCTTGTGGATAGGCGCAACTTCCTGCACTCCATCCTTCACCATAGATAAACAGACTGGGGTCGATGGCATCTACAGCCTTACGAATCTCTTTCATTGTCTGGATATCGTGGACACCCATCAGGTCGAAACGGAATCCGTCGATATGATATTCGTTGATCCAGTATTTCACACTCTCTATCATAAACTGGCGCATCATCGGTTTGTCAGAGGCGGTTTCGTTGCCGCAACCGCTGCCATTGCTATACTGACCATCGTTAGTCTTGCGATAGAAGTAGTCGGGATAGGTGCGCTGGAAGTTGGAGTGCTCGATGTCGTAGGTGTGGTTGTAGACCACGTCAAGAATCACACGGATGCCTGCCTTGTGTAGAGCCTGTACCATCTGCTTGAACTCGTTGATACGAACCTCTGGTTGATAGGGATCTGTGGCATAGCCGCCCTCAGGTACATTGTAGTTCACTGGATCGTAGCCCCAGTTGTACTTATGGTCGCTCAGGCGAGTTTCATCAACTGAACCGTAATCGTAGCTGGGCAGGATGTGGATGGCGTTGATACCTAATTTCTTGAGATGTTTGATAGCCCATGGCTCAGTCAATGCCATGAACTTACCAGGATATTTGGCATCCTTGCGATTGATTGAGAAATCGCGGTGGTGCATCTCGTAGATAACCAGGTCGGCGGGGGATTTCAGCACGGGATGCTGGTCTTTGTCCCATCCTTCAGGATTGGTTTTCGCCAGATTGATGATGGCGCCGCGCTGACCGTTGACGCCAACAGCTTTGGCGAAAATACCTGCGCACTCGCCTTTGCCTATATCGAAGGTATAGAACTTACCCATCAGGTCGCCCTTGATGGTCGCAGTCCAACACTCGTTGCCCGTCTTCTGCATTTTGGCGGTTTTGATAGCCTTACCACCCAGTCCGTCTTTATAGATGCGAACGGTAATCTGCTTGGCGTTGTTGGGGGCAAATAACTGAAACTTGGTTTCTTTAGGAGTGTAGTCAACCTCCTTGAAAGTCTGTGCTACTGCCTGTTGAGACAGTAGCATAGACAACAATCCTGCGAAAATCAACTTTTTCATGCGTCTTTTTTTTATTTTGCCATCAGTGATACAGCAAATCCACCTCCAGGGGCTTCGGTCACCTTTAAAACATCGCCCTTCTTGACGACACGCTTTGTGATGGTGTAGGCCTGAGGATTCTTTTCGTAGTGTGCATCCTTAGCATCGGCATAGATGGTACAGTCGTACTTCTTACCTTTATCCAGGAAGTCAAGTTTTATCTGGGTCTTGTGCCCGTTCTCATCGCACTTGCCACCAATGAACCAGTTGTCGGTTCCCTTGGCCTTACGGGCTACAGTAATGTAGTCGGCTGGTTCTGCTTCCAGATAGATACTCTCGTCCCAGTCGCAAGCTACATCACGGATGAATTGGAAAGCATCATCGTACTTCTCATAATTCTCAGGTAGGTCGGCTGCCATCTGGAGTGGCGAGTACATTGTCAGATAGAGTGCTAATGAGCCTGCAAGTGTGATGCGTGCCCATGAGTCATTATTGCTCCACTCTTTCAGCTTTGTTACAAAAATACCTGGCGTGTAATCCATTGGTCCACCCTGCAAGCGGGTGAAGGGCAGGATACAGGTGTGGTCGGGGTTAGAGCCGCCGAAAGCTTCATACTCGGTACCACGGGCACTCTCACCTCCTACGAGGTTAGGCCATGTACGACAGAGACCGGTAGGACGGGTAGCTTCGTGTGAGTTCACCATGATATGGTGCTTGGCAGCTTCCTTAATCACGTAGAGGTAGTGATTGTTCATTGACTGTGAGTAGTGATGATCGCCTCGTGGAATGATATCACCAACATAACCAGTCTTCACAGCGTCGTAGCCGTATTTGTTCATGAGTTTGAAGGCCTCTTTGATGTGTCGCTCGTAGTTCTGGGTTGAACTCGATGTCTCGTGGTGCATCAGCAGTTTGACACCTTTTGAGTGGGCATAGTCGTTCAGCATCTTGATATCGAAGTCGGGATAGGGAGTTACGAAATCGAATACATCGCGTTTCCACATGTTAGCCCAGTCTTCCCAACCTACGTTCCATCCTTCTACAAGAACTTCATCGAGGCCGTTTTTGGCGGCAAAGTCGATATAACGCTTAACCTTCTCATTATTGGCTGCGTGACGACCGTTGGGCTTGACTTTCGTCCAGTCGATCTGGTCGAGTTTGATGCTGGGAAAATCGTCAGTGTAGTTCCAACTGCTCTTGCCAACAATCATCTCCCACCATACTCCACAGTATTTAGTGGGGTGAATCCATGAGGTGTCCTCTATCTTACAAGGCTCATTCAAGTTCAAAATCAGGTTGTTTGATAACATGTCACGAGCATCGTCGGACACCATCACCGTGCGCCAGGGTGTCTCACAAGGTGTCTGCATGGCACCCTTCAGTCCGGTGGCATCAGGTGTCAGATGACTGACGAAGGTGAATGGCTTCGGCAGTGGGAAACGTGAAGGCGCTGGGTTGGGGGTGTAGGCATTTGAAAAACCTTTCAATTCCTGTGAGAGTTGTTTGGTTTCTGCATCAACCAGTTCGAGATGCATAGTGGCATAGTCCTGACAGGCTGCTTCGTGGATGTTGATATAGAGACCGTCGTCGCTCTTCATTTGGAGGGAGGTCTGTACACCCGTCTCAGAGAATACGGCTACCGATGAGTTGTGCCAGTTGACTGCTTTTCTGAAACGTGCACGGATGCCCGAGAGTTTGGTCTCTTGAGTTACCTGCTCTTGTGTGTCGTAATCACCAGGCAGCCACCAGGCAGTATGGTCACCGGCCATGGCAAACTCTGTGCGCTCTTCTTGAATGAGGAAATAGTTGAGCTCTTGTTGCTGAGGGAACTCGTAACGGAATCCGATACCATCGTCGTACACACGGAAACGAATCACTATCTGACGTTTGGTAGCAGGCTGTGATAGCGTAGCTGCGAGTTCGTTGTAGTGGTTACGGATGTTTTTTGTTTCACCCCAGACAGGTTGCCAAGTCTCGTCGAATGTTGAGGTTTCCTCCTTGGCGATAGCAAAGCCGTCCATCAAGTCGGTTTCTTTGGGCCACTTTGAGGCGTGATGGTCCTTGGCCAATTCCAATCCGAGATGCGAAGGCTTGATGACAGGGCGCCCTTTGTAGGTCATCTCGTAGACGGGACGTCCTGTGTTATCTACCGAAAACTTTAATTCGATATGGCCGTTAGGCGATTTTACGTTGCCGGCAATGGCCATCATAGGCAGCAAAGCCAGAGATAAGAGTAACTTTTTCATTTTATTATTTTCTTCCGCTTTGAATAATTAATGTGCTGATTTCTTCGTTGAAACGATCGGCCTGCAGCAACTGCTCTATGCTCAGATGCATGCGGTAACGCCAGTAGTGACGTGGGTTGGCTGGGATGTTGATGCGTTCAGCGTTCTGGTCGGGGAGCCGCAGATTCTCATCGATACTCAGCCAGTCCTGTAGTGAGAGCAGACAGAGCATCGAGGGTGAGGTGAGATGGCGGCTCACAATATCCTTCGCCAACCAGCCTGGCAATGGATGTGGTGCGGCACCACCACGATGGAGCATCGAGTTGTAATAACTCTGTGTCTGTTCTTCATCTTCATCCCACCATTGGCGCAGGGTCGACATATCGTGTGTTGATATGGTGTCGACAGAGCGGTATGGGTTGTGCTTCAACTTGCCGAAACGGGTCGTAGGATCCTTCGGCATTGACTGGATTTCCAGACTCAATATACGCAGCTCGTTCATCACCCAAGGAACACAGTCGGGTACCATGCCAAGATCTTCGGCACAAACCAGCATACGGGTGGCCTGCGTCAGACGAGGCAGTTTCTTCATCGCTTCGGTGTACCAGAACTGGTTGTTGCGACGATAGAAGTAGTCGTTGTACAAACGATTGAACACGGCTTTGTCGTTGTCCCATAAAGCCTCATAGATGAAGTCGTTCTGTACACCGATTCTTGGGTGGAACTTATCGTCGTTTTTGCGGTCACGCACAAAGAGTACATCACTGATAAGTGCGTAGAGACCGTCGCGCATGTTGGCTAATGCGGTTATATCACTTCCTTCGACAGCATGCTCTTTGTACCAGGCTTCAACCTTGCGCTGGGTATCGAATGCGGGCTTCATCTGCCAGATGTCGTCGTGGGCGTGATTCAGGAATGTCTCCTTTACATATTGTGCCTGTTCGCCGAATATACGTGCCAGCGTCCAGTCGGCAATGAATGGCTTGGTGAATAGTTCTTCTTGGAAATGCAGTCCATAGGCCTCAATCTCCTCGCGGGTCATGCCGAGTGAAGGTGAGAATTGTCCTAATAGTCCGTGAACGGCGTCGATAGGAATCTCCCAGATACGGAAGAAGCCTAAGACGTGGTCGATACGGTAAGCATCGAAGTACTCTGACATCTTACGGAATCGGCGAACCCACCATGAGCAGCCATCTTCGAGCATGGCATCCCAGTTGTAGGTGGGGAATCCCCAGTTCTGACCGTTGGCCGAGAAGGCATCAGGTGGGGCACCAGCCTGTCCGTTCAAGTTGAAATATTTGGGTTCTACCCATGCCTCTACACCATCGCGGCTAATGCCGATGGGGATATCGCCTTTCAGCACGACGCGTTTCTCTCGGGCATATGCATGGGCTGCATGCATCTGCTGGTCGAGATTGAACTGTACGAAGTACCAGAAAGCCACCTCTTTATAGAGTTTTGTGGTCGACTTGCTCATAGCCTCGCGTTCTTTCTCGGGCAGTGTGTGGTGATCGGGCCAGTCTTGGAACGTGGCTGTGCCATAGAGATCACGATAATAACAGAAAGCAGCATATGGTACCAGCCACTCCTTATTCTGCTCGAAGAACTGCTTGAAAGCTGCGGTCTTCATGATTTTTGCTCCCTCCTGAACATAGATGGCACGCAGATAGTCCATCTTGGCATTGTTCACGCGCTCATAATCTATTTGTGGCAGGGCGTTGAGAGTCTTTTGAAGGACCTCGTACTCTTTGCGTAACTTCTCGTCCTTGAGCTGTGGCAACTGTCGCAGATCGGTATATTGTGGATGCAAAGCGTAGATGCTGATAGAATTATATGGATATGAGTCCTGCCAGGTATGGGTGATGTTGGTGTCGTTGATGGGTAATACCTGCAGCACACGTTGCTTGGTTTTATCACACCAGTCAATCATCATTTTCAGGTCGCCGAAGTCGCCTACGCCGAAACTGCCTTCAGAACGCAGTGAGAATATGGGGATAACAGTTCCTGCACCTTTCCAGGGATAGACAGGGAAGTAAGCCTGCGAGAGCTCGTAGACCACAACTTCGCCCGATTCCATTGGTGGCAAGGCGATGGTACGGTTCATGCCATTCTCCCAAAGTGGAGCGTTGTCAAATTCTTGGCCAAGAGAAACAAATTTAAACTCGAATGTGCTTGACAGTTTGTCGGCATCCAGACTGATGACCCACTCGTTGTTCTCGTGCTCAACCATGTCGATGGCGCGCTTGGCCTCCCAGCTGCCTAAGGCTTCACCGCCGCCAATGAGGGCCAGACGCTCGTTGTTGCGCAATTGTGGAGCTCGTACCTTCAAGCGTACAGTCTTGCTGTATGTGGTCTGCGCGCTGAGCTTTTGCTGTCGGGCTGCGATACACTCTGTGAAGGCGGTAGAATACATGTACGAGTCCTCTGGAATATCAAGCCAGTGGTCGTAGACAGTGTACTTGGCGCCTCGTGCAGCAGCAAATTCCAAACGGTGTGGAATCACCAACCACTCATGTCGTAGTTCCTGCTCACCACGCATCAATGTATAATAATAGTCGATGTGGGCGCTGGTTTTCACCGCCTTACTCATCTCGCACATCCAGTGCAACCCGTCAAGGGTCGTCATCTTGTGCTGTTCCGTCTTGCCATCCGTTAGGATGTTCAGTGCCAGTTCCTCTCCGAAGGTTGTCTGGTACTCGAGGTTGAAATTGATCTTCATACCAATTGTCTTTAGTTATTTTTGGCAAAAGTACGAAAATAACCCGTTCGGTGTTTCCAAACGGGTGTGTATTTGATGGTTTCTCGATGCAAACGATTGCATGGTGACCAGTGCGATATGTCGTTAATCGTCGGCAAGGGTGAAATCCAACTGTTTGCGTTCCAAATTGGCTCTTGCTACTTGGATGCGGATGGGATCACCCAACTGATATTTAGTATGATGACGCCTACCGATAATCATGTAGTTTTTCTCATCGAAATCGTAGTAGTCATTACCAAGGTCGCGGATGGGAATCATACCTTCGCAGTGGGTCTCATCAATCTGGGCGTAAATACCATACGACTGGATGCCACTGATATGGGCATCGTAGGTGTTGCCAATCTTGTCGGCCATAAACTCTACCATCTTATATTTAATAGAGTCGCGCTCGGCATTCTGACTGATCTGCTCCATGTCGCTACAGTGCTCACAAAACTCCTCGTATTTGTCTTTATTGGCCGAGCGGGCACCATCCTGATACTTAGTGAGCAGACGATGCACCATCATGTCGGGATAACGACGGATGGGGGAAGTGAAGTGTGTGTAGTAGTCGAACGCCAATCCATAGTGTCCGATATTATGTACACTGTATTTCGCCTTCATCATGGCGCGTAGTGCTACCGTTTCTATGGCATTCTGCTCGCGGGTGCCTTCGGCTTGTGTCATCAGCGCGTTTAATGATTTGGTAATGGCGCCTTTGGTGCCAGCGGTTTTTACCTTGTATCCGAATTTTGCTACGAACTCACGCAAGTTCTCAAGCTTCTGTGGATCGGGCTGGTCGTGAATGCGGTAGGGGAGCGTCTTGGCTTTGATGCCCTTCTTTACACGTCCGATAGACTCGGCAACGGTTTTGTTGGCCAGCAACATGAATTCTTCAATCAATTTGTTGGCATCCTTTGATACCTTGAAGTATGCGCGGATGGGCTTGCCCGTTTCATCGATGTCGAAGTGCAGCTCCTCACGGTCAAATTTTACACTACCGTTCTTAAATCGAGCTTCGCGGAGTTTCTTGGCCAGCGCATCGAGTTTGAGCAACATTTCTGCGTTCTCGCCTTTTCCTTCTTCGATAATCTGCTGCACTTCTTCGTAGGCATATCGACGGTCACTCTTAATGACGGTATGAGCCAGGTGCCAGTCCTTGATGTTGGCTTCGTCGTCTAATTTGAAGATGACGCTGTAACATAGCTTCTCTTCGTCAGGTCGTAGCGAGCAGATAAAGTTACATAAACGCTCGGGTAGCATCGGAATGGTACGGTCAACCAGATAAATACTGGTGGCACGAGCATAAGCCTCCTTATCGATGGTGGAACCTTCCTTCACATAATGTGATACATCGGCAATATGGACACCGACTTCCCAAAGACCTTTGTCGGTATTCCTGATACTCAGGGCATCGTCGAAATCTTTAGCATCCTTCGGGTCGATGGTGCAGGTGAATACGTTGCGGAAATCTTCGCGGCGTGCGATTTCTTCAGGGGTGATAGTGGCTTCAATCTTCTCGGCAGCTTCCTCTACGTTCTTCGGGTATTTGTAGGGGAGGTTGTACTGCGCTAAGATGGCGTGCATCTCAGCGTTGTTCTCGCCTGTCTTTCCTAAAATGTCGACAACCGAACCGATGATGTTCTTGTGGTCCTGATCAGGCCATTGGATAACTTTGACCACTGCTTTATCGTCGGTCTTGCCACCTTTCAGCTTGCGTTTAGGGATAATGATATCGTGAACGAATGTTGAGTCGGGCGTGACAAGGAAGGCTATATCTTTCTCAACGCGCAGTTTTCCTACGATGGTATCATGGGCGCGTTTTACAATTTCAATGACCATCGCCTCCTTGATGTGCTTGTCGCGACGAGCCATCAGTGAAACCTTGACACGATCGCCGTCCATGGCCGACATAGAGTTGCGCTCTGCTACGAATACTGGTGTACCGCCATCTTCGGGAACAAACGAGTTGCGACCATTAGCTTTGCGGTGGAATACACCCTCCTGTACCTGTGTCTTTAGGTTCAGCCTGTAGGAGTTGTCGCTTACCTTAAGTAGGAAGTCATCCCATGCCATTTCTTCCATCACGTCGATGGCAAGCATTTTGAGTGGATGGGTATCGAATTTCAATACCTTGAATATTTGTTTGAATGAAAATGTTTCGTTTGGATTATGCTGGAACAGGTTCTGTAATAGCTCGCTCACCTGCTTCTTACCCAGTCGTTTTCCACCTTTCTTTTTACCCATAGCTTGTTATTATTAGTTTCTTTCGACTGCAAAGATAAGAAAAAAAAGGCACGGATTATACGGATTACAAAAAAAATTGTAACTTTGCACGCAAATTTCTGAAAATATGAAGATACTGATCACGGGTGCGAGTGGTTTTATTGGCTCGTTTATAGTCGAAGAGGCTGTTAGGCGTGGGTTCGAAACCTGGGCTGCAGTGCGTCGTAGCAGCTCGAAGGCCTATCTGCAGGATGAGCGGATTCATTTCATTGAACTCAATCTCTCGTCGAAAGCCCAACTCGTGGAGCAGCTACGGGATACGAGTTTCGATTACGTGGTTCATGCGGCAGGGGTTACCAAGTGTCTGCATAAGCAGGATTTTTCACGTATCAATACCGAGGGAACCAAGAACCTGGTCGAATCACTTCTTGAAGTGGGTATGCCGCTGAAACGATTTGTGTTTGTGAGTAGTCTGAGTATTTTCGGTGCCATCAAGGAACAGCAGCCTTACGAGGAAATCCGTGAGACTGATACACCTCAACCCAATACAGCCTATGGTCGCAGTAAACTGGCTGCCGAGCAGTATCTGGAACAACTGGGCTCGCGCGTACCTTATATAATAGTGCGTCCCACTGGTGTATACGGTCCTCGCGAGAAGGATTACTTCATCATGGCCAAGAGTATCAAGCAACACTCTGATTTTGCGGTGGGTTATAAGCGTCAGGACATAACTTTTGTGTATGTGAAGGATGTGGTTCAGGCCATTTTTCTGGCGCTGGAAAAAGGACAGAACGGTCGTAAGTATTTCTTAAGCGACGGCAATGTGTATCAGAGCGAGACTTTTAGCAATTTGATTCACGAAGCGTTAGGACGTCCATGGTGGATTCGTATCAAAGCGCCCATCTGGGTGCTCCGAGTAGTGACTTTCTTCGGTGAATATGTAGGCCGAATGACGGGTAAGGTAACGGCACTAAATAACGATAAGTATAATATATTACGACAGCGCAATTGGCGGTGCGACATTCAGCCTGCTATTGATGAATTAGGCTACAAGCCCGAGTACGATTTGTCGCGTGGCGTGAAGGAAACGATTAAATGGTATCAGGATAACAAATGGTTGTAAAGAAACTTTTCGAGATAGAACGGAAACCCCGTAAAGGACTCCTGGCATTTGAATGGGCAGTGATGGCCTATCTGGCACTCACACTGCTGGTGATGCTGCTCACCTATACCAAGTTGGAGAATCCGGAGTCGATGCTCTGGGGACGTGGTCGTGTGGTGGCCTCTACACTGGCCCTCTGGGGGGTGTACAGACTGGTGCCCTGTCGTCTCACCATGCTGTTCCGCGTCTGTCTGCAACTGGCGCTGCTGTCGTGGTGGTATCCCGATACCTACGAGATCAACCGCATGTTCCATAATCTCGACCATGTGTTTGCAGGTATGGAACAACAGCTTTTCCATTGTCAGCCGGCATTGCTCTTCTCGCAGAAGGTGTCGAATGGCGTCTTCAGTGAGTTGATGCATCTGGGCTATGCGTCGTATTACCCATTGATAGCCTTGGTGACATTCTATTATTTTCTGTACCGCTATCAGGAGTTTACCCGTGTGGCGTTCATCATTCTGGCAGCGTTCATGCTCTACTACGTCATCTTCGTGTTCCTGCCTGTCACCGGACCGCAGTACTACTATCTGGCAGCAGGCGTGGGAGAGATCGCTCAAGGCCATTTCCCTAACGTAGGTGACTATTTCGCGACGCATAGTGAGGCGTTGCCCATCCCTGGCTGGAAAGACGGCTTTTTCTATCAGTGTGTGGCCAGTGCCCATGCTGCCGGTGAGCGTCCAACGGCCGCTTTTCCCAGCAGTCATGTGGGCGTGACCACCATCCTGTTGCTGTTGGCCTGGCATGCCCGTAACCGCAAGCTGATCTATACCATCCTGCCTTTCTATGTGCTGATGTGTCTGGCTACCGTCTATATCCAGGCCCACTATGCTATCGACGTGATTGGCGGCTGGGTTTCTGCCGTGGTTATCTATGCAGTTTTACTTTTTTTCTCGAAAAAATTTGTTTAATTCAAATTAATTACTTATCTTTGCAACCGATATAGTAAGGATAAGACATGATATAACCGAGGATTCCGACACTGTGTGAGTCGGGATTCTTTCTTTTTTGTTGAGTCCAAGTAGAATGGTAAAATTATAAATAGTAAAATTGTATATATTATGGCATACATGTCACAAGACGGCTACGATAAACTGATAGCCGAATTACATCGTTTAGAGGCAATTGAGCGCCCTAAGGCTTCGGCAGCTATTGCTGAGGCCCGTGAGAAGGGTGATTTGAGTGAAAATTCAGAGTATGATGCTGCCAAGGAAGCTCAGGCTCATCTCGAGGATAAAATCAATCAGTTGAAGATGACTATCGCCGATGCCAAGGTGGTAGATACCAGTCGACTGAGTACCGACTCTGTGCAGATTCTCTCGAAAGTAGAGATGACTAATATGACCAACAAAGCCAAGATGACCTATACTATCGTGAGCGAGAGTGAGGCAAACTTGCGTGAGGGTAAAATATCTATTCAGACCCCTATTGCTCAGGGTTTGTTGAACCATAAGGTAGGCGACGAGGTTGAAGTGAAGATTCCACGTGGTACCATAAAGCTGCGTATCGACAAGATTAGTGTTGGTTAAGTTGGTTAAGTGAACAGTGAATAACGAATAGTGAATAGTTATGGATATCTTTAGCAAGATTGCTGCTGGTGAGATTCCCAGCTACAAATGTGCTGAGAACGAAGAGTTCTACGCATTTCTCGACATTAATCCGCTGGTTGAGGGTCACACTCTGGTGATTCCCCGACGTGAGGTCGATTATATCTACGATATGGCTGACGACGAGTTGGCTCGTTATCAGGTGTTTGCTAAACGTGTGGCACAGGCTATCAAGAAGGCTTTCCCTTGTAAGAAAGTGGCTCAAGTGGTGCTCGGACTTGAAGTCCCTCATGCACACATCCACCTCATCCCTATGCAGAGTGAGGCTGATGTTGATTTTCGTCGTGAAAAATTGAAGCTTACTGAAGAGCAATTCAAGGCTATTGCTGAAAAAATACGTGGTGAGTTTGTGTGATCACACAAACTCATCGCCGTATTTAATCCTTACTTCATTGACATATTTCTTTACCATCGAAGAGTTGTCACTTTTCTTGCAGATAAGCAGGACTCCATCTTCTTCGGCTACAATGTATCCTTCTAAACCATTAAAAACGCCTATTTTTCCTTTTGGGAGTTTGATAATGTTGTTTTTGCAATCTTCCAATATCACCTCTGAATCCATAACTACGTTATCGTCGCTTACTTTGTGCATCACTTCATAGATAGCGTGCCAGGTACCTAAATCGGCCCATCCGAAGTCGCATTTCATGACGAATACGTTGTTCTCACTTTGCTCTAATATTGCGTAGTCGAGAGATAGGTTGGGGTAACGAGGATAGTTCTCGGCTACATACTTCATCTCGGTTTCATAAGTGTATTCCTGTACTTCATAACGCAGTTCGCGTAACACTGGTGGAAAAACTTTCTCGAAGGTGTCCAGTAGATGGAAGGCACTTGAAATGAAGATACCGGTGTTCCAGTAGAATTCGCCGCTTTCCATAAACATGCGTGCGAAATCACGTTCGGGTTTCTCGGTAAACGATTTTACTTTGTACACATCGGGCTTACAACTCAGATCGCCTAACTGGATGTAGCCATAGCCTGGTTCTGGGCGTGTGGGTTTTACGCCCATAGCCAGTAGTACATGATTCTCCGATACATAACCGATGCCTACATTAATACTGTTGGCAAACGAAGACTCGTTGAGTACCAACTGGTCACTAGGCGAAACGATGATGTTGGCGTTAGGGTCCTGATGATGTATACGCATGGATGCCCATGCTACACTGGGCGCCGTATTGCGGTGTATGGGTTCTACGATGAGGTTATGGTCGCTCAACTTTGGTAGCTGCTGTTTTACCAAATCTTGATATTCAGCGCATGTACAAACAAGAATATTCTCTTTGGGGAGTAGCTTCTCAAAACGGTCCCACGTCGACTGTAACAGGGTGCGACCAGTGCCAAACAGGTCGAGAAACTGTTTGGGGCGCTGTTCTCTGCTGACGGGCCACAATCGTTGACCGCGACCCCCGGCGAGAATCACGCAGTAATTTTTCTGATCAGTTATTTCCATTCATTAGGATTTTAGCATAATTCTATCAGCAAAGATACGAAAAATATATGATGTAAACAAGAAAAACAGAGTTTTTTTTCATTTTCTTTTGGTAATTCAAATAAAAGTCGTATCTTTGCACCCGCTTTAGGAGATTAATGACTTGAAATGTCAAGCCCAGATGGCGGAATCGGTAGACGCGCTGGTCTCAAACACCAGTGGAGCAATCCATCCCGGTTCGATCCCGGGTCTGGGTACCAAGAAATAAAAGCATCTCTTAAAGCAAAACGCTGTAGGTCAATAACTTGCAGCGTTTTTTATTTTCTCAAAACTGCTTTCAAGGTGTACTAAAAGTGTACTAAGTGTTTTTAAAGTGTACTTTTAAGGGGTTAGCCTCAACAAAAAAGGGTGTAAGTGCATCCCTGCAGCCACACCCCAAACCAAAAGATAAGTTAGTTACAACTTATCGTGTGCAAATTTAATAAAAATATTGTTTCTCCGCTCAACTCTGGCTATTATTTTTAATTCCTCAATATTGCACTCTCTTGGATCTCGTTACAAATCCACCTCACTTTCACTACTTGGAAATATATCATCTTTTGGGTTTCTTGATACGTGTGTTATAACAAGATCCTTACAGATACCTCCTAAGTCCACATCTGCACTAACCGCCTGTTGCTTAGGTATTACATACTGCATCATACTAAGATACGCTGCAACCCTTTCTTTTGGCCTTAGTGCTTTTAAGTCCTCTTGCATCTGTTCCCTGTTATCGTTTAACAGGTCTGCAATAAACTCTTTCAAAGATCCAGATACCTTGTTAGGTGTTCCCGCCTGTCTGCCGCCTGTCTTGGGCGTTCCTTTTGTTCTACTCATATCTACTTTAATCTACTTTAGATAAACTATATTTCTTTTCTGGCTCAACAAATCAAGGCTTTTTAACCGATCCATCAGTTTCTTGGCCTCCTTAGGGTATGTATGAAAGCGCCCACACAAACAAGTTATCATTGCACTCTCATAACTTTCTGATTTACCAAAGTGCTTTTTGTACCATTGGCAAAACTCTTGCAACTCACTATCTGCTGCTATTAGGGAGTTCTCTTGCTTATTCATTATACTATAATTTAATGCACATTATTTTTTAATGATACCAAATATTGGTAACAAACTACACCTTACTATAAGACAAAAGGCTGTTTTTGATATTGCACACTCATACATAAGCACCACTATTTTTTATCTCATCATCCAACTCTTTTATAAGATCATCTGATATGGTAATATTGGCTTTGTGGGCTACCTCTTGGATCTTTGCTTTTAATCGGCTGTAGTTCTTTCTATCGGTGAACACACCCGCTTGTTTCAACTCATCCAAAAAGCCCTCTATCTGGCTTGGATCTGTTTGGCTTATCAATCTTGCTACTAATACATCAAATGCATCTTTGGGGCTCTTAATCTCGCTCATAACATCTGTTTTTATTTGGTTTAACTTAGATATTGAAAAATAACTATCTTGGTAGTACTTAACCATCTTTCTGTAAAAGTCTGGCTCTGTCAGCGTTGAGGCTTTAACCTCTGGGACTGATAACTGATAAGGCAAACGCCCATTTAGTCTTGTTTCATATCTCAATAGGTTTTCAAGATCCTCTGGGTATTCCATCCTCTTTTTTGCTGCATCTGCTATTTTATCATAGAAAGCAAATACTTTGGGTTGCTGTTTCCCTTTGCCCCCATAACGTATAGAATTTGCAGTAACTTGCAACCTGTCAAATCTTGGCATAGTTCCCAATTTAGAAAGGTACTCCGCTACAGGGTGTTTCATAAGGTAGTTAGCGCCAAACTCAATCCCTGTTACATCAGCCTCACTTACCTGTATGTGTAATATATCGGCCAACTTTTCAAGCGCTTGGGCTGCAGCACGTTTATTTAAGGGGTAAACGTTGCTACCAAACAGAAACTTGGGCAAACTACCAATAATCGACAAACCGCCTGCAGAAATAGATACTTTCAACCCCTCAATACGACCAAAGGTTTTCACCTCGCCTGTTTGAATATCTGTTTGCTGTTTGGCACTATCCAGATAGTTGGCTATAGTGGGGTACTGTCCCCCTACTATAGTCCGATCTATCCAGAGTTTTATTTTGTCATAGCCTGCCTCCATAGATTTCTTTGTTACCAAAAATTGGGTACATTATACACACTATAACGTTTTTTGTGCCTGCTTTCTCAAAGCCTCCAAAGCCTCATCAAAACCGCCCATCAACAGCTGTTTACAATAGGCGCTTATCAGCACCTTTGCACCCTCCAATACAACCAACTCTATACTATCGGGTGTTTGGCTCTCTGGGGCTTGCTCGCTCTGGTGTATCAAGAATAAAAAGCCATCCTCTTTGTATTCAAAGAAAGGGTTTTGTTTGCTGTCTTTGCTGTAGGTGGGCTTATCCAGAGGGTAGCCGTATGCAAACCCGCTTAACTTGCCGTCTACAAAGTAATCCTTTAGTCCTGTAAAGTTTAGGCTTTTAATAGCCTGCAGCCTCATCGATGGTACATTTTCACCCTCTTTTAGTTTCTCCATTAAATACATTGAAATTTGCCCATCACGCCCTTTTAATTGATCCATTGGGGGATAATAGCCCGCCTGTTTTATAATAGTAAATTTGGGCGTTTTCTTGCCATTCTGGGTAGTATTCACCAACTTGGCATAATAGCGTATGTTTGGGGTGTTCATTTCTTGCCTCCTTTCCTTGTTATTGTTTGGGCTTGCTGTTCCAACTCATCATTGGTTGCAACCCTCTGGCTCTGCATCCACGCCTCTATTTCTTTTCTGTTGAAAAAGCACATTTTTCCTGTAGGGCTTTTAAAGTGGGGGATCTGTCTGCCCATAGTCCACTTATACAAACAAGATTTTGAAATGCCCAAATATCTTGCAGCCTCATCGCTTGTTAGCACCTCTTTAGTACAAAAAATTGTGTTTGCCGTTATAAGGTCGGCCACCTCTTTCAATTCCTCTGCCATAACTCTTTTATATTGAGGTTGAGGCTTTCCAGAGGTGTGTACAAGTCCACCCCTATCTTTGCCATAGATCTCAACCATCTGGGGCTTGTACTCCATCCCATCGGGTTGTAAATCTGCTGCAAAGATAGAGGTAAAAAGAAATAAAAAGCCCCCACAATTGCCCATTGTAGGGTATTGCAGGGGGCGTTTTAAATCAGATCTTTTCTATTCAAAGACTTTATCAATCATCCAAATATTACTTGGGTTTTGCCCTGTCTTCTGTATGTCGTTATAATTTGATCTTAACTTTCCATTGGGTAGTTTAAACAATGTTTCAAAGGGTTTCCAAGATATTCTGGGGCTATCATCACTATTTGCACCCTTTCCAAGTTGTAGCCTTAAACTCATTTCTCTGGCAAAACAGGCTAATTGCTGATATCGCTGTATCGGTACCAAGTGTAACACTGTAATCGGTACCATGCTAGCGCTGCAATCGGTACCGTCCGTATCGCTGCAAACGGTACCATGATCATCGGCTCTGCCTTACTGGGTGCAAATATAACTATTTTTTCTTTTTCTGACGCATAGAATCACCTTTTAATTCAATTTTATTCGCATTTGACACCAATCTGTCCATGATGGCATCGGCCAGAGTGGGATCTCCGATGTAGTCATACCATTTATTTATAGGTAGCTGAGAGACGATGATAACGGACTTTCTCTCATACCTCTCTTCCAAAATCTGCAGCATGG
>NZ_JNKF01000011.1:0-537390 GCF_000702825.1 Prevotella sp. P6B1
ACCGGAGAAAAGCTGAACGGCTCAGATGAAAAATATCCGTCGATGGTATTTGAGTACCTGACAGGTTACGGTACAGCGACCCTGATTAAGGTCAACGCTCCCGTTCCAGATGACAAGACGATATCAATTCCAGAGAAGATAACAATCGATAATGGTGAGTATACCGTGACCGCCGTAGGCGAGAATGTATTCAAGGATAATGGAGATAAGTCAAAGATTGAGAAGCTTGTACTTTCTGATGCCATTACCAGTATCGGTGACAATGCATTCCAGGGTCTTAGTGGTCTTCAGACAGTTACATTCTCTTCAAATTCGAAACTCTCTACAATTGGCGCGAGTGCTTTCAGTGGTTTATCTAAGTTGGAGGAGCTTCATCTGCCATCAGGTGTTGAGACTATCGGCACGAGTGCTTTCCAGAGCTGTAGTAGTCTGAAGAAGGTATGGCTTCCTGCTAACCTGACTGAGATCGGCAAGCAGGCCTTCGACGGCTGCAGCAAGCTGACCCATGTAAGTATCGATGCTATGACGCTTCCAAGTACATCGAGTGAGTTTGTTCCAGAGAACAGCAGTGCGTTGCTGTTTGTTCCTGCGGGCAAGCGTGGTGATTATGAAGGCAAGACGGGCTGGCAGTACTTTGCCAAGGTATATGAGGGCCATTTCGTAAATGAGTTCACTCCGTCAACTTCGGAATACAAGGATATGACCTTTATCTGCATCGAGAACGGAGCAGGTGAGGATAAGACTCGAAGCGCCATTCTGACGAAGTCAAAGACCAGTAGTGAGGATGTTGTTATTCCTTCATCTGTAACCTTGGATGATGTGAGCTACGCTGTGACAGAGATCGACAAGTCCGCCTTCAGCAGTAGCAGCAACCTGAAGAATATCACTATTCCAGAGTATGTTGAATCGATTGGTAAGGAAGCCTTTGCAAGCTGTACAAGTTTGACAAATATTTCATGCAAAGTCTCTGATCCTGCCCAGATGTTTATCGGAGATAATGCGTTTCCTGAAATGTCAATGGCTCTTTATGTGCCATATTCTGTTTATGATAAATATGAATTTGATTATCCGCATAACTGGACTCGCTTCAAGATGCATAAGGGCCTGCGAAAAGAGATAAAGAATCCGGATAATGGTTTGACTTATGAATATGCAGAAGATGAGCATTATGCAACACTGATTAAGGCTGAAGTTTTAAAAACTACTGTAGAAATCGATGACCATGTCGATGGTAAGAATGTGACGACTATTGCTAAGGATGCCTTTAGTAGTGCTTATAGTGCTGAAAATAAGAAAATCACCAAACTGATTATTCCTGACTTAGTTGAATTCATTAAAGAAGATGCATTCAGTAGTTGTACAGAACTGGAAGAACTATGGTTGCCAAAGACGCTTACCGAAATTGGTACGGGTGCATTTGTCAATAGTAAGAAAATAAAGACTATTCATAGTGACCTAATTGTAGTAAATGATATGCTGCCAGAACTGAAGGAGAATGTATTTCCAGCTTCTTTTGACACGAAGATCGAGATATTTATTCCAGAAGGTACAAAGGAGAAGTATCAGAATCAGACTGGTTGGTCAGCTTATGCGGATTGCTACATTCAGGGAGAAAGAAAGAATGCTCCTGCGGAAGGTGAATATAATACGTTGACTTTCGATTTCCTGACAGGTGAATATACAGCCACGTTGACTAATGTTACAGAACTCAAGGTTGATGAGGAAGGCCTATTCGTGATTCCCGATCAGGTATATTATAATAGCAAGCCTTACACCATAGAGGCGATTGGTAGCAACGTCTTCAAGAATGTTGATAAATCGAAGATTAAGAAGTTGAAACTTCAGAATGGTGTTAAAACGATTAATGAAAATGCATTCGAAGGCTTAAGCGCTTTGCAGAAAGTATGGCTTCCTGCATCGTTGACATCTATTGGTGAAAAGGCATTCACTGGTTGTACGAACATTACTCATATTTGTAGCGATGTCGCTTCTCCATTGCCTGTTAACGAGAATGTTTTCTCACTCAAAGTTAACAATACAGCCACGCTGTTTGTTCCAGTAGGGGAGAAGATGAACTATACAGGTGGTTGGATAAGCAAAATCGCAAACATTGTTGAGGGAGAGTATGAGACAGATATTCCAGGTGATATGACTTTCGCTTGCTATAAAGTGAAGAATGAGCGAGTAGAGGGGCAGCCTGAGACTTACACGCATTCGGCCATCCTCACGAAAGCAGCTACAAGCATTACTGAGGCGCTGATAAAAGAAACTGTCACAGACCAGGATGAGACGTATACAGTTCTCTCAATCGGAAAGAATGCGTTCCAGAATTGTAAAAACTTGGCTAATTTGGAGTTGCCTTCAAGTCTGATCGGCATAGGTGATAATGCCTTTGCTGGATGTGGTGCTATCAAAGAGATTGTTTCTGATATTGAAGGAAAGGATCTGTTCAAGATTTCAGAGAATGTATTCGATGCCCAAACCTATATAGCTGCTCAGGTGAATATTCCGGCAAAGAGCATTGAAGTTTATAAGACTCAGAATGAAGAACAATATGGCGCTTGGTACAAATTTGGTAAATATGAGGAAGGCAAATGGGAAGAGGTAATTAAGGATTACGGCTATAGTCTGAGATTCCGCTATCACACGGTTCAGAAGACTATTGCAAAAGTGATTGAGATTATTTCTCCAAGTAAAAACCCGAACAAGCTCATTATTCCTAACACTTTCAAACTGGATGAAGCAGATGAGGATAGTTATAGTGTAACTGAGATTGCTCTGACATCAGATACTCATTTTGATAGAGCTGCTGTTGATACCTTATATATATCAGATGGTATCAAGACAATCGCAGCCGGAGCATTTAAGGACTGTACTAATCTGTCAGAGCTCAAGTTGCCATCTAAGTTGGAGACGATTGGAGCCAATGCTTTCCAGAATTGTGAAAATCTGCAGAAGATATGGTTGCCGGCATCGCTTAAAACGATTGGCAGCAAGGCTTTCAACGGTTGTAAATTGACACGAGTATGTACTGAGACTACACTCACTATCAATAAGGATGTGTTCTCACAGTATAGTGCCTTCCTGTTTGTTCCTACTGGTACATCGGTTAAGGGTGTAACTGGTTGGGGAGATTTCGCCAGAGTATATGATGGTTATTATATGGGTGAGACAACGCCAAATAATGACAAGACCTATATCTATCTGAAGCAGAAGAATAATGATAGAACTGCTGTATTATTAGCATCGAACACCAGTGAGCCGATTCCGAACTATATCACGTTTGATAAGGCGCAGTATAAGGTAACTATCATTGGTGAGTCGGCATTCAGTGGCAAGGGACTAAATCTGGAGGATTGGAGAGAATTGCCCGAAAGCATTGTGAAGATAGAGAAGAATGCGTTTAAGAATAGCGGATTGAAGGAATTTAAGTTGCCATCAAATCTGACGACGATAGGTGATGGTGCCTTTAGCGGAAATAGAAATCTGTCAGTCCTGACGCTATCGGACAAGCTGAAGACTATCGGTGACGATGCCTTTAACGGCTGTAGCGCTCTGAAGCAGATTGCACTTCCGCAAACGCTGACGTCTATTGGTGCAAGGGCCTTTGCTGGTAATACGAATCTGGAGAAGTTGGTTCTTCCTAATGGCATCAATGAAATTAAAGAAAAAGCATTCCAGAACTGTAGAGCTCTTACACAGATGGAATTGCCAGCATCTCTGACAACAATCGGTGATAATATCTTCGATGGTTGTAGCAATCTGACTGCCGTTATCAGTAAGGTTGAGAACGACGAGGTGGTTAGTGGTTCAACGCAATCCGTCGCTCAGGCAATATTGTTTGTTCCTGAAGATAGTAATCTATCTAAATATGATGGATGGACTTTCTCACATAAAGTAAAAGGTGATAGAAAATTAGGTAATGCTAATGGTTTATATTATGCTTATTCTACAGGGGACAATAAGGCTATCCTGATTGGAGTTGACACAGAACTTACAGGTGGTGACATCAATATCCCAAGTACTATTACTCTGGATGGGAACCGGTGTGATGTGGTTGCCATCGAAAGGGATGTCTTCGTAGAAAAAACTGACATCAAGAGTGTGGTTATTGCTGAGAATGTCACGACCATCGGTGCCAATGCCTTCAAGGGCTGTACTAACCTGAGAAAACTGGAACTGCCATCTACGTTGAAGTCGATTGGCGAGAAAGCCTTTGATGGTTGTGACAACATTGCAGAAGTTGTGAGCCATAATAGGGATAATGATTTTATCCAAAACAATAAACTCTCTCTGCCGAATGCGACTGTTTACGTTCCTGAAAATACTCAGGACTTGTACGAGCAGGCCGGATGGGAGTGTGCCCATATCTATGCGGGAAGTAGAGTTGAACTGGAATGGCAAGGTTTGCGTTTCGCTTGCCTGACAGAAGTCCAAGAGGCTATCTTGGTAGATGCAACAGATACAACGGCACTCGCAAAGGCCTGGGAGGATGGAGAGATTCTTATCCCAGATTCAATCGCGATGGGAGAGGATGAAACTCTGACGTATTACCATGTAGTTGCTATCGCAAGTAAAGCCTTCAGTGGTAACACTGAGGTGAAGTTGGTAGAACTGCCGGCAACACTGACGGCTATTGATCCTACAGCATTCGAAGGCTGCACCAATCTGGCAGAGGTAGTCAGCAAAATTGATTCTACTGAAATCATCAACAGTATTGCACTGTCGTTGCCTGACGCTATCTTATATGTACCCGATCGTGCAAAGTACGTGGATACTGAATGGAAGTTCGCACAGATCTTTGTTGGCGAGAGAGTGAAAGCTGAACAAGATGGTATGTCGTTTATCTGTGCAACTGGCGATCAAACAGCTGTCTTGATTAAAGGCTCGGCTGACCAGTTGGGTAATGATTTGACCATACCTGGAGCTATTACTATTAAGATAGGTGAGGACAAGGATGCCAAGGACTTGGAGTGTAAGGTAACCGCTATCGCTGCAAATGCCTTCCAAGGCTGTAGCAACCTGAATCAGATATGGCTGCCTGCTACCCTGAAGAATATTGGTGAGAAGGCCTTCGATGGATGTAATGCCATCGCTTATATCTGTAGTACAGGCGATACGCCACTACCGATTAATAAGAATGTGTTCTCTGCTTATACAGCGACACTGTATGTGCCTGATGGTGCATTAAGCCGTTATGAGCAGAATGATGTTTGGAAGCTATTCCCTGTAAGAAGAGAGGGATACTTCGAAGGTGCTACAACACAAAATGGCTTGGCATTCGACTGTCTGACTGTTGGTGAAGATGAGAAAGTTGCCATCCTGACAAAGGCTGGGAATGAAGCCATCATTGAGATTCCTGCAACAATATTGTTGGAAGGTGATACCACGGTCTATCAAATGCGTACCATCTGCCAGAATGCATTCAAGAACAGTAAGAAGCTGGAGAAGATTATATTCCCCGAAAGCTTGAGAATGATTGAGGAGAAGGCCTTCGATCAGTGCTCGAAGCTGACTGTTATCACCAGTAGGGTGAAGAAGGAAGACTTGTTTGCCTTTAATAAGAATGTATTCCCAGAGTCCATCTATAGTACAGCAACGGTATATGTGCCTTATGATAAGGATGGCTTGACACTGGCTGAGTATCGGAATAAGTGGAATTATTTCGGTCGAAATAACTGGGCTCAGGGTGAAAAGAAGACTGGAACTGTGGGTGGTATGACTTACGATTACTTAGTAGGCGTTGGTACGGCTACCTTGACAGGATCTTCGGTTAATACGGCTGAGGTGACTATCGATGGTACGGTTAAGATTGATGGTGAAACCTATATTGTGACGACAATCGCAGAGTCGGCATTCAAGAATAACCCCAATAAGGCTAAGATGACGAAGCTCAAGATTGCCGAAAATATCACCACCATCGGTGCCAATGCTTTCCAGGGTTGCAGTAACCTGAAGATGGTATGGCTGCCTGCTAAGCTGAGCTCTATTGATGCAAAGGCCTTCGATGGCTGTAATAACATCACACATGTGTCGAGCAGCATCGAGAATCCTGTTGCTAATGACGCTGATAGGTTCCCACAAACTGCTACATTATTTGTACCGAAGGGTAAGAAAGCTAATTATAATAAGAGTGGCTGGAACAACTTCGCATACGTGGCAGAGGGTGAATTGGTTGACGTCTGCACAGTGGCTGACGTGACTTACGACTGCTTCAAGATAGATAATCAGAAGAAGGCTATCCTGAGAAAGTACGCTGCTTCGTCGAATGATGTGGTGATTCCTGCTTCGGTTGCACTAGGTAGCGACGCTTATACTGTTGCCATTATTGGTAAGTCGGCCTTTGCGGGCAAGACCGCTATCACCAGTCTGGTTATTCCTGCTGGGGTAGAGACCATTGATGCTGATGTATTCAGCGCTTGCAGCAAGCTGGTATGGATACAGAGTAAGATTGAGAATCCTATTGATATCCTGAACAAGAATGTATTCGCCATTAACACGCCCATACTGTTTATCCCATCGGCTAAGGCGGAGGCATATCGTGCGAAGGGCTGGAACTTCCTGAATATCTATGTAGGAGAAAAGAAGGAACAGACCATCGATGGCTGGACTTATATCTACTCTACAGGCGACAAGAAGGCCATCTTGACTAAGGCTGGCAGTGTTGGCAAGAGCCTGACAGTCAGTGGAACATTCAAGATCGGTAAGGGTGAATATACTGTAACAGCGATTGCAGAGTCGGTATTTAAAGGTAAGACGATTATTGAGGAACTGACTATCTCAGAAAATATTGAGAATATTGGTGCTAAGGCTTTCCAGAATTGTAGTAACTTAGAGAAGGTTGAGTTCCCATCAACGCTGAAGCTGATTGGTGATGAAGCCTTTGATGGATGTACACATCTGGTATCTGTTACCTGTAAGAGTCTGACGCCTGCTGTTATCGGTAGCGATGCGTTCCCATCGCCAGACATTACCATTAATGTTCCAAAGGATGTAGTGACCACCTATAAGAATGATACGGCTTGGGGTGAGTTTACGACAATCCTCGGTATTGTAGCGTCTATCTCGGATGAAACGGATGATGGTAACATCGCTGACTATGTCGATACGACACCTGACGGTGAAGATACTGAGCATACCATGGCTATCGTTGATGGTTCTGACGTGAAAGGTGAATTCGAAATACCTGAAAAGGTGGAAATGAATGGTGAGGACTACACGGTAACGAAGATTGCTGCAAGCACATTCGAAGACAATACAGAATTGACCGATATCACTATCCCGAGTACGATTGAGTCTATCGGTGAGTCGGCCTTCGCAGGATGTACAAACCTGAAGTCGATAACGGTTTACTGGACAGTACCTCTCGACTTGTCATCGGCTGCAGCTCGTGACATGCTGACAAGAACTGTAGGTAGCTCTGTATTCGAAGGTGTTGACAAGAGTACCTGTGTACTCTATGTTCCTGCCGGTTGTGTGGAAAAGTATAGAAACGCACCTGTTTGGGGTGACTTCCAGAACATCCTGCCAATTGGAACAACAGCTATCAATGGTATCGTCATTTCAGAAGGTACACCATTCGACGTTTACGATATGCAGGGACGTAAGGTGAAGTCGAAAGTAACCACACTGAAAGGACTGCCATCGGGTGTTTACATCGTGAACGGAAAGAAGTTCATGGTAAAGTAAGCAACAAAAAAATCATGGAGACCAACCAGTCTCCATGATTTTTTTATGTTCTGTTTGTTAGATGTTGGGCTTCTCGTAAATGGCCTCCTTTGTATATTCTGTATTATTATATACAAAGGTGATAATACATTTGACTGGCAGGTGAAAACTTGATCCAGGTTCTAATGTCGTTCCTAAAATACGATAATTACCAGCAGTAACCTCTTGTTCCTCCTCTTTGATCGTTGACTCGTTACCAATCTCACCGTCGGCACTGCCAAAAAGCTGTAGTCTCTTTAACTTGACTGTTACAGGACTATTATTGGTGAATTTCCATGTAAGCCTGCTGCCCTGCTTGACCAGATTGCCGTCAAAGATGGCGGTTCCTCCACTTTTTACGCTCACCATGTCTGTTATCTCACATACCTTTACCTTGCACTTAGCGACATGCTTGCCATCGGCTGTCTTGACAGTAATCGTTGCATTTCCTTTGCTGATACCCTTTACGGTGCCGTTGTTGACTGTAGCAATGGCAGGTTTGTCCGTACTCCATTGAATATCCTGTTTGGTCAGGTTCTTCACGGTCACTTTCTTCTCTTTACCAATCAGTACTTCAATGTTGTTGGTCTCGAAGTAGAAGGTGTTGTTCTGCTTAATGGTAACAGAAGCACTATAATCCAGCTTATCATTAGAGATGGTGACAGAACCTTCTCTATCAGTGCCCTCGCCAAGTGGTGCAATGGTTAGCTGATGCTCATGAGAGGCAAGTCCACGGGTTGTGGCAACCTCTTGGATCCAGTCCTTATACTCGTCGGGAATGGTCAACTGGTAGTCTGTGTTTGCATTGACGGTAAGCGTAATCGTACCGCCAAGTTCGTCGATCTTGAATTCCTTGGTAGGTATTTCGATTCCCTTCTTGGCTTCTTGAGTAATCGTCACTATTTCGGATGCATTGCTATTTTTATCATATAACTTGATATTGGCTGTTCGGGCATCGTAGGTCTTATTCTCATCAATCGACAGGCTGAGTAGTCTGCTTGTTACACCACGTGATTTATTGGAACGCTGCTTGACCCATGAAGCGCCTTGGAAGTCGATGTTATAATCGAAATTACTCTTCACCTCAATATCAAGATCCTGCTTTTGGCTATCAACGGTATATTCAGAAGTGTTTAAGGTGATGATGGGGCCTAATGAGTGCTGGTTAACTACAACTTCATCATACACAGTGCTGTTGTTGTCGAAGAATTTAATCTTAGCTGTGCGCTCATTGTAATCATCATTTTGGGTAACCTTGAATTTCAGTTGGTGCGACGACATGCCACGTGTTGCACTTATATCTTCCTTCAGCCATTCTACATCGGGCATCTGTATGCTGAAATCAAAGTTACTGCTGATGTCAACAGTAAAGTCCTGTTCAGCTCCAGTGAGATTGAGTTCATTTTCCGACAATACTAACTTGCCTTCACCAGCCTGGTAGATAGTCACCACTTCTTCCTCATTTCCGGCATGAAAGTATATCTTACCTTCGCGCTTATCGTATTCTTCACTGGGGTCGATGGAAAAGGATAAGATAGACTGGTCTAATAAACCACGCGTGCCATTTTCCCTCGGATGTATCCAGTCTTTATAGTTTTCTGGGATTGTATAAGTGTAATCCTTGGAGTGGTTTACCTCTACATTGATGATAGCGCCATCATTTGCTACCTTAAAGACGTCGGTGGTTAACGTGATGGCTTCAAGGCGCTTTTGGGTTACTCTGATGTTGCGGATGGTATCGCCACAAACGAACTGGACAATCACACTACGGTCTTCGTATGTAGGGTTGTCAGTGACTGTAAACTTGACCTTTTTACTACCAGAACTACCTTCGGTTGGACTGATGGTGAGCCACCGTGTTCCATTTTGGGTACTTGCAATATTCATCGACCACTTCAAGTTGGCACTGAAGGACATCTCAATTTCACTGGCTTCAAAACCGAAGTTCATGGTATTCTTAAAGTAATCAACTGCACCTTTAGGGATCTCGACTTCTGATTTAATATTCCCTTCGGGCATTTTTATACAAGACACTTGGCTCATGCTGCATAATGCAAATGCAATACTAATCTTAATTAAATAGCCTTTCTTCATTTATTACTGGTTTTATTATTCGTGCGTGCAAATTTAGGTATTTTTTTCCTTAAGTCCAAATTATATCATCAAAAAAGCGCTGAAATTCATATTTATCACCTATATTTTTCTTATGAACTATTGTAGTTGTATGTTGCTCATGATGCGTTTGTAGGTCGAAATAGCATGAATAATCTTAATAACTGACTATTGTAATAAATGTTAAAGGTAGAAGATTAATAGGAGATTTTTTCGTATTTGACTAAAAAATGCGTATCTTTGCAGCACAAAACAATAAGAATCGATTTAATTTTGACGCGTATGAAAAAATTTGTTTCTATTGCAGTCGTGGGTATTATATTATCCAGCTGCGCCAAGGGCTTTGATGTTCCTGAGCAAGATCCCAATACAGGGACTAAACCAACACAGGGAGTAACGGATGAAGATATCCAAGCAAACTTTAAAAAGATTTTTGGTGCTTCATATTCTACTGAGCAGGATTGGATTACAACTAAAAAAGGCTCTGTTAATGTCAGTGCAAACTCTGCTGTGAAGAAGGTCGCTATTATGGCTTTGGTTGCTCAGACTGATGAAGATGGTGATTCATTCAACTCAATGACCATTCTGAATGAAACAGCAACCAACGGTCAGTCTTCATTGAGTATCAATTATGATGCTCCTGGTAAGATTGAAGGCTTGTATGCTGCTTTCTATACAGATAAAGGTTGTTATTATGAAAAGATAGAAGGAAACTCGGTTGCATTAAGTCAGCCTGCGCAGACTCGTGCCGTTGATGTGTTCCAATTCCCAACAGGTGAGTTCAAGATTGCCTCAAATGAATCGTCTTATGCTGCACAGCGTGAGGGCTATTTGGTTGATGGTGTTACCGATGAGAGATTGTATTCTATCGATAATTATGCAGGTTTGAAAATGGATGCTCCTGCTTATACGGATGGTTATGCAGAGAGACTGCGAGATTTGATTTTCGCCTACTTCCCCAATGGCAGAAGTCATAAGAATTATAGTAAGGTACTTGCTACTGGTTATAGTGATGACAATGCTTATCGTACGACAACGGGTGAGAATAAGCCAATTGTAGTTTGCCCGATTTACAAGTGTGACCGTGCCAAAGTTTATGGTAATGAGGTGTATAATTCAGATTTGTACTATTATTATTTTAAGGAGGCTGATTTGAATGCAGCTGCAAATAAAGTAGCTTTCTTACAGAATCTGCCAAAATATAAACTGATTCCGTTTAACAAGCATTTCGGCGATGAAGAGGATGACGTGCTCGAAAAGCGTTCTGCTTATGCATGTCTCTATTTTGGCGATGGTGCTCCTGAGGTAGGAAAACAGGGTACATTCCAGTTCCCTGCTGGTTATAAGATTGGATTTATGGTGCGTGCCAAGACCGATTATGCTGAAGAAAAGACTGTGAATGGTGTAAAGGAGAAAAAGCCAAGAAAGCAGGGCGAACTGTATTTTGATGGTCGTTTGAATACAAAGATTAATAGCGATAAGAATTATAATTTTGAAAGTTCTGGTCTTAAAGAAGGTCAGCCTCGTGCCACATGGTTCAAAATGGAAGACAGAATCCTTCTCTGCTGGGAGTCGGGTACTGATAGTGACTACAATGATATCCTTATGGAGGTTGAAGGTAGTGTTACCGATCCTGAGACAGTAATAGAGTTTGAGTATAATACTTATACCTATTGCTTCGAGGACAGACAGTTAGGCGATTACGATATGAATGATGTCGTTATTAAGGCAAAGCGTCTGGACAATACTCATGTACAATATGCTATTGTGGCATGCGGTGCAAATGATAAACTGTTTGTGAAGAATATCAAAGCAGGTGTTATCAACGATAATACAGAGATTCACTCTCTCTTCGGTAAGAGTACGAGTCAGTTTATTAATACGGAGAGTTCAGCTGATTATATAGAGCCCATCGTAGTGACGAAGGAAGTCAGTGAATCATTCAGTTTCCTGGATGAGGCTACTCAGCCATATCTCTACGACAAGACTACTGGTATGGAAGTGAAGTTGTCGAAGAGAGGCGAGGATCCTCACGGCATCATGTTGCCATACGACTTTAAGTATCCGCTTGAGAAGGTTTGTATCAAGGATGCCTATAAGAAATTTAATGAGTGGTATAATAAAAATCCAAATCTGGATAAAACTGTAGTCGAAACAAATTGGTATACCCAGCCTGTAAACGGGAAGGTTTATACAAAGTAATATTTTCTAAATTGATAATAGGAATCGTGTGAGGAATATTGCCTCACACGATTTTTTTTGTAAATTGTTTGGACTTATGATTAAAAATGACTATATTTGCAAAGTTTTGAAGTCATATCGTGACAGTTGATCTCAATGAAAAGATTATTTTGGATTGTATATCTGATAGGTGTCTTAGGGCTTTCTTATTATTTCATTGATAAGGCATGCTCGAAAAACTATGGCCATAAGGTCGTGGTTTGTATTCCTGTGTATGGTCAGAGCTATGCTTTAGGAGAAGAAGCAACTAGAATAACTAATTTTGATTCACTTAGAATAAAATATAATGGAAGAATCGTAACTGAGAAGTTGGACTATACCTTTGGCTATTTCGATCACAGCAGCCAGTTTAAACAATGGTTGAAACGTGTACTTCATTACGATAAGAAGGCTTTTGAACTCTCTGTTTATAGTATGGCAGAAGAACTGGCTCTGCAACTGGGTGAAGACACGGTTATATGTATCTTTCCTGGAGGTCATGGTATGAATACAATCCAGCAGTTGATGAAACCTGTAGAACCATATAATAAGTTTATCAGGGAGATTGCGACTGCATACGACAAGGCGCAGGATAGGGGATGGGAGTTTATCGTTCCTGCAGTTTGCTGGATGCAGGGTGAATCGGACATTGTGGAATATCCTGATTACGACTATAAGGAGTATTTCCATCGTATGTATAACGATCTGAATACTGATATCAAACAGGTGACGCATCAGAAAGAGGATATACGCATCATCTGCTATCAGGCTTCTACCATTACCAAAGGTCTTCGCTACAAAGCTAATAATTATGATGCCACAGAACCTAAGGCGCCTACTGCCCAGATGGAATTGATACGTGATGATTCGCTGGTATGGGTGAGTGGTCCTACCTATCCTTATGATTTTGTGAATGAATCGCTCCACATTGATGCTGTTGGTCAGCAAAATATAGGTAGGCTTGCTGCAAAGTCAGCCTTAGGTATTATTCGGAATCAAAAACGTAATAAGGGTTTGGTTCCGATGACGTATGAGGTGGAGGGTAATGATATCCGCATTGATTTCAATGTGCCTTGTCCACCATTATGTTTTGATACCACTCAGGTTAAGAAAGTCGATAACTATGGCTTTAATGTCGTCCGTCGTGATGGGGTGGATATTGTTTCTGATGTCACAATCGATCAGAACTCGGTTATCATCCATTGCGCAGAGTCTCCCCAAAATGCTAAATTACGTTATGGTATCAATGGTGAATTCTTGAAAGGCGGACGAAACGTCGGTCCAAGAGGAAACCTGCGGGATTCGGAGAAATATGTATCTAATTGGTGTTTAATGTTTGAAAAGTTTTTGAGCCGATGAAGGTTTTTATGGTACATGAGGATCCTTGGCATGCGGGGAATCCATATATATATACACTGATTGAAGGAATACAAAAGTCTCATCCTGACTGTGAGATCGGGTGGGGAAGGGAACCTTTCTGGCAGGACAATATATGTTCTTATGATATTGTTCATTTTCATTGGCCTCAGACTTTTATGGGGAATGATACTCATACGGAGACAGATCTTTTGCATCATATTGAGCATATGAAGGCAGCTGGTGTGAAGATAGTTGCAACATGTCATGATTTGGAACCGCATTATAACCAATTTGCTGATCAAGGTGGTTCTATGCAGATTGTATATGCCCATTGTGATGTGATAATCCACCTTGGTGAATATAGTAAAGCACTCTTTGAGAAACGATATCCTGATGCTATGCATATTCTAATACCGCATCATCTCTATGATACAGTTTATCACCAATTCCCATCAAGAGAAGAGTCATTAAAGTTCTTGAACCTGCCTGAGAACCGTACTTATGTTTTGTGTTTTGGCACATTCCGGGCAAAAGAGGAACAACAGTTGATTCTCAATCTGAGTCGGCAGCTGGCCGACAAAAAAGTTGTTATACTTGCGCCAAGTTTCATGAATGTATGGTGGCGCAGATTCCGTATGCCTCACAAGCGCTTAAAAAAATGGTTTTATGAACATTTTTATCGCATTTATTGTACAGGTAGAACTTGGCGCGCTGTTAAGGATTGTGATTTGCCGTATTATTATGGGGCTGCAGATGTGGTTCTTATCCAGCGTGTAAAAATCCTAAATTCAGGTAATGCTTTGATGCCGATGCTTTTTGGAAAAATGGTTGTTGGTCCTGATTGTGGAAACGTTGGTCCTTTGTTGCGTCATTGGGATTATCCTGCTTTTTCTGTTGATGACCTGAGTGATGTGGGGCCGTGTGTCAAAGAAGCATTGCAAATGGAAAAGGCTGGTGTGGCCCGACAAAATATGCAACGGCAACTGAACGAATATTCAACAGCTGTTGTAACAGAACAATTGTACGACACATATCTTCAAATGGTGTCTTCAGTTCTTTAATTTCCTATATCTCATATAGAGATAGTTGGGAAGGTAAGTAATCAGATACTTGCCAGCCTTACTGAATCCGCATAAATGATAGTGCTGATTGAGAGTACTTTTGTTCTTTTTGATAAAACGGAGAATATCATGGATACGTTTGTCGGAATAATACTTGGGGTATTGTGAAACTTTCCCAAGAAGCTCATTGTAGTACATGATGATATGTACGATACTCCATTCTCTGACCGTATCAGTCTCGTTCTGTACAGCATCTTGTGTAACTTGTACCCTCTGTATTCTGTTATCGATATACTGACTGATGTTCTTTTTGTAGTAAGCGTGAGCAAGTGAACTGCTACGGTGTGTATATTCATAAAGAGGCTCATCCACGATAACCGTTGTCTTTGCATGAATAAAAGCGCGGATATTAAAAATAAAGTCCTCGTCAGTACGCAGACCAGAATCATTCTCGATATGGTTGTCAGTGAGCATCTGGCGCTTGTAAAGCTTAGTCCAACACTGAGAATAGATCTTATCTTTCGAAAAGAAATGGATGAGTCCTTCTTCGTGATTAAGAACATATTGTTGGTTGGTACTATTCAAATGCGATATACGGCCCTGTTCATCAATCTGTTTATAGTTGCAACAGATGATGTCTGCATCATGTTCGTAACCAGCACTAACCATCTTATGGAGCATGAATGGCTCCATCTTGTCGTCGCTGTCAGTAAGGGCAATATAGTTGCCTTTGGCTCGCTTAAGACCAACGTTCTTGGCTGTTGCAGGTCCAGAGTTTTGTATGTGAAATACCGTAATGTTATTGTACTCTTGCGCATAACGGTCACAGATGCTTGCCGAAGAATCTGTAGATCCGTCATCAACGAGAATGATTTCAAACGATACATGGACTTGACATAGAATACTTTCAATGCAGGCCGCTAAATATTTCTCAGTATTATATACAGGTATAATGACGCTGACATCCATATTCTTTACTTCTTTTGAGTGAATCGCAAAATAAGGTTCAAAAATCTCTTTGCCCATTTCCTGGCTACAACAGTCTGGGTCAGGAGTAATGACTGGTCAAGAAGCTCGTCATCAACGGGGGCTAATCGCTCGTAATCGGTAATAACTCGTGGTGGAAACATTTCTTGAAGAATCATGTTTCTTTCTTTAGGAAGCAGACCGTTTGAATTGGTGCTGATGCCACTGGTGTCATAGTCGGCCACGATGATGTCGCAAGCCCTAAAGGTACAATTACCGAAGATGATGGTTTCGAGACAAAACTTCCAGTCAGACATGATCTTATAGTTCTCATCGTATGGATGAGCTATCAAAAGTTCCCTTTTAATGAACATAGCCTGATGGGGTAGGCTACCTCTTATCAGATCGACTAATGTGATTGTTGATTTTCTGGGACCACTTGGCTTTGGGGCGTTCCCCTTCAGTACCTTTCCGCAGATGATATCCTCTTTGTATTCTTTGAAAGAGTCCAAAACATCCGGGGAATGGAAACAATCGCCGGAATTCATGAAAATGAGATAATCACCATGAGCCTGAGTTACACCTTTGTTCATAGCATTATAAACACCTTTGTCCTTTTCTGAAACCCAATAGTTGATACTGTTCGTATGTTCTTTGATGACATCCACACTACCATCAGTTGACCCGCCATCAATGACGATGAACTCAAGGTCTTTATTTGTCTGGCATGTAACACTTTCTATCGTCTGTTTCAATCCCAGTCTGTCGTTGTAATTGATCGTGATAACAGAATATCTCATTTGACTATATTTTTTTTGCAAAGATAGTTATTTTTTTGAAAATATTGGTCATTATTATATATATTTTGAGCTTATGCAGTAAAATCACTATCAGCATGCTTTAAAACCGTGAATTAATTCAATCGATCAAATGAATTAACTCATTTGATAAATCGAGTTAGCTCAGCAGATTGTATGCGTAATTTCGCTGATATCTTTTTGCAAAGATATTTTTTTTGAAAATAATTAAATAGTTTCGTTATTTTTTTATATTTTTGCAAAATAAATGGCGCTACGAGGTATGTGATGATAAGCAATATGGCAAAGAAAGATCATAATAATGGTATAACTATAGCAAAAGCTATAGGTATCATTCTTATGGTAATAGGTCATTCTGGATGCCCTCAATTTCTTTTTAAGTTTATCTATCTTTTCCATATGCCACTATTCTTCTTTTGTTCTGGCATTTTTTACAAAGAAATGACGGGTTCGGAAGCTGTAATTCAATTCTTGAAAAAGAGGATAAAAGGATTGTATGTTCCTTTTGTGAAATGGTCAGTCTTCTTCTTGCTTCTTCATAATTTATTGATGTTAGTGGGAGTTTATAATCCTTATTATGGTTATGAGGGTGGTTCTTCTTTTTATACTTTATCAGATGTATTTCAGAAACTCTATTTAATAATGTTTACCATGCACGACTATGAAGAACTATTAGGAGGTTTTTGGTTTATTCGTGCATTATTTATTACTTCTGTATTAATGGCTATGTTTTCAATATTGTTGAAGAAGGTGCCAAGAAAAAAATATGAATTGCTATGCCTGCTATCTCTTTTATTAACGGTTGTTATTAGAAGGATTGCTCCGGAAATAGAGTTTTGGAGAGATATTTCAATGGGGACATTAGGAGCATTCTTCTATATATCGGGATATCTGTTAATGCGTTATAAAAGTTATTGGCATAATAAATATGGAGCAATACTTTGTTGCTTTATACTGTTCTTGTCATATTTATATTTCAGAGATGGTATATCGATGGGATGTGGCTATAATAAAGTGGTGACTTTTTCAATTTCTGCTCTATCTGGTACACTATTTACGATATATATATCAAGTGCTATTGAGAGACGATTGCAAATTGTAAGACGTATATTGTACTATATAGGTAATCATACACTTGACATTCTTGCTCTTCATTTCCTTTCGTTCAGACTTGTTAGTTTTTGCATTGTACTATTATACGGATTAAATGTTTCTCATGTTGCAGAACATCCGGTTATTAAGGATGTCAGTATGTCTCATGCATACTGGTGGATTCTGTATTGCACAATAGGAATTGTTCTTCCGCTGTTGTTAAATGCGGCTTGGAAAGTAATTATGAATAAAATCAAAAGGTCATAAATATGAAAACAAATTTTACAGTTATTATTCCTCACAAGAATACACCGAAATTGTTAGAAAGACTTGTTAAGTCAATTCCAATACGTGATGATTTGGAGATAATTGTGGTGGATGACCATAGTGATACTGATGTTGTTGATTTCAATCATTTCCCTTGTAATGATAGAGTGGGACTTACTATAGTAATGAATGAGCAATCTCATGGGGCTGGACATGCAAGAAACTGTGCTCTACCAATGGCAAAAGGGGAATGGATATTATTTGCAGACTCTGATGATTTCTTCTACCCCGGTTTTAATGATTTCCTTAATGAATATCAAAGTAATGATGCGGATATCGTATATTTTAATGCTAATAGTGTAGATTCGGAAACGTATGAACCAAGTAAGAGAGTTGACCATCTGCATGATTTTTTTGAAGATTATCATCAAGATCCCCAAAAAGGAGAAATGCTTTTGCGATATCTATTTACCGAGCCATGGTGTAAGATGGTTAAGAGGAAACTTATAGAGCATTATCATATAACGTTTGATGAAACGATTATTAGAAATGATGTTAGGTATTCATATCTGGTTGGGCATTATGCAAAAACAATTATTGTAGATGATCGACAATTGTATTGTGTAACCACTCGTCAGAATTCCGTAAGTCGTGGCGTCGGTTATCAAGCTTCAATGGATGAACTGAAGGTGTATGCAGGTTGGAAGAAATTCTTTTTAGACAATCATATTCCTTTTGAATTGCCCAAATATGATTATCGTGTCTATAATTTCACTAGACATTTGTGGAAGGATACTAAGTTGTTCTGTGAAGAATATCGCATTATGCGGAAGGCTGGGTTGAGTCACTTTTACATCTTTGGACAGATAATGTATTATATATGGAAGTCTGTTGGTTATAAGTTATAATGATGGAGTATAATACCTCAACGATATTGTCTGTTGAAGCAGCGGCGTTGTGCATATGTGTATTTTAAATATTTGATGGCGAAAGAAATAGATAGTTTTTCTTTTTTATATATTTCACCGTTAGAACCTGACATCCCTTCAATTTGCGGCATCAGAAGGAATGGGGAATAGGGAATTTGTTTCTCTTTTCTTATTGTGTCGCGTAGTGCATGCTCAAAATAATATCCTTGTATGTCGTCAATGATTTCTTTTGATTTTAAAAATGTATGATAGAAACATTCTGGTGCAATGACAAATCGACTGTCAGGGAAAGACAAATCGGAATTGATTGCACAGAAAACGGTATTTTTGGGGAATAGGAGACTATGAAGCCGCACTATACTTTTGATATTTCTAATAATGAGTCTGCCTGTTATTTTTGCAATGCGTTTGTCTTTTGCAAAATGTATAATCTTTGAATTGTTCAATGCGTATTGTATTATTTCGCATTCTCCGTAGCCTTTACCTTTTTCTTTGTTTTGATTACCAGGAAAGGACAAATATTCTAAGCGGCCTGATTTGATTTCTTTCTTAAAATGCAGGCTTATGTCGGTCCCGGAGTTTTCTGAAAATACGATTGGAAAACTTGTATTTGAGAGATAGAAATGAATAGCTTCTACATATTGTTTTTTACGCTCTTCTTGATTAGAAAGAGCGGTCATTGTCATTCCGTTTGGATTAATACAACCTGTTAATAGTAAAATCATAATGGTGCGGAATTTGAGTCTTCTAATCCCATGAAACCGCAACTATCTTGATTCATCGTCCTTCCAAATCCTTTTTGGAATCCTTCGCATTCGAGAACGCAGCAATTTGGTGCTTTGAAATAATATTCTACCATAGGATGGTGAATATAAAGATCTACGTTGATAATACCTTTTGTCAGTATCTCGGGTAATTTGACTTGCTTGTGAATAGTAAAATGACCTTTTGAGGCGTGTTGAATGTCCCCCATATAATGACCTTTAGCATAGGTCGCAAAAGGAATGCCTTCTTTGCTCTTCAAGACCATCATGATGTCGTAGACCATGTCTTCCTCAGATGAACCTTCAATAAGGATGTCAAGATACTCCTGACCATTCTTTATTAACGAATATGATTCTTTACTATTGTTAATTTCAATATTGTTGATCTTGATAGTGTTCTTTTTCCATTTTATATTATTGACAATTAACTCATCGTGATCTCCGTCATCATCCTTTAAATAATGATCAAGTGTATCGGGTATACTGCCTATATAATCTATAGTACCGTTTTTAAGCATGACACCACGTGTGCAGAGGCTGCGGACTGCTGCCATATTGTGGCTTACGAAAAGTACTGTGCGGCCTTCGCCTTTGCTGACATCTTGCATCTTGCCGATGGCTTTCTTCTGGAATTCTGCATCACCAACAGCAAGAACTTCGTCAACGACTAATATCTCAGGTTCCAAGTGTGCGGCGATGGCAAAGCCTAAACGCACCATCATACCTGATGAATATCGTTTTACTGGTGTGTCTACGTATTTGGCGACACCTGCAAAGTCGACAATCTCGTCGAATTTCCTTTTGATCTCTGCTTTGGTCATACCCATGATGGAACCGTTCATGAAGATATTCTCACGACCAGTCATCTCTGGATGGAAGCCGGTTCCAACTTCAAGTAGCGAGGCTATACGTCCTTTGATCTTAATATCGCCAGTGGTAGGAGAGGTGACTCGTGATAAGATCTTGAGGAGTGTAGATTTTCCGGCACCATTCTTACCAACAATGCCAACCACATCACCTTGTTCTACTTTGAAGTTGATATCGCGTAATGCCCACACAAAACGGCTGTCGCCTTTTTGGGTACGGTCATTCGTTTCTCCAATCTTCAGATACGGATCTTCTTTTCCACGAATATTTGCCCACCAACGGTTGAGGTCCTGACTTAATGTGCCGGTACCGATGGTGCCGAGAATATATTGCTTGCCTACGTTGTTGAATTCTATGACAGTCTTGCTCATAAATCGATGGTTTTAGATTACGTCCATAAAGTTACGCTGTACTCGGTTGAAAATGATTATTCCGAGTAGAAGTATTGTTGCTGTAAACGCAATACTATAGCTTAAATAGAACCAATTAAATTCGCCGACGCCCGTAAAAGCATATTTGAAGGTTTCTAAAATTGCTGTTAACGGGTTGGCTACCAATACCCAGATATATTTCGGATAGGTTTCCTTCATGACAGAAAGAGGATAAATGACAGGTGTTGCATACATCCACAACTGAACACCGAAGGTGATCATAAATCGTAAATCGCGATATTTAGTGGTCATTGAAGAGATAATCATACCAAATCCAAGGCCCAAGCCACCAAGCATCACAACGAGTAAAGGAACAAGGAGGATAGCCAGATTGATATGAAAATCTATGCCAGTCGCAAAATAATAGATATAAACAGCCAGGAACAATGTGAATTGGATGGCCATCTTGATAAGATTGGAGATGACAATAGAGAGTGGCACTACCAATCTCGGGAAATAGACCTTTCCGAAAATGGCTTGGTTTGCATTGAATGTATCGGAACATTTACTTAGACAATCCTGAAAGTAGTTCCAGCATACAAGGCCTGCTAAATAAAAGACCGCCTGAGGAATACCATCTGTGGAAATACCAGCAATACCGCCAAATACAAACATAAACATGATGGTGGTGAAGAGGGGCTGGATGACAAACCAGAGTGGCCCCAGAATAGTTTGTTTGTAGAATGTAATGATGTCGCGTTTGACATACATCGCCAACAGATCACGATAGCGCCATACTTCACCTAAGTCTATGCTCAGGAGATTAATTTTATTTGTTATAATGATATCCCAGTCTTTATTCATACATTAGTCATTTATTCATTGTTATCTGCAAATATACAATTATTATATGATATTACAAAGGAATTTACATATTTTATTTGTTTCTTTATGTCGTATGCTCGGTGTGGATGAAGTCGGTATTCTTTCTGTCCATGTGAAGAACGTTTTTGAGCATGCGAAGGACGAGTCCTGGAATAGTCAGGACTTTTGAGAATGAACGGAAACGAATCTCACTGGGAATTGCTACGAATAATGATAGTCCTAAGATGGCCAGCGTAATCCACCATTTCTCGCACCATGATGGCATGGCAATTGTCATAAAAATAGAAATGACTGTTAATAGTACAATCAAAATGGATCTTGGAATCAATGCTTGCTGAATGGTTTTGTCAACAAAGTTGACCTTTCCATGAACTAAAGCTCCAGGAATCTTAGGCAGGTTACTCATCAGACTCTGAACCTGTGCGGTCATCCAGCGCATACGCTGTTTCTGGAAATTATCCTGATTGCTGACTTTCTCGTCGAATACATGAATATCTGGTGCATATTTGATGAAAACTTCCTGATGGAGTAGGAGGGCTTCCATTTCACGGTCTTCGCCTGCTGTTGAGAGCTGGAAAACATTCTTTTTAAATAGTTCGTAATTGAAGCACATGCCAGAACCAATAAGGGCAGAAGACAACCCAAGGCGATTATGAGCCTTACGGAATAAAGTGTTGTTGATTTCTTCGCTGGCACCATCAAGTACGGCTACGTCGTTGTTGGCATTCTTGGCGCAGCGATGACACTGGATAGCATCATATACAGAACACAAGATATTCAGTTGTGACAGAAATTCTGGACGCACTACGTTGTCTGCATCGAGTACAACGACATTATCAAATGTCTCTGGTATCTCATTGATGGCATACTGCATAGCCTTTGCTTTCGAACTCTTTTCAAAAGTCGGTGTAAGCAATGTAATAGGGAGCGTACGCAAATATTCGTTAGTCTCAGGTTGCATATGGTCTGAGATTACGGCAACCGTATAAAGGTCGGCAGGATAATCCTGTTCTAAAAAATGCTCTACGGCATTGATGATGACGCGGTCCTCGTTATATGCAGGGTAGAGAACGAGAAATTTTGTCATTCTGTTACTGAGGGCTGCAGCATGAATGGCTATGCGGTCCTCTTTCTCGTAAAAGAGGGATATGATTGCGAAGAAGACGACATAGGCTACAGAACCTAAGATAATCACCCAAAGTGTAATGTCGAGAATGTGTAGTATCTGCCAAATCATAATATATACAGTACTTTAATTTGTTTCTTTTTTCTTGTTAAATAGTTTGGTGGTGATGATGCCCCAAAGTGTTATAAATGGAGAGCGCAGGAACGTGCGATCCCACATTTCATCTACCAGATAATCAGGAGTGGCCAGTGCAAAGAAGAATAGTGCCAAAGAGCCTAATATCCACCATTTGATGACTAATGTCAGATAAATGAATGGAAGAACTATGCTCATTAACATGATGATTCCCATCATACTTGTACGTGGCATCAACATCCACTGAATCAGTTTGTCGGCCCAATCGTATTGCTTCCTGAATATCGCTCCAGGAAGGTATCTGATATTTTTAAGAAGGTTTTGAAACTGCTGTAATGTCCAACGCCCATGCTGTTCATTCATCTTGCTGGTGGTTCTTTTCTTTTCACCATAAAGCAAGATGTTATCAAAATAGTCTATAAAATAACCTTGTTTCAGTAAGAGTGCCTCTAACTCTTTATCTTCACCTGATGTTCTGGTTTTCATGACATTAGCCTTGAACCAGTTGAAATCATATGCTGTTCCAGAACCAGCCAAGGCGGCAGAAATGCCTAAATTGATATGACCTTTACGGAAGATGTTATTGTTGATTTCTTCGAAGATAGACCCCATACGTGCGGCAGCCGTATCTCTGTTTCGAGAGATGCGGTGCATTTGTATGGCTTTAGTGGCTGCTGTCTCAAAGGCATCATTCACCTTGGTCAGGAAATCTTGTTCAACGATGTTGTCAGCATCTAACACTAATGCTATATCGTAAATTTTGAATTCTGGTAGCTTAATGATTGCATATTGTAGTGATTTTGCTTTCGAACTTTCTGCAAAATCTGGTGTAAGCAGGGTGATGGGGTATTGAGCCAATCGCATGTTGGTGATCTCTGATTGGTGGTCGGAAACCACTACGACGTCAAATAGGCGTTGTGGATAGTCCTGACTTAGTATCGATACTACAGCCTGTTCAATCACATGGTCTTGTTTATGTGAAGGAATGATGATAGCAAAGCGGTTCTGATTTTTGATATTGGTATTCACCGTATCTCTGGTAAATAGAGAGGCAATAGAGAATACGCCAAGGTAGAGTACCGTTCCACCTACAATAATAAATAGAAACCAATCGATAATATTTAATAGAATCCAGAAATCCATAAATTATTTAGTGAATAATGATGAGTGAAAAGTGACTAGTCCTTTGCAGACGGCTTTGACTAAATCAAATCTGCCTTGGGAGAGGTATTTGATGATATCTCGAATGGCAACGAGGCCAATCAAGTATATATAAGATAGGTATTTGTTGATACCTTGATAGTTGCGTTTTACAAATAGCAGCCTGTTACGAGTGATGTAGTAGGTGCGTAGTGGACTGTTCTGTCCTGTTGTCTGACTTTCCTTGTGATAAACCGTGCAGGCAGGATCGTACCAGATTTCGTAGCCAGCGCGAGTGAACATCATCGACCAGTCAAGTTCTTCGTAGTATAAGAAGAAACACTCTGGCATGAGTCCGGTCTTAGCGATGGCTTCGCGCTTAATTAACATGGCGGCACCATGTGCATAAGGTGTTTTATGAGGTGTATCGTATTGCCCACGATCTTCTTCACCGAAGCCAATGGCTTGGTTCCTCACTGTGATTGGTGATAATGGCGTATAGCCTGTAAACTGAATAGGATTCGTGCCCCATGAAAAACGAAGCTTAGGACAGACTACACCAATCTTATCAGATGATTCCAATCTGTTGATGAGTGGTTCTATATTGAAGTCTTTAAAGAAGGTGTCGTTGTTGATAAGTAAGATGTATTTTCCTTTGGCCTCTTTGATGCCCAGATTGTTGCCACCAGCGAAGCCAAGATTCTTTTCGCTGCGAATGACCTTTACGTGGGGATAGCGTGAGGAAATGACACTCGCTTCGTCTTCTTTGGAGGCATTATCTACCACAATCACCTCCATATCGTCGCTGAAGGGGATTGAATCAATTAGTTCACAGGTGTCTTTTAACCCGTTATAATTGATAGTGATGATAGATAATCTATACTCGTTTTGCACGCTTCTTCTCTAATTTTAATCGTCTCTTTTCTGCTTCTTCTTCTAATTCTTTTGCTTCGAATAGTTCAAAGTCTTTCTCTATTTGGGGTAAGAGGAATACAGTGGACATACCACCATAGAAAATCACAATATTGGGGAACTGCATCAAGATCTGATTGGCGTAGCCACCAAGATGGAGCGCTGCGAATGATGCACACCAAGCTGCTCCTATGCCCATGAGTGAACGATTCTTGATTTTAAAGAACACGGTAGAGCTTCCTGCTATTAAGATGATAAGATTGCAAATAGCAAACCATGAAACTCCAATCCATCCTGTTCTTACCCATATAAATACATATTCAGAGTCAGGCGGAATCTGAGATACAATCTTGAATTTGTTCCATGCGGGAATATCTCTCTCAAAAATACCAATACCGATGCCCCATGGCGCATCTTTCATGTATTTTGAGATGGCGGCTTTGTTGACGTCTCGTACATTTGCGGAAGCGTCTTCTGGGTTAAATGCAGATCTCATGCGTCGAATTTGGTTGTTTCCTTGGCCAATGTCTGTGAACATCAGCATGCCAATAAACAAACCGAAGATGATAGAAACAGGAACGATGATTTTTACTGATTTTGATAGTATGAGGAATACCATAAATCCCGCCATCATACAGAAAATGGCTGTTCGTGTTCCAGATTGAAACATACCCCATGTTGTTAGGAGTCCTACTACACCAAAGAAAATTTTATGCTTTCTTACTTTATTTGTAATTGCAATAACAAAGAACGATACGGAGGCGCATGCCATATGAATGCCGAAATTAGCTGCATCAGTAAAAGTTCCAAAATATCTGACTATACCATTAACTATGTGTTGTTTTGCATGATTTTGTGCAAATAGCCAATTCATCTCTGCTGCGTCCCAACCGATATTTATTTGTTTCCAACACCAAAAAATAGCAAATAATGCACAAAAGGCCCATGCTTTGTATAGTTGATATATTCGTTGTGGGGTATTAATATATAAGGCAAACACAATGACTGCGTAAAGTAATTGAAATGCCATTAATCGGATTCCTGTAAACCAGGCGTTTACATTCATACCTAAGCCACATGTGTCATTGAGGACTTCAAGCGTACAGAATGCACACCAACCTAAAACTGCAAGAGTCATGAAATTGGCACAGTTCCCAAAATTTGTTTCACGCAAATCGATGATGGCAATAGCGATAAGTACTAATTCAAGTAGTTCATTTGGTAAGGAGGCTGGTAAAGGCAGCATACCCTCTTTGCCAAGAAACATGACATAATAGTTGATGACAAACAGCGCCCAAAATGAGAACATCCTATAACTGAATGCTAAATATACTACGACTATGGATATTGGGACTGCCAGTACCATAGCCATGCCGTTTACTCCAGAATTCTTAAATGAGTACAAACTAAGCAAAAACAGGAGAAAGAGTATTAAGACTCTTCCTCCGTTTTCATGGGCGTATTCGGATATTCTATTGGAATAAACTTTGTTTACCATTATTTTGCATGACTATTTTCAACTGCAGTCAGACCCATTTGTGACATGCGATAGATGAAATTGTTGAACGATGTGTATGGTGGTAACTGTCCAACAAATTCTTCAACCGCATAGCGTTGACATTCTGTCAAGTACATAAAGAGAGAATTCTTGTTCACTAAACGTTCATTCAATTCTTTGAGCGCCTTTTGGTCTACATCTTTCCAAGTACGGTTGGCTCTCGTTACCATCAGATTGATGGTGCCCATATTGAGTAGAGCTGATGGAATAGAGTTGTCGTCCAAATTGGGATACTCGACAATAGCAATTTCGTTAGGCAAAATATCTGGGCATATATCTTTGATATCTTTTGCCATGATGAAACGGCTGTCTTCTGCCAAGAAGTCCTCATCGTAAGTGATACGACGTACCTGCAAACCTATTGATATCCAATAGTTTTCGAGCTCTTGGGCAATATAACTCTTACCATTGGCGGCATCAGTAGATATGAGGTTAAGCACATTTTGTTTGCCTTCTTCGAATTGAGGCAAGAGCGCTTTGCTTAACTGACGTAGTGCCATGTCGGCAATGGTCTTATTGAAGCGGCGATAACGTAAATTACTCTCCTTAGGGAAACAACCCATAACTGGTATCTTGGTGATACGCTCTGTACGCATACGGTCGCGAAGTGTTCTGTCTAACAGTTCTATGATGAAGAAATACATAGCTGTCAACATGAACGTAACCATAAATGCACCCAATAGAACCATCATACGGTTGGTTGGTTGGGCGTTCATGGGGAACATGGGTGGGTTTAATACACGGAGTGTTGCTGTCGTCATTTGTAAGTTCTTCTGGCGCAAACGAGCGGAATTTAATGCGCCGAGCATTGACATATAGTTCCCCTCAATAAAGGCTATGTGGCGATCTTTACGGGAAATCGTAGCTCCAATAGGCGCATAGAAAAGAAATTCCTTGTCTATCTTTTCACGCATGACATCTTGAGCGCTTTCATGGGCTTTCGCTTCTTCTAATTTTAATACTTCGTTAAGCCATTTGTCAATCATGCCGCTCGCTTTGGTACCAGTCTCTGTGTTGTAGTTTCCTGCTTCGATATCCTTTACAAGCCCTCTTACGTTATTTGAGGCTTCTTGAAGCATTCTTTGTGCTTTAGCAAGTTCTTGCTGGGTTTCAACCTCACTTCCTCCTCCCTCACTGCTCATGAGACGGAGATTTGAAATACGTGACTGGATGCGTGAAATATCAGTCACTTGATTAGTGAAATCCTTATTGGCTTTAATAACCTTTGCACGATCACCTAACTGACGCTCCAAATAGTTCATCAGTGCGCGTGTGGTCGTTTTGGTGATCATCAAATTATTGTCTGTCGTTTTTTGAGTCGCATCCATTCCAGACAATAATTTTGTTTGTTCAGCATAGTTGATGATACGCTTCTCTACGTTATAGCGGATCAGATCGTCCTCTGCATTTGTCAAAATGCGGTACAAGCGGGCTACCTCACGTTCGAAGAACTTGATAACATTGTTTGTCTCTCCATAGCGAAGTAAAGCATATTGACGTGCAAAGACGTCATTTAATATATCTAAGGTGTTATAGGCAATACCTGCATCATTAGCAGAATAACCGATGTCGATAATATCACTTCTGGAAAGTTGTACAACTTTTAATCTACCAGTAATACTGTTAATGCCAAAATAGGGATGATAATTGGTTAAACCAAAAATATAGTTGTCAGCAGAAGGGCGCTCGTATGCCTTCAAGTTTGCATACGTCGCATTTTCACTATTATGGTTAATGAGCGCTTTAACTTCTGCAGGAACACTATTATAAAGTTGGCGGAAATGTTCTGCAGATATGTAGTTGTTATCTTTATTCAGATTACCATACATCATACAGCGTGCAAATAGGCGTAGGGATACCTCATGGATGGTTGCATCTGTAGTGATGAGTAATATGAGGTTGGTCATGTTGGTTTGCGGATTTCCACCAGCAGTACCAGAACCACCTTCGATATTGTATGCTGTAATCATACCAGTGTAAATGGTCGTATTTGTATTGAAAATACGTTCCATGTTTCGGGTAGAAAACCAAGCCACCACCAATGCTATCATGGGCAGGATGACGAGGTACCATCTAATCTTAAATAGAAATCTAACAATATATCGAAATAGATCCATCGTTTCAAATCTTTAATTGTTACTTTTGCCTTTTGGCTGCTTTGGCTGCTGCTTTTTCTGCTTTTGCCTCTGCCTTTTCTAATTTTTTAATTTTGTCATTTTCTTCTTTCTCTAAAGCCTTGATTCGTTTCTCGTTCGCCTTATTTTCTTTGGCTAGTTCTTTAGGCGTTTTATGAATACTCTTATCAAGCGTTATCTCTGTAGTAGCATTCGTTATAATGGGCGTATGTGTCAAAATTTCAAGCGTGATGATATCTGTTGTTATAGTTGTTTGCAACTGTTGATAATTAGCAACTTCACCACTCTCAAATCTTTTAGTTGCTGCGTAAGATGAGATATCCATATTGCCATTCTCAAAATCTTCACGATCAAGTGCGCCTGCACCTTGGTAAGCTGCTGCAGCTTCTCCCATGGTCTTCAATGTTATTAAGTTATTCGTGATTTTTATAAATAGGGTAGCAATCTGTAGCTTAAGCTCATCATATGCAATATCTTTTTTGATAACAGCTTGCTCAACATCAATTCTCTTTCTTTTAACGGCAGCAGTTAAATCCAAAATGTCTTCAACAGGTATCGCTAAATTAATACCGATATTCCAATATGATTGTTGAGAACCTTGATATTGATAGATAACAGGGCTGTAGGCTGAAGAATTGTTGCCATACATGTCTGCCATACCAAAACTATAACTGGCATGCCCGGTTACGTATGAAAAAATGTGTCGTTTTTGTTTAGCAACCTCCATCTCTGCTAATTGACGAGCCTTTTCTAATGTTAATATCTGGGGATTCGTCTTTGCGTTCTCGAACAAAACTGCCAATGGAGGAAGGTGAAATTCAGAAAAGTTGATGTCTTTTTCGTTGCTGGAATCAAAGAAACCGGCGCTAATGCCGCTCTCATTGAATTGAGCAAAGGCTGTAGTGCTTGCAAAGGTTGTAGCAAAAATAAATATCAGACGTCTGAATTTGTTCATTGCAATCTGGATTTAGTTACACATTTTCCTTCTGTACGAAGGCAAAGAAGGTACGGAACAGTATCTTCATATCCAACCAGAAGTTGTAGGTCTGACCGTACTTGATATCGAGTTGCTTACGCTCCTCGGCTGACATCATGCCGCCCTTGCCGCGCTCTTCAACCTGCCAGAGACCGGTTAAACCTGCAGGGGCCATAAAGCGGTCGATACTGGTGTCGATGGTCAACTTCTCAGCTTCGTAGAGTGGGAGAGGGCGGTTTCCAACGACTGACATGTCGCCCTTGAGGATATTGAGGAGCTGAGGCAGCTCGTCGATGCTGAACTTACGAATAAATCTTCCAACTTTCGTGACGCGTGGGTCGTTCTCAATCTTGACAAACGCATTCTCAATCTCTTCTTTCTTCTCTCGGCTATAGTCGGTTTCTGAAATAACGAAATCGTCACCCACCAGCATTACTTCATCATCACTGATCATCATATCGGTGTCGTCGCCAATGCTCATCATCATATCGGCTTCCAAATCCAGTTTGCTGATTTTCTTGACGGGTTTTTCTTCCTTCTTTGTCGTCTCAACATACTGATTACCAGCCTCTTTGGCTACTTCCTTGAGGCGTTCCTCCGCATCTTGATACATAGAGCGGAACTTCAGAAAATTGAAGATGGTGTAATTGGCACCTACACGTTTAGACTTGAAGATAACAGGACCTTTGCTCTCCAAACGAATGGCAATCGCTGTGAGGATAAAGATGGGAGACAAGAGAATAAGCGCTGTCAGTGCAAAAAAGACATCGAATACTCTCTTCCACATTGGTATCTTAAAGCGCAGCATACGATATTTGGGCTGCTGATCGTCGAATAGCATGTTTTCACGGTCTGAGATGAACTGAATCTTCTTATTGAACTCGGTAATAGACGCGTTGGTATCGAGAGTGTCGTTGATACCACTTCTTTGATATTTTGAACGGTTTTCTGGTGTAAGTTCCTTGGTGAGTAGAATAATATAGATGTGCTTGTTCTTTTTCTTTAAATAGGTGATAGCATTAATGTCTTCACTTTGCTCGCCTTGTTCATAAAAGACGATAAAATGCTCATTACGGACATGCGTAGAGCACGCCGAGGCCGCATCTTTGTAATTCCTTGTGTATTGCACCAATCGGCCGGGGATGTATTTTAACCGCTCCTCGGTTTTGGGATTGCTGCCAAGATATACAACACCTATCATATTATTCTATTTAGGGAATAATCTTTTTTACTCGTATCTTTAACTCCATGGGGTTAAAGGGCTTGACGATATAGTCCTCTGCACCAATCTCCAACAAGCGGATACGCTCACTGGTGGAGTCTTCGCTGGATAGCATAATGACAGGAATCTGCTTGAATAACTCGTTCTGCTTGATCCACTCCAAAAAGTCATCGCCACGCATTCCAGGCATACGAATATCAGAAATGATGAGATCGGGGGTATTTCCCGCCTGCAACCATTTTACTCCCTGTAAACCATCGGGCAGCCATTGTACATCATAGTCGCTCATCAAATAGATAGAGAGAACCTTTGCGATAGTCTCTTTGTCGTCAAGTATTAGTATTTTTTTCTTCATATATGAATTATATTAATTCTGGTAATTACGTTATTCTATTGTGCAAAGGTAAACAAAAAAATTAAATTCAGCTCAAAATTACGTAAAAAAATCACTTTTTTATGGAAAAAAGTTGTTTGATTGAGATTTTTTAGGGAAATTTGCAGTTGAAACGTATTATAATTAGAAGTGATTCAAACATATAGTATTATGGCAAATAGATATCTATTAGGTTTTGATGTCGGTAGCTCGTCAGTGAAGGCATCATTGGTTAACGCCGATAATGGCAAGTGTGTTGCAACTGCTTTCTATCCAGAAAAGGAAGCTCCTATTATGGCTGTGAAGGCTGGCTGGGCAGAACAAGATCCTCAGATGTGGTGGGATAATGCCAAGTTGAGCCTGCAGAAGATTATGAAGGATTCAGGGGCCACGGCTGATGAAATCAAGGCAATTGGTATTTCATACCAAATGCATGGCTTGGTTTGCGTGGATAAGGATCTCAAAGCCTTGCGTCCCGCTATTATCTGGTGCGACTCACGTGCTGTTCCTTATGGAGAAAAGGCTTTTAAAGAGCTGGGTGCAGACCAGTGTCTGAGCCATCTGCTCAATTCACCTGGTAACTTCACAGCAGCCAAGTTGGCTTGGGTGAAGGAGAATGAGCCAGAGTTGTACAATAGGATTTACAAGATCATGCTGCCTGGTGATTATATCGCTATGCGATTGAGCGGTGTTGCTAATACGACAGTTAGCGGATTGTCAGAGGGTATGTTCTGGGATTTCAAGAACAACCGTGTGGCTGATTTCCTGATGGATTATTATGGATTCGATAACTCGTTGATAGCTGACATTGTTCCAACTTTTGCGCAGCAGAGCGTTGTCAGTGCGGAGGCTGCAGCTGAAATGGGTTTGAAGGCCGGTACGCCAATCACTTATAGAGGTGGTGACCAACCTAACAATGCACTGTCGTTGAATGTGTTGAATCCTGGCGAGATTGCTGCTACTGCAGGAACCTCAGGTGTGGTATATGGTGTGCTTGGTGATGTAAACTATGATCAGCAGAGTCGTGTCAATACTTTTGCTCATGTGAATCATACTGCAGATCAGACTCGATTGGGTGTGTTGCTGTGTATTAATGGTACTGGTATCCTGAATGCTTGGACTCATCGTAACATCACTCCAGAAATCGGTTATGCAGAGATGAATGAGCTGGCTGCCAGCGTGCCTATTGGTAGTGAGGGTGTTACTGTTATTCCTTTCGGAAACGGTGCTGAGCGCGTGTTGGAGAATCAGGAGATAGGTTGCTCTATCAATGGGCTCAACTTCAATAAGCACAATAAAGCTCATTTGGTTCGTGCTGCTCAGGAGGGTATCGTTTTCTCATTCTGCTATGGTATGGAAATTATGCAGCAGATGGGTATGGATATCAAGAAGATTCATGCAGGTAAAGCCAATATGTTCTTGAGTCCCTTGTTCCGCAATACACTGGCTGGCGTAAGTGGAGCTACCATCGAACTGTATGATACAGACGGCTCTGTAGGTGCTGCCAAGGGTGCTGGCTTGGGTGCCGGTATCTATGCGAATGCTGCTGAGGCTTTTGCCTCTTTGGATAAGCTGGAGGTGATTGAGCCGGATGTTGCACACCGTGCAGAATATCAGGCGGCTTATGAAGCTTGGAAAGCTACGTTAAAGAAAAATTTGTAATAAAATAAACCCTCGCTTAACGGCGAGGGTTTGTTTTTTTTGTATGCGGTATAAATGATAGAATTAATTTAAACTATCCTTGTACCAATTGAAAAGCTTGCATACGCCATCTTCAATCTCTACTTTGTGGGTCCAGCCGAGAGAGTGAAGCTTAGAAACATCGATGAGTTTACGCATTGTACCATCGGGTTTAGAAGTGTCGAACTCTACTTCTCCTTCAAAACCAACTGCTTTTACAACCAATTGTGAAAGTTCGCGAATTGTAAGTTCTTTTCCAGTACCTACATTAATGTGGCAATTGCGAATTTCGCCGAGTGCAGGAATAGCTCCACCACGACCTGCAGAGTGGTTGCGGTCGACAGCACCATCTGTAGATGCACCATAGTGAACAGATGAATATTTCTCGATGCCGATAATGTCACTAAAGTTGACATTTAACAGGACGTGTACGGATGCATCGGCCATATCTTCACTCCATAAGAATTCGCGAAGAGGCGTGCCAGTACCCCACAATGTAACCTTATTGTTCTCAATGCCATATTTTGCTAAGACTATCAAGATTTCTTGCTGAGAAGCTTCGCCGTTGACACCTTCGACCGGGCGTTTATTCAAGTCGATGGCTATCTTATCCCAAGCGCCATCATGGATAAGCTTGGCAAGGTAGATCTTGCGCATCATAGCCGGCATGACGTGGCTGTTTTCTAAATGAAAATTGTCGTTGGGACCATATAGGTTGGTCGGCATTACGGCAATATAGTTGGTGCCGTATTGCAGATTGTATGATTCACACATCTTCAGGCCAGCAATCTTGGCAATGGCATATTCCTCGTTGGTATACTCCAAGGGCGAGGTCAACAGGCAATCTTCCTTCATAGGTTGGGGGGCATTCTTGGGGTAGATGCAGGTCGAACCTAAGAAGAGTAATTTCTTGACACCGTGAGCGTATGCTTCGGAAATGACGTTGCACTGAATCTTCATGTTCATCATGATGAAATCAGCGCGGTAGAGTGAGTTGGCCATGATACCACCTACAAAAGCTGCTGCCAAAACGACTGCGTCAGGGCGTTCTTCGTCGAAGAACTGTTTAACAGCTACTTGATCTGTGAGGTCGAGTTCTTTGTGTGTGCGACCCACCAGGTTGGTATAGCCTCGCTGGAGCAAATTATTCCAAATAGCGGAACCCACAAGTCCATGGTGACCCGCTACGTATATCTTACTATCTTTACTGAGCATCGTCCATTTGGGCTTTTAAAAACAATTTCTTAACGAACTTCATGTCGTGCTGAACCATAATCTTGACCAATTCCTCAAATGAGGTCTTCTGGGGATTCCAGCCTAACTTGGCTTTAGCCTTTGCGGGGTTGCCCAGCAGCTGATCTACTTCGGCAGGGCGGAAGTATTTAGGATCGACCTCGACTAAGGCTTTGCCGGTAGCCTTGTCGTAACCCTTCTCATCGACACCGTCACCGCGCCACTCGAGTTCGATGCCTACCTCCTTAAAGGCAAGAGTGGCAAACTCTCGAACGGTATGATACTCGCCAGTTGCAATCACGAAGTCGTCGGGCTCGGGCTGTTGGAGAATGAGCCACATACACTCGATATAGTCCTTGGCATATCCCCAGTCACGCAGTGAATTCAGATTTCCTAAATATAGCTTATCCTGATAGCCTTGAGCGATACGGGCTGCTGCCAGTGTAATCTTTCGGGTGACGAAAGTTTCGCCACGACGCTCACTCTCGTGGTTGAAGAGGATACCATTACAGCAGAACATGTTGTAAGACTCACGATAGTTCTTCATAATCCAGAAACCATAGAGCTTGGCTACAGCGTATGGTGAACGAGGATAGAATGGGGTCGTCTCAGACTGGGGAACTTCCTGTACCTTACCATAAAGCTCTGATGTTGATGCCTGGTAGATACGACAGGTGTCGGCCAGACCAGCGATGCGAACAGCCTCCAACAAGCGGAGTACACCATTAGCATCGGTATCGGCTGTATATTCTGGAACGTCGAATGATACTTTGACGTGACTCTGGGCTGCCAAATTGTAAATCTCTGTTGGTCGGATTTTAGAAATGACGCGAATCAGTGATGATGAATCGGTCATGTCGGCCCAGTGGAGATTGATGAGGCGTGATTTCTTCATGTCGCGAACCCACTCGTCGAGATAGAGATGCTCAATTCTTCCAGTATTGAATGATGAAGAACGGCGCATCAGTCCGTGAACTTCATAACCTTTTTCAATCAAAAACTCGGCCAGATATGATCCATCCTGACCGGTAATACCTGTAATAAGGGCAACTTTTTTATCCATATAGTTTTAATTATTTCCAGAGAATTGCTTGATGCGCTGTTCCTCTGATAGTTTGCAAATGAGTAAGGTGTCGTCGTTCTCGGCTACGATATAGCCATCAAGACCTTGGATGACCACCTTCTTTTCCTGTACGGTATGCACAATACAGTTGTGACTCTCAATGAGATTGATATTCTCGCCAATGCAGGCGTTGCCATAAAGGTCTTTCTTGGTTTGCTCGTGAAGAGAGCCCCAGGTTCCCAAATCGCTCCAACCAAAGTCTGAAGGACAAACAAAAATCTCTTCGGCCTTTTCCATGATGGCATAGTCGACAGAGATGTTTTCGCATTCAGGGAACAAACGGTTGATTTCTTCCTGTTCTTTGTCTGTTCCGTATATGGGGAGTAACGATTCGAATAGTTTTGCCATCGAAGGCTGGTAGATACGGAATGCATTGACAATCGTATTGACATTCCAGATAAAGATGCCAGCATTCCAGAAGTAATTATTCTTCTTAATGTAGCCAAGAGCTGTCTCGAGATTGGGCTTCTCGCGGAACGAATCGACTCTGAAAATCTCTTTGTTGCGGAGAGAGCTGGTGCTGAGATCGGCTTGTATGTAGCCATAACCAGTCTCGGGGCGGTTAGGCTTCATACCTAATGTCACAATGGCATCAGTCTCGCTGGTGAATTGCATGCATTCTTTGATGACACGCTGAAATTCTGTCTTGTCGGTTACAATGTGGTCGCTTGGTGTGACTACAATGTTGGCTTTGGGGTCTTTTGACTTGATGCGCCAGCTGACATAGGCGATGCATGGTGCTGTGTTCCTGCGACATGGCTCGCAGAGGATGTTTCCTGCTGGCATATCAGGCAATTGCTTTTTTACGATATCCTGATATTTCTGGTTGGTAACTACCCAGATATTCTCTGGCTTAACCAGATTGCCGAATCTTTCTACTGTTAATTGGAGTAATGACTTGCCAACGCCGAGGACATCAATAAACTGCTTAGGGTTCTCGGTAGTACTCATTGGCCAGAAGCGGCTTCCTACGCCGCCCGCCATGATGACTAAATGGTTATTTGTTCTTGCCATAATCGTTGTTTGCTGATAATCTTGCGCAAAAATACAAATAATAATGGAAAATAAAGAATAATTAAGTAAATATTTGCTATTTACATGTTCTTTTCTTATTTCTGCTTAAGTTTTCGTTTGATGACGAAATAAATGACAGCCACAATAATTAATCCTATGATGGCGAACTTGATATATTCGGCGTATTCGCTGATCTTGTCGTTCAACTGCTCCTCGGGAACAATAGCATGCAGGTACCAGCCCATTAAGGCTAAAACACTATGCCAGCCGCCAGCGCCAATTGTGGTGAATAACAGAAATTTACCGTAGTGCATTCTTGCCAGTCCGGCTGGGATAGAGATCAAGTGGCGGATAACTGGAACGAAACGGCCTGTTAACGTTGCTGCAATGCCGTGGTCGTCAAAGTATTTCTCACTTTTTTCGACTTTCTCCTGATTCAAAAGACACATCTTGCCCCATTTGCTGTTGGCAAACTTGTAAATGACAGGACGTCCCACATATAATGCTACAAAATAGTTGATACTTGCACCTACATCTGCACCTAATGTCGCAAATAGAATGACCAGGAATACGTTCAGTGAGCCGCTTGCTGCATGGTATGCGGCAGGGGTGACAACAAACTCTGATGGTACGGGAACAACTGTGCTTTCTAATAACATCAGAATGAAAATGGTTGGATACCAACCTAATGTGTTGAGAATGTTGTTGATGAAATTCATATCAATCCAGTGGGTGATCTAGTGTATAATCGTAATAATCTTTGGGGGACAGATCTTCGGGGAAGAGATTTCCTAATACATCTTTAGCTTCTTCGGGATTGCAGTCACAAGCTTTCTTGAGATAATAGAGAGCCTCATCGTTCTTGTTTAAATCTCGGCAACATAATGCCATATAGGAATAACCTTCCTTATAGTCGTTGCCCATCGCCTTGAAAAGCTCTTTATATGCCTTGTATGCATATTCCAATTTGTTGTTGTCCTGATAAGAGATGATGATTCGGAGTTGGATATTGGGATCATCGTCTGATGCTTTCAAAACGTCGTCGAATACTTGTCTGGCTTTTTCGTCCAACTTGTTTGCTAAGAGAATATGTCCCTTGATTACGGCAAACTGAAAGTGATTGCAGTCAAGCTTGTCTGTCATGTCCAGGCACCAGAGGGCCTGGTCCATCTGGCCTAATGTGTTATAGACTAATGCCATATCCTGATATATTTCTGGTAGAAAGAAAGAGTCTGTAGCACATATACTGGCTGCTTTTTGTAGATTTTGTAAGGCTTCATTGAGCTGCCCCTTATTATTCTGACAAGCTGCAAGCTGCAAGTAAGCAGTGGCGTCATCAGGTCTTTTTTCAATATATTTTTGAAGACATTCGATAGCCTCTTCATAATTCTTTAGACTGAACAGAATGTTACCTTTCGTATGTAAGGCATCGACCTCATTCGGGTCAATAGCGATGGCAAAATCGCAACTTGTCAGAGCTGCTCCATAGTCTTCATTTATATACTGGACGCCAGCCAAGGCATTCCAATAAGTGGCAGAGTAGGGGTCATTATCGAGTAACTCATTAAAAATTTTCTCGCTTTCCGAAAATTTTCCTATCCCGAAAAGCGTACGAGCCAATGTCTCTTTGAACTCAACCGATTTGAAATCGGTGATTAGAGCTAGCCATTCGAAGGCGTTATGGAACTGTTCGTAGTCGAGATACAGGCTAACAACGCCTTTGCAGAAATCGTTTCTGTCCTCATCTGGAACGTCTTGGAAATACTGTGTCAGCAACTTGTCAGCACTGTCTGTGTCTTCCTTCGAAACCAGAATCTCTGCCTGTAGATAAACTGCTTCGAGTGGATCTAAAGATTGGACTTTTTCTGCATATTGCTCGGCAGTCTCGTAGTCTTTGGCATTCAAAGCCTCACGGGCTTTGTATAGAATGGGACCAACGGCGTCTGGATTAATCTCCATGGCGAGAGAAATAGCTTGCTCGGCTTCGGCTGGTCGATTGTTATAGTGGTAATAATCGGCGATGTCAGCCAAGTCGTCGGCATCCATGTAGATGCGTTCGCCCGACTTGACTGACTCCTCGTATTGGCGTAGGATCTCCTTGAAATCCTCGCTCGAGAAATATTCATGATTGTCTGTCACTGTTTCTTAATTTATTTTTTCCAGGTATCCTTGAGTCCCACCGTCTTGTTGAAGATGGGCTTCTCGGCTGTAGATTCAGAATCAGGTGTAAAGTAACCAATGCGCTGGAACTGCAGATAGGTCAGCGGTTTCATGCCAGCAGCATATGGCTCAATATAGCACTTCTTGATGATGTGCAGGGAATCGGGATTGATAATCTCCTTCATCGCTGTGACTGCATCGCAATTCTTTTCTTCGCGGATGGCTGCCATCTCATCGCGTGGGTTCTCTACTTTCCACAAACGGTCGTAAAGACGAACCTCAGCCTCGACAGCGTGCTTGCAACTTACCCAGTGAAGGGTCTTTCCCTTAATCTTGCGGTTAGAACCGGGCAGACCACTGCGTGATTCTGGGTCGTATGTGCAATAGATGGTGGTAACGTTGCCGTTCTCGTCCTCGTCGCAGGGGTGCTCCTCATTACATTTAATAATGTAGGCGTTCTTCAGGCGGACTTCCTTGCCAGGGGCCAAGCGCATAAATTTCTTCTCGGCTTCCTTCATAAAGTCATCGCGTTCAATCCAGAGCTCGCGAGTGAACTCAACGGTGTGGGTACCATCGGCTTCGTTCTCGGGGTTATTGATGGCTGTGAGCTGTTCAATCTGATCCTCAGGATAGTTGGTGATCACTACCTTTACAGGGTCGAGTACAGCACTTACACGGATGGCACGACTATTCAGGTCGTCGCGAACGGCGCTCTCAAGCAGTGCCATATCGTTGAGCGCATCAATCTTGGTGTAGCCAATCTTATCGATGAACTTGATAATGCTTTCAGGGCTATAACCACGGCGACGGAATCCGCATATTGTTGGCATGCGGGGGTCGTCCCAACCGCTTACCATGTTATTCTGAACCAATGCCAGCAGATTACGCTTTGACATCAGCGTGTAATTGAGGTTCAGCTTATTGAATTCGGTCTGGCGGGGACGGTTGTCCTCGATGTTGTCGGTCTCGCCCTTCCACTCCTTCATCCATGTTACGAACAGATCGTAAAGGGGGCGATGCTCTACAAACTCGAGCGTACACCATGAGTGGGTAACGCCCTCCAGGTAATCGCTCTGGCCATGGGTGAAGTCGTACATGGGGTAAGCATTCCATTTGTTGCCAGTGCGGATGTGGGGGATGTTGAGTACACGATAGATGAGTGGATCGCGGAATAGCATGTTGGGGTGAGCCATGTCGATCTTGGCACGAAGTACCAATGTGCCAGGCTCGCATTTGCCGCTATTCATGAACTCAAACAGTTTGAGATTCTCTTCTACAGGACGGTCGCGGAAGGGACTGTTGGTACCAGGGCTGGTGGTTGTTCCCTTTTGCTGGGCAATCACCTCGGCGCTCTGCTCGTCGACATAGGCACGTCCCTGTTCGATAAGCCAAACAGCAAAGTCCCAAAGCTCCTGGAAATAGTCGCTGGCATAGTAGACATTTGCCCACTTGAAACCAAGCCACTTGATATCGTTCTCAATACTTTCAATATATTCTGTGTCCTCTTTGATTGGATTGGTGTCGTCGAAGCGCAGATTGCACTGACCGCCATATTTCTTGGCCAGTCCAAAATCGATGGCAATTGCTTTGGCGTGTCCGATGTGCAAATAGCCATTGGGCTCAGGTGGGAAACGGGTTTGCATTCTGCCGCCGTTCTTACCTTCTGCCAGATCATTGATTACTTTCTGTTCAATGAAGCTAACTGACTTGACCTCTGGTCGAGCCTGCTCACGCTCGGCATCGTTCAAACAAGTTTGACGCTGCTCTCGCTTACTCGCAGCCTTCTTCTCCTCGCTTTCGTTTTTAATAATCTCTTCCATATATAACTTTCAATATCAATAATCAACTTACTTAATTCCTCTTTCGTTTAATGCTTTTGAATACTTGGCTGCATTCTTTAAGTGCTCCTGATAGGTCTTGGCAAAGTTATGGGTGCCCGAGAAATCCTCTTTGGCGCACATGTACAGATAGTCGTGGGCAGTACGATTCAATACGGCATCGATACCTGCGATGGACGCAATCTTAATAGGACCAGGAGGAAGGCCGGTATTTTTGTATGTATTGTAAGGACTGTCGAATTGTAACATGTTGTGGTAGATGCGCTTGATTGCGAAATCTTTTAAGGCATACTTGATGGTGGGATCGGCCTGAAGTGGCATGTCTGCTTTCAGACGATTAAGATACATGCCGGCAATCATGGGCTTTTCAGCATTATTCGCCGTCTCCTCGTCAATGATGCTGGCCAGGGTACATACCTCTTCTGTACTCAGACCCAGTGCCTCAGCTTTGATGGTGCGCTGAACATTCCAGAAATTCTCGTGTTCCTTTTTCATGCGCTTCATCAGATTCTCTATGGAGATATTCCAATAGACTTCGTAAGTGTTAGGTACGAACAGGCAGGCAATAGTTGCAGTATCGTAGCCTTGCTGTGCACAGAATGATGAGTCGCTCAGCAAGATGGCCACAGCAACACTGTCCATCATCAGTTTTTTGGATAGAACGCCAGCAAGGCGGTCCATCGTTCTGCTTTCTGGAATGGTCAGACGCACAGGCTCCTGATGCCCGTTCTTCAGGTTGCGGAATAACCGGATAGTGCTATCGCCAGGCTTAATAGCGTAGCGTCCACTTCTGATATGAGCGCAATAACCGCCGTGGCGTGCCAGCATCTTCAAAGCAATCAGACCATGATCAGATGCTATCGGCTCAAGCTTTACACATACCGAATCGAGATTGTCGTTGTCGTCAATATACACGTATTCGGTGGTGTCGAGTTTTGAAAAACTCCCCACAAAATAGTAAAAACCGATGGCAATGATTCCTAGTACACATATAATGACAGGAACCAGATAGCGCCATTTTTTTATCCAATTCATCTTCATAATCTTGAAAAAACGCTGCAAAGTTACAAAAATCTCTTCACTCTTATCGCTAATTTCTCATTTTTTTGTATCTTTGCCCTAAAATATAGCTTATGAAACTCAAGTTTTCTATACAATATGGCACTCAATGGGGGCAAAACCTATATGTGGTGATCTGTTATCGGAGTATCGACCAGACTGAAAAGTCTGAACGGCTGATGATGACGACTGCTGATGGCATGGAATGGTTGCTTGAAACAACCGTTCTGGAATCCCGAAAACACCCAATAGCCTCGTTCTCATATCATTATCAGGTGGAAGATGCTGAAGGACATGTGTTGCGTCGTGAATGGGATGCCATTCCTCGTGTATATTATTTTGATTCGTCGAAGGATTATGTGATGGCTGATTTGTGGCGCGATGTGCCATTGCAGTATCATCTGTATAGTAAAGCTTATCATACGACTACTGGATTGGCTGATTCTGATCAGGTAGAACCTCTCCGTGTACCACTTTATCGTAAGACCGTGGTGTTCCGTGTTTCTGCCCCTCAGCTTCAAAAGGGACAGTCGGTGGCTGTAATTGGCTCTCATCCGGCTCTCGGTAGTTGGAATGTGGCCCGATACCTGAAGATGGAACCTATAGGTCGTTTCGAGTGGCTGCTTTCTGTGAATGTCGATGCGGTGTTGCTACCCATAGAATATAAATACGTAGTGATTGACAATGAAACCCATGCACTTGTGGCTTGGGAAGAAGGCGATAATCGTACGACTGCGGGTTTGCTGCCTGCTGACCAGACTATGGTGCCTGATGGTACTGTACTGGTGGCTTATGGTGAGAACTTGCGAATGAAAGAGCATATATGGCGTGCAGCTGGAGTGGTTGTGCCAGTATTCTCGTTGCGTAGTAAGCAGTCGTATGGTGTGGGAGATTTCGGCGATCTCTACCGATTCGTTGACTGGTGTGTGGCTACGGGTATGAAGGCTATCCAATTGTTGCCGGTTAACGATACAACATGTTCAAAAAACTGGAGTGATTCGTATCCGTATAATATCGTTTCGGCTTTTGCTCTGCATCCTCATTATCTGGATGTAGAGGCTGTTGGGGTGCTGAAGAATAAAACAAGGATGACTACGTATCATCGTCAGCGCCAGGAACTTAATGCGCTTGGTTATAGCGATTATGAGGCGGTGGATCGTGTTAAGCGGGCTTATATTCAGGAACTCTTTGATGAGAAAGGACAACAGACGCTTGAGTCCAAGGAATTCAAAGCTTGGTTTGCCGAAAACCAGGATTGGTTGGTGCCTTACGCCAAGTGGTTGGATGCGCCATTGGGTGTGGTTTACTTTACGCAATACCATCTTCACTTACAGCTGAAAGCCGCGGCTGACTATGCTCGTTCAAAAGGTGTCTTCTTGAAAGGAGATGTGCCTATCGGCGTAAATGGTAAAAGTGTGGAAACAGCTATCCATCCGGATTACTTTCACCTTGATACCCAGACTGGCGCTCCTCCTGATGCATTCTCTCATCAGGGGCAGAACTGGGGATTTCCTACCTACAACTGGAAGGGTGAGGTGATAGAGTGGTTCCGTCGTCGACTCCAATGGATGGAGCAGTATTTCGATGCCATCCGTATAGACCATATCTTGGGCTTCTTTAGAATTTGGGAGATTCCGGCTGATGCTATCTACGGGTTATTGGGGCATTTCTCGCCTTCGTTGCCTATGACAATAGGTGAAATCGAGTATTTCGGATTGCCTTTCCGTAAAGAGCTCTATACTCGTCCTTTTATTAATGAAAGAGTGCTTGAGCGTCTTTTTGGCATGCATGTTCCTTACGTCAAGGAGCATTTCCTTGTAGCCAAGAGCTATGGTCTCTATGATTTGAAGACAGAGTATGATTCTCAGAAAAAGGTACAGTGTGCTTTCGAGGGACGCACCGATGAGAATAGCCTTTGGATTCGTGATGGGCTTTACCGATTGATTAGTGATGTCCTGTTCTTGGAGGATCCTCAGCAGGCTGAGATGTATCATCCGCGTATGGGCGTTATCGGTGAGCCGGTATTTGATGCGCTTTCTTCCGAAGAGAAGGATGCGTTCATGCGCCTCTATCATCATTATTATTATCAGCGTCATAATTTTTTCTGGGGGGCAGAGGCGTTGCATAAGTTGACTGACGTGTTCGGTGAAACCCGTATGCTTTGTTGTGGAGAAGATTTGGGGATGCTGCCGGATTGTGTGGCTCCCGTACTCGATCAGTTGCGTATTCTGACGCTTGAAATCCAGTCTATGCCCAAGCAAAGCGGCTATGAATTTGCGCATCTGGATGCTAATCCCTATCGTTCGGTAGCTACCATTTCGACACATGATATGTCGCCTTTGCGGCTTTGGTGGACTGAGAGTCCGGAACGTACGCAACGTTTTTTTGTATCAATGCTTCAGAAGCAGGGACGTGCACCAGAACAGTTGCCAGCCCATCTGGCAGAGGAGATTATTGCTCGTCATCTGTATTGTCCTTCGATGCTGTGTATGCTGTCGTTACAGGATTGGCTGTCGATGGATAGTGAATTACGCGGAAAGAATCCTCGCGAGGAACGTATCAACGTGCCCAGCGATTCGTTTAACCGCTGGAAATATCGCATGCATTTGCCTATCGAAGACCTCTTGAAGGCGGAGAAATATAATAATAAGGTGAAAACCATGATTCAGCGTTCAAAACGCTAATGTTTATTATTTGATGTTTTATTTTATAAAGGCTTGAACTTTGATGTACAACACTTATATATTTGATCTTGATGGAACTTTACTTGATACTCTTACAGATTTAGCGGCATCGTGCAATTATGCTCTACGTCAGCATGGTATGCCGGAGCATTCCATTGAGGATGTACGTCGGTTTGTTGGTAATGGTGTTAGATTGCTCATGGAACGAGCTGTTCCTGGTGGTGCGAGTCATCCGGATTTTGAGGCTACTTTTGCAACGTTTCGTGAGCATTATATGCATCATTCACAGGATACAACATGTCCTTATTCTGGTATACCGGAGATGTTGACCACTTTGAAAGCTCGTGGCTGTCGTTTGGCTGTAGTGAGCAATAAAATGATGCCAGCGACGGTGGAACTTTGTCGCCATTTCTTTCCTGATACCATAGAGGTGGCTATAGGTGAACATGAAGCAGAGGGAATCCGGAAGAAACCGGCTCCCGATACGGTATTCGCAGCCTTGAAACAGCTTGGAGTAGAAAAGGACGGTGCTGTATATGTAGGTGACAGTGATGTGGATATCCAGACAGCAGCAAATGCTGGTATGCCTTGTATTTCTGTGTTGTGGGGATTCCGTGATCGTGAGTTCCTGATACAACATGGAGCGAAGACTTTCGTCTCCGCTCCATCAGAATTATTGTAGGATACCAATTTAAAGTTGTTGTAATCTGGCAATATACTTGCCAAGGATGTCGAATTCGATATTGACCACAGAACCGACACGAATGTCGCAGAAGTTTGTGTGCTCAAAAGTGTATGGGATGATAGCTACCTGGAAAGTATTGGTTGTGGGGTTGCAAACCGTCAGGCTGACACCATTCACGGTAACGCTGCCTTTGTCCACGGTGAAGTAGCCTTTTAATGCCATCTCTCTATTCTCGGGGTATTCGAAGGTGAAATAGGTGGAACCATTGGCGTCTTCTATGGCAATGCATCGTGCCGTCTCGTCTACATGGCCCTGAACAATATGGCCATCCAAACGGCCATTCATCATCATTGAGCGTTCTACATTCACTTTGTCGCCAACCTGAAGTAATCCAAGGTTGGTGCGGTCCAGTGTCTCTTTCATGGCTGTGACGGTATAGGTGCCATTCTCAATAGCAACAACGGTCAGACATACGCCATTGTGAGCGACACTCTGGTCGATCTTCAATTCATCGACAAATGAACACTTCAATGTGAAATCAATATTTTCGCGATCCTTACGGATAGCTGTTACGGTAGCAAATTCTTCGATGATTCCGGAAAACATATCAATATAATGTTTAATATAAAAAGAAAAGGGTACGTGCCGATGATTTGGTGAAAACTCCTGTTTCACACGATGTGGGGGCTCCCTGCTGTTGTAATCCACCGGCATTGCTGCTCTCCTCGTGGAGGATAATCGTGGCCCGCCATTGGCAAGGGAAACGATCCCGATTTTGTTTTGTTAATGTAGAGTATCCCGATCTATCAGGCACGACCCACTGTTTCTGCTGCAAAGATACAACTATTTTATGAGTTATCCAAACCTTTTGGCATTTTTCTTGGTAAATATGAAGATTTTCTTTATCTTTGCACTCAAAAAAAAGAAGGAGTATGGCAAAGACTGTTTGTATCATTGCGGGCGCACGCCCGAATTTTGTGAAAGTATCGCCCTTGGTAAGGGCTATCGATAGATATCCTGAGGCAACTTGTTTGTTGGTTTATGCCGGACGTGAAGATGATCCTACATTGGAGCCTTCGCTGTTTGACGACCTGCAGATGCCTCGCCCTCAATATTATTTAGGTGTGGATTCGACGAGTCTGAATGAGATTACCAGTCAGGTGATGGCTCGTTTCGATGCATTTCTTGATGAGCATCCTGTTGATGTGGTAATCGTGGTAGATGATCTGGCTTCGACCATGGCTGCAGCTATTGTGACCAAGAAGCGTGGCATACGTTTGGCACATCTGGTAGCAGGAACCCGCTCGTTTAATATCAACATGCCCAAGGAGATTAACCGACTTGTGATCGATGCATTGTCAGACTATCTGTTTACTGCTGGTGTGAAGAGTACTGGTGTGGCCACACGTGAACAGTCGGAGAATTCGCAGACTTATATGGTGGGTAATATCTTGATGGATACCCTCCGCTATAATTACGACAGACTGAAGAAGCCGGTCTCAATCCCCTCGTTAGAGGAGCAGAAATATCTGGTGTTTACCCTGAACCGCAAGGCGCTTATTGCTGATGTGGATAATCTGGAGCGTATGCTGCGGGCTTTGGTTGAATCGGCTAATGGTATACGTATTATTGCACCGTTGCGAGGTAATGCTCGTAAGGTCGTAGAGAATATGGGACTGGCAATCGAGATCGTTGAGCCGTTAAGCTATCTGGAGTTCGGCTGGCTCACGGCTCATGCGCTTGGTATTATTACGGATTCAGGTAATGTGTCGGAAGAGGCAACCTTTAACAGCGTGCCTTGTATCACTCTCAACAATTATACGGAACATCAGGAAACGGTGAATGTAGGTTCTAATGTGTTGGTAGGTGAGGATGCTGACAAACTGAGAGAAACGGTAAAGAAAATGGTGAGTGGAGAGTGGAAAAAATGCGCTCTGCCTGACCGTTGGGATGGTAGAACAGCAGAGCGCATAGTGCAGATTATTTTATCTTAAATAGGCATATTTTGAAAAGTACTTAGAGAACAATTGTAATCTAAGTACTTTTCAATTGCAAAGTACTTAGAAAAATATTCTATTAATAATTCTCGGCTTTTACTTGGAAGTAAGCCTGTGGATGATCGCATACTGGACATACTTGTGGGGCTTTCTTGCCGATGACGATGTGACCACAGTTGCTGCACTGCCAGATAACGTCGTTGTCCTTTGAAAATACGCGTTCCTTCTTGACATTGTCGAGTAATTGGCGATAACGAGCCTCGTGCTCTGCCTCTACTTTGGCTACAAGCTCAAATTTGGCAGCAATCTCGTTGAATCCTTCCTCGCGGGCCTCCTTGGCCATACGGGCATACATGTCGGTCCATTCGTAGTTCTCGCCGGTTGCTGCTGCTTCAAGATTCTCTGGGGTGCTCTTGATGGCTCCACCTTCCAGAAGCTTGAACCACATCTTGGCATGCTCCTTCTCGTTGTTGGCGGTCTCCTCAAAAATGGCGGCTATCTGTACAAAGCCATCCTTCTTGGCCTTTGATGCCCAATAACTGTATTTGTTGCGTGCCATTGACTCACCTGCGAATGCTTCCTGCAGATTCTTTTCAGTTTTTGTTCCTTTTAATTCTTTCATAATTGTATTTGTTTAGTTGAGTGAAAAAATGTATTCTCTGCAAAGATAATATAATTATTCGAAGTAAACCAAATTTTGGGCTACTTTTATATATTATTAAGGTATACAATGAGAGGGCGAATAATAACTCATGTTGGTAGAAAAGTGGAAACTTTTTGATTTCCAAAAATGGAAAAGTTTTCCAAAAAGAAAATCTTATTTCTTCTTGGCGTGTCAAAATGTGGAGACTGAATGTTCGGCTTGATTTTACTTTTATAAACACTTTCAGGCGCGTTGTGTTTGTTTTGTTTGATTCAGATATGCTTGTTTTTCAGTGTGTTGTGCGTGATTATTGCAGTGTGGTATTTCTTTTTTAACTTTCTTTTATACATCTTTTATTTCTGCCAAGAATGCTTTTTTGTGATAATTTTATATCTTTGCATCCGAATTCGGTTTTTCTTTTTGGAAAACTTTTCCGAATTAAAAACAAAAAAAGTTTCCCAAAAAGGAAAACTTACAGAAAGAATTGAAATTTTAAACTTAATAAGTATTGGCAACAAAATGGAAATTAAAAACTTTACCATCACTAAGCGAGACGGTTCGAAAGACTTGTTCTCACTCGACAAAATCATGAATGCCATCGTGAAGGCATTTGAAAGTGTACAGGAACCTGCTGACCTGGCCATCGTGTCTAAAATCTTAAATCACCTTGATATGCACGACAATATCACTGTAGAGGATATCCAGAACCAAGTGGAGGAAGCATTGATGCGCGAAGGATATTATAAGGTGGCTAAGTCGTTCATTCTATATAGACAGCTCCACTCAGAGGATCGTGAAACCCTTGAAAAGATGGTTTTCCTTTCAGAGTATTGTGAGTCGGTTAATGCTGCTACAGGTTCAAAGTACGATGCTAATGCCAATGTTGAACATAAGAATATTGCTACTTTGATCGGTGAACTGCCTAAATCTAACTTTATCCGTTTGAATCGCCGACTCCTGACCGACCGAATTAAGAAAATGTATGGTAAACAGTTGGCTGATGAGTATATCGACAAGCTGACACACCATTTTATATATAAGAACGACGAAACATCGTTGGCCAACTACTGTGCTTCTATCACCATGTATCCTTGGTTGATTGGTGGTACTATAGCTATTGGTGGAAATTCAACTGCACCAACCAACATGAAATCGTTCGCTGGAGGCTTTGTGAATATGGTCTTTATGGTTAGTTCTATGCTGAGTGGTGCATGTGCTACGCCGGAGTTCCTCATGTATATGAACTATTTCATGGGAAAGGAGTATGGATTGGATTACTACAAGCGTGCTAATGATCAGGCTGACCTCAGTTTGAAGAAACGTACCATCGACAAGATCATTACCGATTACTTTGAGCAGATTGTCTATACCTTGAATCAGCCAACAGGTGCTCGTAACTATCAGGCTGTATTCTGGAATATTGCTTACTACGATCGTTACTATTTCGAGAGCATCTTTGGCGAGTTCTACTTCCCCGATGGTTCCAAGCCCGATTGGGATGGTCTTTCTTGGCTCCAGAAGCGTTTTATGAAGTGGTTTAACCAGGAACGTACCAAGACTCTGTTGACTTTCCCTGTAGAAACCATGGCCTTGTTGGTTGATGAAAATGGTGAATGTAAGGATAAAGAGTGGGGGGAGTTTACGGCCGAAATGTATTCTGAAGGTCACTCGTTCTTTACTTATATGAGCGATAATGCTGATTCGTTGTCAAGTTGTTGCCGTCTCCGTAATGAGATTACCGACAATGGTTTCAGCTATACCCTTGGAGCGGGTGGTGTCAGCACAGGTTCTAAAAGTGTGCTTACCATCAATCTGAACCGCTGTATTCAGTATGCAGTGAATCATAAGCTTGACTATCTGGAGTATCTGAGTGGTGTGATTGATCTCTGTCATAAGGTTCAGTTGGCTTACAATGAGAATCTGAAAGATCTTCAGCAGCAGGGTATGTTGCCATTGTTCGATGCAGGCTACATCAACATTGCCCGTCAGTATCTGACTATCGGTATCAACGGTTTGGTTGAGGCTGCTGAGTTTATGGGGCTGAAGATTACACCGAATGACGAGTATCTGCACTTTGTACAGGGTATCCTTGGCTTGGTAGAGAAATATAATCGTCAGTATCGCTCTAAGGATGTTATGTTCAACTGCGAGATGATTCCTGCCGAGAATGTTGGTGTGAAGCATGCTAAGTGGGATCGTGAGGACGGCTATTTTGTGCCACGTGACTGTTACAACAGCTACTTCTATGTAGTTGAGGATGACTCGCTCACCATCATTGACAAGTTCAAACTCCATGGTGCTCCATATATTGAACATCTGACTGGTGGTTCGGCTTTGCATATGAATTTGGATGAGCATTTGTCAAAGGAACAATATCTGCATTTGTTGAAGGTGGCTGCTAAGGAAGGCTGTAACTATTTTACATTCAATATTCCCAATACAGTCTGCAACGATTGTGGTTACATTGACAAACGCTATCTGAAAGAATGTCCACATTGCCATTCTAAGAATGTAGACTATATGACCCGCATTATCGGCTACTTGAAGCGTGTTAGCAACTTCTCACAGGCTCGTCAGGAAGAGGCTGCTCGTCGCTACTATGCAGGGGAGAATAAACTATGCTGAAATACGTTAATACCGGCATAGTTTTTCAGGAGATACCGGACGAAGTGACACTGGCAATTAACATCAGTAATTGCCCGTGTCGCTGTCCTGGGTGTCATAGCTATTATCTTTGGGAGGATATCGGATTGCCTCTTGATACAGAGGCCATCGACACTCTTGTTGGTAAGTTCGGTACTGATATAACCTGTATCTCGTTTATGGGTGGAGATGGCGATCCGAAGTCGGTCAATCAGCTGGCATTGTATATTCGCGAGGCGCACCCTGAGTTTAAGATTGCCTGGTATAGTGGAAAAACCGTTATATCATCTGCCATCAATAAATGTGATTTCGATTATATCAAGATCGGTCCTTTTATCAAACATTTAGGCCCCTTGAAAAATCCGAAGACTAATCAGCGATTGTATCGGATCAAAGCGGATGGAGGAATGGAGGACATTACATTCCGTTTCTGGAAAAAGTAGGAGAGATATCGTTAATATGATATCTCTCCTCTTATACTCTGTTGCATATACTTCCGAACTGTTTCCGGATCGTCAGGATAATGTGCCTGTAGGAACATCAGTTTGGTAACAGCTGCTTCTACGGTAGAATCGCGTCCACTGATGACTCCAGCTTCCTGCAGATGATATCCACAATCGTAGCGGCTCATCTCTACGGCTCCCTGCATACACTGGCTGATGTTGACGATTACTTTTCCATTGCGCGTTCCTTCGCGAAGAGCTTTCAGTAGCCAGGGACGTTGAGGCGCATTACCACTACCGAAAGTGCGCATGACGATGGCCTTCAGATTTGGGGTGTGGATAATGTGGCGGATCAAGTCTTCGCGGATACCGGGAAAGAGCGAGAATATAATCACGTTGTTGTCTAATCGGAAGTGGGGAACCATTGGTTTTTCCCAATCTGGTTTTAGTATACGGTCCTGATGATAGGTGATATTGACGCCTGCCTCAACCAGGTGTGGGTAGTTGAATGATTCGAACGCATTGAATTCTTCTGCACTCTGTTTGGTGGTTCGGTTGCCACGAAGCAGATGCCCACCAAAATAGATGCCTACCTCGGGTACCAGCGCATGACCTTCACGGTCTTTGGCGGCTGCAATCTCGACGGCCGTAATCAGGTTCTCTTTGCCATCTGTCCTCAACTGCCCGATAGGAAGTTGGGAACCTGTGAAAATGACAGGTTTTGTCAGATTCTCGAGCATGTAGGATAGGGCAGAGGCTGTATAAGCCATGGTGTCTGTGCCATGCAGCACAACAAAACCGTCGTATTGGTCATAATGATCTGCAATACAATGCGAGATGTCGGTCCACATACGGGGAGACATGTCACTCGAATCAATCGGAGGGTCAAACTGGTAGGTCTCAATTGCAATATCAAACTGCTTCAACTCGGGCACATTATATAATAGGTGCTCGAAATCAAATGGCTCCAGTGCCCCTGTTCGTGGGTTCCGGTTCATGCCAATGGTGCCTCCTGTGTATATCAGGAGAACTTTGCTTCGGTACGTCATCGTTTACGTTTTATTTTTTTGCAAAGATAGTGCTTTTATTCGAGATTTTAATTAACTTTGCAGAAAAATTTAAGAAGAACCTATAAACATACAGTTTTATGAAGCAATTCAATGATGATAACTTCGTTCTGGAGACCCAGGTGGCGCAGGACTTGTATCACAATCATGCGGCTAAGATGCCCATTATCGACTATCATTGTCATTTGATTCCTGAGATGGTGGCTAAAGACCACAAGTTCAAGAGTATCACCGAGTTGTGGCTGGGTGGCGACCACTATAAGTGGCGTGCCATGCGTACTAATGGTATCGATGAGAAGTACTGTACTGGTAAGGATACCAGCGACTGGGAGAAGTTTGAGAAGTGGGCAGAGACCGTTCCATACACTTTCCGTAATCCTCTTTATCATTGGACTCATCTTGAGTTGAAGACCGCTTTCGGTATCACTAAGCAGCTTTCTCCCAAGACAGCTCGCGAAATCTTTGACGAATGTAACGAGAAACTGCAGCAGCCAGAATTCTCTGCTCGTGGTCTGATGAAACACTATAACGTAGAGTGTGTTTGTACAACCGATGATCCCGTCGACGATCTGCATAACCATATTGAGTATGCCAAGACAAAGGCAAAGGATGATCCTATGATGATTCCAGCATGGCGCCCTGACAAGGCCATGAACATTGAGAAGCCTGAGTTCTCGAAGTATGTAGAGCAGTTGAGCGAGGTGAGTGGTGTTAATATCGTGAAGTTTGCTGATATGGTTGATGCCCTGCAGAAGCGTCACGACTTCTTTGCTGAGAATGGTTGTAAACTCTCGGATCATGGTATCGAGGAGTTCTACGATGAGGAATATACAGATTCTGAGATCGAGACCATCTTCGAGAAGGCTATGCGTGGTCAGCAGCTTTCTAATTTGGAGATCCGTCAGTTTAAGAACTGTTTCCTGACGGTTATGGCAGAGATGGATGCTGATGCAGACTGGACACAGCAGTTCCACTATGGTGCTATCCGTGATAACAATACTAAGATGTATAACGCGCTTGGTCCTGATACAGGTTTCGATTCTATCGGAGAGTTCAATACAGCCAAGGCTATGTCGACCTTCCTCAACAAACTGAATATGAAGGATAAGCTCACGCGTACCATATTATATACATTGAATCCTTGTGCTAACGAGGTGATTGCTACAATGCTGGGTAACTTCCAGGGTGGTGAGCCAGGCAAAATCCAGTTCGGTTCTGGTTGGTGGTTCAATGACCAGATGGATGGAATGGTACGTCAGATGAATGCGCTTTCTGTACTTGGACTGCTGAGCCGCTTCGTTGGAATGCTGACTGATAGTCGCTCTTTCTTGAGCTATCCACGCCATGAGTACTTCCGTCGTATTCTCTGTAATATCCTTGGAAACGATGTTGAGAAAGGCTTGTTGCCTTGTGATATGGAAATCCTCGGACGTATGGTAGAGGACATCAGTTACAACAATGCCAGAAGATACTTCAAGTTCTATTAATCCATTCGATTAATAAAAAAAATGCCGCAGATTCGAATATCTGCGGTTTTTTTTGTATCTTTGCCGCCAATATGAGATATAACGCAGGATATAATCGTGAGGGTGACTACGAGCACTTCGTAGTCAACGAGTCGATGCCATTGTTAGAATGGCTGTTGGCCAATGTTCAGCAAAGTCGTACGAAGATTAAGGCGACTCTGCAGGGTAGAGGTATCAAGGTGAATGGTAAGACCGTGAGCCAGTTTGACTTCCAGTTGGAGCCCGGCATGAAGGTGGCCATTAGTAAGACCAAACGTAACCAGCAGTCGTTTAAGAGCCGTTACGTTAAGATTGTCTATGAGGATAAGTGGCTGATAGTCATTGAGAAGGCCGAGGGTATCCTTTCAATGGCAGCTGGTCATTCAACGTTGAATGTGAAGACTGTACTCGATGATTATTTCAAGAAGTCACGCCAGAAATGTACGGCTCATGTGGTTCATCGTCTGGATCGCGATACGAGTGGCCTGATGGTGTATGCAAAAGACATGGAGACAGAGCAGATACTGGAACATAACTGGCATGATATCGTGTATGATCGTCGCTATGTGGCAGTATGCTCTGGTGAGATGGAGAACGATGAAGGTACAATTGCTAACTGGTTGAAAGATAACAAGGCATACGTTACTTATTCTTCACCTACTGATAATGGTGGAAAATATGCCGTAACCCATTATCATGTGCTCGACCGCACAACCGAGCATACGTTGGTGGAGTTTAAACTTGAAACAGGACGGAAGAACCAGATTCGTGTACACTCTTCTGATATGGGACATCCTGTTTGTGGTGATACCAAATATGGTAATGGTGATGATCCTATCCACCGTTTGTGTCTGCATGCTTGGTTGCTATGTTTCCATCATCCTATAACAGGTGAGCCCATGGAATTCGAAACGCCTGTGCCTACACCATTCAAGAAATTATTTAAGTAGAATATGGGAAATATCGGTTATTACATATTTGTACTCGTTGCTATCATAGTTGCTTTCTTGGTGATTAAGAAGGCGGCTTCTTGTCTCATCAAGTCTGCTGTTCTGATAGCAGTGGCAGTTGCTCTGGCTATCATTTACTATTTGTATCTGGGGTAGCAATCTCTTCGGCAAAAATCCGGTCGAAGGCTTCGCGTAATTGCTGAGGCTGTTCGATGATATTCTGCAGTTCGCTGAGACGTTTGGCATTCGGTGAATTGGGAATCCATAGTTTGATGTATCCTTCCTTGGAGTATTTGTTGGCCATATGTTCTTTAAAACGAATCCAGTGTTCTTCTTCTGTCTTTTCCGGATAGTTGGCCATTCCGAACTGGATGCAACGGCGGATGATTCTTTCTGGATCGATATCCCTGTCGGCTTCAGCTACAATTTTTCCATAAATAGATCTGGGACTTCGGCTGGCTGAGGCGCGATGATCTTCAACGGCCTCCTTCATAATCTTGATCTGTTCGGGGGAAAACCACTTCTTCAGTCGTGCATCTGAGGCTAATATCTTGCCACCTCGGATATGGTGGTCGGCACGATGTCCGCACATTCCCAAGTCGTGGTAGGCTGCAATGGTGTAAACCATGTCGATGTCTGCTCCTGTTGCTCTGATCAGCTCGAGAGAATTACGTATAACCCTTGTTACGTGCTCCAGATTATGTGCACGGTCAAATTCTGCATATTTAGGGAGAATCTGTGTTTCGATAAACTCCACAAGGTCCAGACTTGGTGTATTGTTTGTCATAAAAAGTTTTATTTTTCTTTGCAAATTTACAAAAAAGTAGTTACTTTTGCAAGAAAAATTGGAAAATAATGGCAGAAGATAAGAAAATTGTGATAGATTCGGCTCAAGCGTGGTTGCTGGCGGCTCGTCCTAAAACGTTGTCTGGAGCGGCTGTTCCTGTAATGATTGGTGTGGCTTTAGCCTATGCTGATTCGGCTTTGTATGGTGAAGGCATTTTCAGTTGGACAGCTGCCATACTATGTCTGCTTTTTGCTTTCGCAATGCAGATTGATGCGAACTTCATCAATGACTTCTATGATTTTGTCAATGGTACCGATGACGCCGAAACGCGTTTGGGGCCGCGTAGAGCCTGTGCACAAGGATGGGTGAAACTTGATTCTATGAAGAAAGCTATTGCTCTGACTACCTGTTTGGCGTGTGTGATTGGCTTACCGCTCGTTTACTTTGGTGGTTGGGAAATGGTGCTTATCGGTATGTTGTGCGTGGTTTTCGCCTTTCTTTATACCACTTGGTTTTCTTATCAGGGATTGGGTGATATCCTGGTGCTGGTATTCTTTGGTATAGTGCCGGTTTGCTGTACATATTATGTTCAGTTGCATACTGTCAGTTGGCAGGTCTTTCTGGCTTCGATAGCCTGTGGCTTGGTCATTGATGCGCTCTTGATAGTAAATAATTTCCGTGATAGGGATAATGACCGTGAAGCGGGTAAACAAACGATTATTGTGCGTTTGGGAGCTGAGGCTGGTTTGCAGCTGTATGTTGGCGTTGGTGTCGGGGCTGTCATCTTGGGCGGTACTTTCCTAATGAACGGACACGTGTTGGCATTCTTATTCCCTTTTATATACCTGATGCTTCATTTCTATACCTATTTGAAGATGAAGCGTATATACCAAGGAAAAGCGCTGAATCTCTGCTTAGGAGAAACAGCGCGTAATATCTTTATCTATGGTGTCTGCGTTAGCTTAGGAGTGATTCTTCTTTAGTTGAAGAATGGCCAGGAAACGCCGAAGTGAAGTACTGAACCATTGACGGGGTAGTGTGGCGTGAGGAATTTCATGTGATTGCCTCCACCATTTACTACATTGCTCATCACTAAGAAAAATCTGACACCCTTTAACGTCATGTTGGCATAAACGTCTACAAACGGATAGCCACCTAACTTGATGCGACTTTCCTCGTTCTTCTGAACAGCAAACTGGTTGATGGCCGCGCAGAAGTCGGGGGCGTAATACTTTGAGAAGAAGGTGGCATCAGCACCCAATTCAACTCCAAGAACCTTGGCAATCTTAAACTTCAGATAGAGGTTTGAGAAGATGTTCCAATCGGGTAATGGCAGTACATCCTGATTGCTTGAATTCTGATATGTGAGAATATTCTCCCAGTTTAATGCGCCTATGCGGAAGTTCTGATGAATCTGGGCTGTGAGTATATTCAGGCTTTTGCTCTCCTGAAGTACGGATGCCGTCATATTCTTGCGTCCTCCGTCTGCTGTCAAGTCGTAACTCATGCCATAGTAGGTGTAGTTCTTGATGTTATCGATAGCTACACGTAACTTCGTATCGGTTTTCTGGTAACTGAATGTGCCCTCAATGCGACTACGTGTCTCCTGATCAAGATTCAAGTCCCACCAGAGGTGTTTTGAATGATACTTTGACTGGAAGAACACTGGGTAGCAATGGTATAAATAGGCTGATGCTGCCAGTTGAACGGTATCGCCGAACAATGGGAAATTCAGATCGGTGCTGAAGTCGATGGTGTAGTCGCCTTTGTCGGCTCCGGCTATCCATGTCTCTACAGTCGCGTTGAAGTGCAGAGTCTTGCCTTGAGTCTTGCTGAGTTGGGCGCCTATGCTCAGATCGTATTCGTTCCAATTATTCCAGAATAGGTTGCCATTTTCGATATCAGGCATGGAATAGGTGCAATAATCATAGGTGACAAATCCCTTTAAGCCTGCCTTCATATATTTATTGAATCCCTCAAGAAGTGCCAGTCCAAGGGTGTTCTTGATACGGAAATGCTTGGTCTGGTCGTAGATGGAGTCATTGCCGTATTTCAGACCCTGATTATAATAGGTGTCCTTATAATAGTCCGCAGGGGTGTTGTATGCCTGATAGATGTGGTTGTAGTTGTCGATGTCGAGTGTGTGAATGAAACTTGTCACTGGTACATACTCTCTCTTCATGGTCGCATCGATAGAGTCCTGGATGGCTTGAAGATGATTCAGACTATCGATAGCGGCTTGTCCGTCAACTTTGATACGTGTGGTATCTGCGGCTATGGTGAGTTGGTCTTGCTGAGGTTCTTTGCCCATCACCTTTGCTCCTTCAGGGCGACCTGTAGGCTTGGGCTGCTCCTTGTTCCTACGGCTTTCTTTTATGTCCTGATGTTGTTTTTCTATGTCAGCTTCATGCTCTTTTTGTGATTCCTTGGCAAACTGTCGTGCCTTTATTTCTTCATCACTCATCTTGACCATGCGATAGAATCCCAGATTATAGCGATGGGATAGGTAGATGTGTTGATGGTCGTTGCGGTTCCAGTTCTTAGAAAGTACGGTAGGAATCTCGCTTTCTGTGTAGTTGTCGGTGAATGATTCAGGATGGGTCACATAGTCGTCAGAAGTGATACCTCCGTTTTCGGCAGTCTTCTGGTGAGCGGCGTTGAAGAAGAAATGCATCTGATAACGATCGCCCAGATAAGAGGAGAAGATGGTTCCGTTAAAATGCGCGATACTCTGGTTGCTGTAGTAACCACGAGCATAGGCATAATCAAGGTCGAAGCCGAAATTCAGACGTTTATTGGCGTTGACGGCGAATTTTGCATCTATATGGTCTTCGCCATTGGTCTTGTCGCCACAATTGTCATAGAGTATATTGGTATATGGCGATAGAGTATTCATAAAAAGAAATGCATCGGGCTGCTTCTTGACAAAACTGTAGGGCTCTGTGAATATATGATACTCGCCATATGGACGGTCAATGAATATACGACTCATGCGGGCACTGTAGTTGTTGCCCGTGGTGTTGTAGTCGCCATACATGCCGGTGTTGAAAGTGGTGTTCATAAACAGATGGGACAGGGTGTCTGGCTCTGTAGGAATTACATCGCCGAATCTCCTATCGATAGTCCATGAATAGAGTCCCTTGGGGATTACTTTATTCTGGGTCGTATCCTTGCTGTGTTTGTTGAAGTTTCCGTTACCACTTCGTTGAGAGATGTTTCCGTCCTCGTCAATTTGATTAAACTGACGATCAGTCTGGGCACTTAGTTGGCTAAGTGTCAGCAGTGCTAAAATAAGTGTAGTAAGTCTTCTGTACATGGATTACTTGATCATTCGCATTGATGATTCTGCTATCTTAAAGCACATCGAAAACAGGATAATATAGGTTCCCGTAGTCTTGTCGGAAGTCAGGTACCAGATGACTCCCACTACGGCCATAATCATAAAAATGATATTCAGTATGTTGCGTATCTGATCTTTATTCATTATTAATTATTTTCGTTAAGCAGCGTATTGAACTTGTTGAAAATGAAGTCCTTACGATCTATTGTTTTTCTTCTGAATTTAGAAGAGAGCGGATAAAGCTTAGTGCGCTTCTTGTTGACTGCATACTTGTCTGTGATCCAAGTTTCTGCATCATAGTGAACAGGCTTGCGATCCATATCATAATCGTATGTGATACGTGTTATTTTGATTTCAGCCTTTTCGTTAGCGCACTTAACAAATAGCTGGAAATTGAATTTCGTGCGGTCAAGCGAAAGCGCTGAACTCTTGAAGACCAACCACTCATGAAAGACGGCGCCCAATTCGTAGGTCTCTGAATTCTGAAGGGCTATGGTGCTATTGGCAATCTGGTTGGGCTCGTTCACCATTTTGGTCATCTGCTTGAGCAGGATGTCGTAGATTTGTTGAGCTGACTTGCCTGGAGCAGTGATGGTTGTCTGCCAGCAAACTTTGCCGTCAACAACGGGGACTGCGCCTTCTGCCAGATATTTGGCATCAGGATTCTCTTTTTGAACGGGTTCCTGTTCTATTCGTTCCCAGGTGTTATCCTGAGCTGCTGCTAACATGGGCATTGCCATCAGGATGGCTATCAAAAACTTTTTCATTTTCTTTGTTATATTAATAAAACCGTGCAAAAGTACTAATTTTTAGTGAATAGTGAAAGGTGAATAGTGAATAATTTGCTACTGCTTTTGTTTTTTTTGTATATTTTCACGTTTAACTATCCACTATTTCTAATTGCTTTTACTTCTTACTTCAGTTCCAGTTCCTTTTGTAGGCGAACAATTTCGTCGCGGTATTGCGCAGCTTGTAGGAAGTCGAGTGCTTTAGCGGCTTCTTTCATTTTCCTGGTCGTTTCTTCTATCAGCTTCTCCATCTGTGGTCTGGTCATGCGCTGCTCAATTGGATCGGCTGCTATCATTTTGCCAGTGTCGCCATTCTCTGCTGCCAGGGAGATGTCGCGTATCAGTTCCTTGGTATCGGCTCTGTTCTCTTTCTGTAAGGCGCTGAACGTCAGGTTCTTAATGATCTGCTTTGGAGTAATGTGATGCTCCTCGTTATACCTCATCTGCTTGATGCGGCGACGTAATGTCTCGTCAATAGTCAGTTGCATTGAAGCTGTGATGGTGTCGGCGTACATAATCACTTTTCCATTGACGTTTCTGGCGGCTCGACCTGCTGTCTGTGTCAGGCTGCGGTGGCTGCGCAGAAATCCTTCTTTGTCGGCATCGAGGATGGCTACGAGCGATACTTCGGGCAGGTCAAGGCCTTCGCGTAACAGGTTGACGCCTACCAATACGTCGTAGACGCCTTGGCGTAGGTCGCTTAGAATTTTTACACGATCAAGTGTGGCTACGTCGCTATGGATATAAGCGGTGCTTACGCTGTGGTTCAGTAGATACTCGGTCAATTCCTCGGCCATACGTTTGGTCAGGGTGGTGATGAGTACGCGTTCGCCACGATTTCTGCGGGTCAGGATCTCGTCCATTAAATCGTCTATCTGATTCTCGCTGGGGCGGACTTCGATTTCCGGGTCAAGCAGTCCTGTGGGGCGGATGACTTGTTCTACGACAACGCCTTCTGCCTCGTTTAGCTCGTAGTCGGCTGGTGTTGCGCTGACGTAGATGACCTGATTGACCTCTTCCTGGAATTCCTCAAACTTCAGCGGGCGATTGTCGAAGGCTGCAGGCAGGCGGAAGCCATATTCTACGAGGTTCTGCTTGCGACTTCTGTCGCCTCCGTACATGGCGCTGATCTGAGGCACGCTGACGTGGCTCTCATCGATAATAAGCAGGTAGTCATCGGGGAAGAAATCCAACAGACAGTACGGACGTTCTCCGGCTTTTCGGCCATCGAAATAGCGGCTGTAGTTCTCGATGCCAGAGCAATGCCCCAGTTCCTTGATCATCTCCATGTCGTACTCTACACGCTCCTTGATGCGCTGGGCTTTGATGGAGTCGCCTGCTTCCTCGAAGAAGAGTACTTGTTTCATCAGGTCGTCCTGAATCTGGTGGATGGCGATGTTGGTCTGCTCTTGCGAGGTCATGAAGAGGTTGGCGGGGTAGAGGCGGTATTCCTCGAAGCTGGCCAGACGGTCGAAGGTTACAGCATCCATCTCTTCGATGGCGTCAATCTCGTCGTCCCAGAATGTGATGCGGAGCACCACCTCGCTATAAGCCATTGCTATGTCAACGGTGTCGCCTTTTACGCGGAAGTTGCCGCGCTGTAAATCCAGATCGTTCCTGACGTATAAAGCCTGTACTAACTTTCTTAACAAGGCGTTGCGGTCGAGAATCTGGCCTTTTTTCAGTTCTATCACGTTCTCCTGTAAGGCAACGGGGCTGCCCATACCATAAATACATGAAACTGATGATACAACGACTACGTCATTGCGGCCTGATAATAAGTTAGATACGGCTGATAGTCTTAAGCGATCGATCTCGTCGTTGATAGCCAGGTCTTTTTCGATATAAGTGTCTGTACTCGGTAGATATGCCTCTGGCTGATAATAGTCATAATAGCTTACATAATATTCGACTGCATTCTGAGGGAAAAAGCCCTTCATTTCTTCGTATAGCTGGGCAGCAAGGGTCTTGTTATGACTCAGAATCAGGGTGGGGCGGTTGTGCTGGGCAATGACGTTTGCCATTGTAAACGTCTTACCTGAGCCCGTGACTCCAAGTAGTACTTGAGCACGGTCTCCGCGATCCAATCCTTCAGTCAGTTGGCGTATTGCCTCAGGCTGGTCGCCTGTAGGTTTGTATTCCGATGTTAGTATAAATTTACTCATTGAGTGTGCAAAGATACGAATAAGTTATTAAAAAAACATCAAAAAACACCAAAAACATGTATTAAAACTTTGTTATTTGCGCGAAAAGTGCTAATTTTGCACCCCGAATATGAATAAAGGTATCATAACATTAGCATGTGTGGCCTTGCTTGTTAGCAGTTGCGCCTCTGAGTTTAACAGTGTCTACAAGTATGGAGACGCTGATTATAAGTATGAGTACGCAAAAGAGGCATTCGCATGTGGAAAGTTCCAGCAGGCTACTACGCTTCTGGAAGAACTGGTGACTATCAAGAAGGGCTCTGATGAGGCTCAGGAATGTCTTTATATGTTAGGTATGGCTCAGTATGGTAATATGGATTACGATGCTGCTTCGGAGACCTTCAGGAAATATACGTCCAGCTATCCTCGTGGTACTTATGCTGAACTGGCTTATTTCTATGTTGGTCAGTCGCTCTATCAGAGTGCGCCAGAACCCCGTCTCGATCAGTCGCCTACCAATGGTGCCATCACTGCCTATCAGCAGTTCATAGATCTCTTCCCTGAGTCGCAACTCCGTTCTCAGGCGCAGGCTCGTCTTTATGAGCTGCATGATAAACTGATTCAGAAGGAGTATCTCTCAGCAGAACTCTACTACAATCTGGGAGGCTATTTCGGAAATATCAACTCGAATGATGAGAGTAACTATAATGCCTGCATCATTACGGCTCAGAATTGTCTGAAGAGCTATCCTTATTGCAGTATTCGCGAGGACTTGATGCTGCTGATTATGAAAGCAAAGTTCGAGTTGGCTGAGAACAGTTCGGAAGAGAAACGCTTGGACCGCTATCGTGATGCAGAGGATGAGTGCTATGGTTTCCTCAATGAGTTCCCCGAGTCAAAGAATGCCCAGTTGGCAGAGAAATATATCAATAAGTGCAAAAAAGTTATTAAAGATTAAGATATGGATTATAAGAAGTCAAAAGCACCGGTTAACACCGTAACACGTAACATTATGGATCTGTGTGATGACACAGGTAATATCTACGAGAGCGTAGCTATCATTGGCAAGCGTGCTAATCAGATCAGCCTGCAGATTAAGGACGATCTCTCAAAGAAGCTGGCTGAGTTCGCTTCATACAACGATTCGCTCGAGGAGGTATTCGAGAATCGTGAGCAGATCGAGATTTCTCGTTACTACGAAAAGCTGCCAAAACCAAGTCTTCTGGCTACTCAGGAGTTTATTGAGGATAAGGTTTACTGGCGTGATCCTTCTCGCGAGAACCAGAACCAGGAAGATTAATATGATACAGCGTAAGCAGACATTATATCTTTTGGCGGCCATTATTATGACCGTCATTTGTCTTTGTATGCAGATAGGCTCGTTTAAGCTGGGAGGCATCGAGGTGGCCAGAGTGTATAATCTTTGGTTTACCGATCCAGTTGGCAAGCACCATTTCGATACATGGCCTCTTATGGCTGTGCTGTTGCCTACTACAGCGATTGCTGCCTATACCATATTTATGTATAACAACCGCAAGATGCAGGCGTTGTTCTGTCTCTTCAATGTGTTGTTTATCATTGGCTGGTATGTGGTATTCTTTGTTGTAGGTCAGATGGTGGGCGATAAGTCGTGGGGTGCTGTTAGTTTCCGTCCCACATGGCCGGCTGTGTTCCCGGCTATCGCATTGATACTCTATCTGATGGCGCGCCGAGCTATCCTGGCAGATGAAAAGCTGGTCCGCTCGATGGACAGAATCCGATAAACACAGTAATCCCCTCCACATTTTGGAGGGGATTATTGTTAAGGTTAGGCCACTTTCTTTCGGAACTTTTTGTTCGCGCCAACGCCAATTTCTTCAATTAGTTCGAACTTTTTCCATCGGCTTACTGAGCTGCGATAGGATGAGTCGCTGTAGCCAGGGCCTTTGGCATCCTTCACATCAGCGTAGGTAAACTCCTTGGGCAGTTTGTCGAAGGTGGTTTTGTCGCTGATGGTGCGAACCTCGGCGGGGGCGTTCTGTGCCTGCTGACTCTCAATCATATTGCCCAGCATGCGCATCTGCGTGTCCAGACAGTAGTCGGCCATCATCAGCATGAAATCTACACAGACCTTTGATTCGCGCTCCTCACCTGAAAGGAGATAGAACACTACGGCACAACGGAAGGCGATGACTGCTGCACGGCGGCGGAAGTTATCCATCACTTCGTCGTTGTTTTTCAGGGCCAGTATGCGCTTTTCTTCGACCCATTTGCCGATGGCTTTGCGCAGGCGAGGCGTGTCGACATAGCCTTTCAGTTCGCTCAGTCGGCGTGCTGCCTGCTGGATGGCTTCCTGCTCCTCGTCTGTCAAGGGGCGATACTTGGGCATCTTGGCAAAACGGGTGTCGGGCAACTCTGAAATCAGTACACGACCACCCAGTCCGTTCTCGGCATTGTCGCGCTGGAAACATTTGTTGAACGAGCCGTAGGTGCCAAAGATGGTCCAGTTGTAGATTACCTGTACATCGCCCGATTCGGCCAGATCGCTGTTGTAATCCTGACCCCATTCGGCACGGTCGAACCCGTAGCGATATACATCGTACTTGGCGCTCCAGTTGCCAGCCGAATTGGTTTTCAGCAGTGTGTCGAGCTCTTCGCAGAACGAATACACACAATGCCCGGCAGTATTCTTCAGTCGCTTCAGTAGGGTAGAGCACGATACCGTGATGGGCAGCTTGCGGATGGGGAACTTGGGCATCTCTTCGGCACGCTCGTTGGCTTTGCGGCACTTGTTCTTCTGCTTGATTACATCCTCCTGACGGCGATAGGCATCCGACTCGTCTTTCAGAATCTTCATCCAGCACTCTACGGCCTCTTTACAGCCCGATTTACCACCTGCCTGGCGGGCTACGATAATCGACATCAGTCCGAGGTACTGCTTCTTCTCGTCGGCATACATCACTTCTACCTGGTCGGCATAGGTGGCTGCAATGGGCATGATGGCGCACAGTACGTTCATCTGCATCTCCTTAGGTGCAGCCATTACGGGCTCACGCAGGCCTGAGGGCAGCAGTTTGGCTATCAGTTTGCGGCGGTGCTTGTTGCTGGTTTCCTGGGCATCTTCGGCTTCGATGGCTTCTTCATCGTCGTTGTCGCCAAAGGCCTCGGCCAGTATCTCACGCTGGCGCTTGGTAAGGGCTGCGTTGGGATCGGTTTTCTTGTAGAAGTCGTCGATGAGCTTCTGGCAATCATCCTCAGTAGCATACTCAGGCATGCGATGGCGCACTACTGCAATCATCTGTGCCTTAGAAATCAATCGGCTGGCACCTATCGAGAGAATGCTTAGCAGCGAGTTGTGGCGTACACCCTCTATCTGCAGCGAACGCTCTGTGAGTCCTGCCTCTTCCATAAACAGGTCGAACACTTTCAGGTAGCGCATGTCGGGCTTCGCGGGTACATCATTAATAGTAGTAACTTCCATCGCGGGCTGGACTGCTGTTTTGGTGCAGCTGTCCTCCCAAGGGCGATAGTGCTTGTTGGCCTTCTTGGCGCCTGCGGGTACCTCTTCAAGTCCCAGCTTCTCGCGCTCCTTCAATGTTTTGTACTCCTGTTCGCTCTCTTCGATGGTCATTGTCTCATCAAAGATGGCGTCGTCCAGGTACAGCAGTTCTTCGGCATCGGCTGTGGTGGTAAACATCACACGTCCCAGGTCGTGCGCCCCATTATCCATCTCGGTCTGGGTGAGGATGGATACGCGTACCTGATTCTCCAGGATGGTCTTACCTTTCTCGCGGCGCAGCACCAGGTGCAGGCCGTAGCGGGCCGAGCGGCTCATCTCCAGCAGGCCGATTTCGCTTTTCATCTCCATCAGCTTCTTGGCGATGCGGTTGCTCTCTACCAGACTTTCGCAATCAATGTCGTAGGCAAACATCGAGCTGGGGTGGCAGGCGCCTTCTACTTTGCCGTCGGGCATCAAGTCGTTGTAGGCCATCTGCAGTAGCTGTTTCTTGGCCACTTCGTCGCCCTTTCTGGCGAGTGCTAGGCGCATTCGGTTCTGCTCGCTGTTGCGCAGGTTAAAGTACTCCTCCTTCGAGTTGATGGGCTGTGCCATCTTTTTTCCATTCACAATAAAAATACGTCGCATATATTACTAGTATTGCTGGTTAGGCCTCCCCGGCACCGTGCCTTCGTTTGACCTTAGCGAGTGCAAAACTAGTAATAAAAATAATGCAAGATTGGATTCTTCCGGAGGTGTCCGAATGGGTGGTTTCTTAGTCCGAAAATAGTTTGTTGTGTAGTCCGAACGGGTGGTTTTTCGGACACCCGCTCGGACATAATTCTTTATTTGAATTTCTTGAAATCGTTTTTGTATTCATCATAGAGCTTGTCGTCGTACGGGCATTCTTTCTCCATGTCGGTATATGAGTAATAGCTTGAACTGTCGTTCTTGCATGAGTTACCAAATTCGTTGTCGAACCATGCGTACGAGGGCCTTTCGCAGAATGCACCCGATTGGAGTGCTGCGCGTATAGGGCGCGATGAACGTTTAGGCGTGTTTTGGCCATCAATCATCTTGTGCAGTAGTTGCAAAATTAAATGTGCATGCTCTGGATGCTTGCAGTATTGTTTGGTGGCATTTATGCTCTCTGTACTTACTATACTTATGTCGAAACCATATTTCCGACCACGACCATTAATTACGTCGTGGATAATCGCTATCTGGTCGAGCATCAGCATAAATCTATCCAACAACCCCGAATCCTGTATGCCGTTTGCACCATAGGCATACTGCGCTACATATTTCCATCCATCTTGCTCCTTCATGCACATCATCCAATGTTGCCCTGCCTCGGTGCCAGCAAACTGGTTAATGAGTTCGGTACGTTTCTTACTTAGCATTTGGAGTTTTAATGCAGGTGGGGCCGATTTTAGCAGATGCTCAATCTGTGGTATGGATGTGCCGTACGAAGCTAATAGCCGGGTGGCAAATATCCATTCGGCACGCTTGTCGCTGTCGGTCTCCAGCAGTTCTTGTTCTTTTATATTCCAGGGCTTGGTGCCCTCATTGCGTATCAATCTGTAAACCTCACTTCTTATTGCGGTTAAATCAAATGTTTTGTTGAGTTCGCTATCTGAAAGATTTACGAATTCTTTGCGCGCTGTTGAGTGGGGGGCTTCTTCGTCAAAACTTCTCATAGTGTTGCTAGCTTTTGTGTGGTTAATCCTCGGGTTTTGCTGCAGCTTCTCTCCAATACAGGCGGCTGAAGTAATCCAGCAGGTAGCCTTGTTCTATCGAGTAGCCTTTGCCGTAATTAATGTCGTAGCCCTGTGCTTGCAGTTTTTCGGCTGCCATTTTTACCATGTCCTGTGCATAGTTTTCTTTTCCAGCCTCGCTCCAGATGTATGGGCGTGAGGGCAGACTGCTGATGGCGGTTTTCAGGGTGTCGCGTGCAATAGCACCCAGTTCGTCGTCGATGTTCTTAGGTAGCAATCCCCACATGGCATCGTGCAGTACTATCTCGTCCATCGATAAGCCGTGCTGCTTGCCATCGGCTATGTGAGCGTTCACCTCGTCAACTTTGGCTATCACTACGTTTACAAAATCTTTTGCTGCCAGCTTGCCACTCTCGTAGTCGCTCCATTCGTACCAGCTGTCGGCATAAAAATCCTGGGCGGCATCGTAATAGTTCGATATCTTATCCAACTCCACACGTCGTACTATGTAGGCTGTCCATGCGGCAACATCGTGCAGCGGTGTGGTTTCCAGCCATGTTCGCAGTTCTTTGTTGTCGAGTGTGAACTGTGGGGCGTACATGGCGTTTATCTGCTCCGTAAAGTCATCGTCGTTCCAATGCGGCTCGCAAACTATGGTATCTTCGCGCGCGCACGTACCTTTTAATATAACGTTAATATCGAATGGCTTGTGAGTTATCAAGTGCCAAGCCAATGCTTGCAGCGGTGTTTGCCCCTCGCGACGGCAAATGTCAAACTGCGGATCGGCCAATAGTTGGTCAAGCTTTTCAAGTGATTCTATTTTGTATTGCATAAATTTGGGTAAGTTTACTGTTACTGCTTGCAAAGGTACGGCTTTTTATTTAACCCACCAAATGTTTTCGAGGCTATTGTTGCGAGCAAGTGTTGCAATGTTGCCGTTGCAACGTTGCATGAAGGAGTATAATAACTATTTTAAATTATTTCTATTTATCATAATCCGCTAATATATATCGGATATCCATCCTGTGTAGGGGTAGGATAGTCCTTATTGCAACGTTGCAACGGCAACGCTGCAACGTTTACCTGTTAGCGTGTGTGTGCTCAGGATGGTGAAAATGTACTGTTTGTGCGGCTCAAATGTATTGTTTTTTCGTTGTGAGTGTATAGCTCGTGGCTGCCGCTTGTACGGAGCAGAAATCTTGCGTGTTGCTATGCGTGCCAGCGCTCAAATACAGAAAAATTATTTCCCTAGTTAGGGAGAAAAATTTCCCTAACCTGCGCGTAAAAACCGAGCCGTAATATATCTGGCAGATAAATTACTTTTATCCACCCGAAAGATTACTGCAATCTCCCAGATTGCTTACTGCATGTAAAAACTATTCAAAAACGCCAGTTTAGGCACTATTAATGCTAACAATTGCTACGATTAATAGTAACAATTGCGAGGACTAATAGTAGCAATTATTTAGGGTTATACGCCTAAAACAATAGCGGGGTCGATGTTAAGCTTTTTGCTTATTTCGCGCCCGATTTTAAGAGAGGGTTCACTCTTTCCTGTCATAATTTCGCTTACGCGAGCGGTGCTCAGTCCGAGCATTTCTGCAAGTTTGGTCTGAGTAATCCCCATTTCGTAGAGACGCAGTTTTATGGTTTCTATTAGCGTGGGGGCTTCAATAGGATAATGTTCCTCCTCATAATCTGCTACGAGGTCAGAAATCAAATCCAGTTCCAACATGTTTTTATCGTCAGCAGGGGTGTCGTTGCCAACAATCTTCAACAACTCGTTTATTCTATCACAAGCTGCTTTGTACTGCATTTCGTTTTTAATCTGTGTCATAGCTTATATGTTTTTAATATCCTTTATTTTGTCATATTCCTCATGCGTGCCAACAAATCGCATATATACCTTTTTGTGTATAAAGATAACGATGGCTACTATACGATAGTTATTGCCCTTAATATCGAACACATATCTGTCGTTGCCAACATAGTCAACGGTATTGAACGTTTTCTTGATGTCAGCCAAGCACGTCCATTCTGCCTTACAAGTTCTTTTGTACCAATCGCGGAGAGCCACATCTGCATCAGCATGTTTGGCTATAAACTCTCGTATCATGGCAAATGATATTACACGCATTATTTTCTTTTTGCGGCAAAATTACGAATAAAATTCGGTATAACCAAACGTTTTTCGGAAAATCTAAATATTTTATAGTATAATCATGATAATAGATAAGTTACGGCAATCTCCTAGATAAGTACCGCCTTGTAAAAATCCTTCAAAATCGGCAATCACCTACCACGTTATTTATGCATGTTTCTTTTTATACTCCTGCGGATATATGCCGGTGGCACGCTTGTAGTATCGGCAGAAATTAGCGGTGGATGAGAAACCGAGTTGGTAGGCTGTCTCCTTGACCGTCTTTTCGGGATGAATATCCATGATAAGCTTCGCCTGTGTTGCTACATACTGCTGAATCCACTCCAAAGGCGAGAGACCGTTGCTGTACTGACGGAATATTTTTGAGAAATAACGCGGATCGTAGTGCATCAGCCCCGCATAGTAATTTACATTGCGATTCTCGCGGTAGTGTTCTACCACCAGATCGCAGAACTGTTTGTAAATCGTAGCCGGACGGCTCTCCGTCCATTGTCTGTCCTGCTCGCGACGATAGTAATTGACAAACTCGTAGCACACAGCCAGATGCGACAATAATATCTGCCGTCGCAGTTGCAGGTCAGTGGTGTCGTGCGAAGCAATGGCTTCTAACAGTTCGAGCAACGCCATCATGCGCTTGGCTTGCACATCGGTAAGATGGCAGTGTGGCGCGTAGTTGAACTTGTGTGAATCATGACTAAAGCCATGCGCCTTCAGCTCGCTAATCATTTCTGCAGAGATAAAAACGCGTGTATAAGTGAAATCGTCTGAACACGCGATGCTTCGATACACATGGCCGGGCATGAGGATTCCATAATCGTCTTTTTCAATTGTAAACTCCTGCATGTCGAACTTGACGCGCGCACTACCGCGAAGACATAAAAGAGAAACTACATGAGGAAACACGATATCCTCGCCCGTAAAGTGGAAACCGTGTATCTCCTTATCCACACGCACTCCGTTTTGCTCAACGAACTGTAACAACTGTGCTAACGTTGGCTCTGTCTGCATCATTCTTTTGACATTTATGGCTGCAAAATTACAACTTTTATTTCAAATTTCAGCAGCAAATCACACTTTTTGACAATAAAAAGACAAGAATCGACAATATTTTATTTCTGCAATAGTTGTACACCTCACAAAAAAGCAGTACTTTTGCCGAAATTTTAAAAATCTCTGAACATAGATAGGTATATTTAATAGGAATGGAAACAGACAAGAAGAGCTTTACATTAGGCGAAATCGCAGATTTACCATGGTTGACCTCACAAATCAACAAGAAATATGAGTATATGATAACCTCGCGATACATCTGCATACGTGAGGAATCCGAGGGTCAGCGCGGCATTCTGCTGAAAGTACTGGGCAAGACACCCCGTAAGTATATCACGATGCAGGGTGGTAAACCTTTTTGTAAGGACGACAAGTACGAGGGCTTTAACTTCGACACATATTACAGTTTCCGTTTCCCGTTGATGAAAGAACTACAGACTGTGCTAGATATCCTAAAAAAAGACCCAAGCCTCCTCAATATATTCGAGAAGGCAGGAATGCCCATAAACCCCGATTCTACATTCTGGGTGCGCGACACGGCCAGCCGCCTCTTCTTCCTCAAGGAGCCGCAATACTACGACGCAAGCCAAGGCCAAATCGCCACCACCTCAGACAACGAAACCCATCACCGTCTGACCATAGCCTATTTCTACAAGTCGAATATAAGTTGGTGAATGAGAATAGGAAGCCTGAGGCGGATTCTTATCTAACTTGAATGAAGATGGAGAAGAAGTAGATTTTTATATACTCAGAATGGCATTTACTAATAGTTTAATTAGAATTTAAATATAATTTCTTGCAAATATCAATAATAATCTTTATCTTTGCAATTGAGAAATATCGAAAGAGTTCTAACTGAAATAATTAAGCTTATGAAAAAACGACTGATTGCATGTTTAATGCTGTTGATGGGAATAACTACTGCATCGGCACAAGAGTCTTATGAGCGTGGGGTTTTTAACCACGTAGGTTTGAATGTATCGGCAAGCACCGAGGGTATCGGTGTGGGTGTAGCTGCACCTATTACCGACTATCTGGAACTGAGTGCTGGTGTGAACTTTATGCCAGGCATCAAGATTAAAGGAGACGTTAACGTAAATTACAACATTTCTCCCGACATACCAGTATATGTACCCAGCAAAGACAAAGTAAAAATTACAGGAAACCTGAAGCGCACAACGATGGATGTGAAGCTGAATATCTATCCATTCGGAGGTAATTCCACTTTCTTCGTGGCTGGTGGTTTCTCGTTTGGCGGCGAGAAGCTTGGCAAACTGAATGGTCACAGCGACGCTATACAGGGTATTATCGAAGATTATCCTGCATTTAAAGACGTGATTCTGAATGGCATCTCTGCCGAACTTGACAAATATAATGTTAAGTTTGACGACAAGGGTGATATCAACGGTGACATCCGCGTAAAGAATTTCCGTCCATATGTCGGACTGGGTGTGGGACGCCTGGTACCCAAGCATCGCGTAGGTTTCCGTTTCGAGGCTGGCTGCCAGTTTATGGGAAAACTTAAAGTATATCAGGACAATAAGGAGGTTAAGATAAACGAGTTGAATGATAGCGATGACGACATTTCGAAGCTTATTGATAAGTTGACAGTTTATCCAGTGCTGAAACTTACGATAACAGGACGCATATTCTAAACAAAAACAATAATCCCCACTCACAAACGAGTGGGGATTACTATTTCAGATAAAATAGGATTACTGCTTATCCAGTTCGGCCAGGTTCTGGGCAATCATCTCGTCAGTAACGGTGTAGTTCTGCAAGTCGCCCTTGATGAATGAATCATAGCTTGGCATATCGATAAGTCCGTGACCTGAGAGGTTGAAGAGGATAACCTTCTCTTCGCCTGTCTCCTTGCACTTCTTGGCTTCACGGATAGTGGCTGCGATAGCGTGACAGCTCTCTGGAGCAGGGATGATACCCTCGGTGCGTGCAAACAGCATACCAGCCTCGAAGGTCTCGAGCTGTGGAATATCGACACCACGCATCAGACCGTCCTTCAGCAACTGGCTCACAATCATACCTGCACCATGATAGCGCAGACCACCAGCGTGGATGTTGCTGGGCTTGAAGTTATGACCCAGGGTGAACATAGGCAGCAGTGGGGTATAACCAGCCTCGTCGCCGAAGTCGTAGCGGAACTGACCACGTGTGAGCTTAGGACAGCTGTCGGGCTCGGCAGCGATAAACTCGGTCTTCTTGCCATCGCACAGGTTGTGGCGCATGAATGGGAAGGCGATACCACCGAAGTTTGAACCACCACCAAAGCAAGCAATCACGATATCAGGATACTCGCCAGCCATCTCCATCTGCTTCTCGGCCTCAAGACCGATGATGGTCTGATGCAAACCTACGTGGTTTAATACCGAACCTAAGGTGTATTTACAGTTTGGTGTAGTTGTAGCCAGCTCAACAGCCTCAGAGATGGCTGTACCTAATGAACCTGAATGGGTAGGATCCTTAGTCAGGATGTCCTTACCGGCGCGGGTTGACATCGAAGGTGAACCCTCTACCACAGCACCAAAGGTACGCATGATGCTTGAACGGTATGGCTTCTGCTGCATGGTAATCTTTACCTGATAAACAGCGCAGTCGAGACCATAGATTTTGGCAGCGTATGAAAGGGCTGCTCCCCACTGTCCGGCACCGGTTTCGGTGGTTACGTTAGTGGTGCCTTCCTGCTTGGCATAGTAGCACTGAGGAATGGCAGAGTTGATTTTATGTGAACCCAATGGGTTGGTGCTTTCGTTCTTGAAATAGATATGGGCAGGTGTTCCCAAAGCCTCTTCAAGTGCATAGGCGCGTACCAATGGAGTAGAACGATAGAACTTGTACTTCTCGAGCACCTCTTCTGGAATATCAATCCAGCGATGCTCAGTATCAAGCTCCTGTACACAGCACTCACGAGGGAAGATGTGTGCCAGATCGTCTACACCCAGAGGCTGCTTGGTGGCAGGATGGATGGGAGGCATTGGTTTGGTTGGCATGTCTGCCTGAATGTTGTACCACTGTGTGGGAATCTCACTCTCTTGGAGGATGAATTTTTTTTGTTTAGACATAATATAATACGTTTTAGAATTTGGAATTCCGACTGCAAAGATAACATTTTTCGTTGATAATTGACAGTTGGTAATTGATAATTTTGAAAAAAAGTGTAACTTTGCACCCAATTATGTGGATGATTGCAATAATATTAGGCTATTTTGCAGTTTTGTTCGCTATCAGCCGACTGACTGCACGGCGTGCTACGAATGAAACCTTCTTTCGCGGCAATCGTCAGTCGCCTTGGTATATGGTGGCATTTGGCATGGTGGGAGCCTCGATATCTGGTGTGACCTTTGTGTCAGTGCCGGGTATGGTGACCCAAATCGATATGACTTATATGCAAACCTGTTTGGGATTTATATTGGGTTATATCGCTGTGGCTTTCATTCTGCTTCCCCTCTATTATCGCCTGAACCTGACAACCATCTATTCCTATCTGGGACAGCGATTGGGGCAGCGTGCCTACAAGACTGGGGCCTCGTTTTTCCTGCTATCTAAGATGATAGGCGCCGTGGTGCGTTTTTATGTGGTCTGTATGATTCTGCAGCAGTTCGTATTCGATGAGATGGGCATCCCGTTTGTGGTAACCGTATCGGCGATGGTTGCCCTTATCTGGTTATACACACGGGGCGGGGGCATCAAGACGCTGGTCTGGACGGATACATTTCAAACCATCTGTCTGTTCTCTGCTCTTCTCCTTATTATATATAAGGTGGTGGGCGAATTGGGATTGACGATACCTGAGGCTGTTAGTGCCATAGCTGCCGATGAACATAGCAGGATGTTTGTGATGGATGATTGGGTTTCGAAGCAGAATTTCTGGAAGCAGTTTCTGAGTGGTGTGTTCATCGTCATTGTGATGACGGGCCTCGATCAGGATATGATGCAGAAGAACCTGACTTGCAAATCGCTGCGCGAAGCCCAGAAGGATATGTGTACGTATGGCGTGGCTTTTGTACCTGCTAATTTGTTGTTCCTCTCGCTGGGGGCTCTGTTGGTGATGCTGGGCGAGAGTGGGGTGTCTGATGCGCTGCTGCCTGGATTCGTTCAGCGTAGCGGACTGTCGGTATTGGTTCCCTTTACAATAGGTATCGTGGCGGCATCGTTCTCGAGTGCTGATTCTGCCTTGACCTCGCTAACTACCAGCTATTGTGTGGATATCAGGGGTAGGGCAGGTGACGAAATACTACGCAAACGGGCGCATCTGATGATCAGTCTGATGTTTGTGGTGATGATTCTGTTGTTCAGAATGCTGAACTCTACCAGCGTTATTGATGCCATCTATACCATCTGCGGATATACCTACGGTCCGCTTTTAGGCCTCTTTGCCTTTGGCATGTTGACCAAGCGTATGCCTCGTGACCATTATGTGCCATATATCTGTATAGCATCGCCATTGGTGTGTTATGCCATTGATGCATTAACCTGGTATTTGGCAGGCTATCACTTCGGTTATGAACTATTGATGATGAATGGTGCGTTTACTTTTCTTGGCCTCCTCGTCTCAAGTTCTGCAAACTCTCCAAAAACTCCTTCGGCTGAGTGCCAAACTGCTTCTTGAAGCATGTGGCAAAATAACGTGGGTCGTGGAATCCAACACTGTATGCCAAATCGCTGACTCTCAGATTAGGATTCTCCATGCCCAGTCGTCTGGCCTCTTTCATTCTGACATCGCGGATGAAGGTCGATACGTTCATGCCTGTAATTGAGCGCAGCTTGTTATATAAGGTAGAAGCACTGGTTCCCATATCAGCAGCTAATGCGTCTCTATCGTAGGATTCGTCATCAATATGGGCATGAATATGTTCTAATACGTGGTTGACAAAGATCTCGTCAGGATTTGGGGCTTTCGAAATATGGTGTATCTCTTCTTCTGCCGACATCTGACTGTATTCCGTCTGCATTCGCTTTCGGTTCTCAATGATATTATCGATGCGTAGTTTCAGATCACCCAGGCGGAATGGTTTTCTGAGATATTCGTCGGCACCGCATTGGAGTGCCTCCTTCTCGTCTTCCTCCTGGGTCTTTGCTGTCAGGAGGATGATGGGCAGGTGATTGAAATTGGGGTCTGTTTTGATGGCTTTTGTCAGTTCCAGTCCATCCATCTCGGGCATCATCACATCAGAGATGATTAAGTCGAGATCCTTTTCGCGAATCACTTTCATGGCTTCGCTGCCATTTCGGGCTATATACACATGGTAGCTCGACTTAAGCAGTTGTTGCATCAGCATCAGAAGTTCCAGATTATCCTCAACTACAAGCAGCTTGTAGCCATCCTCTGTAGGCTCTTCTGGGTCTGCATTTATATCTGGTATAATCGTGTTGATATCAACAATCGCATTCTTTGGAATATTGAAGTCTATCTTGTGCTGTTCATCTATCTGATTAGGAGCGAACGCTTCTTTATTAATAGGTAGTTTTACTATGAACTCGGTTCCTTGCCCAACTACGCTTTTACAATTGATGGTTCCTTTGTGCAGATACACCAGATCACGTGTCAATGAGAGGCCCAGACCTGTGCCGATCGTTTGATGTTGACGATAGTCACCATCATGGAAACGCTTGAACAGGTGTTTCATCTGTTTGGGGGATATGCCGTCTCCATCATCGCTCACGGTGATTTCTATCTCGTCGTAATTGGTATTGGTGATGGCACTGATGGAAACATTACCGCCTTCTTTGCCGTATTTTGCAGCATTCGACAGAAGGTTATAGATGATTTTGTCCAATTTGTCAGTATCAATCCACCCCATCATGCTCTCTGGTTGACAGGTGATGGTGAATTTCATGTCCTTTTTGGCAATGAGTGGCCCAATACATTCTGCTGTTTGGCGGATGTATTTCATCACATCGCCTTGAGCAACCATCAGTCTGAGTTGGCCAGCCTCTGATTTGCTGGTTTCCAATATCTGTTGCAGTAGCCTTACCATGCGCTGGATATTGAATTGCATCAGATCATATTCGTGACAATACTGGGGTTCCGTATCACGAAGTTTGTCTACTGAAGCAGAGATGACTGAAAGCGGGGTGAGTAACTCGTGCGTGATATTTGTAAAAATCGCACTCATCTGAATTCTTCTCCGTACTTGTTGGCTTCGCAGATACAGACGTCTTCCTGCGAAGAAAATAATGGTCACTATCGCCATTATTAGGAGGGTTAATAGTAAACGGCTGTCCATTATTGATAAAATTGACTTGTGCAAAAATAGTTATTTTTTTAATACGAGCCTAATTATTTCGATAAAATTTGCTTTTTGAAGCGTTAAAATGTTTAAAAATGATGATTTTATGTTGATTTTTAGTTAAATCACGCATTTTAAACATTAAAAATCTTAATTTAAACACGTATTTAAAAAACTTGATGTATATTTGCAGCAGAAAAAGATTTTAATGGTTAAGGTTTATGGTTGATTAATTTAGTTTTTTAAGTAATTTGGTGAAAAGGTTCGTCGTGAGACGAGCCTTTTCAAATTATATTACCTGTTCAACAAGAATCTCTCAGCTTCGATAGCTGCTTGGCAGCCAGAACCTGCAGCGGAGATAGCCTGTCGATATACGGGGTCAGCGCAATCGCCTGCAACAAATACGCCTGGAATCTTGGTCTTTGGCGTACCGTCAATCTTCTTCAGATAGCCTGTCTCGTCCATATCCAACCACTCCTTGAAAATGTCGGTGTTGGGCTTGTGGCCAATTGCAAGGAAGAATCCGTCGATAGCAATGTCAACCAGTTCCTCATCGGCTTCACCCTTACGCTTAACCAGATGGGCACCTTCAACACCATTCTCGCCATAAAGACCAAGGGTATTATGCTCGAAAAGAATCTCGATGTTCTCGTTCTCCTTTACGCGCTGTTGCATCACCTGAGAAGCGCGAAGGAAAGGTTTGCGGACAATCAGGTAGACCTTTTTGGCCAGTCCTGCCAGATAGAGAGCGTCTTCGCAAGCGGTATCGCCGCCACCTACTACTGCCACAGTCTTCTTGCGATAGAAGAAACCATCGCAGGTAGCGCATGCAGAAACCCCCTGTCCGTTGTACTTGCGCTCGTCGTCAAGTCCTAAATACTTGGCAGAAGCACCAGTGGCAATAATTACGGTATCAGCTTCAATCTCTGTACCATCGTCGGCAGTGCAAACGTATGGAGCTTTCGAAAAGTCAACCTTGACAATCTCTCCACTACGGATATCTGTTCCAAAGCGTTGAGCCTGTTCCAGCAGATCCATCATCATCTGATTGCCGTCAACACCCTGAGGATAACCTGGGAAGTTCTCAACCTCTGTGGTCTGGGTGAGCTGTCCGCCTGGCTGCATGCCGCTATACTCGATTGGACTCAAGTTGGCACGTGAGGCATAAATGGCTGCAGTATAACCTGCGGGGCCACTACCGATAATTAAACACTTGGTATGTTCCATATGATAACTGTTTATTATGATGTTGGCTATTACTTGAGCAGTTCTTCGATCTGCTTGGCAATATTGTCGATGTTCTCAGTGGGCTCGAAGCGTGCAACTACCTGTCCTTTCTTATTAATAAGGAATTTAGTGAAGTTCCACTTGATATCTGCTTTCTGCTTATAGTCAGGATCCTCTTTTGAAAGCATGTCGTCGAGGATGGGGGCTATCTTGTGGGTCATGTCCCAACCGGCGAATCCCTTCTGTTCCTGAAGGAACTTGTAAAGAGGATCAGCGTCGTCGCCATTTACCTTTACCTTCTTGAAGCGAGGGAATTCTGTACCAAAGTTCAGTTTACAGAACTCATGGATGCTCTCATCAGTACCAGGAGCCTGCTGACCAAACTGGTTGCATGGGAAATCGAGAATCTCAAAACCTTGACTGTGGTACTTTTCATAAAGTTTCTCCAATTCATCGTACTGTGGTGTAAATCCACATTTTGTTGCTGTGTTTACAATCAGCAACACCTCGTTGGCGTATTCCTTCAGAGATACGTCCTTACCTTTTCTGTCTTTGACAGTGAAGTCATAAACTGTTTTCATATCGTGTTGTAATAATATTCCTATTGTAATATAATAAAAAAAGATGCGGCCTTGGCATATGCAACTACCATGGACGCATCTTTTAATGTTCTTTGCGGTTTTATCTTACTTCTTCGCAGCCTTACCGTAGCGGCTCATGAACTTATCGACACGTCCTGCAGTGTCAACGAGCTTGCTCTTACCTGTATAGAATGGGTGAGAGGTGCTTGAAATTTCGACTTTTACCACTGGGTAAGTTTCGCCTTCGAATTCTACAGTGTCATTTGTCTTTGCAGTAGACTTCGTAAGGAACATATCGCCGTTGGACATATCCTTAAATACGACGGGGCGATAGTTTTCTGGATGAATACCTTTTTTCATTTTGAGTTTAAATATTAATGTTATAAATATAAATTTCGCATAAAGCGGGTGCAAAGTTACGAAGTTTTTTCTGAATTTACAAACTTTTTGTGTTTTTTTCTTTGTTTACTCAGATTTTTGTGCTATTTTTGCATCATAATTAGTACTAATATGCGAAGATTTCAGTTTTTATCGTTATTTTTACTCCTCGTTTTGGTAGGATGCCATGCCAAAAACAAAAAAGGACAGCAGGTGTATGGTATCGGTTTCTATAATCTGGAAAACCTGTTTGATACGACTCATGATGAAGGAAAGAATGATTACGAATTTCTGCCAGAGGGTAATTTTAAATGGGATACGGAAAAATACACCAATAAGTTAAAGAATATGGCTCGTGTGTTGGCTGATATGGGAACAGATCAGCTTCCGGATGTAGGTTGTGCAGCTATTGGTGTGGCTGAGGTGGAAAATGCCAAGTGCTTGACCGATCTTGTGAACCAGCCGGCACTCAAAGCGCGCGGTATCCAGTTCGTACATGTGGAAGGTCCCGATCAGCGTGGCATCGATTGTGCATTGCTCTATAATCCCCAACTGTTTAAGGTGAAGAACTATAAGCTCGTACCTTATATATATAATAGGCCTGAGGATGCGGGCCGTGCCACCCGTGGGTTCCTGGTGGTGAGCGGCATGCTGGCAAAAGAGCATGTAACTATTATCGTTAACCATCTGCCTTCGCGTGGAGCTGCTTCTTATACTCGTGAGGATGGTGGAATGCAGCTACGCGCAGTCAAGGATTCGTTACAGAAAGACGATCCTAATGTGAAATTATTCATTATGGGCGATATGAACGACGATCCTCAGGATTTGTCGATGTCGAAGTGCTTAGGTGCTAAGCGCGAAATGAGTGAAGTAGAAGAGGGGGGTCTATTTAATCCTTGGTGGAATATGTTGGCTTCTGGTCAGGGTACACTCCAGTTCCAAGGTTCTTGGAATCTGTTCGATCAGATTATCCTATCATCTAATCTCCTCAATCAGACTGGTCAGAAGGACTTCTCTACCTTGAAACTTCTGGATTATCAGATTTTCCGCCGCGATTATCTGATTCAGCAAGATGGACCGTTTAGGGGAAATACCTTGCGTACAAGTGCTGGTGGTAAGTGGTTGAACGGTTATAGTGATCATTTGCCAACTTTGGTTTACTTAATGAAGGAGAAATGAGTGAGATAGTAGAGCGACATCCATTCGAACCGTTTCTGCCTGCGAATGCCAAGTTGTTGATGCTTGGTACTTTCCCGCCTGCAGAGAAACGATGGTGTATGCGTTTCTATTATCCCAATTTTATTAATGATATGTGGCGTATTTTTGGCATCTGTTTCTTTGATGACAAGCAGCATTTTGTGCTTGAACAGGAGAAGCGGTTCGACTTGGAACGTATCATTCCTTTCTTGAATGAGAAGGGAATAGCCATGTATGATACCGCCACCCGTATTCGCAGAACCAAGGATAATGCATCTGATAAGGATCTGGAGATTGTTGAACCAACCGATCTCGATGCTATGCTCAGAAGCTTACCTTGTTGCGAGGCTGTGATAACAGCAGGCCAATTGGCTACAGATTTGTTTTGTAATCATTATGGAATCATGAGCCCCAAGGTGGGGGAGTATGCAGATTTTAAGCTCGATGGCAGAATGCTGCGTCTTTATCGCATGCCCAGCAGTTCGAGGGCCTATCCCATGAAAACAGAACGTAAAGCAGACTTTTATAATATTGTGTTTAAATACTTAGGATTATGACAATCATTGGAATTGCAGGAGGTACAGGTTCTGGTAAGACTACCGTTGTTAAGAGAATATCCAAAGCTCTGCCTCCACATTGTGCAGCAGTTGTGCCCCTCGACTCGTATTACAACGACACTACAGGGTTGACGCCCGAAGAGCGTAAGGCTATCAACTTCGACCATCCTGATGCTTTCGACTGGAAGCTCCTGACGGAACACATCAAGAAACTGAAGAATGGTGAAGCAATTGAACAGCCTACCTATTCATATATAGAGAGCAACCGTCTGAAGGAAACCATCCATGTAGAGCCTAAGCCTGTGATTATCATTGAGGGAATCATGGCTTTGCATTACAAGAAACTCCGTGATATGATGGATTTGAAGATTTTTGTGGATACGGATAGCGATGTACGACTGATTCGTAACATCCGTCGCGATGTTGTAGAGCGTGGACGTACGGTAGATATGGTTCTGGACCGCTATGAAAAGGTACTGAAGCCCATGCACGAACAGTTTATCGAACCAACCAAGAAGTTCGCTGATCTGATAGTTCCCTGGGGAGGTGATAACCGTACGGGTATCCACATCCTCAAAACATATATCGAAGGAATCGTTACGGGAGTGTAGTCACTTCCGTAACATCTTCTTTTACTTCCTCAGCTACAGGAATCTCCTGTGCTTTCTCTGCTTTTCGCTTGTTTGACTGGATTTTCAGCGAGTTGATGATTTCTGTTATACCATACAACAGTGAGCACCAACCAAGTATGAGCATAGCCATGCTGGCAGGGCTCATTGGCCTGAGTATGACATAAAGACCTGTAAGCAGGATTACAGATGGAAATATCCAATAAGCAAAACTCATTTTCCCGAATCTGCGTGCTTTTACAAGTACCATATACTGGTTAATAGCGCCAAGTATCAGTATAGCTCCAATGATATACATGAGCGCTGTAATAAAGATGTGTGGGGTGATGGCTAACAACAATCCTAAGATAATACTACCTAATCCAACAAGTGGAAATGTTGGTTTTTCGCCCGTGATGACATTGCCTTCAGCATCGGAAATCTTATAGTCGGATACATGTTTGTTGGCGTTGAAATACACAACCATCGATATGACACCTGATAATAGGAACAGAATGCCAATAGCAACTGTGATCCATGTAACGGTGTTATCTGGGTACTTAATCAGCATGATACCAATGGCTATGGCGCAAATGGCACGGAAAATGGAACTTTGTAGTATCTTCATCTTCATAATTTCTTGGTTTTACGGTGCAAATATAGTAAAATAAGGTGGAATGAGCAAATAATTCTGTAATTTTGCAGCAAAATTTAAAAGATGATGACAACTTTATACTTGGTTAGACACGGCGAGACGATAGATAACGCTAATCAGATTATGCAGGGACAGACCCAAGGTGAACTGAACGAGAATGGTATTCGCCAGGCTCAGGAGTTCAGTCGTGATTGGCAGGATAAACCACTTGATGTTGTTCTGGCCAGCGACTTGAAACGCTCTATTGATACTGCACGTATCATTGCCGAACCACATCAGTTGGAGGTACTGACGACACCCTTGCTTCGCGAACGCGACTGGGGTAGTTTTACTGGTCGTTATATTCCGGATTTAAAAGGTGAGACATGGCCTGATGATATTGAAACATTAGAGAACCTTCTTTCCAGGGCAGGCGAATTCATCGCTTATGTCAGAGAGACATTCCCGGGAAAGAAGGTATTGGCCGTAGGCCATGGCATCATCAACAAAGCTATACAATCATATTACTATCAAAAACCAATGAGCGAGATTCAAAGGATGCAGAACGCTGAAGTCCGCATCCTTGAGTTATAGTTCCTATCGACGACCTCCCATGCGGCTACCACCAGAGTGGCTTGAGCCTGAAGAAGAGTTGTTAGAGCTGCTATGCGAACTGCTGCTGCCTACGCTGCGAGTTCCGTGTGAACTGCTGTGTGATGAACCACCGCGATAGCCTCCAAACGAACTGTTGTTGCGATGTGAGTCGGAATGGCGGTATACATCGTCGTTTCGATGGGTGTCGTTGCGGCGATTGATGCCGTTGCTGCGATTTTCGTAGTGGCGGTTCTCTGGTCGGCTTTCGATACGATGGCTATTGGGACGACTCTCGAAACGATGACTATCGTGACGACCAGTTACGCGGGTAGAACTGTGACGAAGATTGCGGAAGTCTCCACGAGTCCAACGATCGTGCATGCCAAAGTGCTCTCTGTGAGTAGGGCGGAAGTGCTCTCTACGTCCATAGTAGTAGCCATGTGTACCGTGGATGTGCCAAGCGTGTCCACCACGATAAGTTGCATAGAAGTGAGGACGACCGAAGTAGAAGAAATCGCGATGTGGATAGCGACGATAGATGCCGAAGTGCCAGTATCCAGCCTCCCAATAAAGTGGACGGTAGAAGTAGGATGCTGCAATATAGGCATTCCACTGCCAGTCGAACAGGATGTAGCTCAAATCGAGATTTCTGCGCTCCCAATAAGTGCCGAATACATCATCGCGTCCAGCTACTCCCATCAGATAGTCGAGGTTTATTTCATAGGCAGCCTCGTACTGTTCGTCAGTGAGATTCAGCTCGTACGCCATCTTATCGGTGAGAAACAGGGCTTCGTTGCGAGCCTGCTCATAGCTCATTGCACTTGCTGTCATAGTTGAGGTCAGCATCACCATCAGTGCGAATATCATCTTCTTCATAATCGTATCATTTTAATTGGTTCGACATTCAAATTATTGTTTCACGTTGCAAAGAAACAACATTTCTATCTCATATACAAAGGATTTTCCCTAAATGGGCAGAGGAAAATCCCTATATGTCTTTTAATTATGAATATTTTTGTGTAATTTTGCCCCCAATATGAAGAAATTTGTATCTATATTATTAATAATGTGTAGCTCTCTGGTTATGAGCGCTCAACAACGTTCGCTTACCGATAGCATTCATTATCGGGCGGAGATGCAGGCTACGCTATCTGATGGTGACCATACCCCTTTGTGGCTGAATGCTAATAAGTATGGACTCAGTTCACTCAAAACAGCCAATGGCTATCTGCGTGAATCTATAGAGCGCCCGCTTTCTGCTGATGATAATCGGAAGTGGGGGATAGGTTATGGTGCTGATATCGCGGTGGCTGCTGGTTTTACAAGTACAGTGATTTTACAGCAGGCATATGTAGAAGGCCGATGGCTGAAGGGGACGCTGACTGTCGGAGCCAAGGAATATCCCATGGAACTGAAGAACCAGGAGTTGAGTACAGGCTCACAGACGCTTGGTATCAATGCCCGCCCAGTGCCTCAGGTACGTTTGGCGTTGCCTGAATACTGGACAATCCCTGGTACAAATAACTGGTTAGCGCTGAAAGGCCACATCGCTTACGGCAAGACCACCGATGATAATTGGCAAAAGGATTTTGTTGGCCCCAATCTGCGCTATACAGAAAACACCCTCTATCACAGCAAAGCCGGCTATCTGAAGATAGGTCCAAAGAGGATCACGCTGGAATTAGGCGCCGAGATGGCTTGTCAATTTGGTGGCAAGAGCTATTACTATTCTGGTGAAGATTTACAGGTATATAAGAATTCATCAGGTTTCAAAGCTTTGTGGCAAGCATTGATTCCTGGTGGCAGCGATGCTACTGATGGTGATTATCAGAATGCGTCAGGTAATCACTTAGGAAGTTGGGTGGCTCGATTAAATTTTGATTATCCTAAATGGAATTTAGGTCTCTATGCCGATCACTTCTTTGAAGATGCATCTGGTATGTTCTTATTAGGATATAATGGTTATGGTTCTGGTGAGCAATGGAATTCCAAAGAAAGTAGTCGTTACTTTTTATACGATATGAAGGATTGCTTGTTAGGTGCGGAATTGAAATTGAAGAATGTTGATTGGCTTAGTAATCTGGTAATAGAGTATATGTATACGAAATACCAAAGCGGTCCTGTTTACCATGATCATACCCAAACTATCAGTGACCATCTGTGTGGTCGTGATAATTATTATAACCACAATCTATATACAGGTTGGCAGCATTGGGGGATGGTAATGGGTAACCCTCTATACATGTCGCCACTTTATAATCATGATGGACGGATTGAAATCATGAATAACCGTTTTGTTGCCTGGCATATAGGTTTGAGTGGTTCGCCAGTTCGTCAGCTTCATTATCGTGTGTTGGCTACTTGGCAGAAGGGGTATGGTACATATTATCACCTTTTTGATAATCCGCGTGAAACAGTCAGTTTGTTAGCTGAGGTTGACTATTGTTTGCCTAAGGGTTGGCGCATTAAGGCTGCATTTGGTACAGATTCAGGTAAGTTGTATGGCAATAACTATGGCGCGCAGTTCACAATTGCTAAAACAGGACTATTAAAATTGAAGTAATTATGAAAAAACGTTCGTTATTATATATAATAGGTATATGTGTTCTGATGGTATCATGTAATCTTGATTCCTCGAGTAATGGTCATCTTGATGGTTTGTGGCAGTTGCGAACTATTGAGAATCTGAAGACAGGAGAGATAACTGATGGACGTCAGAATGAAGTACGTTGGTCTATTCAGGCCGATTTGTTGATGATGTTTGCCGAAACCCATACTCAGTTTACTGAAGTGATATGCCGCTTTAAGCACGAAGGGCAGACGTTAGAGGTTTCTGATCCACATTACTCAGGTCGCTTTATCGAAGAGGTTGGCGATGATCCTGCTGTTGACGATCCTGCGGTATTGAATACTTTGGGATTATATAACTTAAACGAATCGTTTCAAATCATAACACTAAATAGTAGCGACATGATTCTACAATCTGAAACTGTTCGTTTGCAGTTCAAGAAATATTAGAATATCTTTCCAGATATGATTCTAACGAATGTTACCCAGAGAATTTTCATATCCATCAAGAGTGATTGGTGCTCCAGATAGTATAAATCGTATTCCAGTCTTTTCAGCATTTTCTCGATGGTGTCTGTATATCCGTTGTTCAGGGTGGCATAGCTTGTAACGCCTGGCCTTATCTGGTACATCTTTTCATATCTGGCATCCCGTTCCATAATTTGTTTGATGTAATAAGGTCGCTCAGGACGATAGCCCACAAACGACATGTCGCCTACAAACACATTCCACAGTTGTGGTAGTTCGTCTATATGATGTCTGCGTAGCTGTTTGCCAATTTTCGTCATTCTGTCTTCGTTCTCATGTTGATAAAGCATTTCGCCATCCTTTTCTGCATCAGTTCTCATCGTTCTGAATTTATAGATGTAAAATGGCTTCCCCGCTAATCCTATTCGTTCTTGTTTATAGATAGCTGGACCTCCCCCCAGCTTTATAGCCAGAAAGCATGTCAGCATCAATGGTGAGAACAGTATCAAGCATGCAAAAGCTGTTACGCAGTCAAAGGCACGCTTCAGATACATGCTGTTGATATATTGGTTGATACACATGTTGATGATACAATAAATAACAGAGTCGATGAATAGAATCCATGTTTGTGTTAATGTACCATGTAGCATATAGTTTAGTATAGCAAAGAATGCTGCGAGTAATAAGATTGACACAAGCGCTTGATGTTGTGACATGCCGGCTCGCATCAGTTTGTGGTGGATATGGTTCTTGTCGGCATCGAAGATAGGGTAGTGGTGGCGCAGTCTATAGAGTGTCACTCTTACCACATCGGCGCATGATACAAACAGTAGCGAAATGGGTATCATAATAGCTTCTGGACGTGTCGGCCAGATGGCTGTATTGTCCATGGCGCATTTGATAGTCAGAAAACCTAATGAAAAACCTAATGTCAAACTGCCAGAGTCGCCCATGAATATTTTTGTGTTATTCTTGGCTTTTCCAAACAGATTGAAAAACATAAAGGCGATGAGTGCACCAATCATGCCGCAGATAATGATGCTGTATGTTTGCATAAACACATCGTAGTAAACAAAATAAGCCAGAAACCCAGTGAATGCAAACAGCGATAATCCAGAGGCCAGACCATCGATACCGTCAATGAGATTGATGGCATTGTCGATATATACGATGAGAAGAACTGTCAAAGGCGCACCTATTATATAAGGTATCTCGTAGATGCCAAACAGGCCATATAGGTTGTTTACGTATAATCCAGAAAGTGGTAACAGGCACGCCACAGCGATTTGTGCAGCAAACTTTGAACTGGCCTTTAGTCCAGTCAGATCATCAACGATACCTACTGCATAGATGATGGCAATACCAATCAGAAAACTTGCATTCCAAATGTTAACAGGAATTGGGTCTTCACCATTTATATAAAAGAAGGTTATCAGTACAATGAACGACAGCATCATACTGGGAAAGAATGAAATCCCTCCAAGTCTGGGAATAGCTTTCTTGTGGATATTCCGTTCCGCTGGTATATCGTAGAGTTTCCTCTTTTTGCAGAATCTCAGAATTGCAGGTGTGAATGCAAACCCACAAATGGTACTTAATATAAATGCGAAGAGTAAATATATAGTCATAAGTTATTATTGTCTATTAATTCGTTAAGTATTTTCCCAGCTTCGATATTAGCTTGTTCACTTGTAAACATGGATGCTACACGCTTCTTGCCAGCTGCTGCATATTGATAATACATATCGTGATTGCTCAGTAGCTTATCAATTGCTTCTGCATAGGCTTTGACATCGCCTAATTCCACTTCGATGCCTGTCTCATTTTTGACAGAAACCCAGTTTGCCCCCGATCCTTCAATGCTGAATGTAACAGGTACGCATCCGCAATACATGGCTTCTGCTAATGCAATGCCAAATGCCTCTTGCTTAGTGCATGAAGTAAAGGCAAAGATGTCTGATGCGTAATAATAGCATCGAAGATACTCATTAGGAATACGCCCAATAAACTTGATTCGATCAGAGTGACATGATGCTTTGAGCTTTTCTGTCTCAGATCCTCTTCCACCAATCAGTATGATACAATCAGATTTGATGTATTTCTCTGCTTCTATCAGGTAGTTAAGCCCTTTATAGGTAGCATGACGACCAACAAAGAATACGATTTTCTTATTGTGATATCTGGTCTTAATCTCTTGTATGGTTATCTCATCGCCAAGTCTCCATTGAAAATCCTTTTTGATGATGCCATTTGCTACAACTTTTGTTTTGTTGCTATAGGGAAAAATCGGACTTGATTCATGTATATAGTTGTTGCTGGTAGCCAGTATCATGTCTGCTTTTCTTAGAATCTTCTTCTCGGAATTACTGATCAGGCGGTATAGCAATCCTTTGCCAAGAATATCCGAGTGCCAGTATAATACCAGTTTCGTATTTCGGGGAGTCAGCTTAGCTGTGATAGGATAGAGAAACGGGTTGGGGCAGTGAAGCAGAATGATATCTGGTTGAACCTCGTAAATAATCTTTTTGAGATAATAGTAATAGCTGAATGCAATATCCTGGCTTGAAATCTTTATTGATGGGGCTATACGATATACTCTTACTCCATTGATGTCATCCATTCGTGTAATACCGTCTTGACTGAAGCATACAACTATATGCCTGAAGGATGTCAGTCCCTCTGCCATATATTTCGTTACAGTTTCAATGCCCCCTTCTACGGGGTGGTAGTATTTCGCTATTTGAAGTATAGTTTTCCTCATCGGCTATATGTTATACTTTAATAACGATATGCCTTACATATTATTGTGTGAGATAAGTGCTTTAACAATAAGTAATCGATATTTTAACTTAAATGCCAATGAAGTCTTGTTTTCTTTTCCACTATACGTTACGGTTCCTGTATGTCGTCTGTAAATAACGAGTGGTTGCTTTATATAACCAACCCTGAAAAAACGTTCTGCTGTTAATCCAATCCAAAGGTCGTGTGCCACTCCATGTTTGGGGAAAGGAAGTGCTTTCTGATATACATCTTTTCTGAAGGCCATACAGCACCCCAGATAATGAGATTTAATTATATTATTGAGTACGCCAGTCTTGAAGGGTCTGATGTCTGAATACATCTTGCCCGTTGTATTTAATGCCTCATCCCCTATGATGCAGTTCGAAATAACCAGATCGTATGATTTGAGTTGTTGAATTGTGGTTTCCACCTTGTTGGGCAGCCAGAAATCATCTTGGTCTGCTAAGAAAATAATATCTCCATTCGCATGCGATAATGCATTAACGAAGTTGTGAGTGCTTCTATCAATGTGGAACATGGCGTGAATATCCGCTTCATGGAAATATAGATGGATGCGTGCATCTTTGAGTGATTTGATGATTTCTATTGTATTGTCTGTAGAATGGTCGTCTGATATAACAATCTCATCATTCATCGACAATTGGGGTAATATGGATTCCAATTGTTGACGAATAAATTTCTCACCATTATATGTCGCAATGCAAACAGAGATCATAAGCGCTTGTTTGTTCTGTATTTGTATCTTAATTTGTTGTATATGTATTTTATAATTGAACCATATCCTAAAGCACGCATCATACAATAGGTATCTTTGTTGAGTTTCAGAATGCGATATAAGTGGCGTACTCTATATGAAATGGTTAGATGTTTAATGTTAACAGCACCTAATGTGTTATTGCCGTGTTGACGATAATATACAAGAGGTTCTGATAAATAGGATAATACTCCATGAGCTTTTGCTGTACATAGTGTAATCCACGTATCGTGCATCGTTGCTGACGTGTATGGATATTGAATACTCTTTTTGGCAGCATGATTAAACAGCATCGTACAACCTGTAATAAGGTTGGATGCAGCTAACTCGTCGAAGGATGTTAGGAATTCAGGATGGATGCCCGAATATTTCAGAAAGGATTCTGATATCAAGTTCAATTGGGAATCAACAACGAAAAGGTCAGAAAAAACAATGATAGGCTTGTTTCCTCCATATTTGAGCTCTTCGCTGTTCATTTGCTCAACTTCTTTTTCTATCTTGTCTTTTTTCCAAACGTCATCCTGGTCTGAAAACATATAATAAGTTGCATCTACTCTTTCCAATAAACTCATGAAATTCTTCATGGCTCCTCCTTGGGGAGGATAGTTGAGAAAGGTGATCTGATTGGGATGCTTTTCTGCATATTCTTGCAAGATGCTACAGGTCTGGTCCGTTGAGCCATCATCGTGTATATAGAGGTGCCACAGTTCATATGTCTGTGACAAAATGGAGTTAATTTGCTCTCTTATATATTTCTCTCCATTATATGTTGCCATTAAGATGCCGACTTGTTCTCTCATTGTGTAGTGCTGAATTGTTTGGTGATTTTCTCCCTGTATGAATATGCAATCAGTAGTGCTAACATTCCTGTGGACGATAATAATAGAGGGTTGGTACCAGCTATCGCAAGATAAGCTACATAGGTCCAGAAAAGAGAAAAGGTCAGATTATCTGCACGATATTTCCATAATGAAATAAGAGGAAAGGCAAACACACCAATAATTGGTAGTGAGAATAATCCAAACCAGCGTATAAGATCAAGATAAGACCACTCGGTTTGAAATACCCAGCTACCAAAACCTTCTGTAAAGAAGTTGGCTCCAGGTCCTTGACCAGTGATTAATATCCAAGGATTGTTCTCGAATAATTCGATATAGGATACGATGTGTCCGTATTTGATGGCATTTGAATACTCTTGTGTCTCGCTGGCCAGAATCAGAATTGTAGATACGAATATGATAGCACCAATGAAGAAAAGTGGATAGAATATTCTTTTTGCTTGAGGGTTATTCCTATATATACTGAATAAACATATACCTATGATAAAGAATGGTATCAGCATGGTGCTACGTGTGCCGCTGAATAGGAAATAGAATAGTATGAAAATAAAAGTCAGAAATGAACCAAACGTTCTAAGACGCTTATCGATAAATTTGTAGAAGTAGAATGTCACCACCAAGAACATTGCCACTGTTGATTTGAGGTACATTAAAAAGAATTCGTGCCCCCAGAACCATCTTCTTGTCATGAAGATGCTTTCATTCTCAATAGAATCAGTATTGTATAATATTCCTTCAACCTCAGGAAATATTAATATCAGACAGAAAAAAGTATCCATTAATATACAGCAGAAGAGGGTAGGAATGCGCGAAAGGTTTAATAAATCAAACTCGCGTACCCATAGCAGCAGAATGATAGGGGAGATTGACTTGAAAATATGTAGTACATCTTCGGTATCAATATTCCTCATATTTATTGCGGCTATTAGCCAAGGTATTAAAACTGCCAGGAACATCATGCAGATTAAAGGCAGTTTTGAGAAGTCTGGCTTATAAAAGATAATGCAGAATGCTGTTAGCAATATAAACAGGATGTCTTTTTTATGCAGTAAGGTGTTGGCTGGGTCAATAAGGATTACGAATATCAGCATCAGAAACAGAGCGTTCCCAATAAAGCGTATGATATCCTTTATGTTTATTTTCCCTAATTTAAGCATCATATTTATATAGAATCCATGCGGATGTGCCCATAAACGCTATAATCATAAAGGCTAATGTGATAAGCATCGTCTTGGGTGAGGATTTCCTGATAGGGACTATGGCTGGTTCAATAACAGCATAGACAGGAGTACGTTCTAATACTTTTCCTTTGGCAATTTGAAGTTGTTGTAATAGCTGTGTGCAGATGTTGAATTTTATCTGCATCTGATTCTCGAGTTCTTCCTCCTTTGTTGAATATGATTTCATTGAGATTCTATCATGTGCGTCAGAATAAGATGCATATCGTATTCTGGCTTTATCATATTCTATTTCTGCCTTGTTGTATAGATCCTGTAGATAGGCTACGTCGTGTCTGGCTTTTGATGTGCGATAATTTATGATGAACGACTGCAGGCGGTTGCTTACAGAGTCAACCAATTCTGTACTAATGAGTGGGTCTTGAGCTGTGGCTGTGATGGTGATAAAACCATCTTTGGGATCAAGCTTACATGTTAACATGTTTTCTATTTGTTCGGCTATCTTCCATTCTTCTTGTGAAAGATAGTTCGAAGGTTTAACCTTTTCCGATAATTGGGGGGCGCTATTATTGCTTGATAATAATTTCATTGGATTCAACATGCACCACCAAGGTTCTTTCTGATGACTCTTGCAGTATTCGTATAATGTTGTTTTAAGGCTGCCGTCAAGCGACGTTACCTGAATGTCGAAGATGCTGACAATGAACTTCTTTGACTTTAAGATGTTAGGATAGTACATGGGACTTATTGCATCTTCGCTTAAATTAATATCGGCACCAATCAATGAGGTTAATGTGCTGAGGCCACCTAATGAGTTGGTTCCATTACTACTTTCTGGCGAAAGCATAACCCTTGACTTGTACTGTTTTGGAATACTGAATGATACAATTATTCCAAATATGAATGCAATACCACATGTAATGAAGTATAGCCTCTTATAGCTTAGTATCAATCGGATCATATCGATGATACTCATATCACTTAGCTGTTTCTTAGAATCTGTAGTCATTTCTTTATTTTGATTATTGTGAGAACTTGTTATAATGCCCATATCCCTTTCGCTTTATGGTTGATGAGCTTACAGAATTGCATTCTGTTTACTATCAGACCAGGTATGTTGACAAAGCACATGACTGCAATAAACCATATTATATTGTGGGTCAACGATGTTACTAAATATGCTAATGGAATAAAAACAATTGCTGCACCTGTTGAGAAATACAATTGAAGGCGTAACTTACCCAAACCATTTAAAAAATAGCTGTAACGCATACTGTATATCAGAATAAAGATGTAGCAAGCCATGATAATGCTCATATTGAGGTCGATGCTTATTATCTGCCCAATCCATATGGCATAAACGTATTTCGAGACGAGTATCATGATAATCATACCGATGAGTATGCCTATCAGCATGATTCGTAATTTCTTGGTAGCCTGTCGTATCCATTGCATGTCTTTTTTCTCATAGGCATCAGTAGTCGCATTCCAGAATGGCATGCATATGACAGTAAATACAACAAGCATGATGCTGAAATAGCGATAGGTGATTTGATATGGTGTCACCATGTCAGGTGAGAATAGCTTAGAGATGAGCAGATTGGAGCTTGCAAACAGTATAATCCCTGATATCTGAATGATAAAGAAATGCAATCCTGTTTTGATAATAGTTCTTGCTTCAGTCAGATCAACAAACTTGAGCGAAGGACGCAGTTGTGGGTATTTATAGTAGAATGTATATGGTATAGATAATAAATAGATAACAAGAGGAGCAATAGTGTTGACTAAGGCAATCTGCATTAAGGAATGACTTCCTTTGTAATAGACAATATAAGTGCCAATAAGGGCTAATGACTGACCAATGACTATTAACAGATTGCTGATGGCTGGCAACTGAAGTCCCATGTAGATGTTGCCTATCAATTTAAAAACAAAAGAGGTGCAAACAAATAATAATGTGACTATCAGTATTTGGTCGAGATTGTCAACTATCGAGGGTGAAACGTTGAAAAAACTGTAGGTGTCACATGCAAGAATGAGAGCTATAAGAGCAAACAGGATAGGGATGATAATACATATTAACAAGACAAAGGTCGACGATATTATTCGCCTGGTACGATATGTGTCATCATGAGCCATATATTCTGCAACTTTGTTTCGTAATCCATTGCCTAATCCTACATCCATATTGTCTATCCATACCAACATGCTGCTGATGGTTAGCCAGATTCCATTCTTGTAGACACCCAGGCAATGAAGTGTTGCAGGAACCATGAGTAATAGGACAAGAGCCGACCATCCTTTTATTAAAAAGGACGCTATAATGTTCTTCTTCAGTAGGATAGAACGTTGTTGGCTACTTGATAGGCTCATTTCGCTTTCTTTTACTTTGTCAGGTTTGCGATGGTGGCTATCATGGTGCCGAGAGAGGCGGCGCTGGTGCCGATGCTAAGCCACTCTTGGAGGCCTAAGCCGCGACGGGCGCGTTTGGTGGGTACTACTATCTGGCAGCCTGGGCGAGGCTTGTGCTTACGATCGGCTTTGGCCACCATACCGTTCATATAGATAATGATGGTCTGGCTCTTCTTGGCAGTCGATGTGGTACCACCTGCCAGATTGATGTAATACTTGGCGTCTTTATTCTCCTTGAATCGTACGGTGTTGGGATAGAGCACCTCGCCGTTAATCTTTACGGTGCCATCGTAGCGTGGTACTACTATACGATCGCCTTCGCGCAGTATGGGGTCGTCATCGCTACCTGGGTTCTTCAGGGCTTTATCCAGCTCGATACCAACGGGATAGGTGGCGTTGGTGAGTAGTTTTTTCACGTCGATAGAGTCTTTGCCTGAGTTGCGCTGGGCTGTGCGAAGCATTACTTCCATCATGTCGCGCTCATCCTGTGTCATCAGACGTAGCAGTTTGGCGCCTTCTGTGTAAGCCCGATTGGTCAGACCACCAGCCAGACGGACGACGTCACTCAGTCGCTGTCCCTTGTCGGATAGGGCATAGATGCCTTCAAACTGCACTTCGCCTTCGATAGTGATGTTTTGCTGTTCAGTATAGTTAGGCGAACGGCGTACATATACTTCGTCGTATGGCTGGAGGGTGAAGTCGGGCTGGTCGCTGATGGTGAAGTCGGGATTCAGCTTGAAACTGAAGTTCTGGGCTATCAGGTCGGTGGCTTCTGTGGCATTGGCGTCGACTATTCGACGGGCTACGTCGACCTTGACCAGTGAGGCTGCTTCAGTAGGACCTCCGGCCTGCAGAATCAGGTCTTCGATGGTTTCGTTTTCTGCATATCTGTAAACGCCAGGATAGGCCACCTCACCATTGATGGTAACGGTTTTCTGCTCGTTTCGCTCCTGATAGCTGGCGATGTAGATGACGTCTTCGTTCTGTAGGGCGACATCGGGCACGGTGCCTTCGAGGATGCCTCTGATGTCGAGGCTTTTCACTTCGAGGGTGCGGTCTGTCTTCATGCGATGCATTACGGCGTGTTGTGAGATTGCACCTTCTTTAAGCCCTGCGGCAGCTTCGATCAATGCCTTGACTGTTGAAATCTGTCCGCCTACCTGATACATGCCAGGTCGGAATACAGCACCTTTAATCTCGACCATATTCTGATAGCGGGCCAGGGTCGAGTCGACGCTTACGGAGTCCTCGTCCATTAGCTTGAAAGTATTCAGATCGAACTCGCCAACACTGAATACGGAATATTGCTGACCAGCTTTGCGATTGATACGTATAGCTTTGGTATAGGCATCGCCAGTAAATCCGCCTGCATAGCGGAGTAGGGTGGCTGCACTCTCGTTGTGCTTCATTTCATAGTACATAGGGCGTTTCACCTTTCCAGTGATGTTTACCAGTGCTTCGTATGGACTTACCGTTACTACATCGTTATCTTGCAGACGAACATCGCCTGTCAACTTGCCGTTCAGCAGGAAATCGTAGACATCGACGTTTGAAAGCAATCGCCCGTTTCTGAATACTTTGACGTTTCGCAGAGTACCGATTTCGTTAGGTCCGCCAGCCATGTAGAGGGCATTGTAAACAGAGGCAAAGGCCGACATGGTGTAAGTGCCAGGCACCTTTACCTCGCCCATCACACTGATGGTGATGGTTCGAGTCTGTCCAAGGGTTAGCTCTATTTTCGAATCTAAAAAGCGTGGCCCGATTACACGTTTCAGTTTGGCCTTGGCAGCGCTTACTGAGAGCCCGCCCAATTGTATGAGTCCGATGCCGTCGATGGTGATGGTGCCATCGGGCGAGATGGTTTCTGTGACACTCTCTTGCGAGGCGCCCCAGATGTCGATATTTACCACATCGCCAGGTCCCAGCCGGTAGTTCTGTGGTGTGGCAAGATTCATGCTGCTTTCGAAGGTCAGATTCTTGTTGTTGAACACGTCGTGACCAAATATCTTGCGCTTCTCTGGCTTTTCTTTCTCGTAGAAGTATTTGAGAGAGTCGGGCATCATAAAGTCGATAGCATCGTCCATCTCCATATAGTCGGCATCATATTCGTCGTATGTATGCTTCTGTATCTGATTATTCTTTTTGGTGTCTTTAATTCTGAACTGCGAGGCGTTTTTCTTGTCGAGCGCCTTTTGTTCTTCGCGCTTCTCGCTGTTCGATTCGCGCATGCGACTCTTCACATCCTTCGAACCGGCTGTGATATCCTTGCCTCCCAATGTACCGTTATTTACCTGCTTCTGATACTTCTTCTGGATGCGGCGTATCTGGTCGATGGTAACGCCACGCTGCATGAGTTGGGTGACAATCTCCTGACGCGACTTACCTCTGGTATTCTGCTCAATGACGTAGTCCATCACCTGATTGTCGGTCATGCCCGATTGTGCCCAGCTGGCTGTAGCTGCCAGCATGAGTGGTATAATGAGTGCAAATAACTTCTTCATATCGTTGAGTTTATTTTATACGTACATATTTATTATAATAACTATTTGTGGCGCTTTTTATTGTTTTTTGAGGGCAAAAATACTAAATTTATGGCTAAAAATATTGTTTGTAGCGGAAAAAGTGCTATCTTTGCAGGCGAAATCGCAAGCGAGCGTTTCTCGTTACGACGATTTTCATCTTGGGGTTGACTGGATTTGACGGCGAGATGAAATGGTACGTAAGCACGCGGAGGCTTCTTTGGTTCCCTCCATAATCTGAGTCAAGGAAATTATAATTGGCAACAATGAGTATGCTCTCGCTGCCTAATCGAAGTATAGTAGATTACTGGCTTTATTCCTTTACAAGGTAGAGGAACGAGACGTCGCTCCGAGGATGTGGTTCCGAATCCAGAGATCAAGCGGCGCAGGTTAAATCGGAAATAGTCCATGTAGGCTCCGATGCAGGGATGAAGCTTTAGGAGATAAGGTTGCAGTTGGTGGCTTGGGTCTTGCTGCAGCTCGAAAATGAAGGCCAAGATAAGCGTGTAGAAAGCGTATGGTTTCCTTGTGCGGACGAGGGTTCGACTCCCTCCAGCTCCACTTTAATTAAAACAGAGGATATGTCTGAGTATCAGGCATATCCTCTTTGCTTTATTTCTCAATCAACCAGTATTCTATGTGGTTGGTTTTGCATTTACTCTTAAAGTTGAACTGCACATCGTTCAAGGCGTTGCCTATCTTTTGGAAGGGTGTTTCTGGGTCGAAGTTGGCATAGCGGTTGGCTAACAGCTGACTGATATCGCCCAGGCTCCACCACTATCATACCGTAGATAGCAAACAGCTCATCAAGGAAACTGCCCAGCGCATGGGTACCCATACATCCAATGTACTTGGCGTCTTATCGAGTGTTGCCGCAGTTGTCAATTCACATTTGCGTGAGGGCGATCGTGTTCGTCTGCCAGACTGGGGCATGATGAAACTCGAGATTGAAAGCGAGAAGGTTGACAATCTCAAAGATTTTAAGGCCAAAAAGCATATCCGTGGCGTCCGCCTCCATTTCCTCCCCGAAAGCTACGAAGGCCACCAAGAACTCTACGAAGGCATCACCTTCGAGAAAGACAAACTCTATACAGAGGAATGATTATAAATCAAAAATTTGCAGAAAAGTTTGGAACTTTCGATTATTCTCCTTATCTTTGCGGTGATAAATATTAATAGAGGCAGTAAAAATGAAAACGTCGCAAGAGTACATCGCTCTGTTACGAGAGCACAAGTCTGAGTTGCAGCAGCAGTTCGGAATTGTAAGCATGCGACTTTTTGGTTCTGTGGCTCGTGGCGATCATCACGATGGTAGCGATATTGACCTATTTGTAGTCATGCCAGCCAAATTCTTCAACTACATTTTGGCTGCTCAGTATTTAGAGGAACTTTTGGGGTGCAAAGTCGACCTGATTCAGGATCACGACAACCTGCGTCCATTCTTCCGCGAACAAATAGAACGCGATGGCATCGATATCTTTACAGCAGCTTAGAATCGTCGAGGATACGCTAAAGCAGATCCGCGAATCAATCCGCAACTTGGAGTTGTGGAATGCTCCGTTTGGTGATGTCAACGATATGCTTACTTCGCCAGAAGGGGCTAAGACCTTAGCAGCAGATTGCATGCTGATTGAGGCAATTGGCGAAGGATTTAAACGTATTGACGAGCGAACGCAAGGACAATTGTTGACTGCTCGTCCTGAAATTCCTTGGAAGGCTGTAAAAGGTATGCGCGACCACATAGCCCATGGTTATTTCGATATAAATAATAATATGGTGTGGGATGTGGTTAAAAACGATCTGACTCCCCTCCGTGATGCTGTAGATTATTTCTTGGAGCATCTCTATGAGATTGTTCCATTCGAAGAATTATAGTAACTCAAAATCCTTACTGGCATCCGCCTCCACTTCCTTCCCCAAAGCTACGAAGGCAAACAAGAACTCTACGAAGGCATCACCTTCGAGAAAGATAAGCTATATACTGAGGGTTAAAAAATAGCTGCGATCTTGCGAATTTTTTCCAAGCGAGACATGAATGATTTGTCCTGCTTCATCTTCTGCATGTTGTAGTCTGCCTGCAAGCCAAGCCAGATATTGGCATCTGTACCAAGTGCAGCCTCCAGCAAAAGGGCATACTCTGTTGTAACAGGTCGCTTACCATTCAATATCTCGTTAAACACTGTATATGATACTCCCATCTGCTGGGCCAAATCCTTTTGGGTAAGGCCGCGCGCCATAATCTCATCCTTAATCATCTCACCTGGATGAATCAACATCGATGAAGTCATGTTGTTTGCAATCTTTTCTGCTGAATTATTATCCTTAGCCATATACTATATAAGGTTTATGCCATCACGTACCACATTATCGTAAAATGGGGTAATGCTGCTGGCTTCCCATTCGGCTTTGGTGTACATAACGGGGTTGATTTGCTCGTTGAGTTTCCAACCTAACTCAACAAAGGGGAAACTGACATCATCGTAATCGCTCTGTTCCAGGCGGCTCTTGGGAAGAACAATCAGTATATCCCAATCGGAACCTCTTTTTGCTTCGCCTCTCGCTCTGGAACCAAACAGAATGACCAGACTGCCTTTGGGGGCAGACTCACGTGCAACTGCTTTGATCTGGTCGAGTACCTTTCTGTTTTTATCTGTCATACAACGATGTTTGTTTGTTCTGCTGCAAAAATAGACAAAATACTCCAAACATCCAAATGTTTTGAAAATAGGAAATGCAAATAAAACTTAAAAATGAACTCAACTTGGCAATATGTGCAGAATTTGAGCTATATTTGCAGTAAATGTAAGACTAAAAACTGCTATTACATAGCTAATGAGTGAAGAAATTGGCAATATGAAACAGAAGGCCCGTCTGGCTCTTATCATGAAAACCAGTAAGCTGCGTCTGTGGTTTTACGATACTGCGTCGCGTCATCTTTGTTACCTGTCGGAAGCAGGTAACTATGAGCGTGAATATAACCCTGCCGATTTTGCGCTGTTTTTCCATCGTGACGACGTGGATCATATGCGTGATGTGGTCTTCGCCATTTGTGAAGGCAAGATGGATACGGGCAAGGTGAGTGCACGCAGTAGGGCGGATAAGGAATCGGACTGCAGACATTACGAGATATCTTTCTCGGTGATGAGCCGAGGCGACGACGGACTGCCTACCTCGTTGATGGCTATTCAGCACGATGTGACTGAGGAGTATCAACGACAGCAGAAGATCAATGAGTTGCTGGCGCGTTACCACACAATATTCAACTCGTCGCTGCTCGATATGCTGTACTACGACAAGAACGGCGTGCTGACCGACCTGAACGAGCGTGCTTGTAAGTCTTTTAACGTGAAAAGCCGTGAGCAGGTGCTCGATGGCAGCTTCCTCCTGAAGAACAACCCCTTCTACAGTCAGATACCGCTGAATGAGATGACGAATACGCTGACAGGCAGTATTATTGATTTCCGCGACTTCGGTCTGCCAGAATACCGTTTGGAGGAGTTCGGACTGACAGGTAAGATGTATTATGAATCGACCATCAACCCCATCCGCAACGACGAGGGGGAGCTGGAGGGTGTCTATATGTCGGGACACGACATCTCGGAGATGGTGAACTCATACCATCGCCTGCAGAACGGTCTGAAGCAACTCCAGCAGGGTACCGACAGTATCAAGCAGTATATCGCCAACATCGATTATGCCCTGAGCGTGAGCGGTGTGCAACTGGTGAACTATTATCCTCACTCTTATACGTTCGAACTCATCAACCGTGAGTCGAAAAAGAGGCTATGTATGTCGCAGTTGCGCTGTATCCGTCTGGCTACACCACGTTTCCGCAGAACGGTAAACAGTGTGCTGAACAGGATGGACCACCTGACTACACGCGGCATTGTGCAGGCCATTGAGATTGAGATACGCGACAAGAAGGGCCGACAGATATGGCTGCTCTTCAATATGGTGCCTATGCTGAATGAAAAGGGAGAGGTGGAGCGTTACTTCGGCACGTATCGTGACATTACCGATGTGGTGGAAACGGAGCAGCGATTGGCTGTAGAAACGAAGAAGGCGCAGGAGACGGAGGTGCTGAAGCAGGCCTTCCTGACGAATATGAGCTACGAGATACGTACACCGCTGAATAACATCATTGGCTATGCTGGGCTCTTTACCGGCGATCATGACCAGAGCGACGAGCCTTTCTTTATCGACCAGATTAAGAATAGTACCAACGAGCTGCTGCTGGTGGTGAACGATATCCTTTACATCTCCCGACTGGAGGCCAATATGGAGGAATATAAGAAGGTGCCTGTGGATTTTGCCTTTAACTTTGAAGGGTATTGCCAGAATGCGCTGTCGAGCATCAAGCCTGGTGTGCAGCCTGTCGTGGTGCAGCCCTACAACAAACTGGTAGTTGATATAGATAGCAGTCATTTGGCGATGGTCATCCAGCGTCTATGCTATTTTGCCTGTGTCATGACTGAGCACGGCTCGATTACTGTCAGCTACGAGTATCATCGTGGCGAACTGACAATCCGCATTGAAGATACAGGCTCTGGATTTACGGAAGAGGTTGCGCCCCACATCTTCGATCATAACTTCGCACGTAATGCGAATGGCGAACTGATTGGCTCTGGCCTCGACCTGCCTATCGCTCAGCTGCTGACCAAGCAGATGGGTGGTACCATCGAGATACAGTCTGACTACGGTAAGGGCACGAGTGTATGGGTGTCGATACCTTGCACAGCCTCTGAGATTGAAAAGAAAAGGGTATAGGAACAATGTAATTTAAGGTATGAAGATGAATATCATGTTTGACGAGCAGCAGGTCATGATGATGGCGCTTACTATCAGCGGCAACCACGTGATGTGTCTTGACTTGAAGGACAATATTGTGTACGACCTGCATGGTAAGGCGATGTTCGGCAATAATGTGGGTATAGAGGAATGTTATACTTATATCCATCCTGACGACCGTGACAAGTTCCGTACCTTCATAGAACGCCTGAGCAACGGCACCGATAAGGTGGCCGATTGTCATTATCGCTGGGACTACAACTATACAGGAAAAGGTAAGCCTGACTGGCACGATATGTATGGTCGTGCTATTGCCGAATATGAAGACGGAAAGCCTGTGAACATCATTGCCACGCTTACGGATGAAACGGAGGTGAAGCAGAAGGAACGCGAGGTGGAGCAGCTGTCGGAGCGATACAAATCGATCTTCGAGAATTCCATCATCGGCATGTCGTTCTATTCGCCCGAAGGCTGGCTTATCGATGCCAACCGGATCATGCGTAAGATCTGTCATTTCGATAGCGATACGAGCGATGAGTTCTTCTCGAAGGTGAACCTCTTTGATATGATGCCTTTCAACGAGGTGCTGGATCGTGTGCATCCAGAAGACTATTGGGCCTGCTCGTTGAGTATCGTTCCTGAGCGCAATATGCGTGTTTTTCTGGAAATAAGTGTTCACCCCATCTACGATGAGAACGATAAACTGATGTATATCTCCGTGACGGCCAACGACGTGACTGAGGAACGTAACATGTATCTCAACGTGATGGAGAACGATGCCAGAATGAAGAAGATGAACGAGGCCATCAAGAACTACGAGGCCGAGTTGCGCTATATGCTCGAGGCATCGAAGATGCAGACGTGGCGCATCAGTCTGGAGCGTGATACTCTGGAGTTCTATAATGGTCTGAACACTGTGGCGCGTTCGTTCAACCTGCGACAGATGCAGAAGATATTCGTGGATCAGGAGCATGAGTTTGTCAAGGCCCTGTCGAACCCCTCGGAGGTCCTGAAGAAACCATTGGTATATGTAGGTCAGATGTATCCTGTAGTGACGCAGAGCTCCACTGAGAATCAGTGGGTGCAGATTAACTGTATCCCGGAATTCGACGAGCATGGAAAGCTGTTGGGAGCATTCGGCGTGTGGCGAAACATCAACGACTTGATGTGCAAGCAGGATCAGCTGCGCAAAGAGACGATGCGTGCCAAGGAGTCAGGGCAGATGAAAAGTCTGTTCCTGGCGAATATGACGCATGAGATACGTACTCCTATCAATGCGATTGTGGGCTTCACAGAAGTGCTGTCGTCGCTGACAGGGGAGGAAGAGAAAAAGGAAGTCATCCAGATTGTCAAGAATAACTGCGACATGCTGCTGCGATTGATCAACGATATACTGACAGCCTCTTCGCTGGAGTTGGGACAGATGGATATCAAGCCTGTTGAAGTGGATTTCTCCAAGGCGTTTAATGAGTTGTTTGAGTCGTTGCGCCCCAGAGTGCAGGAGCCTGGTGTGGAGTTCGTTAAGGATAATCCTTATGCCGCACTTCCTATCAAGGTAGATGTCGACCGTGTGTCGCAGGTCATCACCAACTTTGTGACCAATGCCGTGAAATATACCCATCAGGGGCATATCAAGTTGGGCTACCGTACGGAGACCAGAACCGTCGGGGGCAAACAGCTTGAGGGTTTGTATGTGTACTGTGAAGATACGGGTGATGGTATTGTACCAGAGTCTCAGCCCAGGATATTCGATCGTTTCTTCAAAGTCGATGATTTTGTGCAGGGTACAGGTCTCGGTCTTTCTATCTGTAAGGCCTTCACAGATGCCTGTCACGGCGATATCGGCGTGATTTCTGAAGGAAAGGGAAAAGGCTCTGTGTTCTGGATGTGGATTCCACTTTCAGCCTCTTCGCAGTAATTGAAAAATAATATGTAATGGAAATACAGTCAGGAGAACTGGGAAAAATATGTGATTTTATAGCCCGATGGATGGGAGTGATGGTGCTGCTTGTGGCAGCAGTGGCGCTGATGGCACCAGTTTCGCTCTCATGGATCGGCACGTGGGTCATTAATCCTATGTTGGGTGTCATCATGTTTGGAATGGGATTGACACTTACTATGCAGGATTTTAAGGTAGTGTTGAGTCGCCCCAGGGATATACTCATCGGTTGTTTGACACAGTTCACGGTGATGCCTCTGCTGGCTCTCGCACTTACGTGGGCTTTCTCGCTGCCCGAGGAGTTGGCTATCGGTGTCATTCTGGTAGGCTGTTGCCCTGGTGGCACAGCATCCAATGTCATTACCTTTCTGGCAAAAGGCGACTTGGCGCTCTCTGTAGGCATGACAGCTGCCTCAACGCTGCTGGCACCCCTGTTGACGCCGCTTCTGGTTTGGCTGATGGCAGGAACGATGGTCGATGTGGATACACTGGGCATGCTTATGAGTATCGTCTATGTAGTCATTGCTCCCATCGTGTGCGGACTGCTTTGCCAGCGTTTCCTTCCTGATCTGACCAGACGTGTGAAACCTTATCTGCCTGCGTTTTCGTCGATAGTGATAGCGCTGCTGGTGGGTATTATCGTATCGCATAATGCCGACCGTCTGATGGTGGCTGGTCTGCTGGTGATGGCGGTGGTGATGATTCATAATCTCCTGGGGCTTTGCATCGGTTTCCTGACTGGTCGCCTGCTGCATCTGGCGAAACCCAAGTGTGTGGCGCTCAGCGTCGAGGTGGGTATGCAGAACTCCGGACTTGCATCATCATTGGCAGTATTGCATTTCGCAGCCTATCCTTTAGCCACCATCCCTGGCGCCGTGTTCAGCGTATGGCATAACATCAGTGGTGCCTTGGTTGCCAAATTGTATTCATCAAAGTAATTATAAGATAGTTTATGACAAAAGTAAAGATTCAGACCTCGCTGGGGGACATCGTGGTTCGCCTGTACGACGAGACTCCCATCCATCGCGACAATTTCATGAAGTTGGCGAAGGATGGTTATTATGATGGTACCTTGTTCCATCGTGTGATTAAGAACTTTATGATTCAGGGTGGTGATCCTGATTCCAAAGGCGCACCTGCAGGCAAGATGCTGGGCGTTGGTGGTCCTGACTACACCCTCGAAGCAGAGATAAAGGATGGCTTATTGCATAAGCGTGGGGCATTGGCTGCAGCACGTCAGGGCGACGAGGTGAATCCGGAGCGCCGTAGTAGCGGTTCGCAGTTCTATATTGTCTGGGGCGATGTGTACAACGAGGGTCAGCTTCGTCAGTTCGCCAAGCAGCTGAGAATGCAGAAAGTGCAGGATGTCTTTAATGCGCTGGCTGCCGAGCATCGTGCAGAGATTATGCAGATGCGCCGTGACAGGAATCGTGAAGGACTTCAGGAACTGCAGGACAAACTGGTTGCAGAAGCAGAAAGCAAAGTAGGGAAGTTGGGGTTGACTGATGAACAGATGAAAATCTACTCTACTGTTGGCGGCACGCCCCATCTTGACGGGCAATATACCGTATTTGGCGAGGTAGAGGAAGGTCTCGATGTGGTTGAAATGATTCAAAGTGCAGCTACAGGACGTGCCGACAGACCTGTAGATGATATTGAAATGAGAATGTCGGTTATTGAATAATAGTTTATCAAGGACTGCTTCAGCTATTCCTGAACATGATAGGAGTCATGCCGAAGTGGTCCTTGACATATTTGCCGAAGAACGATGGGTTAGGGAATCCCAACTGGTCGCAAATCTGCTTGATGCTGAGATCGGTCTGCTTGAGGTAATAGCGTATGTCCTCTAATACCTGTTCCGTAATCCAGTCGTTGGCTGTTTTTCCAGAATTCTTTTTGCAGATAGCCGTGAGGTATTTGGGTGAGATGCAGAGCTCGTTGGCATAGGCCTCTACCGTGCGACGTTTTACGTCGGTAGAGTTTAGCAAGTCGAGAAACCGCTGGAAGTGACTTTTCCCAGTTGATAATTGATTATCGGCAATTGATAATTGGTTTTCGGCTGATAGCATCCACTTCATGGCACCGCAAAGACCGAGGATGGCCGAACGGAGCAAGGCCTGGATGATTTCAGTGTGATACGGATTCTCCTTGCCTCGTTCGATGGCCAATATTATCATGTCGTAGAAGTGGGTGTAGAAGAGTATCTCATCCTCGTCCATCGTTACGATATGCTGGCGATGGATATACATCATGTCGTTCCAAACGCTGATTTTCTCGTTCAGAAAACTGCGTAGGATACGATTGGTAAGAAACAAGCCTTTCAGATCGAAGTCGGGACTGATCATCACATCGGTCACCGTCACGTTCTGCGGTATGATGCCTACCTGGTTCCTATGCAGCTCCATCTGCCTGCCGTTCATCTGCGCCTGTGCTTTGCCGCTGGTGCAGATAACAATGGCATTCATGGCCACATGAGCAGCGTTTAACTGTGTGAATTGCTGAATACCGTCAACAATGACTATCTCGTTGTCCGAATAGCCAATCTGTATGTCCTCATTGTTAGCCAATGACTGAATGGTAATTTCTTCTTGCTGTTTCATGTGGCAAAAATAGTCATTATTTCGCATAGTTGGTGTTTTATTTAGCGTTTTTTATGTTCTATTTGGACGCTGAAGGCTGATTTGATAATAAATGTGGCGAAATAGAACATAGATAATGGTTGATTTTGCACTATCTTTGCCCCCAAATTTTACATGTTGTTATGAAGAAGAGTATTTTGATGCTGCTTTCGGTGATTGTGGTAAGCAGCTGCACAAGTAAGAAGGAGCAGAGTGCAAAGGCTCCTACGAGAGTGATGACAGAAGTGGTGTCGACAGCCCGAAGTCTGGGCGGTCAAACATACGTGGGTATGGTAGAAGAGTGCGAGGCTACCGCTGTTAGTTTTACAGGCATGGGCGTTATCAAGCGTATGCTGGTGAACGAAGGCCAGTCGGTAGCTAAGGGGCAGTTGATAGCCGAGATGGACGATACGCAGGCGCGTAACCTATTAAATGGTGCTGAGGCACAGATGACGCAGGCCAACGATGCCTTGGAGCGTTACAAGATGCTGCACGACAACGGATCGCTGCCCGAGGTGCAGTGGGTTGAGATACAGAGCAAGGTGGCTCAGGCCAAGTCGCAATTAGAGGTGGCACGTAAGAACCTCGCCGATTGCCGACTGGTGGCTCCTGTGAGTGGTATCGTAGGCAAGCGCTTGGTTGGTGCTGGCGAGACGGCATTGCCTTCGCAGGCGGTAGTCAGCATTCTCGACATATCGTCCGTAAAGGTTAAGGTAGCCATCCCCGAGGCCGAAATCAGTGGCATTGGTGCCAACACCTCTTCTAAGATTAAGGTCGAGGCTGTGAATGGCGGTTTTACTGGTGGCCGCATAGAGAAAGGTGTGCAGGCCGATGCGCTCACGCATACCTATGATATCCGTATTCTGGTGGCTAATGGCGAACGTAAGCTGCTGCCAGGTATGGTGGCTTCGGTTTCTTTTGGAAGTGAGAAGAGCGAAGTGCAGAGCGAGAAGCTTTCGGTACCTGTAACGGCTGTGCAGCGCAAGGCCGACGGCACGCTGTTCGTATGGACGGTAGCTGGCGATAGTACGGCTCATCGCACGACGGTAACTACTGGTGAGACAGCTGGCAATCGCATCGTGGTGACTACTGGCATCAGCGATGGTAATCGTGTGGTGACCGAGGGCTATCAGAAACTGAGTGAAAACACCAAGGTGGTGTACTAAATGGTAAATGGTAAATTGTTAAATTGTAAATGAAGAACGTGAACTGGCTCCGATGGCCTTTGGAGCATTACTCGATATCATTGCTCATCGTGGGTATCCTGTTTGTGATGGGCATCTACGGCATGTACATCATGCCGAAGGACGAATTCCCCCATGCCACCATCCGTCAAGGGGTGGTTGTGGCTGTGTATCCTGGTGCCACCAGCGAGGAGGTTGAACAGCAGGTGGCCCGTCCGCTGGAACGCTATCTGTTTACTTATGGCGAGGTGAACCGTGTTAAAACCACCACGCAGAGTCAGAATGGCATGTGTATCGTGATGGTGAAACTGAACGATGATGTGAACAACAAGGACGAGGTGTGGAGCAAAATCAAACACGGATTGAACGGCTTTAAGGCACAGCTGCCCAGTGGTGTGCTGGCCATCGTGGTGAACGATGACTTTGGTAACACTTCGGCACTGCTCATCGCCATTGAGAGCGACCAGCGTAGCTACCGCGAACTGAAACAGTACAGCGACGACCTGAGCGATCGTCTGCGCCGTATCCCCTCGGTAGCCAACGTGAAACTGTTTGGCGAACAGAAAGAGCAGATATCGCTCTATATCGATCGCCAGCGCCTGCAGGCCTATGGCATTGGTCAGCAGATGCTCTTCTCACGCTTACAGGCCCAAGGCATCACCACCATGAGCGGCGCTATCAGCGACGACGACCAGCAGATACCTATCCACGTTGAGGTTCAGGAGAATAGCGAGGAGGAGATTGCCAACCAGATTATCTTCAGCGACCCGGCAACGGGCAAGGTGGCGCGTGTTCGCGATGTGGCGCGTGTGGTGCGCGAGTACGAACCCATGTCGAGTCGTATCGAACAGGACGGCCATCCTTGCGTGCTGCTGTCGATGGAGATGACGCCTGGCAATAATGTGGTGCAGTATGGCGAGCAGGTTGATAAAGTACTGAAGGAGTTCTGTCAGAACGAACTGCCTGAGGATGTAAAGGTGACTCGTATTGCTGATAAACCCAAAGTGGTGGCTATGAGTGTGAGCGATTTCCTACGCGACCTGCTCATCTCTATGGCTATCATTATCCTGGTCATGATGGTGCTGTTCCCCTTGCGTTCGGCCGTTGTGTCGGCTATCACCATCCCGCTGAGTACCTTCGTCAGTGTGGCTATCATGTATATGATGGGCATCGAGCTCAACATCGTAACGCTGGCTGCACTCATTGTGGTATTGGGAATGATTGTCGATAACTCGATTGTGGTCATCGATGGCTATCTGGAGTACTTGGGTAAAGGCTTTAAACCTCACGATGCTGCCATCGAGTCGGCACGTCAGTACTTCATGCCCATGCTGCTGGCCACTATCTGTATCTGCGCCATTTTCTATCCGTTCCTGATAACGATGAAGGGCATGTTCCACGACTGTCTGGAGGACTTCCCCGTTACCATCACCATCAACCTCATGGTGTCGCTGGTGCTGGCTGTGACGGTGATCCCGTTCTTAGAGACACGTATTATCAAACCGGATAAAGTGAGCGTTGATGGGAATGCGATAACTAATTGGGTTCAAAGCACTTATAATAATGTTCTTGATTTTACTTTCGCCCATCCGTGGTTGACGATTTGGGGTGGTATTGGTGTGATTCTGCTCTCTACGTTGATTGCTCCCACACTGAAGATTCGTCTGTTCCCATACGCCGATCGCGATCAGTTTGCCGTAGAGATATTCCTGCCCGAAGGCAAGGGTTTGGCCGAGACTGAGGTTATAGCCGATTCAGTACAACATGTGCTTGAAAAGGATGAACGCATCACGAGTATCACAGGTTTCATCGGCTGCTCGTCACCACGATTCATGGATGCCTATGCTCCCCAGATGGCTGGTAATAACTATGCCCAGTTCATTGTCAATACCAAGAGTGATAAGGCTACGCTCGCCCTCTTGGCGCAATATCAGCCACAGCTGAGCGAGGCGTTCCCCAATGCCTACGTCAAGTTCAAGCGTCTGGACTATCTGGAGGTGAACGAACTGGAGTATCGCTTCTATGGCGACAATCTCGACTCGTTGCATGTGGTAGCAGAACGACTGATGGAACGCATGCGAAAGATGCCTGAACTGGAGTGGGTACATACCGACTATCTGCAGCCGTACCCCATCATCAACGTCGAACTCGATCCCGTAACTTCGGCGCAGTTGGGCATCACCCGTACTACCGCCCAGTTGGCATTGAGTGCCACTTCAAGCGACTTGCGTGTGGGGCAGATCTGGGAGGGCAACTACGAACTGCCTATCGTCGTAAAAGACGATACCGATATGACCTTCTCGGATGTGGCTAACCTGGGCATCGCTTCGCCGGCTTCGCTGGTGTCGGGCGGCCTGCATAGCACCAATTCCACAGTACCTCTGCGCCAGATAGCCAAGGTACAGCCCAAGTGGAGCGAGAGTCGCATCATGCATCGTGGTGGCGAGCGTTGTATCACCGTTACTGCCCAGTTTGCGCAGGGGGTGTTTACGGCACCTGTAGAGAAGGAGATTGCCCGTATTATGAACGAGGATATTAAGCTGCCACAGGGCGTCCGTGCCGAGGTGGGTGGCGAGATAGAATATGGCGACGAGGCTATGCCGCAGATCTATGGTGGCATCATCATTGCGATGGTCATCGTGTTTTTCTTCCTGTTGTTCAACTTCAAGAAGTACGGCATCACCACCGTTTGTATGGCAGCCTTGGGACTGATGACGCCTGGCGCGCTGATTGGGCTTGGACTGATGGACCGTGCTTTGGGACTGACCTCCATCTTCGGACTTATCACGCTGATGGGAATGATTATGCGTAATGAGATTCTTATCTTCGAGCATGCCAACGACCTGATTAAGAAAGGTGTGCCTGTTAAGCAGGCGGCCTACGATGCTGGTAAGCGTCGCATGGTGCCTATCTTCCTCACCACGGCAACCACTGCCGTTGGTGTGGTGCCGATGATTATCGCCCAGAGTTCGTTCTGGATGCCCGTGGGTGTAACCATCTTTGCGGGTGGCATCGGCTCGCTCATCATGGTAGTCACCATGTTGCCGGTAGTTTATTGGAAGGTAAGTTTGAAAAAGGAAAAAAAGTAAAAGAGTAAAAAGGTAAAAAATATGAGACAGATGATTAAAATAGAAGCAAGGTGCAAATGTAAGGTATTAGGTGTTTTACTTTTTAACCTTTTTACCTTTTTGCCTTTATCTGCTCAGCGTGTATTCACGCTGCAGCAGATAAAGGATTCTGCTCTGCAAAACAACTTTGCCGTGCGCAGTGCCCGCTACGGAGTTGAGGCTGCCAAGCAGCAGCGTAAGGAAGCGTTTACCAAGTATTTCCCCAGCGTGAGTGGCACAGGCCTGTGGTTTAATGCCAATAAGGGTATGGCGCAAACCACCATGAATCCCTCTGAATTCATTCCGTCTTCATTAGCCACCTCGTTGGCTGCATCTTTGCCTGCTGAAGCACTCGCAGCCTTGGGCAATCCCGTCAGTATCTCGATGATGAAAAATGGTACCATCGGCTCGCTGATGGCTGTACAGCCGGTATTTGCTGGCGGACAGATTATCAATGGCAACAAACTTGCCAAGGTGGGCGAGGATGTCAGCCGTTTGCAGTTACAGCTCTCGGAGAACGAGGTTGAGAAGACTGCCGAACAGTATTTCTGGCAGTTGGTCTCGCTACAGGAGAAGATGAAGACTGTTGAGGCTGTCGATACCCTGTTGCGCGATATCTATAAAGATGTGGATGTAGCTGTGCGTGCTGGTGTGGCTATGCGCAACGATCTGCTGCAGGTACAGTTGCGCCAGAACGATATCCAAAGCCAGCGCCTGAAGTTGCAGAATGGCATCTCTATCGTGCGTCTGCTGTTGTCGCAATACTGCGGGCTTCGCGACACGTCGTTCACCATTTCCTTCCAAACAGGCTTGTCTGAAAAAGTTCAAAGTTCCGCTCGGCCGAAGGACGCTTGCTACCAACGGGACGCAAGAATGTTCAATGTTCAATGTTTGCAGGAGTATCAACTCCTGCAAAAGCAGGTCGAGGCTGCCAATCTGCAGAAGAAACTGGCTGTAGGTCAGAATCTGCCGACCGTTGCTGTGGGTGCTGGCTACAACTACCATAATCTGTTGGAAAACAACCACTCGTTCGGGATGGTGTTCGCCACCGTTAGTGTGCCCATCAGCGATTGGTGGGGCGGCTCGCATGCCGTCAAGCGCAAGAAGATAGAGCACCAGAAAGCCGTTGATCAACTGGAGGATCATACTCAACTGCTCATGATCCGTATGCAGAACGCGTGGAATGGGGTAGAGGAGAGCTTTCAGCAGCTGCTGTTGGCGGAACGTAGCATCGAACAAGCCACCGAGAATCTGCGACTGAACCGCAATTACTATCGTGCCGGCACCTCGAAGATGAGCGACCTGCTTGAAGCCCAGCTACTCTACCAGCAGTCGCTTGACAAGCATACTGATGCCTTCGCCGACTACCAGAATAAGCTTCTGGAATACAAGCAGGCTACTGGTCAGTAAAGAATTTTGGGTACATTTTTCTCTTATATGTCGTTTTTATCAATAAAAAGACGTATCTTTGTGCCCAAAATTAGTAACAATGACCATAAAATATATGAAAAGGAACATTTTTCTTGCCTTGGGGCTTTGGCTCATGGCTTTTGGTGCTTCGGCACAAACACAGCGCCAGCTGTTCGATAATGGATGGAAGTTTACCCACGAGGGTAAGACCATCAGTGTAGATCTGCCCCACGATTGGGCTATATCGTATGCTTCTGATCCCACAGCCGAAGCAACCAATGGCACCGATGGTGGTTGGTATCCAGGTGGTAAGGGCGAGTATCGCAAGATGTTTGCCACCCCCAAGGGCGAGACGGTAGAACTGCACTTTGAGGGTGTGTATCAGAAGGCCGAGGTGTTTATCAACGGACACAAGGCTGTGATTGAGCGAGAGCAGAGCGATGATCACATCAGCTCAGCCGAGTGTGAGCAGGCTCGACCGAAGGTCAAAGCTGGTCAGCATGCCTATGGCTACACGCCATTCACCGTCGATATTACACCTTACTTGCACAAAGACAAGCGCCAGAATGAGGTGCTGGTAAAGGTTGATAACTCAGAGCTGCCCAACTGTCGTTGGTACACTGGCTCGGGCATCTATCGCCACGTGTGGCTGGTGACAAAAGGAAAGCAGTACATCGACAGAGAGAGCCTATGCGTTACAACGCCCGATATCCATACCGTAAACATCAAGGCCGAGGTTGTGATGAAAGATGGCTCGCGCAAACCTGTTTCGAAGACGCTGCATGTAGAGAACCCTCACCTGTGGTCGCCTGATGATCCTTACCTATACCATACTACTATCGAGGCCGAGGGCGATGTGCTGCCCGTTACATATGGCATCCGTACCATAGAGTATTCTGCCGAGAAGGGCTTTGTGCTCAATGGCAAGCCTCTGCTCCTCAATGGTGCCTGCGTGCATCATGACGATGGTGTGCTGGGTGCTATGGCCTTCGATGCTGCAGAGATTCGTAAGGTGCGTCTGATGAAGGATGCAGGCTTTAACCTCATCCGCACCTCGCACAATCCTACCACACGTGCCTTCTTAGATGCCTGCGACTCTATCGGTATGCTGGTCATCGGCGAAGCCTTCGATGGCTGGCGCACAGCCAAGAAACCCTACGACTATTCTACGCTGATTGATTCTTGCTATCAGGAGGATGTCCGTGCGATGGTAGTGCGCGACCGCAACCATCCCAGCATCATTTGTTGGAGCATCGGCAACGAGGTAATAGAGCGCAAGGATATCCGCGTGGTACATACTGCAAAACTGTTGAAGCAGGCTATACTGAAATACGATTCTACACGTCCAGTAACTGAGGCTCTGTGTGCTTGGGACAGTGATTGGGAAATATACGATCCACACTTCGATGTACTCGATATCGGTGGTTATAATTATATGATTCATAAGCATGCCAGCGATCATCAGCGCAATCCCAAACGTGTGATGTGGCAGACCGAGAGCTTTCCGCGCGATGCTTTCAAGAACTGGAAAGTGGTTCGCGACAATCCATACGTTATGGGCGACATGGTATGGACAGGTCTCGACTACCTTGGCGAGTCGGGTATCGGTCGTAACTATTACGATGGCGAGACACCTGGCGAAAGCTGGCGCGAAGGTGGTGTGCCCGAGTGGCATGGAGCCTATTGTGGCGATGTGGATATCACTGGTTGGCGCAAACCCATCAGTCATTATCGCGAGATGTTGTGGAGCGATTCTAAGGATTTGTACATGGCCGTAAAAGAGCCCGATGGCTACCGTGGCAAGATAAACATGACATCCTGGAGCGTATGGCCCACTTGGGAGAGTTGGACATGGCAGGGATGGGAAGGTAAGCCCATCGAGGTCGAAGTTTACACCAAGGCGCCAGAAGTGAAACTGTATCTTAATGACAAACTGATTGGTACTAAGGCAGTGAGCGAGGAAACAGAGTATAAGGCAGTCTTTACAGTGCCCTACGAGGCAGGAACACTGCGTGCTGAGGCAGGAGGTAAGAGCGTCACGCTGAGCACGGCCGGAGAGCCTGCTCGGCTGCGTCTCACTGCCGACAAGCCTGCACTCAAGGCTGATGGTCAGGACCTTGTTTACGTCACTGTCGAGGTGGTTGATGCTCAGGGCCGTGTATGTCCTGATGCCGCTATCCCCTGTGAGGCTATCGTCCAGGGCCAAGGCCGCCTGATGGCTTTTGCCACAGCCGATCTCACAGATCGCGAGCCTAAGACCTCACCCCGTGTCACCACGTGGAAAGGACGTGCCCTACTGGTAGTCCGCAGTACCATCAAGAAAGGTAAAACGAAGGTTACTATTAAGAGCGATCTGCCTACGGCAACGCTGTCGATTTAGTAAATACTTTTAGTATATAGAAGCGTAACTTCTGATGCCCAGAAGTTACGCTTTTGCCATTCAGAAGTTATACTTCTGTTTTGATCAGTCTGAGCTGTTTATTCACACTATTCATTTATTCACATGTACAAGAAGGTTTTTGTAATCTGTTTGTTGAAGAATGAAGAATTATATATATTATATATTATATTATAATATAATATATAATATATATAATTTAATACTAACTACTCTTCCTACAAAGCTTATTTTGCCAAATCCTTCCTGTACATGTGAATAAATGAATAACGTGAATAGTTTTTTCTATTGTTGGCCAGATAAGTTCTTAGCCTTGCTAAGCGACAAAGGTCAATGACTTCGATTATTTAGGCATTCAAATCTCATCTTGCGTGCGCCATATGGAATCGTAGTCAGTCATCTTACGATCTTTGCTTTTTGCAGGTTATCGAAGTCATCCCAGAACTCTGCCTGTTCTTCATCGCTGAAGGTGTTCGATGCCATCTCTTTGAGGATTTCATCCAACAGTTGCATCTTCGTAACCTGCAGGTCTGGAGCCACATCAATCTGGTAAGTAAGAATATCGCCCAACGAGCCGACGTGAACGTTGGTAATAGCGACCTCACCATTTACCAACTTAACCTGAATACGTCTATTGGAACCATACTCAGGCTTCGTCTCACGTAGCTTCTGGTACAACGTTGATTCGCTGTACTGCTCAGAATCTACTGAATTTATGAGTTCACGTAGTGTCATATAGTCTTTACTACTTTGCAGGGGTTGCCTACTGCAATGGAGTTCGAAGGAATATCTTTCGTCACTACACTACCTGCACCTATGGTCACGTTGTCACCAATTGTCACACCAGGCAGGATGGTCACACTGCCACCAATCCATACATTATTGCCAATGGTGACTGGTTCTGCCCACTCTCTACGGCTGTTGCGCTCCACGGGGTCTGTACTATGGCTGGCCGTGTAGATGCTTACATTAGGGCCGATAAAACAGTCATCTCCAATGGTGACACGTGCTTCGTCGAGCACGGTGAAGTTGAAGTTGGCAAAGAACCGCTTGCCCACACTAATCTGCTTGCCATAGTCGCAATAGAAGGGCTGGTTAATCAGAATATTGTCATCAGCGATGTGTCCCAAGAGACCTTTCAGGATCTCCCTTGCCTCCTCCTTCTCCGACGGGCGCAACAGGTTATAGTCATGGATTATCTCCTTAACTTCCGTTAGTTCTTCTATCAGCTGCGGGTCAACAGCGGAATAAATTTCGCCCGCTAACATCTTCTCTTTTTCTGTCATATATTTCTTTGTCTTACCAATTCAATTGCCTCCTTGCCCGTCAAATGCTCGATGTCAAAGCGTATCATTAGCATACGGGCGAAGCCACTCTCTATTTCCTTTTGCAGTTAATCCTTATTTTTATCCCATGTCCAATATTTCCTTAATTCTCCAACAATCTCCTCCCAATCCTGTAGGGTGAACGTTCCTGGCCCTATCATCATAATGGTCATCTCCAAGTCGTCCCAACAGCGATAGACACTAGTATCGCGGAACCCGTTACGGAGATAGAACTCATGGCGGCGCTGCCTTTGCTCCTTGTTGTCACACTCCTGACGAGGTGACTCCATGTCCAGGACACATGACTGTCCCTTATAACGTTCTATCAGTTGATTAAGAATCTTCTGACCAAGACCTTTCCCTCGCAGTTCTTCCTTAATGGCGAAATACCAGTACCAGTTGAGCGGACGGAGCAGCGAAGGCCGTCCGAGCTCGCTCGAGCACGGCTGAGTCGCGACGGACGAAGACGAAGTCAACGAGGGTCTGGGATAGACAATCGTAAAGCCGATAAACTCTTCTCCCTCGTAATAGGCTGTGAAGTCAAGATGCATCTCACCAATTAGTCGCACCAAGTCATCCCAGGGAATCTGTTCTTCCTTGGGGAATGCCGTTTCGTAGAGCTGTTTCAATTGCCCATCGTTAGCATTTTCTGTAGATATCTGTTTCTGAATCAAATCCTAATAATTCTCAAATCTTGGCACAAAGATAGCAATAATTCTTCATTTTTTCGTATCTTTACACCCAGATTTAATATGTTTTGTGAAATGACCCTAGAAGAAGCTATTGAAGCCCGTCACAGTGTAAGGGCATATAAGGAACAGCCGTTGGCAGAGAATGTAGTCAAGGTGCTAGAAGAGAAAATCGCGGTACTGAACCGTGAGGGTAAGTTGCATATACAGCTTTGAGATTGGTGCTGGAGAAGTCAACTTTGATTGGGTATGAATATAGAAGAGGTCAGAGAGTACACGTTGTCACTTCCAGAAGTGACCGAAGACCAGGCGTTTTGTGAGGATATAAATGGACGAAGCAATAGTAAAGGGGTTGATTAAAGAGTCATACCAACTCATTGCATCGAAACTTCCAAAGGCTATTCGCTCAAAGTATTTATCTGTATTAGATTGATTTAGATGTGGTAAAATGGAAATAAAGAACAATGACAATACAAGAATTTCGTGATTACATGGCATCGGGCAAACCCGTCGTTGGCGGTGGTGATGTCCACATGATGTTTCATCAGTTGTCGCAGGAGGCACTGAAGATTACGGCTGAGATTAACGGAAAGTATCATACTCCAGAGCAGCTGCACGATTTGCTGGAACAGCTTTGGGGACGTGAAGTGCCCAAGACGGTAGGCATGTTTCCTCCGTTTCATACCGATTGCGGTAAGAATACCATTGTTGGTGAGCGGGTGTTCATCAATATGGGTTGCAAATTCCAGGATCAGGGCGGCATCACCATTGACGAGGGTGCACTCATAGGCCATAATGTCGTGCTGGCAACCATCAACCATGACCTTGACCCAGCCAACCGTCAGAGCATGAGCTATGCACCCATCCACATCGGCAAGAACGTATGGATTGGAGCCAATGCCACCGTCCTTGCAGGCGTGACTATCGGCGATGGAGCCGTAGTAGCTGCTGGTGCTGTGGTGACAAAAGACGTAGAGCCCAATACGATTGTTGGCGGTGTTCCAGCCAAGGTGATAAAAAAGATAGAGATAAAAGACAGATAAATCGGAATTTATAAATATGAACAAGATAAAATGTACATCTCTCTTAATACTTGCGGTCATTACTGTCATCACTTGTATTAACCCAATATATCCACATGAACAATACCTTCAACATGCAGGAACTGTGCTACTGATGATGCCTCTTCTTTTGGACATTGTAAAAAAACGCATGACCAATCTTACTTTTGTTTGTACTGTTCTCTTCACGTTACTACATGTGGTTGGAGCCCGTTATATTTATTCTTATGTGCCATACAAAGAATGGAGTATTGCTGCTGGTATCGTAAATGCTGATTTCTTTCAAGACACTCGAAACCATTATGACAGATTTGTTCATTTCTCTTTTGGTCTGCTAATGTTCCCGTTTTTTATGTATCTATGCAAAGAGTGGTTCAAATTAAAGAATTTGACAGCAATTCTTATGTCGTGGCTCATAGTTCAGACTGGCAGTATGATTTACGAACTCTTTGAATGGTTGCTTACGATTGTTATGACTTCAGAAGAGGCGGATTATTACAATGGTCAGCAAGGTGACATGTGGGATGCACAAAAGGATATGGTTTTGGCTATGTTTGGTTCAACTATATCGGCAATATGCTATCTATTCATGCATAAGTTCTCTCACAAGTAAATTCCTATTTAATTAAGACTTGAAAGAAGATGATGACAGAATTTGAAAAGATGCGCCGTGAAGAGTTCTATGACTTTACAAGCGAGGAATGTTTGGCGAGTTACTATAGGGCAAAGCATATATGCGCAAAACTACAGACCATGACCACCGAGGATGAAGACTACAGAAAGACGATCGAAGATCTGATTCAATAGCTGTTGGCAATCCATGCCGGGTTATCCGAAGGATAAATACAAATCAATAGTATGCGAGTAAGCGAGAGCAAGAAAGGTCTAAAGTCAAAAGTCAAAGGCTTAAAGCTTAAAACTTAAAGGTCAAAGGTGAAACTTGAAACTTTAAAAATTATGAAAGCATTATTTATCAATGGAAGTCCGCGTAAGAACGGCAATACGGCACAGCTGCTGAAGCGTGCCATGGATGGTGCCAGGGAGGCTGGTGCCGAGGTAGAACTGGTGAATCTCTACGACCGCAGCCTGAACTACAAGGGCTGTATGTCGTGTTTCGCTTGTAAGGTCAAGGGCGGCAAAAAGGGTGTCTGCTCTTTCAAGGACGACCTGCAGCCCATACTCCAGAAAGCCGTGGAGGCCGACGTGCTGGCGTGCGGCTCACCCAACTATTGCGGCTACCCCTCAGCAGCACTACGTGCCTTTATGGAGCGAATGGAGTTTCCCGCTGTCAACTACTCCGACTATTCCAAGCCCGTCGTACTGAAGCGCATCTGTTCGGCTACCATCTATACGATGAACTGCCCTAATGAAGAAGTATATCGTCAGATGAACTATCATATCCTGATGGACGCCTCTGCCCAGCAACTCGGTGTGTTCGGCCCTACGGAAGTACTATGCTCCTACGACACATATCAGTTCCCGAACTACGACCGCTACGATGCCGCCACTTTCAGCGAGGTTCACAAGGCAGAGGTACGCGACACGCAATTCCCCATCGACCTCGAAAAAGCCTTCGAACTGGGCAAGCGACTGGTGGCAAAGGCCAAGGAATAACATACTAAAACAAAGAAGAAATAATCATGTACAGTTTGAATTATAAAGTAACGACAAGCACCTGCGACAGCGAAGGAAAGCTGAAACTCTACTCCGCTCTCCAGATGATGCAGGACTGCTCAGAGATGTGGATCGACAGTGAGCCGGAGGTCAAGGACTACTTCTTGCAGCAAAATATGGCGCAGCTCTTGGCAACACGACAGGTTGAGATTATCCGTGTGCCTGACTACAAAGAGGAACTGACAGTAACAACCTCTGTCTATGGCATGAAGCCCATGTTCGGATTCCGCAACACGTTCATCTATGATGCACAAGGGAATCCTTGCTACAAGACATGGAGCATGGGAGCATTCGTTGACAAGGTGGCTGGCAAGTTGAAACGTGTGGACGATGCGACCATTCAATCAACGAAGTTGGAGCCACAACTGGAGATGAACTACAAAGACCGCCGAATCATCCTGCCTAAGACGGAAGGTGAAGTGCTGGAGCCGATCAAGGTGCTACGTGCCGACATCGACTACAACAAGCATCTGAACAATGCCAACTATGTCCGCATGGCGATGGAATTGTTGCCGGAGGATTTCGTGGTTCAAGGTCTTCGTGTGGAATATCGCGTAGCAGCCAAGCTTGGCGATTGTCTGACTCCTACTATTTACAAAACAACTGACGGCATCATCGTTTCCCTGTCTATAGGGAGTGAGGTGAGTGCCATCATTGAGTTTACATAAACTATGCCCAAGGAACGAAACAAGGCTGATGGCTATCGTGAGAAGGCTTACGAGGGTGACACCAAGGCGATGAACAACCTCGGTGTCTGCTACGAGCGTGGCACTGGCGTGAAGGTCAGCCTTGAACTGGCGTTTGAGTGGTATATGAGAGCCGCAGCCACTTGGGGAGGTCCTGCTACAGGTATAAATAGGGTAGTAGTAAATCAAGGGGAGAAATCGGGTGCCCCTGTGATTTACGACCTTAATGGGCGAAGAGTGAAAAAAGCTCGTGCTGGATTGTACATTGTTGACAAAAAAATAGTATATTTGCAACCGAAAAGTTAAATAGCAGATACGATAATGAATTTACACAGCAAAAAGTTCTTTGCATGGATAGTGGCCTGCCTATTGGTGGCTGATGTGAGTGCCCAGAAGGCAAATTCAAGGTCTATAGTTGGGCCGCTACCCAATGCCAACCAGTTGCGCTGGCAGGATATGGAGATGTATGCCTTTATCCATTACTCGCTCAACACCTATACCGACCAGGAGTGGGGCTTTGGCAACGAGAATCCAAAGCTTTTCAATCCTTCGCAGCTTGACTGTAGGCAGTGGGCACGCGTATGTAAACAGGCTGGTATGCGTGGTATTATCTTTACGGCTAAGCACCATTGCGGCTTCTGCATGTGGCCATCTCAATATACAGAGTATAGCGTAAAGAACTCACCATGGAAGGGTGGCAAGGGCGATGTGGTGCGTGAACTGGCTGATGCTTGTCGCGAAGAAGGACTGGAGTTTGCTGTGTATCTGTCGCCCTGGGATCGTAATCATCCTGAGTACGGACGACCTGCTTATGTGACGTATTTCCGCAACCAACTGCGCGAGTTGCTCACCAACTATGGCGACATCTTCGAGGTGTGGTTCGATGGCGCCAATGGTGGCGATGGCTGGTATGGCGGCGCCAACGAGACACGCAAGATTGACCGTACCACCTATTATGAGTGGCCTGAGACGTATAAGATGATTCGCAAATTGCAACCCAAATGTCTGATCTGGAATGACGGCAGCGATCGCGGCGACCTGCGCTGGGTGGGTACCGAGGCGGGTAATGTGGGTGAGACCAACTGGAGTCTGCTGTACCGCGATGGGGATGTGCCTTACCAGATGCTGCACTATGGTGTGGAGGATGGTAATGTGTGGTGCCCAGGCGAGACCAATACCAGCATCCGCCCAGGTTGGTTCTATCACGATGCCGAGAACGAGCACGTAAAGAGTCTGTCGAAGTTGATGGACACCTATTATAAATCAGTAGGTCGCAACTCTACGTTGTTACTCAACTTTCCCATAGCTCCTAATGGCCGTATCCATCCTAACGACAGCCTGCGTGGCATCGCCTTCAAACAGATGATTGACGAGGTGTTTAGGGATAACCTTACCGACAAAGCAGAAACTACGCATCAAGGTGACGCCTATACCATAGACTTTAAGCGTCCTACTGCTTTCAATCGTTTCCTGGCTGAGGAAGACATCGCCAAGGGGCAGCGTGTGCGTAAGTTCTCGCTTGAAGCTTTGGTGGATGGCAAGTGGCAACCATTAAAGGATGAGTTAGTAGATGATGGCGATGGACTTACCACCATCGGTCACCGCCGCATCATCTGTTTCCCTACAGTGAAAGCCACGAAACTGCGCTTCACCATCAATAGCTATAAACAGGAACCTATCATTAAGAAAATTGGTGTTTATCTGGCACCAGAGCTCACCGCCGATATCCCCAATAGTGGCGAGAAGAAATCATCATCGCTACATATCTTCTTTGGCTCACCCCAACAGATGTTCATCGACTGGGACGCAGAGCAGACCATTTCTACCTTCCGTTACCTGCCGCCGCAAAGGCAACAGATAGGCGACGGCACGTCGGAAATGAATGCGAAGGATGGTATCGTGACCCATTACACCCTGTGGGGATCGACTGATTGGAACAACTGGCAGAAGCTTGCCACTGGCGAGTTCTCAAATATCGTCAATAATCCCATCTGGCAAACCATCAAGTTCCCTTCAACAAAGGTGCGTGTCCTCCGCTTCGAAGCCGATTGCCTGAGCAGTGGTACCCGCATGGGATATAGCGACATAGATGTGTTCTAAGCATCCTTAGCGCATGTATTGGTCATGCCTGCGCTGATGATTAGGTGTTTCATGGCGTGTCCACCCCATAGATTGTCGTCCAGGTACACGAATCCCACTTTGGTATAGAGTGCCTCACCATCGGGATTGCCTTTATCAACCAGCAATCCCACTCTGGGCAGATGTAACTGGCGGGCTCGCTCCCTGGTAGCTATCAGTAACCTCTGGGCTATACCTTGCCGACGATAGGTTGGGAGCACAGCCAGCGAATCGAGATAGAGTTCGCCAGCTTGAGTTTCATCATCCATACCTGTATGATCCTTACCGATGTACGTTTTGGCAGCCTCGATAAAAGCGCAGCGCAACTCATGCAGACGGCTGCCATCGTAGCTTACCGATACACCCACCACCAGCTGGCCGTCCATAGCCACAAGCGTGTTCTTGTAACTGTACTGCGAGTCCTCATGTTCCACCAGATAGCACATCATCCGGTAGAAGTCGTCCAAACTGTAGCCATCACCACAGAAATACTGACAACACTCGTCCGTCATTGCCATCATAATCAGACGGGCAATCTCCTTATTCTGTCCCTTTGTCGCGTTCTTAATTTCTATCATCTTTTTTTATCCCATCACCACATCGAGCACCATCATCAGCACAAAACCAATGGCAAAGCCAATGGTGCTGAGGTTGGAGTGCTGACCGCTTGAGGCTTCGGGGATAAGCTCCTCGACTACTACATAGAACATGGCGCCTGCGGCAAAGGCCAGCATATAAGGCATCATAGGCATGAGTAGCGATGCCAACAGCAATACGGCAATGGCACCGATGGGCTCAACGGCTCCACTCAACGAGCCTATCAGGAACGATCGCCACTTACTGTTGCCTGCTGCACGCATAGGCATAGAGATGATGGCACCTTCGGGCACATTCTGGATGGCGATACCCAATGATACGGCTACCGCACTGGCCAGCGAGATACTGGTGGTGCCACTGTCGGCTCCTGCAAACACCACGCCCACAGCCATGCCTTCAGGCAGGTTGTGTATGGTTACTGCCAGAGCCAGCATTGCCGTCTTCGACAGATGCGAGCGCATACCCTCGGGCTTGTCGGTGCCTATGTGCAGGTGTGGCGTCAGTTCGTCGATGAGCAGCAGGAATCCCATACCCAACAGGAATCCTACAGCAGCTGGCAGCACGCTCCACTTGCCGCTATCAGCTCCCATCTCCATCGCCGGGATCAGCAGCGACCATACCGATGCTGCTACCATCACGCCCGAAGCAAATCCCAACAACGACTTCTGCAGTCTGTCCGACATGTCGCCCTTCATAAAGAACACAAAAGCCGAGCCGAGCATGGTGCCCAGCAGCGGAATCAGCAATCCTATGATCAATGTTGTAGTCATAACGCCGGCTTTTTGCGATGGATTTATTCGAAGAACTGCGTAAAAGCCTTGAGTGTATTGAGGTGGTCGGCCACGCTGCCTGTTTCGCGGCAACTGTGCATCGCCAGGATGGCATTACCCATATCTACACCACGCAGGGGGATGGATGAGGCCAGGATATTCCCCAATGTGCTGCCACCAGCCACATCCGAGTGGTTCACAAAGTACTGACAGGGCACGCCCGCCTCGCGACAGATCTCGGCAAACACAGCAGCCGAAACAGCATCGCTGGCATACTTCTGCGACGCATTGAACTTGATGACAGGACCGCCGCCCAGCACAGGATGGTTGGTGGGGTCGTACTTCTCGCTGTAGTTGGGGTGCCAGGCGTGCGCATTATCGGCCGAAACCATAAACGCCCGCTCTATGGCCTGATACCATGCCTCCTCGCTGCCGCTCTGAGCCAGGGCTATGCGCTGCAGCATCATGGCTAAGAACGGACTGGCGGCACCCTGCTTGGTCTGCGAGCCCGTCTCCTCGTTGTCAAAGATAGCCAGCACCTTCGTGGCATCCGTCGTATCGGTATCCACCATCGCCTCCAGTCCGGCAAAGCACATCGAGAGGTCGTCGAGTCGCCCTGACGACAGGAACTCGTCGTGCGCACCAAACGTGCAGGCTGGAGTAGCGTCGGCCAGATAGAGATCGAAGTCGAGCACCTCTGCAGGCTGTATGTTCAGTTCGCCGCAGATGATGTTCATCAGCAGATTCCCCTTTTCCAGCTCATCGTTGATGATGCCCAGGATAGGCAGCATATCCTTCTGTTTGCTCAGCTTCACGCCGTCGTTCACCTGACGGTTGAAGTGGATGGCGAGATTGCTGATCTGCAGCAGCGGACGTTTTACGTGCAGCAGCAGTGTCTTGGGGTTGAGAGCATTCTCACCACGCACAATCACACGTCCAGCGATGGTGAGCGGACGGTCGAACCATGTCGACATGATAGGCCCGCCATACACCTCGGTATTCAGTTTCACGATGCCCCCTTCGCACAGCATCTCGGCATGGGGCTTGATGCGGAAGGTAGGCGAGTCGCAGTGGGCGCAGATCATGCGGAAGCCCGCTTCGGCCATTGTTTGTCGTCCGATATGGAAGGCATAGACCGACGAGTCGTTTTTGGTTACATACAGTTTGTCGCCCGCCTTCACTTGGCCTATAGGCTCGCGAGGGTCCAGTTTGCGATAGCCAGCCTTCTCCAGTTCGCTGGCGATATTTCGTGCAGCCAGGAAGTTCACTGGCGAAGCATCCAAGAAATCTAATAATCTTTTTACGCGCATAATCTTAAAGTTTTGCGCAAAGATAGTCAATTCCCCGCAAATATCGCCATCTTTGCCATTGGTTTTAGAATCTTATAACAAAAAAGGAAACCAACATTTCTGCTGGTTCCCTCCAGAGTCGATAGGTTTTTCTACTATTACTACTTTGTGTCGAGCCGTTTTCTAATACCCCATGCACGAGGTAGCTCCCAATGCAGTAACGATCGCAGTCGCAATCGATGCAATCAGCTGCACGATAAACTTAATGCTTTCTTTCTTACTCATAACTTAAATCTTTTAATGGTTAATGTTCAAAGCGCTGGGGCTTTCGCCCCAACCACTAATCTTCCGTACTTCCGTCGGGGTTAGGCTCGCCGCCACCGCCTCCGTTTCCGCCAGTGTTGCCACCCTGGCCGCCACCATTCTGCGAACCACCATTCTGGCTCTCACCGCCTGAGGTATCCTCAGGATCCTCAACCTCACCGCTGGTAGAGGTAACACGCTTCACCTCCTTGCCGGTACGGTCGTAGCAGGTAATCTGCACGGCGGTCTTAGCCAGCTCGCTCTTCAGGTCGGTATCTGGGGTGAAGATGATGCGGCGGCTGGAGATGAGTCCGCTCTTTACCTCGTCCACCTTCTCGACCGACTTGGCGCGCAGACCGAATCGCATGGTGCCCAGACCTGGCAGCGCTACCGAGTGGCCCTCAGTGGCCCACGCCTTGATCACCTCGCCGGCTGCATCCCAGCATGCCTGCATTACTCCCTTGCTCACGCCGCTGCGCAGGGCAGCCTCCTTAATCACCTTCTCCTGGGTCAGTGCGGTGTACAACTCCGGCATCATGATGTAGCGGTAAGTGCCAGCATAGGTGCCAATCTTCTGCAACTTCTCTTGTGCTTTAACTTTAAGTGCCATAATTCTAATTTTGTTTTTGTGTTGTTGTTAAATTTTTTACCGTTTTACTTTTTTACTCTTTTATTGTCTCAACTTCGATGTCAGATTTGCGGTCACGTGTGGCAGAATTTCTTAGTGCACGTGGGAGATTCTTTTCTCGCGTGAGAGCGCCTCCTCTTATCTTTATTTTGACGTTGCAAAGGTACGAATATTTGATTGCGGTTTTCGAATGTTTTTCCAACTTTTTTTGAAAAATTTTAGTGATTGTCACGATTGTCACGATTGTCAAATGTCATTAAGCTTTTCGACTTTCATTTTTAGTCCTATATTAAATATATTATAAATAATATATTTAATATAGAGCATATTTTCCCCTTCCAACTTCAAAATCCTTAATGACAATCATGACAATGACAATCATGACAATCTGGTGAATAAAAAAACGCTGAACTGATTTGCTAACCCGATTACGGTGCTACTCTTTCATTTCAGCGGGAGGAAATCGTTTCCTTTCACCCTGCAAAGATACGAAATCTATCAATACCTTCCAAGCTTTTTCGCAAAAATCTGTCTTTTTCTTGGATTTTTGCTTGCAATTCCAAAACTTTTTGTACCTTTGCAAATGATCACTGGCTGATTGTACTATAAGTACAACCTAACTCTTTAAAAAGAGCATGGTAGCCCAAGGGTGGGCGTCGGTGAGACTTTATAGGAAAAAATAACATAGCGTTTGTGCTATATTCGGTAATGTCCCTGAACCTAGGAAATTCAATAGACATTTACGAAACGAATAAGTGCCAGCGTCTACGCTTTGGCGTGGACTGGACTTATCTTCGTAAATAGGTTATCCTAGGACCTGGGGACATTGATAAGCGCCAATCCGCGCTTTTTCATGTCCTATGGTTCTTAGTGCCTATTCTAATCCGAACAGAGTCCTTTCGCTCTAAAACTATAGCGTAGATATGGCTGACGTACCTATGTCTTCTCGTTTCTTTACTAACAGAGACGGGAATACTTTGATGAAGGAATTTGAGGGTATTCTTGAGAATAATCCTCAGGTTAAGAATCTTGATGCAGTTGTGGGTTTTCTGCGTGCATCAGGCTATTTCACTTTGCGTCCGTTTCTTGATGGTATTAACAAGGTCCGCATATTGATTGGTATCGATGTAGACAAATATATAGCCAGAGCCCACCAGAAAGGTGAACTCTTTTTTGGTGCAGAAGATGAGGTGAAAGAAGAATGTCTCCGCATGTTGAGACAAGATATCGAACAGTCACACTATACCAAGAAGGTAGAAGATGGTATGCTTCAGATGGTTCAAGACATGATTGATGGAAAACTTGAACTACGTGCTCATCCTTCTAAGAAGATTCATGCTAAGCTGTATATACTTTACCCAGACAACTTTAATCAACATACACTAGGTACTGCCATAACTGGTAGTAGTAACCTTAGTGGCAATGGATTGGGTATTGGCGATGATAAACAATATGAGTTTAATGTAAAGTTAACCCAGTACGAGGATGTGGCTTTTGCCAAACATGAATTTGAACTACTCTGGGAGGAAGCTAAGAATGTACCTATTAATGCCGAAGACTATCAGGCTGCACTTGATAAGACCTATCTTAAAGGCGATGTAACTCCATACGAGTTATATATCAAGATGCTGATGGAATACTTCTCCGACCGCGTGTTAGCTGTAGATCAGGATGATCCATTCGATATGCCAGAAGGATACGATAAGTTTGAATATCAGATGGACGCCGTAGTCGAAGGCTATCAAAAGTTGATTCGCTATGATGGTTTCTTCTTGGCAGATGTTGTGGGACTTGGTAAGACGGTGATTGCCACCATGATAGCTAAGAAGTTCTTGATAGAGAATGGTCGTGATAATACCAAGATTCTGGTGGTATACCCACCTGCAGTAGAGCAGAACTGGATAACCACATTTAAAGACTTTGGTATTGAGAAGTATGCTTGTTTTGTTTCAAATGGTAGTCTGAACAAGGTGTTGGACGATGATTACTATAAGATTTGGAATGCCGACGAGTACGACCTTGTGCTTGTAGACGAAGCGCATAAATTCCGTAATCACACTACGGGTGCTTTCCAGCAACTACAGGAGATATGTAAAATGCCGCGCGTAGAAACGGGCAACATACCAGGCTATAAGAAGAAGGTGATGCTGATTTCGGCTACCCCTATGAACAATACGCCTGCTGATATCTATTATCAGATCCTGATGTTCCAAGACCCACGCCATTGTACCATAGATGGTGTACCAAATCTTACGGCATTCTTCTCACCATTGGTTGTAGAATTCCGCAAGTTCCGCAAACAAGAGAATTTTGATATCAGGCAGTTTAAGAAGTTGGCTGAACGAGTAAGAGATAGGGTAATAAAACCTCTGACCGTGCGCCGTACCCGTACTGATATTGAGAGTGTGGTTCGTTACAACAAAGATATTAGTGGATTCCCTAAGGTGGCGAATCCAATCAAGAAAGAGTATGAGCTTAACGACCATCTGGCTAACCTCTTTGAGGATGCCATGAAGACGCTTGATAAGGGGCTTCATTATGCACGTTACCAAGCAATTGCCTACTTGAAGCCCGAGGTTTCGAATGGCCTTTATGACAATGCAGAAGTGATAAGCCGCAGTTTGGCAGGTATCCGTAAGAATGGATTGGTAAAACGACTGGAAAGCAGTTTCTATGCTTTCAGAAAATCGCTCGACAATTTCCGCCAAGCAAATCAGAATATGCTAACCATGTGGGAGAATGATAAGATATTTATAGCTCCCGATATGGATATTAACCAGTTGATTGATAAGGGACTCAGCGAAGATGAAATAGAAGAGAAACTGAACGAGAAGGCTGAAATAAACCCAAAGAACGCTGTGTTTAAGCGTGATGACTTTAAGCCAGAATATATCGACATGCTTCGTGATGATCAGAAACTACTCGATGATATGTGGTTGGAGTGGGAGTGTATCAGCGATGATGACGATTCAAAGTTTGCCAAGTTCGAAGACTTGTTGAAACACGAACTCTTTAAGAGCGACAAGAATATCGAGGGAAAGCTTGTAGTATTCTCCGAGTCGGTTGATACTGTAGAATATCTGGCTAAACGCATAGGGCGTGATGATGTACTGGTAATATCAGCCCAGAACCGCAGCCAGTTGTTTAAGACTATCCGCGAGAATTTTGATGCCAACTGGAAAACTAAAAAGAATGATTATAACATCATCCTTACATCAGATGTACTTGCTGAAGGTGTAAACCTGCATCGTTCAAACATTATTATTAATTATGATACCCCTTGGAATTCGACTCGACTGATGCAACGTATTGGTCGTGTTAATCGAATCGGATCTAAGTCGGACACTATATATAATTATGTGTTCTATCCATCGCGGCAGGGTAATAAGCAAATTAAGCTGAACCAGATTGCGCTTAGTAAGATACAAACCTTTCACACTACTTTTGGCGAGGACAACCAGATTTACTCCACTGAAGAGATTATTGATCGCGACTTGGATAAACTCTTTAAAGAAGGAATTAAGCGCGAGCAGGAAGATCGTAATCTTGAACTTCCATATTACGAGGAATTGCGCAGTCTGTATCAGCAAAACCGCAGAGAATATCGACGCATAGAACGCTTGTCACTTCGTAGTAGAACTGGTCGTGAACCACGTGAAATAGATGGAGTAACGCTTACTAATGATACGCTGGTATTCCTGAAAACTAATTTCCGCAAGCTGTTCTATCTTGTAAACGATGAACAAACCAGGGAGCTTTCTGTACTTGATGCTTTGAGCTATTTCAAGGCCACGCCCGAGGAGAAGGCTGTGCCAAGAATAGCCCAACACCACGACCATGTAGATAAGGCAGTCATAAAATTCAAAGCTGCAAAGGAAGAGGAACTTCAGGAGGAAGAGTCGAATCAAGGTCAGCGCAGTAATCTTGGTGCCCAGGTAACAACAGCTGTTAGCTTGATTAACAGCATGTTACCCCACATAGAAGATGGTGATACACGCCTGAAACTTGTCCAACTGAAGGAACTTGCTGAGCGAGGTACCATTACCTACATAGCTAAACGCTTGCAGCGAATACAGAAAGACTTGATGCGACAAGGTGGTAGCAAAGCAAAGATGACTTTCGATGACGCCTTGAAACAAGTCCTGGAAATGGCTAATCACTATAACGCTTATTATCGCGACACCCAAAAGGCAGAAGAGGAATCGGATGCTACTATCATTTTATCAGAATCGTTTAAATAACCTCAAGATATGGATTACAGACCTATTATTGAATCGAGATATAATCGTGAGAGTTGGCAGAAACTGCTGCATGACATATTCAACGGAAAAGAAAAGTTCTGGGCTACACCATCAGTTGTACCCACAAGCAGCCCGTTTGCCAAACAAGCACTCTGGCTTGGTACAATCACGTTGAGCGATGAACAGACCATTGCTATTTATGAGGTTGAACTATCTGATAGTGTTGATATAGAGCGTAATCGTCGTGGTATACGTGATATGCTGTTGAGCTCGTGGCGCAATAACGGCAATGCTGGAGCGTTTATGTTCTGCTATCGTAAGAACGAGAGCGTTCTTCGATTCTCTTACGTCAGCGAATCGTGGAAATTTGCCGATGATGGTAGTTATCAGAAGGAGTCTACCGATACCCGCCGTTTCACTTATCTTCTTGGCGAAGGGCATCGTAGCCGTACAGCTATTCAGCAGTTCGAGAAATTGCGTGATAGTTCACTATCACTAAAAGACCTTACCAAAGCCTTCTCGGTAGATGCAGTGAGCGATATGTTCTTTGATGGCTACAAAAAGCAATACGAAGACATTATCCAGTATGTTACAGGTAAGCGAATGGTTAAGGTGGCCAATAAGTGGGAAGAGCAGATTAAGAACGATCCTTGCGAGGAGATTATGCAGGAGTTTGCCCGATTCCAGAATCCCGAAAAAGCCGTTCGCGACTATGTTAAGAAGTTGATGGGACGCATCGTGTTCCTTCAGTTCCTACAGAAGAAAGGCTGGATGGGTGTGCCCGTCAATAAAGAGTGGGGTGAGGGAGATACTGAGTTTATCCAGACTCTATTCGAGAATTCTACTGACAAGGACCACTTTGTGGATGAAGTTCTCGAACCACTATTTGACGATTTGAACTCAGAGCGTGCCAATGATTTGGTATCGCCAAAAGTTGGCAGAAACATACGCGTACCATATCTTAATGGAGGATTGTTTGAACGTGAGGCTACTGATGAGACAGCCTTCCCGTTGCCGGCTAAGTATATGAAGAGTATGCTCGACTTCTTCGCATCTTACAACTTCACTATCGACGAGAACGATCCTGACGATGCAGAGGTTGGCGTAGACCCAGAAATGCTTGGTCGTATCTTCGAGAATCTGCTTGAGGATAATAAGGATAAAGGTGCTTTCTATACGCCAAAGGAGATTGTTAGTTACATGTGTCGTGAAAGTCTGATAGCCTATTTGCAGACAGACATTGAAAACGAACAGCAGAAAGAGGCTATTCGCGAATTTGTTACAAACCACAAGGTGCAAGAGCATTTGCCTGAGAATGTAGATCAACGACTGAAAGATGTGAAGATTTGCGACCCAGCCATTGGATCGGGTGCATTCCCCATGGGATTACTGAAAGAGTTGTTTTTATGTCGTACAGCTCTTGAAGGCATTACTCAAAGCAAAGCCGCAGAAATCAAGAAACACATCATCCAGCAGAATATATATGGTGTAGATATTGAACGTGGTGCAGTAGACATTGCTCGCCTCCGTTTCTGGCTATCGCTGATTGTTGACGAAGAAACTCCACAAGCGTTGCCAAACCTCGACTTCAAGATTATGCAAGGTAACTCGTTGCTGGAGCAATATAAAGGAATTGATTTGTCAACAATGACAGAAGCAAAATGGAACAAAAATGAGTCTCTTTCGCTTTTTGAGGATATGCTTGACGTTTATAGACGAGAGATGCGTATTATGATAACTCAATATTATGATTGTACTAATAGAGATGATAAGAAGAAACTAAAAGCAGAAATACTGGAAAATGTTGAGAACCAATTAATAGAACAACATGTAAATGTTAATGCTATTAATGTTAATTTGAACGGTAATGATCAGTTCTTTTTATGGCATACATGGTTCTTTGATGTGTTCTCGCAAGGCGGTTTTGATATAGTTATTGGTAATCCACCTTATTTCGTTTATCAAGAGAATCATGTTGGTGAAATAAAAGAATTACGAAACATAAAGGAATATAAAATCGCTTTTGGAGGGAAATTAAATGCCTATAAACTTTTTATAGCTAATGCTTTAAATGTTTTGTGTAGAGAAGACGGAATTATGTGTGTAATATGTCAGAATTCGCTTTTGGCGGATCGACAGGCAACATGTTTAAGAAAGCACATATTTGAGAATGCACAATTCATATCTATTGATTCTTTTCCAGAAAGAGATAGCAAAAAGAAACGGGTGTTTGAGAGTGTTAAAATGAGTGTCTGCATCCCAATTGTTAGGAAAAGAAAAACTAAGGATTATTTTCAAGTATATATATGGGATGACAAATATAAAAAATCAGGATTAGAGACAAAGTTTAACAATATTGAGATAAAATCTATGGATGCTGTTGATTACGCTATTCCTAGATTAAAGTCAGAATATACTCCTATTGTTATTAAGATAATCAATTGTAAACATTTTGGTTTGAAATGCATCGAAGGAGAACTAAATATGACGTTTCACAAGAAGTATTTTACTGATAAAAGAACTAATCCAACAATATTAAAAGGTGCGGCTATTCAGAGATATTATTATACATTACAGATGAGTCAGGGTGAGATAGAATACCTAGATGAGAAGATGTATCTTAGAGATTATGGTAATACTGAGAAATCCAAACATCACAATTATCAACGTATTGCAATGCAAGGTATGACTGGTGCAAACGATAAGGTTCGTATTGTTATGGCATTGGTTCCAGAAGGGTATTATCTTGCTAATTCTTGTAATTATCTTTCTGCCCCAGAAGGAATTGATATTTATGCATTATTAGGTATTTTGAATTCAAAATTGATAAATTGGTTCTTTAGATGTTTTAGCACCAATAGTAATGTCAATGGATATGAAATAGATAATTTACCAATTCCTGATATACAGGATGACGTTCAACTTGACTTAAGGAAACTTGTAATTTCCGTAATGGAAAATAAAAAACAAAATAATTATGCAGATACGCAAGATGAGGAATCAAGGATAGATGAAATTGTATATAAGTTGTATGATTTGACTAAAGATGAAATTAAAATAATAGAAGAATAAGCAATGGAAGAAATTATTGTTAGAAAAAGAAAATCGCCAGCAAAGACTCTTAAAGTTAAAATAGAGGGTAAGGTTATAGCTGGCTCAAAGGCAACAGAGATCTTTGTTAGTGCCATAAAAAGAATTGGGCCTGAAAAGATTGCAGAATCTACTAATTTTAAAGTAGATGGATTGCCATTCATTGTGAAAGAGAGAGATAATCGTAAACAAATGAATTTCCTTGGGAATGATTGGTATGTTTGTACACATATGTCTACTAATGCTAAAAAACTATTTTTAAGTAGAATCGCTCGTTCATTAAATATAAGAATGTCTGTAGAGTTAGTTACCCCAGAATAAACAAAAACAACATAACAATCATTTAACAAGAAGAATTATGTCACGTCTGAGCGATTTATACAAGGCAATGGAAACATTGCGAAAAGAGGGAGTCTCGACTGATGACCTCGAGAAGAAAGTTGGTAAACTGGAGGAGGAAATCATAAAGAAGGAAATCCTCCCTGTGGTAACAGAAACCATTGCTCCTGCATTAAAACCTGTTCAACGCGAGCTGGTGTTGGTGGTTGACTATCATCCTGACGAGCCAGTACGTGTATCGTTGTCTCGTAAGAAGAACATTGCTGAACTGATAGACGCGAAACTCTTGGAAATTGATCCTGAGGTAGAACACAAGGAGTTGGGACCAAGAAAAAACAAGTCGGGTAAGATAGCTCCCAAGACGGGACTCTGCATATACAGAAAAGATAAGTCTGTTTTGCAAGAGCATGATGCTGCAACCACATTCACCGCAGCTATCGTTGAGGCTGGATTGGTTAAGGTTCGTGAACTAGGACTTAAATTCTGTCGCGTTAATCTTGTATCTACCACAAAAGACAAGAAGTATGGGCATGCTCAGCGTGAAGCAGCTCCAGGATTATATGTGCTGACTCATAGCAGCACCAAGGACAAAAAGAAGATGCTGGATAAAATCAACGAAGTTCTGAAAATGGGATGGAAGATTGAAATCGTAAAATAGTGAAGCTATCGCAGAATACTCAGAAACTCGTCGATATCAATAACCTCGATTTTGGGGAATGGAGTGTTGCGGAGAACATCGTAATGATGGTCTTGGGTTACGATGTATTTTGCGTTGGCTTTAAAGGCACAATCCACGAACTTGTCATCGTCAGGATCGGCTGTGATAAGGCGAAGATGATAATACACCTGAACCATTCTAGTATTTGGGAGGTCGAGAAGGGCTTGAATGATATTGGATGCAATCTGAGGACCAACCTTTTGGGTAAGAATCTCTTCGTATTCGGCCAAGATCTCATTGGTAACGCAAAGAGTATATTTGCCATCTACGAAATCTCGCCAGACGGGATAGTATTGGCTGCGACGCGAGAGAGACATCAGCAGACAATTGGTATCAAGAACGATGTTCATCATTGGTTATATGGCGTGCGCATGTGTTCGTTCTTCCATTCTTCAATGACGGTATCATTGATTTTGCCTTCGTCCCAAAGACGATCCATGGCATCTTCTGCCTGCTTGGCGAAATACTGTCCGAGCAAGCGGCGAATGTCTTTCATCTCCTCTTCTGATTTGACTCTGGAAATAAGTTCCAGCATCTCAATCTGGAATGGGGTGAATGGCGATGATTGTAAATTTGGTGCATCCATATTCAATCTCCTTTTATGTTATGTTTGGGTGCAAATGTACGATAAATATGCGAAATATGCAAATAATTAGCTAAAAACTTGAAAATATCGCAATTGATGAAGAAAAAAGAGAACTGTTATTTCTTTTTTTTCTATACTATATATTTGAGAGCAGCAGAAATATTTGGCTGTTTCAGATAAATATAGTAAATTTGCAAAATAAAAGGTAATTATGGCAAAAGATCTAACGACATCTGCTATTGAGAGGCAGAACATTCTGAATAACACTGTGGCATTGCCCAGGATTCAGAACGAACTTGGGGTGAAAGTCCTTGAGTTCGAAGGAAGGTATGTTTTGACCAAGCAAATGGTCGCTGATTACTATGGTGTTGATGAAAGAACCATTGAGCGTTTTTTGGCAGCTAACGAGGAGGAATTAACCCACGTATGAAACGGACGCTATTAAGTTCTATAAATATCTGATAGGAGAGTATGAATTGACGGAGGATGAAGCTATAATGTATTTAGATACATGAATATTTGTGATTAGTCAACATGTTAAACTTATGATCTATAGGAGGGCAAAGATATGATAACATAAGATTTTTCCGTATAAATTTGGGCGGATAAAAGATTTGCACTATCTTTGCACACAGAAAATCTTATTTTGCTCCGTCTCTGCTTTCTTTAATAAGATTTCATTTCTGCCCGTCTTTTTCTTTAGAATAACTAAGCAAATTTAATCACCTAATTCCACTATGAATAATGTTACTAACGAGATTGTAAGATCTCAACTTGGGGGCGCTCTGCTTACTGGCTACAGTGCTACCCCTGAATATCTAACCAAACTTAAAAAGAACATAAGCCTTGTTAGAGAAATAGCCAGACAGTATTGCGATTTGACTATCACCGATGTTGATAGCAGAATCTACTTTGTGCGTTACTTCGTGATGATTATTAAAGATGTAAACAAATTCCTGCCAACCTATATCGACGAGCTGCGTCCGGGACGGCGTTTGGAGGCTTTCTGTATTTCGTCGGGCGTGCATCGCGATGACGTGTTCTGGAAGTGGTGCGATACTGTGTGCTGCGATATGGAAGGGCAGGTGGTGTATCACCATCTGAAAGAGAGTCTTGACGAGCTGCGTGAACTGTTAGCTGAGGCTGAGAACGCGATGATGCATTGCGATCCTGAGATATTCGAGCGATTTTTCTATATCGAGGAGCAACACTATAGCAGCTCAGGTGTGACGAGACGATTCGAAACGTGGCTGTATGATAACGGCTATCCCGACATCGACAAGCTGCGTGAGTTGCAGGCGCAGGTGGTAGCTGAGACATTAAAGATGGGAGTGCTGGACTTTGCTAAAACACCATCGCAAAAGGAGATTGACGAGGTGGATCGCGACACGCTGAAAGGACTACTTCCTTACGATTTCGAGATGACAGCGGATTTCATAGTGGCTTGTGCCAAATGGCGCCGATTTATGCATTGGGATGGCTACACACTCGTTGTGAACTATAAGAAATACGGGAAATACATACAGGCGCATTTCTACGACTTTAGCGACAAGCAGCTTCAGGCCATATTTGAATTGGATATGATGGTGCATCTCATCAATGAAGAGCTGGCGAGATTGAATCAGGTATCTACGATTACTATCACTAATCACGTGCCGGAGGAAGAGCTCTTTAAGTTTATCCACCCCTCGATAAGTGGCGAAGAGGAGTGGCAGATTCATGAAGAGGTGAAACGCCTGGTAACTCACCACGGTATACAGGAGATTTGCCAGTATCTTTATCAGATGGCCAAGGATAAGAGAATTCTCCTGCCACAAATGCCATCGGCAGCCTATGCAGAGCTGGTGCGTATGGGCATGCCAACAACAGCAGGATTTAGCGAGAAATACTTTAAAAACCACTATAGAATCATATAGTATAAGGGATATCAAGGGATATTAAGGGATATCCGGGGATATTAGGGGATAGTAAGGGACGGTATCGTTCAATACTATCCCTTGTTCATATATTGTACTTAACTTTGCATCGTCGAAAGATGAAAACATCGAGTAGACGGTGTTGATTGACATTTTGATACACAGATGAATTTGAGAATAGTTAACGCGCGTTTTTACGCGTACATTATTAATATTAAATTTTTAAACAAAATGGAAAGTAAAATTTTTAGAGTTAAGAAGTGCGGAGTGATGACCTCCGTACAGAGTGAGAAAAGCGAGATCGGCGTGCTGCAGAAGCGTACGCTGGTTCTGCAAGAGCTGGGTGGCAAGTATGCCAACTGCTATGTGGTGATAGTGCTGGGGAATCTGGCGACTATCGAATGGGCAGAGAATCAGCTTGTGGTTGCTGATTTGAGATTCCAGACGCACGAGTACAACGGACAAGTGTTTATGGATGTTGTAGCTAACGAGATTGTAAAACTGTAATTAATTTCTGAGTTGGAGTGAGGAGGATGTTCTCGAGTAAATGGCCAAAGAATCCGATCTTCTTCTCGCTTAAAACTTAGAAAAAAATGAAAACAAGAAATTCAAACTTATTAGGAGAACAGGTAATGGTTGAGGGCTTGATGGCCTTTGGCAAGTTGGAAACAGGTGAGCGCACACTCGACTTTGAGTGTTGCGAGGATGTGGCGGCAGAGCCATTCCAAGGCATCTTCAAGGTGCAAGGGATGCGCGACGGGAATGTGTATATGACCGAGAAACCTAAACGGCACAAAAACAAACCGATATTCCGCGATGATAACTGCTCGTTATCACACGGACAGAACCATAAATATTACTTCGTGTTTACTATGGACGATGACAGCCTTCCTGAGTTGCCGCAGAAGCTGGTGCAGCAGGCTGGCAATATATCGCGGAAGGTGCTGAAGATGATATTTGAAAAGGAGGCATTGGGATGAGTTGCCACTTTGTTTACCAAAAGGATGGGGGCGCAAAGTTTATGCGCCCCATCCATAACAGAGAGGAATACTTGCAGCTGCGCGATTCGGAGAGGCAGCGCCTGGTGCTGCAGGCCGTGCGCAAGGGTAGCGAGGAGCAGAAACACCAGCTGGTGCAGTTTAATTACAGCTGTCTGCCCAATGATGATGGCTCGCTGAAGGGTTCGAAAACGGCTTCTAAGTCGGTAGGTATGGATATCGACTTCAAAGCGCCTAAAGATCTTTCTGCCCAAGAGCAGCAGGCTTGGCTGGCGAAGCAGATGGCCGGAGTGCCCGAGTTGGTATTGTCGAAGCGTGATGAGCTTGGCTTGCTGATGCTAGAGCGTTCGGCCACCAAAGGCTTTCATCTGGTGTTTCGTCGCCACGAAGACCTCTCGCAAGAGGAAAATCTGCAGTGGGCCAGCGAACTGCTCGGCGTGGCTTTTGATGATAAGGCTAAGGATATTACGAGAGTCTTTTTCACAACAACTGCTGATGCGGATGAGCTGCTTTTTCTGGACGATGAGTTGTTTGATATGACCGCAGCTAATCAAACCACCCCTGCCCCCTCCTTACTCATTCTTGGACAAGCCAAGCGGCAGAGCCGAGCGAAGGAGGGGAATTCGGCTGAACCTAATGAACAACGGAAGCAGTATCCCACGGCGTACCACGGGATTCCATTTGAGGCAATTATCCACAAATACTGGGAGGTGAACAACAAGGGGTTTGAGCCTACCGAGGGCGATAGGGATACACTCACGTTTCAGCTGGCCAGCGACCTGCGGCACATCTGCGGTAAAAACTTTGACTGGCTCGACCAGGTCATCCCCTGTTACGACGGATTCCCCATCGAGGAGAAACGCCAGAAGATTCGTAACGCCTTAGCATCGAAGTACGAGGGATTTCCCCAGCGATTGCGCGATACGCTGAATGCCTTTAAAGAGGAAGAAGAGCTTGATGAGACCACCCCTGACCCCTCCTCCTCAGGAGGGGAGTTGAATCTCAAGCGCCTGCCGCAGGGCATTAAGGACTCCATTGCGGCAGTGGGTCCGGCGTTGGCTATGCCGATAGTAACGGCTATCTGTCCTTGCATCGGCGCGTTGGCTACGGGCGTAAAGCTCGATGTTCACGGTCAGATGCGTGGACTCAATCTGATAGCCTATATCACTGGTGAGTTTGCCAGCGGCAAAGGCTCTATCGACCCTGTGATTGGTGCCTGGATGAGCGAAGTGCAGGCGCTCGACGATATGTATATCCAGCAGGAGGACGAATTCCGACGCAAGAAAAATGCGGCCAAGAACCAGAAGAATCAGCCCGAAGAACCCAAGCTGCCTGTGCGCTACATTACCTTTAATACGACGGTGGCCAACCTGGCCGAGCGATTGGCTAATGTTGAGGGTAAGCACGCCTTCTCGTTTACACCCGAAGCTGATATCGTGGCGCAGAAGTGGAAGTCGAGCATGAGTGATTTTTCTGTGATGCTGCGCCAGAGTTACGATGGCTCGCGTTACGACCGTGAGGCCCGCAGCGCCGAGGCTGTGAATGTGCATATCAAGCATCTGCTGTGGAACGTTACGATGTGCGGTACGCCCGATGCGCTGTATCGCGTGGTGACCAACTACACCGACGGATTTCAGAGTCGTATAGCCTTGGCTCAGACGCCCGATAATACCTATACGCCATTAGGGGATAAACCCGATATACTCTCTTCGCGACAAGCGGAGCGTATTCAGCAGATAGCGCATTTGCTGCCACTAATGACGGGCGAGGTAGTGCTGCCCAAACTCGAAGCCAGAGGTCGCGAGTGGCTGGAGCGCATTCGTCTGGAGTCGATGATGAACGACGATCGTGTAAAGGCTCGCGAGCGATTCCGTACCTGTGTCACCACCCAGCGCATGGTGTGCTGCATCATGCTCTGCAAGGTGTGCGAACAGCTGATACAGAAGCACGGACTCGTGGGCGCAGAAACTCAGCTGAAACAGCATCCCGACTTGTGGCGCGATATGCTGCTCAAGGTGCAGACACCGGCCATGCTCGATATCTACGATGTGATTGCTGACTCGCTGCTTGACAACGCGCTCTACTTTTTCCGTGAACGAATAGAAAACGCTTTTCGCAGTCGTAACTACATTGGAGGTAACGAGCGCCGCCGTCAAGGGAAAAACGATTCGATTTACGAGCGGTTGGATTTTGACTTCAGCCTCGATATGGCATTACAGCATAGTGTGAGTGTGAATGGGGCAGGAGTGTCGCGCAATCAAGTACACCAGATGCTGAAAAACTGGAGAAAGCAGGGGCTGATAACCCAGACCGGCCCTGCCCAGTACAGAAAGTTGCTTGGAAGCGTGTCATGATTGTCATGATTGTCATGAATGTCAAATGTCACTAAGGATTATGGAGATTCAAAATAACCAAGCATGCTTTGTGCAGCTCTGGCTATGGCTGGAGCGCACAAGGCGCCTCTTGCGAGGTCAGTATAAACGATTCTGCATCCGCAGCGTGATGAAATTATGGTTTGGCGGCGAGGCCACCGATGACTTTATTTGGCATGTGTGTATTGAGTGCGAGCAGACCGGCTGGGACGAGCTCCCACCGCCTAAGTTCTATCCACGCAAGCACCGCGAATTTTTGAGGGCTCTGATAACCATGAAGGTAGGGAAGCCCAAACTCTCTGAACTCGATGCCGCTTACAGCATCGCATTCCCACATAGTACACCATTAAACATTAATAAGAAAAAAAGAAATGTTACCAAGAGGAATTAGAAACAATAACCCACTGAATATCCGACGTAGTAAGGATAAGTGGAAGGGCCTCAGGGCCCAGCAGACTGACGCAGCATTCTGTCAGTTTGAGTCGATGGAGTACGGCTGGCGGGCAGCTTTCTGGCTGCTTACGCGTACCTACTACCACACGTACCGACTCTTTACCATCAGATCCATTATCCAGAAATGGGCCCCGCCGAATGAAAACAACACCAAGGCCTATATCGCCAACGTGAGTAAACTCACCGGCATCGCCCCTGATGAGCCGATAGGCATCCCCGGCGATCAGCCCGCCCGCTGGATGGCTGTAGCTGCCGCCATGGCGATACAAGAAACCGGCACCACCGCCCTAGATTACTTCGCCATGCTGCGTGGATGGGATTGGAGCCGCCAACATTAACTTTCAATAGGCCTGTCGCGATGACAGGCCTTTTTCAGTTTTCTATGAAATCATTTGGCCATCAACATAAAATAATGTATCATCGTAGGGAGCAGCATCATTCCAGTGATGCCGCTCCCTTGCTTTATATCAAACCTTTGACTTAAACCAAGAAATACCTGTTTCCTGCTTAGAAAGATTGTCATTTCGTTATCATACTAAGCAGAAATACCTACTTTTGCAGCGGATAACATACCGAAAAGGTATTAGATAAGGTAAGAAGATTGTTTAATTTTAAGAAAGGAGTTATTATGAAAGAAACACTTAACATTGCACTCGTTGCACACGATTCACGTAAGAATGAACTGCTGGATTGGGTCCGCTTCAATGCCGACCTACTTTCAAAGCATCATCTTTACGCTACAGGCACTACAGGTAAACTGATTAGCGAACTTAAATTCGGTACAGAAGAAGGTACAGAACACCCGTTCGAGGGTAAGGTGACACGACTGCTGAGCGGCCCATTAGGAGGCGACCAGCAGATTGGTGCTATGCTGGCTGAGGGTAAGATTGACATGCTGATATTCTTCTGCGATAACCTCGCTGTACAGGGACATCAGAACGATGTATCAGCCCTTAGTCGACTGGCATCGCTTTACAATATTGCATTTGCTACTAATCGTACTACTGCGGATATGTTGCTGACGTCAACACTACTGGGCGACGAGACATATACCCGCATCGTACCTGAGTGCATACAGCAATATGCCAACAGAAAGCTATAGGAAGTCTGAAACCACAGGGAATCTCATAGTAATATATGATTCCTTTTTTTTGCACAAAAAAAACAGGCAGCGTTTCGGCTGCCTTTCATACGGGTTGTGGAACTGCGTTAATTGTACCAGAGCTCTCCACCGAGCACCTGAACGCCTATCTTAGCATTTCTGCCTTCTTCTTGACCTGTGTACTCCTTGTACTGACGGCCATAATTGGATTCTTTCGTTCTTCGACTAGCGAAGCGAGTAAACTCGTGTTCCATAGATCTTTCCATTCAATAATTTATTCAAACAGCAAAAGTAATTGCTGCAAAGGTACGCCGAAATTTGGATATATGAAATACCATGCCGATAGTATTTCGCATCGCACAAATATGGTATTCTGGGAAATTCCTACTCAAGTTTAGGGATTTCCCATGCCCAGTTTAGGATTGTTCACGATTATTTTGTTATCTTTGCAGCAGAAATTAAACATAACTAAAAAGATTCATATGAAAAGAACGTTTTTAAGCCTATTGGCCGCTATCTGCATGACGATGACATTGAATGCACAGACGGCTTTGAAGAAAGTATACGACGAGAGTATTAATCCGCTTGACCAGATTGATCAGGCTGTAGTGAAAGCAAAGTCTGAGGGAAAGTATGTTATTTGCCAGGTGGGCGGTAACTGGTGTCCTTGGTGCTTACGTTTTGCAGACTTTATCACAAACGACTCCACAATCAGTAAGGTGATAGGCGAGAATTTTGTGTATATCCATGTCAACTACAATCCTCGTAAGTCCGAGGGTGTTGAAAAGGCCGAACAAGCTAAGGCACTGATGCAAAGACTCAATAATGCCGGACGTTTCGGCTTCCCCGTGTTTGTAGTACTTAATCATGAAGGCCAGGTTATCCATCTTCAAGATTCAAGTTTCCTTGAAGAAGGTAAGGGCTATAAACCAGGAAAAAGTGCTACGTTTCTTTAACAATTGGACTCCAAAAGCAGTTAATTGATAAACTATTATCGTCGCTACTTGGCGACGAGACATATTTAGGGAATTACAGGGAATCTCATGGTGATTCTATTAACGGCGACATCGGCCGCGAAAAGAAAAGAGTAGCCAAGCCATGGTTCAGCAAGAAATATTACGCCTCAGTCCTAAACCTCCGCGATTTCCTAGCCGATAACATCGGCCAAGAATTCACCGGCCTTGTAGCCAAATCCCTCGATGACAACTACCGCTGCTACCATCATTGAAAATCAAAGCATCTCACAAAGTTTATCTTCCCTGATAATCTTTGGCGCAGCTTTGCCAGCCAGCACCAACACCTTCTTGCCATTACGATAGATATGAAGCTGACGTGAACGGACAACTGCCGTCACCTCAGCATCGTCCTGCATGACCACCCACAACGGATGATAGACACCATCCACCTCAAACAACTTCTGCTGCAAGTGCGAACACATATTGGTTGTATCAAGTGTTCGTCATATTTCCACACCAATTTGGAACTTACTTGTCTGGTTGCTGACCATCGTGGGCTTTCCATGCACACTCAGTTATCTTCATGTCGGTGAACTTTGCCGTAAACGAGGACTCCTCTGGCGAGCAGGCATAAACACCGAAACTGATTTCGTCTGCACCGGCATACATGTGGCAGATGCGCATCTGACTGAAAGTCACACCGTCGGTTGAACACTCGATGCAGTAATCATCTTCACGGCGTGAAAAGCGATACCACATGGTTTTTACATCGGCAGGGATTGCCTGAGTTGCCCAATCGCTGTAGCCCTTATTGGTAACTACGCTGCCCAAGTGCTGGTACTCGTCATTCTCATATTCCACAGAGCCCTTCAGCCAGTTTTCTGAGTCAAGGTACATCACGACACCGCACTGATCAAAACGATGATGACTTTCCGTAAAGTCGGTCTTGACCACAAAGCTGAAAAACTTCTCGCGGGTTTTCATCTGTAGCACAGGGGCATTGTCATTCTGAAAATGATAGTAGGTGCGCTGCCATAGGTCAGTCTTGGGGGTTGTGGTGATAATGATAGTATCACTCTTCACCTCAAAAGCCTTAGGCTTTCTGGTCCACTGAAGGCTATCCAACGCTATGCAACCATTGTTGGCAAAAGCCTCTTTTACTTGGTCTGTAAACTCCATTGACGTTTCATTTTGTTTTGTCTGCTGTCCACAAGCCACGAGCATCATGGCGAGGCAAAGCATAGTTACATTTTTTATTCGCATATAAACTCCTTCTTTACGGTCTATATTATTAAACTTTGTTGCAAAAATAGGAAATTCTGAAGATTTATGATGATTTATGAGTAACTTTGCACAAAAAATTGAGAATATTTAAGGAAAGGCAAACGTCTTCGCCAACGCCATCAAGCACGATTTCAAAAGTCCGAACCCCACCACACGCTGGTCGGACATCATCAAATTGAAGTAGAGATTAAATCACCGCTGAACGCCGCCAATGCTCACGTATCCATTCACTGGCAGTTTTACCTGACTGTCGTTTACAGTCCGTCATCGCCACCGATTTGAAGGACAGCGTGGCCATAGCCACCCAGTCCCAGAATCTCAAATCGGCCACCAAGCAGAAATCTGCCCCCGCCACAAGCCCAAATCACTACGTGTTCTTCATATATATTGTTGTTACGTGTCTTATAATTATTTATCTGAAAAAGCGTTTTCAGTAAAATCTCGTGCTTATTAGTTAGAAATATTGGGTCAGCCGTGAGGTTCACCCAATTTTTTTCAATCCATACTTATCTTTTGCGTTAAATATATATAAGAAAATTAGATTTTTAGAAATTTATTGTATATTTGCAGAATAAAGTCTAACTAAATCTACTTTTGTATGAGAAATCTATTGATCCTTTTATTGACAATTCTTCTGCCCGCTGGCGTCATGTCCCAAACTGCTCAGAAACAGTCTAATAATACCACAAAAAAGCCAGTAATTACAGTTACTATGGGGCAAAAGTTAGCCAAGGCTTGTAGAAAATATCCCAAAACAATGGGAATGTCATTGGTAAGATGTAATAATATCCAAAACGACAATCAATATAATGCTAGTCTTTTTTTATTGGAAAAGGGTAGTGATAAAACCTGTGATAAATTTGTTGTATATCTTAGTGATGTGCATGGAAAAAACTTCTCGAACAAATTATTAGAAATCGGTTTCAATAACAATGAAATTTCCATAGCAAAGAGATTAGTAGATTATAAATCAAAAATCCCTGTAGCGACAGTCCTAATGTCTCAAAAACTTGCTATAGCATGTAAAAGATATCCTCAAACAATGGGGATGGCACTTGCTATGAGTTCAAAAGCAGAAACTACAGGTGCATTAAAATGGAATATTGCACTGATGGAAGAAGGCAACGAAGAGCTATGCGAGAAGTTATTGGTATGGCTTGAAGATATAACAGAAGAAGATTTTGCAGAAAATCTCATAGCTATAGGGTTCACTACCAAAGAAGTTGAATTAGCTCAAAGCATAGTTGCCTATGCCAAAAACATAAAGAAATAATTGATAATAATCATAAAACGTATAAGTATGAAGCATATTTTAATTACCACAGTGTTGTTTCTTGCGGCCATCTCCGCTAGTCCACAAGACATCGAACTGAACGATAAAGGTGAATACGAACGTAAAGAAGTTGTAGAAGTATCTGGAGCTACAGCAGCAACACTTTATGATCGTGCTATGATTGCCTTGTCAGAATGGAGCGGCCCAGACGGTAAAGCAAAGGCTGGTTTAGATTACCAAAACCAAGAGACTCATACAATCATCTACAAAGGAACCTATTATTTAGGCTTTAAGAAATTTATGATGAGTGGTTGGGAAAGATATGCAAACTTCTCCCTAAAAGTGAGATGCAAAGACGGTAAAGCACAAATAACAGTAAATGTGCCAACCATTACAGGCATTTATTTGCATAACGGAGTGAAAAAGACATATAATATTAATGAAGTTCTAGATGTAAAAGAGAAGTCTGGTAAAAAAAGAGCTGACCGAATAGAAGATCTAATTAACAATCTTCGCAAGAACGCTGATGCTCTCATAGCTGCCATGTCTGACAGACTTAAAGGAAGTGCAGCAGCCGAAGAAGATGATGATTTTTGAATAATGTTGTTTACCGGACATTTGATTCATTTGAAAATGTGTTTTAAGTAAACCTCGTGCTTTTAATTAAAAATGTTGGGTAATTCAGTGTGGGGGTTACCCATTTTTTTGTACCTTTGCCCCCGATAAGAATAATGTATAATAAATAGCACGAGATATATGAATCAAGAATATGCAAGGGTATCAGTTGAAATGCCCGAAAACGAAAATAAGAACACTCTCAGTCAGAATCTGACTTACGAAGTTGAGAACAAAGACATCAAGGATGAATTCACGCTAAAGTTTTAATCATGAAGAAGAATAGCGATTCCTACCAGATTGCCTCTGACATCCAATGGGAAAATGTCGGCGAGGGCGTCGTTCGCCAGATTATGGCATACGACGAACATTTGATGATGGTTAAAGTGAAGTGCGAGAAGGGAGTAGTAGGCCCTCTCCATCAGCATCCCCATACCCAGAGTACCTACGTGGCAAGCGGATGCTTCGAAGTATCTATCGGCGACGAAAAGAAGACTCTCAAAGCTGGCGATGGTTATTATGTAGCTCCCAACCTGCCACATGGCTGTGTCTGTTTGGAAGCAGGCATTCTTATCGACACCTTCACGCCGATGCGAAAGGATTTCCTCAAATAGAAATCCCTTCGAAATCGGCTATGATTTCAATCATAGATTGAGGTCATACCCGAAGAGTGTCCTGTACGCCCAATCCACCGGTAGGCAGCGCATTCTATGTAGCATTGTTGTTCACTATGGCAGTTGTCTTAATTCAGTATGCCACATCCAACGAGCAGATGCATTTTTCGACCGCATTGCTAAAGTGCGCCAGTAAATATTGGGCTTTCGCCTTTTCCTTCATGATGCTGATACTGGTGTTTATCAAATATGTTATTATGAGTTAGAAGCGAGAGGACCGTGGCGCCATCTGGCTGCACTTTGCGGTCAGGCCTTCAGGCAACAGGCGTAAGATAAGATTTCTGCTTACTTGATGAACTTCACCTTTTCGGCATTGCGGGGCTTGGCGTTGGGCTGCTCTGCTGCTGATCCTCAACCACGCGTACTATCCAGGGCTGGCGGTTGACGGCGCTGGGGGCATTATGTGAAAAAAAAGGGGTTTCTGCTATTCGTCCTCGTTGGAAGTGCGGAGGATGATAGAGGTGGCGCCGAGGGTGAAGAGGGTGCCATCGCTGATGATGCGACGCTCCTTGGGGGTGAGCTCTACATTGTCGATAAAGGTGCCGGTATTGCTGTTGTTGTCCTTCAGCGTGTAGCGCAGACCGCCTTTCTTATCGCGGCTCACGGTGATGGTGCAGTGATTGAGATCGACGCTGGGATCGACTGTCTCGAAGGCGGTGTTGGCGGGATTGCCCTTCTGATAGCGACCTATCACATTGTCGCCCATCTTCAGGGGGATGACCTGCTTGTAGTGGAACACATTCTCGATGACCACAATCGAACCGCAGCCCTGCTCGTTGGCCTGCTCGTCGGGGTTCTCGTCCTTCTGGCGCTCACGGAGCTTGCTCACACCGATACGGATGCCGAACTCCTTGCCACAATCGGGGCACTTGAATACCAACGACTGACCTGCTTCGTACTTGGTCTCGTCGAACGTGATGTACTGGTCGCACTTGGGGCAGCGTACTCTCTTCATTTATTCGCTCTTCTCGTTATATTTGTAAACCCATGACTCCTCCAGCTCCTTCTCCTTGGTTAGCTTGTGGAGCTGGTTGTAGGCATCGGCCTGATTCATGAAGTGACCATAGACGATGCGGGTTACGTTCTTATGGACATAGATTTCAGCTCCCTTGTAGCCGCGTTTGGCCAGACGGTTGATGAAATCCTCGGCATTGTGCTTGTTGACATGGCTCGCCAGTACGATGCAATAGCCTTCGCGGGCGCTATCGGCCTTGACGGCAACGGGCTTGGCTGCCTGGGCCGACGTGGCGGGCTTGATGGTATCGAGTATGGCCTCGGCAGTCTTGACGGCTGGCTTCTGGGCATCCTTGCGCTTGAAGTCGATGGCGCTGGTGTTGGTGTCCTTCGAGGTCATCATGCCAAACAGCAGCTGATTGTTCAGATTGTTGATGGTGCTCTTCATCAGATCGGTCTTGCCGGTAGGCATGGCGATGAAGAATACCGCCAGCAGGATGGCTGCTACGGCTACGGCATTGCGGATCCAGGTGAACTTGATGCGAACCACATCGTTGTCGTCCTCGTTGATATCGACCAGATTCTGCTGGAGCACGCTGTTAACCTCCGACTCGGGCTTAACGGCCTTCTCTTCGGCTACTACTTCTTGCTCCTGAGGCTGGGGCTTGCTGAGGTTGCTCAGCAGCTTCATCTCGAACGAGTTGAGACCATAGAGGCTGGGGGTGAGGATACCGGCCTCGCAGGGGGTGAACACATAGTTGCCATCCTCGTTCAGCTCTAATATACCTATATTATTAAGTTCGTAGCGACCTTCGCTCTGCAGTATCTGCTGCATCTCGTTCACCTCTTCCTCGATGCGCTGGATGGCTTCGGGGTAGCTGATGTCGTAAGCCTCGATGTACGACTGGGCCAGGAGTGAATCGTTGATCTTAAGCTGAGGGTTGAAACCTAATGTACGGAGAGGGGGGAGGAAGACCTGCTCGTCTTCCACGTATCTTGCTTCAACATGGTGCGCCATGAAGCCACCCAAGCCGGGAACTATCACGCAGTCGTTGTTGAGCAACAGTATTTCAATATGTCTGTTCAATTCAATCACGGGTGCAAAATTACTGTATTTTTTCGACATAAACAAATAAAAGATACTTAAAATGCTTGGAAAATTAAAATTTTAATGTACCTTTGCACAAAATTTTCTAGTTAACGTTATGAATATTGCTATTGTAGGAACCGGATATGTAGGTTTAGTATCAGGAACATGTTTTGCTGATACGGGTGCAAATGTCACTTGTGTAGATGTAGATGAGAACAAGATTGAGCGTCTGAAAAACGGTGAGATACCCATCTATGAACCAGGACTTGACGAACTTGTTAAGAAGAATGTGGCTGCTGGCCGACTGAAGTTTACAACTGATCTGGCCTCTGTGCTGGATGATGTGGAGATTGTATTCTCGGCTGTGGGCACTCCTCCCGATGAGGATGGCTCGGCCGATCTGAAATATGTGCTCCAGGTGGCTAAGACCATCGGACAGAACCTGAAGAAGTATGTAGTGGTGGTTACCAAGAGTACGGTGCCCGTGGGTACTGCCAAGAAGGTGCGCAAGGCCATCGAGGAAGAGCTGGAGAAGCGTGGCGTGGACATTGAGTTCGACGTGGCTTCGAACCCGGAGTTCCTGAAGGAGGGTAACGCCATCAAGGACTTTATGAGTCCTGACCGCGTAGTGGTTGGCGTGGAGAGCGAGAAGGCCAGAAAGGTGATGACCAAGCTCTATAAGCCCTTTATGATCAATAACTTCCGTGTGATCTTCATGGATATCCCATCGGCCGAGATGACTAAATATGCCGCTAACTCGATGCTGGCTACACGTATCTCGTTTATGAACGATATCGCCAACCTGTGTGAACGCGTGGGTGCCGACGTGAATATGGTGCGTGCTGGTATCGGATCGGATACGCGTATCGGACGTAAGTTCCTCTATGCTGGTTGCGGTTATGGCGGATCGTGCTTCCCCAAGGACGTGAAGGCGCTGATTAAGACTGCCGACCAGAACGGCTACTCGATGGAGGTGCTGAAGGCTGTGGAGCGTGTGAACGAAAAGCAGAAGAGCGTGCTCTTTGAGAAGCTGGTGAAGGCATTCGGCAGCGAAGAGGCCCTGAAGGGCAAGACCATTGCCATGTGGGGACTCTCGTTCAAGCCTGAGACTGACGATATGCGTGAATCGACTGCCCTCGTGATGATCGGTAAGCTGCTCGAGGCTGGCTGTAACGTGCGCGTGTACGACCCTATTGCCATGAACGAGTGTAAGCGTCGTATCGGCGAGACTGTGACTTACTGCCGCGACATGTACGATGTGGTGCTCGACGCTGATGCCCTGCTGCTGCTCACTGAGTGGAAGGAATTCCGCCTGCCAGGCTGGGGCGTGATCAAGAAGGCAATGAAGCGTCCGCTGGTTATCGATGGCCGTAACATCTTCGACATCGAGGAGCTCGACGAGAACGGCTTTGAGTATCATTGCATAGGTAAGTAAATGAAGAAACTGTTAACGATATCGATGATGATGGGTGTTCTGGTGGCTTGTAACCAGAACAACTCATCGTCGTTGCTTGATGACAAGGAGGCCAAGGCGATGCTGCAGGGTACCTGGATCGACGAGGAGAGTGGCGATGCGACCTTCCGTGTGAAGGGCGATACCATCTACTATGCCGATGCTACCAGTATGCCTTCCTATTTCCGTATCCACGGCGACTCGCTCTATCTGGCATCGGGCACTGCCTATGGTATCGTTAAGCGCACAGAGCATCTGTTCTGGTTTCACAATCAGAACGGCGACTTGCTGAAGCTGCAGAAGAGTGAGAATAGCGATGATGATGTGGAAACAGAGGCGCCCAGTGTCCTGACATACACGCATCAGGTGAAGATCGACTCGGTGGTAAGCTATAACGGCAATCGCTATCATTGGTATATCGCCATCAACCCCACCAAGTATAAGGTCACCAAACGTACGTTTAATGAAGACGGACTTGAGGTGGAAAACGTGTATTACGACAATATCATGAATGTGAGCGTTTTCCAGGGCTCGCGCAAGTTGTTCTCGAGCGATTTCCGTAAGCAGCAGTATAAAGGAATGGTGCCCGAATCGTTCCTCCAGGATGCCATCTTTGCCAATATGGCGTTCAGCCATATCGACGCCGATGGCTTACATTTCAATGCCACACTGTGCATGCCTGATGGCGCAAGCTGCTACATAGTAGAGTCGGCCATCAGTTATACGGGTGTTGCGTCGATGAAGTTGTTAGAGTACTAAGCTTTTTCGTCTAACCACGCATCGAGCAGCATTCTTGCAATCGATAATTTTTCGGGAATAGTAGGCAGGTTGTCCTTACGGAACCAGCCGCCCTTGGCTATTTCGCTGGCCTGTAGGTGGATGTCGCCTGATACATAGTCGGCATTGAATCCTACCATCAGTCCGCAGGGGTAGGGCCAGGGCTGAGAGCCGAAGTAGCGGATGTTGGTAATCCTGACGCCTGTTTCTTCGAATGCCTCGCGGGCTACTGCCTCTTCGAGGGTCTCGCCTGTCTCTACAAAGCCCGCCACCAGACCGTAGAAATCCGTGCGGAAGTTCTTGGCGCGTACCAGCAACACCTCGTCGCCCCTATGTATCAGCACAATGACTGCTGTGGCTAACTGGGGCCATACCTCCTTGCCGCACTCTGTGCATTTCTTTGAGATATCTGTCGACATCTTCATAGGGGCACCGCAAACACCACAGAACTTGGTGTTGGCATCCCAGTAAAGCAGCTCCTGGCATTTGCCTGCCTTCTGGTAGAGCGACTTCTCGAGCTTATAGTACGATTGGCGCAGGCCGCACATCTCGTAGCGGGGATTGTCGCATACGGGGCTGTCAATTTTATAGGTCTTTACCTCGATACCGTCCAGTGGCGTCACGCTCATCACGTTGGTCCATGGTTTTACCTCGGTGGGTGGTTCTTCCTGAAAGGGGATGGTATAGTTGCCATCAGCGGTTTTTTCTAACAATAAGTCTTCTTTGCAGAATACGAAATAATGTTGTTTCATTTTCCAAACAGTTGTTTACGGTCTCGCTCAAGGGCGGGTTTTACCCATGCCTCGGGCACGAATTTCCAGTTGTTGTTCTTTTGGGGGTTGATTGTTCCCAGACGTTTAATCTCTTCTGTCAGATAGTGGCGCTGGTCCAGATCGGTATGGAAGAGCACGCGGCTCTCGAGCGAATCCTGGGGGATGCCGGCACCACGTGTCAGCAACTCACCACCACCGTTGGCACGATAGCTGTTCATCACTACCTTATACCATTTCTTCTCATCAAACGGCTCGCCGTTCGACATGCGGAGTATCCTTACTTTCTGTCCGTCGGGCTTGGTCAGGTCAACCTCGTAATCGATACCGCAAGCTGAGTCGAAGTTAAATGTATAATATTGGAAACCAGTACGTTGCTGGTCTTCCTTTGAGTCGTCGTTCAGGCGCAGGGCGTGGTCGTTGGGCGAGGTCATGGTGTTGCTCCACATGTCGTACGAGAACTCCAGATGCTTCCTTACTTCCTCGCCAGTCATCTTGAGTACGAACAGCAGATTCTCAAAGCGATAGAGCTTGAACATGTCGGCCTGGGTCACCTCGCCAGCATCGATAGTGGTATCGAAAGCCAAGGGGGCGTTAAACGAGATGTCGGCCTTCGAGATGCTCATCTGCAGGTTGTGAATCAGATCGGTAAAGGCTGAATTGCCAAAGAAACTCTCGCGGGTGTAGATAGGGTTCTTGAAGTAGCCGATCTTCTGGTTGACATAGTTCTTCACCTCGTCGATGGTGGGCTGGAAGTCCTTCAGCATCTGCTTGTCAATCTTCTCGTCGAGCACGCTGACAATGTTGCCCTTGATGTCTTTCTTTACCAGGCGGCCTTCCTCGTAGGTCAGCTTAATCTCGGCTTCGGCTACATTGGCCACGTAGCACGAAGGGTCGATGCACAGCACTTTCTCGCCTGCCTTGTTGGTAATCCACATGTTGTGGACCTGATGGTCGTGGCCAAAGAAGATGATATCGAAGCCTGGTACCTCGCGGGCTACCGACTCGGTGGCGTCTTCCTCGTATTCGGCAGTCTTGATACCGCCATTCAGACCCGAGTGGAACAGACCGAAAATCAGGTCGGGCTTCTCCGTCTCTTTCACGTACTTCACCCATTTCTTGGCGCAGGCTGTCATCTCTTCAAACTCTAATCCCTTCCAGATCGACTTGTTCAGCCAGTTGGGAATGGCAGGGGTGATCATGCCGATCACCACAATCTTGACACCGTCCTTGTAGTGCACCGAGTAGGGCTTCAGGCCGTTGTAGATATGCTCTGGCCGTGCCTCTGCATTTTTATATTCCTCTTTGACGATGTTGGCACCTAACAGCGGACAGCGCACCTCGCGAATCCACTTGTCGTAAACCTTGTGGCCTGGTTCAATGTCATGATTGCCCACGGTCTCGGCATCGTACTTCATGTAATTGATGACTGTAGCTGCGATGTTCTCATTCTCAGGCATCACGTAGTTCGACCAATAGACACAAGGCTGGCCTTGCAGGATGTCGCCGTTGTCGATCAGCAGGAAGTGGTCGCTGCCGTACTTCTTGCGCTGTTGCTTGATATATGAATTGGCGCGGGTGAGTGTGCCCCTGATGGGCTTCTTCTCCATGAAGTCGTAGGGGAAGAAATGACCATGAACATCACTTGTCTCAATGACCTTGAGCTTGATGGTTTTTGTGTTCTTTGCCTCGATGGGCATTACTGCAAATAGTGCAGAAATCAGTATAACTGGAATACTTTTCATGAAAATGCTTTTAATTTTGTGTGCAAAATTACATAATTTAGTTGATATGTCCAAATATTTAACTGTTTATTTGGTGTTTGTCTGGCACATTTTTTGCTGGAAACCCGGAAAAAGAAAGAGGAGGATTTGATTATGGCATTTATTGATTATTACAAGATTTTAGGCGTTGATAAGACGATTCCGCAGAAGGATGTGAAGAAGGCTTACCTGAAACGTGCCAAGCAGTTTCATCCTGATTTGCACCCTGACGACCCCAAGGCTCAGGCTAAGTTCCAGGCCTTGCAGGAGGCGTATGATGTGATTGGTGACCCCGAAAAGCGTAAGAAGTACGACCAGTACGGTGAGAAATGGCGTGAAGCAGAACAGTTCCAGGGCTTTGGCGGTGGTCAGGGTGGTGGTAACCCGTTTGGTGGGTTCGACTTCAGTAGCTTCCAGGGGGGCGGCGGATTCTCGTCGTTCTTCGAAGACCTGTTCGGACGTAAAGGCAGGCAGGGTGGCGGCTTTGGCGGTTTCCAGGGTTTTGGTGGCACGCATCAGGCGCGCACCCATAGTGGCGAGATGAATGCGAACGTGACGATAGATCTTTACACAGCCATGCTGGGTGGAGAGGTGATTGTGACGCTGTCGAACGGGCAGAAACTGAAGTTGAAGATTAAACCCGAAACGCAGCCAGGCACCAAGGTCCGACTGCGTGGTAAGGGGTACGATAGGGGCGATGGGACTTTTGGCGATCTCATCATTACCTATCAAGTAAAACTTCCGACAAATCTGACTGAGCGTCAGAAGGATCTGTTACGCCAGATGCTCCAGTAGGAATGCTTCGGCTCTCGCTAAATCCTCGGGGGTGTCGATACCTACTGTTTCGATATCGGTCATACCTACACGGATGCGATAGCCATTCTGTAACCATCTTAACTGCTCCAGGCTCTCTGCTTTTTCCAGACTGCTCTGGGGCAGTTTCGTTACCTCGGCCAGTACTTCACGACGGTAAGCGTATATGCCTAAGTGCTTGAGGAAGGGATATTCGCCAAACCACTCGTTGCGCTCCTTGCCTCGGATATAAGGAATGACACTGCGACTGAAGTAGAGGGCAAATCCACGATTATCAGTTACAATCTTGGGGGAGTTGGGGTTCTCGATGGCTTCGATCGACTCGAACTGCTTGCCTAATGTGCCAATCTGAGTCTCGGGGGCATCGAAGAGGTGCATCAGCGTCTCTATCTGTGAGGGCTGGATGAAAGGCTCATCGCCCTGCACATTGATAATGACATCGGCGTCGGAACCTATTTTCTCGGCTGCCTCTTCAATGCGGTCGGTACCACTCTTGTGGTCGGCACGTGTCATCACGGCTTTTCCACCGAAAGCTGTCACAGCATCGAAAATACGCTGGTCGTCGGTAGCTACATATACTTCTTCGAGCACGCTCTTAACCTGCTCGTAAACTCTTTGAATCACTGTTTTTCCGCCCAGTATTGCAAGCGGCTTGCCCGGATATCTTGTAGAAGCATAACGGGCAGGAATAATAGCCATAAACTTCATAACGGGTGCAAAGGTACGAATAAAAAGTGAAAAGTGAAAAGTGAAAAGTGAAAAATTATATTAATATATTGGTAAGTAATTTGCGCACCTCGATTATTTTATTTAAATTTGCACTCTAAAATAGGATGTTTTTACAAATGAATATAAATAGAATTTCGATTATTGCACTTTCATTGATTCTGCCATTTACAGCAGATGCACAGAAGATAACACTCGGTTCGGCCGCAACAAAGGATGGCGGAGATTATCAGGGAGAAATGGTAATGGGTAAACCTCATGGTAAGGGTAAGACCGTGTATAAGAACGGTAACTGGTATGAGGGCGAATATGTGAAAGGCAAGCGCCAGGGATTTGGTATTTACTCTTTTTTTGATGGCGAGAAGTACGAAGGCGAATGGTTTCAGGATCAGCAGCATGGTAAGGGAACCTATTATTTCCAGAATAATAACCGCTATGATGGCCTCTGGTTCCGCGATTATCAGCAGGGGCACGGCATTATGTACTATTATAATGGTGATAAGTACGATGGCGAATGGAAACAGGACCGCCGTTCGGGCTATGGCGTCTATACATTCGCAAGTGGCGCTTTCTATAAAGGCTACTGGCTGAACGACAAGAAGAGCGGTAAGGGCATGTACGATTGGGGCGACGGCTCTGTTTACGATGGCGATTGGAAAGAGAATATGCGCTCGGGTAAGGGTACTTTCAAGTACGCTGGTGGAGATGTGTATATTGGTCCTTGGACTGATGACGAGATGAACGGACGTGGCATCTATAAGTTCCAGAACGGCGATGTCTATGAAGGCGATTATGTGAAAGGTGAGCGTACTGGTCAGGGCATCTTCAAGTATGCGAATGGCGATCAGTACACCGGACAGTTCTTCAAGGGCGACAAGCAGGGGCAGGGCACCTTTGTATGGAAGAACGGCGATACCTATGTGGGCATGTGGAAAGCCGACAAACAGGAGGGGCGCGGCAAGCTGACCAAGAAATGCGGTGATACCGTAGAGGGATCCTTTAAGGCTGGACAGCCCAATGGCGAGTGTATTGTTCGTTTTGCCGATGGCTCTAAGTTCAAAGGTGCTTTCAAGAATGGCCGACGTAATGGTGCTGCCATTGAGGAGGATAAGGACGGAAAACGTTTCGAGGGTACTTATGTAGATGATGTGCGTGATGGCCATTTCGTGGAGAAGGACCGAAATGGTAAGGTGACCGCTCAAGGCATCTATACCCGTGGAAGAAGACAAACAAAGTAACAAACAACTTAAATATTTACTGAGTATGATTATTGATACAATTGAAAATCTGAGCAAGTACACATCGCTTAACCCCTTGTTTGCTGATGTGGTAGCGTTTTTGGAAAATAACGATCTCCAGACCATGGAGACGGGCAAATACCCTATCAAGGATAAGGATTTGTTCCTGAATCTGCAGGTGGCCAAAGGCAAGAGCCAAGAGGCTGCTGTGCTCGAGACGCATAGAGATATGATTGATATCCAGATTCCCATCTCGGGCGAGGAGACTTTCGGTTATACACCGTTGGGCGATCTGCCCGACTTTGAGTACAATGCCGAGAAGGATATCACGAAATATGGCGAGACAAAGTCGCAGACCTATGTGACGGTAAAGCCTGGTCAGATGGTGATTTTCTTCCCTCAGGATGGTCATGCACCTTGTATTTCTGAGCAACCGGAAATCAGGAAAGCCATCTTCAAGGTGAAGGCGTAAGTAATAAAAGCATAACAAAAAACATAAAACACTATGGAAACAAAGAAACAATCTGTCAAGAAGCCTGCAACCAAGAAGGTAACTACGGCTAAGAAAGCCGTTGCAAAGAAAACAAAGCCTGTAGAACCAGAACATATCGGATTGGTTCGTAACGATTCTTGGTTGGAGCCTTTTGAAGGAGCTATCCGTGGCCGTCATGATCATGCGGTATGGAAGCTGAACCAGTTGACACAAAATGGCAAGAAATCCCTGAGCCAGTTTGCTTCGGGTCATCTTTATTTCGGACTCCATAAGTTGGCCAAGGGCTGGGTGTTCCGTGAGTGGGCACCTAACGCTACAGACATCTATCTGATTGGCGACTTCAACAACTGGCAGGAGGACGAGAAGTACCGTTGCAAGCGTATTGCCGGTACAGGCAACTGGGAGTTGAAACTCAGCGAGAAAGCCTTGAAGCACGGTCAGCTTTATAAGATGAAGGTGAAATGGAATGGGGGAGAAGGCGAACGCATTCCTGCCTGGTGCCGTCGTGTGGTTCAGGACGATAATACCAAGATATTCTCTGCTCAGGTATGGAATCCTGAGGTGAAATACGAGTTCAAGAAAAAGAACTTCAAGCCCAAGAAGAATCCGCTGCTCATCTATGAGTGCCATGTAGGTATGGGACAGGATGCTGAGAAGGTTGGTTCTTATAAGGAATTCAAGGACAACGTATTGCCACGCGTCATCAAGGATGGTTATAACTGCATCCAGGTGATGGCTATCCAGGAGCATCCCTATTATGGCTCGTTTGGCTATCACGTTTCTTCGTTCTTTGCCCCATCAAGCCGTTTTGGCACGCCTGAGGAACTGAAGGAACTCATTGATACGGCCCACAAGAACGGCGTAGCTGTGATTATGGATATCGTTCATTCGCATGCTGTGAAGAATGAGGTTGAGGGCTTGGGTAATCTGGCTGGCGACCCTAACCAGTTCTTCTATCCTGGCGATCGTCATGAGCACCCAGCCTGGGATTCGCTCTGCTTCGATTATGGTAAGGACGAGGTGCTGCACTTCCTGCTGTCAAACTGTAAGTATTGGCTTGAGGAGTTCAAATTCGACGGTTTCCGCTTCGATGGTGTTACCTCTATGCTTTATTACTCGCACGGATTGGGTGAGGCCTTTGGTGGCTATGGCGATTACTTCAATGGACATGAGGACGACAATGCCATCTGCTATCTCACCCTGGCCAACAAGCTGATACACGAGGTGAATCCTGATGCTATCACTATTGCTGAGGAGGTATCAGGTATGCCTGGTCTTGCTGCCAAGTTCGAGGACGGTGGCTATGGCTTCGACTACCGCATGGCGATGAACATTCCCGATTACTGGATTAAGACCATCAAAGAGGTGCGCGATGAGGATATCAATGTATGCTCTATCTTCTGGGAGGTTAAGAATCGCCGTCCTGACGAGAAGACCATATCATATTGCGAGAGCCATGACCAGGCACTCGTGGGCGACAAGACCATCATCTTCCGCCTGATCGATGCTGATATGTACTGGCACTTTGCCAAGAAAGACGTGAACGATATTGCCCAGCGTGGTATCGCTCTGCATAAGATGATCCGATTGGTTACCATAGCTGCTATCAATGGCGGCTACCTGAACTTCATGGGTAATGAGTTCGGACATCCTGAGTGGATTGACTTCCCACGTGAAGGAAACGGGTGGAGCTATAAGTATGCGCGTCGCCAGTGGAATCTGGTCGATAATAAGGACCTCTGCTACCATTGGTTGGGCGATTTCGACCGCGAGATGCTGAAGGTCATCAAGAGCGTACGCAACTTCCAGAATACGCCTGTGACAGAAATCTGGCATGATGATGGCGATCAGGTGCTCTGCTTTATGCGTGGCAATCTGGTGTTCGTGTTCAATTTCTCGCCCACACGCAGCTATACCGACTACGGATTCCTTGTGCCCACAGGATCGTACAAGGTAGTGCTCAATACCGATTCGAAAGACTTCGGTGGAAATGGCTTTGCCGACGACACCGTTACCCACTTCACCAACTACGATCCGCTTTATGTGTCGGATCATAAGGAGTGGCTTAAACTCTACATTCCGGCTCGTTCAGCCGTTGTATTGAAGAAAATTTAAATATGTATTATAAGAAAAAGAAACAAGAAGGTAGCGCCATGACCATACGCGTTGTGTGCGCTATCGTTTTTATCCTCTTCTCGTGGTGCTGGCTGTTCTTCTTCCAGAGCGACCTGCTGGCTATGGCGCAGCATGTTCTTAGTGGTGGACTTACCCATTACAACCGCTGGGTGGGTACTATCGTTATTACTATTGTGCTATACTTGCTGCAGCACCTGATTCATAAGTTTACACGAATCAACAAGAGTTTCTACGCGCTTACTTTCTTCCCGTCGATGCTGTTATTGGGTATGCTTACCAATATCATGCCTACACCTGATGGCAGCATTAACCACGACTTCTCAGGATGGCTGGCCATTCTGGTGCTAATAGCTTGGGGAGGGGTGGCCTTTTTGGCTAATAAGTTGCAGGAACTCGATGATGAGTCGAATCCCAGCGTGTTCTCGCATACCATGTGGTTGAATATGGTCATCATGGTGTTTCAGATGATGATAACAGCTGGCATTGGCAATACCAATGCGGTTTTCCATTACCGTATGCAGGCAGAACGCTGTCTGCTTGAAGACGATGTGGATGGCGCGCTTGATGCTGGACTGGAATCCCTGGAGTGTGACTCCAATCTGGTGATGCTCCGTATGCTGGCCTTGGCTCATCGCGATGCGCTGGGTGAGAAGTTCTTTGAGTATAAGGTGGTTGGTGACAGTAAGACGATTCTCCCAACCGATGGGCGTGCTACCTTATTATTATATCCAAAGGAACGCATCTACCAGTTTATTGGGGCTTTTCCTGCTCACCCGATGGAGCCGATGCACTACCTGAAACTGGTGCAGCATCATCTTGCACAGAAGGACTCGTTGCCTCATAAGGTGGTGAACGACTATCTGCTGACAGGCTATCTGATTGACAAGGAGATAGATACCTTTGCCCGTGAGGTGGGAAAATACTATCCGCTGAACGACAGTCTGCCCAAGCATTACCGTGAGGCCTTGGTGCTTTACACTCATCTGCGCGCCCATCCTGTAGCTGTATATCACCATCCTGTGATGGATGAAGACTACGATAACTTCCGTGAGCTGCGTGCCAAGTATCCTAAGAAGATGGAACAGAAGGGTAAGATGCAGGAAGAATACTTCGGAACTTATTGGTATTATTACTGGTACGAATAATAACTTAATCAAAATGATTGAGCCATGAGTTGAGTACCTTGCAATACGCTTCATGGGCATCCACGAAATTCTGCCCGTTGAATGGCCTCCTGGTCTTCGGCCGACAGATACTTGATGAGCCGGTGCTGCTCACTGGCCCAGAGTGAACTTGAGGCGTGTCCCGACGAGAGAATCAACGACTCAACCCCCTCGGGCTGCTGGTCTATCACATAGGCGATGGCCTGCATGGCGCCCCACGACTGTCCCAGAATCCGCCGTGAAGCAGCAACAATGGTGTCTTCTCTGATGGCTCGCCCACTATCCTGTAGTAGGTCTGATGGTCCATAAAAGGCATATAGCCCTCGGTAATGCGATGATTCTGTATCATGGTTGCAAAGATACGATTTAAAACGCATAATACAAAATAAAATGCTTATACTTTTTACTTAACACTTTTTGTTTTTGTAGGTAAAGCGTAGGTAAAGGCAAGGTAAAGGCAAGGTAAGGAGGTTCAGAGTATGTCCTTTGTAACTGTTAATCTTTTTAAATTCTGGCATGATTATTTGGTAGACTAGAAAATAGTACGTATTTTTGCTACAAAATCAATAACTTGTCTTAAAAGACTATAGTCAGACCAATGAATTTACTAACAATTTTATCTATGAAAAGAAATGTATTTCTCTTGCTGCTGGCAGTAAGTCAGGTGCTCTGTGCACAAACTGTCGAGCCTAATCTGAAGTGGGGTAAGCCTACGGACGCAGAACTGAAGATGACGGAGTATGCCGTCGACAAGGATGCTGATGCCGTGGTGTTGTTTCACAAAACAGACGTGTTCTACAACTTTGTGAATGGCGATTTCAAAGTGTGTTATGATGTGAGAACGCGTTTGAAGGTGCTGAAGCCTGATGGGAAGCGGGTGGCTGATAAGTCGATCACTTATTATGAAAACGAGACCAATCGTGTGCGCAAGGAGCAGGTGACAGGCCTGAAAGCGGTGGCCTATAATCTGGAAAACGGTAAGGTGGTGAAAACCAAGATGGAACAGGCAATGGTGCACCACGAGCGCCTGGACAAGAATCAGAAAGTGCTGAAATTCAGCGTGCCCCAGGTAAAGGTGGGTACGGTGATAGAATACGAATACCGATTGGAGAGCGATATCTATTATGATATCTATACTTGGTATGCTCAGGGCGAACTGCCAGTGCTCTATACCTACTATGATCTCTCTATCCCCGAATGGTTCAGGTTTAATATCGAGGAGACGGGTGCCTGTCCGGTGGAAAAGAAGATGGACGGCGGTTCCATGCAGCTGCATTTTAATGGTGGCAATGAGACACTGAGCACCCAGAACTACCGCTTTACCGCTCGCAACCTGCCTGCACTTAAAGCCGATGGCTATGTGTGGTGTGTGGAGAATTATGGCAACAAGGTGACGGCTGAGTTGGGTGGTATCTATATCCCCGGCGCCGTGCACAAAAACTATACCACCACCTGGGCAGAGATTGACAAACAGCTGATGGAAGATGGTGATTTTGGTGGACGCCTGAAGAATAGCAGTCCGCTGAAGGCGGATATCGTGAGTGCCGGCATCCCGGGGATCGCTGACAAGAGCGAACGCTTTGCTGCCGTGTGGAAACTGCTGAAGAGCAAGGTGCGCTGGAATGGCAACTACGCTTTCTGGGGCAAATCGGCTTCTAAGATTCTGAAGGAAGGAACGGGCACCAATGCCGACATCAACTTCCTGCTCATCAATATGCTTCATGATGCTAATATCGAGGCAGTGCCAGTGGTGCTGCGAACCCGTAACAAAGGCTTCCTGCCGCTGACACACGCCAGTATGAAATTTCTCACAACCTTTGTGGTGGGCATGCATCTGGCTGACGATAAGTGGACGTTTTTTGATGCCTCGTCGGAGGATGGCTATCTGAACGTGCTGCCAGCCAAGTTGTTAGTGGAGCGTGCCCGAATCATTAAAAAGGATGGTCAGGGCGACTGGGTTGACCTGATGGCTGTGGCACATGGCAGAGAGGCTACCTCTATTGAGGTTAGCCTGAATGCAAACGGTTTGCTGGAAGGCACCCGAACGCGTGTGTTGACTGAGGAGGCAGCTGCTATGCTACGTAAAAACTGGCGTGAGGCAAAAGATAGTGTGGAACAGATTCATAAACTACAAGAGAAGGGTGGCATGGAAATAAAAAGCTACCAGCTGGATGGACAACACGATTTCTCATCGCAGCTGACGGAGACTATGGGCTTTACCAAGCAATGTGATACCGCTGGTGAGCTCATCTTCCTCAATCCGCTAGTCTTCGCGCCAATGTCCGAGGCGCCCTTCACAGCTGCTGAACGCCATCTGCCCATCGAGCTCCCCTATAAGCAGGCTGAGGCGATTAATGTTGTTATTAAACTGCCCGAGGGGTATATGGTTGAGGATATGCCACGTCCGGTGGTTTTGAAATACGATGGTATGACAGCACGTATTGGTACAAGTATCGATGGACAAGTGTTGACAGCGCAATTCCTGTTTAAGATTGGTAAGACCTTCTATCCGGTTAGTAGCTATCAGGATGTCAAGGCCTTCCTCGACAAGCTGACGGAGTGCTGCAAGAATATGGTTACCATTAAGAAAGTGGGATGAGAAAGTTCGGCGTTTTGTGTGTTGCCTTGGTGTCGGCGTCGTCCCTTTGGGCTCAGAAAGCTGTAGTGGAGGAGTGGACCACCCAGGTGGAGTGCCATACACCCGTGCATGCCACACAGGATTTTAAAACGGTGACCACTATCCAAAATGAGCATGGTGCGTCGTTGGCGCTCTTTGTGTGTTCGTGTAGCAAGAACGACAAGTTGACCAGCTTTAAGGGGCAGGTGACTGACGCTTCGGGGCGAGTTATCCGTAAGATTAAGGAGAGCGAACTGAACAAAACAGAGTATTCGCCTTATCTGGCCATCGACGATTATAAGCTGTACTTCGACTATACGCCGCCTGTTTATCCTGTCACAATCACCTACGAATGGACCATCGACAGTCGCAACAACTTGATTGAATTCCCTGGTTTCTGGCCCCAGACGGACTATGATGTGAGCGTGAAAAAGGCTTCCTACAAGCTGCAGGCACCGAAGGGAATGCAGGTGCGCTATGCCCTGCAGAATATGGATGCCAAGGTGGAACAGACCGATGGGACTAACGATACCGAGATATTCTCGGTACAGGTAGAGAATCTGCCTGCGCTGAAACAGGAGCCTTATAGCCGGCCATTGCGAGAGCGACTGCCCGTGGCACGCTTTGCTCCTACCGTTTTCGAATACTACGACTCTTATGGCAGTCTGGCCAGCTGGACTGACTATGGCAAGTGGGAATACAGTTTGATTCAGGGGCGTGATGTGCTCTCGGATGCAGAGCGACAGGTGTTGCATGAACTGACAGACGGACTAAAGACCGATCGCGAGAAGGTTGAGGCCATCTATCAACGGTTGGAAAAGACCACCCGCTATGTGGCGGTACTTCTGGGTATTGGTGGTCAACAGCCTGCTCCGGCAGCCCATGTGAGCAAGAATGGATTTGGCGACTGTAAAGGCTTGTCGAACTATATGCGTGCCATGCTCAAGGAGGTGGGCATACCTGCTTACTATACCACCATCAGTACCGACAACCCTAGGCTGCTGAGGGATTTTGCCAGTGTAGGGCAGATGAACCATGTTATCCTGCAGGTGCCTCTGCAGAACGATACACTCTGGCTGGAGTGTACCAATCCACAGTTGCCTATGGGCTATGTGCACGAGGATATTGCAGGGCATGATGCGATAGAGATTAGTGAGCAGGGTGGGCGACTGGTGCGCCTGCCTGTCTATGCTGATAGCACGAACCTGATGCAAAATGACATTAGCATTCAACTCTCGGCTCTGGGTGATGCCGACATCGCCATTGAGCAGCATACAGCCAATCGTCAGTATGAAAGCCTTATTCCGCTCTTGAAAATGGATGAGAAAGACCGTAGGAAGGTGTTACTGCAGATGGTTCGTACACCACAGGCAGAGATCAGGCAATTGCACGTGAGTGAGGATGGTGCCAACATCAGGCTTGCTGCCGATATACATAGCCAGAAGTATGCTACTCAGGCTGGGCAGCGTCTTATGGTGCCCATCTGTCCTGTTCATCGTGGTTATACTGTGCCCAGCGCTACAACGGCACGTGTAGGTGATATCTTCCGTGAGATGGGGTATCTGGATGTGGATGATATAGAGCTAACCATACCGGATGGGTATGAACTCGAGGTGCGTCCCAAGGATATGCAGATAGATAATGCTTTTGCCACCTTCGCATTTACGTTGCAAGTTGAGGGGCGTCATATCCATGTCCGCAACCGTTTGCTGATGAAATCGGGGACATTCGACAAGGCGCTCTATCCTGAACTGGTGAAGGTGATGCGCGCTATCGCTGACATCTATAGTCAAAAAGTGGTGCTAAAGAAAATATAACGCAAAAAAATTAATCTCCGCTCATTGATGGGCGGAGATTTTGATTTATTTGTAGAGATAACGTTTGATACTCTTCTTTGGTGTCTTCTCAAACTCCTCTTCGTGAATCTCGATTTCCGAGATCTTCTCGTAGGCTGGAATCATCTCGTTCAGACCGTTGCGGTTCTGCTCCATGATGTTCTTCAAGTCATCCTCAGAGAATCCCATATTCTTGGCTTCATCCATATCGGGGTGAACCAGCGCTACCAGTTTGTTGTCGCGCTGAACCACGATACTTTCTACCACCATAGTCATTGAGTTCAGCTTGTCCTCGATTTCCTCAGGATAGATATTCTGTCCGTTAGGACCAAGGAGCATATTCTTGGAACGACCATTGATGAATACGTTGCCATCGTCGTCCATGGTGCCTAAGTCGCCGGTATGATACCAGCCGTCGCGGTCGATGGTCTCTGCGGTAGCCTCGGGGTTCTTGTAGTAGCCCAACATCACGTTTGGACCCTTGGTGAGAATCTCGCCAGGGATACGTCTGGGGTCGGGCGACACAATCTTTACCTCCTGATGCAGGGCAGCACAACCGCACGAGCCGGCGGCGAAGGTGTGCCAGTCGCGGTAGCAGATGATAGGTGCACACTCTGTGGCGCCATAGCCCACTGTGTAGGGGAAATCGATGCGCTTCAGGAAATGCTCTACCTCCTGGTTCAGGGCTGCACCACCAATGATGACCTCGTACATGTTGCCACCAAATGCTTTCAGTACCTCCTGACAGATCATCTCGCGTACCTTCTTTGAGATGACTGGCATCTGGAGAAGCAGGCGCATGCGGTTGTTCTGTATCTTGGGGAATACTTTCTTGCGGATAATCTTCTCGATGATGAGTGGTACGGCGATGACGATGCGTGGACGAATCTCTGCCAGCGCCTGTGCGATGATGGCGGGAGAGGGAACACGGTTCAGATAGTACACGTGACAACCGTGGAGGAACTCGAAGATGAACTCGAAGGCCATGCCATACATGTGGGCCATTGGCAGCATCGAAATCACCTTGTCGCCAGCCTTGATGGTAGAGCCCAGTACATTTATGGCAAAGTCGTAGTTCGACCACAAGGCGCGATAGGGAATCATGACGCCCTTTGAGAAGCCTGTTGTGCCGCTGGTGTAATTGATGACAGCCAACTCTTCTGGACTCTGCTCAATGTAGTAGCTAACGTGCTCCTTGCGGAAATATTTGGGGAATTTCTTGCCATAGAGTTCGTTCAGATGCTCGCGTGCATAGGTTAATTTATCTGTACGCGAAATCATGAGTGAGTAATCGGGGTTGTTGATAATACCCTCGAGTGTTGGCATGGCCTGGGGATCGATAATAGTAGCCACATGGTCGCCTACAAAGAGCAGGCGTGCTTCCGAGTGATTCACAATGTTGTGTACCTGTTCGGCATTAAACTCGTGCAGAATAGGTACGGCAATAGCGCCGTAGGTCAGGGCGGCCAAGAATGCCACTGCCCATTGTGATGAGTTGCGTCCGCAAAGGGCTATCTTATCGCCCTTCTTGATTCCGCTGTTTTCGAAAAGAATATGCAACTTTTCGATTTTTCTGGCTACGTCATGAAACTGCAGCGTCTGTCCCTTGTAATCTGTCAGGGCATCGCGATCCCAATTGTCGATGATGCTCTTTTGTATAAGAGCGTTAAAACTTGGTATATGTTCCATAAGCAATTACTTATTCTTATATAGGTAGCGTTTGATGCTTTTCTTTGGTGTCTTGGCAAACTCGTCTTCATGCAACTCAATAGCCGAGATACGGCTATAGACGGGCAGCATGTTGTTCAGCTCCTGACGGTTCTGCTCCATGATGTGCTCTAATTCCTCCTGGCTGAAGCTTACTACTTCATCCTTGTCGGGGTGAACCAAAGCCACCAACTTTTCACCACGCTGTATCACGATGCACTCTGATACCATTGCCATCGTATTCAGCTTGTCTTCTATCTCTTCTGGATATACGTTCTGTCCGTTGGCGCCCAACAGCATGTTCTTAGAGCGTCCACGAATAAAGATATGGCCGCTTGGCAGCATGGTGCCTAAGTCGCCTGTATGATACCAGCCCTCCTCGTCGATGGCCTCGCGTGTAGCCTCTTCGTTCAGGTAGTATCCTAACATCAGGTTGGTACCCTTGGTCACAATCTCACCGGCAATCTTTTCGGGATCTGAACTTAATATCTTAACCTCCATACGGTCAACAGGCTGTCCACATGAGCCAGCTATAAAGTCATGATAGTCTGAGAACGAGATGAGTGGCGCACACTCTGTAGTACCATAGCCCACGGTAATGGGGAAGCCAATGGAGAGCAGAAACTCTTCAACCTCTTTTGAAAGGGCTGCACCGCCAACAATCACCTCGTACAGGTTTCCGCCAAAGGCGTTATACACCTCTTTGCAGATACGGCTCTTTACCTTCTTGCTGACTACTGGCATGTTAAGCAGCAATCGCATACGGTTGTTCTGTATCTTGGGGAACACCTTCTTGCGGATAATCTTCTCGATAATCAGGGGTACGGTAATGATGCAAGCTGGCTTAACGGTAGCAAATGCCTCAGCGATGATGGCTGGACTCGGCAGGCGAGTAAGGAAGAACAGATGGCAGCCATTACAGAATCCGAACAGGAATTCTACGGCCATGCCATACATATGTGCCATAGGCAGGATGCTCAACATGTTGTCGCCGGCTTTTACGTTGCGGCCAAGCACTCTCAAACAGAATTCTGCGTTACCCCAAATAGCGCGATAGGGAAGCATCACGCCCTTGGAAAATCCTGTTGTACCGCTGGTATAGTTGATCATTGCCAACTCCTCGGCAGTATCCACATGATAATTCACATGCTCGGCTCTGAAGGCTTTGGGATACTTGCTACCAAACATCATATTGAGATGTTCGCGTGCGTATGTGATCTTCTCAGATCGCGATACGAACAAAGAGAAGTCGGGCAGGTTGAAAATCGCTTCCAATCCTGGCATTGCCGATGCGTCGATGGTTTTTACCGCAAAATCGCCAATAAACAACAGCCTGGCTCCCGAGTGATTCACAATGTTCTGAATCTGCTCGCCATTAAACTCGTGAAGAATAGGCACAGCCACGGCACCATAAGTTAATGTGGCTAGGAAGGCTACCGCCCAATGAGCCGAGTTTCGGCCACAAATGGCAATCTTGTCACCTTTTACCACACCGCTGTTTTCGAATAATATATGGATCTTCTCGATTTTGCGTGCAACGTCATGATACTGGAGCGTAATGCCCTGATAATCAGTAAGGGCATCATGGTCCCAGTTGTTGACAATGGCTTTTTGTATTAATGCATTAAAACTGCTAAATTGTTCCATTAAAACTGCACAAATTTTGAATTTTTGTGCAAAGGTAATTCATTTTTTGCACACTACCAAATGTTTTTGTGCAATTTTTCAAAAAATTATTCGTATCTCATCGATTTCGCGGGATGAATATGCGAAATCAGGTAGCTGGGGGCTATCAGGACGAATACACAGATAAGTAAAGTGGCGATATTGATGGCTACCACAAGTGGAAGATTGAGTTCCATGGGAGCCTCGCTCACGTAATATGTCTGCGGGTCAAGCGTAATCAGGTGGGTGTACTTTTGAAGCAGTACGATGCTGATGCCTACGATGTTGCCCCAAAACAGACCTTGACTGATGATAAATACCGCAAACCAGAGGAATGTGTGTCGTACGGTGTTGTTACGTGCGCCCAAAGCTTTTAATATACCTATCATCTGCGTACGTTCCAGAATGATGATGAGCAAGCCGCTGATCATGGTGAATCCTGCCACACAGACCATCAGGGCAAGAATGATCCACACGTTGATGTCGAGCAGCTCGAGCCATGAGAATACCTGTGGGTATAGCTCGTAGATGGTCTCAGAGGTGAGTGAGTTTCCTTGTTCGTCGCTGGTGCGGTTCACGTGGTCTATGAACTGGTCGGCAGTCTCGTTTAGTCGTTCGAAGTCGGAGGTGATAACCTCGATACCTGTTGCCTGATCCTTGCTCCAGCCGTTCAGTTTGTTAGCTGTATAAAGGTCGGTAAAACAGAGTGTCTCGTCAAAGCGCGTCATATTGGTCTGGTAGATGCCGCTGATGGTAAAACGCCGCGTACGTACATCTTCGCCATCGATGAAATAACCGAAAATCTTATCGCCTGCTTTTAAGCGCATCTTGTCGGCTATCATCTTGGAAATCAGTAGTTTGTATTTGCTGGTTGAATCACTGAATAAAGGGATGGAGCCCTCGGTCAGATGTTGGCTGAGGAAGGTGGTGTCGTATTCAGCAGCAATACCTTTGAAGGCTACGCCCAGAAAATCTTCGTCGGTTTTCAAGATGCCTTGTGTCATACTGAAGCGCTCGGCATGAGCCACACCATCCAAGTTGGCAATAGCTTTCATCAGACTGTCGTTGGCACAGATAGGATGAGGATCGCTACCATTGTAGTTCATGATGTTGTGTACCTGGATATGACTGCCAAATCCCACAACCTTGTCGCGGATGGTGTGTTTGAATCCAAGTACCACGCTAACCGTTACTATCATCACAGCCAGTCCGATAGCCACGCCGATAGTAGCTATACGAATAGCCGGGCGACTCACTTTACGTTTGTCGCCCTGATCGCTATAAATACGTTTGGCTATGTATAACGGTAGATTCATTCTTCGTCTACTCGTCCGGGATATTGTTCAAGAGCTTTGCGGAGCACTACCAGCGCACGCTCCAGGTCTTCCTTCTTTAGTACGTAGGCTATTCGAACCTGATTGATACCAGCACCTGGTGTGGTATAGAATCCGGCAGCAGGAGCCATCATGACCGTCTCACCCTCGTACTCAAATTCCGACAGGCACCAACGGCAGAATTTCTCCGCATCGTCAACAGGTAGCTTTGCTACAGTATAGAAGGCGCCCATAGGAATGGGCGAGTAAACGCCTGGTATACGGTTCAGACCATCAATCAGACATTTACGGCGCTCTACGTACTCATCGTACACATCGCGATAGTAGTCTTCTGGCGCATCGAGCGAAGCCTCGGCCACAATCTGTCCGATCAATGGAGGAGAAAGACGGGCCTGACAGAACTTCATCACTGCTTTACGCACCTCGGCATTCTTGGTAATCAAGGCTCCGATACGGATACCGCACTCGGAATAGCGCTTCGAAACAGAGTCGATCAAGATGACATTCTGCTCGATGCCCTCCAAGTGGCAGGCCGAGATATAAGGTGAGCCTGTGTAGATGTACTCGCGATACACCTCGTCGGAGAAGAGGTACAGGTCGTACTTCTTCACCAGATCGCGAATCTGATTCATTTCGCGGCGTGTGTACAGGTAACCCGTTGGGTTGTTGGGGTTACATATCATAATAGCGCGTGTACGTTCATTGATCAGTTCCTCGAACTTCTCCACCTTTGGCAGCGAGAAACCCTCCTCGATGGTGGTGGCGATGGTTCGGATTTTGGCACCCGCTGAAATAGCGAAGGCCATATAGTTAGCGTAAGCAGGCTCTGGTACGATAATCTCGTCGCCAGGGTTCAGACAGCTCAGGAACGCGAAGAGCACCGCCTCGCTACCGCCGCTGGTGATGATGATGTCGTCGGCTGTTACGTTAATGTTGTACTTGGCATAATAGTCTACCAGTTTTTCGCGATAGCTCTGATAACCCTGCGAGGGTGAATACTCCAGGATTTCACGATCTATCTGCTTCAAGGCGTCAAGACCCACTTGTGGGGTGGGTAGGTCTGGCTGACCGATGTTCAGGTGGTACACCTTGGTACCTCTTTTCTTTGCGGCTGCTGCGAGCGGTGCGAGCTTTCTGATAGGCGACTCGGGCATCTCCAGTCCGCGAACTGATATCTCAGGCATCTTTCAAATTAACAATTTTACAATTTACCATTTTACTATTTTGCGCTGCAAAGGTACTAAAATATTTTTAAAACGTGCTTTTTTTCGATTTATTTGTTTACTTTTGCACCAAAAATTGAGCTAACGATGAATTTCGAGGAATTATTAGAAACGCGTGACTTCAGAAAAACCACGAAAGTGCGTCTTCCTTATGGCTACTTCTACAAGCGGCTCATCGATGGAAAATATTCCAATTTCGTAGAGTTCCACGATGAGGTGGCCGATCATGTGGCATTCAGTAATTGTGTACGTACTGAGGCAGCTCAGATGGAGAAGGTTCATAACAAGAACCAGTTGCACTTTGTGCCTAATGAGGGTGACGATGGCGTTTATGCCATTGCTGTCGAGGTGGGTAATTTTGTCACCTTCGAACAGTTGCTCAATGAGAATCCCGCTGTGGTAGCGCGTGAGGATTTTGCCTTAAACACGTTGCACGACTTGGTCGAACTGACCGAGCTACTCAATAAGCGCGAAGTGTACCATGTATGTTTCGCTCCTTGTAATGTGTTGGCACGCAAGAATGATTCTACTGTGCGTCTGTTGTGTCATGGTTCGTTCTATGCTCAGCTTGATCAAGAGGTATTATACGATGGCCTGGAGGAGTATGTCGCTCCCGAGGTTCTGGCGGGTGGTACGATTGATGCTCGTGCCGATGTGTATTCGATGGCTATGTTTGTGAAATGGCTCTATCATTCGGCAGGTCTGCCTTTTGAGTGGCGTAGGGTGATAGCAAAGGCAACAGCTGAAAAACCTGAACGCCGATACCCGACGGTACGCGATTTCCACAACGCGCTCATCAGCAATCGGAATATGCGTCGTACGGGACTGGTGGGATTGGCAGCCATAGCTATCGCGTTGGCTATCGTGGGTGGCTATTTCTATATGCTGCCGCAGCCTGAGGACGTAGAGTATGTAAAAGCCGTTGAAGAACCTATACCAGAAGATCTGCTTGACGAGAACAACGAACTGTATGGCCTGGGCGCTGATGCCGATTCGGCTACCATAGCTGCTGTTGTGGCCCGTCAGCAACATATGAAGGACTCTCTCTCTATCGATGAGAAAGAGATGAAAGCATATCGGGCCAAAGCCGAGCAGATATTCCGTAAGCAGTTCACGAAGGAAGCCGACCGTATCCTCTCGAAGGTATATAATAATGAGAAGATGAATCTTTCGGAGAAGGACTTTATGGCGCGAAGCCGGCAGATGACTACAGAGTTAGCTAAGGCCGAGGAGGAGTTGGCCAAGCGTGCCAATATAGGTAACGAGCGCTCGCAGCATATAGCCAGTGAGATTATTGACCAGTTGACCACCAAAAAGATGGAGGCACTGGACAAAGATTATATGGGAATAAAAAAGAATAAAACAGAAAAGAAATGAGAAGTAGAACAGCAATGTGGTTTGAATGCAAGATCCGCTATGAAAAGGTCACAGAGGATGGCTTGCAGAAAAAAGTAAATGAGAATTATGTTGTCGATGCCCTTAGCTTCAGCGAGGCAGAAACACGTATTACAGAAGAAATGTCAGCATATATCAGCGGCGAATTTGAAGTGGCCGATATCAAGAAAGCTGCTTATAAGGAAATATTCTTTACCGATGATAACATCGCCGATAAATGGTATAAGGCTAAGCTACAGTTTATTACCATTGACGAGAAGACCGAGAAGGAGAAGCGCTCAACCGTTAACTATCTGGTGCAGGCTGGCTCTATGAATGGTGCGATGAAGAATATCGACGAGGTAATGGGCGGTACGATGATCGATTATGTGATTGCTTCGGTGGCCGAGACTACCCTGATGGATGTCTACGAGTACGGTAAGAAGAACGACAAACCCGAATACGAGCAGCAGTAAAGATGGATTACGACGTTAAATCGCATCTGCATGAGGTGATAGACCATTTGCCACAGGGCGTCCGCCTTGTGGCAATCTCTAAGTATCACCCCAATGAGTATATCGAGGCGGCGTACGAGGAGGGACAGCGTGTATTCGGTGAGAGTCATGAACAGGAGTTGCGTCTGAAACACCAGTCGTTGCCACAGGATATCGAGTGGCACTTTATCGGTCACTTGCAGACAAATAAGGTGAAATATATAGCTCCCTACGTGTCGATGATCGAAGCGGTCGATTCGCTTAAGTTGCTCCGCGAGATCAACAAGCAGGCCGAGAAATGCGGTCGAAAGATAAAAGTGCTGTTAGAGCTACATATAGCTGAGGAGGCCACTAAGTATGGACTAACGTTGAATGCATGTCGTGAACTGTTGGCTGACGGCGAATGGCGCCAGATGCAGCATGTGCAGATTTGTGGTCTGATGATGATGGCCTCGTTTGTAGATGATGCTGATCAGATTCGTAGAGAAATGCTGACAGCCCGTAGTTTCTTCGATGAGGTGAAGGCTGAGTTCTTTGCTGATGATGACGCTTTCTGCGAACGTTCATGGGGTATGAGCGATGATTATCCCATCGCTATCGAAACCGGTTCGACCATGATCCGTGTGGGTACTAAGATTTTTGGTCCCCGCGTTTATTGAAATAGTATTGCCCGCGCTTGCGTGTAATCTTGCCAAAGTTGATGGCATGAGTAGGGCAGTAATGATAACAAGCTAAACATGATGTACACCGTCCGTTGTGAATCCACTCGGGCGGTGTTCCTTGTATATTATCGACTGGGCAGACTTTTGCGCATTTACCGCATTTGATACACGCATCTTCGTCTACCGTAAACTTCTTATCGTTTACCATTTTGGTGTTGAAGTAATGCCCTATTACGTATGAGTAGAGTCGTGGGGTAGCACCTTTCTCAAGCTCAATTACCCCTTCCTTGTGTGCGCGAAGGCTGTCAATGATGTGGGGTAATTGCTGGCGGGCGGTAGCAATCTTGGCACGCTCCTTCTCTTCAGTATCGGTGTACATGAACGGTAGACATACATACGATTCGGGCATGATGATCGAGAACTGTGTCAGGGCCTGCAAGGGGCCCCCGTGATGATGAAGATGGTGGTTGGCTGCCAAGTCTTTGTTCAGGATGGTCATCGCCTCACCCATATTGTCGCCACAAGTGGTCAAGGCCCAACAGAACGGGGTGCTTTGATTTTTGTATGCCAGGAGGCGCAACCTGCTGATGAACTCGCGTACGATTCTCGGCGGTTGCCAGCCATGTGTTGGAAAGCAAAAGCCAATGGACTCGCCTTCGCTTAGTTCGTACTCATACTTTCCTTGCTTGATGCTTTCGGGTATAAACAACAATTCCTCGCCAATAGCTTCGGCTATCAGCTCTGCCACCCATCGGGTATTCCCAGTTCCTGAAAAATAGAAAATCATGCTGCAAAATTACAACTTTCCGATGAATTTCAATCAGATTAACCTAAATTAACGGTTTCTGATACAAGATTTTGCTTTGTGGCACATTTATTGGAGTGTAACACAATTACAATAACATAATTTATAAAAACGAAAAAAGAAAATGAAAACAATGAAGTTTTTCTCTGTGGTAGGCTGCATGGCAGCTATGTTCTTAACATCATGTCTCAACGACGATGGCGATGATAGCAATACACCGCTCACCAAAGAGCAGGTGGCTACATGCTATAACCTCGTGAAGGGTGACCATCAAGGTGATTTGATTTATGCAGCAAAGAATCCACACGACGTAAAGGATAACGCCGACACAGTAAAGATCTCGTGGTCTATCACCAACGATAGCACCCTGATTATCCGTAAGTTCCCCACCAAGTTGCTGGCTGCTAATCTCGATAAGGCTGCTGCCACCGATGAATTGGTAGAGGCATTGTCAGAAGCTCCAGATCAGGATATTGAGTGCCGCATCGGTTTCTATGCCACTTCACCAGTTAGCTTCCTGATCAACCCAGTATCTCCAGCCTATAATATTAAGGTGAATGATGTTGACCATAAGATTAACGTGGTATTCTATGCTAATTCTTATGTATCGCGTGGTGAGTATTATGCCAGCGATAAAGAGCTGGCTATGCAGATTGTCGAGGCTGTTATCTATCGTGATGAAAAGCAGACTTCCTATCTGAACGAGGCTGTACCCTTCATCTTTGTCGAAAATCTCAAGTCGAAGTAAATAGCGGTGAAGGATAACAGTTCAGAAATATTCCCCGTAGTGGCCGAGGACGGAAGTGTCCTCGGCTCTGCTACGCGTGGCGAGTGTCATAACGGCTCTCGCCTTTTGCATCCTGTAGTCCATCTCCATGTGTTCAATAGCAAGGGTGAAGTCTTCTTGCAGCGCCGCCCAGAGTGGAAAGATATCCAGCCAGGTAAGTGGGACACCAGTGTGGGGGGGCATATCGACTTTGGCGAGACGCCCGAACAGGCGCTGGTCCGCGAGGTGCGCGAGGAATTGGGTATGACCGATTTTGTGCCCGAACGGATGGGTATGTATGTGTTTGAGAGCAGTCGTGAGCGCGAATTGGTGTATGTACATCGTACCGTTTATGACGGTCCAATCAGTCCTTCTGCTACCGAACTTGATGGTGGACGATTCTGGTCGCTCGACGAGATTCGTGTGGCTATCGGTCGTGGCTTCCTGACCCCAAATTTCGAAAGCGAATTCAAACGCTTCTTCTTGTAAATTATATTAATTCGTGTAAATTCGTATGTTTCGTGCTGCTTTTTTTGTAACTTTGCAGCCGAAATGAAGAAATGGTTTATCATAGTCATGGTTTGTTTTGCTACTTGTGTGAAAGCGCAGGAGGCAGAGCAGACTGTACTATTGCCTGATTCCACATTTTCGTTACCACCACTTACTTATCGTGGCACGATAGCTACGTATCCTTTCTTAGGCTCGATGTATACGGGTTTAGGTAATTGGGATCTGCATCCTGGACTGAATGCGTCGCTTTCTGCTTCCGCAATCTTTGGAGTAGGTAAGCACTCAAGTAGCGGCTTTGCTAATAGTGCGGCGGTGATGTATGCCGGACAGCTGACATCTAAACTGTCGTTCTCGATAGGAGGCTATTCTTCATTCTTGGATTATGGCAACCATCAGATGAGGGATGCTGGTTTGACGGCCATGCTGAATTATCGCTTTGACGAGCATTGGGAAGCTGGTGTTTTTGGTCAGAAATCGATGATGCAACCATGTATGCCATTACAGAACATGTGGTGGTTGGGTAACGACTTCGGCGATAAGATTGGTGCTATGGTGAAATATAACGTGAATCCAAACTTCAGCTTCCAGTTGAGTGTGTGGAATCAGAGAAACGGTTGGGATAACAGATGGTAAAGAGATATTTTATTTGGTTGAGTTACGATGGTACTCACTATCACGGATGGCAGGTGCAACCTAATGGTATATCTGTTCAGGGCGAGTTGCAGCGAGTGCTCTCAACTTTACTCCGTCAGGATATTAGTATCACAGGTGCCGGTCGTACAGATGCTGGTGTGCACGCCCGAGTGATGGCTGCACACTTTGATTTTGATGGCGATATAGATTGCAAGCAGTTGGCTTATAAAATGAATCGCATGTTAGGTGTCGATATTGTGGTTGATAGGATAGAGGAGGTGGCATCCGATTTGCATGCCCGCTTTTCGGCCACAGAGCGTACCTATCATTATTATATACATACGAAGAAGAATCCGTTCCTGCGGCATTTCTCGTGTGAGATTCACTATCCGCTCGATTTCGAGAAGATGAACGAGGCTGGCAGAATACTGACTACGTACGAGGACTTCGGGGCATTCTGCAAGGCGCACTCGGATGTGAAGACAACGCTCTGCCACGTGACACGTGCTGAGTGGATTCAGACGGGTGATACTACCTGGTACTTTGTGATTACGGCCAATCGCTTTTTGCGGAATATGGTACGTGCTGTGGTAGGGACGCTGGTAGATGTAGGGCGTGGCCGACTTTCGTTGGATGAGTTCCGTGCTGTGATTGAAGGCAAGCGCCGTAGTGATGCGGGCGACTCGATGCCAGGCAATGCGCTGTTTTTAGAGGATGTGAAATATTGATTTCGAATAGAGAGTGGTAGTTTTTTAGGATAACGGAATATGTGGTTATTTTTGGCTTTTATGTCGGCAGCGCTTTTGGGCTGCTATGATTCTTTGAAGAAACAGGCCCTGAAGGGTAATGCGGTTATTCCCGTGCTGTTTCTCAATACGTTGTTTTCGAGTTTGATTTTCCTGCCTTTCATTGTGCTGAGTGCGGTGGCTGATGCGCAAGGTTCCGCTTTCATGGGGCTTGATTTGGGTATCTTTCATGTGGCCAGTGGTGGTTGGGATATGCATAAGTATATTCTGCTCAAGTCGTTCATTGTGCTGTCGAGCTGGATCTTAGGCTATTTCGGTATGAAACATCTGCCCCTGACGATTGTAGGCCCAATCAATGCCACCCGTCCTGTGATGGTGCTGGTGGGTGCGCTATTGGTGTTCGGCGAGCGTCTGAACCATTGGCAATGGATTGGTGTGCTGTTGGCTATCGCTTCGTTTCTGCTGCTGAGTCGTAGTGGAAAAAAGGAAGGTATCGATTTTAAGCATGACCATTGGATCTATATGATTGTGGGAGCTGCCGTATTAGGCGCTGTGAGCGGACTCTATGATAAGTTCCTGATGGCTCCGGTAGAAAATGGTGGCGTAGGTCTCGACCGTATGATGGTACAATCGTGGTACAACATCTACCAATGCTTTATGATGGGTGCTATGTTGTGGCTTCTGTGGTGGCCTAAGCACGAGCAGACGACACCGTTCCACTGGTCGTGGTCGATTGTTGGTGTAAGTCTTTTCCTGAGTATCGCCGACTTTATGTACTTCTATTCGCTATCGCTGCCCGAGGCTATGATTTCGATTGTCTCGATGATCCGTCGCGGTAGCGTGGTTGTCAGCTTTATGTTTGGTGCGATGTTCTTCCACGAGAAGAACCTCAAGGCAAAAGCCTTCGACCTCGCCCTGGTATTACTTGGTATGGTTTTCCTTTACATTGGTAGCCGCTGATTTCTTTTTGCGCTTCTTTGTAGAGAACAGGTCGCGAAGACCGTTGAAGTCCTTCTTCATGATGAGGCCGATGCCTTGCGTGTTGAGGGACGATTTTGTAAAGTAACGGTCGTTAGTCTGGTTGTAGACCTTTAGCGCCAAGTTGCCGTTGGGGTAGAGGAGATACTGTACGTCGAAATCGCCGATGAATGATGGACTGGCTTGTGTGGCATTATCGCGATAACCGAACTGACCATTGATAAGCAGTCGGTTGTTCAGCATGCGACCGTTGATAATGCCTTCGTATTCTGCATTATGCCATCCTTCGTTTCCGGTTGAGATGTTTGCGCCGAAGTTCCAGTTATCGTTCTTGATGAACTGGTTGATCAGCGAATTGATTTGTGATGAAAGCGTACCCGACAGAAAGCTCTGCATAGCCAGCGATGTCTGGTCAATACGCTCACCTGTGGCGCTGGTGCTGTTGTTGGCACCCTGATTGTAGAATCGGCCGATGGCCAACAGATAAACCACCTGCTGGTTCATCTCTTGTTGTCCGTTGATAACAGAGCGTACCATCTGCTGTTCATCGGCATTTACGGTTGGCATCTCTAAGTCGAAGTCAACCTGTGGCGCAGCTGGCTGTCCGCCGATATTCATCAGACAGTTTACGCGAATGGTGTTGCTGCTGAACGAATTGCCGATGTTCAGGTCTGAGAGGCTCACGCCGCTTACGGTATAGACGGCCTGCAGGTTGAGTGCTGCCTGATAGGGGTCGCCACCGAACACAATGGTGCCTCCTCGATTGAATGTGAAGTTCTTCTTGATGATGTTTTGGATGGTGATGCCATACGTGCCGTGATCGACGGTGTAGGTTCCGAACATGTTGAATGAGCCCTTGTTGTGGAATGAGGCACGAAGTGAGCCATTGCCATAAAGGGTGATATAATCTTTAGTGTTCTCGTCCATGAGGAGTTTGAGGGCTGCGTCGGGGGTAGCGTTAATCTGGAAATTGATGTAGATGTCGGTATCGTCGGCGCGCGTGTTGACAGGGATGTTGGCGCCAGATTTGGCAACTGTGCCAGATGAGGTGGTCGAGCCCGACTGCTCCCATGAGATGAACTCCTGATTGCTGATGGCATCAGGACTGGCGGCATTATACACAAATACCGTTCCAGGTTGTGGGGTGACGTTGCAATCGATAATTACGTCGTTGCCATGCCCGCTGATGCTGACATTGCCTGAGGCATAGACTGTGCCATAGAATGTCGACTCGCTTCCATCTGGATTCGTAAAGTCTTTAAAGTCGTATGCCAATAGGTCGTCGGCCTCTACGTTGAGGTCGTAGCTCAGGTTGGTCAGATGCTGGTGGTGTATGCCACCCGAGAGTATGCCCTTATGCCCTAATGCGTCATAGATAGCCATGTGGCGCAGTTCAATCTCGTCGGGTATCATCACGACCGTGTCGCGTACCAACTTATAAGTGGTGTTGAGTGGAGTAACGGTAGCCTCGCCATCCACAATCAGGTTTCCTGTCAGGTTAATATTGTCGAGTGTACCTGAGAGACGGGCTGTTCCCTCACCACGTCCGTTGATGCTACTGAGGAAACTCTTGGTGAAGTTATGCATGAACTCGATGCTGGTGCCGTCGGCTTCAATACCCAAGTCGATGGTGTTGTGTACGGGCGAGACATAGCCGTTGATACGTGTCTTGGCGTCTGGACCATCATCAGCCACCGCATGAATATCGATTTGCTGGGCCTCGTGGTTCCAGTTGGCAAGTGCATGGAGCACACCCATACGACCACGCTCAAACTTGAATTCTTCGACGGTCAGGTCGGCATTAGCCTTGAACTCATCGAAGAGCGACCAGGCGCGTGCCTTTCCTGTGGCCTTGCCGCTGAACTCTACGCTATGGAAGTTGACAAGGTCGAGGATATAACCTACCTCCACCTCACGCAGGTCGATGGTTAGAGAGTCGGTGTCGTTTTTCGAGGCGATACCATCCACGATGATGTGTTGTGCACCGTGATGCACGGAGAAATGGTCAACCAGCAGGAATTTGTCGGTATAGAGCACATCCGAAGGCTCTACGTCCCAGTCTTCGCCACGCAGGATGATGTGCGACGGCATTACGCGGAAGTGGGCTTCGGGCTTTCCTGCCACGTTATGATATAGTTGCATGATGGTGTTCATCTCACCACTCATATGCTCGTTTTCGTCGTGGTTGTCCCAATAGATTGCTGTGGTGAGGTTGTTGTTGGCAGCATGAGCCGAGAGACCGAGGTCAAGATGCTGTCCGTTGTCCATCAGTTTTTGGATGCTGACGTTGCAGCGCATGGTGTCGGCAGGCGATGAGATGTTCACGAAGCCATCGTTGTACCATGCGCCATTATAGGCAAACGAGGGAATGGCACCGTTCAGGTAAAGCTCGTTGGTATAGTCGTTCACGCGGGCTTGAAGCGTAACTGGCTGGCGTAGTTGCAGGTCAATGTTGAAGATGCGTCGCAGCCAGTCGCTTTTGCTCACCATCAGGCGCAGTACGAAGTTGTTGTTGCTCTTAGTGGTCTTTGCGGGAAGGATGGGCAATGTAGGTAGCTTACTCTTCAATAGATTGGTGAAGCTGGCAGCTAAGGTCTTATAGTCGAACTGTCCCTTCAACTCTGCATCGGCAAAGTCGCTCTTGATGCTGAGAAAGTGGATGCCGTTCTCATGCCCGGTGGTGATGTTAAGGTTGTCGAGACGATAGGCTGGATGCTGTTCGGTAGCCGATATATTGAAGTTACTCAGTCGGATATTGCCTTGTGCGTCGTTGAGGTTATGAGCGGCGATATCGGCTTCTAATTGTCCACTCAATGTGGCATTGCTCCATTGATCGGTCAGGTGTAAAGCCTGTGGATTATAGCGCTCGATAAATGCCTGTAGCTTGATGGAATTTAGAGTTTTTCCGCTGATATGCTCGTCTGACAGTTCTGCTTTGATTTCGGCCTCGAGGTTCGGGTCGTCTATGTCGATGTGGCCAGCAATCTTACCTTGGTTATAGCCACCGTCGAGAACGAGATGATGGTAGGTGTAGCCCTTGTAGTCGAAATCGCTGATCAGACCTTCAACGTTCACGTCAGGCTTCTGTCCCTCGTGCAGTTGTCCCTTGAGGGCGAGGGTAGTGCTGATTTTTCCTAAATCGTTGTTGGCTAATAGCTGTTGAAGGCTTAATGAGGCGATGTCTACAGTACCGGCAAACGATTGGTCGGCTGCTAAGTCAACAGAAACCTTTGCCTCGCCAGCGCCAGTCTGCAGGTTGGCCTGCAGGTTGCCGGCACCTTGTTGACTGCGTTCGCAGTTGGCTGTCAGCTGTACGCTGCCCAAACGTGTCAGCTCCGTTGGAATCTGTGGAAACGCTTTGGCGAGCAAGCCTATATAATCCTCAGATATCGCCAAACGGTTCAGCTGCACATTCCAATATGCGCGTTTCTGCCAGTCGGCCAACCATCCATGAGCTTGAATGTCAAGCTCGTGTCCCGTTGATGAAACCAAAAGGTTGGGAACCTGTACTTGTGTGTCTGACCCCTTGAAGTCGGTTTCTATGGAAACTTTATTTGATAAACCCTTTAATGCTGGTATAAAACAACTTAATTCTGAGGGTGTTATGTTTGTGTTCGATATCTTTCCGTAATAGTTGAGCGATCCCTTCTGCATACCGCTGTCTGTGAGGAGATAGGAGGCGCTGAGGTTGTCGATCTGCAGGTGTGAAAGGGGTGTTCCCACCAGTAGATTCTCCAGCTGCGACTGTTTGCGACCAGCCGCTAAATGGAATTTCAGACGCTTGACCACCAGGCCGCAACGTTCTTTCAGTTCCAAACGCTTCACGTTGATGTTGAGCGAGTCGTCGGTCAGGGTACGCAGGTTGATGTGGGCGCTCAGGTCGCTCACCTTGAGGTGGGCGGGATTGAATAAACCGATGGTCTGTGGTTGGTCATATTGGTCATACGTCAGACTGGAGCGGCGTATGATGATCGAGTTAATACGCAGGTCGAGTGGGGTGTGGCTGGTGGTATCCTTCGATGCCAGCGAGTCGAGCACGAACTGGAAGTTGGTTTGGCTCTGGGCGTTCTCCTTATATAATAGGAAATGGGCGCCAAAGAGCTGAGCCGATGAAATGGCTATTCTTCCTTTGAATAGCGGCAGTATCTCGAGGCGTACCGACAAGCGGCCCACGCGCAGCATGTCCTGTTGCTGCTGGTCCTCGATACACACGTTGTCGATGATCACGCGGTTAAAGAATCCCAGGTCGATGCGCCCCACGGTAACATGGGTGCCAAGCTTATCAGAAATAGCCCCGGCCACTTTGCGTCCGAGGAAGTCCTGTGTCTGTGGAATATATGAAACAGCCATGAGTGCCACATTCAGCAGAATGACACCCCAAATTGTATAGCTAACGAATCTTTTTAGTAACTTCACGAGGCAAAATTACGACATTTTGTCGGGATTCGGGCATTTTTTTTCCATTATTTGATTTTATGTGCTATTTTTTATGTAATTTTGCAGTCGCAACGAACACTATTCAATAAATTTCTGATATAAATGGCAAATGTGATTAAGTTACGCAAAGGCTTAGACATTACCCTTGAAGGCAAGGCCGAGGAGAAGAAAATCCAGCTGAAATCAAACGGCAAGTTTGCGCTTGTTCCCGACGATTTCGAGGGAGTTACTCCAAAGGTTGTTGTCAAGGAGGGCGATCATGTCAAGGCCGGGGATGCCTTGTTCATCAACAAGCTGTATCCTGAGGTAAAGTTTGCCTCGCCCGTTAGCGGAACAGTTCGCGAAGTGGTGCGTGGTGAACGTAGAAAAGTGCTCTGCGTGCGAGTGGATGCCGACGAGACGCAGGAGTTCACCGACTTCGGCAAGAAGGACGTCAGCAAGCTTGTAGAGGAGCAAGTAGTTAATGCGCTGTTAGAGGCGGGTATCTTCGGATACATCAACCAGTTGCCCTACGCTGTTTCAACCAATCCAAGTTTGAAACCGAGGGCAATTTTCGTTTCTGCCCTGCGCGACAAGCCTCTGGCCTGTGATTTCGAGTATGAGGTTCAGGGTCAGGAGGCCGATTTCCAGACGGGTATCGATGCCCTGTCGCGTATCGCTACCGTTTATCTGGGTATAGGCGTGAACTCGAAGCTTGGTAACACCAAGAATGCGCAGGTTTGCGTGTTCGACGGTAAATGCCCAGCCGGAAACGTAGGCGTGCAGGTGAACCATATCTCGCCAGTGAACAAGGGTGAGGTGGTATGGACTATTGGCGACCCATCGGTGGTGCTGTTCATCGGTCGTTTGTTCAATACCGGTAAGGTGGATCTGCGTCGTACCGTGGCCTTGTGTGGTAGCGAGGTCAAGAACCCCGCACATGTGGACATGCTGGTGGGCGAGGAGCTCTCAACGCTGCTGAGCAACAGCTATGATGCTTCGCACTCGGTACGTATCATCAATGGTAATGTGCTCACCGGTCGTCCCACAACGAAGGATGGCTATCTGGGTGCACACACCAGCGAGATTACCGTTATTCCCGAGGGTAACGATGCCGACGAGATGCTGGGATGGATTCTGCCACGCTTCAAGCAGTTCTCTGTGAACCGCAGCTATTTCTCATGGCTGTGTGGTAAGAAGAAGTATGCGCTCGATGCCCGCGTGAAGGGTGGTGAGCGCCATATGATTATGAGTGGTGAGTACGACAAGGTGCTGCCCATGGACATCTATGGTGAGTACCTGATCAAGGCCATCATCGCCGGCGATATCGACCGCCAGGAGGCGTTGGGTATCTACGAGGTGGCTCCCGAGGATTTCGCACTTGCAGAGTTCGTGGATTCATCGAAACTGGAGCTGCAGCGCATCGTGCGTGAGGGCCTGAATATTTTACGTAAAGAAAACGCATAACTATGTCAGCATTAAGAAATTATCTCAATAAAATCAAGCCGAACTTTGAGGAGGGTGGCAAGCTTCATGCCTTCCGCTCTGTGTTCGACGGCTTTGAGACCTTCCTCTACGTGCCCAACGACACGGCGAAGGCTGGTGGCGTGAATATTCACGATTCCATCGACTCAAAGCGCATCATGAGTATGGTGGTTATCGCCCTGATGCCCGCCATGCTGTTTGGTATGTATAATATCGGTTACCAGAATGCGCTGGCTGCCGGCACCTTGGCCACAGCCTCGTTCTTCGAGCTGTTTGCCTTTGGTTTCCTGGCTGTTCTGCCCAAGATTCTGGTGAGCTATATCGTAGGTCTGGGCATCGAGTTTGCCTGGGCACAATGGAAGGGTGAGGAGATCCAGGAGGGTTACCTCGTATCGGGTATCATCATTCCGCTCATCATTCCTATCGGTTGTCCGCTGTGGATGCTCGCGCTGGCCTGCGCCTTCTCCGTTATCTTCTGTAAGGAGATATTCGGTGGTACGGGTATGAACATTTTTAATCCTGCTATCGCAGCCCGTATGTTCCTGTTCTTCGCCTATCCTTCCAAGATGACGGGTGATACCGTTTGGGTGGCTCAGAACAGCATCTTCGGCCTGGGTAACGACCTGCCCGACGGCTTTACCGCTGCCACACCACTTGGTCAGCTGGCACAGAACATCACCCCCGACGCGTCGATTCTGGATATGGCGCTGGGCTTTATTCCCGGTTCTATCGGTGAAACCAGCCTGGTAGCAATCGCCATTGGTGCCGTTATCCTGCTGTGGACCGGTATCGCCTCTTGGCGCACCATGCTGAGCGTATTCGTGGGTGGCACGCTGCTGGCTGTGATCTTCGAGCAGAGCGGTCAGGGCATGACCTGGTGGCACCATTTCGTGATGGGTGGTTTCGCTTTCGGTGCAGTGTTCATGGCTACCGATCCTGTCACCTCATGCCGCACCACTACCGGACAGTATATCTACGGCTTCCTGATTGGCGCTATGGCCATCATCATCCGTGTGATGAATGCCGGTTATCCCGAGGGTATGATGCTTGCCATCTTCTTTGGTAACATGTTTGCTCCAACTATCGACCACTTCGTTGTGGAGCGCAATATCTCTAAACGTTTAAAGAGAGGAGGTCGCAAATGAAACTGAATACAAACTCTAACGCGTACATTATTATTTATAGCGCGATCATGGTGGTTATCGTGGCTTTCCTGCTGGCATTTGTCTATCAGGCTCTGAAGCCCATGCAGGATGCTAACGTGGCCCTCGATGTGAAGAAGCAGATTCTCTACTCGCTCAACATCCGCAACCTGGATGGTGCCGAGGCCGAGGCCAAGTATGCCGAGGTAGTGAAGGCTGAGAAAGAGGACGGTGAGAACGGCCAGAAGGTTTATGAGTGCCAGATTGACGGCAAGCAGATCGTGGTTGTATCGCTCAAGGGCATGGGTCTTTGGGGCGGCATCAGCGGCTATCTGGCTGTCGACGAGGCAGGCAAGGTTTACGGCGCCTACTTCAACCACGAAGGTGAGACCGCTGGTCTGGGTGCTGAAATCAAGGACTCTCAGGAGTGGCAGGAGAAGTTCATCGGCAAGCAGATCTGGGACGAGCAGGGCAACGTGGTTCTCTCAGTTGTTAAGAAGGTGGAGAACCCCGCTACACAGGTGGACTGTGTTACTGGTGCCACCCTTACTTCGAATGGCGTTGACGCGATGCTGAAGGACGGAATGAAAGATTTCCAGACCTATGTTATCGGCCGAATGCTCGAGACTGTTGCAAATACTGATTCAACTAAAGTAGTGGAGGAATAAGACTATGGCATTATTCAGTAAACAAAATAAGGAGGTTTTTACCAACCCGTTGAACGTAGATCATCCTATCCTCGGACAGGTATTGGGTATCTGCTCGGCGCTGGCTGTTACATCGCAGCTCAAGCCCGCCATCGTGATGGGACTGGCTGTAACCGTAATCACAGCCTTCTCAAACACCATCATCTCTATCATCCGCAACACCATTCCTAACCGCATCCGTATTGTGGTTCAGCTGGTGGTTGTGGCTGCGCTGGTAACCATCGTGAGCCAGATCCTGAAGGCTTTCGCCTACGATGTGAGCGTGCAGCTGAGTGTGTATGTAGGTCTGATTATCACCAACTGTATCCTGATGGGCCGCCTCGAGGCGTTTGCCATGCAGAACAAGCCCTGGCCTTCGTTCCTCGATGGTGTGGGCAACGGTCTGGGCTACGCTATGATCCTGGTGATTGTGGGTGCCGTTCGTGAGTTGCTGGGCCGTGGCTCTCTGCTGGGCTTCCAGCTGATTCCCGATGCCTGCTACGACTTCGGTTATGTGAACAATGGTATGATGACGATGCCCGCTATGGCGCTGATCCTTGTGGGATGTGTGATCTGGGTTCATCGTGCTTACTTTTATAAGGAGAAATAAGATATGGAACACGCAATATCATTACTGTTCAGGTCGATCTTTGTCGACAATATGATCTTCGCTTTCTTCCTCGGCATGTGCTCTTACCTGGCTGTGTCGAAGACGGTGAAGACTTCGCTGGGACTCGGTCTCGCTGTGACCTTCGTGCTCACCGTTACCGTTCCCGTCAACTATCTGTTGCAGACTAAGGTGCTGGGCCCCGACTGCCTCGTTGAGGGTGTGGATCTCAGCTACCTCAGCTTTATCCTCTTCATCGCTGTCATCGCAGGTATGGTGCAGCTGGTAGAGATGACGGTCGAGAAGTACTCGCCCTCGCTCTATGCCGCGCTGGGTATCTTCCTGCCTCTGATTGCCGTTAACTGCGCTATCATGGGTGCTTCGCTGTTCATGCAGCAGCGCATCCTGATGGATCCCTCTAACTCGCAGGCCATCACCTCTGTATGGGATGCCGTGATCTACGGCTTCGGCTCTGGTATCGGTTGGGCGCTGGCCATCGTGGCCATGGGTGCCATTCGCGAAAAGATGCAGTATTCGGATGTGCCCAAGCCCCTGCAGGGCCTCGGCATCGTGTTTATCACCGTGGGCCTGATGGCTATGGCGATGATGTGTTTCTCTGGCTTAAACATTTAATAAGGTATGGCACAGTTTATAGCATATAGTATAGGAGTGTTCCTCCTGGTAATCATCTTGCTGGTGGTTATCCTGTTGGTGGCCAAGAAGTATCTGAGCCCCAGCGGCAATGTGAATATTACAGTTAACGGCGACAGGGTGCTCAACGTGCCACAGGGTAACAACCTGATGGCCACACTCAACGAGAACGGCATCTTCCTGCCTTCAGCCTGTGGCGGTAAGGCCAGCTGTGGCCAGTGTAAGGTGCAGGTGCTCGAGGGTGGCGGCGAGATTCTCGACTCAGAGAAGCCTCACTTCTCGCGCAAGCAGATCAAGGACCACTGGCGCCTGGGCTGCCAATGCAAGGTGAAGGGCGACCTGAAGATTCATGTAGATGAGTCGATCCTGGGTGTTAAGGAGTACGAGTGTACCGTGATCTCTAACAAGAACGTGGCTACCTTCATCAAGGAGTTCAAGGTGCAGCTGCCTGCCGGCGCTCATATGGACTTCCTGCCTGGCTCGTATGCCCAGATCAAGATTCCTAAGTTCGATTGCATCGACTATGATAAGGATTTCGACAAGAGCCTGATTGGCGACGAGTATCTGCCTGCATGGGAGAAGTTTGGTCTGTTCCCACTCAAGTGTAAGAACCCCGAGGACACCATCCGTGCCTACTCAATGGCCAACTATCCAGCCGAGGGTGATGTGTTCATGCTCACCGTGCGTATCGCCACACCTCCATTTAAGGCCGACCGTTCGGGCTTCATGGATGTGAACCCTGGTATCGCTTCATCGTATATCTTCTCGCTGAAACCCGGCGACAAGGTGATCATGAGCGGTCCTTTCGGCGATTTCCACCCACACTTCGACTCGAAGAAGGAGATGATCTGGGTTGGTGGTGGTGCCGGTATGGCTCCTCTGCGTGCGCAGATCATGCACATGACCAAGACGCTCCACACCAAGGACCGCGAGATGCACTACTTCTATGGTGCCCGCGCGCTCAACGAGGTGTTCTATCTGGACGACTTCCTGGGCCTGGAGAAGGAGTACCCCAACTTCCACTTCCACCTGGCGCTCGACCGTCCCGACCCCGCAGCCGATGCTGCTGGCGTGAAGTACACCCCGGGCTTTGTGCACAATGTGATGTACGAGACCTATCTGAAGAACCACGAGGCTCCCGAGGATATCGAGTACTACATGTGCGGTCCTGGCCCTATGTCGAAGGCCGTTGTGGGCATGCTCGATTCGCTCGGCGTAGATCCCGAGTCGATCATGTACGATAACTTCGGCGGATAATCCGTTATCCCCCATAAACAAAACAAGTGCAGCAACCTTGATGGCGCTGCACTTGTTTTTTTGCTTTGCGGCGGGGATTTTACTTTGCGCCGAGGATTTCGCGGGCGCGGGCTACTTGCTCGGCGGTGGGGGTCGGGGTATCCGCCAGGCTGTAGGCGATGCCCAGGTTGTCCCACTTGAAGGTGCCCAGGGTGTGGTAGGGCAGCATCTCTACGCGCTGCACATTGGTGAGCGTGTCGATGAAGCGGCGAAGCTGCGTGAGTTGCTCCTCGCCGGTAGTGATGCCGGGGACGAGGACGTGGCGAATCCAAACGGGCTTTTCTATCTCGGAGAGATAACGGGCGCAGTCGAGGATGGGCTCGTTGCCGTGGCCTGTGAGCCAGCGGTGCTTCTCGCTATCGATGTGCTTGATGTCGAGCAGCACCAGGTCGGTGGCCTGCATCAGGCGCTCGAACTTGGCGAAGAAGGGCGCCTGGCGGGTGAAGGGCTGGGCTGAGGTGTCGAGACAGGTGTTGATGCCGCGCCGATGGGCCTCCTCGAACAGTTGGATGAGGAAGTCGATCTGCAGCAGGGCCTCGCCGCCGCTCACGGTGATGCCGCCGTCGGGACCCCAGTAGCTGCGGTAGCGCTCGGCCTTATTGAGCAGCTCGTCTACGGTAGCCGTGGTGCCACAGGTGTCGGAACCCAGGCGCCAGGTGTCGGGGTTGTGGCAGTAGCGACAACGCATCTGACAACCCTGCATGAAAATCAAGAACCGAATCCCTGGCCCATCAACGGAGCCAAAGGATTCGGTAGAGTGTATATAGCCTGTACTACTCATTACAGGCTCTCGTGAGATTGACGTGCGATAACATCCTCCTGCTGCTCACGGGTGAGGTCGATGAACTTCACGGCGTAACCAGATACGCGGATGGTGAAGTTAGCGTACTCGGGCTTCTCGGGATGCTCCATGGCATCGCGCAGCTTCTCGATACCAAACACGTTCACGTTCAGGTGGTGAGCACCACGGCTGAAGTAACCGTCCATCACGCGAACCAGGGTGTTGGCACGCTCCTCGTCGTTCTGACCCAGGGCGCTTGGGCTGATGGTCTGAGTGTTTGAGATACCGTCGAGTGCATACTCGTAAGGCAGCTTGGCCACTGAGTTGAGCGAAGCCAGCAGACCGTTCTTCTCGGCACCGTAGCTTGGGTTGGCACCAGGAGAGAGTGGAGTACCGGCACGGCGTCCGTCGGGCAGGTTACCTGTGTACTTACCATAAACCACGTTTGAGGTGATGGTGAGGATAGAGCAGGTTGGGGTAGCGTTACGATAGGTGGCGTGCTTGCGAATCTTCTTGACGAAGGTCTTGAGCAGCCATACGGCGATCTCGTCGGCGCGGTCGTCGTCGTTACCGTAGCGTGGGAAGTCGCCCTCGGCCACGTAGTCCACGTTGAATCCCTCCTCGTCGCGGATCATCTTTACCTTGGCGTATTTCACAGCCGAGATAGAGTCGACCACGTGTGAGAATCCGGCGATACCGGTAGCGAATGTGCGGCGCACGTTGGTATCGATGAGGGCCATCTCGGCAGCCTCGTAGAAGTACTTATCGTGCATGTAGTGGATGAGGTTCAGGGTGTTCACGTAGACACCGGCGAGCCAGTCCATAGCCTGGTCGAAGCGTGGAGCCAGCTCATCCCATGTGAGGTACTCGTCCTTGATGGGGCGGAAACCGGGAGCCACCTGCTCGCGGGTCTTGGCGTCGACACCACCGTTGCAGGCATAGAGGAAACACTTGGCCAGGTTGGCGCGTGCACCGAAGAACTGCATCTCCTTACCGGTCTGAGTGGCGCTCACACAGCAGCAGATGCTGTAGTCGTCGCCCCAAACGGGACGCATCACCTCGTCGTTCTCGTACTGGATCGAGCTGGTCTTCACCGAGATCATCGCAGCATACTTCTTGAAGTTCTCGGTGAGTCGTGGTGAGTAGAGCACGGTGAGGTTTGGCTCGGGCGATGGGCCCATGTTCTCCAGGGTGTGCAGGAATCGGTAGTCGTTCTTGGTCACCATGTGGCGTCCGTCCATGCCCATACCGCCCACTTCGAGTGTAGCCCAAACGGGGTCGCCCGAGAAGAGCTCGTTGTATGATGGGATACGTGCGAACTTCACCATGCGGAACTTCATTACCAGGTGGTCGATGAGCTCCTGTGCCTCGGCCTCGGTGAGGGTTCCCTCTTCCATATCACGCTGGATGTAGATGTCGAGGAATGTTGACACACGGCCTACCGACATGGCGGCGCCGTTCTGAGTCTTGATGGCTGCCAGATAGCCGAAGTACAGCCACTGTACAGCCTCGCGGGCGTTGTTGGCAGGCTGTGAGATGTCGAAGCCGTAGATCTGTGCCATCGCCTTCATCTCCTTCAGGGCCTTGATCTGCATCGAGATCTCCTCACGCTGACGGATGATATCGTCGCTCATCACACCGGCACCGCAGTTGCGCTTGTCGGCTTCCTTCTCGGCGATGATGAAATCGATACCGTAGAGAGCTACACGACGGTAGTCGCCCACGATACGGCCACGACCATAGGTGTCGGGCAGACCGGTCAGGATGTGGTTGTGACGTACGTGCTTCATCTCCTCGGTGTAAGCATCGAATACGCCATCGTTGTGAGTCTTGCAATATTTTGTGAAGATCTCGTGCAGCTTCTCTGATGGCTTGTAACCGTAGTTAGTGCAAGCCTGCTCAGCCATCTTGATGCCGCCAAAAGGCATGAAGGCGCGCTTCAGGGGTTTATCGGTCTGCAGACCAACTACCTTCTCCAGGTCCTTCTTACTCTCGTCGATGTAGCCAGGGCCATAAGCTGTCATGCTCGATACGATCTCTGTCTCCATGTCGAGCACGCCACCCTTGGCACGCTCCTCCTTCTGAAGCTCCTGCAGACGTCCCCACAACACGTTGGTGGCATCAGTAGGCTCAGCCAAGAAAGACTCGTCGCCTTCGTAAGCTGTGTAGTTGTTCTGAATAAAGTCTCTGAGATTGACCTCTTCGGTCCACTTGGTTCCTTTAAAACCACGCCATTCTTTACGCATAAATCAAATTTGAGTTTTATATAAAAAAATAATACCTATTGCAAAATCGGCTGCAAAGGTACTACTTTTTTGTGAATTACGCAAATATTTACGTCGCTATTATTTTTTTTGTCCGCTGATACAGTTATTTCTTTGATGTATGATAATAATGTGTTTCAACGGCTTCGCATCCATCCAGAATGCTGCGATGGATATGTCCGTTCTTGTCTGGACCAATGGCGCTATAACGTTTGCCTTCAGGCGTATAATTACATTTAAAACCAGTAATATGTCGATCGCGCCTGAATTCTTTTGGATTATCAACGCATACACTCTTTACAGAGATTGACAACTTGCCCATCTCTTTCAAATCTACGGTATAGCCGTTCTGCATGTAGAACTTCACAGTATCAAACAGCTCGCGTAGCACAAGTCTGACATCGGAGGCTTTCGCTGTGCAGTTTTCCTCAATCATCTCCTCGATGTCCTCCAATGAGATAACACCTTGCTTCACGGTGTGAGCGTAATACTTACCATAGTTTTTACTACCCTTGATTTTGTTCTGTAGGAGTCTGTACTGTATAGCCATAATTCGTTTTTGCTGCAAAGATAATATATTTGAAAGCCGATTCCAAATTATTTATCTAAAAAAACACTAAAATCACAAAACAAATTCACTGAATTTGTTCTTCAAATACACTGAATTTGATACACAAATACACTGAATTTGTATAATAAGTAACTATAGTTATCTCTTGAATACCCGTTGGTTCACTTCCTTTGAAGAATACTATCCACAGAAAAGCCGCCCATGAAAGGACGGCTTAATCAACGAAGAGATTCAAATGTTCAACGACAATAAACCGGTCGAATAAACCACTACCCCTCGAACACATAGCCATGGCCCTGACGGCTGACGATGTTCTGGGCGTAGAGGCCCAACTTTTTGCGCAGGCGGGTGATGTGAACATTAACCGTGCGTTCGGTGACGATGACATCGGCCCATACTGTGCTTATGAGTTGCTGGCGGGTGAGCACGTGGTTGCGGTGGGTGAGCAGTTGGTACAGAAGGTCGAACTCGGTACGGGTAAGACTGATGGGCTGACCATCGATGGTGACGGTTCGGCGATCTACATTCATCTTCAGGCTATTGTAGGTCTGATAGCGTTTACCTAGGCGTGCCTCTACCACGTTCATCACGTAATCGCCCAGTTTCTCGCAATCGGCTACAATGTCGGTATATAGTGTGCCAAGCGTGTAACTGTAAGTATGGCTGTTAACATCGCTGATGGCCTGGGCCTTGATATTGTCGCGCATCGTGTTGATGTCGGTCTCGATATCCCGCGAAGCATCGATGGTCAGGTTTTCGTGGCGACCGTTCAGTACCACTATCATCTGGGTTAACGCCTCGTTTACCAGATGTTGCATGTCGCGCAAACGTGTATATTGCATAGCTGTAAAGTCCTCGCGGTTATCACGTAGGGTCTTGATGGTTCGCGCCATCTTATAACAGGCGTCGCCTATAGATTCGAGTTCGCCAATCTGGCGGAACATCATGCGTATCTTATCCTTGGTGGCATCGGAAAGGTGCTCATTACTTACCTGCTCAAGATAGGTGGCGATCTCTATCTCCATATTGTCGGCAATGCTTTCGTAGCGTTCGATACGTTCGTACTGGCGCTCAAACTCCTTCTTGTCCTTTTCGTCGATCAAGGTGCGCGTCATGCCAAACATACGTTGCATGCGCTCGGCAAAATGGATAATCTCCTTCTGTGCCTGCAGGATAGATATTTCGGGGGTGGCCATTACGCCGCCATCGATAAAGTGGAGGGTGGCATGGGGCTTGGTTTGCTGGCGATCGGGAAGTAAACGACACACGATGCGCTCCATCTGGGGAATGAAACCAATGAGCAAAGCGGTGTTGAGTACGTTGAAACAAGTATGGAACATGGCCAGCACCATCGGCAGAAGCGCTGTTTGTGAGCCTATCGCAGGATTGTAGCCAACGATGCTGCACACCAAATCCACGAACGGATAGAATACTATCAGCACCCACACCACACCGAACACGTTAAACAGCAGATGTGCCAATGCTGCGCGTCGGGCCTCGATGCCTGCTCCGAGTGCTGCCAGATTGGCCGTGGCGGTGGTGCCGATGTTTTCGCCCATCACCAAGGCTATACCCATATAGATAGGCAGTACGCCAGTAGAGCAGAGCAGGATGGTGATGGCCATGACGGCTGCCGACGACTGTACGATACAGGTGATGAGTGTGCCTGCAATCAGGAAGATAAAAATGGTAAGATGACTGCTGGTATCGAACGATGCAAAGAAGCTTACCACCTGGGCATTGTGCTGCAGATCCATATCCTTACCTGCGCTACTCAGCATCACCAGCGACCAGAACAGAAAGGCTAATCCAAACAGGAATTCGCCAGCATAGCGATGGCGCTTTTTGTAAATGAGCACCATGCCTACCAAGAAGGCTGGGAACACCACTACGCTCAGGTTGAGGTTGTAACCCAGCGACATAATCCATGCCGTAAGCGTGGTACCGATATTGGCACCCATGATGACCGAGATGGCTTGTGACAGGGTGAGCAGTCCGGCACTCACGAACGATACCGTCATGACCGTAGTGGCCGACGACGACTGTACGGCGCAGGTAACAAATGTGCCTGTCAGCATGCCGGTAAAACGGTTGGTGGTCATTCGTCCAAGAATATGTCGTAGTCCTGATCCTGCCATTTTCTGTAGGGCATCGCTCATCGTCTTCATGCCATAGATGAGAAGTGCGAGCGACCCTAAGAGTCTTAATACGATTTCAAATGTCATAGTTTTGTATTTTAATGATTTCGATGGCAAAGATACGCAAATATTGATTAGCTTGCAAATAATTGAGGTTACGTTTTGGTTACATTTACTTAATTTATTGTATATTTGCAGGCGATATGAAAATGATGAATAATAACCATAACTGGTGGTGCCTGTGTGCAGTATTGCTTTTGATGGCAGTAGGAACAGCCGGGGCACAGAGCGTGAAGAGACCGCAGCTGGATCAGCACCATCTGCTGTTGGATGCCAATCTGGATCAGAATGAAAACGCAGCTTATTGCTTCCGGAGTTTTCAGGAGGCTGTGAACCATCTGGGCGACAGCTGCATACTGTATGTGGCGCCTGGTGTTTATTGGGTTGACAATCCTGACGATCCGGAGATCAAAGTGGGCAAGGATGGGCGAGAGCCTTTCGGTTGTGTTGTGAAGTGCCGCCAGCTGCGTATTGTCGGGCTCGACACTCTAGCACAGAATACCGTGCTGGCAGCCCAACGCGGACAGACGCAGGGGGCTGTCGGCAACTTTACCATGCTCGATATCTGGAGCGACTCACTGGTGGTGGAGAATCTGACGCTGGGCAACTACTGTAATGTGGACCTGGACTATCCGCTCAACCCTGCGCTCTCGCGAAAGAAACGTAGCGATGCCATCACCCAGGCTCATGTAGGCTATGTGCATGGTAAATGGCTGACGGCCCGCAACGTGCGCTTTATCAGTAGATTGAACCTCAACCCGCTGAACGGCGCCGACCACTCTTACTATGAGAACTGCCACTTTGAGTGTACCGACGATGCCATGAACGGTACAGCCGTGTATCGCCATTGCACGATAGACCTCTATGGGCAGAAACCCTTCTGGAGCACCTTTGGGCGCGGCGCGATGTTCGTGGACTGCGATTTCAACGTGAAGGGTAACAACCGCGAGATGTTCTTCTGCAAGCAGGGCGGTCCCGTTACCCTCATCGATTGTCGCTACCATGCGCCCTCTGACAGCATCTATATCGGCTGGACTGCCTATCCCCAGAAATGGCTGCGCTGCTATCAGAAGAACTTTACGCTGAATGGTAAACCTTATATCATAGGCAGTCGCCAGCAGGAGAATACCATCGTGATCGACTCGCTGTGGCTGCAACCCGACGAGCCGCCGTATCTGGCCATCAATCGCCACGAAGCGGAGATGCTGGTGGGAGGTCAGCCACTCAAGCTCCATGTGCGCTCTGATGGCAGGAAGGTGGAGTGGCTGATACAGCCGCCCTACAACCAGATAGCTACGCTCGACACATCGACCGGCGACTCGGTGACGGTTTCAATCGCCTGCGATTTCGTGGACGACCCTATCAGCTTCCCTGTGACGGCCATGACTGTTGATGGCGAAGGTATGTCTGCTGTTGCCGTATGCCAAGTGACGGTACAGCCTCCCTTGTTACCTGCGCCAACCTTTTTGAAAGCTCCTCGAATCAGTATCAAGGATGGTGTGGCGCGTGTTGGCTATCAGCTCAACCTGCAGGGCAGAGAGGATGTCTCGCGCATCGTCTGGGGGCGACTTGATAGCGACGACTGTCAGCAGGAGGCTGTTCTGGCCGATAGCAACAATGGCCCTCAGCATACCTACAAGCTGCGCCCCAGCGATGTTGGTCGCCGGCTGGTGGTGAGCATACGTCCTGCCCACTCACGGAGTGTGAAAGGAATGCTGACTCAGATAGTAAGCAGGCCGATAACGGCTAAGGACATCAAGGCGCCTTACTGCTTAGAAACCGATTTCAGCGATGTTCGTTGCCAGTCGAGCCAAGGTCTTGTGCCCGATGCCTGGCAGGCCGATGGCTACAAGCCAGCCGACACCGCCGAATATCCATGGACTTTCGACCCCAAGAAGCCCATGTGGGCATATGGCGAGGGCTTTAATGGCGCCGTGGGCAAGGGGCTACTGCAGGCTCAGCGTGGCGCCCGACTGATGTACACACCTGCCGAAGGCACCTATACCGACATGACGCTGACCCTGCAGGTAGATCCCACGAAGACAGCCGGGCAAGGTTTCGGTTCTGCCACAGGACAGTATATGGACGTGTGTCTGAAGTTCGACACCCAAACGCTCACAGGCTATGGGTTGCGTATCATCCGCACCACCAAGCATGCCAAGGCAGTGGATTTCTACCTCGTGAAGTATCAGAACGGAACGGTCATGCCGATATCCGATGCCATCAGTTCCACCTGCTATCGCACAGGGTGTACCATCAGCCTGACTGTTAAGGGCGACTTGTTGCGCGCCCACGTTGAGACTGTTACGCCAAAGCCCCAGGACAGCACGCTGCCTCATGTGGTAGATCTCAGCGCTACTATAGCGCCATTGCCCTTTGGTGGCATTGCCATACAGCACACCGGTTCATGTGGCGAGAGCACCACCATGCTCCATCACTTAATGGCTACTTGGTAAGGAAACATTCCTGATGACAAAGGCGCCTTCTACGTCGCCCTCCTTGAAGTCGAAGGTGGCGGGTAGGGTGTCGAATGGCTCGAAGGTGAGGGTGAAGTCGCTGTAGTAGATGTTGCCAAGAATCTCGTTAGTGGATTCAGTAGCTTTCACTTGGGGATAGTTGTCTTCATCGAGTTTGATGCCATCGGCTGCTGTAAGTTTGTATTTTTTGCCGTTGGCTGAAAGATATGACTCTTTGACAATACGGAACCAATAGCCCTTATGGGTGTAATAGCGCATACTGATGGTAGTACTGTTGTTATTAGCAGCAACTTTCTGGATAACCAGCGAGAGGTTGGCGCTGTTGTCCTGTTTGGGGCCGTTTAATGCATCGGCCATACCCATAAAATATCCATAGTTATACCCCATGGTTTTCCAAACGATACGCTTGTCGGGCGAGATTAATACGTAGTAAGGCATGGCGATTACATCACAATAGTTGCTACAGATGTCCTTCGAGGCGTTGTTCCAGTTCTTCCAGATAATGCGCTTGCTGAATTCATGCTTCTGAAACTCTGAGAACTTGTTTAGATTGATACCGATGATTTCCAGCTGATCCTTCATTTTTCCGTAGAATTCTTTCATCTCAGGTTCTGATTTCATGCAAGGACCACAACCAATACCCCAGAAGTCGAGTAATACGTATTTGCCATTGGTAAAGGCTTCGAACAGATGATGTTTCTGCCCTTGCATATCAACTAGCTCGGCATCCATGGCTTCAGCTCCTACCTGCAATATGCGTGGTGGATACACATTATTGTGTATTTCGATAAGTCGCTCTTCAAAGCCTTTTGGCGCACGGGTAGCTATGGTCTTCTCTAAATTCTTCAACTGCTCCATGTATGGAAAGTCTTTGGCGTTTTTGGCGGTTATGGCTATGCCACATAGTGCGTTGATAGTAGCTGCATCTATAGGTAGTGAGGGAAGAAGGTCCATACGGAGCTTCATTAATTTCGTTTCAACTGTTTCCATCTCAGTCCAAGGCTTATGATTCAGTTCCATCTGCATCAATTCTTTTATTACTTCGCGGCAATGCTCCGTCAATCGGTTTTGGGTCTTTTGTTCTGGTACGGAGCTCTCTACTTTCCATAAGGGATATAGGCAGTCGGTGCCCGATAGCTTCACAGTTACCCCAGGACGTAGAAAGATGGTTAACATATAAGTGGGGCAGCCTTCGCCGATTAAACTGATAGAACATTCGGTGATCGCTTCGACGGGTAGCGTGAAGGCAAAACGTCCTGCTTGTACGGTGTCGACAACATTTTCAATATTACCCGTACCGGCAAACACCAATGTGCCGTCTTTTATTGCGGGTGAATAACCTGTGATGGTAGCTGTCTTTGTTTGTGCGAACCCTGCTATAACTACGAGGGTTAATACGATGGTGATGATAGTTTTTTTGTTCATAATCATATTGTTTTTTAATTGATTGATTGGGCTTATGCCGCTGGCAAAGTTATGATGAATAGGCTAATCGTGCAAGTTTTTTTCTGGAAAAATGATAGAGTGGGTGTTGCAATGCTTTTTGCGCTAAATGGTTGATATTGAGTGATGTAAAGAAGTGAGTTTTGTAGATAAAGTGGCTGAGAGGGACGGGGTAAAGATGCGAAAAACGCCATGAAAGTTTGTAAATATGAAGAAAAGACTGTATTTTTGCAACGTAATTGCAATCGTTATGAAGAAACTATTGATCATACTGATGTCCATAACCATCATGGTAGGATGTACCGAACGACAGCACCCGCTGCTGAAGCAGGCCTGGGGGCTGGTAGAAGATAAACCCAATAAAGCATATACCATATTAGGTAAGGTGCAATCTGATGCGCTGACGGATGCTGACAGGGCTGAGTACGGACTGCTGAAAACGATTGTGGCCTACAAGATTCATGGTATCAATATCGTTGACAACGACTCGCTGATATCAGCCAGCATAGCCTATTACAACCTGCATGGCGACGAGTGGCATCGCGGGCGTGCCTATTATTACAGAGGCATGCTCAGAATGTATCGCTATGACAACATGCAGGATGCCATCATCGACTTTAAGATGGCTGAGACCATTGCGGAGCATGCCGACGATAAGGATCTGAAAAACCGTGTCTACGACATCCTGCACCACGTCAATATCATCAGCCATAATCGTCAGCAATCCTTGCGCTATGCCCGTAAGTGGTTGGACAATAGCATGGCCCTCAACGATAGCGTGATGATGCTGAAGAACCTGTTGATATGTGCCAACGCTTATGCTGATCTGGATCAGTTGGATAGCGCATGTGTGTATTTAGACAGGACGCTCAGATTAGAGAAACATGCCGATTCAAGCTTGTTGCCAAGTATTTATGCTACAGCTGCTATCGTTTTCCAGGAGCATGGCGATGAAGAGAAAGCACTTTCCTATATGAAGAAATGGGAAGGCACATCATCTTATGAAAATATAGGTTTCCTGACGCTGGCGCGCATTCGTAAGGCCCAGGGGCAATATGATAAGGCTATCCGACTGCTGAAGGTGGAGATGGATATGCCAGACCGCGATCAGAAGACACGGATGAAATGCATGGAGCTACTTTCAGAGCTCTATGAACTGACTGGCGATAAGGAACTGACCTTGGAAACCAAAGCACAGATTCAGGCGTATGACGACTCTATGAAATACGTGAATCGTGCCATGCAGATGGATGACTGGCAGCAGAAGTTCGATGAGGTACGGCAGACCAAGGAGTTTGATTATCGCTTATCGTGGATGCAGAGTCTGATCATAGCGCTGATAGTGGTTGTGACGCTTGCCATTGCTACTGGTCTGCTGATACATCGCCGTAAGGTGCGTCGATTGAGCAACCGACTGGACGAGGATGCGCAGCGCCTCAGCAACCATCGCACCAAAATCGATGAACTGGAGGGGCGCATGGAGCACATCTCCAATACGTTGCTGGTGGGCACGCAGATGTTCAACCAGCTGCAGCAGCGCCAGCCCATCGCCGAGGCTACCGCCAAGGAGCAGCAGTCGTTAGTTGACTATTTCTCGCAGCTTCGTCCCAAACGCTGGCAGGAGTGGCAACGCAAATACAGCGGACTGTCAACGGCGCAGTACATCTTCCTGATTATGCAGGACGATCTGCACTACGACGATGCAGCCATCGCCGCCGCCCTCGATGTGAAGCGCACCTCGGTGCGCAGCATGCGCTCCCGTATCAAGAGTAGGGAGCGATAGTGACTACCGCTCTTGAATGCTCTTTTTCTCAGGTCTTCCGTATAGTTGATTTGATAGGCTTTTGTTGCGCTATAGGAAGGTACCATTGCTTCGCCTCGCAGACCGCCAATAGAGGTGAGGCTCACAAGGTGACCAAAGCCTTGTTGTTCGAAAATCTGGTAGAACCTGTCAATCGCAAACGTCCATCCTACGACATTGGTATCTTAATCTCTTCCAGATATTGTATGTAGTGGTGAAGAACTGCTTAGTAACAAAAAAAGGAGCACCCTGTGATGGATGCTCCTTTGATTATAGTATGGAGTGGGGGATTAGTCCTCCCAGTTCTCCTGAGACTTGCGGATGTAGCTCTTGTAGCGGAGCTGAGCCATCTTCTGAGCCTCGGCGAAGAGTTCCTCGGCCTCGTTGGGATAAGCCTTCTTGACAGAGAGGTAACGAACCTCACCGAGCAGGAAGTCGTGGAAGTTCTCCCAGTTAGGCTCCTTAGAGTCGAGTGAGAATGGGTTCTTGCCTTCCTCAGCCAGAGCTGGGTTGAAGCGCCACAGGTGCCAGTAACCGCACTCAACAGCCTTCTTCTCCTCGGCCTGGCTCTTACCCATACCACCCTTGGCCTTCAGACCGTGGTTGATACATGGAGCGTAGGCGATGATGATTGAAGGTCCGTGCCAAGCCTCGGCCTCGCGGATGGCCTTCAGGGTCTGAGCGTGGTCAGCACCCATCGCAATCTGAGCAACATATACATAACCGTAAGTGGTTGCGATCATACCCAGATCCTTCTTGCGGATGCGCTTACCCTGAGCTGCGAACTGAGCGATAGCACCAAGAGGTGTGGCCTTAGAAGCCTGACCACCGGTGTTAGAGTAAACCTCAGTATCGAGCACGAGGATGTTAACGTCCTCACCAGAAGCAATCACGTGGTCGAGACCACCGTAACCGATATCGTAAGAAGCACCGTCACCACCGATGATCCACTGGCTGCGCTTTACGAGATAGTGGTCGAGGGTCTTCAGCTCGGTGCATACTGGGCAACCAGCGGCTGCGCCAGCGGCGATCTGCTCGCGAAGCTTTGGAGCAATCTCCTTGGTCTTCTCGGCATCGTCCTGATTAGCAATCCACTCCTGAGCCAGCTCCTTGTACTCGGCGCTGGTCTTGTCGCTGTCGATCATCTCCTGAAGCAGCTTAGCTACGCGCTCCTTCATCTTCTTGTTACCAAGGGCCATACCCAGACCGAACTCGCAGAAGTCCTCGAACAGAGAGTTGTTGAATACAGGACCCTGACCCTTCTCGTTCTTGGTGTAAGGTGTAGAAGGAATAGAAGCAGAGTAGATAGAAGAACATCCGGTAGCGTTGGCAATCATCTGACGGTCACCGAACAGCTGAGAGATGAGCTTAACATATGGTGTCTCACCGCAACCAGAGCAAGCGCCTGAGAACTCGAACAGAGGCTGAGCGAACTGTGAGTTCTTAACATTGCTCTTGATGTCGACGAGGTTCTGCTTTGACTTAACATTCTTAACCAGGTACTCCCAGTTCTTAGCCTCCTGAACCATGTCGGCTGCATCAGGATTGAATGGAGCCATGGTGAGGGCCTTACCGGTCTTAGGATTGCCTGGGCAGATGTCGGCACAGTTACCGCAACCCAGACAGTCGAGTACTGAGGTCTCGATACGGAAGTGCATGCCCTTCATAGCGGCAGGAGCCTTCATCTCGAGGGTGTCGGCAGCTGCGGCGAAGCCCTTCAGCTCCTCGTCGTCGAGAACGAATGGACGGATGGCTGCGTGAGGACAGATGTAAGCACACTGGTTACACTGGATACAGTTGTCCTTGTTCCATACTGGAACGAAGGCCTCTACACCACGCTTCTCGTAAGCGGCTGTACCAACCTCCCAAGAACCGTCAACGGTGTTGTGCTTAACGAAGTCGGAAACCTTCAGCAGGTCGCCGGCCTGAGCGTTGATAGGACGAACCAGCTCCTTAACGAATGCAGGAGCATCGTCGGCCTTAACCTCATCATCAGGCAGGTTAGCCCACTCAGGCTTAACGGTGAGCTGAACATACTCGCCACCACGATCGATAGCGGCATAGTTCTTATCAACAACGTCCTGACCCTTAGCACCGTAAGACTTCAGGGCAGCAGCCTTCATCTTCTCAACAGCGAGCTCTACGGGGATCACGCCGGTGATACGGAAGAATGCGCTCTGCAGGATGGTGTTGGTACGGTTACCCAGACCAATCTCCTGTGCAATCTTGGTAGCGTTGATGGTATAGACGGTAATGTTGTTCTGAGCGAAGTAGCGTTTTACCTTGTTAGGCATGAACTTCTCGAGCTCGTCGGCATCGAAGATGGTGTTCAGCAGGAACTGACCGTTCTTCTGCAGACCACGTGTAACGTCGTACATGTGGAGGTAAGCCTGAACGTGGCAAGCTACGAAGTTAGGTGTGGTTACCAGATAGGTAGAGCGGATAGGTGTATCACCGAAACGCAGGTGAGAGCAGGTGAAACCTCCCGACTTCTTAGAGTCGTAAGAGAAGTAAGCCTGGCAGTATTTGTCGGTGTTGTCACCAATAATCTTAACTGAGTTCTTGTTAGCACCTACGGTACCATCAGCACCCAGACCATAGAACTTGGCCTGGAACATGCCAGCACCACCCAGGGCAATCTCCTCAACCTCGGGCAGAGAGGTGAAGGTAACATCGTCTACGATACCAATGGTGAAGTGGTTCTTGGGCTCGGGCATAGCGAGGTTGTTGAACACGCTGATGATCTGAGCAGGTGTGGTGTCGCGGCTACCAAGACCGTAGCGGCCACCAACGATAACAGGACGATCCTTAACATCGAAGAAGGCATCCTTCACGTCGAGGTACAGAGGCTCGCCGTTTGCGCCGGGCTCCTTGGTACGGTCGAGAACGGCAATCTTCTTAACGGTCTTAGGAACAGCTGCCAGCAGGTGCTTAACAGAGAATGGACGATACAGGTGAACTGAAATCATACCAACCTTCTGACCGTTTGCGTTCAGGTAGTCGATAGCCTCGCGAGCTGCATCGGTAGCAGAACCCATGAGGATGATCATGCGGTCGGCATCCTCGGCTCCATAGTAAGAGAACAGGTGATACTCACGACCGGTGATCTTTGAAATCTCACCCAGGTACTTCTCTACAACCTCGGGAACAGCATCGTAGTAGGGGTTGCTGGCCTCACGGTGTGTGAAGAAGGTCTCGGGGTTCTCGGCTGTACCGCGGGTAACAGGGCGCTCAGGGCTCATGGCACGATCGCGGAAACGCTTAACGAACTCTTCCTTAACCAATGGACGGATATCCTCCTGATCCATCATCTCAATCTTGTGGTACTCGTGAGAGGTGCGGAAACCATCGAAGAAGTTAACGAATGGTACGCAGGTCTCGAGAGTAGCCAGGTGAGGAACAGCTGTGAGGTCCATCACCTCCTGTACAGAACCAGAGCAGAACATAGCGAAACCGGTCTGACGGCATGCCATAACGTCCTGGTGGTCGCCGAAGATACAGAGTGAGTGTGAAGCCAGCGTACGGGCAGATACGTCGAATACGCATGGAATCAGCTCACCAGCAATCTTATACATGTTAGGAATCATCAGGAGCAGACCCTGAGATGCGGTAAAGGTAGTAGTAAGGGCACCAGCCTGCAGCGAACCGTGAACGGCACCAGCAGCACCAGCCTCTGACTGCATTTCTTGAACACTGACGTTCTGGCCCCACAGGTTCTTGCGACCGCGGGCAGCCCACTCGTCAACATGCTCCGCCATTGGCGAAGACGGGGTGATGGGGTAGATAGCAGCTACCTCCGAGAACATGTAGCTCACGTGAGCTGCTGCCTCGTTACCATCACAGGTGATAAACTTCTTTTCTTTAGCCATTGTTTTAACTATAAAAATGAATAACTATTTTGTGTAACTTAATAGACTCTTAATACAAAAATCCCAATAACCACAGCGGTATCTGATTGCCAACGCCTATCTCGGTGTTATAACGGGCGTAGATCACGTCGGGCGATGTGCGCTGTTTGCCTGGCGCTTTAGCATCCATCACACGGAACTTCAGTTTCTCGTCGACGATAAAGCTGGCGTCGCGTGTGCTGCTGGTGTTCACCTTGTGGTCCTTCCACATCGAATTAACGAAGAAGGTCTCCATAGCCTCCTGTTTGTCCACCTGAATAGGATAGATGGCGTACATCAGGTTGGAGTTATGGAGCATAATCTTGGCTGGTTTCTTGGGGAAGTCCTGACCTACGGGGTATATCAGGTTGAGCAGTCGGGCATCGGTGAGATACTTGATGTAGTTCATCACGGTGGCACGACTGGTCTCGATGTCCTGAGCCAGCTTGCTTACGTTTGGCGTCTTGGCTGGTCCCTCTTCGGCTATCTGATAGAACAGCTTCTTGATCTTTGTAAGATACTTCAGCTCTATCTGCTTGATGAGCAGAATATCTACCTCGGTCATCATGTTCATCGTCTTCAGCAGGTTCTCGCTATAGTTGCGATGCTCCTGGAAGAAGGGGTAGAAACCATGATGGATATAGTCCTGGAAGTAACGGTTGGGCGATACCTTGGGCAGAATCTGCTTGATAATGCGCTCGTGGTTCTGCAGGATCTCGTCGAGTGTGTAGGGCTGGAAGTTGTTGCCTGTCATCAGGTTGATGAACTCGCGGAAAGATAGTCCGCGCAGGTTGTAGCTCTTCACGATGCCATTCAACTCGGGGTTCTCGTCCTTCAGGCGCATCACGCTCGAACCGGTGAACACGATCTTCAGGTTGGGATACAGGTCGTAGCACTTGCGAAGCTCGCTGCTCCAGTTGGGCTGCTTGAACACCTGATCGATGAGCAATACGCGACCGCCATGCTTGTAGAACTTACCGGCAAAGTCGGCTATGCCCTGGCCTTGGAAATAGAAATTGTTCATGTTGATATACAGACATTGCTTGTCGAGTATATCAAAATTCTCCTTGGCGTATTGAAGTAGAAAAGTGGTCTTGCCGATACCTCGTGTACCTTTGATACCTATCATACGGTCGTTCCAGTCAATCTCATCCATTAGAATGCGACGAACCGGTGCATTTACATGCTCTACGAGATATCTGTGCGTCCTGAAAAAAGCTTCCATTCCTGCTTGATTTGTTTCTTCTTACTTTTAAAAGTGCTGCAAAGATACACATTTTATCTTAAATTGCAAAGTCTAACTTGCAAAATCTCAAAAAAAAGTAGTAATTTTGCGCCAAAATTGATGAAAATGGCAAAATTATACGTGTTTAATCCAGAACATGACCTTGCATTAGCTGCAAACCTCTCAAATTTCACAGCACCGCATGCCGGAAGGAAGTTGAGATATGATCTGGGATATATCCCAGCGCTTTGGGCTGGCGATGAAGATTATATTCTGGTGGATGATGTGGAGAAGGCTGTCAGGCAGTATGGACGTCTGCGAGCCAAAGTGGGTGGAACGCCCAAAAAGTTTGTGGATAAATCGCAACTACGTTCTTTATATATTAATAAGGTGGAACCATGGGGCTGGGATCTTGCCCTGCGGGCCTTCCTGTTGCGCTATGGCGTAGAGGCTGTACCAACAGAGGATGAGATAGCTGAGATACGCGAACTGTCGCATCGCATGCAGGCAGTAGAATTGCTGAGTCACTTGCAGATGTCAGGTACTATCGGCACGTCGTGCTGTGTGACTACCATAGCCGGCGTGAAACAGCAGTTGGAACAGCATGGACACATCGTGGTGAAAGCACCCTGGAGCAGTAGTGGGCGAGGGGTGCGCTTTATGACGGGCTCTATCGACGACTATCAAGAGCGCTGGATCAAGAATATCGTTGAGAAACAGGGTGCAGTGGTTGTAGAGCCTTACTATCATAAGGTGAAGGACTTCGGTATGGAGTTCGAAAGCGATGGTGAGGGCTGCGTGAAGTATCTGGGCTTGTCGCTGTTTCTGACTAAGAATGGGGCTTATACGGGCAACCTGATAACGAAAGAAGATGAAAAGCAGGAAATGATAAGTCGTTATATACCAATTGATTTGTTGATGGCGGTTAAAGAAAAAGTATGCCATTGCTTAGGCGAAAACTTCAAAGGGAAATACCAAGGCCCGTTTGGTGTTGACATGATGATTGTGTCGACAGAGGATAAGGACGGGTTCCTGTTGCATCCTTGTGTGGAGATTAATCTGCGCCGTACGATGGGACATGTGGCGTTGGCCATTCCGCCGTTTGCTGATGGCTTTACACGGGTGATGCATATCGAACTGACAGATAAGTACAGAATGAGCGTTCGCAAACGATAATAGATAAAAATAATCCCTGCCACTTGGTGATGGCAGGGATTTCATTTTATATAAGGTGTAATCTTACTCGATAACTACCAGAGCATCGTCCTCCATTACACTCTCACCAATCTTTACGCAGATAGCTGTAACCTTACCATCCTTCTCGGCAGCCAGGTTGTTGGCCATCTTCATGGCTTCAAGTACAATGACTGTGTCGCCAGCCTTTACCTCGTCGCCCTCGGCCACCAGGATGTCGGTAATAACACCAGGCAGAGGAGCCTTTACGGCATTAGCCTTGTTTACAGCGCCCTTGTTAGCTGCAGGAGCGTCGTCGGCAGCAGCTGTGGCTGCAGCCTTAACTACTGGCTTCTTCTTCTCAGGTTCAGCCTGTTTCTCCATTTCTACGGTGTACTCTTCGCCGTTAACGGTCAGGGTAGCGATGTTATCAGTAATGTCGCCTACCACAACCTCGTACTTATTACCATTAATGGTATACTTGTATTCTTTCATTTTTAAGGATGTTGAGTGAATGTTTGCGCGTAGCCGTTCCATTGAGTGGGGCGCGCGTTAATTGTTATAATGCCCGTTTCAACGTCGTGAACGTTGTTACCCAGATGCTCGTGCAGGGCCAGGGCAATAGCAGCATATACTTCTTTATTCATATTATTTAATATCAATTACATAGGTATGTTACCATGTTTCTTAGCGGGCAGCGAGTCGCGCTTGGTAGCGAGCTGGGCCAGACCGCGGCAGATGCGGAAACGAGTGTTGCGTGGCTCGATGACATCGTCGATGTAGCCGTACTTGGCAGCCTGATAAGGATTAGCGAAGAGCTCGTTGTACTCGTCCTCCTTCTCAGCGATGAATGCCTTAACGTCCTCGCCAGCCTCTTTCTTGGCCTTAGCCTCCTTAGCATACAGTACGGCAGCAGCACCTGATGCACCCATAACGGCGATCTCGGCTGATGGCCATGCGTAGTTGAGGTCGGTATGCAGCTGCTTAGAACCCATAACGATGTGAGAACCACCGTACGACTTACGCAGAGTAACAGTAATCTTGGGCACAGTAGCCTCGCCGTAAGCGTAGAGCAGCTGAGCACCGTGCAGGATAACTGCGTTGTACTCCTGACCTGTACCAGGCAGGAATCCTGGAACGTCAACGAGTGATACGATAGGAATATTGAAGGCGTCGCAGAAACGAACGAAACGGGCACCCTTACGGCTGGCGTTAACGTCGAGTACACCAGCGTAGCAAGCAGGCTGGTTGGCTACGATACCTACGCTCTGACCATTGAAGCGGGCGAAACCTACGATGATGTTCTTGGCGAACTTAGGCTGTACCTCGAAGAACTCGCCGTTATCGGTGATGGCAGCGATAACCTTATACATATCGTATGCCTCGTTGGGGTTCTCTGGGATAATTTCGTTCAATGTGTCCTCCATACGGTTGATGGGGTCGTCGCATGGCTTAGAAGGAGCGGTCTCCATGTTGTTTGATGGGATATAGCTCAGCAGAGTCTTGATCATCTGCAGACCCTCTTCCTCGGTCTTAGCTGTGAAGTGGGTAACACCCGACTTGGTAGCGTGAACCGATGCACCGCCCAGGTGCTCCTGGTCGATATCCTCGCCGGTAACGGTCTTTACAACCTTTGGACCTGTGAGGAACATATATGATGTGCCTTCCATCATCAGGGTGAAGTCGGTCAGAGCGGGGCTGTAAACAGAACCACCGGCGCAAGGACCGAAGATACCTGAAATCTGTGGGATAACACCTGATGCCAGAATGTTACGCTCGAAAATCTCAGCGAAACCAGCCAGCGAGTTGATACCCTCCTGGATACGTGCACCACCCGAGTCGTTGATACCGATAACAGGGGCACCCATCTTCATGGCCATATCCATGACCTTGCAAATCTTCTGGCTCATGGTCTCTGACAGAGAACCTGCGTGTACGGTGAAGTCCTGTGCGAAGACGAATACCAGACGACCGTCGATGGTACCCGAACCTGCTACTACACCATCACCAAGGAACTGCTTCTTCTCCATACCGAAGTTATGGCAGCGATGCTCCTTAAACATATCGTACTCTTCGAACGAACCCTCGTCGAGCAGCATGTCAATGCGCTCACGAGCGGTGTACTTGCCACGATCGTGCTGTTTCTGAATTGCTTTCTCACCACCACCGAGACGGGCCTGTTCGCGCTTCTCGATGAGTTGCTTGATTTTTTCTAATTGTTTGCTCATTTCTTTATTAAAATTTTGAGAATATACTTTTTTAATGATTACTCAGGGTGCTCACAGAGCTCAGTCAGAATGCCACATGTTGACTTTGGATGCAGGAAGGCGATGTTCAATCCTTCGGCGCCCTTGCGTGGCTTCTCGTCAATCAGGCGTACGCCCTTCTCAGAAACCTCGGCCAGACCTTTGGCTACGCCATCCTCTACACAGAAGGCTACATGATGTACGCCCTTGTTGCCTTTGTCGAGCCACTTCTGGATGGTGCTCTCAGGTGATGTGGGCTCCAGAAGCTCCAGCTTCACCTCGCCGCAACGCAGGAAGGCAGTCTTCACTTTCTGGTCTTCAACTACTTCTGTTGCATAACACTCCAGACCCAGCACGTCGGTAAAATACGGCAGGCTTTCCTCAATGCTCTGGACGGCAATGCCCAGATGCTCAATGTGCGAAATCTTCATAACCTTTAAAATTAGAATTAATATTTTCGAAGTGCAAAGTTACAAAACTTATATGAGAATCCAACCTTATTTTGCTTTTTTTATTAAAAAAAAGAGATTGTAGCGTGATTTCTGCTACAATCTCTTATTTTTATGTAAGTTCTTGCTTATTTGTTATAGGGGTTCACATATAACTTGGAACTGTCATACGACTCCAACCAGGCGCCATAGTTGTAGGCGTTGTTGGCCCATGTCCTGAAAGCGCTGTAGGCATCGATGATGCTGATGCGCTCTGCTGGATAGTCGAAGTCGCCTGGTATGATCAGAGCAAATGGAGGCTCGCCTTTCTGTGGGACGTGAATCTCGTTGCCTGCCATACTATAGTTCTTGATATAGATGTCGTCTAAGAACTGAGGTATTCTTGTTGCTTCGCTAACCTCGTAAACGGCTGATACGCATGGTACAGCTGTTGCTGAAGGCTGGGTGTTGACGAATGTACTGGTTGAGACATTAAACAACGCGTGTACCTCTTTATCGTTCAGGTCGGTACCACTGATACAATTACCTGCGATACCATTCAGATATACCTGGTCGTTAGCACCAGTTGCAATCAGAGTCAACTGTAATTGGGTGGGCGACAGGCGGACGCAGCGTAATACAACGTCGTTCATGTCGTAGTCGGCTATATTCGGACGGTCCTCAAAACACATCGTGTAGGCCATATCCTTCACTTCATATACATCGTCAAACATCTTGCCGCTGTTGCCTTCCACCTCGATAATCATATCGCTGAAGTTACTGTCGTTACCATCTTCAAATGCCAGATAGGTCTTGTTGTTGGCGTTGAACATCGCGATACGTGGGGATTTATCATCCATAAAATAAAATTTCTTTGAATCGCCAAAGTGCCCGGGGAAGTTGTTGATGACGCTGTTGAGCTCGCCATAGCCATACGTGCAACCGTTGTTGACGGTATTGATGTAGGCCTGGAAGGTCTTACCTTCGCGTGGAACGTTGATTTTTCTCATCATGAAGCCCACTCTGTAGCCTTTTGGCATGGATGCGCTGATGGCTGTATTGTTGGTTTCAGGAGCGCCTTCTAATGTAAGGCTGGTCAGTTTGTTGATGTTCTGGTTGCCTCCATATTCCTCTAAATACCAGTCAATCTGGGCGCCATTGGCCGAGGCTGTCTTATTGGTGGCAACACGAAGATTGTGCTTGCCCACATTCGAACCGAGTGCCTGGGTCTTGTCGTTGCTGAGCCAGAAATGGCATACGTTATTCGTCTCGTCGGAAATGAAGGAATTCTCCTTTACCGCTGGCATATAGTCGGTAAGGAAGGTGCCCCACGTCTCGTTCGAAGAAAGGAAATCATAAGCTTTAATAAGACATTTTCCAGAGCCGATGTTGTAGAGAACGGTCTTGCCGTCGTCTGTCGTGAATATCTGCCATAACTGATTGCTGATATTGGTGGCGTCGTCGTCATAGCGTGTGGCCATCTTATCATCGTAGTATCCTACTTTGTTAGGATATGAGGTTAAGTAGAATGATGACGACTTGTAGGTGGCACCATTGCGGATGCGATATACCTTTCCGTCGGTTGTGCATTCGCCTGACTTCAAAAGGCTTTGGTCGCCATAATATGGCAACAGATACTGGTGAACTTTGAAGAAGTCGGCCTCATTCGTTATATTCGACGCATCTTTGGTATACTGGCATTGCATGGCTTTGAATTTCGGCAGCTGCTTGACATATTCAGTCTCGGTCATGCCCTCTGGCATATTGTCGGGGTTGTAATAATAGTAATACAACTCGCAGTACTTCATGTCGGTAGAACTCATTTGTACGGGCGTGATGATGATAGGACTGCCATCACTGGTCAAATGGTTGTTGAAGAATCTGACAGCAGAACTTTCGCTGATGTTTTTCAGGTTGTTGTGCTGCTTTTTGTATGTAACACCAGATTTGTTTGGGATGAAATTATTGAATATGGCTTGTAGTTCAGTGACTTCGCTGGCATCAATAGGATCTGTAGCTCTGACAATCGTGCCATTAACTACATTCCATGTTCCGTTAGCAGAGCTGGTGCTTGAGAGCTTCCAGATCATTTCGTTCTCCCACTTGGTGTCGGCCCATATGTAAATGTTGTTATTCTGACTTGCGTTCTGCATGTAGGTCTCGCCAGTCTGGTTGGTAAGGTTTGCGAAAATGTTTCTGTAAGCATTCAGCGTTCTTTGAGCGCTGGTGGCGTCAAGTTTCAGATTGCTCACATCAATGGTGTTATCGCTTCTGGTAGCTACTCTGCGAGCATTGGCTGTTGTGCCAAAGCTGACCTCTGTGGCGTTCAGGTCGAAACTCTTGATGAAGTGGTGCCCTTTGCTGTCAACACAAGCAGCAATCAGCTTTTCATAGCCTCTTGGAGCATCATAGTTTAATGTGACGGTCTGTCCTGATGAAACTTCGGCTTCTGCCAGAATCTTTGGGTCGCCATTGAAGAAGGGCGACTCTGTGAGGATCTGGACCTTCGCAATGTCCGACATGTCTGCATCGGCGGTGATGGAAACCTTTCCTGATGTGACTGTGCGCCAATCCTGTTCCGGATCGATCAGACCGAAAATGTTCTCTGCATTCTTTCTGATCTCTTCAGTGGCGTCGGGAACGGTAAAATCCTGCGAACAGCTACATAAGGCAATAAGCGAAACAGCTGCCCAATTTGATATTCTTTTCATACTAAAAATCATATAATCTTCAGCTATATTTAAACAAAAATCTTCCTTAATTTTTGCAAAGGTAGCTCTTTTATATTATTAATTATACGCGTAGAAAGGAAATCTGTCAAAATTTAACAAATATTATAGGTTTATACTGATTTTCCCATTAATTTGGCGACCCGTCAGGAAATTTGGGACAGCCCATTGGGTATTGGTAACATCTGTTACCCAATAATAGCTGTTTACATTAGAAATACCAAACAGGTTCAGACAGTCAATTCCTACCCAGATACCTTTGATACCTTTGGTATTTTTCATGACGCAGTAGCTCATGCCGATGTCGGCACGCTTATAGGCTGGCGCTCTGAAGTCTTGCTGTTCCAGGCCTCTGTGTGGGGCGCCGAAGGGCAGTCCGTCGGCAAATGCCAGACGTAGCGTCATCTTCCAGCGTTCTGTGCCTGGGAAATAGTCGGTAAAGTGTAGGTTTACTGACCAGCGCTGGTCGGTTGGCAGCGGCTTCCACAGGTTGTTGTACTTCTGGCGAGTGCTCATCAGCGAGAAAGTGAGCCAGGAGTCGGTGCCTGGCACAAACTCACCGTACAATTTCAGATCGATACCTGTGGCGTAGCCTTTGCAAAGATTCTCGCCATAGTAGGTGATCTTCAGGTTCTGTACGTTGTATGGAATCAGGTTCGACAGGGCTTTATAGTAGGCCTCTGCGGTAAATTTGAATGGACGGTTCAACATTCTGAATCTGTAGTCGGCTGCTGCAATCAGATGAGTGGATTGCTGACTCTTGATCCTGTTGTTCAGAACCGCTGTTGTTATGCCGTTCGCTGTGGTTGTGTCGCGCATCTCTTTGTAGAAAGGCGACTGATAATACAGGCCTGTTGCCAGCCTGATGGTCAGGTCGTTATCGAATGCTGGGACGAAGGCGAATGATACTCTCGGCGATACCGTTGTCTCTTTGTTGAACGACCAGTTGGCGATTCTGACACCATAGTTGAGCGTGAAATAGTTGTCGCCTTTCGACCATCGGTAGGTGTCCTGCAGATAGGCTTCTGTTCTGTGGGTTCTGATATCGTTTCTGGCGTTCAGTGTGTAGATCAGGTCGAGTCTGTCGGCAGAATGGGGGATGGAGTAGCCGCTTGAGTCGCGCATCTCGTATTCGCGTGACTGTTCTTTGATATGTTCTGTGCGATAGCTGACGCCTGCTTCAAAATCGTGATGCCGGGTCTGATGGCGCCCAATGAGCTTGAAACTGACGACGTCGGCAGTCAGATAATTGCGGGCATGCTCCATGTAGGTACCCACGCCTAAACTCTCTTGAGTCTGGGTGTCGTCCAGCCAATACTGACCTGTGATATCGTAGGTTTCACGTTCTTTGGTATGGAATGCTGATGTCAGAAACTTTACACTGGTCGAGTCGGATAATCTGCGTGTGATTCCGAGAGCGCCGAACAAGGTGCTGAACCGGTCTTTTTCTTGTCCGTCGAAATACACTTTGAACGACTTGACATCGGCTAATGTGCCAAAACTTGTTTCCCGGTCTTTGGGTTTGAAATTGTAGTGGTTGTCTGATATGTTGCCGATAAAATCAAGGTTCCACCTTTTGTTTGGCGAATAGACGATATATGTCTGGTAATCAAGGAAGTTTGGTTTGTATTCTCCGGTTGTTTCTAAAGAACCTAACAAGTATCTGTTCGTCTTGTATCTGATGCCATGACTCATCGAGAATCTACTGTTGCCGTAACCAGCGAATGCACTGGCTCCTAATAGCGAGGCAGTGGCATTAGTCTCAAAGCCTTTGATGCGTCGGTAGGTAATGTCTAATACAGACGACATTTTGTCGCCGTATTTCGCTTCGAATCCACCTGTTGAGAATCCTATTCTGTCAACCATGTCGGGGTTGATGACCGACAGACCTTCCTGCTGTCCGCTACTGATGAGAAATGGGCGATAGACCTCCACCTGATTGATATAAACCGAGTTCTCGTCGAACGTTCCACCGCGTACGTTGTATTGTGATGATAGCTCATTATGGCTCGACACACCAGCCTGTTGCTGAATCATCTCTTCAACGGCATTGCCTGTGGTCGATGGCGTTTGTTGAAGGTCTTTTGTGGACAGTTGTTCTGTCTGCGATGTCTGTCGGCGGCGCTGGGTAACCGTTACCTCGCTGAGTGTGGCTGCTGGGTGCATCACAATCTGTACGGTCATCTTACCTTTGGGACGTCTGAATACACGTTTCCTGACACCATAGCCAACCATCGAAAACCTGACCTCGACAGAATCGGCTGATTTCAGACCGAGGCTGAATTCACCTTTTAGGTTGCTCATTGTCACCTTGCCTTGGGCGGCGCACGATATTGTTACAAGCTCAAGTGCATGCCCATCCTCGTCGATGACCTTTCCTTTCAAGGTAAAGTCGTCGGCGAATGCTGTCAAGGTACTCATTAAAAGTACCATTATGATGATGAATTGCTCAAAATTGCGTCTCATTCTGACATAATAACGGAAAAAACGCACTTTTATTTGCTAATATTTTGTTTTTTCTTTGTTGTTTCGACAAAAATGTCTATTTTTGCACTATTAAACCATCAAAACGTTACGATTATGAAGAAATCTCTACTCACAACGTTCCTGTATCTGTTCAGTCTTGTTCTGACAGTAGCAGCCCCCGTTGACGAGCAAAAAGCTCGTCAGTTGGCAAGTGATTTCTTGCGCAGTAAGGTGTCAGCTACCCGTGGTGCTAATATTAATCTTACTCGTGTCGTAACTGGGGTAGTCGACGGCGATGATGCCGGCATCTATGTGTTTAATGAGAGTAATGGTTTCGTGGTTATCAGCGCTGACGATGAGCTTCCTGCTGTTCTGGCTTTCGGATTGAACGAGCCGTATGATGCGCAGACGGCTCCTCCTGCCATGAAGGCGCTGTTGGAGGCTTATCATTATGCAGCAACGGCATCTGTCAAAACCCGTGGTGTCGTCTCGACGCACGCTGATATTACGCCTTTGATTCAGACCGAATGGAATCAGGATACGCCTTATAATTTGTATTGCCCTGATAACGGCGCGGGTGGGAATTGTCCTACAGGTTGTATCGCTACGTCGATGGCACAAATCATGTATTATCATCAATGGCCCAGCACCGTCAACTGGAGTGCGATGACCAAGACCTATGGTGATAATATTTATGTGGGCGGTGTCGGTCCTGATACGCTTGCTTCGTGCAAGGCTGTAGCCAGACTGATGGCTGATATCGGCGAGAAGGTTTGTATGTCTTATGGCGCGAGTAGTTCGTATGCGATTGATATTGATGCGTGCGAAGCACTTCGTAATGCCTATAGCTATTCCGAAACTTTGGAAATTATTGATCGTGAGTGCTATACGGCCCAGTCGTGGGATAATGAAATCTATAGTGAGTTGAGCAATAGTCGTCCGGTTATTTATAATGGTCAGTCAGCCACATCCGGTCAGGGAATCGGTGGTCACTCATTTATTATTGATGGCTATAAGGTTGATAATGGCACAGGCTATTACCATGTGAATTGGGGATGGGGAGGAAAAAGTGATGACTATTTCCTGATTTCTGTGCTTAATCCTCAACAGCAGTACACGGGCGGTTATGCTGGTTCGAGCGGCTATTCTTTCGGCCAAACCGCCTTAGTTGGCATAAAGCCGGGAAGTGTTGACAGAGAGAAGTCTGCACGACTCTATGTGGGTGGTAACTATATTGTTAATGATGCTGGTAATTATTCCCGTGCTTCTGTCTCGGACGATTTTCCGACCATGGAGCTTGATATGATGAGTTGCTATAATGCGACCAAGCCCGATGCCCGTAAGTACGATCTGGCCATTGCCTTATATCAGGGACGTAATCAAATTGCTATCCTTGATGAGTTTAAGGTGAATGATGGTAATCCTTTGGATTATGGGGCTGGATTTACGGGTATTCGTCGATCATTTAAGTTTGGAAAGGATTTGGCAAATGGCACTTACCAGATTCGTTTGTTGAGTCGTGAGACGGGCAAGACGACATGGTCGTGGGCTTTAGGTGCTGCTTGTAGGTATGTGGAGCTGACCATTAATGGTAACAATATGACCACTAAGACCTATGGCCGCTATGAGGAGGCCGAAGTGTCTTCGTTTACGATTAATAGTGTGGATGTGAGCAGCAATAACGTAGTGGGTGAGCCCATCACCATTACAATTAATCTGACTGATTGTAACAAGACGTATAATGCGCCAATCTTCCTGTATGGTAATGCCAGTTTGGAGCAGGGAGCTGATAAGTTCCAGTTCCTGACGGGTGGTGGTACCAATCTGGAGCCAGGTGAAACGGGTACCGTTATACTACAATATACCCCTCAGCGTGCGGGTAACTTTAAGTTTATTCTGAGTGGAAATAGCGAAAAACTAAGCGTGAAGTCTGATACACTTTATGTGTTCACAGCTACGGTTACAGGTGTGGCTTTAGACATTAATTTCGACGTTGATGGCGCAGTACAAAATGCAACGGGCCAGAATGATGTGATGGGTACCACTTTGAAGGGAACTCTGCATGTCAAGAACTTAGGCTCGGAAGCATATAATGATAAAATTGGTTTTTTCCCGTGCGAAGTTATAGGAAATACTCTCGCTGATCCTGATCAGAACGTTACTAAGAATGTGAATATTGCTGTTGCAGATGTAGAGGATATTCCGTTTGAGTTCGTTAATCTGAAACTGAACAGCACGTATGTCTTACTGGTATTGTATAAAGAGGATGGTACTACGAAGTATCTGAATTGGGCTGAGGATGGTACGATTAAGTATGTGTATTTCTTCACGATGATCGAGGATACCGGTTTGCAGAGCATCCAGCTCAAGGAGCCTGATGCTGAGGTCTATGATCTGCGTGGTGTTCGGTTGGGTAAGGCTTCTGAGCTGAAGAGCCTGCCTAAGGGCATTTACATCATTAATAAAAAGAAAGTGATTAACAAATAATATGACTATGATTGATTATATCATGCAACATCTCTGGCAGTTGTGGGCGGTAGTAGCCCTTATCTGCTTGATTCTTGAGCTGACGGCTGGTGATTTCTTCATCATCTGCTTCGCTATCGGTGCTATTCCCGCAGCTGTTGTAGCTGCGTTGGGAGCTGGTACTTACTATCAGATTGTCGTGTTTGCGGTAGTAACGCTCGTCAGTCTGTTTTACGTGCGCCCCTTTGCCAAGCGCTATTTGCATAAGGGCGAAGACAAGCGTATCAGTAATGCCGATGCGCTGCTGGGCCGACAGGGTAGAGTAGTGGAGGCCATCCAGGCTGGAGGCTTCGGCCGTGTGCAGATAGATGGCGACATCTGGAAGGCTGTTACCAAGGGTGCTGCTGATATCCCCGAAGGCACTAATGTCATTGTCGTGGATCGTGCATCGACCATTATCACAGTTGAAATAGAAAAATAATAAAATACAATTATGGACCAAATTATGACTTATGTCCTGATAGCCGTCGTGGTATGCGTGGTTATCTTTGCCAAAATGGCACTCGTGATCATTCCTCAGTCAGAAACCAAGATCGTTGAACGTCTGGGACGTTACTATGCTACGCTCCAGCCCGGTATCAATCTCATTATCCCGTTCATCGATCGCGCCAAGTCGATTGTAGTGCTCCACCACGGACGCTATATGTATTCAACCACCATCGACCTTCGCGAGCAGGTGTACGACTTCCCCAAGCAGAATGTTATCACCAAGGATAACGTGCAGACAGAGATCAATGCGCTGCTGTATTTCCAGATTGTAGATCCGTTCAAGGCTACTTACGAGATTAACAACCTGCCTAACGCTATCGAGAAGCTCACGCAGACCACCCTGCGTAACATCATCGGTGAACTGGAACTCGATGAGACGCTGACTTCTCGTGATACGATTAACAAGAAGCTCTCTGCCGTGCTCGACGATGCTACCGATAAGTGGGGCGTGAAGGTGAACCGTGTAGAGCTGCAGGATATCACACCTCCTGATTCAGTACTCACGGCCATGGAGAAGCAGATGCAGGCCGAGCGTAACAAGCGTGCACAGATTCTGACCTCTGAGGGACAGAAGGCTGCCGAGATCCTGGCTTCTGAGGGTGAGAAGACAGCCATCGTCAACAAGGCCGAGGCTGCCAAACAGCAGGCCATCCTTCAGGCTGAAGGTGAGGCACAGGCCCGTATCCGTAAGGCTGAGGCCGAGGCCAAGGCCATCGAGCTCATCACCCAGGCTGTGGGCAAGAGCACGAACCCCGCCAATTACTTGCTGGCTCAGAAATACATCCAGATGATGCAGGAGCTGGCTGAGGGCGACAAGACCAAGACCGTCTATCTGCCGTATGAGGCCACTAACCTCCTCGGTTCTATTGGCGGCATCAAAGATTTGTTTAAAGCAGAATAATAGCAACATAAAAATATAATGGTACATAACATTTTCAAGGGTCTGGGCATAGCGCTCATCACCCCATTCAAGGAAGACGGTTCGGTTGACTATGAAGCGCTGATACGTCTGGTAGACTATCAGCTTAACAACGGTGCTGACTTCTTTTGTATTCTCGCCACTACTGGTGAGACTCCTACGCTGACACGTGAAGAGAAGCAGAAGATCAAGGATTTAGTAGTAGACTATGTGCAGGCGCGCGTTCCTATTCTTATAGGATGTGGCGGTAATAATACCGCTGCTGTTGTCGAAGAGTTGAAAACAGCCGACTTCAAGGGCATCGACGGCATACTGAGTGTATGTCCTTATTACAACAAGCCTTCGCAGGAAGGTCTGTATCAGCATTTCAAGGCCATAGCTGCTGCAACATCGCTTCCTGTTGTGCTTTATAATGTACCCGGTCGTACGGGTGTTAACCTTCAGGCTGCTACTACGGTTCGTTTGGCTCGCGACTGTCAGAATATCGTCGCTATCAAGGAGGCCAGCGGTAATCTGGAGCAGGTTGATGAGATTATCAAGAACAAGCCAGCCGACTTCGATGTGATCTCGGGCGACGACTCGTTGACCTTCCCAATGGTCAGCTGTGGTGCCGTAGGTGTTATCTCTGTTATCGGAAATGCCCTTCCTAAGGAATTCTCACGCATGATTCGTTTGCAGATGCGTGGTGAGTACGATCCCGCTCGTACCATCCATCATCGCTTCACCGATCTGTTCTCACTGTTGTTTGTCGACGGTAACCCAGCCGGTGTCAAGGCAATGCTTTCAGAGATGGGCTTCATCCAGAATGTGCTTCGTTTGCCATTGGTGCCTATGCGTATCAATAATATGCAGCGCATGGCCGAGATTCTGAAAGAACTGAAAATATGATTGAAAGCAAGGTTATTCACGAGATTACCCAACTGACAGGGAAGGATGTGCTCTATATTGCCGAACGACATAAGAAAGAGTTCACTTATCCTATCCACAATCATAAGGTGTTCGAACTTAACTTCGTAGAGCATGCCCCAGGCGTTCGTCGCATTGTGGGCGACTCTAACGAGGTGATAGGCGACTACGACCTGGTACTCATCACCAGTCCCGATCTTGAGCATGTCTGGGAGCAGGGCTCGTGTACCAGTGAGAACATCCATGAGGTAACCATCCATTTCGAGTTCGATTTCTCTGAGGATAGCATTTTTTCGCGTAATCCTTTTGCCTCGATGCGGCAGATGATGCAGGAGGCGCGTAAGGGGCTCAGCTTCCCGATGGATGCCATTATGCGTGTCTATCCGAAACTCAACTCTTTGTGCACTATTAAGGATGGCTTCTATGCTTTTATGCAGTTCCTGACCATTCTCTACGAGCTCTCCAAGTGCGATGGTGCTCATACGCTGGCCTCAAGCAGTTTTGCCAAGGTTGAGGTGTCGAGCGACAGTCGCCGCGTGCAGAAAGTGAAGAATTATATTGAGCAGAACTATAAGAAGGAAATCCGTCTCAACACGCTTGCTGATCTGGCTGGCATGAGCGCTTCGGCTTTCAGTCGGTTTTTCAAGCTGCATACGGGTCGAAATCTGAGCGAGTATATCATCGATCAGCGCCTGGGTTATGCCAGTCGTATGTTGGTTGATAGTACCAACTCTGTGGCTGAGATCAGTTATGCCTGCGGCTTCAATAACCTCAGCAATTTCAATCGCATTTTTAAGAAGCGAAAGGGCTGTAGCCCTTCTGAGTTCCGTGAAAACTACCATAAAACGCGGATTATCGTGTAAAATCTGCACTTTTTTCGAAAAAAGTCCGCCAAAAGTTTGGTGGTTCCAAAAAAAGTCAGTACCTTTGCACCCGCAAATCGGAAATGGTTCCGTAGCTCAACTGAATAGAGCATCTGACTACGGATCAGAAGGTTGTGGGTTTGAATCCCGCCGGAATCACAAAACGGTTGCAAAAAGTCAAGGAACAATGGTTCCGTAGCTCAACTGAATAGAGCATCTGACTACGGATCAGAAGGTTGTGGGTTTGAATCCCGCCGGAATCACCAAGGAAAGTTAAGGGTAATAGACTGGAAACAGTCTGTTACCTTTCTTTTTAAAACAAGGTAAAAACCTAAATAGTTGAAAATTAACCAGTTGAAGGCGCTAAAAATATTGTTGAACTCCGCGTTCCATTTGGACAGCATTGGACAGGATTGGACGGCTTTGGACTGGTTTGGAAATGGGCTTTTGATACAGTTTTTGATACACCTCTCCAGATTTTTGATACATATTGCATCAACTATCTATCAGAAACATAGATTCTTCCCGCTTATTCCCCAGCGATAATGTTCTTCAGCCATAATGTTCTATGGGGCGCATTAAAAAAGTAAGTATGAAGAAGAATGTAAAAGTAGTGTTTGACCGTAGAAAGACGGCGGCTAAGACTGGAAAAGGCTCAATTGACATCTGTGTTTACCTGAGAGAAGGTGAGCGCAAGTTCGTGAGTGCTGGTACTGCTACACCTGAAGATTGGGAGTCTGTTGCAATGGAGAGAGGTGTGTTTGCTAAAGTAAAGTATTACGAGAATGTTATTCATGCCATGCAAACCCTTGGTGAGGAAATGACTATTGCGACTTTCAACAAGCATGTATTTGCAGAACAGATATCTGAACGCGAAGAATCAGATAATAAGAATCTGTTCAATGGCAATGACCAGCGTCAGAGTATTATCGAGTACATTGAGGATTCTCTCAACAGGGAGGACTTGCGTTCTGGATCCCGACGCAATATCGTGGTGGTCATTGCCAGTCTTAAGAAGTTCAAGAAGATAAAGACCTTCTATGACCTTACACCTACCAAAATAATAGAGTATGATAAGTGGCTGCATTCACAAGGTGATAAGAGCCTGGCCACAATTTATAACTATCATAAGAAACTGCACAAGTACACGCGTCAGCTTTGGCGCAATGAAATGATACCAAGTGACCCCTACAATCATGTAGAAATCAAACATGGTACTTATAAAGAGCGTCAGCCTCTAAACGAGGAAGAGCTTCTCATACTAAGAGAAGCAAAAGATCTCTCGCCGAGGCTTGATCGTGTACGCGATTTATTCATCTTTATGGCTTATACAGGACTTGCTTATGTCGATATGTGCAATTTTAAATTCAAGGCCATGACGGAGAAAGAAGGTTCTACATACTTCATTGATGGAGCCCGAGTAAAGACTGGCTCTAACTTCTTTACACCGATTCTTCCACCTGCTATGGATGTGCTCGAGAAATACCATTTCTCGCTTCCTATTATCTCAAATACAAAGTTAAATGACTATCTACATGTGATACAGGAAAAACTGGGTTTCAAGAAACCTCTTACCTGTCATGTGGCTCGACACTCCTTTGCCACTCTACTGTTGACCTATCAATTTCCAATAGAAAGAGTGGCTCGTGCTCTCGGGCACAAGGATGTTAGAATTACACAGATTTATGCCAAGATCCTGAAGAAGCCGATGGTCGAGCAAACAGAACAGCTCGTTGCATCCATTAAGTAACCACGCGATAGAAATTCCCGCGAAGTAACTGCGACTTTCCTGTTGACTCATGGAAGGTCGCTGTTATTTTTTCGCAGATATACTGGCCGCCTTCTATAATGTACAAGGCTCTAGGGTTAGGAATCTCATCTGTTAGGAAAGAGAAAGAATACTTTTTCCTGTTATCGATGTTATAAGTATAGTTATATGGAATGCCTTCCGCATCATTACCTTTCTTTTTATTGATTCGTAGTGAATAAGATGTTGTAAACGATGTGAAATCGTCGTCGACCTCGACTGTATCGACCATAGGACGTGGCAGTTTACCGGTTTTCCTGATTATTCCGTCCCAGAATCCCACATAAATCTTATCAAAGTAGGCTTCGTTTTTCTCCTGTTCACCTTGCTCTATGGTCTTTCCTGCTCGGCCCTGCGCCAAGGCACCGTCATTATAGTCAGTATCGTCGCCTCTTCTTCCGCTATTAGAGTCTTCTATAGCAGCTCTTGTTCTTTGTCCTCCCATTCGACTACCGTCTTCGTTTGTTATTGTTCCTTCCGAATTTGACTCATTAGACCAGGATTCAGCGCTGCCCATTTCTCCGCACTCAAGGAACAGGCATGGGCCAAGTTCTTCCTCTGTGTCATCAATCCATGCAGGCACAATGTTCAGCTCTACATCATCTGCTTTTTTGTCATAGATATAATTGCCAAACTGATTTATAGGCATTAAGCGGTTATAGTATTTATACCAATGATAATCCGTGTCATTCAGTTTAACGTGAGTCGTGTCGTATAGCTCTGCCTTATAGCAATACATAATAAAATATGTGTCTACGTCCTTGGCATAGAAAAGCTTGTTGCCGTCAGAACCTACTGGGTATCCTCTGTAATAGTGTTTAGTGGTATATCCTCGACCGTCGTCTGAGATATAGATGCCACTTTCTTTAAGCAGAGCGGCATCCCTAAGCAAATCCGAGAGCTTGTTATATACTTTAGCTTCATCCTTGTATTTGTTTACGAACCATTGGCAGCAACGATAAACCCATAGTCGGTTATCATTGTCTGCGTATGCCAGATTTCTTGTTGCTATGTACTCTGACTTATCTTCCTGAGAAACATCAACAGTGTATTTGTTGATGACTCTATCTATCATTACTGGATCTGTATCAAAGGCAATCTTGTGTGAGAACTGAAACTTGATAGTTCTAGCCTTGTGGTTGATAGTGAATTCGCCTCCCATTAGGAGTTCCAACTGTTCAAAGAACTCTGTGAGGGTCCAATGGGGGAGGGCACTTGCAAAATTTGAAATAGACCATGCTGCAGGAAGATTGTTGCAGATAATCAGGTGCTTCCAATAACTGTTGTTGATGGCTGAGAAACTGCCTGTATATCTTAAACAACTGCATATTTTCTTTAATATATATAATAGGTACGGCTGGAATGAAAGCCTGCTTACACCTGAAGCCCATTGAAAATGACCATATATATCCTTCTTTACTTCGTTCTGAATATTACCAGAAGTATTATTCACCCATGGAAGCGCCACATAGTCAGCAGTAGGGTAGTCGCCTGCCCAGATGTCAGAAGGATCATAATCATTGGGATTAAAGTCATCAGCATAGCCTAAATCAAGCTGATTGATATAGATGTTATCGAAAGAGTCATTGAAGTTCTGCTCGCTACGACCTTCAAGGAACTGAGTCTTCACTTCCGTATCAGATATTTGTGTAACTGTTATGCAGCCTGCTTTGTAGAATTGTTTATCACGGATTTCGCAGTCAAATATTACCTTGTTCTTTTCTACGTCCTGACGATACAGGTGCCCGAAGATGTCTATGTTCTCTGGGCAGTCTTTTAGTGGAAACGTGATTGTAAGTGTATAGCTGTCAGAACCGGTAAACAGTGGATTCTCGACAATATATTCAAAAGAAGTATTCTTCTTGAGGCAGGCTAATTTGCCATTGATGATTATTTCCATGATTATTTTCTTCTTGATTTTGGTGATTTATTACGCATCAACTGCTCATATTCATCTTGAGCATGCTTGATACCGGTATCTCCTATAACCGTGTTGACTGTCACAAAAGGTTCGTTTAAACGATCCTTGAGTTGACGGATAACGTCAGCATATTCCTTCAGGGCTGCGCCGTTCGCAGCAATTTCTGCCTGAGCATCTGGCGAAGAAGGCTGCACGATTACTGTGGGCGCTGAATGAGCGGACTGTGCGTACACGCTCGGAGCAATGATGCTTCTTGAAACATCTTCAGAGCGTAATGAACCTAATGTGTTCGTTCGCTGGGCATAGTCCAAAGCTTCAATCAGCGGGCGGGCTATGGGCGATTGCAGTAATTCCCGGCTGGCAACCCATTCCCCTTTGTGAACAACACCGGCTACTTCATATTTACTTCCATCTCCAGTAAATCCACCTTTGGCATATCCTTGCGCTGCTGATGCTTCTTGCTGTTTCTTAATAGCTGCAACCTGAAGCATTCCTGCAGCTATAGCAGATGCTGCTGCTATTGGAGCCAGGATATAGCCCACCAAAGGTACTGCCGCAGCTGAACTATATGCGTTGATAGCTGAGGTGGCAGTCTGGGCAACAGCCTGCATCACCTGCATCTTGAACATCTTTTTGTTTGCGTCGGATTTGACTTTGGCAATTTCTGCCTCCTTTTGTTTTTCCAGTTTCTTTACGACATAATTGTTGCCCTCAGCATTTGAAATTTCTGCCTGATATCGTTTCTCAATAGCTGCTACCTGAATATCTGTTTCTGCTTGGATGAGTGATGTCATCTGCTGGAATATGCTACCCATGCCAGAAGATATAACATCGAGCGTACCTGTTATTGCCTTTGCTGCATCGGACTGTAACCATTCCTGCATATCCTCTGTCCAGGATTCGAGAAAATTCTTGCTGTCGTCCATTTCGTCGATACCATATTGTTTACGTAGTGCCTTCTTCGCTTTAAGATACGCCTCTTCTATGCGAAGCTTCTCATTTGCATTGTCACCAGCTGCGATTACTTCCAAATTGTACACTTGTTTAAGCATATCGAGGTCGCTCATATATTTGTTCATTCTTTCGCCGAGGTTGTCACCGAAGAATCCTTCCTTGATTTTCTTCAGACGATCCTGGTGTTTTTCCTCTACAGCCTCTGTTTCTTGCTGACGTCGATTCTGATCAGCAATCAGCTTGTCTTGGTACTTAGACTGTGCCTGTGTATATTCCTGTGTACCTGAGTCGTAAAGAGATACCATACGTCTGAGATGGTTGAGTTCTAACAGTTCGATAGTCTGCTGATATACTTCTTTGTCTATCTCCCCATCGATGTATCGCTGCTTCTGAATTGATACTGTCTCATTATAGAACTGTGTTTCCTGTTCTACAGTAAATTTTGTATGCTGATCTTTCTGTTTCTTCTCAGCTTCTGAGTAGGCTGCTTGTGCCTCCAACTTTTCTTTTTCTGTCAGGTCAGTAAGAGTAAGAATTTTCGTCTGGTACTCTATTTCAATCTCGAGAATACGCTTTTGGTACTGTTCGTAGTTAGACTGGCCTGTAGCATAGCTGATACGGTTAAGTGCCTCTTCCTTGTCTTTCCACTCCTTTTCTTCTTTGAAACGTTCTTCCTTCTTAGAATCATCTGAAGACGGAACCTTACCATCTCCTTTATCCTTAATGTCATCTTGGTTTGCCATCTTAGCAGCTTCATCAGCCAGGCGTTGATTTTCTTCTGTAAGAGATTCAATGACATTGTTATATTGGTCGACTGCAGCATCATACCTTTTCTGCTGTAACTTCCATGCTTGATATGCTGTGGGACTTACATTGGCATTGCGAATCGCGTCGATTTCCGACTCATGGTTTATTTTCTCATTGAAATAGGCACTTTGTATATTTTTCGATGCCTTATTAAAATGCTCATCGCGCTCTTTCTCTGCATCAGGCAACTTATCCAATGCAGCTTTTATCTTAGCTGAAATTTTCAGCTGCTCTGTGTAATTCTTCAGAATCTGGGCATTATGGCCATATAGCTTGCCCTCCTCTGTGATGCTTGCATGATAGTTTGGAACAATCTTCTGAAGATCTTCGATAGCCTTACGTCTATTATTAATAGAAAGTGATTCATTCTCGATAGTTTTCTTCAACTGTTCTATGTGATTAATTTCACCTCTCGTGTTTCGGTCGGCTTCCTCTTCGATATCCTTCAAGCGACTTTGTGCCTTGGCGGCTTCATTAGATGAGCGGGTGAACTTTACGTACAATCCGATAAGTAATGTCATGGCAGTAATAGCTGCCCCCATAGGGTTGAGCTTAAGCACTTTGTTGAAAAATGTCTGTGCAGCAGCTGTTGCTGTTATTTCACCTCTTAAGACTTTGTGTTTCAGTATAGAAGCTGCCAGAAGACCTTCTTCAATCGTAAGCCATGCCGCTTTCAACTTCTGAACGGCAATGAATCGTAACGACCACAAATACTGTAACTTAACAGCAGTATAATAGCCCACGATTGCGGTGGTGGCCAGGACTATTTCAGTCTTGTGTTTACTGATGAAGTCAACGACGGTGGAGAGGACTTTAAGAATCAAAGTAGTGGATGAAAGCACGTGACGCATTACGGGCTGCAACTTTTCTCCCAGTTCAATAGCCATTTCTTTGACACGTTTTCTTGCCTTGTCAAGACCTGCCTGAACCGTGGTGTTCTGTACGTTGTACTCCTTTGTAACGGAGGTCGCTTCCTTGAATGCTTTGGCAGCTTCTCCCTGTTCCCATTTTATCATATCCAGATTACCTGCCAGTGCAGAAATCACTTGTGCTGCACGAGCTCCGTTTTCACCCATATCCTTGAATACAGGTGCCAGGACATCGATGTTCCCTAACTTGTTGAGTGTGTCGAGCAGCATCAACAAGCCTTCGTTAGTGCCTTTGGACAGTGCCTCTTTGAACTTCTCAGCATTCATACCAGTGGCTTTGATGACCTTGTCCTGCTGTTTGAACATATCCATAATAAGCTTTGATACGGCAGTAGCTGACATTTCAACAGCCTGCCCCTGAGAATCGAGTACAGCAGCTAATCCCATAATCTGTGGGATAGTCATCTCTGCCTGTGCTCCAACGCCAGCCATTCTTTTGCCGAAGTTAGCCAGATATGGAGCCGATGCCGTACAGTTCTGAGATAGTTCGTTAATCACACTTCCAACTGACAAAAGTGCTTTCTCGGTGCCGAGTCGTTCTTCGTCACCGAAAATCGTGGTCAATTTTGAAAGCGTTAATGTCGCACCATCGCCAAGTTCATCCAGTGCGACATTTATTTGGTCGGCCGCCCTTACGAATCCGAGAACATCTTCTTTCGACTGTTTACCTAATTTTCCTGCATCTTCTGCCAGAACGTTTAGCTCTTCACGAGCTGTACGTGTGTCCATCTTCTTAAACTCTTTGTTTAAGTCCTCGACTTGTTCTTTGGTCATGCCTGTGAACTTGCGGACATTTGCCATTTCTGCATCGATGTCTGCATAGGCTTTGACTGCTGAGCGACCGGCCATTATAATGCCTGTTACAGCAGCAATCATTCCCATAAGTGTTGTCTGCCAGTCATTCATTTTACGATTGAAGCGATCCCAAAAACCTTCTCCCTCGATAAGGTCTGCGTTGACACGTGCAATTTCTGTTTTTACCCGTTTAATGGCTTCTGCCTGACGGTTCCACTCAATAGTGCCGCGCTCTATACCATTGAGTTGTTGCTTCAAGGTGTAGAGCGTCTTGTTTAGCTCTTTTGGGGTTGCTTTATCAAGGTTTTTGAGAACCTTTTCTACACCTTCAGCTGCAGATTCTATCTGCGAAATCTGACGGTTTGTCTGCTTTAGTTCTTTTTGTAGGCGTTTCAAGTCTGCTTTATTACCTGCTTTGGCTGCATTCTCAATGGCTTTCTCCAGATCTTGTGATTTCTTTTTGAGATTGTCAAGCATATCTTGAGCCTGCTTGCCATTGACGGTAAGTGTAACAGTTGCATTCGTGTTGATAGATGACATAATGGTTGTGAGTTATGATTTATGCCACAAAGTTAAATATACGTGCTTACGTGGAAAAAGACGTGAATGATGCCCATGCCTGAGACTTGACTGGGTGAAGGTATGGGAGGCACAGCATCCACCAGTCATTGACAGCACAACAAATCCACAAGAAAAGCGACCTGGATTTGTGAAAAACGCAAATAGTTAAGTTAAAGACTGTTGCGAGTGCTGATTATCAATGACTTACGGGATTGTTAAGGGCAGCGCCCTTAACCCGTCGGAGTAAAGACCCCCCACGCGCCCTGTCCTCCTCGAACCTCTTCCAACCTTTGAGGTGAGCGGAATATGCAGAGAGTGTGAACGAATGTTAATCAAACGGGGCTTAAAAGTCTCATTTGTTAATTGAAACCTCGAAGTCTCATTATGCTCCAAAAGTGCCGAAAGTCGCCTAAAAATGTGCTACTGCTTACTATGGCGAAAAAGGGGGCAAGAGGTCGCACTATGATATATAAGCGGGCATTTGTGCCGAAAAAAGGGCAAAGCGTTACACTATTTCCACCGATGACAACACGCCGCCCGAAAAAGGTCAAGGGCTACGCTTTGCAGATAGAGCCGACCACGATGCTTACAGCCACTTCGTCCGAATGGGCGGTAAAGAGCCACGGGCGCAACACGAAATCCCTCCGAGGTGTCAGAGGGTTTCGTGTTGTACCTGTGGAACGGGCAATCAAGACAATCTTTGGCTACGATCTCAATCTATTTGATTGAAATCATAGCCAATGTTTGTCTGCCCACCAATCTCCTCGCTTGCGAGGGGGGAAGTGGCATCATAGCAGAGCGTGATGCAATAGAAAGCGCACCATTGTGCGGTACTGGAAGAGGTGAATGGGCATAAAGAAAATCTGAAGCAGAGTGTGGCTCTTTGAGCCTTAACGTGCCTCAGATTTTCTTTCTACCTTGTTCACTTCTGCGTGAGAAATAGAGCCGAATGTGACTGCGGATTACGCAGCCTCTTTCGGCGGGAAACTACTGTTTTAGGAGGGCTTTGCCGTACTCGTACCACCAGTAAACTGAATTGTAGAGTGCGTAAACTCGCTCTTTGAAGAAGTCTGGGTACTTTGGCGTAAGCTCCTCGGCATTGTATCCTGCAATGACGCAAAGGAAGGAGAGGTCGCCCTCGATGTAATCACACCACTTGTTCTGACCAAGACACCAGCCGAGGATGTTGTCGAATTCGGCTTCGCTCTTAGGCAGCTGCACGTGCACGACAAGGTGCGGCTTGTCCTGCTGGTACAGTAGCCAATAAGAGCCATGGCCTTCGATGTGTTTCAACTCTGCCTTGAAGGACTCGAAGGCTACATGTTTGGCTTTCAGACCAGGCCTCTGGAGGCGTGGAAACAATACTAAATCACTTTTCTCAATCTTTTTGATTTCCATCATCGTAAATTTTTAGTGGGTTAAACTTATCTCACTCACATCATTTTACCACCGATGCCTACGATAGTTGGCCGGTTGGTGGGCAAACATTGCCACTCTTGATGCAATAATCTACTGCAAAGATATGGATTTTATTCGGAATGAACAAATGTTTTAAAGGAAATATTCATTTAGAATGAGCCGGAGGCTTTGTTGGTAAGGGCTTGATGGACAGAAATGTACATCGCTTGTGCGGTGGTGGCGACGCTGTGCCACTCGTGGGGGCTGGTGTGAAGTGCCTGGGTGCTGCGCGGCGAGCAACATAGCTGTTCACTTGTGACAAAGTAGTGTGTATGCGCTTGCACATTCTTACTTCTTTGAAGCTATGCCGCTCACCGCAATAGCAGTGCTCAGGCTCTTCTACAGTCAGCCCTGTAGCGAGTGACCAGCCGACACTACCGCACAAGCCAATCATCGGTGAAGATGATGATTGAAAGACCGAAGGGGTATGGGGTGGGACAAAAGAATATTGGGCGATCCTCACGGACAGCCCAATATAAATAGTAAGGTAAATAGTAAAGCAAAAATGATAAACTGAATTGAAAGAAGGTATTCAGATTAAAAACTGAATGTATTTTTGTAAAACTGGAACATTTAGATGAAGCGCCGAAGGCGATAGACTATGTAAATGACGATAGTGATGATGAATATTAGGAAGATGTAATTGGGAATGGATTTTGGCTTTGAGCTATGATTTGTAGCCGATTTGAGTTTTTGGGACTGTGTGGCTACAGCCACGCTGTCCTTCAAATCGGCACAGGCTACGGACTTCTCTTCGCTGTTCTCAGCGATGTGTAGTCCGTAGATTTTGAGAGCTACTTGGCTAGGAGGACGCAGTAAGTAGGGAGGAACTTGTGAAAGCTGGGAAGCGGAGAAGGAACGCGAAGCGTTTCGGATGCGCTTGGGGGCTTGGGGCTTTTGTGAGAGGGCTTGCGAGTTAGACGGAGTTTCCGACCTGCCTTCTATCCCTGATGGAAACGCTGTCGGAAACTCCGGAGACGAATCATTTGGGAATATCATTATGATGCTGTCTGCAGACAGGTGTAATTGTCTGGAGAGAGAATCGAGAGTGCGGTAAAAAGTGAGACGGGAGGCCGTCACGGATGCCGTCTCACTTTCACTTACCGCTTTTTCGGACGTGCGCATCGTACAGCATGCGGCAAGTGTGATTATAACAAAGAATGAAAACAAGTATGTAAAAGTACGAGAAAAGTGAATCATTTTGTAGAAGATTTGAAGATGTAGTCATATTCGTGAACGTCAAACGACGGACATGATTTCTTGGCATAAATGCAGAGAGCAGGATAGCCTTTGCAGCTACTGCAGGGATGATGAGGATCTTTTTTCTTCAGGCTGCAGACGAGCTCACGATGTCCGTGTAAGTTGGCGTTGGGAAATTTCTTGTGAAGCTCTTCCAAGAGATTTGCCAACGCAACCTTTTGTCCTGGCGTTCGCGTATCCTTGGGAGTCTTACCATCCTTTGCACAACCTCCGACGTAGACAATGCCGATGCTATAGCGGTTGTGTCCGTCCTCATTGCAATGGGCGCCCATCTCATCGATGGGCCTGCCATCGTGGATAGAGCCATCGAGGTATATCACCTTGTGATAACCGATGCAGCGCCATTTGTTCTGGTTGCGGTGGATGTCGTCAATCTGTTTGACGGTCATCTCACGGCCTTCAGGCGAAGCAGTACAATGGACGATTATTTCCCTTATTTCTCTGCTCATTCTCCGCCTCCTTCCTCTTTAGCGTCGATGGCTGATTTGAGCTCTGCGAACTTGGTGTGAATGTATATGCTCACACCAAAAATCGATCCTGCGTATATAAGACATTGTGCGAAGAAGAGGAGCACAGAATCTGATATTTCGCCCGTGGGTGGTACTACGAAGCCTGCTGTGGCCAGTGCTACACCGGCGATAAGCATTGCGATAGCTGAATAGATTTGGATGTCAGTACGTGATTCTTTTGTCATATATGTGGTGAATTGGTTTCGATGGCAAATGTAATATACATATCTCGGACATAAAAAGACAAGATAATGCTTTTTTTTATAAAAAAGTTTGTACGATTCGATTTATGTTGTATCTTTGCATTATTAATAACTTAAAACGTGTCTATTATGGAATTATTTGATGGATTTTTTTCAATTATCATGGCTGTATGGGCCATTTTGAACATTATTTTGTTTTTTAAAATTTGGGGAATGACCAATGATGTCAAAGAATTGAAAGATTATATCATTGGTAATAATTTTGTCAAAAGCACTTCTAGTGAAATTGGAATTTCTTCGGAGATACAATCTGAGGAAGAAACAGAACTTCCAAAATCTGATCCGAATTCATTAAAGATTGGTGACAGAGTAAGACATAATAAATATAATAAAGATAAAATTATGATAATAGGAAAGATAAATAACGATGGATCTTGTTTGTGTTTGGATGAACAAGGACATCCTTTGGCTACATACTCTCTTGAAAATTTAATAAAAGAATAGATTTTACTACATGATACCTTGATGTTGGAATTTTTTAATTCCTTTATATCGACAGTGTTTGCAATGGGTGATAAATTTTTATTATATGAAACGTATTTTGATTTTTTCTGTCTTGTTTATTTTGAGTCTTTCAATTTTTGCTCAAAATGACTCTGTTGCGATTTCACAAATGAAAGAAATGGGTGTTTATTATTTACGTAATGACACTTTAATGCAAATAGTTCCGATTATGCAAGAAAGAACTAAAGTAAGCGCAAGCCCAATTTCTGCCAAAGGCTCTATGGTCTATGACGGTGAAAATAGTGAGAATATATTAGGAAACAAACCTGTTTTCTACATATACATCCCGATAATGTATAAAAACTCAATTAATGCAAAACAGTTCAGGCTTGTAACGCTTACCTCTAAGAAAGGTCAAAGAAAACTAAATACAATCTCTGTTTCTTTATTCGGAGCACGAACAGGTGCAAAATCTCAGGTTTTGGATATGAAGAAACTCAATGAGGAGTGTTATAAGATTTTTTCAGATGAACCTATTCCTGCGGGGCATTATGGGATTTTCTATAATTATGGGAATGGCGTTCCTCTAAAATTATATGATTTCGATATTAAATGATATTAATTAGAAAGAGTGAAGATGCTGACTTCGCTCTTTCTAATGGTGGTAGCGACGGTAGGAATCGTCAAGGGATTGGGCTACGATACCGGTGAATTCTTGTCCAATATTATTGGCTAGGAAGTCACGGAGATTGAGGACTGAGGAATAATACTTGCGTGAGAACCATTTCTTAGCGACACGTCGCTTTTCACGACCTATATCCCCGGAGTTGCCTCTGGGGATTTCTTTTCCTGTGCCGAAGTCCTGCCAAAGACCGTATTCTAAGAAGGCTTGGGATAGGCCGATTTCTATGAAACGGCCGTCGGCACGGACGGGGAGGGCGGTGACTGAGTGCAGCAGCCTGCCTGTGTCTATGACACCCAGTAGCGTAATCTGCTCCTGCCAGATTTTAAGCATGGTGTCGTTGAAGGCGAGAACGTATTTCTCGCGCTCGCCTTGTGGGTCAGGGTGCTGATTCAAGTCCATTCCGCTTGATTATATTGAAGGTCGGTATAAGTGTCAACGGCTATTTGGAAATAAGCACAAGCACATCCTGAGAAGAAATATCGGTCGATTTCTTGGAAGGAGATGCGAGGGTCGATATAGATAGAGTGCTGCTGCAGACGTGTTTGTTCCTGGATCAGGACGGACATGTACTGTCGGAATAGCTCGCGCATCGCATCCATACAGGACTGGCGGGCTACCATATTATCAATGGTGTGGCGCATGGCAAGGAACACTGTCTTCACTCGGCGAGTGTGCGGTGTGTTATTGATGTCTGTAAAACCTTGCGAGATGTCGGACACGCAGACGAAAGCTGTCTTTGTCAGCATCTTGGCCAGTGCTTCTTCGAAGCCGTCAAGCCCAGAGACTCGGCAGAAGGTGAAGTGCTTGGACTGAGCGAACTTGTTGCGCTTGGTCAGGTCTTCAAAGAACGATGTAGCATTCCAGTTGAAGGTTTCGTTGTTTTTAATTTGTTTTGGCTCTTGTGGTATATTAGGGTGAAATGGCAACATAGAACGGAAGTTTTAGGTTATGGTTTCTTTGTGGCTTTGCGAATTTCTTCGACTTCACGGGCTTTAGCATCTAGTTCGGTGAGGGCACGCCAAGTATCCATCTTCATGATGGCGTCTTCTTTGGTGATATCGCCACCTGTGAGGGCACGAATCATGGCATTCGTGCTGTCTCGTAGCTGGCTATAGATATCCGACTGGCGACTTTCTAGCAGATTTTCCTGGCCCTTCGCCGGTGCGGGCTTATAGAAGTTAGGAAACTGTTTAGCTAAGTATTGTTTGAGTGATGCCATCCAGTAGAATATACCTACAAGATGGGCTTTCGAGGGCTTCACATGGTCGCTCCCGTATAGGATTTGTGCCATCTGAAGCAACAGTTCGTCCTGCTGTGTGTTGAGATAACCTTGGAACAGGTTGTCAACATACAGGTACTGCTCAAACGGGACCTTCTCGAAGTCCGCAGGCAAAGCGCGGTGCTTGCCGATTCGTGCGATACGAATGGGCATTGGGGCAAAAGAATCAAGGAAATCCAGAACTGATGTGGCTTCCTGAATCTGCCTGGCTCTGAGCACAACCTGCTCTTTTCCTCGCTTTATGAGGAAACGATGGCGTGGCAGAGTGGCGAGCACCTTCATGTGATTCCACTTCATGAGGCAGAGGGCCTTGACCTCTGCAGCAGACAAGTCGCGTGCGAATAGTCCATAGACCATGAGCAGCTGCTCGTCTGTGAGTTCGGACCAACTTGTGGGGAGTGTAATGTTTAGTGTTTGCATGGCGCAAAGATAACGAAACAGTAATCTGCGAAAAAAGACAAAAAAAAAGGGCAGCCCGTTGGCTGCCACTAACTTATACTGAAATCATTTTTAGAATCAGAATGAAAAACGTATCTTAAATAATAGCAACAATAAAACCAATAAAGCAAAAAATAAAAGATGAAAGTATTGTCAGTGCTAATATTATACATCCACCTCTATTTCCTGTATTAGATATGGGTGGGGTGCTTCTTTTGGGGGATTTCGTAATGGTATCACTGAAGTTGTGATACTTTCGTATATCTTGTAATTTCTGAGTACTCCACCCAAAATCATTTATGTAAATATTATCCAGTTTATCTAATGCACTTTGGGACTCTAATATAGCAGCAACCCTATAAAGCCACTCATATATAGCCCAAATACCTTTGTTATTTTGGTTAGTTTTTAGAATTGTAATTGCATATGAAAGACGACCTTCAGATTGCATCTTTAGCATAAACTCTTCTATCTCAGCACGACGAAGACCTAAATTTCTTCTAAAATCATCCATTAGATCATCTAGCCTACTCATTTGATCTTGGTTTTGGACATCTCCTGAGAGATCAACTCCTATACCAAATGCTGCACATTTTTGTTCTCTAGTTAATTCATCAAGTGGTAACATAGCAGTAATAATTTATTAAATAAAACAATTATTTACGAATAAAACATTAAATATAAAATTTTCTGCAAATATATAAATTAATCGGCAAAATAGCAATGAAAAAATCTTTTTTTTCTATTGTTTTAAAATAAATCAAACTCTAATCCGGCCTTTTCTGCTTCTCTTTTGATTCTGTCTGATTCTTGTTTGCTGATTTCCATAATGCCTGACCGTTCCATCTTTTCCATCATCTTTAAAGAGTAGTCTTCAATCTCTTCCTGGGTCATTTCTTTCATCATTTGCATTTCAAGCTCCTTAATTTGTTCCTTCTTTGTTTCTAGTATCTCTATTTTATCCTTAAGCTCATCTACATCTTTTTGATTATGTATATGAGTAGATTTTAGAATTTCAATATATTGTACTAGCAAGTCCATCATCATTTCTGATGGGGTCTGATGTGAACACGATTCTATTGCAATGCATATTGCCAACAAAGCTAACAAATATTTGAATTTATACTTCATAAATGATGTAATTTGTAGGTGCAAATATACTAATAAAATCGAATTAATTAATAAAATATTATTTTTTTCTTTAAATTCAAAAAGAATTTGGAAAAAAGTATTATATTTGCACCAGATACTCTATAATAGAATTATCAGTAATTACCAAATATACGAATATGGATTGGATAAAAAGAAACCTTTCAAAATTACTGTTTCTATTTTTGTTAATAGAAACTTACTTTTTGTTATGCACAATAAATGAACATAGCAATTCTAGAGAAATGAATAGAGATCTTTATGCTGAAAAAGAAAAAGTAATTAAAGAAAACTTGGAGAAAGATACTATTATTGAGAACTTGAGTAAAAACTACAAATCTTTATTTGAATATATTAATAACCCTATATATAATCAAGGACGTGGTGTTATGTTCATTTACGATCTTCAATATCAAGGATTGGGAATTGAAGAAGTAGCTAAAAAAACTGATATTAAATATATGTTTATTGATAACTAGGAAGATATTTTGTGGAATAAATGAATTAGGATGTAGTTATATATATAAAAACTCCTTCACTTAGAACCAATAAGCGGAGGAGTTTTTTTTGTTTTGGAAGATTTTGGGGGTGTAGAGCTGGGCGACGTCGGAGGTGTGCCAGGCGGGGAATTCGTCGGGGTGCTGGCGGATTGTGTTTACTAGATCGTAATAGCATTGGGGGTGAACTTGAGTGTCTGTCAAGAGCTGGAGTTCGTAGGACTGGAGGGATTTTATCACCTGCTCTTCGAGGGGTGATGTGCTGCGGTGCTGGGTGAATACGTGGGAGCGGAAGACTTGCATCTGCTCGTGAGAGAAGTATGTGTCGGCAAGAACGGACTCAATCTTTATGAGACGTTCGCGCAGCTGCTGGTAGGAGTCCCAGATATGTTCGCGGATGGCGAGGCGGCGGCAGAGGTTCAAGAACGGGAACATCGTGGCGGCGAAGTACTGACCTTGGGTGGACTGGCGCCAGTCGTCTCTTGAAGAGAGGCGAAGGATTAGGGCTTCAATGGCGGCGTCGCGCTGTGACTCGAGAGAGGTAATCAGGGCGTCGACACGCTCACGAGAAGCAGGAACCACGTTCTGGTTTGAGACGATGCCGAAGCCGTTTGGGGTCAAGACCAAATCCAGTGAAGGGATGGCGGTCATATAGGCATGGCATGCCACGAGCTTTTCCAAGGGGTAACGGAATCGCTCGTTAGGACCGAAGCTGTCGGTTTCAGCAATTTCGTCGAAGATGGCTTCAGGAACGAAGGTATCTATTGCCCATTGCTCTGCAGTCTCGAGATATGGGTAAAGCTTTTCAATCAATGTGGGCTCGCCTTCAACGGTTGCCAGTACATTGGGAATGAGCAGGCGGAGCTGCTCGTCAGTGATGATTAGTTTCATTCTTCTACGGGTTTATTGGGTGTAACAAGTTTGGCGTCGCGCTTTTCATCGAGGGTGGTAAGCATGATGAAGGGACAATCAGGCTTGACTCCTTCCCAGCCGTTATACCTTATGATGATATTATGTACGGTAAACAGCAGGTCGTGATACGGCTTCTGCAGGGCCTGGGCGATGGTGTAAAGCTCACGCTTGTCAGAACCGGAGTTGTTTGTCTGGGACTTTCCTGGTACTGAGCCGACAAGGTTAGAGTGGACTCGCATCGTAAAGCACATCATATTGACGGCCTCGATGATATCGGTGGACCAGTCGCCACCTTCCTTGTCGGTCTCTACCTTATTGATGACCACATCGTGCTGCTCGTCACCATTGGGATTGATATAGAACGTAGAAAAGAGCACTTTGCCGGAATTCTCCATGCCAGTGAGGAAATTGATAATCTTCTCTTTCTCCTCAACGACGCGATCCATCTGCTTCTTGCGGTCGGTAATGCCCTCGGCCTTGAAGATACCGTCCCAGAAGCGATTGGCAATCTCGATGTGATACTTGATGGGCGCGGAGTTTTTCAGCTTCGCTTCCTTGGCCATGCCGATGAGACGCTTGATATTGTACCAGTTGCCCTTGAAAAGTGAGCCATAGTAAGGAATTGGATAATATGTACTGTCAGGTGTGGGTACACGACTGACGATGGCGAACTTGCGGGTGCTGGACTTCGGGCGCTTACCTTTCTGTGACTGCATACGCTCCTGAAGGTCGGACCAAGGAGAATGCTGGTCGAGAAGCTCTATTTTCTCAACCTGGTCTTTACTTGATAAAGACTTTCGCCAGTTAGCATAGAGTAGGTACGGGATATGACCGTCTTTCTCTGCAGGGGCGAAACGACAGTAACAGGCTTCCTTGCGGAGAATGCGGACGATGCGGGAACCGTTGCCATTAAGAATAATGATACTGACACAGAATCCGAAATGCTTGAAGTCCTGGCATACGCCGAGGAAGTAGGAGGGGAGGTCGTTGTCCATTAAGTAATGGGCGACGTCCTTCCTGGTGGCTGCTGTGGCTTCCTTTGTGTCGTAGACGAGGCCTGAGCCGTAGCAGACTTCAGCGTTGAATATCTGGCAGGTGGATAGCGTCTCGTCAGATTCAATGAGATCGAGAATGCGGTAAGGCATTTCGTTGTCTGCACCCCAGGGCATATACTGGTAGCCCTCGTCGATGGTGACGGGGAGGATATCTGACTGTTCACGGAAGACTTCGGAGGAGTTGACTGTGAAAGCTGCTGAAGCTTTCAGGTCTGGAATTGTTTCAACGGAGTTGAAGGAAAGGTAATGGCTCATATCTTTTCTTTTTTTTGTAGCAAAGGTATGTCTGTTGCATCTTATGTGAAAAGACATCAATTTTTCGGGCCTGTTTGGATTTGATTGGGCGGAATTTTGTATTTTTGCAGCAAAATTGAATGATTATGAAAGACGAAGAGATATTTAAAGCTGATGTATCAACGGAACTTGAGCTTCCGATGTACGATGCCATTGCTGCGGGATTCCCTATTACCAGCGACTATCCTGCTGAAAGGCTTGACTTCAACCGTGACTTCATCAAGCATCCCGAAAGCACCTTCTACGTCTGGGTGAAGGGCGATTCCATGAAGGAAGCCGGCATCTTTGACGGCGACTTGTGCGTAGTCGATAAAGCTGAAGAGATGGAGCACGGCAATATAGTGGCTGCGTATGTCAACGGCGGCTTTACGGTAAAGTATCTCGATACTTCGACGAAAGACCAGGGCTTTATCCGACTGGTGCCTGCCAATAAGGATTTAAAGCCGTTTATCATCGATTCCTCTGACGAGTTTGCTGTCTGGGGCAAAGTGATTTTCACCATAAGAAACTGGAGGAATAGCTATTGTTTGCCATAATAGATTGTGATAACTGCTTCGTGAGTTGCGAGCGTGTATTCAGGCCCGATCTCAACGGAAAGCCTGTCGTTGTACTGTCGAACAACGATGGCTGTGTGGTGGCGCGCTCCAACGAAGCTAAGGCAATGGGTATCAAAGCAGGAACACCGTATTACCAGTTGAAAGACCTCTTTCCAGGACAGGAGATAGCTGTCTTTTCCTCGAACTATGAACTGTATCTCGACATGACGGACAGAGTGATGTCGCTTATCCGCAAGGAGGTACCTGAATTCTATCGTTACAGCATCGACGAAGGTTTCTGCATGCTGAAAGGTATGGAGCATCTCGACCTGAAAGCATGGGGCGAGGAGATGCATCAGCGTATCAAGCACTGCACTGGTATGCCTGTCAGTATCGGCATTGCCTCCACTAAGACCTTGGCTAAGATGGCCAGTCATTTTGCTAAGAAATATCCTGGATTTCATCATTGTTGCTATATCGACCATGTATCTCGACGCGACAAGGCCTTAGAGCTATATCCCATTAGCGAGGTTTGGGGTATAGGTCGCCAATATGCCAAACGGCTTGAGGCCATAGGAATAAAGACAGCCTACGATTTTGCAACTAAAAGTCGAAGTTGGGTTCGATCCACCTTCAATGTGGTGGTAGAGCGCACCTGGCGTGAACTCAATGGCGAGGATAGCATCCTTCTGGAGGATATGAGCAAGAAGAAAAGCATCTGTACCAGCAGGAGTTTCCCCGGAATGGTGGGCGATTTCGAGACGTTGCGTACCAGTATCAGCAACTTTGCTGCCCATTGTGCCGAGAAGCTTCGCAAGCAACAGTCGGCAGCGGCAATTGTGAGTGTGTTTATCGATACGAACCACTTCCGTGAGGACTTGCCTCAGTATTGGAACTATGCCGAGGAACGGCTGCTGACTCCCAGCAGTAGCACGCAGGATATCGTGCAATGTGCGCTGCGCTGCACTCAGAAGATATACCGGCTGGGGTACCAGTACAAACGGGCTGGTGTCATCGTGATGGGCATCTGTCCCGATACGGCTGTACAGACCAATTTCATTGACTACGATTCTGAAAAGTATGAGAAGAAGCGAAAGCTGGATGAAGCCATCGACCGTATCAACCGCATAAATGGTAGCGAAACTATCGTGCTTGGGTCGCAACAATATACGGCTAAGGACGGAAAAGGCAAAGCTGGCGTTTTCCGTGACAGCATCAAGCACGACTTCCGCAGCCCAAGCTACACGACGAAGTGGAGTGACATTCCTGAAGCTGAATAAAAAAAGTGGCGACTCTTCTCAGAGGGCCACTTCAACAATGATTTTTAAGAGCACGGTACATGCAAATCAAGCATGGCCGCTAAGCTATAGATACCTCATTAGGCAGATAATAGCTATATGTATATGATCTCTGTACGTGGCTTTTGTCTTTGACGTATAGATACAAAGAACGTGAGCTTGGGTATCTCACGTCTTTGTACTTAGGCACTGGAAAAGCCGCATAGAAAAGACAATGAGACGACAAGCCCACGTATATACGTGAACTGTCGTACCCCGTCTTGTTCTATTTTTGAAGTTTCCAGTTTCAAGTACACAAGACAGAAGCGCGTCAGCTTCATGTTTCCAAAAAGAATGCTGCAGATGCACGTATGCAAGGCAGTAGGACAAGAGAGTGCTATTGCACCACATCTATCCGGGTGCAAAGATACGGAATATTTTTCTGATTTGCAAAAGAATCAGGAAAAAAGCATCAAAGGAATACTTCCATGCCGTTGAGCTGGAAGATGCAACATTCGCGCGTCTGACGAATCTGGTTGGAGTCCAGAAGCTTGAATTTACGAATACCTTTGTAATGGTCGTATTTGATGCACACGCAACGGTTCCACTCCTGGATCTCGCCCTTAGACGTCCAAATGGTGATGTCAACAGGTTCGGGTCGGTTCAGGATAAGTCGAGCTGTAGAAATATGGATACTATTCATGTTAGGAATTCAGTTTTGTCGGCATAAGCCCAGGTGAATTTGATACGTATTGGATTGGAATTATTATCTGAGTATTCAGGTGTAACATCCGTAATCAATACTGGTGAGAATACTTCGTCAGAAACCTGACGGGTGATTTCGCGTGAAGTCAGAAAATCGGTGAGATGACGCGCTTCGGAAATGGTAAGCGGGGCAGTCTCTACTTCGTGCTTCACTTGTATTGATTCGTCGTAATATACTGGTCTTCTGCCATATACAGCTTCAGAGCGTTCAATCTCCGTCTTTGAAGTTGTAGCGGCAAAGATACAGAGGGTGTCCTTCAGGTTGAAGGCATTCAAGAACTGGAACGTGTCTGATGGTATGTCAGGAGTGAAATAGATATTGAACTCTCGAGAACCGATATGATATAGCACCCGATGGATGATGCCGTCGCGAATATTTGCCAAAGATAACAGGTACTGGAATTGTGAGTAGCTTGCATCTGCAGATTTAATGGTAGGTGTATCAGATTGCTTGCTTCCAAAAGTATGCGTGTGTTTCCTTATCTGATCAGGTGCTGATGACATGGTAAAATAAATGTCGCAGTAGGCTGATTCCAGTAGATACGGCTTGGCGTAATTGTGCAAGGAAAAGGGGCAGGAACGGGAGAGTAGGGCACTTTTGCGTGTGGTAAGGAAGGATTCCAAAAGGAAACTTTCTGAACCAGTTATAGATTTTAACTGACTATAGATGACTGTGATTTCACCTGAGGTATAGGTGTAGTTTTCCATGTCTTTGACAGTTAAGACAAATTTAGTTATAGCCAGTCCTCTTTTGAGCATAGCTGCCTCGACAATTGATCGGATGTCACGTATATAAATCTTCAGTCCATACATATAATAGACTGACGAGAATATTTCTTCGCCATCTATGGTGATTGTAGCCGTGACTTGAGCATGGATTGTCAGAATCTCTACTTCATCTGGTAGATCGGCGGAGAGGCTAGGAGTGGAAAATTTCGTATTTAGATTTGTTGCCATATCTTTTTTGTGACAAAGATACATATGGGCGGTGGGCGGGGAAAAGACAAAATGCGTAGCAGATGTGGAAATTTTGTGCAAAAACGTTTAATTTGCGCTAAATAATGTAGATTCAACATAATTCAACGCAAAATAAACATCAATTCTGAAAGAATAATATATCTTTGCACCATGGTTAAGGTTTATGGTTGATTAATTTAGTTTTTTAAGTAATGACGAAAAGGTTCGCTGTGAAGCGAGCCTTTTCTGATATTATAGAAAAAGCCACCATGATCGGTGGCTTTTTAATTCGGGCTTATTTATCCTCCGGATTCTTGCAGTAATCAAGGTATCTTTGGATCCATTTTTCTTCGAGAGCATCGAGATCAATACCTCTTAACGGATGATATGGCCAGCAAGGCTCTGGCACTTCAATATCATTAGCAGCAAGTGTGTCTCTTAGGTCATCAATATATCGACATAAAAGAGAAATTCTGCCACGTAAAGGTTTTGTACGAATAAGTGCTTCAGGAATAGACTTAGACATACGCAGCATCTTACGAAGCTCTTTGTTTTCTTTGAAGACACGTGGCCCATGAGCGCCCAACTTTTCCATCATTTTATGTTGCAGGGCATTTTCTTCTTCCAGACCTTTGGCATAATTCTTTAGACGTTGATAATCTTCTGTAATGTTTTTTATGAGTTTCAGGTGTAGGTTTTCTTCTTCTAATGCTTTGGCATATGCTGTTATTTTTTCAAGCTTTTCTTGATTATGGCGATACGATTCTATTAACCGCTTCATCCATATTTCTTCAGGAATATCTTGTTGTGGCTGAATATACTTCATATCTTTGTATTTTTCGTGCAAAGGTACAACCTTTTCTGTACAATAAAGCAAAAAAAAGAAAAAATAGCACTCCTTAAAGGAATGCTATTAATTCTTGCTGGGCTTCAGGAGCCATCTGAACCACTTTTGGCTCTGCCTTTTTGCGAGGCTTACGCTGCTTCTTTGGCTTTTCCTCTGGCTGAACTTCCTGCTCTGCAGGCTTCTCTGCCTCGGCTGCAGCTTCTGCGGATGCTGCTTTTTCTTTAGCTATTTCTTCTGAGAGAGCTTTGAGGGATGCATCTTCGATACGGAATCCTGTCTGCTTCTTCAACATAAAAGCGAAACGCATGGCCTTGTAGGGACTCTTGCAGTATGCCTGACCTTGTTCTTCACCTGTGATGGCCACCATCCATACATTGTTCTCACTCTTGTTAGACTTCACTTCTGTAACGATAATAACTTTTGCTTCCATAATTCTTATATTTTAAATTGTTAGACTTATCTTTGATGAAACTTTAATTTATGCTTTGTAAACTTCGATGTAAGTAATATCTGCCATGAGATCATTGGCCATCTGCTCTGCTATTTCTGTGGCTTTAGCGAATGTGTCCGCTTCTACCTCATATTCATAGAACTCACCATCCTCACAATTGACAACTACATTGTAGATATTGCCTGGATAATAGCGCTTGCTAAATAACCTGCTGTGGGTGAAAACCGATGTTTGTACATTCTGTGTCATAATTCTTATTTTTAAATGTTTGACTTCTTGAAAATGATAGCTCCGAGGAGCTTTTGTAATTTTTACGTGCATAAAAGAGCCAGCAAGCGGTAAGGGCTTTAATGCAAGGAATTTCAAGGAAAATTTGGGAAAACCACATTTTGTTATAGCCTCTTTGGGCGTGAAGTAAGAAAATGCGGAAGGCTGCTGAAATTTTCTACAGAAATCGGGTACCAGTACTTGCAGTGCACGTGCTTGCGCTAAATTTGCAAAGGAAAAATCAGAAAGGACCTCACAGGAAGCTTACATGAGAAGTCCAACATACATGGAAAATGATAATGACACGGATTCGCCAAACATTCACCAGCGGCGGGTATAGTAAGCGCCATCAATGACCACACCTTGTTCTGGCAATATCTGGGATGTCAATGTTTGTATGTGGATGGAAACATCTGTTTGATTTTGAGGTATGGAGCGGACTTTCCAATTTACATGGACACGGGCAGGAGAGTGGGGGGCTTTTACCTTTTAGGGGCAGATACGACATCGATGTCCAAAGTTAAAACACTATGTCATCAATCATCAAAGATGGTACATATTGCATAAGAATTGGAAGTAAAGATGAATGGACGGTGTGAAGCCAGACAAGTATGAGATGAACAACGGAGTGTGGCATCTAACAGATTTTAAGAACTGAAGGCGTACGAGAGAACCTGCATAGCCTATGCATCGGCTGATTGAAGATGCTGACAGGGAACAAAAAGAACGGCGGACCTCACGGCTCGCCGTCTCAGAATAAAATTTGGGTAAATATTGCATTTGCTTATTATTCGGCGTCCAAGAAGCCTCGCAGGAAATTCAAGACAGAGTCCAATGAATAAGTCAGCGATGCACACGCCTATAGCAAAAAGCAGAGTCTCACGACTCAGATATCCTGTCTCCAGTTCTGATTATCAATCCTTGATTCATCATCTCCGATGAACAGCAGAATGATAATCATGAGAAGCGGAGTCGCCAAAATGCTTAGTAAGACCCATAGAACCACATTCCTGTGTCTCTTTTGAGCCATCAAAGCAACTACGACATATAATCCAACGCTTATGCCAATGACAATAATGAGAATGAAGAGCCCGATTAAGAAATACGCTCCGAAATTGTCATCAGAATCTCTTTGGGCATTGCGTGACTTATAGTCGCTATAAGGACTAAAACTGTCTTCAGATTCCGTTATCTCTTCCTCTGGAAGATTGTAGCCTTTTAAGGTAAATTCAATCTTAAAGGCTGTATGACCGAATTCATCTTTTGTCTTGTAATAATGGTAATACCTTTCATGTTCATAGGCTGGTATATTAACCTTTTTGGTCATACCAGGTGCAATGCTGATTTTGTTTGAGAATTCTTCATAATCCAATTCGTTTCCAGACATATCCAGGTACTTAATTAAGAAAACGATATTACGTATTTCTTCGTTAGTGTTGTTCTTTAATGCAAGAGTCCCCTCGTTATCCAACCACGATTGCTCATAAGAAACCATCGTTATGTCTTTTTTCAGATCTTTGGCAAATGCTGCAAAAGATATGAATACAATGCATAGTATTAAAGTAATTCTTTTCATATTATTTTGATTATGTTATTCATATAATTACCATTTTGTTGGTAAAACGATGTTCTTTACTTCGTGCGCAGCTCCGAAGAGGGGAGAAATTTCTTCGTCGGTGAAACCTGCAATGCCGCAGCCGATGCGGGTGACGAGGAACGTCAAGTTCTGGTGCTGCTTGGCGAACTCGATGAACTCGTCGACGTAGGGACGGATGGTTTCTATGCCACCTTGCATAGTGGGAATGGCATAGCTTTGTCCCTGCAGACCGACACCTTGCCCCATGATGGCACCGAAGTGGCGATATGCAACATAGGCTGCACCTCCGCCATGCATACCGCGAAGGTTTGAGCCGAAGACGAAAATCTCGTTTGGCTGGAGCGAGGTGATGCGCTCCGGAGTAGTACGCTTTTCTTCCATAGTTCTTCTTTCCATGAAATCCATAGGAACGGCACAAGGTGCTGCTTCTTCCATCACAGGCTCGCCAACAATGCCGAAGTCTGGCATAATTTCAGGCATATCGAGGTCCATATCAAAGTTCTTGCGGAAATACGGCACGATGATGTCTTCCTTGATTTTCTTGTATTTCTGTGATATGGCTGCGGGAGTCATTCCCATTTGGGCGGCAACATCCTTTGATTTGAAGCCCTGCAGGAGTATCATATCTATAATAAGACGCTCCTGACGTCCCATAGGAACATGGTCGCAGACATCTTCAACCATATGATTAAACTGCAAACGGAGATTACTCGTGACATCGAATGACTGGAGATAGTCCTCAAAGGTAATGCTGCCGTATTCCTTGCGGTACCATTTCAGCGCATCGAGGACTATGAAACGGAAACCATTGATAAGCCAGGTCTTTAGAGAAACATTCGGGGAATGATCCTCCAGTGGCTTCCAATCATGCTCCATCAGGAATATAGCATACTGATGAGCGAGTGAAAGGAAGTCCAGGTTTTCTTTCTCATGAAGCTGATACCGCTGGTCGAAAATGTAATAGCCTATCTGACAATATCCATAGAAATAATCACGGATAATGTCAGAGTCACCTTGGCGGAAGCCCCTAAGAATCTCCTTGTCAGATAGTCGTCTACAGGTCATATTATTGTTTTATGGGGCGAATATACAAAAAAAACGTGATACTACTTAATTTTTTCTGAAAAACTTCTTTAAAGTGATAAAGACATGTCGAAACAGTAGTATAAATCCTTTAAAACATTACGATTATGACAGATTTAATTCCAACAAGAGTTCACAACTTGATTATTGTAGACGAAAGTGGGTCTATGGAGTGTATCCGCAAGCAGGCCTTCACAGGCATGAACGAAACTCTGCAGACTGTTCGCATGATGCAGAAGAAGTATCCTAACCAGATTCAGTATGTTACGCTGATTACCTTTGACAGCGATCATACCAAGCTGCACTATGATAATACGCTGGCGGATAAAACCAAGGAATTGAAGTGGAAAGCTTACAGCCCTTGCGCTGCTACGCCGCTTTACGATGCTATCGGAAAAGGCGTCTCTAAGGTAAACGCACAAGTGGAAGGAGGTGACCATGTTCTTGTGACTATTATAACAGATGGCTATGAGAACTGTTCACAGGAATGGACACTGAAGATGGTGCGTAACCTTATCGAGAAGCTGAAGAAGCAGAATTGGACCTTTACGCTGATTGGTACCGACAATCTTGATGTGGAGGAGATGGCCCATGCGTTTGCCATCGAGGAACACATGGAGTTTACTCAGGATGAGAAAGGTACCAAGGAGATGTTCGCCCGTGAACGCAGGAGTCGTGAACGCTACAACTGCTGCGTGGCTGAAGCGGCACCTATGCCGAAGGGAAAGTTCTTTGAAGACGAAAACTAATAAAGAATAGAGAGAATGTATCTATTCCAGAAGCCCCCGAAAGCCCGAAGCACTAAATCGAAAACTGAAGGGGCTTATACTTTTTTTCTAGTAGTAATAAGGTTTTCTATCTATCACAAATTATTTTATTAAACATATAATCCAACAGGCAGCAGTAGCGACTGCAAAAATCGCAGCTATAAAACCCAAACATCCTGTATTACCTTTGCTAGTCTTTGTTTTTCTATTGTTAAGAACTATAGCATTACCATCAAATGCTTTTATTAAATTTATACTGGATAGTGCATCTAAATGTCTTGCACATTTAGGACAAACTCTTATAGAAATAGATTCCGACGATGCTTGTATGTTCATCCAGCCTGGCATAGTCGCATTATCAAGTTTGATTGAGAAATTATTTGTCTTACTTTTGACAATAGCATCAGTAATAAGAAATTTCCTTCCGCACGTGGGACAATAGAAATATTTCTTGAAGTCAGCTTGTGTTTTTTCAATCATAGACTCTATTTGCGTCTCAGATAAGTCATACCATGCTAAATCTGTATAAGCTTTTGGTTTATTTATGTCATAGCATCCTTTTTCTAAATCATTCCACGTACGAACTCTTCTTATAAGCTCTTCATACTGTGGATCCCAATACTTGTTTATCATATCTTTCAAATTTTAGATGTCAGATAATAAATAAAATAGTCCAACACGCAGCTGTTGCAATTGCTATAATTGCTGTCACCATACCAAGGCAACCTGATGAACATCCTTTGTTTCTACTTAGTGCTTCTTCCAGCTGTTTCTCTAGCTGGCGGGCTTTATCCTTTGCATCATTAAGGTCTTTGTTTGACTGGGCGTTCTGAGCCGTCAACTTTTGAAGGGATTTATTAAGTTCGCCATTAGTCTCCTGCATTTTTTTAAGACTACCATTGAATTCTACAAGCTTCTTCTGCAGTTCTTCATTTTGTTTGGTGGCTGCTGCCAGCTGTGTTTTTGACTGAGCCTGGAATTTAGCCAGTGCCTCGTCGTTTTTTTTCTGTTGAGCTTCGAGATTTTTCTTATTCTCTTCTTGAACTTTCTGCAGATTTTTGGTATTTTCCTCCATCTGCTTCTTTTGGGCTTCTTGATTAGCCTTTGTCTGCTCCTGGGCCTGTTTTGTCATTTTTTCAACTTGAGCAAGTAATTCCTTGTTTTTCTTGTTCGACTCGTCGATTTGTTTGATGAACTGCTTCTTGACTTCCTCGATGAGGGCGGCACGTGAGTTGTTTCGCTTGGCTGTGACACGTTCAACCATCTCAGAGAAGTATTGACCGAGACCGTTTGGCGTTGGTGCTACTTTGTCTGCGATGGACTTCATGAAAAGCTCTTCGCCGACATGACCAATAGCACAAATAATAGGGGTGGACATGTTGGCCACAGTCTGCAGAACAGCTATCTCATCCAATGACTCAATGCCGGAACCGCCACCACGAATTAGGGCGATGACGTCGTATTGCTGTGAGTCAAGAGACTGTAGGAAAGTGGAAAGTGTGGTTGCGTTTCCAAAGGATTGACGCTCTTCTTTGAAATCGATCTTCACAGCGGCGGCGTTTACACCAGCGTTGAAGTCAGCCATGGTAATTGAAGTAGTAGCAAATACAAGGGCTACACGTGGGCGCTCGTCTTTGAAAAGTTTATCCTCCAGAACAGCATCTACATTCTTAAAGCCTCGTTTGGTTTTGGCTATACGAATCTCTGACCGTTTTAAGTCCTGTTCTGTAACGAACTGGTCTTTTACTATCTCGAAACGAGTGACGTTGACTACTATCTGGATAGTACCGTTTTGGAAAGGGTTTAACTCGATTAGACCTCCGACTTGAACCAGACTATTGGATTTAAGGCGGGAACGATCCTGACGATTAATCTTCAGCGTAATGGTGACGTTTGAATCTACGTCGCGCAACTCATCGTAGAATGCTGCCCACTGAGCGTTTTGGTTTGGCTTCTGAATGTAAATGCCACGAAGCCACACCACGCCGTTCGATTTGCCTCGCTCCAGGAATGAACGATAGATGCCCACAAGTTCAACTGGGGTGTAATACTGTACTGCAGGAAGATTATTATCAGCCATAGCTATTCTGGGATTTTTACGTAACGAGCATAGACCGCTGCTGCATCCTTGATGATGTCGTAGTGGTCGAATGCTAGATGAGGAAGGTCAGTAAGATCGAACCAAGCTGCATTTGCTGCGTCGTCTTGTCCTTTGACTTCCTCTGGTGAGTCTATAATGGCGAGGTAAGCTACTGTAATTGTTCGTCCTCTTGGGTCACGGTCAACCTTAGAGTATGCTCCAATTTGATGAACGGTGGCCACCTTCAGACCTGTCTCTTCCTCCAGCTCACGAATGGCGCATTCTTCTGTGGTTTCATCCATGTTCATGAATCCGCCAGGAAATGCCCATGCACCTTTGTATGGTTCAGCTCCCCTCTGGATGAGTAGCACCTTTGGGAGAGGTTCGTTTGTCATTACTGCACAGTCAGCTGTAACAGCGGGACGTGGGTATTTGTATGTATAATCCATTTCCTATCTATTTATCATTTCGTAAAATTCAATCACGATGTCATTCATCTCTTCCGGAAGAAAGTTCTTTATGCTTTTCCTGATATCAAGAGGTATACCCCAAATCGCTTCCGCAATACTGCCAACGATGGCACCCAAAGTGTCAGCATCTGCTCCTAGACTAACAGCTTTACGAACCGCATCTTCAAAGCTGTTGCTGATGCCTATTATCCAAAGAGCGATAGGGACAGTACCCTGGCATGTTTCATCGAACCGATTGATAACATCGGCTTTATTGATGTAGATGTCATAGCCAGAGAACTGGACACACTCTTCAAGAATTTCGTCAATGTGATATGGTGCTTGTTCGCCAAATTGCAGAGCTCTGAAGATTGCCAGTGCCACAGTCTGAGCCCCTTTTATACCTTCATCATGATTATGAGAGGGGAGGGCTGTGGCTGCAGCGGCATCAAGCACCTCGTCGATGTACTTGTACCAATGTGCTACAGGAGATACACGCATTGCCGAGCCATTACCAAAACTGTTGTATGGCTGAGGGGTGTCGCTATGTACCCATAGGGCAAAGCGACCTCCGTAACCACCCTTTGGATTCGGATATCTGCGGCACCAATCATGGATGCTCTCGCCAAAGTCACGATTCATCAGCAAGGCATCGGCAACAGCGATGGTGCAAATGGTGTCATCGGTGAAACTGTTTCCTTCAGACAACCACTCGAAATTATAGTCGTTCGTGGGGTTGAACTCCCATCGGCTCCCTACTATATCTCCTATTATTGCTCCTAACATATACTAAGTAGATTTCTTATATTCAATTTTACATATAGGACAACCCCATACTTGCTCATTATTCAATTTAAAGTATTGTAGTTCATTTCCACATGTATGACAGAAGAAAATCCCTTTATCATTATGTCCCTTACCAAGCATATCTTTTATTCTTTGAGGTACAGGACGATTCTGAACTATGTATCTCTGTGCTTGACGCTCATACTGAGCATCGTCACAACAAGAATGACAAGAAGGACATATGTACCAACCATTAGGACACTGCACGCTGTCACGAGAATCAATTAGTCCGGTTTTGCATTTGAAACAATAGCTTAAATACACAGGGTTCATATACTCGGTACAAGTAGGATTGATACAAGAATAATAATTATACCGATTATAGCCGCTACTTCTGTCGGTGAACATTAAATGTCCGCAATTCCGGCATTTGAGCCGCTTGAATTTTTTAAGGACTCGATTAGCGCAGGCAATAAACTCTGTAACAGTTGAATCCGGCTCAAAACCTGCTTCTGTCATGTGTAGCTTAGGATAACCGATGATTTCTATCAGGTGAAATAGACTATAAGACCACCATCTACCGCCTGTTTCGAGCGTTTGATCGTATAAGCAATTGTGAAAACATTCTGTTCCTCTACACCAAAAAAAAGGCAAATCGGTAGCTCTGTTATGTGCATCAGCGATTTTGGGAGAACAAAACGGTTTAAATTTCTTGTTGTCTTGACTCACAAGGAATTCACGATGCAAGTCTGTGGGCTTATCATGCATAGAGCCTCTGAAATAATATTGACCAAGGATTTTCCTTCTGAGTTCACGATCATATTCAATTTCAAAATACGAGCCGTTGAACTCTTGTTTCAACTCTTGTTTTAATGATTCTATAACCCTTTTTCTCAGCTCTTCAGATTCCCTTCTGTTAAATTCTGATTTAATTTGTTCTGTAGCAGCCCCAGTGTAGTTATTTTCTTTACGTAGATTTTTCAATATTCCAAATACATCAAATCTCATACCAACAACTGGCTGAGAATTGGGAATGATACGTAAAGAAATAGGCTTTGAATATTGTAAAAGCAGATTGAGAGCTCTTACATCTTTAGATAAAACGACAAATTTATTGTCGTCAATTTTTTCGCATTGGCTAATCAATGAACGTATATATTTTGCAAGTACATCTGTAGATGTCTGGCTAATATCAATTATAATTTGTTTATGTTCAACTTGGGAATGACCATCCACTTGCGGTAGAGGCTCGACAAGGAAAGTATTTAGCCAAGCATAATCATAGTCCCAAACTATCCATTTGTATTTATACTGGCATATCTTAGTACAACTGAACTTTTGCTCGAGGTATTCTTTACCTGTAATTTTATCTTTAACTTTACGCTTACTTAAGCAATGTGCTAGCTCGCTATCTGTAAGGGGAATGTTTTCTTCATCGTAACCACATGCATAGTAGCTTAGGTGTTGCCTCCTATCTAAGTAATCAAGGATTGTTTCTTTTAAATTATCTTCTGTGAATTTGGATTCATCCAGTTCACAAACTATGCTATAATCAACAAAACCTCTAAAATCTGGATTGTATACTGCACCACCATCGCATAAAGGAAGAAATTTTTCCATTCCCAAGTTAACTGCTGGTTTAGTAACGTCACATCGTGTAATAGCAAAATCCATAATGCCATCAAAGGATTGGAAAGAATTTCCATTCGTTTGGCATAATGTTAATATGCAGTCACAAAGTAACGGAACAGCCAAGTCAATTGGAAGTTCTGGAGTTTCAATACAATAACGATATCGAATAAAATCTGAAAATGGATTATCCTTAAATTGTTTAATCAAATCGAGATCCAATGCTGTACGCCCCATTCTGATGTCATGAAAATATCTCTTTACCAGCTGCATCTGTATTGCAGTTGATGTGACAGAAGCTAAAGAACACAGTGACGAATAATCTATTATTGCGCCACTATCATTTAACCATTGGTATAAACATAGAAAAATGTTCTTCGAATTGTTGTCGATGTTTCTTTCTTTTATATTGTCGAAAGATTCGTCTTCTAATATATAATCCACCTTGCTAAACAAATTCATTGCATATTCGTTTTTGGGGCTAGGATTAATATTTTTGATAGCTTCTTTTAAAGGGCCTGGAATATAAATGCTATAATTGATATTATATTGAGCTAGAGCTTTTTTAAGCTCCTGTTGTTTTTGCTCAGAAAGGCACCGGGCAATATTTACTAACGCATTGTTAATAATGTACGGAATTGAGCGTATGTCATATATGTTTAATGCTTTTATAAGTGATTCACTATTCCACCAATTAAAGTTTAAGAACCATAACAGATGAAGGTATGGGTAATTATCTTGAGAATCCTTGGATCTAATTATAAAACTATTTATAACAATTCTCCAGTCATCAAGTACTTCTGCATTTGCTTCATGTATTTTAAAAGAGATGAAATCATTTTCTTTTTTCTTGTCATATTCTTGTGGGCTAATTTGTTCGGCAATTGCCAATACAAAACCAAGACTATTGCCACTAAAGACATCACGTGAAAAACTCCCTGAAATGTCTTTGTCATTGGTATTCCACGTAATATCTTCGACATATTGACCTTCGTTATTATAATGCGAATTGTCATTTAGATGAAGAAAAATAAGTGGATTCTTCATCAGCTCGTCATACCTGGATTTATTAGCCGTAAGTGTTGCCATATTATTTTAACCCTCTAACTCTTCTGTCATACATTTCATTAAACCAAATATTCTTAAATAGAGTATTAGCTCTATCTTCTGTAAGCTTATTGTACAATTCGTATTTACTTGTAATAAAATCAAGAAGCTCTGCATCGACAGTTTCGTCAAATTTGGCCTTTACGTCATCTCGGGCATTTTGAGGGATAAAATATGCAGCGAGAGTCTCATTATTATCAATTCTTTGACGTAATCTTGTAAGTTCGACACGGTCTTCCTCACTTAGGTCTATGCCAAATGTATCATTCAGAGTTTTTATAATATTTGATAGCCAATCATATACAGGAGGAGTAGATGGCTCTGATTCGCCAGGCTTCATTCCCTGCATTTGGGTATCACCTGATTCAAGATTCAACTTTTGTGTGCCAATATATTGTATTTTATAACTCTGAAGCTTACTTTCGCTCAGCACATCGTATGGAAGATTCTCTTTTCTATATGGCATCTTCTTTGATACAGCAAGGCTGAATGGAGCCAGCTTACCTAAGTCGGGATCATGGAATGGAATTATTTGGCTTAGGAAGGTGAAGAGATTGTAAAACTGTCGGCATGTCTTTCGGAACTTATCCTGCATGTCTGGCTGTAAATTATTAATTGCGCGGTCACATACTTCATCTACCACCATGTTAACCTTTGTGTTTTCTTCTATCTTACTACTAAGGAAATAGCGGTTGAATAGGTTTACATCCTTCATAGTGAAAACACTGAAGGAATTTAGCTTACTCTGGACATCATAGAGAGAGTTCGGATCTGTCTCATCCTCTTCTGACATCTTATTCTTTCCGTAATAGTACTGGAAATCCTCCAATATCTTTTCTGGTTCGTTCACAAAATCAAGAACAAAGGTCTTTTCCTTCCCTCGCTTACAACGATTAAGACGCGACAAAGTCTGAACAGCATTGGCGCCACCTAGCTTTTTGTCCACAAACATAGTCTGTAGAAGTGGCTCATCAAAACCTGTCTGGTACTTGTTTGCCACTATTAGGATACGGTACTGGGGCATTTTCAATGCTTCAGGAATTGACACTTTTCCTGGTAAATTATTCATTGAGACTTCTGTATATTCCAGCCCTGTTTCAGAATCTTTAACTGTGCCAGAGAATGCTACTAAAGCACCATATGGAAGGTGCATCTCCTGCATGATACTATCAAATTTTTGCTTGAAACGTACTGCGTGCAGACGTGAACGAGTAACAAGCATAGCACGAGCTTGACCATTAATTTCGGAAGCAGTCTGGTTAACGAAATGTTCAATCATAATACGTGCTTTGCGTTCAATAGCTGCGTCTTGTAAATCAACGTAGTTTGATAACAACCGTACAGCGTTCTTTTTATCATATTCTTTATCTTCCACCTTTTCGTCGCGTACTAACTTATAGTAACGCTTGAATGAGGTGTAACACTGCATGACATCAAGAATGAACCCTTCCTTGATTGCCTGCTCCATAGTATAGGAATCAAATGGATCTTTTGAACCATATTGACGTTCACAGAACAGCTCAACAGTCTTAGGCTTAGGTGTAGCAGTGAAGGCAAAGAATGAAACATTAGATTTCTTTCCCTTACTTTGCATATCATTGGCGACGTAATTGTCAATGACCTCATTAATCTTTTCTTCTTCATCACCTGCAGCCAGAACTGCTTCGTCAAACTTTTCAGCTTCTTGAAGCGAAAGGGCCTTTCGCATCTGACGGGCATCCTCTCCTGACTGAGAAGAATGTGCTTCATCTATAATAACAGCGTACTTTCTATCAGAAAATGTGCGAATAGTATTCGCTATCTCTGGAAACATCTGTATTGTAGTTATGATAATTCTCTTCTTCTTCTCGATAGCCTCTTTTAAATCTGTGCTGTTATGTCCTTCAGCATCTTTCTTCTGTCCTACACTATATATTTCTCCTGGAACTGTTGAGAATTGCTTAAAGTTAGCTTGTAACTGATCATTCAAAACTCGGCGGTCAGTAACAACTATGATACTATCGAATAAAGCTCGCTCATCGTCAGGATGCTGGAAAAGGTTGGAGAGACGAAACCCCAACCACGTAATAGTGTTAGACTTACCAGAACCTGCAGAATGCTGAATAAGATAACAATGTCCTGCGCCTCGATCAGTAACGTCTGAAAGAAGCTTATGTACTGCACGACGCTGATGGAAACGTGGGAATATAAGAGATTCAGACACTTCATCTTCCAATTGTCGCTTCTTTGGATTATATACTTTTTCCTTGTCTACCTGAAGTGTTAAGAAATTCTGCAAAAGATCAAGTAAATTATCTCTACGCAGCACATCATACCACATATATGATGTTCGGTAGCCAGAATTATCCATGGGTTTTACGCCAATGTTTGCATATTCTAAATTGAATGGGAAGAAACGAGTATTAGCGCCATCTAAGCGAGTAGTCATAAATACTTGCTCTGTTCCCATAGCAAAGTGCACCAAGACACGCTTAAAGTCAAAGAACTTCTCATTCTTGACCTGGCGCTCCGTCATATATTGCTTGATGGCGTTATGGTGATTCTGTCCTGTTAGTGCATTCTTTAGTTCAATTGTGATAACAGGGAAACCATTCACAAATATCACCAAATCTATCTCATTCGTATTGTTCTTTGAATATCGTAACTCCTTTACGATAGCAAGACGATTCTTACGATAATTCACATCGTGCTCAGGAGTCTTGTTATTGGCAGGCTTAGTATATAGCAGTTTAAACTTTCCAGTCATTCCTGCATTAAACTCCTCCATACGGAGCAGAGATAATGTACCTTGTGGAAGGTCTAAACTATTAGCAAGATGAGCTGCAGTAGCAGGACGCAACTTGGAATTCATTTCAGAGTTCACCCTAGAGACAATACTCCGTATTACCATTGACTCATCACCTTCAGCAACATCTAACATCTTCTGATACTGGGCTGGCTGAGTATCTTTAAGAAATGCAATAAGTTCGGAAACAAGAATACAGTTGTCCTTGTTCTCCGGCTTGTTATACTCGGATGCAGGAATCTCATGGTACTCCATGTCAGAAGTTGCCATACCATTCGCATCTACTATTGGCTGTGATGTAAGATAACGAATTATATAATTCTGAAAAACTCCTTCGTTAGAAAATCCTTCCATAATAATTCTTGCTTATAATTTAACTTTTTTGCTATTCCAATCTCGCAAATCAACTTTGCCTGTAACGGCTTCTGTGATAATACAGGTTTTATAAGATTTTAAATCTTCAATCTGATTATGTAAAACCATGATTGATTTGTTAATTTTGAGTGTTATCTCGTCAATGAAATGTGCAATTGATTTTTGCACATCTAAAGGTGGAACGGCTATGTACATTTGATCGATAACATTCTTTGTTAATTGATTAATTGTCGATGTACTATAAAGCCCTTTGTATAATGAAGATGAGTGCTGAAATGCGTAAAATGCAAATTTGCCAAAGATTGTTGGTCTATACCTCATCATAAAAGCACCAAAAGTCGCATTATTTATCTCATCAATGTATGCACATTTTCCAACTAAATGTGCACTTCCATTTCTAGAACAAATTATAATGTCTCCATGTTCAACTTTTAAGGAACTTGGTATTTCTTTAACATAGACACAATCGTCGAATGAAAGTGTTCCATTTTGAATATTTGAAGATCTCAAAACTAAAATACCTTCTTCGGAAACTTCTTCTGGAGAATAAGTAAGACCATTATCGAAATTACCTGTGTATTTAAGCTTCTCCAGACTCCAGTTAGATGGAATAATAGGAAAGAGGGAATTACCTGTTTCCTTCATATGTGAGATATTGTCTATCCCTTTAGTTACCGCTTCACTAATTATTGAAGAATGATATAACTTCAAATCTTCAAGCATATGCTCTTTTTCTGCAATTAATCTATCTATTTTACTCACCTTATAATCAAGGTAAGATGCAATGATTTGCTGCTCTTCAGATGACGGGAGAATTAATGTGGATTCGGCTAATGTATTTTGCGTAATGCTAAACACTTTAACTCCATTGACAGAAGATCTGATTTGACTTCTCCAGCATGGTGTCTTGAATAGATAGGCAAGGTACTTATTATCATCATTATGAAGGCTACGAGCAATAATAGAATGATAGCCCGCATACAACTGTGATTGGGTATCTATATAAACACAGTTACCACAACCTTCTAAATCTTCAGATGTGTCAGCAAAAATAAAATCTCCCTTATGTACTTTAGAGGACTCATTATTCTCTGTGAATGATATAGGAACGTACCTAAGTAAATTCTTATCTACTTTTGTTCCAGTATTTGATTTAGAATGTATCTGACCATAACTTATTACAGGCGTTCCTTCTTCTACGAGGTCGGATTTAGTTATTGCCAAACCACGTCCAAAAGAAAAAAGCCTTTTGAATGATATAACCTTCCAATGACTGGGGATTTTATCAATCCATTGGATTTCACTATCTTTATATTTTTCGTATAGTTTCATGTATTCAATACTCAAAAATAGATTTTATTAATTCAGAGACCTTGGCTTCTCGCTCTTTTATGCGGGCTGCTATTTCCGATGACGATTCCTGCTCTGCAACTTTATAGAAATACTTTGTGAAGTTAATTTCGTAAAGTTTACGAGTCTTGCTTACTTCAACCCATGATTCAGGGTCGATATGTGGCAGGACTTCATCCTGGAAATATTTCTTCCAGTCGGCATCCAAAGCGACTTTTTCAGTGTCACGCTTGTTGCTATCTGCTTGCTTCTTACCTTTCTTTAGTACCAGCTCGTTATTTTCGTCACGAAGTGGCTGCTCAATTGTTAGCTCATACTGTCCAAAGTCTTTGTTATCAAAGACTTTAGAGAATTCATTATCCTCAAAGTCAAGGTAAAGCTTCAGGATCTTTTTTACATGTTCTTCGAGAATATCATATCTCTTATTGCCAAGACTCTTTGTACTTGGCTTACAGAAGTCAACCGCATTGATAAGCTGAATCTTACCTTTTCTCTGAGATGATTTCTTATTTGTGAAGAACCATAGATAAGTAGCGATTCCTGTATTATAGAAGAGCTCTTTAGGCAGTGCAATAATACACTCCAACCAGTCGTTTTCAATAATCCATTTACGGATATTACTTTCACCGGAACCAGCACCACCAGAGAACAAAGGAGAACCATTGGTAACAACACCTACTCGACTACCTTCATTTCTCATTTTTGATAGCATATGTTGAATAAACAGCAACTGTCCGTCACTGGTACGTGGCGTACCAGCATAGAATCGACCATCGGGATTCTGACTTTCCTCAATAATAAAGTCCTGATCCTTTTTCCATGTTACACCATACGGTGGATTGGCCATAATATAATTAAAGCGACTTGTTGAGAAACGGTCCTGTGTGAATGAATTTCCTAATTTTATGTTGTCAGCATTCTCACCAGAAACTAACGCTTCACTCTTTGCGATAGCATACGACTGTTCGTTCAGCTCTTGGCCAAAAGTAGTGATAACAGGCTTCTGCTCCATGTCGCCACAGATTTCTTCTAAGATATAACGCTTACCTACGTTCACCATACCTCCTGTTCCGCATGTTGGATCATATATTGAACGTATAATTCCTGGCTGATGCAATTCCTCTACATCAGGAGTGAAAAGTATAGCTGACATCAAACGAATCACATCACGTGGGGTAAAGTGTTCACCAGCCTGCTCATTACTCTGGTCATTAGCAATGCGAATAAGCTCTTCAAAAACATAACCCATATCATGATTGTCATACGCATCCATGGAGAAATCCAGGTCAGTAATTTCAGAAATCATCTTGTACAGCAAGGCATTACGGTTGAGACGAGCAACAACCTTGTCAAATTGGAAACATTCGAATATAGTGCGAACTTCCGAATTAAACCCAGCCATATAGTTGGTGAAATTAACCGAAATATTCTTTGCATCGTCAAGCAAAGATAATAATGTATGCTTGGAGGTGTTATAAAACTTCAAATCTCCAGCAGTCTTGCGAAGTAGTGGATCCAATTTATCCAATGCGATTTTATCCTTGAACTTCTCATATTGTTCACGAACATTCTTATTATATGGTTCGAGAATACAGTCCATGCGACGGAGAACGACGAATGGTAGAATTACTTCACCAATCTCACTTTTCTTAAAAGTATCTCGAAGAACAACGTCTGTGATGTTCCAAACGAATCCCACATCAGGGCGATGTATGTTGCTATATTGTGCCATATTTTACTTTGTTTCTATTTCTGGTGCAAAGATACTGTCTTTCTATGCAAGTTATCTTCACAGTTAATTAAAAATTTAAAAAATTCGATTTTTTATCTCCATAACACCTAACGGGACTTGAAGCAATCTCCTGATATATACTCAAAAGATACTTTGACATTTCTTCATTTTGCTTTTTTCCATGAGACTTTATTTCTGTAGTAACGTCACTTTTTAACCCGTTCGATTTAAGATGGAAACAGCTACCGTGTTTTATACGGTAGTAGTTTGTTATTAAACTTCTATCATGGCTTTTGTACGTAGTAACAATCGTAACAGAAGATTTTGTACTACCAGAAGCCTTTTTAACAATCTCCTTTATTTTTCTCTGTTCTTCTTCCAAATTCAGATTTTTATCAATTTCTCCTTCTTTTGTTATAATAATGACATTAACAGGAGAATCTTTGGGAATGTTAGACAAAAAACGAATCAAGTCATTGTCGTTTTTTTTATATGCCTCCTGAGATTTGAAATAATGATTGTCACTGATGATTATATCAGTTAAAGGCAATTTAGGTAGGTAATCCCCCCATGATGTAATCTTAACTGCTGGAATCTCTGTATTATCCATTATGAGACCAGTTAAGACTTTTAATTCCTCCCCTTTTTTGCCTATTAAAATACATGACTTTGAACTAATAACATCACAGATGTGTTCATCATCAAGGAGATATACTGAAGTTAGCAAATCACTTGTGCCATTGTTGTAGAAATTTGATTTCACGGGTCTGGGTGGAAATTTATCCCCGTCATCATTTGAGAAATATAGTGCATTCCCTCCAACTCCTTGACCATATTTAGAGAACCATGCCATTAGATGTTCTTCCGTCTTTACGTCATTCTTTGGAAAGTTATACTTGACATCAAAGTGCCGACGAATGAGATCAGCACAATCCATGAACTCTGGTGAATTCTTTGAATTAACCAAAGATATCAAATTACTTTTATCTATATACAATTTCATAGAATGTCAAACAAGAGATTATTGGCCTCGTCAAAGAAACCTGAGCCAAATTCATTAGAGAACTTTCCATCTGTTCGATATTTCATTTCATATGGAACAGAATCGTCACTAGGAAGGTAATAGACCTTGAAGAGATTGCTGCTTCTCAAATCTTCATCATCTTCAAACTTTTCTTCTGCAACTATTACTTGCGACTTTCTTATTAGGTACTCAGAGTGAGTTTCTATTAACATTCTGATGTCCTTCCATTTTGCAAGATAATGGAAGAGTTCAGCAAGATAGCTTTGCATTTTAGGATGCAAGTTTTGTTCAGGCTCCTCAATGACAATTATTGAAGTTATCCAATCAAATTGACCATTTTTGTCTTTTTGTTTGTTCTTATAAAGTATAGATGCAATTCTAAGAAGGAGAATCATCATCTGTATAGAGCCCATACCTTTGTCTGCAAGAGGAACGACACTACCACTTTCCTCTGTAATAGACACAGTATATGCTTCTCCTGGTACTAAGGCGTCTATTTTGAAATCAATTCCGATCTCAAATTTCTGCATCCACTCACGAACGAACTCATACTCGACGTCACCTGGAGCTATTCTTTCTCGCCAAAAACCATGGACAGTTTGAGCGATATAATCGTTTAAATCGCTGGTATTATAAATTGAGTTTTGGTTTGCAGCATGAGCAGAAATATACTCAACGCTTAGTGTATTAAGTAAGTTGCTTAATTTTCTCTTAGACTGATTCAGTACATCTATATCTTGTCTAATGGCTTTACGGTATCCTTCCATAAGAGAGAATTCTTCCATTTCGATTGCATAATCGCTGGGATTACCATTGTCCTTGGGGGCAATACCCTTAGAAGTCGCAAAATTTATAATGTTTGATATGACATTGAGTACGACCGGCTCATTTACTTCATTATATGAAATTGACAACGGCAGTTCGTCATAAATTGCCTTATATGGATTGCGGCCCTTCAAAAGATGATTAAATAGTTCAGTTTCTAACTCCTTTTCAGTAAATTCGTATTCCTTATCTTCATCCAGATTTAGCATAGAGCTTATTTGGATTTTGATTTTGTCCAATTTTGAAGTGACTTCAGTAATAGTTTCCAAGTCACCTTCATCATTCGCTTTCTGAAGACGAGTCTGGGCATCTTTAAAATCATTTACAAGTTTTTTTGTAAGAGAAAGCTCTTCGTCAGCATCTGCATTCAAAATCTCATAGCTCATATAGTTGCCACTATAATCATTTGTATATCGAACATGAGATTCTAAATCTTCAATCAAAATTCTGTCAACATCTCCATATGTTGATCGCTCGTCTCTATTGCCTGACACGACAAATGTAAACTTGAAAGGACTTAAGATGAACTCAAACTTCATCGAGGACGGAAGAGACATCTTCGCAGTTTTAGCCACAGACAACGAATCATTGTCCATTACAGGCTTATTATGTATCGCACGGGCAAACTCTTTAATTTTTACGTCATGCAATTCGCTTGCGTCAAAACGAAATAAAGGCTTCGAGAAAGAAAGAATAGAATTCCCCTCTGTCCGTCTTCTATCACTCATACGCATCAGACGGAGATTATCAACGCAAAGGAGTAAAGCCTTTACTATTGTTGACTTTCCAGAATTGTTTCCACCTACTAAAACCGTTATATCTCGAAGCTCTATGCTTGGAAAGTTAGCGAAACGACGGAAATTTGTAAAACCTATAGTTGGAATATAATTCATATTTCTATTGTTATATTTGTTTTCGACTGCAAAATTACTCTTAAAGAATGCAGGTTTTCTTCATTGTTTAGAAAAACTTACTATTTACTGACTTATTTACTTTAATTTTGATACTGGATCCTTTAAGGAACTAATAAATCGTTTAGTCATTTCTAAATCAGCTGATATGATTGATGGCCACTCTTCTTCCGGATTATTATATCCTCCTGGGAATTCGGTACGAATAGATGTCGTACGATAACCTTCCAGCTCTTCCCAATTAAGACCAGGACCATATGCAGCTTCAATTTGATCCTTGTCTTTCATAAGTTTGTGAAGGATTTCGAGGTTTTCTTCTTCTGCACCTTTACCTTTATCAATACGAAGCTCGCATCTTACGAAATCCTTTGTTACCCACAAGGTCCATTGAATTCCGCCGATTCCAGTGCCACTTGATATAAAACTATCTTTTGTGGCAGATGAATTCTTGAATGCAGACAAAGATTTATCTGCTTTGAATACCTTCAGAAGCTCAGACCAGAACTTAAAGCGCATTTCGTGGCGACGCGACTCTTGTCTTTTAAGCTCACCTTTTTCACGAGTTTCTTTTGATGGTGCCGATTTTATTGTAAATAATGGGCCTAACGGTGAGTCGCCAATTTTAATGAGCTGTAATTCCAAAAGGTAGAAATCACATCCGTTGTCAGTTTCATTAAGCCAATTGACTGCATCCACGTGTTCTTGTTTAGCATGTTCAACTATCCATATAGCCACTTTTGCATCAAAAGCAGTTCGGTAAGTGATTATTTTACCTAGATGATCGTGGTTAGAGTCGCCAAATTGGTTTTCAATTACAACGCCAGAACCATCTTCTAACTCAGCTTGAATATCAACACGGAAATTCTCCGAAGTTTGTTCAGTCGAAGGATTTATCAGCTTTAAATGAATAGCTTCCGAAACATATTCTAAATTTTCAGCAAGCCATGGAGTAAAATCACTTGATTCACTTTTGAAATGACTCCGTAGACGTATAGACTCTATTTTACTGATGTTGCTCATATTCTTTAATTTTTCTGCAAAAGTAATTATTTGCTTTGCAGGTTTTCTGCATCGCTCATATATTTTTGATTCATTAATAGGATCTTGTTTTTTATTTGCTCCCTGAATCTTACGGGAGATAATACTTCTATATCATTTCCATATGAAAGAAGTAAAGCCTCAAGCTCCTTATTAATCTTCACATTAATACTGATAATTGCAAATTCAGCATTATCTTCAATGATACGCTGTGAAAGATGCAATGGCTTAGTTCGAATATATTCAAACCTAGGCTTGGAAATTCTAAGCATGATATCCTCAGATTCCTCTTCAGGAACCGTAACACCAATAACATCGTCAAAATAATCATCAAATTCTACCTCTGCCTCTTTGTAATTAATAGCAACTTCTTCAAAGTCGTCAATTCTGTCTAAGGCATAATGAGCGAATGAATTATATCCCTTAGCCTGCGCTATAAGATACCAGCGGTCGTTATATTCCTTAAGATGATATGGATATATCGTGGTAGTTATTTGAGATTTACCATATGGAGTGTAACGTAATTTAAGGACACGCCTATTAAGTATGGCCTGTAGTAGCTTATTAAAATGAGTAAGGCCTTTCAAATCTAGATTGGTTTGGAAGGAAACAACTGGCGAAGATTCTCCATCAAATAAGCCTCCTTCAATTTGCATTAGTATAGTACTGGCCCAATCGTAAATTGGCTCACCTCCAAATTGCTTCAATACGTAGATGGCACCTTCAATCTTGTTTCTTTCTTCGTCATTCATACGATAAATCGGCAATGTATAGTTTGTGTCAACGTATCGGTATAATCGTTTTCGACCTTGGCGAAGATTTTCATCAAGAACAATGTGATAGTCAACCTCTAACTGATTAATATCATTTTGTACAGTACGCTTTGATACATCAGGCTTATCTGCTCTGCGCAATGCATTATTACACTCATCAACAAGGTCGTCGATAGTGTATTCTCGATATCTGTTTCTGAAACATTTATTCAGGACTTGATATCTTAGCAGTACTTGTTTATCTACGGGCATACTTCTTTATTTACTATTTGGGTACAAAGATAGTGGAATTAATCGGAAATACCAAGAATTATTATGAAAAGTTGATTTTGGAAAATGAATAAAACCCTCGCTACTCTCACGAGCGGCGAGGATTAAGGTAATTATATGAAAGTGGCATTGGTTAAATGCCACAAGTGAATTTGTATTATTTAGATATTTGGGAATAGCTCTTGGCGGGCGGTGGAGTCATAGAGGTCGTTGTCTTCTAAAGCTTCGATAGGGTTTAAACCGAAACGGCGGGCCATTTTGTAGGCTTTTGTTAAGCCGTGACGGGCGGCGATGTTTGCGGCAACCTTGTCCAAACGGCGGTACTCTTTGCTGAAAAGAGTCCAATAAAGGTCGATAGTTCGATTAAATATACGTCTCATAATCCTTGACTAAAAGTAAATCGTGGTGTCACCTTCCCAGCGATAGTCTATGGTGACGCAGACGTTGATCCCGAAAGAAAGAAGTTCGATGCCGAATTCTTTGTAGGCATCGTGAAGGTTCTTGACAGTTGGACTGTATAGCTGGTCTGATGTAGATTCAGGGCTTTTCTTTAAATAGTCCTGGAACTTGTCACAGAAGCGGTTGATACTGTCAACGTCGGTATTAATAAGACCTTGGCTCTCATGATAGTATTGTGGCATGAGGCTGACCTGCTCTTCCTGTCCGCAGCTGACAAAGCTTAGAAACAGAATGCCGAATATCATGGCAACAAATGGGCGACCGCAAGATGTGTTGACCTTGTGGAACATGCTACTGTGATTTATCAGTGCAGAAAAATGGTTTACCATACCAGACTTATTCATTTATGTTTGACTGTAATTTCTGCTGCAAAGATAATGAAAAAAATGAATGAACCAAAGAATAAAAAGAAAATTCCCCGTTTTTTTTCATAACGGGGAATAGGATACTATTGTTTTCTCGAGAAATGCTTCGTGTAGAAGTCTTGGAGAGGAAAGTCTTTGTTTGGAATATAGGGCATGTCCCTGACTGCATACATTCGGGTGATATTTGAAAATGGAATTTTTGCTGGGGTGTTTTCGTCAGAGTTATGGCCGAGAAGAAAATATTTTGCTTCGTCATTTAAGATGTAGTAGGGGTGTATGATAGATTCTCTCTGGGGCATGTCGTTCTCCGGGAAGTAAGTGATACAGGCGGGAGTCTTCTCACGGATGTAGCGGTAGATGGTCCTAAATCTGTTGCAATCTGACTTCGAAGGAAGATTGTTGTAGAGTACTATCGGGTCGCTTGCAGGGTCAAGCTCCAGCATATGTGATAGTCGCCTGGAAAGATGCTTAAAAGTCATTGTTCCCTGAAGAGGGTCGCAGAAACGAATAGCCATTAATGCTGCATGAAGATGCTGAATTTCTTCGAATGTCAATACATTATTGTATAGGGTCGCATCAGGATCCTTAAAACGATAGTAGTCGCAACGTCCTCGACGCTCTTTAACGAGGTCTTGTTTGTAGAGATATTTAAAGTTCTCAATGTCGTTGCGGATAGTATTGACAGTAACTTCTCTGAATCCTTCGAATCTAAGAGCGTTGTTTACTTCGTCAAGTAGCTCATAAAGAGAGTGTCCACAGTCCTCGTGGAGTAGGCGGCTAATGATGATCTCACGAGCCACCGAGTGTTTAGTATTTGCCATTTTTATTAGAGTTTGCTAGTACGGTGTTCTTAAAAATCGGATGCAAATATACAAAATAAAAATGCAAATTGATTAATTGATTGATTGAAAAACGGGAAAAAAGGCAAAAATTGCGTTTTTTCTAACGTTTCTCACAATTTGGCTGAGATTAATTTGGGATTAACTAAATTCAGAGATGTCAATATCGGGGACATTAGATTCAGAGTCTTGGCCTTCGTCAGAGGGAAACTGACGATAATGATTATATGATTTCATAAGAATATCATTAAAATGAGGCTTCAGATCCAATTGATAATTTAACTCTTTTTCTAATACCTGCAGAATATGGCCAGAAGCCATAGCGATTGAACCTATCAGGAATGATGGATTCTCGAATTCTGGACCTCTTTTGCGGAATACGTCAAGAAAGGCTTCTTCCATGTCGTAGGCCAGCTCTCCAATATGTTCATCCCAGAACTTCTGGAGATTTTTTTCAGTAGGCTTTTTCTTCATATTGTCGATTTTTGTGTGCAAAGGTACAGAAAAAATCGTTTATAGAGCAATTTTTGGCATTTTTTTATAAAACTCCACCGAGGGCGATGGGGTAGACGTCGTGCTGCGGGAATTTCTCACAGCCGATGTAGAGTGTATCGAAGGCGTCGGTGCCGTCGGTACGATGCTCCAGCAAGTCCTCTTCAGACTCAGGCTGCTTCTCCATAGACTTGTTCTTATGGAAGCCGAGGCGTCCGCGTTCGACACCGGCAGACTGGATGGCGAGGATAAGGTCATCATTGTTCTGGCGGTTGAAGAACGGCATGAGGCGCTGCTTGCCAGCAAAGCCCTGGTTGATGAGAAGATATTTCTCATCGTGGCGCATAGGGTTGCCCAGGTACACATCCTGTACTTGCCACCCGTGGCGCTCAAACTCATGGACGACGACATAGCGGAAGTCCTGGTCGTTCACGGCATAGTTCGAGCCAAGCGCTGTGGCGTCGTAATAGAAGATGACCGTCTTGTTCTGATGATAAGCGTAGTACGCGCAGAAATCATCGACCAAAGCGGGAATCTTGCGCTCGAACTTGACGTAGAAGGACTTTAGGATGTTCAGGCGGTTGCCCGAAGGCTGGCCTGCTACAATCCAGTTGATATTAGCATTGTAATCCATGCCAATACAAATCGGGGCCAGAGGGTTAACGTCTTCATCGGCACGGCTGTCAAGCTGAGAGCCGAGGGTGCTGAATTGTGAAGCAGCCTTGATGTCGTAGTTCTGTTGGCTTGTCTCTTTCAGGATCTTGTCGTAACCGAGTTCGTCGAGGTATGCAAAGTTAGAGGCGTCATACTTGTGATGCTCCTGCATCGACGAGTAGAAACCGTCGTGTGTGATGCCGATACGCTGGCAAAGAATGGAGGTCTGAAAGGTCTTGGGTGTCAAGTCACGCTTCATCTGACGCAGATACTCTTCGCCCAGGAGCTGCAGATTCTCAATGGTGCTGTACTCCTTGTAGTACACCGCCACAGAGCGGAACTTGTTCAGCGACTGGTCGAGCCATTTCAAGTAGCCCTTCAGGTACTGAGGGATTGGCTGATGCTGCTCTTTCAGACGAGCAATCCGCTCCTTTGTCTCCCAAATCTTGTAGATGGTACCCTGAATCGTCTCGATAAGCTGGGGATCCATCTTCTCCCGATAATGCAGGAACCAGGAACCTTTCTGGGTCTGTGGCATATCGGAGAGGACCATCATGGCATGGTTGAAAGAATGATGGCCGAAATATGAGCGAATTCCGCCGTTTGCAGGGAGTGTTTCGTCTTTTAGCTTGTTGTAGTCAATGAACTTGGCCTCGTCAATGAGCAACCAAGAAAGCGTCAGAGAGTTCGAAGAACCAGGTCGATCCTGAGAAATTATGACCGCGATAGAGCCGTTGTAGAAGGTGATGACGTGCTCATAGTCAGCCGGCTCGGTAATAGGCTTGGCAAAAGACTTCGGGGGCTTGCGACCAACGACGTAGTGGATACCGTTGAGATACCCCCAGCGCTTCCATGCTGCGAGCAAGCCGGGGATGGTGTTTGTCAGGCCGTGTTTGAATGTCGGAACCACAATTCCCCCAGTGGAACCGGGCATTCGCTGCATATTACGCAGAACGAATGGCGAGGCGATAGAGTCTGTTTTACCAGTACGACGACCAGCAACAATGACAGTTGTCTTGGCACCGATGTACTGTGCCATCAGCTGTGGCTTGTTGAAGTATACACGCTTCTCGTGTTTACGGGCTTCGATGTCCCATTGCTTTAGGAGTTCGGGGCTAGTATGGGGTGATTGTGTGGACATAAAAATACCTTTGCTTTTTGGGCAAAGGTATGTTTTACTGACAAGACGAAGAAAGACATGGAATATTGTTCAAATCGATACTTGGTAACAACCGCCAATTATCTACATCGTCACTCTTTTATTATGCCTTGTTAAATCTTAATTTTGTTAGGAGGATATGCTACGTTGTTCTTGAAAAGGAGCTCTTGTAGCACATTGATATAATCATTCTGCTTTTCAATAATACTCTTAAAATCAGATAATTTATTTTCTGAGAGAAGTGAAGAAACCATACGAGACTCAAGAATCGCTGATTGGCTCTTAGACTGTTTACAACGCTTAAGGTCTTGTTCTAATTGCATGATTCTTACTCTCGCCTCTTTCAGTTTTCTCTTCGTTTCTGACGCATTCTCTTGAACTTTCTTGGCTTCAATGTAAAACCTCGCCCATTTATCTTGGTCTTTTCTATAAGCCTTGAGAATGTACTTCATCCTTACCTCGAAAGGAATCTCGTCATCATCCAGTATATATTTGCGACCGATAAACTCGTAGTCGCTCTCTTCTTCGTCTATTCGAGAATTTAATTCTTTCATTGATAAATAACTTGTTAGAACCTTGGTTTATATTAAACGAGTGCAAAGGTATATAAATCCATTTAATTAGCCAAAGGTTTATATGGAAAATGCAGAAAAAAAGGGGAAGAGCGCCGATGTACTGTGCCATCAGCTGGGGCTTGTTGAAGTACACGCGCTTTTCGTGCTTACGGGCTTCATTGTCTCATTGCTTCAGGAGTTCTGGGTTTGTATGGGGGGATTGTGTGGACATAATAATACCTTTGCTTTTGAGGCAAAGGTAAGTATTACGTATCGGTAGTAGAAAGATACTTACGCTATATCATTGGTGGCGGAAGTGGACCGCGCCAATTGTGATTCTGAAACCACCAGTTCTTTTTCTTGCGCTTTCGCGGCTTCTTTTCCTCAGGCTCGGCTCTAATTATTGCAAGCACTATACCTATAAAGAATACTATTCCAAATATGTAAATCATTTCTTTCTTTTACTAAAATGTACAGGATCTCCTGTTTCACCCAGTCTTTCAAAGAAATTCTTTTTCTTTGGCTTCCAAGGTTTTTTAGGATTCTCATTGCGATCAATCAAACCTATAAATAGTCCGATAATGCAAGCTCCAAGTATAATTAATAACCCTTTCATCACTTACTTCTTCCTTCCTGTATTAGTTACATAAAATCAGGGAAAGTACAGCCATATTCCTCTGATTTGTTGTTTTCTCTGTTCTTATTACTTGCGGCTGTTAATTTCTTTAAGAACCATGGACCTAATAAAGGCGTGAGTACTACAGAGAAAGCATAATATAGAATCTTATCCCAAGTAGTAGCTTCCTCTGGAAGATATTTCTTCCGAATGAGATAAGCTATAAGTAGGAAAGTCAATATAATCATATTATGCTCCTTTCTTTTTTGGGCAAATATAGGGAATTATTTTGAGAAATGCAAGAGAGAAAGGAATTTTTTGCTATTCTTGGGGCTTTTCGTCGAAAATCTCTTCAAAATTCATGTCGGCTTCCTCGTACTCGATATTCAGCGTATCAGGGTTAGAAGCGCCCAGCTCCTTGGTGAGCTTCTTGATACGCTCGTCGATGTTAGGTACGGGATTGATACCAACCACACGTGGGTCGGTGGTGGGGAAGAAGGGCTGCACTACTATCATGTGATAAGGTACTGCAGTCTCGTCTTCGACATCGATGCGGTTGTACTTAGCATACGAGGTGGCCGCTTTCTCCATTGTCTTAGTATCCTTGCGCTTTTTCGCCATCTGATATGTTTCCAGTATCATCTCGTTATAGCGCCAACGGTGATAGTCGCGTGAGGCCTCTGACAGATTAGGAAGAAGGGACTTCACGATTTTTAGGTCAGCGTAGGCAGTGACCTTGGAGATGCCATAACGCTGCATGATTTCATCCACGAACTGGCGGTCCTTAGCGTCGCAGTTCGAGATGCACCAAGTGACCATATCACGCAGGCGGATAATGTGGTCAACCTGTGTGATAGCATACTTGGCCTCTAAGTCTTCACGCTGGGTGTAGAGGTCAGCTCGGGCGATATCTATGATACTGGGTAGTGGCATTACTCATCATCCTCCATATCCATGAGATTCTTCTGGGCATTCTCGAGGGCGAGGGGAGAACCTACGTAAGCTAATTGCATTTCCTGATGCAGCAGCTTTACCTTAGAAGCGGCTTTGCCCTTGTGGTAACGCTTGCTGACTTCAGTAGAACGATCGGCAATATCCTCGCGGAGCTGCTCGGCGGGGATGTCGAAAAGTACGGCTATATCTGAAATCTTTAGATAGATAGAGGCGTATTGCTCAACTTGATTGAGCATTTCTTCGGTGTATTCTACTGTAGTCATGATGGCTTATTGGTCTTGGATTCGTTGAATGAATAGGTCGTAAAGCGGAACGCTGTGATTATTGATTAAATCAGTAACCTCTGCGTGGAGCGTGGCGAAAATCGCCTTATCAGTAGAGATGAAAGCAGACTCGTGGCGATTTCCTCGGGTCAGATTCTGTGAGGTAATGACTGAGACTGTAGCGCCAGACTCAGCCTGTACCAGCAGAATCTTCGAGTGATTGTCAGTGAGGAAGGTACGCTGAATTACCTGTGTCATGAATGACCAGAGCTTCAGTGTTTTGTTTGTGGCCTTATGGTCAAGAACCAGGTTGAACTCGCTGACGCGCCCTGATTTTTCTATGAAAAACAGTCGGCGCAGGAACTCCTCGGAAATAGAGAATGAAGTCTGCCACACCTTGGCTGTGCCTACCTGCTCCAGAATCCATTCAAGTAGGTCTGCTACCTGAACGGCATTGGAGAGATAGGCTTGTGAAGGGCACTCAGAGAGTGGTTTCACAACGTCAGCCATGGATGCGGTACGCTTCATGCTTTCTTAGAGGTCTTCTTTGTGGTACGCTTAGTAGCAGCCTTCTTCTTAGGCTTTGCCTCTGAAGGAGTGGACTCCTTGTCTGGCTCCTCGGAAGTAAGGTCAGATACGGGAGAATCTGCCTTTTCGGATGCTGGAGCTGCGACTGTTACTGGAGTACCGGAAATGAAGTGGTCGTAGATGTCCCAGTTCTGAACGCGCTTCTTATCGAGAGCGATGATTTCCTTGAGGAACGGGTAACGCTCGCTGTCAGGACAGGTGGCGTTATCGAGGCTGAGTGTGCGCAGCTTCAGATGCAGCTCGCGCATACGATGAATAATGTCCAGATTCTCTACGTAGAGTGCCTGAATCTCTTCAGGCAAAGTGTCATGGTCAGCTCTTTTTCCTGCCTTGAATTCTGCAAATTCTTCAGATTTATTGGAGCCTTCTGAACTGGAATTGTAGGCAGGCTTAATGACCTTATTTACGATTTCGTCGACTTCAGATTGCATTTCATTCACCTGATCCTTGGTGAGTTTCTGAAGGCGAAAATCCAGGTATTTCTGTAGCTGACCTTTGATGAATTCTGCCTTTCCTTTTGGATTAATAGATATGTTATGGTACATGATTCGATTACCCGAAAGCTGGAGTAAAAGGAGTGCTCCTTCTGCCCAGTCCTTTTGATGGTCAGGTGTATTCATCCATGTCTGAAGGGTGGCTGTAAAATTGGGGTCTTGTTTCATATAGTTGGCTTATAATTTACTTTATAGTTTATTGTTTATACCGCTGAAAAACAGCAAGTTCTTATTGAATGGCTCAAGTGCTTTTTTCATTGCTTGAAGTGTCTGCCCTGTTGTAACGAAGTCGTCAAAACAGATTATATTCTGCTCGTCAGGAACGATGTTCACGTCGAAGATGGCGCCCACTCGCTGCTTTGTCCTGCAGGAACAAACATCCTCGTAGAACGGGATGGAGAGGCGGGCGGCAATGGCCTCGGAGATACGTGTAGCAAAATTCTTCACGAGGTGGCGACGTTTGGGTGTGGTGATGATACACCAGCTACCTTTTGAAAGATCCGGACCGATGACGTCATTGATGTATGCTACCATGGTGGTGGCAAAGAAAAGCACCATTGTGTCATCTGCCTTAATTTCTGTGAGCGTACGACCATATACAGACTTCTGCCAATATGAGAGAAAGAAGAGTCCAGAGCGCCGTGTCAGGCGAGGGCGCGGTGTGAAGTCGCAACGCGCTTCCACCGTCTTATCCCATCCTTTGCGCTTCTGCTCAGCAAAGATATCTTGCTCGCGCTTGGCCTGAATATCTTTCAATGCGAGCTGCGCACTCCCGATATCAGGGACTTCTATCTCTGATAGCAGGTCGCCCATATCTATTGGAGTGCGCATACTCTAATGACTATTTAATACTACTTCTTTGATTAGTCTTCGGTTGACCCAGATACTACATTGATGGTGAACCATTTCTTAGAACCGGCATAAACATCAATGGTATTAGGTGCTTGAATTATGTTATAGTCGTTGTTTCCCCATGTGGCTTCTGTACCGTCGGCATTCATCGGGATACCAGCATCGTCGTCTTCTCCTCTTACCCAGAGTGCAACGCGGCTCATGTTGACACCGGTAACTTTGAGAGAAGAGAATGTGTTGTAGACTGTAATTGTACCTAAAGAAGGGTCAATCTTGTCGCCATTGACGTATGCTTCATTGTATTGAGCATTGCCAATTACAACGGTGCTTGTGCCGCTGGTGTTCCCTCCAGAAGTGTTCCCTCCAGAAGTGTTCCCTCCAGAAGTGTTCCCTCCAGAAGTGTTCCCTCCAGAAGTGTTTCCTCCAGAAGTGTTTCCTCCAGAAGTGTTTCCTCCAGTGTTACCACCAGAGCTACTTGAAGAAGTCAAGTTGATTGTGAACCAGAGTACGTCTGTTCTGTTGTTGCCTGTGCCTTCCTCACGGTAAATCTTAACCGTCTTAGGAGCGGTGATTACATCATTGCAAGTAGCTGATGTGCCTGCAGTATTAATTTCAATCTCGGTCTCCATCTCATTACCTGCCTTGTATGAGAGGTATGACATGTTTGTACCAGTGAACTTCATTGAAGTCAGATTCCCTGTAATACTGATTGTACTGCCTTTAGTGATGGAGCGTGACTGGCCGTTGATTACGACGGTACCGTCATAGATTGGTTCTGAAGAATTGTTGCCGCTACCACTATTCCCACTGTTGTTGCCACTGCCAGAGCTATTATCTCCACCAGTGGCTGGATTAGGGTTTGGATTAGGTGTAAATGTACCGTCGTCGGTGACAATCTTTCCTGTATAGAAAGGAGCAGGGCACTCGTCAGTGGCTTCTACGTTGATGGTAGTAGAGGTGGAACCTGTAGCACCCTGTCCGAGATCCTGGGCAACAGTCGTCTTTGTTGGCCATTTGTCCGAACCAACAACACGGACTGCACCACGCATATCCTCAACAAGGAACACGTTGTCATTGTTGTTCAGATATGCTGCAGCTGCTGATGCTTCTGCTTCAACACCAGGATGAACTGCTACCAGTTTGTTCAACTGTGTCTGTGATGGGTATTCGCCCTGAGCCTCAGATGTCAGCTGTGACTTGTCAGAGATGATGTCGATGAACTTCCAGCTGGTATCAGCTCTTAGAACGAAGTCGCCTGTATATGCAGCAGAGATGAGACGTCCGTTAGCATCATGCTGGAGAACTGGCCACTGTAGGATATCGTATTTTGAGATATAGTAAATTCGGCGCTTAACGCCGGGCAGCTCGGGGCGCCCTTGGCACCATGCGAGCGATCTTTGTACTGATGAACAGTCAGGCATAAATATTAATTGTTTAAAGGGTTAATGAATCTTGTAAAATGGGAGCCAGAGCCTTCACAGGTGCTGGCATCCCTGAGAAATTGGAAGAATTAATAAGAAATCGTCTATGGAGTTTTGAATTTGGTTAGTCGCTATTTCCTGAGTCGTCAGAACTATTGTTGCTTGATGGCTTAGAGCCTAACTCAACTACTTTCAAGCGACGCTTGTCGATAGACTCGAACTGACAGCCGAAGAACATGGTGGCGATATACGAGAGGATGAATGGCTCGTACTCCTTGACCATGACATTCTCTGTATCACCCATCTGGTCGTAACCAACAAGCATGTTAATCTTGGGGCTTACGTGGATAAACTTAGAGTCAGCCTTATTTGCCAGCGGGCAGAGGATCAACTTGCCGTTAGAGCCTTCAACGGCGGTCTGATTATACTGATTGTTATAGTTGATACCTGCATGTGTCAGAAGGTAGCCCTCGTTGTACTTGTCAGCGAAGTCCTGCGAACAGTACATATAACATGTCTGTGCGCGAAGGTGAGGATCCAGGGAGAAGAGAACCGCCTTGGCGATATCCACGGCATTAGCGGTGGTAACCTCGTCGGTGAACTTCATATAGTTGCCTTCTTCCTTGGCAATCTTTCCGTCCTCGATTTCCTGGTCGGTGATGGTATCAAAACCATCGAAGAGATCGAGAGTGGTATCACCTGAGGCATTGCGTTTACCTGCCCAGATAGCGTTGTTCAGATTCTCGGACAGCGACTTGGCGATCAATGCCAGCACATGCTTGGCTGTAGGAGCCTGCATCTGTCCGTCGCCCTTTGTGTCGCCGATGGCTCCAAGAAGGGTGGAGATGGCGCTGTTCGGTTCGAACTGGGCAACTACAGAACCGAAGAATGTCTCTAAGGTTCGGAAATCCATGTCCAGATTGAAGTTCGAACGGCGTGCGGGCTTGTACGGGGCGAACTGTGCGTTGCCGTTGAGTGCTGCCACGCTTTCCTTGTATCGGATGCCAGGACGACCGGTCATGAATTTGAGTGTGTCCTGAATGCCGATAATGGGCAGCATAAGGAGATCTTTGCGGTACTTACGGGCCGCATCCTGATACTCCTCAAGAGTGAATGAAAGTTTTCCTGCCATAAATAATGATAAGGTTTGATGGTTGATGTTTAGATTTTAAGAAAATGGTTAAGGAAGCTCGTCAAACAAAGCCTGCGCATTAGCTCGTGACTCGAAGTACTGCTCAGCATCAGACTTCTCCGCAGGCTGCTGGTTGTGTTTGTCGTTGACAACCTGTGCAGTCGTGTCAGCAGGCTTCTTTTTGAGTTCGCTGACTTCGGCCTGCAGCTGTGTGTTTACATCTGAGAGGGCCTGCTTCTCAGATGTTAGTGTCTGAATCTGTTCTTTCAAGTCGCTGATGGTCTGTTTGTCCGCGCTGATGGCTGATTCAATAGTGTCCAACTGGGCATCGGAAAGTGTGATCTTGCCATCCATACTCATGAAGTGTTCACAAGAGAGAATGGCACAGATGGATTTGAAGATTTTTTTCATTGGGTTTATGGATTGAGAATTAAAAAGTTCGGATTTCTTGGAATGTGTGAAATACTGGGTAAGTGCGCTCATGAACTTTGTGAATGTAGACTGCTCCAGTGAGGTCAGGTGCATTCTAGGCATGTCAGGAACCGGAATTCCTGCTGCAGACATGGCACTGGCCATTGTGTCGGTGAGTACGGGAGGCTCTTCTTCCTCGTAGTCAGTCAGTTCGTCCACAAAACCCCACGCGAGGGCCTCCTGGGCTGTGAGCCATCCTCCGACCTTCATCAGTTCGAGAAGATCTTTCTTCTCTTTCTTACATCGGGTGGCATACATCTGGGCGATGTTGGCATCCAGTTTATCGAGGTCGGCTTTCTGGTGCTCGATATTGTCGATGAGCGCCTGTAGGCCGTCAGAGTTGAGCTGTCCCCATTCGAAGAAGCCTACGCTACATTTATGAACAAGGTACATGGCTGACGAGTCCATGGTGATGTGCTTGGCTCCGAGAGATGCGATTGTGGCTGCACTTGCATTCATACCCACGAAATGCACATTGACATTTCCATGGCGCTTAAATGCCGAGAAGATGGATAGGGCGGTGTTTGACCTGCCTCCCAGCGAGTCAATCAGGACATAAACCTCTTCCCCTTTATTCTTGGAGAGAATGTAGTCCACATAGTCCGCATCGAAGTCATAACCTCCGACGAAGCCTTTCAGGTGAAGGTGATAGTTAGTTTCTGTGTTGGTTGTTGCCATAATAATTTTGAATTATGGCACAAAGATATATACAGATAAATTCCGTGAAAAAGACGAAAGAAACTACACTGTGTATGGAATCAGCGCCTTACGAGCGGTGAATGAAACTTCATATTTTACAGATGCAGCTTCACCATCAGGCTTCGAAGTGCTTGAAGAGCACTTTATTGTAGGGTAAAGCCTTTCGTGCGTACCTATAATATAGTGCTTGTTGTTAACTGTCGATATCAGGAATGCCAGTGGTGTACTGGTAGGTAGCGTGTCAAGTGTGGTAAAGATGAGCTTTACCTTCTCTGTGGGTGTATTATTGTCTGGGGACTCTTCAAGTTCGCATACAGGTATGGACTTAATGGATATTGGAGTTGCCGAGCCGCTAATGGTGACTGGGTAGTCTGCCAGGACCTGGTATATCAAGTCCGCAGGCAGATTGCTACAGGGCATATAACTTATGGCAATGATGCCAGGCAATGAAATACAATTCATAATTCAAACAGTTCAAACAAATCAAACAATTCCAACAAAAACGGAAAAAGCCGAAAATCTATTTGAAGTCGGAATGATTTTTGAAGTTTTTTCTCTTTTGTATGGTTCTGAAACAGTTTTTCTTTCTCTGATAGATCTTTTTAATAGAATCGGACGTGGTACCATCTTCCTTGATACCTCGAAGTTCCATGAACTGATAAATCAGAGCATTAAGTTCGCTGCCACACCGGTCGATGTCGTGAAGATATTCCCAGAGGTCGACTTTAAAGTCATTCTTCAGCATCTGCAGCAGACAGTTCTTTCCTATGTCAGAGAGATAATTGTATGTACGAGGGTCATGGCTTTTGTAGTATGGTATGGCGATTGCAACTTCTCCTTCCTGTTGTGTAGGAGGAATTATACCATCAGGAAGCTTGACTGTGGATTTTTTCAGGAAGTCGCTTTCAGCTGAACCACGAACTAGTGAAATCGGTTCACATCCTCCATGACGATGGATAAGCCACTGTCGGAGATAGGTAGGCATTTTTAAGTAAATACAGAACTGACTCATTATAGTAATACTTATTGATTTTGATGCAAAGATACTAAAAATCAGCGATATAACCAAAAGACAACAAATCAAACTTTCACAACAAAATATAAAAAAGCCGAAACCTTAATTGAAGTCGGAAAGATTTTTTGTAAAAAGATGATGCAGTACCATTTTTTATTTATATCTTTGCAGCCAGAGATCTTTGATTTTTAAAGCCTAACCTCCACGGGCTATCAGTGTGGAGGAATTACACATACGCTAACATATTCATATAGAGATGAAAAAGTTGAGTAAGAAGTGGCTGATTCTGGAACATTACGTCCGGACAGCAGAGATTGAAATGAACGGTGTAACCGTCCGAGTATGGAAACCAAGATTCATGGGAAAATTGCCAGCTATAGGCATGCGTGACATTATGGTGCAGGCATACAAAACCTATGACATCTATGCACATAACAAGGTAATATGGGACACCCGTCATCCAGATTATGGATTTTGGGATGCGCAGATTACCATTTGTGCAGACCCACATCGCAAGTGCGTAGATGTATATATTTGTGCATTACTCATACGCCCTTTCTCAGAAGAGGCACGCCTGCACTACGCAGAAAGATGTGGACTGGAGCCTATGGACAGACTGGTGCTTATGTGGGATTCACGACAGTTTGATGCCGATGGTGGCTATTCAACTGACGGGAACGGAAGCTTTGAGGCTGCAAAGAGTTCATTTACCTATGAAGATATCTTCTGTGTCAGGGATTCAAATTCCGATATAGAGGACTCGAGCAAATCATAATTTGTCATTCAGACAAATTATAATAATGCCCCGACTTGCATTTCAAATAGTGCAAGACGGGGCTTTTTCGTAGAGCGAATACTATACGAAATAAATATAAACATCAATTTTATGGGTACTACATACTACAACGTACTGAAATCCCCTGTTTATCCGAGAACTGAGTGATTTTTGGTGTAGTAACCCAACATTTGTAGTAACTTGTAGTAACTCTTCTTTTTGCTACTTTTCGTTTCCTATACTTTGGGGAGGGTACTACAATGAAATTCCTCTATGTGAGATAATTGTGACACTTTTTCAAGTGTATGTAGTAACTGTAGTATGCTATTCACGAAGCAAATTCTTTTTTCTTGCGCCTTGTTTTTATCTCACAATCTTCATTTTTGAAGATTTCACGAAAGCGAGAACTTATTTATATATAAAAAGGGGCATGCGAAAAAAAAGTTTTTTTTAAAAAAAGAGTTGCAGGACTTCACAGCCCCGCAACTCGCAAAAATCTAAAATAACATATGATCAACTAACTTTGGTCGAACATAGGAATGATGTCGTAACCATACCTTGGGTCACCATTCTTGTTGCGGGAAGAGTGGGGGGTGAAGTTGAGGATAGACAGGGCCTGACCAACCGTCACTTCTGTCACTTGCTGAGTGACTGAAGAGAGCTTGCGACGTTCCTTCAGCTGCTCGACAATATCCTTTGCTGTCATAAACACTCCCTTTTCATTCTCCCTGGGCTTGCGATAGTGGAGTTTCAGCAGACGAAGGGCATTGGACTCGCATACATACTGGCGATTCTCGTTAACGAATTCGTCGTACTCTTCTTGCGACCAGGTCGGATTAAATCCACCATCGAGCAGCATAACAGCTTCTGCCCAAAGCTGGTCAACATCTAGAGAGGCGCGATAATCATCAAAACCGTCGACCTCTATCACAGCAAGTCGTCGCATCAGACCTTTGTCAGGGATCCTTATAAATCCCCCCATTCTATGATTCTTGTTTGAGGTAAAGCAGACGGAGGCAACACGAGGAGCTTTCTCAGAGTACCGAGAGCCTTGTCGCTTTACTTCGATAACACTGGATGACATTAACTGTTTAAAGTCTTCCTCATTACTCTTTTTGATGGCTGCAAACTCGTCGAAATTGAGGATAAATCGCTGTACGAACCCTAGTGGCATTTGGAATAGACGCTCGTCTTTCTGTGCAACCTGGTAGTATTCCCTTAGACAGGGTGGAACCAACATTTCAAAGAAGGTAGTCTTACCAATACCAGCCTTTTCTCCAACCAGTCCAAGAGCTACGTCATTCTGGCGTATGCCCAGGGCGCATGCTGCAGCAGCTATCAGCCATTTACGAAATATCCGGCTTGCCCTCTCAGGACTACCGACAACCACATGCAATGAAGAACTGAGTAGGTCTATCTGGGAGGGTCCAATGTATTTACCATGAAGAGAATCTAAATAGTCGCGTATGGGATTGAAAGATTCCATCTGATTGGGGCTTGAAAGAAGTAACTTCAGAACCTTCTGTGAAACAGGAAGTTCATCAGCATATGCATGAAGAAAAATGTCATCCTCTGTAATAGGATGCATATAATGGTATGAACACTCAGGAGTAGGACTGAGTGACACCTTAGTCCGGTCGAGAAGATTTACCCGGACTATATAGTTCATATTAAGCCATTCCTTGACCTCGTCAAGACGGTTATGAATACGGTCGGAAGAAGCTGTAGCTGTGAGCTGTTTGCGAATTTTCTTGGTCATATCGTATTATATTCACGTCGGCTTTCGCCAGTCATTTCTACTATGTTCATCATCTCACGTATACGGTCGCCTATATCCTGTCCATAACCTACAAGATTCCCTTTTTCATCACGCCATTTGGATAGTGAGGTAATCTTGAAATTTGAAGTAAAAAAAGTTCTGGCTCCCTTGTTGTAGCGTATTGCGATTAATTCTTTAATTGGGTGTATCGTGTTGCCAAATGCTTTCATCTCCATTGGTTCGCGACCAACTTCATCAATAAAGAGTGGACGGGAAGCGAAAGAATCGTATCCCTTTTCGGATATCTTATAGCACAACTCTGGAGCGGGTATCATTTCTACCGTGTTACCTGAGATAAAATGCAGAATCTCGCAGAATGAGCGCATCAGAATAGTCTTACCACATCCTACTTTTCCCCCTATATATATGCCTTTGTTAATGTCCCATTTGCAGTCCTTTGAGCCTGTAGCATAGAGCCACATCTGGTGAATAATCTCTTTATTATCGTCGTCCACGATAAAGCTTCTGAATATACCGCGTTCGGCCATGAATGTTTCTGCATTAGCCTTCAGAAGCTGCCAGAAGTTCTTTTTGCTCAGAGAAGCACAGTGCCATATATTCAGATTTCTTGAGTACTCATAATAATCCTTGTTCTTTTTCTCAATGGCATCGTTAACCAACTTATCCATCCTTTTCTGATCAATAGTCCCCATCGCTCTTCACTCCTGATATTGTCGGCTGTTCGTAACTCTTTTCTGTAACTTTGAAGAACTTCTGATATCCTCCAGCCATTGCATATTGAAGATATTCGATAGCTTTATCTTCGCTGTCTTCGCTGATTGCTTTTAACTGTGCGAGTGCTGCATATTCCATCCGGCTTTTCATCCGTCTGTTATGCTGCTCTAAAAGATAATCCTTCCACATCTGCCAATGGGAAGAGAACTCCTGACTAGACCATGGAAGACTTATTTCGACAGGATCGACGCTCAGGCTAGATTGCTCTATTTGGTCGCACAGCATCTCGGCCTTTTCTTTCATCACATTCCATTTTTTTACAAATGGTTTATGTCGCTTCTCTGTTGTTGACGGCATTCCTGATGTGATAAAACTATTCAGCTCTTCATTCGCATTTTCAAGCGATTGCCAGAACTGATCTACTATAGATTGGATATTTCTATCGTGCTTCATTTCTTTTAGTGATTGGTACAAAATAATATTCAGTCATTGTCAGATTTGAATGAATCTGGTGACTGCTTTTCCTCGTATTTTGTGACTTTGAATTTGGACCATGGCTGTTGTCGCTTGTATCTGGAAATGGCTTTATGCTTCTCCATCAAAGCATTTGCAGAAGACCAAGAGCGTGGGGACGAAACTGCCTCACGCTCACCGGTAAGATTGTTGATTGCTGTTACAATATACTGCATTCTCCAGCTTTAAAAGCTACTATGCCAAACTGCATTAGTACCAGAAATTTCTGGTATTCCTCTTCATCCTCGAAGGTCATTCTTTCCGAATGGGTCTTGCCATCGAAAGTCAGGATGATAGAACCTTGGTCAGTTGTCTGTTTTGATACTCTTTCCCTAGCTCTTTTCCTCATAGTCATGTTCCTCCACAATCTGACCATCTAAATGCACTTCTGAAGATGTGTCTATAATGCATCCGAAAGAGTTTGCTCCTGAGGAGATCATCATTCCTAATACGAATACAAATCCCTGGAACTGGCTCTCGTCGTCGAACCACATGTGAGACTCTATCTGACCGTCGTTGAAGGTCAATGTGATTCTCCCTCTTTGGTCTTTATCTTTTCTAATTATTGGTTTATACATTTTCTGTCAATTCTTCGTTAATTACTATTTCTTTTATATTCGGATGATGGAAGAGTATAGAATATCCGTCTTCAAGAATCGCAGATTTTTCCTTCTGGGTGATAACTCTATTTCCCTCTGCAGGAATGTCTTTCACCTTGAAAAGAATCTTTCCTTTTACTTTCTGAATTATATATCTCATAGCTAAATAGAATTTGAAATATGAAAAATGCCCTGTGCCGTGGTCTTCACAGAGGACGGGAACAGGGACTTCCCAGTTAAAGGTAATTTCTATAATTGTCGGATATACTCAAACAACTCACTTTTAAGAAAATATATTCTTCTCCCAACATGATGAGCTGTTATTTCACCTCTTTCAACTCTCTTGTACATACCCCATGTGGATATCTTACAGACCTCTGCTGCTTCTGTAATACTCAGAATATCTTCTATTGGTGCAGTTATAGTCTCAGCCATTCCTCAGGGATTTTTTTACGCCATTCACGTATTAAACTAGAATCTTTCAACTCGGCCTCCCTTTCATCCGCTGTAGTAGCAACCAGATATGCCTGTAGCAGATGTTTTTTTGTAGAAATATGAATGAAAAGATTCAGCTTCTTGGCCACAAGAATGTTATAATCAGATAGCTGTACTTGAAATGATCTGAGTTTCTTGTAGTCATTGAATGTTACCAAAGCTGTATCACCAGCCTTCAGAGCGTGAGCAGTATCAAGTGGATTTCCCGTAATCATTTCTTTATATTTAATAAGGTGTAACAACAGACTTGATGATTCTCGTACTCAACTGGGAATCCCAGCTACTTCCTTTGATTGAAAAATATTGTTTTACCATATATTTATAATGTTAAGTTTGTATTATGCATGCTTGTGCATGGCGAGTTCATTTTGAATCGCGATGCAAAGATATAGATATAGCTGTCAACCAAGTTGTGACCATAAAAGAAATTGTATCAATCAATCAAGTCTTTAACCAATTAATCAAATAATAAAACAAATATTAACTAATCAATCAATAAAATGATACAGATAATTTGGCTGTATCAAAAAAATTGCTTACCTTTGCAATGTCCATCTAATCAATCAATTAATAAATAAAGATTTTGAAAGGGTGGAGGGTACAGAGGTACTTCTGGAAACTGATTTTTTGAACTATTTAACTGATATTCACACGAAGCAAGTGGAATTCTCAAAAATGAATCTTGATACACTTGTCCAAGAAGTATCAAATCAACTTGTAACGTGCTGATAATCAATATAGGGTATAATTCCGCCGGAATCACAACAAATGGTAAAGGTGATAGACTCGAAAGAGGCTGTCACCTTTGTTTTTTAGGCAAAAGGCAGCGACTTAACCGTTCGGATTTCGTCCTGCATGCGCCAGATAGATAGGATGATTCGGTTTGATATGAAGTCGAAAGCGTAGTAGCCACCGCCAATGCATTGGTCGCCCGGTTACAGCAAGTCCTTATGCTGTTCAACCATTCCCAGACGGAAAACACCGTCCATTGTGATGATGAATTTGGGTAGTAGCATACTTTTAATCTGTTACCACTTCATTGAAATGCTCCTTGCCCCAAGCTATCAGAGCCGTAAGTGCTGGCATCAGCGATTTGCCTGTCTCTGTCAGGGAATACTCCACTCGGGGTGGAACCTCCGGATAGACCTTACGATGAACGAGATGGCTCTGCTCCAGATTCTTCAGGGTCTGCGAAAGCATCTTCTGAGAGCAGTCCGTCATCAGTCGGCGGATCTCATTAAAGCGCAATACACCAGTCTCGTTGGTGTGGAGCATATAGAGTACCAACATTGACCACTTGTCGCCGAAACGACTCACTACTTGCCTGATAGGACAGGCTAAATACTCTGCTTTGATATCTGCCATAACTATAGATTTTGTCGCAAGGATAGTGCAAACCGAATGCAATCGAGCTTGCTCGAATTGCTGAGGTGCAGCCTGTCCTCGCCGTGTTTACACGGCAAAGGTAACAAATAGTTACTGAATTACCAAATTATACTTAGTTAATCTAAGTTAACGCTACATTCACGGGAGTCCGATAACATCCTAATTCCTACTTTTTGGTAACTATGTCACCTAAAAGTGCCTTCTTGTGGGAATGAAAAACTTGCCGTACCTTTGCGCCCAGTTAAGAACTGGTCGCGATGATGCTCACGCTCGGCAGAGCTCAAACGAGTTTGGCTCTGCTCTCGCTTAATCGCATCATTGTCAGCGTCAAAACGAACAAATAACATTTTAAACGAATAAGAATTATGAAACAGATTGAGACAATTAAGAGTGGTAAGAATTATAGCGCAGTAAGCGTAGGTAAGATGAGTGAGATTATCGAGCACGTGCTTCCGATGGGCCCCAATGTAACCATTCAAGGTAAGGTGTTCGCAGGTCAGGCCGTAGGTGCTACAGGCAGCGAACTGAGTTTCCAGACACTCGTTCCTGGTCAGGACAGCGGTTTCCTGCACACCCACAAGACTCACGAGGAACTTTACATTATCCTGAAGGGCGAAGGCCAGTATCAGGTGGATGGTGAGATTTTCCCTGTCAGCGAGGGTTCTATTATACGTGTGGCTCCCGATGGTAAGCGTGCGCTGAAGAACACAGGCAGCGAGAACCTGACTATGCTCTGCATCCAGTACAAGGCCAATGCCTTCACTGAGGCTGACAGCCCCATGACCGATGGAACTATCCTGCAGGAAGAACTGAAATGGTAATCGAGATGTTCGACAAAGCTATTCAGTTTCTGAAAGACCACAAAGAGATTGCCCTTGCAACCAGCGAGGGCAATCTGCCAAAGTTACGCATCTTTCAAATTATGAAGCAGGAAGGGCATGTGCTTTACTTTGCCACTTCTGCCAAGAAAGCCGTTTGGCACGAGTTACGCCAGAATCCCAATGATGATTTGTCTCCAACACCACCGCTATTTCAGCCTTTTGACCTCATTGCAGGCGAGGTTGGACAAGGCTTCGTTGGCGAAAGATTCCAGAAAAAAAGATTAGCTTAAGGCTTCGGCCACCTGAATATGTCTGCTTGCGCCATATTCCGGCTTGGTGCTGATGAGCTTTTGGAATAGCGTTGATTTGCTATAGTGCTCTGCATCAACTGAGTTTATGAGTTCGCGGAGTGTCATTCTTTGGGTATGGGTTTAGCCAGTTTCATGGCATCTTTGGTGCCAAATGTTCTTCTAATGAGGGTTTCCACATATTTCGTGATGTATATCTCATCATCAATAAGCGTGATGACTCTTAACACTCTCGTTTGGTTGAACCACACGATTTGCACAGAACTGTTTAATGTGTGACTATGACCGTATATGCTTAGTCTTGCCTGTTCTTCTTTCAACTTCTCAAAGTTTTTCAGTCCCACTTTGTCCTGGTTGTACACATGGACAAGCTCTGTTCCTATAGCTTCAGCTAAATCTGCAACTACGACGCTTTCTATCATGTTAATGTCGGCCGACTCCATGTAGGCAGCCCAATCTACCATAGTCCACCAGTCATAGTGCTGTGCAGCTAACAGAATATCATATTGTTGCCACACCACATTTCCTACATTTCCATGCTGGTGTTTTATCTCTTGAATGTAGCTTATGTCATCAAGCATTGTCTCTGGTTCGTTATCGGCTTTTGCTCTCGTTTTCGCTTTGCGCTTACCTTCTATGAGCATGTAGGCTAAAATGCCTGCTATTGGACCGCTGATTGCGGCAAGAGTTTGAAAGAATGTATTCATTATTATATCCTTTTGGGAGGCAAAGTTACAAAAAATCACATATAATAGCTGAATAAATGGCAAAATAATACGTTATTTTCTCAATTATTACTAACTTTGTCCCTGATATGAGCGTGACAGAGACGATAAAATATATACTCGTTGGCATCAATGTCCTGACTTTCGTTGTCTACGGATGGGACAAGTGGAAAGCCAAGCATGGAAAATGGCGTATATCCGAAGCCACTCTCCTGATGCTGGCTGTTGTTGGCGGCACTATAGGTGCACTCTTAGGTATGCAGGTCTGGCACCATAAAACGATGCACTTGAAATTCAAGTACGGGTTGCCATTGATATTGTTGGCTCAAATTGCTTTGATTGCTTTATTATAATGGCTTGGAAACTCAAATATCGCTGTAAGAAATGTGGCTACGAAGCCGAGGTGTACGAAGGCAGAGGACTCTTCCGCCAAGAGATACGTGCCGTGTCGTGTCCTGACTGCAAGAGCATCCAAAACATCGTGGTGGGTGGGATTATCGCCGATGTGGCACCTTCCTATAGAAGCGAAGTAGGCAGGCTCTGTTTGCAATGCGGCAGCGATAAAATCAGAGTGTGGGATGGGCATACCTGTCCCAAGTGCCAGGGTGAGATGGAACAGACTGGCGAGAAAGAGTTTTGGACTTGAAGACTGACAGAATTTCTGGTCAATGTTTAAGGGAGTTTAAAGAAATGTCAGTCATGTTTAATTGAGTTTAAGGGATTGTCAGTATCGTTTAAGCGAGTTTAAAATCCTTGCCATCTTGACAAGGTAACGAGCGCTTTTTCCTGTAGGCATGTACTTTGCTTTTCAGTAAGTGAAAGCTGAAGCAAATAAGCCGAAGCGATCAAGAACAATTAAGTTAAACTAAAAATATAATTAGGAGGTAAAAGTTATGTTGAACGGATTAATGAAAAGCAACAGTTGGTTCCCAACAATGTTTGATGATTTCTTTAACACTGATTTTATGCCTCGTGCCAACAGTACAGCACCTGCAGTCAATGTCAAGGAGAGTGAGAAGGCCTACACGATGGAACTTGCAGCTCCAGGCATTAAGAAAGAATATTGCCGTGTAGGTATCAATGACGAGGGCAACCTCACCATCGCTATTGAGAACAAACAGGAACACAAGCATGAGGACAGTCACCGTCATTATCTGCGCCGTGAGTTCAGCTACTCGAATTATGAGCAGAACTACATACTTCCAGATGATGTAGTACGCGACAAGATTTCTGCCAAGGTGGAGGACGGCATCCTGACCATCACGATGCCGAAGACCGAACCGAAGGAGAAAGTGACGAAGGCCATTGAGGTGTCATAAGGATGACGCTTCCTAATATGTAGAAAAACCCTGACTTGCTCATGCAGGCCAGGGTTTCTTGTTTATATATGAAAGGTTTTCTCTTCTTTTTTTTGTATTTATCGAAATACTTTCGTATCTTTGCAAACAAAAAGAGAATGAAATGGAAGATTCAGCATTAAACAGATATCTTGATGAAATAGGGAAGGAGGAGCTGCTCAGCGATGCCGAGGAGCGTCAGTTGGCGGAGCGTATAGCCAAGGGCGATGATCGCGCGCTGTCGAAACTGATTGAGGCAAACCTGAAGTTCGTGGTCTCTGTGGCGCGTCAGTACAAAGGTCAGGGCGTGGCAATGGAGGACCTGGTGAGTGAAGGTAATATCGGACTGATGAAGGCTGCCGGCAAGTTCGATGCTACGCGCGGCGTGCGCTTCGTCAACTTTGCCGTGGTCTATATCCGTCAGGCCATCGAGAAGGCCATCGAGCAGCAGGGCGGACTCTACCAGGTGCCCAAGGACGTGAAGGAAGAGGTGGTGCGCCAGCAGTCGCAGGCAGTATCGGTCGATGCGCCTTTGGGCCATCGTGCCAATATGAGTCTGCTCTCGGTACTGGTGAATAAGGATGCGCCTATGGCCGACGAGCGTGTGCATTCTGCAGCTATCGAAGAGGCTGTGGAATATGCACTTACCACGCTCGACGAGCGCGAGCGCCGTGTGATCAATGCTTTCTTCGGCATTAACCAGGAGCACGAGACGATGGCCGAGATAGCCGAGGATATGGACTTGAAGCGTGAGCGTGTCCGCCAGATTCGTGATAAGGCCGTGCGCAAGTTGCGCAAGGCTTACCATCACAAGCTCAAATTGCTATAATCTTTTTTAGATGAATAGGTGTTAAGTTAGCGCTGTACGATTGGTACAGCGCTTTTTTAGGTTAATATGTGTTAAGATTGCGTAAAATTATTCTTTCTGTCGGGATTTTTTGTAACTTTGCGTTATTATTACATCTAACGAGGACATAAATATACCGACCGTGAAACAAGAATCTAAAACTGATGCCAAGAGGCAGAGATGGAATGTATTGTTGGCCGTATCAGCCATTATTCTGATAGTGGTGGGATTGGCATACTGGGCTTTCAGTTCTGCCATGAAAGCTGAAACTACTGTGCGTTATGCAGGCATGCAGAGTGTGATTACTGCCCAGCTGACCCGTACCATCAAGGCCTTGGAGATGAGTGCTACTAATGTGTTCAACGAGGTGGAGAAACACATGGATTCGCCCGAGAGTGTGATTGCTGCGCTTGAGAGTGAGTCGAATCTGAACCCCGATGTGCGTGGCTATTTCGCCGCTTTCGAGCCAGGTTTCTTCCCCTCAAAAGGCACGTGGTTCGAGCCGTATATCCATCATACCGACAGTACCAAGTTCGAGATGAGTCAGGTGGGCTCTGCACGCCACGACTATACCAAGTCGACGTGGTACGTCCGTGCCAAGGATCTGAAGATGTCGTTCTGGTCGGAGCCTTACTACTATTATGATGGCACCAACATCAGCGGTCATTACTGCACGTTTGTGACCCCGTTGTTTGATGAGCAGGGCAAGCTGACCTGTGTATGTGGTGCCGATATCACCTTTGACTGGGTAGCCAAGGTGTTGGCGAAGATTGATGACTACTGTCGGCATGCTCCGTTGGTCAACACGTATCGCCTGATGCGTAACTTTGATTTCTATTCGGTAGTGCTGGATAAGGACGGCACCTGCCTGGCGCATCCACAGGACAAGAAGATTATCATCGAAGACAAGCAGCTGCTCAGCAGTTTGGAGCAGCGGGAGAACGGTGTGGTTGAGATGACGATCGACAATGTGGAGTCGGTGGTGTACTATGGCCCGATAGAAGGTATCGACTGGACGCTGGCTGTGGTTATCCCTAAGAGCGACCTGCAGAAACCATTCGTGTATATGGCTTGGGGCCTGAGTCTGTTAGGACTGCTGGGTATTGTGGCTGTGTGGCTGACAACAAAACACATCAAGGATGAAAAGTAATAGGTACAAACTGAACCTGCAGGTGTTTGGTGGCATTGTGCTGTTGTTGGCACTCACGCTGGGCGCTATGGCGTATATCTCGCACAGAGAGCTGCGCGGCGAGGCCATGCACGATGCCGAACTGACGCTTGAAGGCACCGTGCAGGACATTGATAATATCCTGCTGAGCGTAGAGCAGTCAGCGGGTAATATGTGGTACGACCTGCTGAATTATGTGGATGATTCCAGCCGCGTATATACTTACTGCCGCGAGATGGTGAAGAGTAATCCCAACGTGGTGGGCTGTGCCATTGCCTATAAGCCAGGCTATTTCCCTGGCAAGGACCTGTTTATGGTCTATGTGCATCGCAGAGGTTTCTCGACCGATGCCAAGTCGGACCTGGTGACTACCGATAAGTTTACCAACCGTCCCTACACCGAGCAGGTGTGGTACACCGAACCGATGAAGACGGGTTATGTAGGCTGGACCAACCCGTTGAAGGGCGAGGATACCGAGAACGAGGCGCTGGTCACCTTCTGCCTGCCTTTCTATAACAAGCAGGGCGAGCGCGTGGGACTGATTGGTGTCGATGTGTCGATATCCATGCTGTCGAAGATAGTGCTTTCGTCCAAGCCTACGCAGAATGGCTACTGTGTGTTGTTGGCGCGCAACGGATCGTTTATCGTCCATCCCGATGCTGACAAACTGTCGCTGCCCATGGCGTTCAGTCAGATGGAGGCTGGTTACGGAACCAGTACACTCGAGGCCCTTGAGTCGATGATTGCAGGCGAGACCGGCGTGAAGTTCTTTACGAGGGACGATCGTAACTGGTGTGTATTCTACAAGCCGTTTAAGCGTGCCGAAGTGGAGGGGCGTGCTGCTGGCGAGGGCACGTTAGGCTGGAGTGTAGGTGTGGTTTATCCCGACGACGATATCTTCGGCATGCATAATATACTGCTCTATCTGGTGTTTGCCATCGCTATCGTGGGCGTGCTGCTGTTCCTCGGACTGAGTTCCTGGAGCTTTCACCGCCAGCTGCGGCCTTTGCGCCTGCTTACCGACTCGGCGCAGCGCATAGCCAATGGCGATTTGAACGTGATGATAAGCGAGACCGATCGTGACGACGAGATTGGCGATCTGCAGAACCGTTTCTGCAAGATGAAGCGATCGTTGCAGGATGAGGTCAACGCCCTCGAGAAGGCTACCGACCGTCTGCATCGGCGTAATGATGCCTTGCGTACAGCCCTGGCCAAGACCGAGGAGACTGATAGAATGAAGACTTCGTTCCTGCACTACATGACCAACCAGATGACGGTGCCTACCGAGAGTATCGACTGCAGTGTGACTACCCTCTGTAATAACTATCACGACATCGACCGTGAAGAAGTAGATAAGCAGGTGGAGAATATCCAGCAGAAGAGCGAGGCGGTGTTGGACCTGCTGACCCACATGGCGCATTTTATCGAAACCGAATCAGGAAAGGAGGCTGCCCATGAGTAAGCATCATCGTCTTTCGCGCTCGCTCAGTATGCGCATCATCCTGATGGCGGCGCCCATTTTTATCCTGTCGATAGGCACGTTGTTCCTGCAGTCGCGCTATCTTATCCGTGAGAAGGCGATGGCATCGGCCAATAGTTATCTGAACACAGCGCTCCACCGTGTACGCAACTATATGAGTATTGTCGAGACCTCGGCCAACTCCAATGCCTGGATGTTGGAGGAGAATCTGCGTTCCGACTCGCTGAAATCGGTATCCAACCGCATTGTGCGCCTGAATGCGCCAGTTGTCAGCAGTTCGTTCTATGCGCTGCCCGACGAGTTTCCGGAGTATGGCCATAGGTTCTCTATCTACACCGAGGATTATGGTGGCGATTCGATTGTGTCGTATATCGAGCCCGACTACGATTATTTCCATAGGGCGTGCTACACCGAACCTGTCAGGACCGGTAAGGCTTGCTGGGTGGATCCGTTTGCCGAGAAGAGCTCGATTGCCGTGGATCATACGCAGGCCATCGCCACTTATTGCCAGCCCATTCGCCATCACAGTGGTCGTATGATGGGTGTGCTAACGGTCGATCTCTCTATCAGCGACATGGCCAGTAATCTCAATAAGGGCGACCGCCCATTCCCGCATGCCTATTTCATGATGCTGGCTGAAGATGGTCGCTATCTGATACATCCCGATACGGTGCGTGTATTCCGCAAGTCGATATTCTCTGATGCCGACCCGCATCGTAATCCGGATATGATTACGTTGGGCTATGAGATGACAGCGGGCAAGCATGGCGATATGCGTGCCACGTATGACGGGCGCGAGTATTATGTGTGCTATCGCCCGGTGCCTGGCACCAAGTGGAGCCTGGCGCTGGTATGTCCGGTGGGCGATACCCTGACGAGCTACTACCACATGGGCTATGTGATTGCGGCAATCATCATCATCGGCCTGCTGCTGATAGTATGGCTCTGCAACCGTTTGGTGAAGCAGACCATCCAGCCTATCTACGGGTTGCTGCACAATACGCAGCAGATAGCCGACGGCAAGTACGACGAACTGATTCCGATAACCACCAAAATGGGTGTGATAGGCCGTTTGCAGAACAGTTTCGCACATATGCAACACTCGCTGAACCAGCGTATGGGTAAGCTCCGTAAGGACACTGATGAGATTCGTAAGCACAACGATGCCTTGGAGAAGTCGAAGGCGCTGGCCGACGAGACCGTGAAGCGCAAGAATCTGTTCATACAGCATGTGGCCCAGCAGATGCGCATGCCGCTGAATGTGATTCTGGGCTTTGCCAACGTGCTGCGCGAGAGTGCTGGGGATAAGAACGCTATGAGCGAGGTTGAAATGAGCAATGTGACCTCGATGATGAAGAGCAATGCGGTGAATATGAGTCGCATGGTGCTGATGCTCTTCGATGCCTCGGAAACCGATCTGGATGAGACGCTGATGAGTAACCGAAAGGATGAGGTGGCATGTAATGAGGTGGCGCGCGAGTGTATCAGGCATGCCATGAGCCACTTCCCCGATGCCAAGATCCAGATGGATACCATCCTGCCCGATACCATGCATATCCTCACCAACCATCTGTACCTGATGCGCACGCTGCGCGAGCTGCTGTATAATGCTGCCAAGTACACCGACGGCCAGCATGTGAAACTGACCATTACGCAGAACGAGAAGAAGGTGCGTTTCATTGTTCAGGATGTTGGTCCGGGCCTGTCGATCGATGCCGACGAGCTGATCTTCAAGCCGTTCGTACGCGAGGGCGACCTCTCGGAAGGCTTGGGCTTAGGTCTGCCGCTGGCCAAGCGACATGCCAAGAACTTAGGTGGCGATCTGATATTCGATGCCGACTATCACGAAGGCTGCCGCGTGGTTCTCGAAGTTCCCAAATAAAAAAAAGCTCCCAACGTTACTTGGGAGCTTTCTTTATGCTTATTCTGTTTATTTAATCAGATCAACTGAACGCTTCAGGAATAGGGCTTATTTAGCCCTTGATCAGTTCTACGCTTCGCTTCAAGAACTGATCGAGAGCTTCGCCCTTCAGCATACCATTCTGTAGCAGTGCCAGGTCGATGAGCTGGTGAACCACCGAGTTGCCCTTGGCATAGTCGGCAATCACAGCCTGCTTCTTGTCCTTCTGCTCCTGAACAGCCTTCTCGGCCTCAGACTTCATATCCTTGTCGTCCTGAGTCAGCTCGTCGTACTTCTTCTTATCCTGCTGGGCACGGATGGCAGCCAGACGTGCCTCCTGACCCTTCAGTTCGGCTACGATAGGCTTCAGCGCCTCCTCGGTAGCAGCGCTGCTCTCGTCGAGCACCTTCTTCACCAGTGGGTGGTCTGAGTTCAGTACCAGGTTGAACGAGTCGGGCATCTGACCATAGAAGCTCATACCAGGCTGGAATCGGCTCATCTCCTTCATACGGCGCATATACTCATTCTGAGTGATCACTACCGGACGGGCCTCGGCACCAAGTGCATCTACCTGAACCATAAACTCGGTGTGCTCAATCTTTGGCAGCTGTGTGCGGAATACGGCTGACAAATTGTCACTCTGCTCCTCGCTCAGCTCGCTCTTAGGCGCGTCGCTCTTCACAATCAGACGGTCGATGATATCGCTGTCGACGCGTGTGAAACGGCTCTTCTCAAACTTCTGCTCCAGTGTCTGGATGGTGGGCACGTCGAGCTGTCCGTTGAGCAGCAGCACGCTGTAGCCCTTGTCCTGAGCGGCCTTGATATAACTGTACTGCTCCTCCTTGTCGGTAGCGTAGAGATATACCAGCTGGTCGTCCTTATCCTTCTGGTTGGCCTCGATCAGTGTCTTATACTCGTCGAAGGTGAAGTACTTGCCCTCAGTATCCTTGAAGAGTGAGAACTCCTTGGCGCGGTCGTAGAAACCTTCCTCTGAGAGTATGCCGTAGTTGATGAAGAGCTTCAGGTCGTCCCACTTCTCCTCGTACTCCTTGCGGTTCTCGGTGAAGATAGCCTTCAGGCGGTCGGCCACTTTCTTAGTGATATAGGTAGATATCTTCTTCACCTCGCGGTCGCTCTGCAGGTACGAACGGCTTACGTTCAGAGGGATATCGGGTGAGTCGATCACACCATGGAGCAGGGTGAGGAACTCGGGTACGATGCCCTCTACCTGGTCGGTCACGAAAACCTGGTTGCAGTACAACTGGATCTTGTTCTTCTGCAGCTCGATGTTATTCTTGATTTTTGGGAAGTAGAGGATACCGGTGAGGTTGAATGGGTAATCCACGTTGAGGTGAATCCAGAACAGAGGCTCATCGCTCATGGGGTAGAGTGTGCGGTAGAAGCTCTTGTAGTCCTCGTCCTTCAGTGTGCTTGGGGTCTTAGTCCACAGAGGCTCCACGCTGTTGATGATGTTATCCTCGTCGGTATCAACCTGCTTGCCGTCCTTCCACTCGGTCTTCTTGCCGAAGGCCACGGGCACAGCCATGAACTTGCAGTACTTGTTGAGCAGGCCCTCGAGCTTGAACTTGTCGAGGAACTCCTTGCAGTCGTCATCTACGTAGAGGATGATGTCCGAACCGTGATCAGCGCGCTCGGCATCGTCAATCTCGTAGGCAGGGCTACCGTCGCAGCTCCACTTCACGGCCTTCGAGCCTTCCTTCCAGCTCTTGGTGATAATCTCAACCTTCTTGGCAACCATGAAGCTTGAGTAGAAACCAAGTCCGAAGTGACCGATAATGTTGTTGGCATTGTCCTTATACTTCTCGAGGAAGTCGGTAACACCCGAGAAGGCAATCTGATTGATATACTTGTCGATTTCCTCCTCGGTCATGCCGATACCGTGGTCGCTGATGGTGATGGTACCCTTGTCGGTATCCAGACTTACGCGTACGGTCAGGTCGCCCAGCTCCTGCTTGTATTCGCCCTGCTGGGCCAGTGTCTTCAACTTCTGTGTAGCATCGACGGCATTTGATACCATCTCGCGGAGGAATATCTCGTGATCGCTATAGAGAAACTTTTTGATGACGGGGAAAATATTCTCGGTTGTAACCCCGATGTTACCTTTCTGCATAATTGTATATACTTAATTTATGAATGTTCTGCCATAGCATTTGCAAATACCGTGCCAACTCTCTCAATAGATGTGAGGGGCACCGAGGCTAATCCTCGATGCCCCCCTCAGGGTTAATCCTCGCTGCTGCCATCGGGGTTAGGGTTGCCGCCGCCACCATTGCCGCCGCCAGTGCCCTGACCGCTGTTGCCGCCAGTGTTCTGACCCTCGCCGGACGACTGGCTCTGGTTGCCGCTCTCCGTATCCTCGATGTCACCGGGATCGGTAGAGGTGACACGCTTCACCACGTTACCCTCGCGGTCGTAACAGGTGATGATGACTGCAGTCGACTTCAGTTCGTCCTTCAGCTCCACGGCAGGAGTGAAGATGATGCGGCGCGTCTTGATGAGGCTCGACTTCACCTCGTTCACGTCGGCCACCGTCTTGGCCGAGAGGCTGAAGCGTGCAGAGCCTAAGCCGGGGATGGGAATGCTGTGACCCTCGGGCAGCCATGCCTTGATCACCTCGCCGGCGGCATCCCAGCAGGCCTTCATCACGCCTTCGCTCACACCGCTACGCAGAGCGGCTTCGTGAATCACTTTCTCCTTGGCAAGAGCGGAATACAACTCAGGCTGCATCACATAGCGATACTCGCCTTCTGAATCTTTTGAGAACTTCAGCAGTTTCTCACGTGCTTTTACTTTTAAAGCCATAGTGTAAAGATATTTAAATGGTTAGACTTATGGCTGATTAACAGCCGTTGATTGTGAGGTTTTACCTCTTTATTTACGCTACAAAGATACAATAATTTTTTGTATTTTGCAAATATTTTGGCAACTTTTTTCGATAAAAAAGTTATTTTTTCTGTCGTTTTCCAATGCGTTCCGGCAATTGCTACGACGCATCGTAGGAAATACGCCATCGCGTTGCAGTTATCAATGTGCAGCACATCTGCAACTGAAGTGCTACAGAAGTGCAACAATCCTTAAGTGTCTCATCTTCAGTTTATTATATGTTATTTTATGGGTTTGTAGCACTTGTAGCACTTTAAAGTAGGAAAATCAGGGGTTAACAATAAAATATATAAGGTAGGTGCTGAGCAGTGAGGATGATGTGCTACATGTGCATCTGCAACAAAATAAAGCCTGCTCCCGATTAATGGCATGGGGGCAGGCTTTTCGAGGTGGATGACGTTCTGTGTCAGAACGGCAGGATGGTTTGCTCTGCTGCAGCCTTTTCTGCATCGGCTATGGCTGCTTTCTGGGATTGTACGTAGTAGATGGTTTTCACGTTGCCACCTTCATCTCGCTTTACCCAGCGTTCGCCATCTGTAGCTTTCTGAGTGATGCTGGCTGGATTCAGACAGTGGATATGATCTGCCAGCTGGCAGTAGGCATCCAGGTGCTGCTTCATGCGTTTGGGCGACCAGCCGAACTGGGTTTCGCGATTGAAGTCGCTCAGTACCTGATCGGCTTTCAGTTCGCGGTCCAGATTGCCACCATCCTCGGCAAAGTATTCCTCGGCCCACTGGTGGAAGTCTTTTCCTACTGCAGCCATCTGCTCACGGCGCTCAATACGGGTTAGCGGCGGCATGATTTTGCGGCTGCCAGCCGATAGCGACAGGTAAAAGCGTACGCACTGCGTCATCAGGGCCAGGTCGAGCTGCCAGTCGCGCTCGCTATACTCGGTGCCCATCAGGTTCTGGCCGAAATCGTCGCGGATGGAGCGCGATTCGCGGTAGTCGTTCTGCTGACTTTTCACGTGATAGTAATCGCTGAATGGCTGAGGCCAGATACGTCCTTCGGTCGAAGGGTCGTGGCGCGAGAGCGTGAAGTTGGTGGCCATGGCGAACTTGGGGCTCTGTACGAAGGGGATGACGTACGAGTGCTTGTTCTTCTCCTCTACACGGAAGTCGCCTGTCACCAGACCATACACAAAGTTGTAGTTGAACTTGCGCGGACACTCATCGAGGAATATCAGGTTGGTGTCGCTCGTTACGCCGTCGAAGATGAATCGTGGGTCCTTGAACGAGGTGTTGCCGGCATCGATGCTGAAGGTCTTCACCATCTTGCTTACGGCGCTGATGTAGAACGACTTGCCGCTTCGACCGTTACACTCATCCACATTCTCGGCCATCGTGCTGTCGAGGCAGATGGTGGCCCAGGCTTCTGATTCCGACTTGTGGCTGGTGAGCATGTAGCCCATGTTGGCCAGTCGGCTGGCCAGGCACAGGTGCTCGTCGGCATCCTCCTCGGGCGTGAGTGGTAGGCCGCCCTCATCCACCTTGCGCCAGTACAGGCGCGACGAGTTGACCAGGAACTTCAGCAGGTTGCACTGTTCGGCACCCTCGCTGATGCCCACTCTATAGCGGCCTTCGTCGTCGGTGGTAACCGTAAACATATCGGCGGTGGGGCGATAGTCGTGCTGGATGATGTTGTCGGCCCATACGTAGTGGTTGGTGGCATCGGTGTATCGATGGGTGGTGATCTTGTCGGCTGTTACCTCCACCCAGCAGTTGCGGAAGTGGAAGTACTGGGCCGTGGCGGTGCCTTTGCCGAAGTCGAGATTGTCGCGCTCGCGTAGCGTGCTGTGGTTGGTGGTGGGCAGGTCGTGGCTGCGCAGCACGCGGTCCTGCAGGGCTGCTGGCAGTGCCTGCTGCTCCATCCATTGCTTCATGAAGCCCACGATGGCCTTGGCGGTTACAGCTTGCACCACGATGCCATCGATACGGATGTACTGAGGCTCGTTGCGCGATTCGTCCTTGAGCGTATAAAAACCGTTCAGCTCCAGAAAATAGTCGAGGTCTGTGTGGCTGATGGTGTACTCCTTGTCGCCCTGCTTGGTGGTGCGTTCCGTCCAGAACTGCGCACGGTGGGCACGGTCCATCAGTCGCTTCATATCACTGCGGTGAGGGTTCAGCTGGAGGTAGTCCTTCAGGTCCTTGCGCAGTCGTCCTCGGTTGTCGTGCAGCAGGTGCATGTCGCTATTGTTCATCCAGGCGGTGTAGATGCCAGGCAGTCGGAGTGCCAGTCGCTTGCCGACCTTGATGCCGGTATCGTCGATGTCGGGTATGTTGACGATGCGCTTGGCATACTTCATCAGTAGCGTGTAGTCGGCCTCTTGCAGTTCCTCGGTTTCGCTGCCCAGCCATACGGGTTGGTAGCCCATGCTCAAGCAGTTGGCGGCATCGCTGCCACCGCTCACCAGTACCACCTCGTCGAGTTTCTCTTCGCCTTGCTCCTGGAACTTGTGGCGCAAGGCCTGCATACCGAAGATGTAGTGCTGCGGTTTCTCGCCGATGATGCTGAAGCGGTAGGCCTTGTTGGCGTTCTTGGGCTCATACACCTTCTGAAACATGCGCATGTTGCCCTGACCATCCTGATACGGGCACTCCTGCGCGTATATAGGATAGGTGTCGGTAGCCTTCTTGATGGTGGTGACGCCATCGGTGGTGCGGGCGATGGCCTTCACCGGGTGCCAGCCTAATGCTGTGAGGTGTTCCGGTTTTACACGGGGCCCCCATGTGGCCAGATCGGCGGCGGTAAAGTCGTCCTGATAGGTGATTCTTACCGGCTTGCCCAGTTCGCAGGGTAGGGCATCGCGCTTCACGATTTCGGGCTTGTTGATGCTCTGCTTCAGTTCCTCCTGTACGCCATACTTCTCGGCCAGTTCCTGCACTGCCAGTGCAAACTGACTCTGCGTGTAGCCGCAATCCCACATGTAGAGGTCGATGGGCGAGAAGAACCCTTCGCCTTCGCCCATGCCATAGTCCTTTACGTGCCAGCAGTCGCCGCTATCCTTTGGCGGATAGAGGTGGGCCGACGGTGTGCGCTCGTCCGGACGGAGTCGGAAGTTACGCTTGTTAGCAACTGCGTCGGCAGCCTCAGGGCATACGCCGACAATGATGTCCAGACCACGGTTCGCCTGGTCGTAAACCTTCTGTAGAAGGTCTGTCAAATTTGCCATACTATATAAAGTATTAGCGTCCCATCACTAGCACGCTGTCGGGTGGCTTAGTGCGGGCAATTGGGTTAATGGCCCCCGGCAGTCCAGCGGCCCGTGCTCGGTTGGCATTGCGTGCCTCCGCTGGTATGTCATGACACAGCGAAGGTACGAAGAATAGCAGAAATAAACTGTTTTTTATGTGTCTATTAATGTGTATATTTAAGTCGCGCGATAATCGAATTTAAGCTGTTTTGTGCAATACAATGATAGTTTCGTGTATAAGAAAAGTAGTTTGGTGTATAGAAATAAAAACACGAAATACATACAAAAAAACACGAACCTCTCAGAAGGCTCGTGTATACAGGCAATCCGGAAATGTGCTTATGCTGATGCTGGTAAACTCATATATTTTGATAATAGGTCATTAATTGCATTGAGCATTTCTTTCTTTTCCCTATCATAGTCAACCTTATTGTTACTGTTTTTGTTTTTTATCGGTCTATTTTTAGCGCCATTTATTGCTGACTTGCCTATAGTATCCCATTTGCCTCCATGTTCCTTATAGTACTTGTTGAAGTAGTTGAGAAACGACTCTATTCCCATGACGCAATCACACCATTCCATAAAGACATATAATTTATAGGCAGGTATCTTACTGCGTTTGCAAATATCTGGCAGTAGTGAATCAAAATGAGCGATAATATAGTTGATGCGTTTTATCTTGTCTTTATTGTCTCCAAACAATGTTATGGCCATCATCATCATAGCGTCGTTTCCGGATTCACAGCATGTCTTATATAATGTGATCTTTCCAATATCTGATGGAAGGCAGTTGTGAAAGAACGCTGCAGCAAACATCTCGGACATTGAGTCTTTTTTGAAAGCATTTAGAACAGGATTTTGTGAGGTGCCTGTAAGCTCTGCAGAATTTAATAGGGCCTCTTTTAGCTTAGGTTCATCTTGGGCAGCTTTGATAATATGCATTTGAGCCTTTCTGCTTTTTTCACAAGCAGCTATTAGACGCTCTAAGCAATATCGTTTGTCCTGCTTTTTTTGTTTCTCTTCCTGCAGAATTCGCATACCCTCCGAAATGCAGTCATCTAAATCTTCGTAGAACTCAATCATTGCGGTAAACAATTCCTTTACACATGGAGGATAACTACTTAGTCCGAACAAATCGGCAGAATATGAGCGCGTATTAATCATTGATCGGTCTTGTAGCTGTGGTGTTGCAGAATCTTTAGGAGGATTCTTTCGAGTTACCTTGACAAATGGTTTAAAGATCTTGTCTCTAAAACCTGTCAGGCCACTACGCATCTTTCTTGAAATCTTAACATTCGTATCAAAATACTTATTGTTGTCGGTTGTATACTCTTTGTTAAATGTTTTGCCGAATTCGAAAAGATAATTCTTCTGCTTTCTCAGTTTATTATGGTAATCTCTTATATCCGCCGTTAAACTGATGATTTCGTCTTCTCTGAGTTGTTTCCCATTAATGGCATACAGAAGTTTGTTGACATCAAATTCAAGAATGAAATTTAAAATCAATTCCATTCTTTCTTCATGAGAGTTTCCTATCTGAAGTGAGGTTCGCATATAGAGTAATATATAAAATTTATGTTTTGTTGTTATGGTACGCAAATTTACGAATAATCGTTGGAATGGCCAAGTATTAAGTAATAATTTGTATCACTTTTTAACAAAAAAACTACTTTTTCCTAATTTTTCTCTTCTAATTTGCTAGAAATCAGAGATTATTTTGTATCTTTGCCCCTTGAACATTGGCATTAGCCTCGGTGGAGGTGCTGGTGCGACTTTTGTGGAAAATAAAGAAAGAAGCGTTATGCTCATCTTGCGTTCTGAAACCTGAGAAATTTCAAAATGTGGCAAGAGATCATGATAGCTTCCATGCGATAGCGTGGACGTTGTCACTCTCTCACATCGGGTTTTCTCAGGACCTCAGAACAGGGAAGTGTATACAGTTCCACGCTTCACGTTTAAATAAGATTATCTTCTGAGGGACTGAGAGGATAGAGCTGACAAACTATAAGGCTATGGACTTTAAAGATTCAATTATGCAACTGGCAGAACGTGTCTCTTCGCTTAAGGATTCGATCCTTACAGAAGAGGCTACAAAGAATGCATTTATTATGCCGTTCATCCAGATTCTTGGCTATGTCGTGTTTAATCCACTTGAGGTGGTGCCTGAGATGGATTGCGATATAGCAAAAAAGAAAGGCGAGAAGATTGATTATGCTATTATGAAAGATGGGGCACCAATCATGCTGATTGAGTGCAAGCACTGGAAACAGGACTTAAACTTGCATGATAATCAGTTGAAACGCTATTATGTAGCATCAAAGGCCAAGTTTGGCGTACTGACTAATGGCGTCGTTTACAGATTTTATGCCGATTTGATAAAGGAAAATATTATGGACGATGTCCCTTTCCTTGAAATCAATCTTGAAAAAATACGAGAGGCTCAGATCGAAGAGGTTAAAAAGTTTTGCAAGGAGAATTTTGATCTGGATAACATCCTGAGTAGTGCTAATGAACTGAAGTACATGTCAGAGGTGAAAAAGGTGGTGCGTTCTGAGTTTGATGAGCCATCGGCCGACTTCGTGAAGATGCTTACTAAGCGAGTATACGAAGGTATTGTTACGCAGAAAGTGCTTGACCAGTTTACCGATATCGTCAAACGTGCATTAAAGAGTCATATCAATGATGTTATGAGTGAGAAACTCGGTATAGCCATCAAAGCAACCGAGGCTGCAGGAGCACCTATCAAAACTTCAGCGCCGGCAGCCATCGATGAGCAAAAAGAAGAAGGAGAGCAGACAATAGACGACAAATCTTCGAAGATAGTCACAACTGTCGAAGAAATGGAAGGCTATTATATTGTTAAAAGTATTGTTTGCGAAGTCATTGCGTCAGAGCGTGTCACTTACCGCGATTCTCAGTCTTATTTTGCCATATTTGCCGATGATAATAATCGTAGACCTATTTGTAGACTTCATTTCAATAACTTGAGCAATTTGCGCATAGGCTTTATTGACGAAAATAAGAATGAAGTAATGAAACCATTAGAGAAATTGGACGATATCTACAAATTTAAGACACAATTAATAGAGGCTGCAAAGCGATATATCTAAAAGTTCATTTATATACTCTTCCACCTGTGTTCTTACCTTTTATTAGGATAAGCATAGGTGGAAGATACTTTAAACTTTGCTGGCGCGGGGGGAGAGGCTGTTGTAGGTTTCGCGGCCACCTGTACCAGACTCGTAGATGATGGTATCGATGAAGTATAGGTGTCCATCATTACCTTTCAGTACGTTGTTGGGTACTGCATCAAATATGTCATAATTGCCATTGGTAAAAAAGCCGTCATCTTCTTTATGAAAACCAAGGCATTCCAGTTCTGTATTGATTTCTTCTAGACTTGCTTCGGTAGGTGATAGTATGAATGGCTGGCGAAGAACGGCACAAACTTTCCCATCACGATTTTCAGCAAGGCCTAAAAAAGAATATCCGCAATCTGGAAATAGCTGATTGTGAATAGTGATACGATAAAAGAATTGAGTAAGATTATCATCAGAATATCTGAAATCATTTAGCTTAAATACATATTTGCTATCAAGTGAGGCATAGACCTCATTTTCGGAACCTCGATCAGAAAATGTACCAAGCGAATCTTTGTTCAGCCAGCAATGGTTGGCTATAGCCCAGTCTTTTAATCTTGCAATTTGGACTCCCTTGCAAGCCGTTGTTCCCGCAAGCGCTTGAATTGACTCAAGCACGCCTCGTGCGAAATCGGATGCTGCTGCCAATAGGCCACCGACTTCTTCTTCTCCATCGTTACTTTGCGATGATAATCGTTGAGTATTGTCATTGTTCATCCTTTCTTTTTTAATAATCCTGCTGCAAAGATAAATCAAAAACTTGAATATTACAAGTTTTTGATTAAAAATATTTGTGGAGCAGGGCTTGGCAGCCTTCGAGCACGTCTTGCCAGGTGGCTTCGAAGTCGCCGGTGTACCATGGGTCGCTCACGTCGCAGCCATGGCGGCGGTCGGTGGCGGGCACAAGGTCGAGCAGCTTCACAATCTTGCCTTCGGGATCGGCGCCGGCTATGCGGGTCATGTTGCGGATGTTCCACTCGTCCATGCCTACCAGCAGGTCGAAGCGATGATAGTCTGCGCGGGTCATCTGACGGGCGGCGTGACCATCGCAACGGATGCCGTGCTCGGCCAGCTTGCGGCGGGCTGGGGGATAGACGGGATTACCAATCTCCTCGGTAGAAGTGGCAGCTGACTCGATCATGTACTGATCGGCCAGCTGCGCCTGCTCAACTAAGTATTTCATCACGTACTCTGCCATCGGACTGCGGCAGATGTTGCCGTGACAAACGAAAAGAATTTTCTTCATCTTTTATCCGTTCATCGACAGGAGGAACTCCTCGTTGCTACGGGTGCTTACTAAGCGGTCGCGTACGGTGCTCATCGCCTCGATAGGATTCATGTCGGCAATGAACTTACGCATAATCCACATGCGGTTCAGTGTGGTATCGTCGAGCAGCAGATCGTCGCGGCGTGTTGACGACATCACGAGGTCGATAGCTGGGAAGATGCGCTTGTTAGCGAGCTGACGGTTGAGCTGGATTTCAGAGTTACCAGTACCCTTGAACTCCTCGAAGATCACCTCGTCCATCTTAGAACCGGTATCAACCAGTGCAGTAGCGATGATGGTGAGCGAACCGCCACCCTCGATGTTACGGGCGGCACCGAAGAAGCGCTTAGGCTTCTGCAGGGCGTTAGAATCCACACCACCGGTCAGGATCTTACCTGATGTAGGAGCTACGGTGTTATAAGCACGGGCCAGACGGGTGATTGAATCGAGGAAGATAACCACATCGTGACCGCACTCAACCATACGCTTGGCTTTCTCGAGCACGATACCGGCAATCTTCACGTGGCGCTCGGCGGGCTCGTCGAAGGTTGAAGCAATCACCTCGGCATTGACGGTACGTGCCATGTCGGTCACCTCCTCAGGGCGCTCGTCGATGAGCAGCATCATGATGTAAGCCTCAGGATGGTTGGCGGCAATGGCGTTGGCGATATCCTTCATCAGCACGGTCTTACCGGTCTTTGGCTGAGCCACGATGAGGGCACGCTGACCTTTACCGATAGGTGAGAAGAGATCGACAATACGGGTGCTGGGGTTGGTGGTAGCACGGTCGCCGCAGAGAATGAACTTCTCATCGGGAAACAGTGGTGTCAGGTGCTCGAAAGCCAGACGGTTGCGCACCTCACCGGGATCGCGGCCGTTGATACTCATCACGTCGGTCATGGCGAAGAACTTCTCGCCCTCGTGTGGTGGGCGAACGTTGCATTCTACCACGTCGCCGGTCTTCAGACCGTATTTCTTTACCTGCTGTGGTGATACATATACATCATCGGGTGATGACAGATAGTTGTAATCGCTTGAACGGAGGAAACCGTAACCATCGGCCAGCATCTCGAGTACGCCGTTGGCCTTGATCAGGTCGGCGAAATCGAAACGGGGCTGGGCGGTAGGTACCGTGCGGTTGATGATAGGAGCCTCGGTGGCTGTTGGTACCACAGGACGATCGAACATGTCGAGGGTAGGGATGGCACTCTGGTCCTCGATGGGGATATCGATCACGGTGATAAAGTCGGTACCATCACCTGGATCGCCCATCCATACGCCGTTTTCATCTACCTCGTCGGTCAGAGGGTCAACCTCATCTGCGTCGTCGAAGCCTTCCATACCTTCGGCACCTTCCATACCTTCGGCGGGCTCTTCGACAGCTTCCTCCTCGGGTGCTACGGCCTTATTCTGTGACATTTTCTCGCGCAGCTGCTCGATGGCGTTAGGTGTAGCCTCATCGTCGGCATTCGTAGCAAACTGGGCTGCCTCGGGCACTACATCAGCATAGTTGTCGGCCTCGGGCGCGCTCTGCTGCGCTGCTTCGGCGGCCTGCTGGGCTGCAAGGGCTGCAGCCGCTTCGGCTTCCTTCTCAGCCTTACTCTTGCGACCACGCTTCTTGGGCTTGGACTCGGCTTCTGGCTCGGCAGCAGGGGCAGCGGGCATGTCGGCAAAGAGCGATGGCTGCTCTGCCTTCTTGCGTGTACGGTTCGACTTGGAGTCGAGATTCTCGCCGTCCTCGCCTTTTACGGTATAAACCTTACTGGTGTCTTTCTTAGCGATACGTGTGCGTTTACGCTTGGGGGCATCATCGGCTGCGCTGGCACTATTCTCAGCTGCTCGGTCGAGAATGGCATAAACCACATCAGAGAGCTGATCGTCGGGCGATACCTTGATACCTAATTCGTCGGCAATACCCACTAACTGGGGTATGTCCATAGATTCTAATTCTTCTTTTGTATACATATAATATGTACTTAATTACGTTGATTTCTGGAAAAAAAACTTGTGGAAATGCTTCGCGAACGGAAGCACTGATTAGAAAAATCGATGCAAAGGTAAGTATATTTTGGCGAACCACCAAACATTTTCGAAAAAAAAATCGTATCTTTGCGCTAAAAACCGCGAAGATACTCCGTCTCGGCAAAAAAAAGAATGAATTCTTTTGTTTTGCTCTCGACTTTTCGTATCTTTGCACCCAAAATTGATATATATAATGGAAATAAAAAAAGCAGAATTTACACTGAGTGCTCCGATGGAGTCGATGTGTCCGAAGGATACCAAGCCCGAGTATGCGTTCATCGGTCGTTCGAACGTGGGTAAGTCGAGCCTGATCAATATGCTGACGGGCAAGAAAAATCTGGCAAAGACCAGTGCTACGCCAGGAAAGACTCTGCTCATTAATCACTTTATCATCAACAACGAGTGGTACCTGGTCGACCTGCCTGGTTATGGCTTTGCCAAGCGCTCAAAGAAAGAGGTGCAGAAGCTGGAGCAGATGATCAATGGCTATATCCTGCAGCGCGAGCAGTTGGTTAATGTGTTCCTGCTCATCGATATCCGTCTCGAAGCACAGAAAATCGACCTGGAGTTTATCGAGTGGCTGGGTACCAGTAGCGTGCCTTTTGCCATCATCTTTACCAAGGCTGACAAGCTGAGTGCCTCGAAGGTGCTGCAGAACCTGACTGCCTATAAGAAGGTGCTGAGCGAGACGTGGGAGGAGCTGCCGCCTATCTTCGTGACATCATCGGAGAAGAAGCAGGGCCGCGACGAAGTGTTAGATTATATTGAACAGATTAATAAAGAGTTGAAATAACGCACAAAGACACTAGATAATATAATGGCAAAGGAAAATCCATACTTGGACGTGCAACACCTGACGAAATCATTTGGAAGTCTGGTGTTGTTTCGTGATTTAAGCTTTTCGGTTGCCGAGGGACAGAAGGTGGGCCTGATAGCCAAGAACGGTACAGGTAAATCCACATTGCTTTCTATCCTGTCGGGCAAGGAAGGCTACGATGACGGCGAGATTATCTTCCGTCGCGATCTGCGTGTAGGCATGCTCGAGCAGAGTCCGGTGTTCGACCCGATGGAGAGTGTGCTCGATGCCTGCTTTAATCATCAAGGCGATCTTGATAAGATGCTGAAAGCCAAGCAGATATTAACACAGTTGAAGATTCGCGACTTGGAGCAGCCTATGGGGCAGCTGAGTGGTGGACAGCAGAAACGTGTGGCACTGGCCAATGTGCTGATTACCGATCCCGACCTGCTGATTCTCGACGAGCCGACGAACCATCTCGACCTGGAGATGATTGAGTGGTTGGAGGGCTATCTGAATCGTGGCAACAAGACGCTGCTGATGGTGACGCACGACCGTTTCTTCCTGGACCGTGTGTGCTCTGTGATTCTGGAGCTGGATGATCAGACCGTCTATACCTATCGTGGCAACTATAGCTACTATCTGGAGAAACGACAGGAACGTATTGACAATCGCCATGCCGAGATAGCACGTGCCAACAATCTGTATCGTACCGAACTGGAGTGGATGCGCCGTATGCCTCAGGCACGAGGTCATAAGGCCCGCTATCGTGAGGAGGCCTTCTACGAACTTGAAAAGGTGGCCAAGCAGCGTATCGAGGAACGACAGGTGCGCCTCAAGTCGCGCAATGTCTATATCGGCTCGAAGATTTTCGAGTGTCAGTATGTGTCGAAAGCGTTTGAGCGTGCCGATGCTGAGCCGCTCACTATCCTCAAGGATTTCTACTACAACTTCTCGCGCTTTGAGAAGATGGGTATCGTGGGCAATAATGGTACCGGAAAATCGACCTTCATCAAGATGCTGCTCGGTCAGGTAGCGCCCGATAGCGGTAAGTTTGATATCGGTGATACCGTCAGGTTCGGTTATTTCTCGCAGGAGGGATTACAGTTCGACGAGCAGACCAAGGTCATTGATGTGGTGAAGGAGATAGCTGATTATATCGATATGGGTGGCGGTAAGCATCTGACTGCTTCGCAGTTCCTGCAGCACTTCATGTTTACGCCCGAACAGCAGCACAACTACGTGTATAAACTGAGTGGTGGCGAGCGCCGCAAGCTCTACCTCTGTACCGTGCTGATGAAGAACCCGAATTTCCTGGTACTCGACGAGCCTACGAACGACCTCGATATTGTGACCCTTCAGATTCTGGAGGAATATCTGCAGGATTTCCCTGGTTGTGTGATCGTGGTGAGCCACGACCGCTACTTCATGGATAAGGTGGTGGACCATCTGCTGGTGTTCAAAGGCGAGGGTGACATCAAGGATTTCCCTGGCAACTATACGCAGTATCGCGCATGGAGCCAGCTGCAGCCTGATGAATCCAAGGAGAAGCCTAAGTCGAACGGTGCTAACCGTGCCAATGCCAGCGACAATCAGAATCCGGCAAACAATGCCGCTCAGGCTGCTACTGCACCGAATGGCAAGCGTAAGCTCTCGTATAAGGAAAAACGCGAGCTGGAGCAGTTGGAGAAGGATATCGAGGCCCTTGAGGCAGAGAAGAAACAGATAGAGGAAGCGCTCTGTGGCGGCACTACCTCGGTAGATGAGATTACACGTTTAAGCAAGCGCCTGCCACAGCTGAACGACGAGCTCGACGAGAAATCAATGCGCTGGCTGGAACTATCTGAAATTTAGAATTGATAATTGACAATGATTCAACAACAATACCCATCGCAGTTACTGGAAAAGGCTGTGCAGGAGTTCTCGAAGTTGCCTGGTATCGGACGTAAGACCGCTTTGCGCCTGGTGCTGTGGCTGCTACGTCAGGATGATCAGGATGTGGCAAACTTTGCCGGCGCTGTGAGCCAGCTGAAGCAGGAAGTGAAGTACTGCCGCGTGTGTCATAATATCAGCGATAGCGAGGTGTGTCCGATCTGTGCCGATCAGCGCCGCGATCAATCTATCGTATGTGTCGTGGAGAATATCCAGGACGTGATGGCCATTGAGAATACCCAGACGTTTCATGGACTCTACCATGTGTTAGGTGGTGTAATCTCGCCTATGGATGGTATGGGACCGGCCGATATCGAGATCGACTCGCTTATTCAACGCGTGGGTGAGGGCACTATCAAAGAGGTGATTCTGGCGCTGAGCCCAACGATGGAAGGCGACACGACCAACTTCTTTATCTACCGCAAGCTGGCATCATCGGGTGTCAAGGTGAGCGTGATAGCCCGTGGTATTGCTGTGGGCAATGAACTGGAGTATGCCGATGAGGTGACCCTCGGCCGTTCGATTGCCAACCGCACTCTATTCGAAGAAAAATAATCCAGAACAATTAATCATAACTACTCAAAATGAAAGAAACAAAAAAAGAACTAATGGCTGTCTTCTGTGTGTTCGTAGCCTATGCGCTCGGCACCGTGGTTTTATTCGAGACAAACATTTTCGAATCTGGTTTCAGTACCGATGACAGCAATTTGGAATTCCTGATTACCGCCGTGATGGAGCTTGTTACTCTGGGAGGCGTGTTCCTGGGACTGCGTCTGTTTAAGTTCCAGAAGGTACACAACGATCTGGTTACCCGCAAGTACGATGCTCTGCGTAAGTGGGGAACCCTGCGCCTAGTGATCATCGGTCTGCCCATGATGGTGAATACTTATCTGTACTACATGTTTCTGAACACCACCTTCGGTTATATGGCTATCATCCAGCTGCTGTGTCTGCCGTTTATCTATCCGAGCATGAGCCGTTGTGAAGCCGAGGTTGAGGACGAGAACGAGGGTGAAAACGCCGCATGAAGCTCTCGGTTGTCATAGTCAGTTATAATGTGCGCCCATTCCTGACTGCCTGTCTGGATAGTGTGCAGCGTGCGCTCGAAGGTATCGAGAGCGAGGTCTTCGTGGTCGATAACTGTTCGACTGACGATACTGTTGAGGTGATCGCGCGCGAATACGCGTGGGTACATCTTATTATAAATAAGGAGAACCTGGGATTCTCGAAAGGCAATAACCTTGCTATCCGACAGTCGAAAGGCGAGTATGTGCTGTTGCTCAACCCAGACACTGTGGTGGCCGAGGAAACCTTGCGCGGGGTAGTGGCCTTTATGGATGAGCATCCCGTTGCGGGGGCTGCTGGCGTGCGTATGCACAACGAAGACGGTAGCGTGGCGCCCGAGAGTCGTCGCGCCATCCCGTCGCCGTTTGTTGCCGCCCGAAAAATGCTCGGTCTTACCAAGACTTACTATATGAGTTATCTGCCATGGGACCGACCCACGCAGATTGAGGTGGTTAGTGGCGCCTTCTTCCTGCTTCGTCGCAAGGCCATCGACCAGGTCGGACTGCTCGACGAGGACTTCTTTATGTATGGCGAGGATATCGACCTGTCGTATCGTCTGCTGAAAGGTGGCTGGCAGAACTGGTATCTGCCGTTCGACATTGTTCACTATAAGGGGCAGTCGACTGTAAAGTCGGATTTCCGCTATGTGCATGTGTTCTATCAAGCCATGCTGATCTTCTTCCGCAAGCATTACAGTCATTTGAGCTTCTTCTTTACTGTGCCTGTCAAGATGGCCATCTATTTCCGTGCTTCGTTGGCACTGATCGATATTATTCGTAAAAAACTGCAGTTATAAGGATGGAACAGATTACACTGAGAGCGATTGAGCCCGAAGACCTCGACTTGCTGTATCGCATCGAGAACGACGTGGAGTTGTGGAACGTGGGGAATAGTAATGTGCCATACTCGCGCTATCTGCTGCATGAGTATGTGGCCAATGCCAAAAATGACATCTATACCGACCGACAGGTACGTATGATGGTAGAGAATGAAGCGGGAGAAGTGGTTGGCGTGGCCGACCTGGTGAACTTTGATCCTGCCAACTGTCGCGCCGAAGTAGGACTGATTGTGCTCAATAAGTATCGTCATCAGGGGTATGGTACTGCTATTTTGGCCCGTTTGAACGATTATGCACTCCATGTTTTGCACCTGCATCAGCTTTATGCATATATAGATTTAGAGAATAAAGTATCATTGAGGCTCTTCGAGAAAGCCGGTTACAAGTTCGGCTCAAAAATCACAGATTGGCTCTTCGATGGCGCAAAATACCGCGATTCGGTGCTACTTCAGTACGTTTTTTAGAAAAAATGCGGTTTAATCGCAAAAAAAACGCCAAAAAGTTTTGGTAGTTCCAAAATTATCACTACCTTTGCACCCGCAAACAAGAAAAGCGTTCTTTGGTGCGTTAGTTCAGTAGGTTAGAATGCCTGCCTGTCACGCAGGAGGTCACGAGTTCGAATCTCGTACGCACCGCTAAGTTTTTTTTCATTCGTTCCATAGTAAATGGTGCGTTAGTTCAGTAGGTTAGAATGCCTGCCTGTCACGCAGGAGGTCACGAGTTCGAATCTCGTACGCACCGCAAGAATCCATCATGATGCGAATCATGGTGGATTTTTGTTTTATGTAACTTTTTCGAAAGTTTTTTTAGCAAAATGTTTGCCGATTCAGATTTTTATTGTAATTTTGCAGCCGAAAATACAATAAAGACGACAAAAAGACAAATTATAGTATGTGCGGAATCGTAGGATACATCGGGAATAAAGAAGCTTTCCCCATACTGATTAAAGGCTTGCGCCGATTGGAATATCGTGGTTACGATAGCGCTGGCGTAGCTCTTATCAATAGCGATGGTGACTTGAATGTTTACAAGTCGAAAGGTAAAGTCGACAATCTTTGTGAGTATTGCAATGACAAAAATACAACCGGAACTGTAGGTATTGCTCATACGCGTTGGGCTACTCATGGCGAACCATCTTCGCGTAATGCCCATCCACACTATTCTGAAAGTAAGAACCTGGCCATCATCCATAACGGTATTATTGAGAACTATGCCGAGCTGAAGGAGAAACTGCAGCAGAAAGGCGTACACTTCGTTTCGGATACCGATACTGAGGTGCTGGTACAGTTGATAGAATATATTAAGGAACATAAGAATCTCGACCTGCTTACTGCTGTTCAGATAGCGCTCTATCAGGTGATTGGTGCTTACGCCATCGCTGTACTCGATAAGCGTGATGCCGACCAGATTATCTGCGCTCGTAAACAGAGTCCGCTGGTAGTCGGTATCGGTGAGGATGAGTTCTTCCTCGGTTCGGATGCCAGTCCTATCGTGGAATATACAGATAAGGTAGTGTACCTGGAGGATGGAAACATCGCTGTGATTCGTCGTGGCGAGGACCTTCATGTGGTCAATGTACATGGTGAGGACCAGGAGTTGGCCGTGAAGACCGTTGATATCGATCTTGGACAGATAGAGAAGGGTGGTTATCCGCACTTCATGCTGAAGGAGATTTTTGAGCAGCCAGAGTGTCTGACTAACTGTATGCGTGGTCGTGTGAATGTAGAAGCAGACCATGTAACATTGTCGGCGCTTATCGACTATCGCCGTGAGTTGCTTAGCGCAAAGCGTGTGGTTATCGTGGCTTGCGGAACTTCATGGCATGCCGGACTGATCGGCAAACAGATTATTGAGACACTCTGTCGTATCCCCGTAGAAGTGGAGTACGCTTCAGAGTTCCGTTATCGTAATCCTGTAGTAGGTAAGGGTGATGTGGTGATAGCTATCTCTCAGAGTGGCGAGACTGCCGATACGTTGGCTGCTGTTCAGCTGGCCAAGGAAAAGGGTGCCTTTATCTATGGTATCTGTAACGCCATCGGTTCTTCTATTCCTCGTGCTACTGATACTGGTACTTACATCCATGTGGGTCCTGAGATCGGTGTGGCTTCTACCAAGGCATTCACTGGTCAGGTGACCGTGCTCACCATGATTGCACTGGCCATGGGTGAAGCAAAGGGAACCATCGATCGCAATGAGTATCTGAAGATAGTAAAGGGACTGAGCGAGATCCCGACGAAGATCCGCGAGGTGCTGCAGACTAACGAAAAGGTGGCCGATTTGGCACGCACCTTTACATACGCGCACAATTTCCTCTATTTAGGACGTGGCTTCTCTTACCCCGTTGCTCTTGAGGGTGCGCTGAAACTGAAGGAGATTTCTTACATCCACGCCGAAGGATATCCTGCGGCCGAGATGAAACACGGACCTATCGCACTGATTGACTCAGACATGCCTGTTGTTGTCATCGCTACCCACAATGCGATGTACGAGAAAGTGCTGTCTAATATTCAGGAGATTAAGGCGCGTCAGGGTAGGGTTATTGCGCTCGTTTCCAAGGGCGATGACACTATTTCCAAGATTGCCGATGAGGTGATTGAGTTGCCCGACGTGATTGAGTGTCTGGAACCGTTGGTTGCCACGATTCCTCTGCAGTTGTTGGCTTATCACGTTGCTGTTTGTAAAGGCAAAAACGTTGACCAGCCCCGAAACTTAGCAAAGTCGGTGACCGTTGAATGATTTATAAGGCGATTCGTTTTTTAACGTTTCGCCTTTTTTCTGAAATTAGAGCAAAAAGATATATTAAACGTAGAATATGAGAGATGTAACACTGGTCCTTTCGGACGGAACAAAATTTCACGGCAAGAGCTTCGGTAGCGAGCAGCCTGTAGCTGGTGAGGTGGTATTCAACACGGCGATGATGGGTTACCCTGAGTCGCTGACCGATCCCAGCTATGCCGGACAGTTGATGACCCTGACTTTCCCCTTGGTAGGAAACTATGGTGTGCCCCCATTCAGCGTCGAAGCTAATGGCTTGGCTACCTTCATGGAGAGCGATAAGATTTATGCATCGGCCATCATTGTGAGCGACTATAGTCAGGCTTATTCTCACTGGAATGCCAATGAGAGCCTGGGCGACTGGCTGAAGCGCGAGGGCGTGCCCGGCATTACAGGTATTGATACACGTGAGCTTACCAAAGTACTGCGTGAGCATGGTGTAATGATGGGACAGATACTTTTCGACGACGAGCCCGATAACATTCCTACAGCAGAGTATGAGGGTATTAACTGGGTTGACAAGGTATCGTGCAAAGATGTTATCCGCTACAATGAAGGTGCTGGTCGCAAGGTGGTGCTCGTGGATTGTGGTGTGAAGAATAACATCATCCGCTGCCTCATCAATCGCGGTGTCGAGGTGATCCGCGTACCTTGGAATTATGACTATACCAACATGGAATTCGACGGACTTTTCCTGGCTAACGGCCCTGGTGATCCTGATATGTGTGTAGACGCTGTAGAGATCCTGAGAAAGCAGATGTCGGCTTCGCGTAAGCCTATCTGTGGTATCTGTATGGGTAACCAGTTGCTGGCCAAGGCCGGTGGTGCCACTATTTACAAACTGAAGTACGGACACCGTTCGCACAACCAGCCTGTTCGCGAAGTGGGTACCAACCGTTGCTATGTTACCTCTCAGAATCATGGATATGCTGTTGACGCCTCTACACTGGGCAATGACTGGCGCGAGCTTTTCGTCAATATGAACGATGGCTCTAACGAGGGTATTCGTCACCTGTCGCTGCCTTGGTTCTCAAGCCAGTTCCACCCAGAGGCCTGCTCAGGTCCTGTTGATACAGAATTTATGTTTGACCGTTTTATTGAGACATTATGAAAGATAACAATATAAAGAAAGTGCTGCTGTTGGGTAGCGGCGCATTGAAGATCGGCGAGGCCGGAGAGTTTGACTATAGTGGTTCGCAAGCTCTGAAAGCGCTGCGTGAAGAGGGCGTGAAGACGGTGCTCATCAACCCTAATATCGCCACAGTGCAGACATCGGAAGGTGTGGCTGACGAGATCTATTTCCTGCCTGTTCAGCCCTATTTCGTAGAGCGTGTCATCGAGAAGGAGCGTCCTGACGGCATCTTGCTGGCATTCGGTGGCCAGACGGCTTTGAACTGCGGCGTGGAACTCTATCAGAGTGGCGTGCTGGAGAAATACGGCGTGAAGGTGCTGGGTACACCGGTGCAGGCCATCATGGATACTGAGGACCGTGATCTGTTTGTTAAGAAGCTCGACGAGATTGGTGTGAAGACCATCAAGAGCGAGGCTTGCTCGGATATCGAGAGTGCTCGTAAGGCCGCCAAGTCGCTGGGCTATCCTGTGATTCTGCGTGCGGCTTACGCTCTCGGCGGACTGGGATCGGGTTTCTGCGACAACGAGGAAGAACTCGATAAGTTGGCCGAGAAAGCCTTTGCCTTCTCGCCTCAGGTACTGGTAGAGAAGTCGCTGAAAGGTTGGAAAGAGATAGAGTATGAGGTGGTACGCGATAAGTATGACAACTGTATCACCGTATGTAATATGGAGAACTTCGACCCTCTGGGCATTCATACCGGCGAGTCGATTGTGATTGCGCCTTCACAGACGCTTACTAACTCTGAATATCACAAACTCCGCGCACTGGCCATTAAGATTATCCGTCATATCGGTATCGTTGGTGAGTGTAATGTGCAGTACGCTTTCGACCCACAGTCGGAAGACTATCGTGTGATCGAGGTGAATGCCCGTTTGAGCCGTTCATCGGCATTGGCATCAAAGGCCACCGGTTATCCCTTGGCTTTCGTTGCTGCCAAGCTGGGTATGGGCTATGGCTTGTTTGAGCTGAAGAACTCGGTAACCAAGACTACCAGCGCCTTCTTTGAGCCTGCACTCGACTATGTGGTATGTAAGATTCCACGCTGGGACCTCTCGAAGTTCCACGGTGTTGATAAGGAGCTCGGTTCATCAATGAAGTCAGTTGGTGAGGTGATGGCCATAGGTCGTAACTTTGAGGAGGCTATCCAGAAAGGCTTGCGTATGATTGGTCAGGGCATGCACGGCTTTGTGGAGAACAAGGAGCTGAAGATTGCTGATATCGATGCTGCGCTGCGTGAGCCAACAGATAAGCGTATCTTCGTCATCTCGAAGGCCATGCATGATAAGCTTTACGACATCGACCGCATTCATGAGTTGACCAAGATTGATAAGTGGTTCCTGCAGAAGCTGAAGCACATTATTGATATTGACGAGAAGTTGAAGAAACAGAATATCAATACCCTTGAGAAAGACCTGTTGCGCGAGGCGAAGGTATACGGCTTTACCGATTTCCAGATTGCCCGTGCTATCGGATTGGAGGGCGAGACTCGTAATATGCACGAGGCACTGCTGCTGGTTCGTAACCGTCGTAAGCAGTTCGGTATCCTGCCTGTAGTCAAGCAGATTGACACCTTGGCTGCCGAGTATCCTGCACAGACCAACTATCTGTACGTGACTTACAGTGGCGTTGCCAGTGATATCCAGTTCGAGGCCGACAAGAAGAGTATCATCGTGCTGGGCTCTGGTGCCTATCGTATCGGTTCTTCGGTAGAGTTCGACTGGTGTGGCGTTCAGGCATTGAATACCATCCGCAAGGAAGGTTGGCGCTCAGTTATGATCAACTATAACCCTGAGACAGTGTCGACAGACTATGATATGTGTGATCGTCTGTACTTCGACGAGCTCACTTTTGAGCGTGTGCTTGACATTATCGACATGGAGCAGCCTTACGGTGTGATTGTTTCGACAGGTGGACAGATTCCTAACAATCTGGCTGTATATCTCGACGAACAGCACGTAAACATCCTTGGTACTCAGGCAGTTGATATTGATGGTGCAGAGGATCGTGCTAAGTTCTCACAGATGCTCAATGAGATAGGCGTAAACCAGCCTGAATGGAGCGCGCTTACCTCAATGGAGGATATTGACCGCTTTGTGGACCGTGTAGGATTCCCTGTACTGGTGCGTCCCTCGTATGTGCTCTCGGGTGCTGCTATGAATGTCTGCTCGAACAAGGAAGAACTTGAGAAGTTCCTGCAGTTGGCAGCCAATGTGTCGGAAGATCATCCTGTGGTTGTTTCAAAGTTCATTGAGAATGCCAAGGAAATTGAAATGGATGCTGTAGCTAAGGATGGTGAAATTCTGGCATATGCCATCAGTGAGCATATCGAGTTCGCCGGCGTGCATTCTGGAGATGCCACCATCCAGTTCCCCCCACAGAAACTGTATGTAGAGACCGTTCGTCGTATCAAGCGTATCTCTCGTCAGATTGCCAAGGCATTGCATATCAATGGTCCGTTCAATATCCAGTTCATGGCGCGTGAGAACGATATCCTTGTGATTGAGTGTAACCTGCGCTCATCGCGTAGCTTCCCATTCGTGAGCAAGGTGCTGAAGATGAACTTTATCGACCTGGCTACGAAGGTGATGCTGGGGCTGCCTGTAGAGAAGCCTGCCAAGAACCTCTTCGATCTCGACTATGTAGGTATCAAGGCTTCGCAGTTCAGCTTCAACCGTCTGCAGAAGGCCGACCCTGTGCTTGGTGTTGATATGGCATCGACTGGTGAAGTTGGTTGTATTGGCGATAATACCGACACTGCACTGCTCAAGGCCATGCTTAGTGTGGGGCACCGTATCCCCAAGAAGACGGTGCTGCTTTCTACGGGTTCGGCTAAGCAGAAGGCAGAGATGCTCGACGCTGCCCGTCAGCTGGTCGACAATGGCTATGAACTCTATGCTACAGGCGGTACTTCTAAGTATCTGACCGACAACGGTGTACAGAATACCATGGTGTATTGGCCCTCAGAGGATGCACAGCCACAGGCCCTCGATCTGCTCCACGAGCACAAGATTGATATGGTAGTCAATATTCCAAAGGACTTGACCAGCCATGAGTTGACCAACGGTTATAAGATTCGCCGTGCGGCCATCGACCTCAATGTGCCTCTGATTACCAATTCACGTTTGGCTAGTGCGTTCATTCACGCATTCTGTACCATAAAATTAAATGAAATTGGTATCAAATCGTGGGCTGAATATCGCTAAGATAAGAGGGTAAAAGCCCTTTTATGACCCTAAAATGCAAAAAAATGGTGTAATAATTTGGTAGTTTCAAATTATTGCACTATTTTTGCAAAGTCATTGTATTAAATAATTGACTCTATAGAATGGATGTAGCAGATACTCTTGAATCTAAAATAAACCGCAGTGAGTATAAAATACTCATTGTTGACGATGTAGTAAGTAATGTCCTTTTGTTGAAGATATTGCTTACCAATGAGAAATTCCAAGTATGTACCGCTAACAACGGCACCACTTGTATTGAGCAGGCAAGAAGTCAGAAACCTGATTTGATTCTGCTCGATGTCATGATGCCTGACATTAGTGGGTTCGATGCTGCCATCATTCTGAAGAAGGACGAAGCTACTAAGGATATCCCCATCATCTTCCTAACTGCACTCAATACACCGCAGGATTTGGTACGTGGATTTCAGGTTGGTGCCAGTGACTTCCTGACCAAGCCTTTTAATAAGGAGGAGTTGGTGATGCGTGTGATGCAGCAGATTTCATTGGTGGCTGCCAAGCGTATCATTGAACAGCAGAATACCGATTTGCGTGCTACACTCGCCAATCGCGATAAGATGTACTCAGTTATTGCCCACGATCTTCGTTCACCCATGGCCAGCATCCGTATGGTGCTCAATCTGGTGGTTGCATCAACATCGCCTGAGACTGTAGGCCCTGAACTGTATGAGTTGTTGGATAAGGCAAATCGGGAATCTGAGGATGTACACGATCTGCTTGACAACTTGTTGAAGTGGACCAAGAGTCAGACTGGGCGTCTGAATGTGGTTATTCAGGATCTCGATCTGAACGATATTATTCCTGGTGTTGTTGAAATCTTCGAGATGATTGCGCAGACCAAGCAGATTAAGTTGAACCTGTTGCCGTCGAGCGATAGCCTTATTGTTACTGCCGACAACGACATGCTGAAGACGGTAATGCGTAATTTCCTGTCGAATGCTATCAAGTTCTCGCCAGAGAATTCGACCATCGATATCAAGATGAATTCTGATGGAGATTTTGCAAGAATCAGCGTCACCGACCATGGTGTTGGTATAGCTGCCGATCGTATCGGTTCTATTTTTAAGAAAGGTGATACTACCTACGGAACCGGCGGTGAGGAAGGCTCTGGACTCGGCTTGCAGTTGTGTCAGGACTTCGCTAGAAAGAACGGAGGAGATTGTTATGTAGAGTCCATCGAGGGACAAGGTAGTACTTTTAGCTTTACAGTTCCATTAAAGAAATAAATGAATACACCTATTTATATTATAGAAGAAACAAAGCTTCGCCGTAACCTCAGTCTGATTGCTGAAGTTGCGGCGAAAGCCGATATTGAAGTGATACTTGCTTTCAAAGCTTTTGCCCTTTGGAAGACGTTCCCAATTTTCCGTGAGTATATCCACAGCACTACCGCCAGTTCACTGTCGGAGGCCCGTTTGGCGTTCGAGGAGTTCAAGGCGCCTGCCCATACATACTCACCTGCCTATACAGAAGAGGAATTTCCTGAGATTGTGAAGTGTTCATCCTACATTACCTTTAACTCGCTGTCGCAGTATGAGCGTTTTCACCAGCAGGCCCAGTCAGTATCATTAGGACTGCGTGTTAATCCAGAATATTCGGAGGTTGGTACCTTATTATATAATCCATGCGCACCAGGTACGCGTTTTGGTATTACTGCAGATAAACTGCCCGAGCAGTTGCCTGCCGATATTGAAGGTTTTCACTGCCATTGTCATTGCGAGAGTGGGGCAGATGTGTTCCAGCGTACTCTTGTACATATCGAGGAGAAATTTGCTAAATGGTTCCCTCAGCTCAAATGGATTAATTTTGGTGGTGGCCATCTCATGACCCGTAAAGATTACGATGTGGAACTGCTTATCCAGTTGATGCGCGACTTCAAGAGTCGCTATCCTTGGCTTCAGGTAATCCTTGAACCTGGTAGTGCGTTTGCCTGGCAAACTGGTCCGCTTGTATCGCATGTAGTTGACCTTGTGGAGGACAAAGGAATCAAAACAGCCATTCTTGACGTCAGCTTCACATGTCATATGCCTGACTGTTTGGAGATGCCTTATATGCCTGAAGTACGTGGCGCAGAGATTGTGGATATTGAAAAAGCTACCGAACCGATGACATATCGTTTGGGCGGTAATAGTTGTTTGAGTGGTGATTTTATGGGTTCGTGGACTTTCGACCATGAATTAAAAATGGGGGAGGAAGTGATTTTCGAGGATATGATTCACTACACAACCGTGAAAACTTGCACTTTTAACGGAATTTCACATCCTGCTATAGGGATGCTTCATGCAGATAGTCATTTGGAGATTTTGCGCCGTTTTGGGTACGAAGACTACCGAAATCGCATGGATTAGGCCTATTTTTGTCAAGATTTCGATAAAATCGCACTTTTTTGAAAAAAAAACGCCTGAAAAGTTTGTTAGTTCCGAAAAAAGCATTACCTTTGCACCCGCAATCAAGAGAGATGCCTCTGATAAAGAGAATAACGCGGAAATAGCTCAGTTGGTAGAGCACAACCTTGCCAAGGTTGGGGTCGCGGGTCCGAGTCCCGTTTTCCGCTCACTTGTTGAACAAAAAAGAGTCATTAAGGAATGGCCTTAATGGTAAAAATGCCCAGGTGGCGGAATTGGTAGACGCGCACGTTTCAGGTGCGTGTGCCGCAAGGCGTGCAGGTTCGAGTCCTGTTCTGGGCACTCTTTTTTATTCAGCGTATGTTGGAGAGGTGGCGGAATTGGTAGACGCGCTACTTTGAGGGGGTAGTGTCAATTGCGACGTGGGAGTTCGAGTCTCCTCCTCTTCACCATTTATAATTGACTTTTTTGCGGAAATAGCTCAGTTGGTAGAGCACAACCTTGCCAAGGTTGGGGTCGCGGGTCCGAGTCCCGTTTTCCGCTCTCTTAATAAGGAAAACAACGACAACAACATCTTTACTTTAACAACCAAATATGAATTTATATATTAGATATTTTGATAAGGAGACACTCGTTAAGACTGTTGACGAGGCTATCGATTTTTTAGCATCAATCAATGAGATTGATATGAATCCTCTGTTAGAGGCCGATATCCGCGAATATGCACAGAGCGACGTGTTCTATCCTAAAAGATATAAAGTTCACCCCAGGGTTTATTTCATTATAATTAAGACTGATGCCGAGACCATGCAGGACTTTAAGGACAAGAAAGCCGTACATCCTACTGAGGCCAACGCTCATGCTGCCAAGCAAACACCAGCGCTGGTTCGTTTACAGGAAGTCAACGAAGGCTGGTATGAGGGTATTGTGGACTTCAAACGTGTACTGATGGTACCAGGTACAGGTAAATTCGAGTATCGTGACACACAATTTGTTGCACGTGTAAAAGCCTTCTCAGGTATGGAGTGTTACGAACGTATTATTGATTATCTGCGTGATCGTGTAGATTCTCGTAGTCAATTTCCGTCGCCTAAGGGGAAGAATTTTAAATTCCGTTTCTTAGGAAAAACTAAATAAGTTGCAACTAAAATCACTACAATTATGAATAAGGTTATGCTTATTGGCAATGTAGGCCAGGATCCTGAAGTTCGTTATGTTGATCAGGGTGTAGCTGTGGCGCGTGTTCGCTTGGCAACCACAGAACGTGGTTATACCCTCCAGAATGGTACCCAGGTTCCCGATCATACAGATTGGCATAACGTTATTCTGTGGCGCCGTTTAGCCGAGATTGTTGAGAAATACGTACATAAGGGCGATAAATTGTATATTGAAGGTCGTATCCGTTACACTACGTACGATGACAAACAGGGTCAGCGTCGTTATGCAACCGAGATATGGGCTGACAACATGGAATTGCTCTCACCAAAATCAGACAATGGACTATCTTCAACAAATCCTGAATGAAGTTACTGTCACAGCTCCAAGTCTTGGGGCTGTGATAGCGATTATTATAGCAGCATTGCTGCTTTTGTTTTCCGGTTTCGCATCCGGTTCAGAAATAGCCTTTTTCTCTTTGTCACCTCATGATATCAATGAACTCGATGAGGAGAGGGGTGATGCCGACAAGTACATACTCCAACTCCGCGAGGATTCTGAACGCACTTTGGCTACAATCCTGATTACCAATAATCTGGTAAATGTCACCATTATTATGCTCTGCAATTACTTTTTTGCACATGTCATCGATTTTGGTGCTGCTTATTGGTTGCAGTTCGTTGTTATCACTGTTCTGCTGACCTTCTTGTTGTTGCTATTTGGTGAAATTATGCCGAAGGTCTATGCTGGTCAACGTGCTCTGTTGTTCTGCCGTCGGGTAGCTGGCAGTATCATGGTGCTTCGTAAATTGTTTTATCCACTTTCTTCGGTGTTGATCCGCTCTGGTATCATTGCCGAGAAGGTTGTACAGAAGGAAAATCATGCCCTTAGTGTTGACGACTTGGAACAAGCTCTTGAACTTACTGACGAGAATGAGCTCAAAGAAGAGAAGAATATGCTTGAGGGTATAGTTCGTTTTGGTGATGAGACAGCCAAGGAGGTAATGACGAGCCGTCAGGATGTTATCGATCTCGATTTTCGTCTGTCCTTCCCAGAGGTGCTCAAGTGTATTGTTGAGAATAATTATTCGCGTATCCCAGTCTACCAAGACACTATAGATAATATTCGTGGTATACTGTATATCAAGGACTTACTACCTCATCTTTCCAAGCCTTCGTCATTTCGTTGGCAATCGCTTATTCGGCCGCCTTACTTCGTTCCGGAGACTAAGAAAATTGACGATTTGTTGCGTGATTTTCAAGAAAATAAGGTTCATATCGCTATTGTTGTCGATGAGTTTGGCGGCACCAGTGGTATTATTACCCTCGAGGATATCCTTGAGGAGATTGTGGGCGAGATTAATGATGAGTACGATGAAGAGGAGAAATTCTACACCCGTATCAACGCCAACACCTATGTGTTTGAAGGCAAAACCCTGTTGAGTGATTTCTACAAGATTCTTGATCTTGACGACGAGACATTTGAAGCAGTGGAGGGTGATGCTGACTCGCTGGCTGGTTTGCTGTTAGAAATCAAAGGTGACTTCCCCGAGCTTCACGAACGTCTCGATTATGAAAACTTTACATTCGAGGTTACTGAACTCGATGGTCATCGTATCTCTAAAATCAAGGTCGTTATCCACGATCCTTCCTAATTAAATACAAGAAACAATGATTAATGAATATCAGATAAGAGTCAGACCGGAAGTGGCAGCGCAGCAGGATAGGTTAGTAAGCTATCTGAGCGATGAATATGGTATCAGTCCCAATAGTATCAACGGGATTAGGATACTTAAACGTAGTATTGATGCGCGACAACGACAGATTTTTGTTAACCTGAAGGTTCGTGTTTATGTCAACGAGTTGCCGAAGGATGATGAATATGTTCACACTGAATATCCAAACGTTGAAGACCGTCCGCAGGTGATTGTGGTAGGTGCGGGGCCTGGTGGTTTGTTTGCAGCCTTGCGCCTGATAGAATTAGGACTTCGCCCCATTGTACTGGAACGTGGTAAGAATGTTCATGACCGAAAGAAAGATTTGGCCAATATCAGTCGTACACAACTGGTAGATAGTGAGAGTAACTATTGTTTTGGTGAGGGTGGAGCTGGAGCTTATAGTGATGGGAAGTTATATACGCGTTCAAAAAAGCGTGGTAATACGGATAAGATTCTTAATGTGTTTTGTCAGCATGGGGCTTCGACAGCTATTTTGGCTGATGCGCATCCGCATATTGGTACCGACCGTTTGCCAAAGGTGATAGAGGCTATGCGTAATACAATCATCAGGTGTGGTGGCGAAGTGCATTTTCAGACTAAAATGACACGACTGGTGATGGATGATGGTGGTAAAGTGATAGGTGTTGAAGCTATCAGTCAGCATCCAGGTCCTGATACACAACAGCAATATGATGGTCCGGTAATTCTAGCAACAGGTCACTCGGCTCGAGATGTTTATCGCTATCTGGCTGATGCAAAGATTGAGATTGAGGCGAAAGGAATAGCTGTTGGTGTGCGATTGGAGCATCCGAGTCAGCTGATAGACCAGATACAATACCATAGCAAGCAGGGACGTGGTCAATGGTTGCCCGCTGCGGAATATGCAATGGTTACGCAGGTTGATGGTCGTGGCGTATATTCGTTCTGTATGTGTCCTGGTGGTTTTGTAATTCCTGCAGCTACCGATAAGGAACAGATTGTGGTGAATGGTATGAGTCCGGCAAGTCGTGGTACAGCATGGAGTAATAGCGGCATGGTGGTCGAGGTACGTCCCGAGGATATTGAGGGTGATGACTGTCTGGCTATGATGCGATTCCAGGAACAATTGGAGAAGACGTGCTGGCAACAAGGAAATATGAAACAGACGGCACCTGCACAGCGTATGGCAGACTTTGTGAATGGTAAGTTGAGCTATGATTTGCCTAAGTCTTCGTATGCGCCAGGATTGATTTCGAGCCCGTTGCATTTTTGGTTGCCACCAATGATTGGCAAGCGTTTACAACAGGGCTTTAAGACCTTCGGTAAAAACGCACATGGTTTTCTGACTAACGAGGCGGTAATGATTGCGGTAGAAACGCGTACGTCGAGTCCAGTGCGTATTGTTCGTGATCGAGAAACGTTGCAGCATGTTCGTATTCAAGGGCTTTTCCCCTGTGGTGAGGGTGCTGGCTATGCAGGCGGCATTGTGTCGGCAGGTGTTGACGGAGAACGATGTGCGGATGCAGTAGCGCAATACCTTGGATACGCGAAAATGAAAGACTGAAAAAATGAAAAAATAAAGGAAAAGGTTTGGTAATTCCAAATCTTTTTTTTATTTTTGCAACATCAAAGAGAATCTATTAACTAAAACTTGGAACGATATGAATAGGGAGGAGAAATTTGTAATTACAATCAGTCGTCAGTTCGGTACAGGCGGACATGAGATTGGTGCGGAAATTGCCCGAAGACTGAATGTAAAACTGCTGGATAAGCAGATTTTGAATGAGGTGGCTAAGCGCAACCAAGTAGTAGAAGAAGCCATGGAAAAGATTGAAACACGTAATCCGCTTTGGCGGGATGATTTTACCGATTTCTATCGTAACTACATGGCGAAAGCGGAATACGATGGTGCAGAGCAGGATCAAACCAGTCACGAGTTGTTTGACGCCCAGTGTGCTGCCATTAAACAGATAGCCTCGAAAGAGAGTTGTGTGATTGTGGGGCGATGCGGATTCCATATTTTCGAGAATCATCCCAATTGTCTGAAACTGTTTATTCACTCGAGCGAGGACTGCCGTAAGCGTCGAATTGCTCAAAAGTACGGTCTCGATGTGAGAGATGCGGCTGCGATGGTAGTGGACAATGACTATAGTCGTGAGCTGTACACGAAGACATTTACAGGCAAGGATTGGACCGATGCACGTAACTATGATATCTCGCTTGACGTACGAAAATTCGGCATAAACGGTGCCGTTGACTTCTTAATGAAGTGTATTGAATAGATTTTGCAGGAAAAATTTGTGTATATACCAATTTTTTGCTACCTTTGCATCCTGAAATTTCGAAGATAGTAATTACTAAAGAATTGGTATAATGAATATTTCCTACAAATGGTTGAAGGAATACGTGGATTTCGACCTGACTGCACAGCAGGTTGCTGATGCTTTGACATCAACAGGTCTGGAAGTCGACGCATTAGAAGAAGTACAGAGTATTAAAGGCGGTCTGAAGGGACTTTATGTAGGTAAGGTGCTTACCTGTGAGGCCCATCCAAATTCAGATCACTTACATGTGACAACGGTTGATCTGGGTAAGGGAGAACCATCGCAGATTGTATGTGGTGCACCTAATGTTGCCGCAGGTCAGAAAGTAATCGTGGCAGATTTGGGCTGCGTGCTCTACGATGGTGATCAGGAGTTTGTTATTAAGAAAAGCAAGTTGCGTGGTGTGGAGTCAAATGGAATGATCTGCGCTGAAGATGAGATTGGTATTGGCACCGACCACGCTGGTATTATCGTGTTGCCTGAAGATGCTGTGGTAGGTACGCCTGCTGCAGAATACTACCACCTTGAGAGTGATTGGCTGATTGAGGTAGATATCACTGCCAACCGTGCTGATGGTTTGAGCCACTGGGGAGTTGCGCGCGATCTTTATGCCTGGTTGAAGAGTAATGGCTATGAGACTAAGATGCATCGTCCTGATTGTTCGAAGTTCGTGGTTGATAATCACGACCTGCCTATTGAGGTGAAGATTGAGAATACTGAGGCTTGTAAGCGCTATGCTTGTGTGAGTGTGAAGGATTGCGAAGTCAAGGAGAGTCCTGAGTGGTTAAAGAATAAGTTGAATACCATCGGACTACGTCCCATCAACAATATCGTTGACATTACCAATTATGTGATGATGGCCTATGGGCAGCCCTTACATACCTTTGATGCTGACATGGTAAAGGGGCATCAGATAGTAGTAAAGACTATGCCCGAGGGCACTCCATTCCAGACTTTGGACGGCGAGGAGCACAAGCTGAGCGACCGCGATCTGGCTATCTGCAATGCCGAGGACCCCATGTGTATTGCCGGCGTTTTCGGTGGTAAGGGTAGCGGTACTTACGAGACTACCAAGAATGTGGTGCTTGAGAGTGCCTATTTCCACCCAACATGGATACGTAAGAGCGCACGCCGCCACGGACTTAGCACAGATGCTAGCTTCCGTTTTGAGCGTGGTGTTGATCCCAATGGCACCATCTATGCCCTGCAGCAGGCCGCTATCCTGTGCAAGGAACTGGCTGGCGGTAAGGTGAGCATGGAAATTGTGGACGTGTATCCCGAGAAGATGGAGAATGCCGTAGTAGATCTCTCATATCAGTATGTTCACGGATTGGTTGGTAAGGAGATTCCAACCGATAAGATCAAGGCCATCTGCGAGAGCCTGGAGATGAAGGTGCTCGAGGAGACTGCTGAGGGCCTGAAGCTGGAGATTCCTGCTTACCGTGTGGACGTTACCCGTCCTTGCGATGTAGTAGAGGATATCCTGCGCATCTACGGATATAATAATGTAGAGATTCCAACCCAGCTGAAGGGTAGCCTGGTAATTAAGGGCGACGAAGACCAGAAGCACAAGCTGGCTAACATTGTAAGCGAGCAGCTTGTAGGCGAGGGCTTTAACGAGATTCTGAACAACTCGCTCACCAAGGGTGCTTACTACGAAGGGCATAATGCCTACGCTGCCGAGAACTGCGTAAAGATTATGAACCCACTGAGTACCGATCTGAATGTGATGCGCCAGACATTGCTGTTTGGTGGTTTGGAGAGCGTACAGCACAATGTGAACCGCAAGCGCGGAAACCTGCGATTCTTTGAGTTCGGTAACGTATATACTTTCGATCCCGAGAAGGCTAACCTCGACGATCCTATGCAGGCTTACAAGGAACAGTATCATGCTGCCCTGTGGCTCACAGGTAAGCGTGTTGAGGGCAGTTGGGCTCATGCTAACGAGGAGAGCAGCTTCTACGAGCTGAGCGCCTACGTTGAGAATATTTTGCGTCGTATCGGTGTTAAGCCCGGTATGATTGTTCGTAAGAAGAGCGAGAACGACATCTTCTCGGCCGGTCTTACTATCGAGAACCGTGGAGGTAAGAAACTCATCGAGATGGGGATTATTACCAAGAAGCTGCTGAAGCTGTTCGGACTGGATGCACCTGTATTCTATGCAGAATTGAACTGGACTGCGTTGATGAAGGTAATTAAGAAGAACGAGGTGCTTTATACCGAGGTACCAAAGTTCCCGGCCGTTAGTCGCGACCTGGCTCTGTTGGTTGACAAGAGTGTAGAGTTTGCTCAGATTGAGCAGATTGCTCGCCAGACCGAGAAGAAGTTGCTGAAGAAGGTTGAACTGTTTGACGTTTATGAGGGTGACAAGCTTCCTGCAGATAAGAAGAGCTACGCCGTGAACTTTATCCTCCAGGACGAGGAGAAAACCATGGGTGACAAGCAGATTGAGGCCATCATGAACAAGCTTATAGCGCAACTCAAAAAGCAGCTGAATGCGGAACTGAGATAAATGGTAAAATGTAAATAGTAAAATAGTAAATTAATATGGGAAGAGCATTTGAATATCGTAAAGCTACAAAGCTGAAGCGATGGGGCCATATGGCCAAGACATTTACAAAGATTGGTAAGCAGATTGCTATCGCCGTAAAGGCAGGCGGTCCAGAGCCCGAGAACAATCCCGCACTGCGTGCTATCATTGCTAACGCAAAGCGCGAGAATATGCCAAAGGATAACATCGAGCGTGCTATCAAGAATGCTATGGGTAAGGACCAGAGCGATTACAAGGAAGTGACTTATGAAGGATACGGACCTCATGGAATCGCAATCTTTGTTGAGACCCTTACCGATAACACAACACGTACTGTGGGTGATGTTCGTTCGGTATTCAACAAATTCAATGGTAATCTGGGAACTCAGGGATCTCTGAGCTTCTTGTTCGATCACAAGTCTGTGTTCACTTTCAAGAAGAAGGATGGACTGGATATGGACGAAATGATTCTCGACCTGATTGACTACGGTGTAGAGGATGAGTATGATGAGGACGAGGAAGAGAACAGCATTACCATCTATGCAGATCCTTCAAGCTTTAGTGCTGTGCAGAAGCATTTGGAGGAGAATGGATTCGAGGTAACAGGTGCTGAGTTCACCCGTATTCCTAACGATCTGAAAGACGTGACTGCCGAGCAGCGCGAGACCATCGATAAGATGGTTGAGAAACTCGAGGACTTCGATGACGTTCAGACCGTTTACACAAACATGAAACCTGAGGAGGTTGCAGAATAAGAAAAGAAAGTCCCTCGCCATGTGGTGAGGGACTTTTCTTTAATAATCTTTATCAGTGAATACTACATCCAGAAGAATTTTCTTCGGGTCCTTTTCGGAGTGGTAGGTATAGGCGAAGCGGAACTTCGCATCCTTATATGCCTTGACGGCCGTGCTATTCTTGAGTGACTGCTTCAATGTATTTACGGCTTCGTCCTTGTTCAGATTGGCATCATCTGCTACACCGGTCAATCTGTAATAGTAGTGTACAGTACGTGTATCACGCTCAAATGTTAGACTATCGATGATGGTGGTCTCGTCCATTGCTGTGGGACAATGCTTGCGTGTGTAATCCTTGGCGTCGCGCTCTGCACGATCCTCGAGTGACTCCTGACAGGCTGTCAATAATATGGCGAAAAATGCCAATATCCAATACTTTTTCATAATGAATGCTTTTTTTTGGCTGCAAAGATACAAAAAAAAGCAAAAATATGCGATTTCTGAGACTTTTTTTATACCTTTGCACTTTAAAGCATAGAATCTACAATGAATCATATAAGAAATTTCTGCATTATAGCCCATATTGATCACGGGAAATCTACTCTGGCCGACAGACTGTTAGAGTACACTAAGACAATTCAGGTGACTGAGGGGCAGATGCTCGATGATATGGATCTGGAGCGTGAACGTGGAATCACCATTAAGAGTCATGCCATCCAGATGGAATATACTTATCAGGGAGAGAAATATATCCTGAACCTGATTGATACCCCAGGACACGTTGACTTCTCATACGAAGTGTCTCGTTCTATTGCTGCTTGTGAGGGTGCGTTATTGGTTGTTGATGCTACTCAGGGTGTGCAGGCTCAGACGATTTCTAACCTCTATATGGCTATTGATCATAATCTAGAGATTATCCCTGTCATTAATAAGATTGATATGCCCAGCGCTATGCCCGATGAGGTGGAGGATGAGATTATCGATCTGATTGGATGTGATCGCGAGGATATTATCCGCGCTTCAGGTAAAACCGGTGAGGGCGTTGAGGAGATATTGAATGCTGTGGTAGAGCGTATCCCACACCCTGTGGGTGATGAGAAGGCACCACTTCAGGCGCTCATTTTCGACTCTGTTTTCAATTCCTTCCGTGGTATTATTGCGTACTTTAAAATTGTAAACGGCTCGATTAAAAGTGGCGACCATGTGAAGTTCTTTAATACAGGTATGGAGTATGACGCAGATGAGATTGGTGTGCTGAAGATGGATATGATACCCCGCAAAGAACTGAAGACAGGCGATGTGGGATATATTATCAGTGGTATCAAAAACTCGAAGGAGGTTAAGGTCGGCGATACCATTACCCATGTGTCTTTACCTTGTGATAAAGCTATTGAGGGCTTCCAAGAGGTTAAGCCCATGGTGTTTGCCGGTGTTTATCCTATTGATCCTGCTGACTACGAGAACCTGCGTGCCTCACTTGAAAAACTACAATTGAATGATGCATCGCTCACATTCATGCCCGAAAGCTCAGTAGCGCTTGGATTTGGTTTCCGTTGCGGTTTCCTTGGATTGCTCCATATGGAGATTATCCAGGAACGATTGGACCGAGAGTTTGATATGGATGTAATTACCACTGTGCCAAACGTTAGCTATATGTGCTATACCAAGCAAGGTGAGGTTAAAGAGGTGCACAATCCTTCAGGCCTTCCGGATTTGACTCTGATCGATCATATCGAGGAGCCCTATATCCGTGCTTCTATTATTACTGCTGCCGATTTTATCGGCCCCATCATGACACTCTGTCTTGATAAGCGTGGTGAGTTGCTCGACCAGCAGTATGTCAGTGGAAACCGTATCGAATTACATTTTATGTTGCCGTTGGGTGAGATTGTGATCGACTTCTACGATAAGCTTAAATCTGTATCGAAGGGATATGCGTCATTCGATTACCATATCGATGGCTTCCGTCCCTCGAAGCTCGCAAAGCTGGATATCCTGCTTAATGGCGAACCCGTGGATGCACTATCAACGCTGACGCACCAAGACAATGCAGTGACTTTTGGTCGTCGTATGTGTGAAAAACTGAAGGAGCTGATTCCGCGTCAGCAGTTTGACATAGCTATCCAGGCTGCTATTGGTGCTAAAATCATAGCCCGTGAGACTGTGAAGCAGGTACGTAAGGATGTGACTGCCAAATGTTATGGTGGTGACGTGAGTCGTAAGCGTAAGTTGTTGGAGAAACAGAAGCGTGGCAAGAAGAGAATGAAGCAGATCGGTAATGTGGAAGTGCCGCAGAAGGCTTTCCTCGCAGTATTGAAATTGGACTAAAAACAAACGATAATCTATGGCAAATGTTAGCTTGACAACAAGAGATGTGGCACGTGAATTAGCCCGTCGATACAGTACAATGACGCATGATGAGCTCGACTTGCTCGAGAGCATTCTTGTTCCAATGAAATTCGCCAAGAACGAGTTCGTTCTGAAAGAAGGCGAGGTATGTACTAACATTTATTGGGTGGTACGCGGATTGGTGCGTCAGTATTACTTCAAAAACGATAAGGAGTTGACCGAATATATGGCGACAGAGAACAACATCGTGATGTGTATCGAAAGTTTGTTCCGTGAGCAGCCTTCACAGTTGCAGATAAAGGCGCTCGAGCCTACTATTCTTATTGCCCTGCCCAAGGCAGAACTGGAGGCTGTGGCTATGAAAAGCGTGAATATCCAGATACTGTACCGTAAGATTCTTGAGGAGAGCCTGATTCTTTCACAGCACCATGCTGACATGTTGCGCTTTGAGAGTGCGCAGGACCGGTACCAGAAATTGGTAAAGAATCAGCCGCAATTGGTACTTCGAGCTCCCTTGGTTTATATCGCCAGCTACCTGCAGATGACCCCTGAGACACTCTCAAGAGTACGTACTGCAGCGCTGATGGAGAAATAAAAACGATTAATTCTTTTTCAGATAGAGTGAGTTATCGATACAATTCGGTAACTCATTTTCATAATGGGTTACGTAAATTAGCGTACGGTCTGGATTTTCGTACATATAACGGTCAACGATTGATTTGACCAAATTGCGGTTGCACAGATCAAGCCCATGAAGAGGCTCATCAAGAATCAGTAGGTCGGGACTCTTGACAAAAGCGCGCGCCAAGAGGACCAGACGTTGTTCTCCGCTCGAGATCTCGAGAAATTTGCGATCGGCCAAGTGTTTTATGCCGAATAAATTCATCCATTCGATACATATCTGCTTCTCAACCTCAGTAGGCTTGAAATATAGTCCTACAGTGTCTTTCAGACCGCTGGCCACAATCTGGATTGCTGGGATATTCTGCTTATAGCTACGATGCATTTCTGGTGATACATAACCAATATGCTTCTTGATATCCCATATGCTTTCGCCTGAGCCACGCTTATGACCAAACAGTGAGATATCACATGCATAGCTCTGTGGATTGTCGGCACAAACCAGAGAGAGAAGGGTAGACTTGCCGGAGCCATTCTGACCTGATAGTGACCAATGTTCACCCTTGAGGACCACCCAGTTAAGATCTTTCAGAATGGTTCGTTCACCATAGCGAATAGTGACATGGTTGAACTTGATAATTTCCTGTGGGAGTGGGGGAATGACATCCTTGCAGATATCCTCGATAGCCAGAGGACAGCGTTCGATAGGAAATTCGGTCTTTACCTTGATATCGGATACAAAGCGTAGCTCATTTAGTTTGATGACACGGGTAACAAACTCGGGAATCTCGTTCATCTTAGATAGCACTAAAATTATTTGCATATCCTGTTCCTTAGACAACTGAAGAAGTAATTCATTGACTTGGTCACGAGTTTCAGCATCAAGTCCAATAAAGGGGTTCTCGATGATGAGTACGCGAGGTCTGGTAAACAGGCTTGCTGCGAGTTTGAATTTGCGCAGTTCGCCACTGCTCAGCAGGATGATATATTTATCAAGCAGTTCATCGAGATGGAAAAGTTTATAAATATGCTGTTGGAAAGCACGGCGTTCAGGGGTGTCTTCGCCTGATAACAGGAAGGCTTCTTCAAGTTTATTGCCAACGGTTGGTGTATCCTCGTCAATTTCCGTTTGGTTCCATCGTTGTTGTAGAAAGTATGTCCGGTCGTTGTCACCACCGTATGTATCACGAAATGTGATGTGTTTGATGTTGTTATAGGGTTCGTCGAAAGCATAACTTATCATATCCGGAAATACGGGATGGCGGCCGGTGATCATATCGATTAGCATACTTTTTCCGCCGCCATTACGGCCAACAATAGCTACATGTTCTCCTTCGTCAAGCCAAAAGTCAACAGGTTCTGCCAAACTCCATTCTGGCTTGCGTGCTATAGCATTCTTTAATTCGATGATCCTCATATTTTTCTTTTAGATACTTTCTCTTGATTTTTATTAATAAAGTCTTTCCAACCACGATACTTCACAGGACTTTCTGGACGCCCCATCTGTAGAAAGTGGCAGTAGGCTGCTGCCAAGGCGTCGGTAGCATCCATATACTTGCCCATCTCCTCTGAAGGTATTTTCAGAAGTCTCTGAAGCATTCCTGCTACCTGTTCTTTTGAGGCCATTCCATTGCCCGTTAGTGCCATCTTAATTTTCATCGGGGCATATTCATGAATGGGGACTCCATGATGGACGGCGGCTGCTATGGCAGTTCCTTGAGCGCGACCTAACTTCAGCATAGATTGGACATTCTTGCCGAAAAAGGGGGCTTCGATAGCCATCTCGTCGGGCAGGAAACCATCAATGATACTGGTTACGCGCTCGAAGATATGACCTAATTTCAAATAGGCATCTGGAAATTTCCGCAGATCGATAACTCCCATCGTCATCATTTGCGCTTTCCCGTCGATGACCTTCAGCAGTCCGTAACCCATCAAATTCGTTCCAGGATCAATGCCAAGTATTATTTTTTCCATTTCGGCTGCAAATTTACTAATAATATAGCAAAATTCCAAAAATATTAGTAATTTTGCACACGAAATGAAACATATAGGTACTATATTTGTTACATGGATGCTACTATTGTTTGTGGCATCGTGCAGATCAGGACAACGTGAGGATAGCGATATTACCCCAGAACAGGCCCGACTGATGGCTGTTAGTCATATTGATAGTACATCGTTGATGATGTTTGTAAATACAGATACGGTACAGGGGCGCACGAAACTCGATTCTCTCAGTGCTGATGCTTGGATGCTGGTGGACGATTCGACAGGTATCATTATCAGTCAGAAAAATGCATTAGAGCGTCGTTATATGGCATCAATCACAAAGATGATGACCTGTCTGTTGGCGTTGGAAAATGGCCGGTTAGCGGATAGTATAGAGATTACCAGTGATGTTTTTATTAATAAGGATTCACGTGTAAGATTGGGTGATGAATATCTGATGAACGACTTATTATACGAGATGATGATGATTAGTGACAATGATGCTGCTTATGCGTTAGCAAAACAAGTGGCGGGCGACACGTTGCAGTTCTATGATATGATGAACCGTAAAGCTATGTATCTGGGTATGGATAGTACACATTTTGCCAATCCGAATGGTATGCCTAACGATAATAACTTCAGTAGTGCTGCTGATTTGATAAAACTTGCACGCTATTGTATGCGTGATAGTGCTTTTGCTGTCATCGTTGGTACTGCTGAGAAAAATATACCGCTAACGGATGGTCGCTATCTGGCTTGTCGTAACTCCAACGCTTTACTCCATACGTATGAAGGTTGTACTGGTATCAAGACAGGTTATACCCGTCAGGCTGGCTATTGTTTGGCCTCATCGGCTACCAGAAGTGGAATTTCTTTAACACTGGTACTACTGAACAGTCGCACGTTTAAAAGTAGGTTTATAGAATCGGCTGCACTTTTGGATTATGGTTTCCGAGTGATGCAGGCATACTATCAAACGAAATCTATCGTACATTGAATTCGAAATGCTGGTAGTCTTTCTTGGTTCGCCAAGCACCGCCCCATATAAAACCATATTTTGTGAATAGTTTGTAACACAAATCGTTACGTGTAATTTTGTAAGGGAATTTTGCTGTGCGCTCAATGTATTTCCTAGCATTTGCGGGCTCTACAATCTGACTGCCATCTTTTTTACTATAACGTATATAAGGATTATAAAGTGGATTGATATCTACGGCTAATCCGCGGGCATGTTTTGACAGATTTTTAGACTCCGAGATGTTTCGATAACAGAAACAGCTAGTGTTATTGGCGCGCATCTGGCGCTCGTCGTCGGCATCGTACACATCGGGCAGACGCATCTGTTGGATAGGATAGTGCGCCTTATACAGTTCGCTGAATATCGCCAATAGTTTTTCTGCTATCAACTTATTGCAAACCATTTCGCCCACATGGGTGCGACCTTCAAGGTCGATATGCGAGATTCTGAGGTAGCGCAAATCGCTGCGTTTGATGTAAGGATTTTTGTTCCAAGTTTTACCCTGCATGGTTGCCCATATGCTATCGGGGATAGCGGAAGAGGTAAAAATCTGGCTTTGCGCGCAGATAGTGCTGCAAAGCCAGATAGTAATTATTGATAATAATTTCTTCATAAATTACATAAATGCAACTGTAAGACCAGCCATCACTATGCTCACCATTGACATGAGCTTGATCAGAATGTTGAGAGATGGGCCGGAGGTGTCTTTAAATGGATCGCCAACAGTATCACCAACGATGCAGGCTTTATGGGCAAACGAGCCTTTACCACCAAAAGCGCCTTCCTCGATGTTCTTCTTTGCGTTATCCCATGCACCACCAGCGTTGGCCATGAATACGGCGAGGGTGAAACCACCTGCCAAACCGCCTACAAGAAGACCAAGTACACCAGCTACGCCTAAAACACATCCAACGACGATTGGGATAATGATGGCCAGGACTGATGGAATAATCATCTCGTGCTGAGCAGCACGGGTGGAGATTTCAACGCAACGGCCATAGTCGGGTGTTCCGGTACCTTCTAATATGCCGGCAATTTCGCGGAACTGGCGACGAACCTCTTGAACCATCTTCTCGGCAGCACGACCTACTGCCTCCATGGTCATTCCACAGAACAGGAAGGCGGCCATTGCACCAACAAAAGTACCAACCAGCACTTTTGGATTCATTAAGTTAACCTGGAAGAAGTTCATGAAGTCTGGAATATTGGCATCGGCGGCTGAAATCAGTTCGCCTTTCACATTCTCCATCATAACACCTGCACGTGTCATTGCTATCTTAATCTCTTCGATGTACGAAGCTAAAAGAGCCAGAGCTGTTAGAGCGGCGGAACCGATGGCGAAGCCCTTTCCTGTAGCAGCTGTGGTGTTGCCCAAAGCATCGAGCGCATCAGTACGATGGCGAACCTCTTTGCCTAAACTCGACATTTCAGCGTTTCCACCAGCATTATCGGCGATAGGACCATAGGCGTCGGTTGCTAAAGTGATACCGAGTGTTGAAAGCATACCTACGGCTGCAATACCGATACCATATAGGCCATGAGCAAGCGAAGTAGATGTCATCGAGAGATCGAAGCCGTTGGCACAGAGATAGCTGAGCATGATAGCGATACCGATGGTGATAACAGGTACGCATGTTGAAATCATACCAGTTCCGATACCTTTGATGATCACAGTTGCAGCTCCGGTCTGGCCAGCCTCCGAAATCTTCTGGGTAGGTTTGTACGAATGTGAGGTATAGTATTCGGTAGCCTGACCGATAATTACACCTGCGGCTAAACCGGAGATAACGGAGAATGAAAGACCAAGCCAGTTTTCGATTCCCAGTAGATAGAGAATGGCAAAGGTTGCTGCTGCTATAAGGATTGCGCTGACATTGGTTCCTACAGAGAGGGAGTGCAGCAAATCTTTCATGGTTGCTCCTTCCTTGGTGCGTACTAGGAAAATGCCAAGAAGAGAGAGGAATACACCTACGGCAGCAATCAGCATCGGGGCAATAACAGCCTTGAGTTGAATGTCTAATCCTGCTATCCCAAAAGCGGCTGCTCCAAGCGCTGCGGTAGACAAAACTGAACCGCAATAACTTTCGTACAAATCGGCACCCATACCTGCTACATCACCAACATTATCACCAACGTTATCGGCAATAGTGGCAGGGTTGCGTGGATCATCCTCTGGGATATCAGCCTCTACCTTGCCAACAATATCTGCACCCACATCGGCTGCCTTAGTGTAGATACCACCACCCACACGCGCAAACAGGGCTTGAGTTGAAGCTCCCATGCCAAATGTCAGCATGGTTGTCGTTATTGAGATCAGACCATCTGCATCGAAGAAATTGAGTACGACGAACCAAATGGCAATGTCGAGCAAACCTAATCCTACAACGGTCAGCCCCATTACGGCGCCAGAACGGAAAGCAATCTTCAGTCCCGCATCAAGACTCTCGCGTGCGGCGTTAGCAGTGCGAGCGGAAGCGTAAGTGGCAGTTTTCATACCAAAGAATCCTGCCAACCCTGAGAAGAATCCACCTGTTAGGAAAGCAAACGGAACCCAAGGGTTCTGTACATTAAGTCCATAGGCCATGAAGGCAAACAGTACGCAGAGCACTGCAAAAACAATGCCTACAACTTTGTACTGCTGTTTCAAATAAGCCATTGCACCCTTGCGCACATAAAGCGCAATCTCTTTCATGCGTGGCGTGCCTTCATCGGCCTTCATCATCTGCGTGAAGAAATAGTACGCCATAGCTAGTGCCACAATCGATGCGACGGGCACTAGCCAGAATACTTTGGGAATCATCATAATAGATAGGTTTTAGTTTTTATTGGATTTGTTGATTAGAAAAACTTACTCGTCAGTGAAGTCAATTAGCTCAGTCGACTCTTCGTCGTTCTCATTGCCAAGATCCATCATTGTTGAGTAGTTGTCCTCGGTGATATCATCATCGTTAGGTCCATCTACTTCTTCATCTTCCTCGTCGTGTGAACTGTAGTTGTCTTCCACGATAACGTCAGAATCGTCGTCCTCATCGAAATCGTCATCATCGCCGTTACGCAACTGCATACGGAGTTTGATTTCCTCTGGTTTCAATTTGGCGAAGATGGCTTCAACCCAGCCTCCCTTTGCTACTTCGAGAACCTCATATCCATCCTCTACTTTCTTGTCGTACATGCCACCTTTTTTGTGCAGGCGGTCTTTAGGAAGAGTGGTGGTGGAGATATCAAAGCCGCTTTGGATAACGTCCTGAACAGACTGAGACAACGAATCCCAACCTCCACCAAAATTGCGGTCGATAACTTCGAGTAACTGGGTAGCACTGATATGACGGATATTCTCATAGGTCAAGTCTGTAACACGTGAAATTGGACGCTTCTTGATAGCCCATATAAACTTCATGTTATCGTCGAACTTGATAACAGCTACCTTATAGCCGCGGTTCTCATAACTTTTGCGTACTGGGGCAGAGTCTTCACGAAGATCCTCAATGAAGAATGCACTCTTAAAAATCTGGATATAGTGCTTCACGTTCTCTTTTACTTCTGCATCCTTGCAAGCAGCTTCCCACATACGGATTACATCGTTCTCCTGAATGTCCCAAACACTACTCTTGGTTACTGACTTAATTGATAATGACGGATTACTTTCCGGTTGTTGTACTTTTGTTCTTGCCATAATATGATACTAAATTTGGTGCAAATGTAACCACTTTATTTTTTATTAGCAAGTTTTTAGGCAATATTTTTTGTAATTTTCGTAATTTAGCGTAACTTTGTGCCCGATTATGGCACAACCATTGGCTGAAAGACTACGTCCTCGCACTTTAGACGAGTATATCGGACAGGAACATTTGGTAGGCGAGGGAGCTGTTCTGCGTAAGATGATTGACGCAGGACGAATACCTTCGTTTATCCTATGGGGACCTCCTGGAGTAGGTAAGACGACACTTGCACAGATTATTGCTCATAAGTTAGAAACACCTTTTTATACACTATCAGCTGTAACTAGTGGTGTCAAGGATGTGCGTGAGGTGATTGAGAAGGCGCAGAAGGGGAGATTCTTTAATGAAGCTTCACCAATTTTGTTTATCGACGAAATACATCGTTTTTCTAAATCCCAACAAGACTCCTTACTGGGAGCTGTCGAGAAAGGTATCGTTACCCTAATTGGTGCTACCACAGAAAATCCTTCGTTTGAGGTTATCAGACCCTTGCTATCTAGATGTCAACTCTATGTCCTGAAGTCGCTGGAAAAGGCAGATCTGCTCAAATTGCTTAATCGCGCTATCCAAAAGGATGTTATTCTGAAAGAGAGAACTATTAAGCTCGAGGAAACTGACGCTATGTTTAGATATAGTGGTGGTGACGCTCGTAAACTACTAAATATCTTAGAGTTAATTGTAGAAGCTGAAGCAAAGAATGAAGTCGTAATAACAAATGAAAAGGTGGTTAATCGACTCCAACAGAATCCTTTAGCCTATGATAAGGATGGCGAGATGCATTATGATATCATCTCTGCCTTTATCAAGAGTATTCGTGGTTCTGATCCAGATGCGGCGCTTTATTGGTTGGCACGAATGATTGAAGGAGGCGAAGACCCGCAGTTCATTGCTCGCCGACTTGTTATCAGCGCCGCTGAAGATATTGGTCTGGCAAATCCGAACGCTCTACTATTAGCCAACACGGCCTATGATGCCATACTAAAGCTAGGATGGCCTGAGGGTAGAATACCTTTAGCCGAGGCTACTGTTTATCTTGCAACTTCCCCCAAAAGCAACAGTGCTTATCTTGGTATTGATACTGCACTCGATTTGGTACGTCGTACGGGTAACCAGCCGGTTCCACTTCCCATACGTAATGCGCCAACGCAGTTAATGAAGGATTTAGGGTATCATGACGGTTATAAATATCCCCACGATTATGCGGGACATTTCACACCGCAACAATATATGCCTGATGCCTTGAAAGAGGAGCGTATCTGGCACGGCCAGCATAATCCAACCGAGGAGAAAATGTATCAGCGTATGGTTAACTACTGGGGAAAACGATACGAAGATTGATTTATGGAGCAGAATCTGATTATAGCAATTATTGAATTGTTAGGCACATTTGCCTTTGCCATATCGGGAATCCGGCATGCTGCTGCCAAGCATTTTGACTGGTTTGGCGGGTATGTGTGTGGTGTGGCTGTGGCTATCGGTGGTGGTACTATCCGTGATTTAATGCTAGGAACAACACCATTCTGGATGACCAACTCGATTTATCTGATATGCACTGGTGTTGCCCTTTTAACGGTAGTCTTGTTTGGCAAGTGGATGGAACCTTTGAAAAACGCGTGGTTTGTGTTTGATACATTGGGACTGGCTTTGTTTACTATTGCGGGTATTCAGAAAAGTTTGGCCTTTGGACAACCTTTTTGGGTTGCTATTATTATGGGTTGTATTACAGGTTCGGCTGGTGGCGTGATCCGTGATGTGTTGTTGAACAATGAGCCGGTTATTTTTCACAAGGAGATTTATGCGATGGCATGCGTGATAGGCGGTATCGCGTATTGGGGACTTGCAGAATTAGGATTGCCTGCAGAGATCAGCGCAGGTATAAGTTTCACAGTAACCTGCATGATTAGGTTTCTGGCAGTACGATACCACCTTTCACTCCCAGTACTGAAGGAGAAATAATCAAAATATATAATTGAGAAATATTCAAATAAATAAGATGGCAGAACAAACAAATAGAAGAAGGAAAAGCAACCAACCGGTTGACCCAACGTTTGGTCACCTGCAACCGCAGGCTACTGAGATAGAAAGGGCTGTTCTAGGTGCGTTGATGATTGATAAGGATGCCTATGCTGTAGTTTGTGAGATACTGCGGCCAGAGAGCTTCTATGAACCTCGTAACCAGATGGTTTATGCCGCCATACGTGACCTGAGTATGGAGGAGAAACCGGTTGACATCCTGACAGTAACAGACCAGTTGGCAAAGTCTGGTAATTTGGAGCAAGTAGGCGGTCCTGGATATGTCGCAGAATTGAGCTCGAACGTAGCATCATCCGCCAATATTGAATATCATGCTAACATTATCGCTCAGAAGTCATTAGCTCGTCAGCTTATATCTTTCTCGAGCATGATACAGACTAAGGCCTTTGATGAGACCATTGATGTAGAAGACCTTATGCAGGAGGCGGAAGGTTCGCTTTTTGAACTGTCTCAGCATAATATGAAGAAAGATTATACAGCTATAGATCCAGTAATTTCTCTGGCTGTTAAAGGAATACAGGATGCTGCTCGAAATACCGATGGACTGACTGGTGTGTCAACAGGTTATTTCAAACTCGACGATATGACCAGTGGATGGCAGGCATCTGATTTAGTGATTATTGCTGGCCGACCTGCGATGGGTAAAACGTCTTTTGCTCTCTCTATGGCTAAGAATATTGCGGCTGATATGCGTGTGCCGATGGCTTTTTTCTCGCTTGAAATGTCGAATGTTCAGCTGGTTAACCGTCTTATTTCAAATGCCTGCGAGATTCAGGGCTCTAAGATTCTGAACGGACAGTTGCAACGCGATGAGTGGGAGCGGTTAGATAAGAATATCAATCAGTTGCTAGGTGCACCTCTCTATGTAGATGATACACCTGGTCTTTCAGTATTTGAACTTCGTACTAAGGCTCGACGACTGGTTCGTGAGCATGGTGTGAAGTTGATTATGATTGACTATCTTCAATTGATGAATGCAAACGGTATGCGCTTCAGTAGCCGACAGGAAGAGGTGTCAACTATATCTCGTTCGCTGAAAGGATTGGCTAAAGAGTTGAATATTCCAATTCTGGCTTTAAGTCAGTTGAATCGTGGTGTCGAGAGTCGTGAGGGCTTGGAGGGAAAACGTCCGCAGTTATCTGACCTGCGTGAGTCGGGAGCTATTGAGCAGGATGCGGATATGGTACTCTTCGTACATCGTCCGGAGTACTACCATATCTATCAGGATGACAATGGACGCGATCTACATGGTATGGCGCAGATTATTATAGCAAAACACCGTAAAGGTGCTACAGGTGATGTACTGCTGACATTTCGTGGTGAGTTTACGCGATTCGAGAATCCTGAGGACAAAGCAATTGAGAATCGTGCACCGATGGGCGGTGGTGAGATATTGGGATCAAAAATTAACGGAGATAGCCCATTGCCACCTCCGTTACCTGACGAACCATTGCCGTTCTAAATCATTTATACTTCGCTATGAGATTATCTGCCTGCAGATTGCCCATTTCCTTGGCTTTCTGCAGGTTTTTCAATCCCTCTTTCTTATTTCCTTTCAAACACTGTGCAACTCCGAGGAACAGATAGCCATCACTGTCATCAGGGGCAACGCTGAGCGATTCATTTGCTGTTGCAATCGCATTATCATAGAGACCAACACGTATCTCCAAAGAAGCTTTCTCTGCATAATAGAATGTCTCCTTAGGATTCATCACGATAGCCTGATTGATATCATTCAATGCCTGTTGATAGAGGCGTCCTTCAATCTCTGCTTGATGGCGGATATAGTAAAAGTTATCATTAATAGAAGCCTTCATCAGTACTTCGTAATCATTCATATCAGCGATGGCTTCGCGATATCTGTTAGCCTTCAAACGAGCCTGAGCACGTGCCCAGAGATAAGGGGCTGCTTCTTTCAGATATGGTTTGTTGAAGGTGCTCATAGCGCTGTCCATTAATGCCAGCATGGTAGTAGAATCCTTCAACATTTCCTTACAACGGGCTGCGTTAAAGTAGAGCTCAGCGCTCTTTAGATTTGTGTTTGTCAATTCAGTGTAAATATCATACGCTTCATCATATTTATTCTGAGCAAACAAAATGTTTGCTTCCATTTGACGGTATGTGGGCATAGGATTAAAGGTGTTTGCCGTACGAATCTCGTTAAGAGCCTTATCCAACGTCCAATTGTCATAGACTTTATTTGGTTGGAAAATCATCTTTTCATATATAAGACGTGCATAGTTATAGTGTGCATCATCTTTCTGCTGTGCGTTTTTAATGGCCAGTTCCATATCTTGGTCTGCTCCTGCAAAATCATCGTGGCCAGCTTTCAGCTGGGCGCGATACAAATATCCATCAGCGGCGTTGGGGAACTTCTGGATAAAGTCTTCAATCAGAGAAACATAGGCAGCTGAATCCTGACGCGTGTGGGCCATGTAGAGTGCTAATACTGCTTCTTTCACATCATCAGGCAGTTCTTTTTTAATTCTTGTTTGCAGAAGTGTAGCTTCGTTCATGCCAAATCCGGAAATCCTCAGCGAGTCAACAAATCGGGCACTTATAGCATAGCTCAATGTGTCTTTATCGGTAGCAGGTTGTTGCATCAGACCGATTACTTCGCCAGCCTGATTAATCAGTGGGGTGCTAACGGTATTGTTGGGTATGGACATTGCAACGGTGTAGTACTCATATTCGTTTTGGAAGGTTTCTGCCTTGCGAATAATTCCTGCTGGTACATTCTTCAACTCATGATAAGGAAGTAACCATACTTGTGAGCCAACGGGAGTTGCAGTTGTGCTGATAGTGAGTGGTTGAGTCTTGCCGCTAACTCGAAACTTTACCACGTCGTACATGTCATTGACACCGACGATACTTGTGACTGGTAGTTCTTTACCAGAGGCATCAATTACTACTGCTTTAGAAGCTCCTTTGAATGGAGTATAGTTACTCAGCGCATCACCTGTAGTACTTATAAAGAACCCATTACTACTACCAATCAGTGATCCGTCTTCTGCAAAAGTCTTCAGCGTGAAAACAGACTTTGTAGCTTTTTTTACCCAACTGGGTTGGGCTCCAAGGAATAATGGAAAAAAGCTATAAAGAAATACAAGTATTACTTTGATACAATCAATGATGAATTTCTTATTAAGTTTCATATTATGTCAATATTATATTAAGTTACTAATTCTTTAATAATTCCTTAGCATTTTGGATAGCAGCTTCAGAGATGTCACTACCACTCAGCATCTGGGCAATCTCCCGAACACGTTCGTCGGGTGCCAGCTGATGCATTCGGCTGGTCGTACCATGAGCAGTCTCGTTCTTTTCTACCTTATAGTGAACAGAACCTAAGGCCGCAATTTGTGGTAGATGGGTGATACTGATAACCTGACGTCCATGTCCTCCCATCTCTTTCATTATCTGTGCCATCATCTCTGCAGTCTTGCCACTAACACCAGTATCAATCTCGTCGAAAATGATTGTCGGAAGTTTGACGGCTCCGCTAATCATTGCTTTCAAGGATAGCATAACACGGGCTATTTCTCCACCTGATGCCACCTGGGAAACTGGTTGGAGTGGGGTAGACGTGTTGGCACTGAACAGGAACGATACTCTATCAGATCCTTTATAACCAAGTTCCGTTGCAGTTAGTTGGATGCTGAATCTAACATGTGGCATACCTAATGGAACCAGTCGTTTTTGCATTTCATCCTCGATGGTCTTGGCTGCCTTGATACGAAGTTTTGTTAATACTTCAGCCTCTTTACGTGTTCGTATTTCTAAATCGTTTTTACGAGTCTTAAGTGCCTCGAGTGATTCATCACTATTTTCGATAGCATTTAATTGATAGTGTAGCTCATTGCGTTTGTTAATCAACTCTTCTACCGTCTCGACGTGATACTTCTTTTCCAGTTCATATATATGATCCAGACGGTTATTGACTTGATCTAACTCTGTGGGATCGAAGTCTATACTATCCAGTAGGCTACAGATTTCCTGGCTGACATCTTTCAAATCTATATAGTCACTGTCTATCCGTTGAACGAGTTCGCCTACTTCTGGGTAGACATTCTCTATATTTCTTAATGCAGAGAGCGATACACGCAATGATTCCAGTGCCCCAACTTGTTCCGAAGAAAGAGCATTGTCGGTGGTGTACAGAGCACTCTTGATATCTTCTGAGTGTTCCATTGTTTCACTACGTTGCTCTAGTTCTTCTTGTTCTCCTTTTGTGAGGTTTGCATTTGCCAGTTCATCATATTGGAACTGCATGAAATCGTGATTCTCACGGTTACGCTCAATGGTAGATATCATCTCTTTCAGTTCCTTTTCTGCCTGAAGAAAACCGTTGTATGATTTTTGATATTGGGCAAGTTGCAGTGCATCGTTTGCAATGATATCTACAACCTCTAATTGAAAATCCTGTTTGTTTAGTAACAGGTTCTGATGTTGTGAATGCACATCCATTAGCTGCTCGCCAAGTTCCTTCAACATAGAAAGTGCCACAGGCGTGTCATTGATGAAAGCCCGACTCTTGCCAGCAGCTGTCAGTTCACGTCGTATAATGCAATCTTCGGCGTCATACTCGATATCATTTTCGTCAAAGAATTTCTGCATTGCATAACGTGATAAGTCGAAATGGGCCTCAATGATGCATTTGTCAGCCCCTTGTTTGATGGTTTTTGAATCAGCTCGCTGTCCTAGTAATAAGGCAATGGCACCGAGGATGATACTTTTACCAGCACCAGTTTCACCTGTGATTACAGAGAATCCCTCGTATAATGATATATCGAGTTCGTCTATCAGGGTGAAATTCTTAATATATAATTGTCTAAGCATAGTGGTTTATTTGGTTATTTGTTCCCAACTGTTATTCTGAGAGGCGTTTAGTTCCATCAGTATTTCATAGATACGCTGTTTCTCTTTATGAGTACCTTTGTTCCTGTATACATTTATCAATTCGTCCTTTTTGTAATCTGTCCAAATCTGTGGCAGCAAACTGAGTGGCTTGTCAGTATGGGCTTTATATAAACAGCTTTCTATAGATGCTGAAATCTCTGTTCTGCCACGTTCTGCGTTATTTGCCATTTCGTCAAGGCCTTTACGATAATAGTCATATTGTAACTGACGGAATGGTTTCATCGATTCGTCGAGATAATCGTTGATGATAGCAAAACGATTGCGGTTGTCCTCAAATGATTTCCAGCCAGGAAAGCCGAGGTTTTGAGCATTATTTACAAGAATGAGGCATCGCTGTAATATATCTGTTCCTCCTAACGGGGAGAAACTATCAAGATCAAGTCCGATGATAAGGAAGGCATAATAGGCCAAAAGAGCCGTCAGTTGATTGTCGATATTTTCTTCAGCAAAATTGAGTTGGTCAAACTGCTGAAAGGAGAAATTGAAACTTGCATCCTTATTATTATATAAGGTGGAGGTATAAGAAGAATTAAACACCGGGCGATTAGCTTGAATAAGGGCTGTACACTCGAAACGGTTCTCGTCGCGCAAGTATTTGCTGACGGTGATATTCAGATTGCATTGAATGCGTTCGTTTTTCTGAAACTGCAAATCAGTCCAGGTGTGTTCGTTCATAAGCTGTTCAATGGTCTTCTGTAGATTTTCGAACACGCTCACATCTGTTCCTTGAACCTGACTATGATTAATATTAACCTTAACTTGCAGTTCTTGGGCATTCAATCCCAGAACTGCAAGTGTCAGTATTGCTATCACGAAAGCCTTTTTGCTAATCATCCGTTAAGTTTTGATTCACGCAGACGAATTCGTGTAAGAACCTGTTTTGTATTGTATGTGAAATCTCCAGCCAGTATCCAACTATAATAGCCAGGATCAATATGTAAAACATCGGCAACTGGGATGCCTTTGTGTTTACCGAAGTTGAACACTTCGGTTAAGCGGGGATTTCCATCAGAGTCGAGTAGGGGATTTCCGTTCTTGTCTTTAACCTCTCCCCATACAATGCGTCCTGCGAAGTCTACATTATTATTAGTACGCGAGAACTCTGCTAGTTTCTGCATGTCGTTCTCAAGTACTTTTTCTGGATCTTCATTGGCACCAGGTGCATACTTGTCAAGTTCGCCCATCAGTACACGATATGTAGCTTCAGTGTCCTGATCAGCGCGATGTGCCTCAAAGTCTTCCTCCATCTTTCTTCCACAATAGAATTTATAGGCTGCAGCCAGATTTCTACGTTCCATCTTGTGGAAAATGGTTTGGGCATCAATCATTTTACTCTTGCTAAAGTCGAAATCTACGCCAGCACGGAGAAATTCTTCTGCAAGTAAAGGTATATCAAAATGATTGGAGTTAAAGCCTGCAAAATCACATCCAGTAAATTTCTCTGCTAATATGCTTCCTAACTGCTTGAATGTAGGCTTATCCTTGACGTCTTCGTTAGAAATGCCAGTCAATTGTGTGATAATTGGCTCAATTGGCTTTTCTGGATTCACCAGTTCGTTACCCCTTTCTTCTCGTCCGTCAGGATACACTTTGATATAAGAGATCTGGATGATACGGTCCTTGACTAAATCAAGGCCCGTAGTCTCCAAATCGAAGATAACCAGTGGTTTTGTAAGATTCAGTTTCACTTTTTCCTTCTCCCCACTTTTAATCGTTAATCAACATAGGCATCATGAGCATCAGAACCTCTTGATTCTCAGGCTGCTCGCTTGGTAATACCAGTCCAGCTCTACTAGAGTCGGCCAACTGAATAATAACCTCAGAACACTCGATGTTGCTTAGTACTTCAATAAAAGCATTACCTTTAAAGCCGATGCTCATAGGATTACCGTTATATTCACATGTCATGCGTTCTGTTGCAGTCTTAGAGAAGTCATAGTCCTCCGCATCCAGTTGGAAGGTAGAGCCTTCAACGTGGAAACGTACTAGATTGCTGGAATCGTTTGCAAAAGGTTGAACACGGCGCAGAGCAGCCAACAATGCTGAACGGTCCAAGCGAGCCTCATTGGGGTTGTTCTGAGGAATAACTGAGTTATAATTGGGGTATCTACCTTCAATCAGACGGCATTGTAGAACACCATCGCCATAGTTCACCTCAGCGTTGCGCTCGTCGAATCGGATCGTTACATCGCCACCATCTTTTCCGAGCAGATTTTTCAGCAGGTTAGCTGGTTTCTTGGGCAGAATGAATGCAGCAGGTTCTTCGCTCTTGATGCTATAAATCTTGTTTCGAACAAGTTTATGTCCATCAGAAGCGACTACAGCCAGGTGATCGGGTGTCAGGTCGAAATATATACCATTCATCACAGGACGGAGCTCATCTTGAGCAGTTGCAAAGATGGTACGATTGATGTTCTCTGCCAGAATGGCATTAGGCAATACGATAGACTTCGCAAAATCGCTAACTGGCTGGGCAATAGGATACTCATCTGCATTGTCTATAGGCAATGAGAACAGTCCGTTCTGATAACTAATCTTAGCAAGATTCTGATCCATATTCACATCAAAAGTGATTGGCTGCTCTGAGAATCCCTTAACGGCCTCAAGCAAGTCGTGATTGCCGATAGCAAAGCGAATGTTTCCTTCGCTATTTGTCAATTCAAGCTGAGTCTTCATGACATTCTCCGAGTCTGACGCTGTCAGATACAGGATATTGTTGTCGATCTCAAATAAGAAATCACCCAGAATAGGGAGTGCATTCTTACTGTTAATTACTCTCGATAATGCCGTGAGCTTAGAGCTCAGTGCTGTACTTGATAATGTAAAACGCATAGTTTATAGTTATTTTATTATTCTACATATTATATTATTGAGTACAAAATTACAAAAAAAAGTTGTAATGAGCAAAAAAAAAGGCAGAAAAGTTCTTTATTCAAACTATTTTTAGTAATTTCGCACACTGAAAACGATAAATTCAACAAATAAAAACAAAAAAGATAATGGAATTAACAGGAAAAATCATTGCCGTTATGGAAGCCCGTGGCGGCGTTTCTGCCCGCACAGGTAATTCATGGAAGACTCAGGAGTACGTTATAGAGGTTCCTGGTCAGTATCCTAAGCGTTGTGTATTCAATGTTTTTGGAGAAGACAGAATTAATCAGTTCAATATCCAGAACGGTGACGAGTTGACAATTCAGTTTGATATTGATGCTCGTGAATACAATGGTCGTTGGTATAATGATGTTCGTGCATACAATGTTATTCGTGGTCAGCAGCCTGCTGCAACTCCTCAGGCTGCAGCTCCTTCTGAAGCCACATCACCATTTCCACCAGCACAGGAGCCTGTAAGCGAGGGATCTTCTGACGACCTGCCATTCTAAATCCGGCACCAACATTGATCTATACAAGCCTCTGGAATTATGTGTTCTAGAGGCTATTTTTTTTGTGAAGCATATGACATTAGAATTGGCATTATGATAAATAGGTGATATGGATTCATATCTATTTCGGGCCTACTATGTTATATAGTCTACTTTGTGATTTAAAGAGCAGCATTATCTGATGAATAATCAGGCCTATGTAATTTCAATAATCAACTCTTGATATTGTCAATTATTTAATATAGAAATCTTTGGTGAGTTGTTGATACCAGTCACTTCTTTGTCCTGGAGCTATTTCTAATACTTCTTCGTGAAAATCTATATGATTTGCAGGAACTTTCCTGATCTCAACCAGTTGGCGTTTTGGCAGTTTATTTGGTGTGGTTTTGATGAGGCATATTCTTGTGATAAACAAACCTTCTAATGCGGCTGTAGTCTCAATATCATCGCTGTTTTCGGATGGTATGATTACGGATAGAATTCCGTTGTCTTTTAATAGTCTTTTCGCAGTCTGAATCAGTGATGTGTAGTTCAGCGTGACAGTGTGCCTGGCCAGTGTACGCTGCTCTTGTGGGCATGTGAGAGAATCTACGAAATATGGAGGGTTGCAGACGATGGCGTCATACCCTATGCTGTCGTTAATTTTAGTAGCATCTCCTCTATTTATCATAATCTTCTTCGCGAATGGAGAATTCGTGACATTTTCTTCTGCTTGACTTGCTGCGTCTGGGTCGATGTCGATTCCATGAACGATAGCGTCTGGATAGCGTTGAGCCATCATGAGTGCCATAAGTCCAGTGCCTGTCCCAATATCCAATATTCTTGACTGTCCTTGTGGCGCTTGAGCCCAAGCGCCCAGTAAAGTCCCATCTGTGCCAACCTTCATGGCACAATGTTCCTGATTAATCGTGAATTGTTTGAATTGAAAGCTATTTTTACTCATAATCGCTGCAAAGATACTAATTATTTGTAAATAATCAGGCTTTCTTTCTTAATTCTTAATTATTATTAGTAACTTTGCACCCCAAACTAATAAAATAGCAAATGAGTAATCAGAATAACAATTCAGCATTTTCGATGATTGCTGATATCGATGGAGATTTCAATGATTTTTTGAATGTTCACACTCCAAGCCAAGTACCCATTCTTGCATTGCGAAATATGGTTCTGTTTCCTGGTGTTGTGACGCCAGTCCTGATTGGACGCCAAACCAGCAAGGCTTTAGTTGAAAAGGCAGAACGCAAGGGTCTTATTTTCGGTGTTGTAGCTCAGCGTGATCCAGAGATTGATTCTCCTGTGTTGGAGGATCTGTATCCTGTGGGTGTTTATGCCAAGGTGATGAAGATTCTATCTCTCCCAAATGGCAATGTGACGGCTATTATTCAGGGATTCGGACGCTTTGAACTTTATGAGATAACCAAGACCTCGCCTTATCTCGAGGGTAATGTTACTCCCATTGCGGAGGTTCAGCCCGAGAAGAAGGATCGCGAGTTTAAAACTGCCATAGGTGATCTTCGCGATATGGTCAACAAGTATATCTCGATGTCTGATGAGATTCCTGATGAGGCTAATTTCGCAATTAAGAACATCTCTAACGATGTGATGGTGCTGAACTTTGTATGCACCAATCTGCCGTTTAATTACAAGGAGAAGCAGGCCCTGCTTGAGGCGTCTTCGGTTAAGGAGCGTCTGTTTATGACGATGAAACTGTTGAACCGAGAGATAAACCTGCAGAACCTAAAGGCCGAAATCCGTAATAAGACCCGTGAGGATATCGACGAGCAGCAGCGCAACTACTTCCTGCAGCAACAGATTAAGAATCTGCAGGCAGAGATGGGCAATGGTGAATCGCCCGAGAAGCGCGAATTGCTTCGCAAGGCCAGATACAAGTTGTGGTCGTTAGAGATGGGGAGACTCTTCCGTAAGGAGTGCGACAAGCTCGATAATCTTAATCCTCAGAGTCCGGAGTACAATGTACAACTGACTTATCTTCAGACGCTGGTTAATCTGCCTTGGGGCGAATATACTGAGGATGACCTGGATCTGAAACGTGCACAGAAGATCCTTGATAAGGAACACTATGGTATGGAGAAGGTCAAGGAGCGTATTCTGGAGTATATGGCCGTTCTCGCCCTGCGTGGCGACCTGAAGTCCCCTATCCTATGTCTTTATGGTCCTCCAGGCGTTGGTAAGACCTCATTGGGTAAGTCGATTGCATCAGCCATGAAGCGTAAGTATGTGCGTGTATCGTTAGGTGGACTGCACGACGAGGCTGAGATTCGTGGACACCGTCGTACCTATATCGGTGCTATGCCTGGTCGTATTATTAAGAGTATCCAGAAGGCAGGCTCCAGCAATCCCGTATTCATTCTCGATGAGATTGACAAGGTGACTCAGAATACCCACAATGGTGACCCGGCATCGGCGATGCTCGAAGTGCTTGACCCAGAGCAGAACAACGCCTTCCACGACAACTATCTCGACGTGGACTACGACCTTTCAAAGGTGCTGTTCATTGCTACGGCTAACAATCTGAGTACCATTCCACGTCCCCTACTCGACCGTATGGAGATTATCGACGTAAGTGGTTATATTACAGAGGAAAAGATTGAAATAGTAAAGCGTCACTTGATTCCGCGCGAACTTGAGAATACTGGTTTGAATATCCCAGAAATAAAGCCCAGATTCAATAAGGCAGCCATCGAAATGATCATTGAGCGTTATACCCGTGAAAGCGGTGTGCGCCAGCTTGAGAAGCAGATTAACAAGGCTCTGCGTAAGATAGCCTTTAAGCTTCAGATTGACAAAGAGATGGAGTATAATAAGATTACCCCTAATGAACTGGAGGATCTGCTCGGAAAACCACCATTCTATCGTGATATCTATCAGGGTAACGACTATGCTGGTGTGGTAACTGGACTGGCATGGACCTCAGTAGGTGGTGAGATACTGTTTATTGAGACCTCACTGTCCAAGGGTAAGGGCTCAAAGCTTACGCTGACCGGTAATCTGGGTGATGTCATGAAGGAATCGGCTATTCTGGCCCTCGAGTATGTGAAAGCACATGCCGAGACTCTGCACATCGACTATCGCATCTTTGACAACTGGAACATCCATATCCACGTGCCAGAGGGTGCTACGCCTAAGGATGGTCCTTCGGCCGGTATCACTATTGCTACATCGATTGCCTCTGCCCTCACCCAGCGTAAGGTGCGCAAGAATACAGCGATGACAGGCGAGATCACCTTGCGTGGTAAGGTGCTGCCCGTAGGCGGTATCAAGGAGAAGATTCTGGCCGCCAAGCGTGCTGGTATCACTGATATCGTGATGTGCCAGGAGAACGAGAAGGATATCCTTGAGATTCCCGATATCTATCTGAAGGGTGTTAACTTCCACTATGTGGAGAATGTTCAGGACGTATGGGATTTTGCCCTGACAGATGAGATTGTGAAGGCTCCCCTTGATTTTACTATTCCCGAAGAAAACGACAAAAAGAAATAATAATCTCCATACAGAGATACAAATAGATGAAATTTGAAGTACAACATACAGATACAGCCAGTGACGCCCGAGCAGGATTGATTACAACCGATCACGGACAGATCCAGACACCTATCTTCATGCCAGTTGGTACGGTGGGTAGTGTGAAGGGTGTTCACTTCAGTGAGCTGCGTGAGCAGGTCAAGGCACAGATTATCTTAGGTAATACCTATCACCTGTATCTCCGTCCCGGTCTGGATATCCTCCGACAGGCAGGCGGTTTACACAAGTTCAATACATGGGATCGTCCTATCCTGACCGATTCGGGCGGTTTCCAGGTATTCTCGTTGACAGGTATCCGTAAGCTCCGTGAGGAGGGTTGTGAGTTCCGTAGTCATATCGATGGCTCGAAGCACATCTTTACACCGGAGAATGTGATGGATACCGAGCGTGTGATAGGTGCTGATATCATGATGGCATTCGATGAGTGCCCACCAGGCCAGAGCGACTACAAATATGCCGAGAACAGTCTGCGCCTGACTCAGCGCTGGTTAGAACGCTGCGTGAAGCGATTCAATGAGACCGAGCCCTTGTATGGCTACAAGCAGACCCTGTTCCCTATCGTACAGGGCTGTACCTATAAGGACCTTCGCCAGGACGCTGCCAAGCACGTTTGCGATGTGCTGAGCCGTCTGAACGACGGTGGTGGTGCCTCTATCGGCGGACTGGCTGTAGGCGAGCCTACCGAGGTGATGTACGAGATGATCGAGGTGGTGAACGACATCCTGCCAAAGGACCGTCCTCGTTATCTGATGGGTGTAGGAACGCCTCAGAACATCCTCGAAGGTATTGAGCGCGGTGTCGATATGTTCGACTGCGTGATGCCAACCCGTAATGGTCGTAACGCCATGCTCTTCACCTATGAGGGCACAATGAACATGCGTAACAAGAAGTGGGAGAACGACTTCTCACCTATCGATCCCGATGGCTGTGAGATTGACCGTATCCATAGTAAGGCCTACCTGCACCATCTGTTCAAGGCTCAGGAGTTGCTGGCCATGCAGATTGCCTCGATTCACAACCTTGCGTTCTATCTGCGCCTGGTAGGCGATGCCCGCCAGCACATTATTGCCGGCGACTTCGTACAGTGGAAACGTAGTGTAATCGATCAATTAGGACGTAGACGATGAAAGAAGGTTTGCGTAAGATAGGAACCTGGCTGCGATGGCTGAAGTGTCTGCGATGCCTGAAGTACCTGAATCCGTTTCGGTTGCTGAAACGGCTGGACCGCTATATCATCGCCAAGTTTATCGGTACCTACATTTTCTCGATCATTCTGATCATCTCGATCTCGATTGTGTTTGATGTCAACGAGAACCTTGCCAAGTTTACGACCTACAACGCTCCACTCAAGGCGATTGTGTTCGACTATTATGCCAACTTCATCCCCTACTTCGCCAATCTGTTCTCGCCGTTGTTCGTTTTTATTGCCGTCATCTTCTTTACATCGAAGCTGGCGGGCAATTCCGAGGTCATCGCTATGTTGGCAGCTGGCGTTAGTTTTAAGCGCCTGTTGCGCCCGTATATGGTGTCTGCGGCACTCATAGCTGCGGTTAACTTCTATCTTGGCGGCTATGTGATTCCGAAGGGCAACCAGATCAAGATGGAGTTCGAGTCGAAGTACAAGAACAAGAAGCGTTCGCTCTCTGCCAGCAATGTACAGCTGATGGTGTCGCCTGGTGTGATAGCCTATATCCAGCAGTACGACGACCAGACGCATACGGGCTATGGCTTCTCGCTCGATAAGTTTGAGAACAAGAAGCTGGTGAGCCATATGACAGCCTCTGTGATCCGTTACGACAGTATCAGCGACTCGCGCTACCACTGGAAGGCGCAGTCGTATAAGATACGTACATTGAAAGGCCTGCGCGAGGAGATTCAGTCGGGTGCTGTCATCGACACATTGATCCAGATGGAACCGATGGATTTGGTTTTCTCGAAGGGTCAGCAGGAGACGCTCACCATCACCGAGCTGCGTAACTATATCGGCAAGCAGGTGGAGCGTGGTTCGCAGAATGTGGTGCAGTACGAGGTGGAATACCACAAACGCATAGCAACCTCGTTTGCCTCGTTTATCCTGACGCTGATAGGTGTGTCGCTCTCCAGTCGTAAGCGTAAGGGCGGTATGGGTCTCTATCTGGGTATCGGACTGGCGCTCTCGTTTGGTTACATCCTGTTGCAGACCATCAGTGCCACCTTTGCCATCAATGCCGATACACCGGCTATGCTGGCAGCGTGGATACCTAATATATTATATTGCTTTATTGCATACTTCTGCTTCAGGCAAGCACCGAATTAAGAGTGAATAGTGATTAGTGAATAGTGAAAAGTGAATAGTGATTAATGAAATTTGAAGAAACATATTTGAACGATAATATCCTCGATGCGCTTTACGACATGCACTTCGATGAAATGACACCTATCCAGGAGCGATGCATTCCTGAGATTCTGGATGGTTACGATGTGCTGGGTATTGCTCAGACAGGAACAGGAAAGACGGCAGCCTATCTGTTGCCGATACTCTCTGAACTCGATGATGGTAACTTCCCTAAGGATGCCGTCAACGCTGTGATTATGTCGCCTACACGCGAGCTGGCACAGCAGATTGACCAGGCCATGCAGGGCTTCGGTTATTATCTCGACGATGTGAGCAGTGTGGCTGTTTATGGTGGTAACGATGGTAACCGCTACGACCAGGAGCTACGCTCCATGCGTATGGGTGCCGATGTGATGATAGCCACTCCAGGTAGATTACTGAGCCATCTGAAGGTGGGTAATCTCGACTTGTCGCGCTGCTCGTTCTTTGTGCTCGATGAGGCCGACCGCATGCTCGATATGGGTTTCATCGACGACATCATGAAGATTGTGAAGGAGCTGCCCAATGACTGTCAGCGCATCATGTTCTCGGCCACTATGCCGAAGAAGATCCGTGAGTTGGCCGTACAGTTGCTCAACGACCCTGTTGAGGTGAAGATAGCCGTATCGAAGCCTGCCGAGAAGATTCATCAGATGGCCTATGTGTGCTACGAGCCACAGAAGCTGAAGATTATCCAGGATATCTTCAAGAAGGGCGACCTGAAGCGCGTCATCATCTTCTCGGGCAAGAAGGAGCGTGTGAAGGAGGTAACCCGTAAGCTCAAGTCGATGCACGTGAACTGCGACCAGATGCACAGCGACCTCTCGCAGCAGGAGCGCGATGAGGCCATGTACCGCTTCAAGGCCGGACAGACCGACGTGCTGGTAGCCACCGACATCGTGGCGCGTGGTATCGACATCGACGATATCCGTCTGGTCATCAACTACGATGTGCCCAGCGACTCTGAGGACTATGTACACCGTATCGGTCGTACGGCCCGTGCCGATCGCGATGGCGAGGCCATCACGTTTGTCAGCGATACTGATATATACCGTTTCCAGAGCATCGAGCACTTCCTGGGTAAGGAGGTTGAGAAGATGCCTCTGCCCGAGGGCTTAGGCGATGCTCCAGAATACAAGAAGCGTGAGAAAAAGCCTACCAGCCGTCGTAATGGTCGTTGGCACTCCAAAGGTCACGGTCATGGCAATGGCAAGGGTAAAGGCCACGGAAACGGCCAAGGTAAAGGCAAGCCCCAAGGTAAGCCCAAAGCCCCCAAGAATAATGTTTAATCTTTAATGGTTAATCTTTAATGATAACATTTCCCATAGCAAAGATCAATCTCGGACTGAATGTGGTAGAGAAGCGTCCTGATGGTTATCATAACCTGCAGACGGTGTTCTTCCCTGTGCCCATACAGGATGCACTCGAGGTTTATCCGATGGATCCGGCATTTCCGTCGCAGTTTGATTGCGATCTGAAGGTGTCGAACATCCAGATCGACGGCGATGAGCAGCGCAACCTGGTGGTGCGTGCCTACAACCTGTTGAAGGCCGATTTCCCCCAGATGCCTCGCGTACACGCGCATTTATATAAAGGTATCCCCACACAGGCCGGTATGGGTGGTGGCTCGAGCGACTGCGGGTTTATGATCACCCTGCTCAACGAGCTCTGCCAGTTAGGACTCACCGAACAGCAGATGATAGACTATGCTGCCCGCTTAGGTGCCGACTGCGCGTTCTTTATCGTCAACAAGCCTTGCTATGCTGAGGGTATAGGTGAGAAACTGCAGCCCATAAGTCTTTCATTGTCAGGGTGGTATCTATCGTTGGTTCGACCAGATATTCCGGTATCTACCAAGGAGGCTTTCTCGCTCATCAAGCCGCATTATCCAGCTGAGAACTGTCGCGAGGTGGTTCAGATGCCTGTAGAAGCGTGGCGCGGTCGCCTGACCAATGATTTCGAGGAGAGCGTGTTTGCTATCCATCCCGAGTTAGGTGCCGTGAAGGAGCGCCTGTATGCGTTGGGAGCCACCTACGCTGCCATGTCGGGCTCTGGGTCAACTCTGTTTGCGCTGTCGAAAGCGCCTCTCCCACTCGATGAATTCGATCAAAAAGGAACATTTAGAACAACTATGTCAATATAATTTAAAGCATTATGAAACAAACAATCCTTGTAACTGGTGGAACCGGTTTTATCGGTAGTCACACCACCGTAGAACTGCAGGAAGCAGGCTACGAAGTAGTCATCATCGACAATCTGTCAAACTCTAATGCCAATGTTGTCGACGGTATCGAGAAGATTACTGGCATCCGTCCAGCTTTCGAGCAGGTTGACTGCTGCGATTTCGAGGCGGTTGAGGGCGTATTCAAGAAGTACCCCAAGATTGAGGGTATCATCCACTTTGCCGCATCAAAGGCTGTAGGTGAGAGCGTAGAGAAGCCCCTGCTCTACTATCGCAACAACCTGACATCGCTCATCAATCTGCTGGAGCTCATGCCAAAGTACGACGTGAAGGGTATCATCTTCTCTTCAAGCTGCACCGTTTACGGTCAGCCCGCTGCCGAGAATCTGCCTGTTACAGAGAATGCACCCATCCAGAAGGCCATGAGTCCTTATGGCAACACCAAGCAGGTGAACGAGGAGATCATCCAGGATTATATCCACTCGGGTGCGCCTATCAAGAGTATCATCCTGCGTTACTTCAACCCCATCGGTGCACATCCATCAGCACTCATCGGTGAGTTGCCTAACGGTGTGCCCATGAACCTTATCCCATTCGTTACCCAGACTGCTATGGGTATCCGTGAGCAGCTGAAGATCTTCGGTAACGACTACAACACACCTGATAAGACCTGTATCCGCGACTATATCTATGTAGTGGATCTGGCTAAGGCTCACGTGAAGGCTATGGAGCGTGTGCTCGACAAGCCTGAGTGCGAGGCTGTTGAGGTGTTCAATATCGGTACCGGTAAGGGGCTGTCAACACTCGAGGTTGTAGAGGGCTTCGAGAAGGCTACCGGCGTGAAGGTTAACTGGACCTACGCTCCACGTCGTGAGGGCGATATCGAGCAGGTATGGGGTAATGTCGATAAGGCCAACAAGGTGCTTGGCTGGAAGGCAGAGACGCCAACTGATGAGATTCTGCGTACAGCCTGGCGCTGGCAGGAGAAACTTCGTGAACGTGGTATTCAGTAATATCTACTAAGGCTCCCTGATTTCAGGGAGCTTTTTTATTTTCATTTCTTTCATCACTGAAAGAAACGAAACAAAGAAAGGTGCGAAAACGTCCTGAGCTCGGAGGCCGGTACACATAAAGACCTCCTCGTGCGGAATGTTTTCGAGTGATTTATCACGAGAAACATGTAGTACGAAGTGCGGTTAATGGCGCACGAAGTGCGCGGGGTTTGGGGGCTTGCCCCCATTAAGAAAACCCACGCCAGGGCTTTGATGCCCTGATTGTGAAGGGAAGGCCTTGGGAGAATCCTGAAGACTCAGGATTGTCTTTTGGATTTCTTGATGCGGCCCATGATATCGTAGGTGTACGATAGGATGATATACGATATCAACCCCGTCAGGATACCATCCGAGATGCTGCCGGTGATGGGCATGAGGAGGATGGTGAGGAAGGCGGGCATGGCCTCGAGGTTGAAGGTGAGCTTGATGTGGCGCACCACGCCGAAGAGGAAGAATCCTGCTACAACCATCACTGGCGATGTGGCAGCTGCAGGGATGGCTAAGAACACGGGGGCGAGAAACAGGCTGAGGGCAAAACAGATGGCTGTTACAAAGGCCGAAACACCTGTACGTCCGCCTTCGGCAAAGCCGGTGGCACTCTCTACATAGGTGGTGATGGTGCTGCAGCCGAAGCATGCACCTGTAACGGTGGCAAGGGCGTCGCTCAGCATGATGCTGCGCATGTGGGGTATTCGTCCGCTCTTACGGATGATGCCCGAGCTGGCCATCACACCTACCACGGTTCCCAGGGTGTCGAACACGTCGAAGAAGAGCATCGTCATGACGCATACCCAGAAGTCGGGCATCATCAGGTAGTGGAGTGAGAACTGACAGAACAGCGGTGCTGGCGATGGTGGCAGCGAGAACACCTCGTGAGGGATGACGGTGACACCGAAGGGCACACCCAGCACGGTGATGATGCAGATGCCCATCAGCAGTCCGCCTTTGACGTGGAACGCGGTGAACAGTCCTGTGAGTATCAGTCCTAAGAGGAAGAGCAGCGACGATGGCGTGATGAGGGTCTCCATGTGGTTGAAGATGGTTCCTTCGGCCAGGATGCCGCTATTCTTGAATCCGATCATGGCCACGAAGAAGCCTATGCCGGCAGCGAAGGCGTACTTGAGCGATGTGGGCACCATCTCGAAGATGATCTGTCGGAGGTTGCTCACGCAGATGAGCACGAAGAGCAGTCCCTCAACGAGTACGGCTGTGAGTGCGAACTGCCAGGGGTAGCCCAGTGCGAGGCATACGGTCTCAACGAAGAAGGTGTTGAGTGCCAGTCCGGGTGCCAGTCCGAATGGACGGCGTGCGATGAACGCCATGAACAGTGTGCCTACGATGGCCGAGATGGCAGTGGCAGTGAACAGCGAGTCGATGGGGAATCCCAGATCGGCCAGCGGTCCGAAGATGACGGGCATGAGCGCGAGGATATACACCATGGTGATAAAGGTGGTTATGCCCGATATGATCTCGGTCTTCAGGCTGTCGCGCTGCAGCGAGAAGCCTAACATTGCAAGGAATCTTTCTTTCATGCGTTTGCGGTATAGGGTATGATGAGGTCGAATTTAGCGCCTCCGGTGTAATTGGTGTCGAGTGTAAGTGTGCCGCCCATGTGTTCGGCTACCATGCGGGCTACGGATAGTCCGAGTCCGGTGCCCTGGGTAAAGCTGTCGAGCTTGGTGAAGCGTTCGAATATGGCTTCGCTCTTGTCGGCTGGTATGCCGCAGCCGGTATCGGTCACTGCAAAGTGTAGCTTGTCGGCCTCGCGGTTCAGGCTCAGCGTGATGTGGCCCTGCTTGGTGAACTTGGCTGCATTGTCGAGCAGTTTCGAGATGATGATGCCTATCAGTCGTGGGTGGGACATCAGTGTCTCCTCGGCGGGTATGTTGCACTGGCTGTCGATGGTAACGCCTTTGGCCACTTGCTGTGCGATGGCCTCGGTAGCGCCTGTTATCATCATCAGTGGTACGCAAGGTTCGGCTTGAGGCAGTGCGTTGTTACCCTCCATGTTGGATATCAGGATCATGTCGTCGAGTATGTTGGTGAGCAGCCGGGTGTTGTCCTGGATACGGTTGCTGAAGTCCTGACGTTCGTTTTCGGGCAGGTTGAGCCCGGTCATGGCGAGCACCTGTGTAAAGCCGCTGATGGCGTTGAGCGGTGTACGTATCTCGTGTGTCATGCTCTGCAGGAAGGCGGTCTTGGCGCGCGATGCTGTCTCGGCGCGGTCGCGCTCCACGGCCAGCTGTCGGTTCTGTGCCACCACCACGTTGCGTTCGCGCTCCAGCTGCCGGTTCTTTACCTCGAGTGTGTGTCGCCAGCGGTTGCTGGTGGTGAGGAATACGAGCATGGCGATGATGCCGAGCACCATGGCCACACCGCCGGTGGTGAACCGTGAGCGCTGCTGCAGCTGCTGGTTCTGGCGGCGCATCTCGTCAACGTCGTAGTGCTTGTTGAGCTCCATCTGTTGCTGTCGGGTGGCTATGTCGGCCATCACTTTTTCGAGGCTGTCGTAGCGCAGTTTGATGGCGTAGGCTTCCTGGTAGCGGCCCATCTGTGCGAGCAGGGCGTGTAGCACGCCGTCGTGATTGATCTGGTGCTGGTTGCTCACTTGTTTGCCGGCCTGCTTCATGCTGTCGATGATGTGCTGATGCTTGTCGAGACAGGTCATGGCCTCGCTGTTGTGGTGCAGATGGGTGTGCACGGTGCTGCGGTCGATGATCAGGTTCATCTTGTTGGATGGCAGGTTGGCAGCCGGATAGAGCTCGGCCGAGTCGATGGCTGCTATGGCATCGTCGAACTGATGGTTGGCGATGAGATAGTCGACCAGGGTGTTATAGTAGTTGAATTGCCAGATGTCGATCTCCTTGTCGGGGTCTTCCTCGTCGAGTACGGTCTTCCACTGTTTGAGTGCCGAGTCCACCTGCTCAACGGGTGCCTCCTTCAGCAGTTGTGTCTCGGTGAGCCGGTAGTACAGGTTCATGCGGGTTGATCTGTCGCCGTATTCGGGGTCGTAGGTGTCGATGGCCTCGTGCCAGTAGCGTTCTGCTTCCTCGTAGTTGTTCTGCAGGCTGGCTATCATGGCCAGCAGTGCCAGTCCCTTTACCTGTCCGAGCGCGATGCCGCGTTTCTGGCCGTCGGTTTGCATGGCGTGTGCTATGTGGTTGGCCTGGTCGTACTCGGCTGCGAAGGCGTAGGATTGTCCCAGCAGGTTCCATGCCAGGTAGTATAGTCGCCACTGCCTGTGGTTCTTGCAGTTTTCCATATATTCGGGTACGGCGGCCTCGAGCGAGTCGTTCTGATCGTTGTTGTAGAAGTATTCGAGTGTTTTCATTCGTACTCTGAGCTTGTCGTACACAGGGCCTTCTTGCTTGGCAGCCTGCTGTCTGTAGCCGACTTGGCACGCTGCTAACGACGTGATAATCAATAGCATACCTAAAGGTATCCTGGCTGTTGATAATATGGATTTAAGTAATCGATTCATTTCTCTCTCTCTTTGTGGGTACAAAGATACAAAAAAAAATGTATGGATATACCAAAACATGCAATTTTTTTTTCAGGGGTTATTCAGTGCCCATCCGCGCAGCATGGGGAGCGCGTCGATGGTGTTTGTTCCGCACTCGTGTACGGCCATGGCCATGGCCAGCATCATCCATCGGGCGGGTTCGGCAGCGGGGCTGCCTAAGGGTTCGTTGGGACCGATGCCGGTGAGTCGGGCCACACTGGCTATGTAAGCCTGGGTGTTGTTCTCGGTGGCTGGTGCCCATTTGCGCACGATGGCGGCGATGGTGCCGAGCTGGTACTTGATATAATAGGTATGGGTGAGCAGTCGGAAGGCTGCGCGCCATCCCCACTCCATGGTGTCGAACTGGCAGAACTGCGGGTCGTTCTGCTCCTGTCGCATGCCTTGCCAGTGGTTGGTGCTGCGGCGTATGTTCAGGGGGTTGCAGTTGCGTATGCCTCTTGGTGTGTTCATGATTCAGTGTGTTTTCCTGATGAGGTTGACATAGTGGTTGAGTCCGAAGATGGATGCTGCCAGTAGGAAGGACTGTGCGACGTAGTAAAGCAGTCCGCCTGCCACGTCGTTGATTTCCACTACCTGGTAGCTTACGAGTGCTATGCTGCTCACGATGAGCAGCACGGCACAAGCGTACTGAGAGATTCTGAAAGCTGTGTGTTCCATGTTGTAGAGGATGTAGTGGTTAATCAGATAGCAGCTCCGCCGGCTCCGCCCAGCAACAGTGTGATGACATAGCTCAGGATCTGCAGGATCGTTTTCGTTGTTTTGTTCATAATCTTGATGTGTTTAAAAAGTGAATAAATAGGGTTAATCAGGTGGTTTGGGCCACGTGTTATTTCATGTACAAAGATACGAAAATTGTTATACATTTCCAAATATATATAGTTAAATATTCTTTAATGGTGAAGCCGATATTTCCAAATATGTTGCAAAATATAATTGATTATATTTCAGATTTTAACTTAGATTTGCTATTAAACTTGTTTAACAATTGATTTGCGTTATATTATTTTACCTTTTGTGATAAAGTTCTTAAATTTGCCCCACGTGGAATTAATAACCTAAGCACAGACCACTGCCCCTCTGAAAGTTGGTCTATGAGGCGGCGTGTTAGACCATTAACCTTCCTAAAAAATACAATCATGGAAGAAACTAAAAATGAATTGAGCTCTTTTGAGCAGGAAATGTCAGCAAAGGCTGACGAGTTGGAAACTCAGCGCCAGGCGCGCGAATCCCAGTTAGTAAGTATCACATTGTCCACGATTGCTGCCGGTGTAGTTTCGAACGAACAAGGCATCATTCAGCTGATGTCGGGTAAACAGTGGCAACCAGCGCTTCGTGAGTTGGTTATCAATGAGATACGTCGTGTTGCCGATGACCGTTTGTGGTGCCGTGAGTATGACGAGAAGGCCAGGAGTAGTCAGCACATACTCGTCTATACGGTTAGCCATTGGCAGTCTGTGCCAGCGCAACAGTGGATAGACTTTGTCAGTTTATGTGCCAGTCGCTGTGGTGTGCCCGAGTCGCTGCTGGTAAATCATGTATTCATGAAGTCGCTCATCGAGGGTCTGGGCTATAACCTGTCGAAGTATCGCTGCATGGCGGTTCCCGATGGCGAGGCGTGGGCAAATGTCCGCAATGGTACGCTGGTTGTGAATAGCGATGGTATAGTCAAACTGCGCGAACATCGCAAGGAGGACCTGTTCACACATACCCTGCCTTATGTTTACGACAGGCAGGCTGAGTGCCCTCTGTGGCAGCAGTTCCTGGATCGTGTACTGCCCGAAGCTGAGGCTCAGCTGATACTTTCCGAGTTTATAGGCTACTGCCTGATGAAGCACCACCGGTTCGAAAAGATGCTATGGCTGTTTGGTTCGGGGCAGAATGGCAAGAGTGTGACGCTCGAGGTGATCGAGGCGCTGCTGGGCTCGATGAACGTTAGCTACCTGTCGCTATCCGACCTGACAAACGATGATGTGAAACGGGCTGGTTTTGAGGGTAAGATGCTTAACATCTCGACTGAGAGCGGACGCGATGTTAACCCGAATGTACTGAAACAGTTGACGAGTGGTGAGCGAGTGACGATGAAGCGTTTGTATGTCGATCCGCGTGAAACCAATGACTACGGTAAGGTTCTGGCGGCTTTCAACGACCTGCCACGAGCTGAGAATACCTTCGGCTATTTCCGCCGATTACTGATTCTGAGCTATGAGGTGACGATTCCGAAGGAGGAAGTGGATCGCCATCTGGCCGACAAACTGAAAGGCGAACTGCCGGGTATCCTGAACTGGGTGCTACGGGCGCTGCCAGGATTGATGGCCCGTAGTGAGTTCACCCGAAGCGAGAACTGCGAGAAGGCACTTGAGCGCTATCGCCTGCTTTCAGACAACGTGCTACTGTTTGCAAGCGAGATATGTGAGTCGTGTGAATATGCTACTAATGGGCAGGAAATCTACACCGCCTATCGCAATTACTGTGCCGGTTCGGCGCTCAAGCCCACTGGCAAGCAGAAGTTCTATGAGCGACTCTCTGGTATCTTCGTGCGTGAAGACTATGGCAATATCGTACGTTTCAAACTTAAACTCACACAGCAATGAATCAGCAGCATCAACATTTTGATTTGGAAAGAATCAATAACATCTCAATCGTGGATGTTGCCAAACGCCTGGGTAGTGTCAGAAAAACGGGTAGTCTGTATCTTACACTCTGTCCGTGGCACGACGATTCGAATCCCTCGTTGGTGCTCTATCATCGCACTAACGAGAACCACTGCCACTGTTATGCCTGCGGCAAGAGCGGTAGTGTGATCAGCTTTGTGATGCAGCACGAGGGATGGACGTTTGTCGAAGCATGCCAGTGGCTGTCGAACGAGTATGGTATCAGTACCACATCGGCGCGTGGTTACTGGCTGCGACCCAAGCCTAAGCCTGTGGAGAGGGCTGTTGCGTCGGGCTTCACCTACATCCCCACTCAGATGGTAGATGAGCTGGTGTCGGCAGAGAATTCGCTGTGCCAGTGCCTGATGCAGATGTTCCGGCCTGAAGCCGTGGGCTGGATCACGGAAGAGTATCGTATCGGCTGCTATACGATGAATGGCCACGACAATTGTACGGTGTTCCCAAGTATCGACAAGCATGGCCGTGTATGCAACCTGAAGGTGCAGCACTACGATACCGACCCGCAGTCGCCGCGTTTTGCCCATTGCACGCCGCATTCGTGTTTCTGGCTGGGCAGTATCTGGATGCGTGAGGGGCGTCTGCCTAAGGAGGCCCGTTTGAGTTCAACCTGCATGTTTGGTGAACATCTGCTCAACCGATATCCTGAGAGTGTAGTGGCGCTTGTTGAGAGTCCTAAGAATGCCTTATTCGGTGCACTGGCCTTTCCTCGGTTCACATGGATAGCCACGGGCAACAAGGCGATGCTGCGTCGCGATGTGCTCCAGCCATTGCGTGGTCGCAATGTGATTGTCATCCCCGACCGTGATGCCATCAGCGAGTGGCGGGCAAAGATCTGCCAGATGGCCGATCTGGCTAACTTCACCGTCTTCGATATCTGTGAGCAGAAAGCGCCCGAGGGAGCGTTGAAGTTCGATATCGCCGATTATCTGCAGCAGCAGCGGCATGTGCCGCCATAACCCGAATGATTTGAGTGGATTTTGAGTTTTTGTCAAGCCGTCTGATGAGCTGAAAAGCCCGTACAGACGGCTTTTCCGACGGTTGATTTGAGTTTTTGGAGGTTTTAAGGCTAAAAACCTCTATTTTTTTATAACTGAAAAAATAATTTTATAGTGTAAGATACCCAAAAACTCAAAAGCGTATATTTAAGTACTTGATTAATAGATGTTTACGATTGTTCTGCGCCCCGTCGAAAACTCAAAGAAAGCTACCGCCCCTCTACCCTAATACTAACCCCGCGATAGTATCATACTAAAGCGGGGTTAGTGCCTGGGTGCGGAGCTGTCGGTGCTATTTGGCTGATGCCATTTCTACTTTCTCTTCCAGGGCATCCTTGATATATGCATTGATAGAGAGGCCAGCCTGCAGGGCCAACATGGCTATCTGGCGATGGATGGCTGGCGTTAGTCGTACATTCAGCACGCCGGTATAGCTCTTGTCGGGCTCGATACCTTCGTCCTCGCAATAAGCCAGATAATCATCCACAGCCTCGTGGAAGGCCTCTGTCAGCTCCTTCACGCTCTCGCCCTCAAAATTCACCAAGCCGTTGATACCCTCAATCTTTCCGAAGAACACCTGGTCCTTCTCGCTATAGGCTACTGATCCTAAATAGCCTTTGTACGTCATTGTATTCATATCATTTCCTCCTATAGTTATTTGATAAAACCTGCTTCTCGTAAATCCTCCAGCACCTGTTTCATGGCATACTCTTTCATGAACGGCTGCAAATGTAACTAAATTTTAGTTACACTCCAAATTTTATTGCGATAAATTGTTGATTTTTAGCATATTTTTTAGGGCGCGATTCGAAATTTTGTCGTATATTTGCACCGACAGTTTATGAAACTATATTAACAACAATCTTTTTATTATCAGCACCAATATGAAAACAAAGAAAGCAATGGTAGCTGCGATGATGCTCATAGCATTGTCGGCATGCAAACAAGTGAATCAACCGGCAGAAGTCATCGACCTGCCACGTACACAAACCCCCGGCAGCGTGGCTAAGGCCATGGACGGCTTCCTCACCGAAGCAGCTGCCGACTCGCTCGACATCCACAGCGTGATGGTGGTCAAGGAGGGCAGCGTCATCTACAGCCGCTGGCAGAGCCAGGGCGTCGATACTGTGCCCCACATCCTCAACTCGGTCAGCAAGACATTCACCGCCACTGCCGTGGGAATGGCCATCGCCGACGGCAAGATGGCACTCACCGACAAGGTGATCGACTTCTTCCCCGACAAGCTGCCTGCCGAAGTGAGCGACAACCTCAAGGCCATGACCGTGCGCGACCTGCTGACCATGACCTGCGGCCACGACGAGGAGCCACGCGCCGCCCGTACAGCCGATCAGGACTGGGTGACGGCATTCCTCGCCCACCCCGTAGTCCACAAGCCAGGCACATACTACCTCTACAACAGCATGGGCACCTACATGCTCTCGGCCATCGTGCAGAAGGTGACCGGCGAGAAGGTGGTCGACTACCTCACCCCAAGGCTCTTTGAGCCCCTGCACATCGACAAGCCACGCTGGGACGAGAGTCCGCAGGGCATCAACACCGGCGGCTGGGGCCTGTACCTGAAGACCGAGGACTTGGCCAAGATGGGACAGCTGATACTGCAGAAAGGCCTGTGGAACGGCCGGCAGCTGGTATCGGCCGACTGGATCAGCGAGATGTCGAAGAAGCAGGTGGAGAGCATTAACCCCGGCACCCGCCTGGAGCAGGCCGAGGAGCGCGGACTCACCACCGAGACCAGCGACTGGATGCAGGGCTACGGCTACCAGATGTGGCGCTGCCGACCAGGCTGCTTCCGTGCCGACGGCGCACGCGGACAGTTCATCATCGTAGTGCCCGAAAAGCAGGCCGTAATAGCCATCACATCCGACGTGGAAGACCTGCAGGGCGAGCTCAACCTCGTGTGGAAACACATCCTGCCTGTGCTCTGACAGAATTAAGGATTATTAGCGAAAATAATTGCGGAAATGTTTGGCATTTCCGTTTTATTTTCGTATCTTTGCATAGTGAACACATGCATGCAGTTCCAGGCGGGAAACTGCTACCCGAGGCAGTTAGCAGTACACAGTAGTCGGATACTATTACAAACACACTAAAAATGACTACAAACGACATTAAACTCGGAATCAACTTGCGCAAGAACAAGAATTCCAAAAACGCGGGGTACGGCAAGTACTACCCCGAAGTTGACACCCAGACCACCCTCTCGCTGCGAGGCTTTGCCAAGCACATGAGCGACCACGGCTGTATCTACGGTCAGGAGCTCATCGAAGGCGTGCTCAAGAAGATCACCCAGTGCCTGCCCGAGCTCATCAGCCAGGGCGTGCCTGTAAGGCTCGACCCGCTGGGCACCTTCATGCCAACCTGCCACGTGAACAAGCCCGTGATCAACATCGAGGCCATGGACGGGGCCGACCCCAACGACGTGGTGAAAGGCGTACACATCCGTTTCCTGCCCTACGGCGTGGAGAACGACAACCTCACCTCGCGCCGGTTCAAGGAGGAGCACTGCTCGCTCGAGTTCCGCAACATCATCGACACACAGGAGGTAATCGTGAACGGCAAGCACCGCAAGGTGCAGACACTGAAGCCCATCCAGACCGCCGTAGCCGAGTGGAGAGCCGCTCAGCTGGCCGATGGCAGCACCGGCGGTGGCGAGGGCTCTAACGCCAACCCTGGCGCCCCTGCAGGCGGCGATAACAGCTCGCAGACAGGCGGCAACACCGGTGGCGGCGAACCCAACCCCGATGGCAGCACCGAGGATTGAGCACAAAAAATGGGGAAGGCGTCCTTCACAGGAGACCTTCCCCGAACTAAAACTATTTTGTTGTTCTTAACTACACGTTTTCTTATTAGAAGAACAGATAACGGTTGTCAACCACACCAGCCTTCTGATAGAGCTCCTGCATGAACATGCGAGCGGCCTGAGTGGCCTGCATCTGCAGCATCTGCTCCGACTGGTTAGCATCGAACTTAGCACCCTCGCGGTTGCTCTTCTTGAGCACCTTGAACAGGTAAGCTCCACCGTTACCCTTAACCACAGCCTTGCTGAAGGCACCAGCCTTGGTAGCAGCTACAGCACCAGCCAGAGCGGGCTCTGAGGCACCTGTGGCCTGTACGAATACAGGAGCTGTGAAGGTGATCTGATTCACTGAGTCGATACGGGCACCCTTGGCCTTGGCTGCTGCCAGGTCGTTAACACCGGCCAGCTTAGCCTTGATCTGCTCGAACTTCTTGTCACGGATAACCTCGGCCTTCAGCATGTCCTTCAGGCTGTTGATGTCGCGATAGCCCACGGGGTTAACCTTGGTCAGCGCTACTACCAGCAGGTGGTCGTTGTTACCACACTCGTACAGAGGACTAACCTCACCGGCCTTGGCTGCGAAGAGCCACTTCATGGTCTCACGAGTGCTGCGCAGACCAGCTACGTTGTGCTCGTAGTTGAATACATCCTGGCGTGGAGTAACCTTGTAACCGAACTTGCCGGCGTTCTTCTCCATGTCCTCGATGGTCTTGTTCTCGCTTACAAACTGGCTGAACTTGTTGTAGGCATCAGAGTAAGTCTGCTTTGAGAAGTCGATGGTGTGCTTGATCACAGCGGCATCGTACTTGTCGACCATGGCCTTGCGGTTTGTTACCTGGATGATGATGTTGCCCTGAGCGAACTCCAGGTTGGTCACATCGTTAACACCCAGTGTATTGATAGTGTTCAGATACTTCTTTGAATCCTCGTCGATGGTGTTGCTGCCCTCGTACATAGCAGAGGTGAGCCACTGCTTAGTACCGGTCTGACCATACTTCTGAGCCATCTGCTCGAAGTCGGCACCACCCTTCAGAGCTGTGAAGATGCTGTCGGCAGTCTTCTTGGCAGCCTCGGCGGTAGCACCGCCCACCTGAATCTGGCGATACTCGATAGAGTCGGGCTGCTGGCTCTTAGAGATGAGCTTAACCACGTTGAGTGTATTATCGTAAGCGGTCTCGAATACAGCTGAAGTCTGACCTACAGCCATTGAGTCGAGCTTAGCGGCGATATCAGCAGGATAAGCGCGCTTGGTAGCTGCGAAGCCACTGTAGGGGAACTGCGACTGAGCCTTGCGAACCACCTCGGCTGGAGTAGCACCGCTCTGCAGCTTGGTAGCTGCGTCGGTCATGGTCTTCATCAGCTCCTTGCGGTCGGCGGCTGAAGCTACAACCTGGAAGTCAACATACTTGATGTCGCGGCTCTCTACGTCCTGCTTGAACATCTCCTTCTTCTCGTTGTACTTGTCCTTGATATCCTTGTCGTCAACCTTTACATCGTTGTCGTTGATGCTTGAGTAAGCAATCGAAGCCAGCTGGATGTCGCTCTCGGTGTTCTGACCCTCGAAAGCCATCTTGGCTGAGATGGGGTTAGAGATCAGACAGCTGGTGAGCAGAGTCTGATATTTCTGAGCCAGAGTCTGAGTGCGCAGGTTCTTCTCGATGAACTGCCAGTACTTGTAGATAGCCTGGTACTGCTCAGCCAGCTGAGGGTTCTGACCTGCCTTCTTATAATCGTCGAGGAACTTGGTGAGCATGGTCACGTCGAAACGACCAGTCTGCTGGTTAACGAATGGGCTCTGCATCAGCATGGGGTTGGTACCCTCCTTCATGATGTTCTGAAGCTCCTCATCGGTAACGGTGAGACCGAGCTTCTCAGCCTCGTTGTTGATGATCTGCTCATTAACGTACTGACTCCATACCTGATCCTTGATCTGGTTCAGCTCATCCTCCGAGAAGTTGTCGCGGTTCTGGGTGATCTTCAGGACGTCCTGATACTCATCTACCAGAGCCTGGAACTCCTGAACGTTGATTTTGTTTCCTAACACTTCGCCTATCTGCTGGCGCTGCTGGTTCTTCGTTGCTTCGCAAGAACGAACAGCTTCCTCAGCTATAAAGGCGAAAAGGCCTAAGCCGATAATGCAAACGAGGGCTACGCCTCTTTTACGGATTTTTCCTAATGCTGCCATAATGTATTTAAATTTTTAATTATTATTCATAAAACGGGTGCAAAATTAATAAATTTGTTCGAAACAACGAAATTTTTATGTAGAAAATTTGCTATTCCGTGATGTTTAAGCGCACCAACTCGATTTTTGTGGCTGTATTCTTAATGATTTTAAACTCGTAGCGCCCTATCTTCACCACCTCGTTCAGCTTCGGGAACGACTGGTACTCGTGCAGAATCAGGCCGCCCAGCGTCATATATTCATCGCTCTCAGGAAGGTCGAGATCGAACAACTCGTTCACCTTCGCTATCTCCAGTCGGGCCGACAGCATATACTCATGGTCGCCCAACTGCTTGGCCACGTGGTTGGTGTTGTCGTGCTCGTCCTCAATCTCGCCCGTAATCTCCTCCATGATGTCCTCGAGCGATACCAGGCCGCTGGTGCCGCCGAACTCGTCGATAACCACTGCCAGCGAGCGTTTCTGCTGCATCAGCTGCGCCATCAGTTTCGAGGCCAGCATCGTCTCGGGTACGAACGATATCTCGCGTATCACCTCACAGTCTATCACCCTCTGCTGGTTGTTGTTCTTGCCCAGACGGAACATGTCGGATGAGTGTACATAGCCTATCACGTGGTCGATATCCTCGTGATACACCAGGATCTTCGAATGGCCGCTCTCTATAAACACCTGTTTCAGCTGCTCGATGGTGGCGGTGTCCTCTACCGCATCGATCTCCGTACGGGGCACCATACAGTCGCGGATCTTCGTCTCCGAGAAGTCGAGCGCATTCTGGAAAATCTTTACTTCCTCCTCGATTTCATCGTCATTATCGGCACTGTCGATACTCGATTGCACCAGGTAGTCAAGATCCACCTTGGTAAACTCCTTCTCCTCGCCGCTGTTCTTCATGCGGATGCCCACCAGTCGGAGCAGACCCTTCGACAGCAGTGTGGCAAAGCGCGAGATGGGGTACAGCACCACGTAGCAGATCCATGCCGGCACGGCAAACACCGTGAGCAGGGTATTCGGATTATTCTTGAAGATGGATTTGGGTAGGAATTCGCCGGTAAACAGCACCACAAAGGTCGATAACAGGGTGTCGGCCGTTACGCGCATACCGTCGCTCAGCGGCGCAAACAGCGTGTCGTCGAACAATCGGGCAAACAGGATACCATAGATGACCAGCGAGATGTTATTGCCCACCAGCATGGTCGATACAAAGTTATTGGGATGCTGGTAGAAGGTCTTGATGATACGCTGCGAGAAACGGTTCTTCTCGCGGTCCATCTCGGCACGCAGGCGATTAGACGATACAAAGGCTATCTCCATGCCTGAGAAGAAGGCCGAGAATAGCATCGAAACCAATAGCCAGATGATCAGTATTGTCATTGTCCGCTCCTCCTGTGTTTCTGCAACTGCTGTCGCATCGGCTGTAAGGCCTGTGTGGTATCGGGCTTGGCATCGGCTTTCTTGCCGTCCTTTGGCTCCTCGCTCTCCGGTTTCTCGCCAGTCATGTCCTCGCGGGTAAACGAACCCTTCGAGTTGCTCACCGTATAGTGCGACATGTGCTCGTCGGAAAGGAAATACGTGCCCTCCATGCTGCGTTCGGGCGTGGTTACCTTGGAATACACGTTCGAGTAGATTTCGTGGCGCACACCGTCCCAGAACAGCTCCTCGCTCTGGAATATCAGTCCGTTGATATTACGGATACGTACGCGTCCACGCAGGTGCCACAGCTTCTGCTGGTCGTAATACCATGCCGTATCGGCCTGGATATACGCCTCTACGTGGAATTTCTCGTCGAACTGCTCGAAGAACACTCCCCGCTCGAAATACCAGTACGAGGGGTTCTTAACCGTGTTCACATCCCAGCGCTCGGTCACTATCTTATACTTGATTACGCCGCTGTCGCTGATCAGCGTATTCACGCCATACGAGGTCATGACCGACACCGAATCGCGGTCGCGAATGGCTGGTGCCGTGTGCTCCTGCACCTCGGTACAGCCAACTAATATCATCGCTGCAAACGCCGCGATGGCGATTATTCTACCTTCCACTTGGCGAACCATCTCTCATTGAATGTCAGACCGATGTTCAGGCGGAACATGCTCTCCTTGATCATATTATCGGCCGAGCGACGTACAAACTGACCGCTGATGTTCAGGATCGAACGGTTGTTGTAGCCGTTCATGATGGGTATGCCGAAACCAATGCTGGCCGACAGCTCCTTGGGACCCTCCTGACCGTTAATATAATAATAAGGTGTGGCCATACCTACACCCGCACGATAGCGTACGCGATCCAGGAACTTACGACCCATGGGGCGTGGCGTCCACTCACCACCGATATTGAGGCGGTAGCTGTCCTTCAGCTGACCCGACTTCAGGGCGTATGTATTGGTCTTGGTATCGAATACGGGAGTGTCTATTTTGCCCCACTTCTGCATGGTCAGATCGGCACCTATACGCAGGTTGTTGCTGTGGCTGTAAGCTATACCCACGCCATAGGCTGTAGGCAGGCTCAGCGCATTGCCAACACTGTAGGTGGTGGTATCGGCCTTGCTGATACTCGAGTTGCTGTTGATGATCGACAGCTCGGCATCGCTCTTGAGCGAATGACCGATGCTCCAGGTAGCACCCAGGGTAAGCAGGTCCTGCTTGCTCAGTGGCAGCTCTAACTGCATGCCCAGGTCGAGCTTGTAGTTGTTCACGTCGGCACCATAGGTCATCTGCATCGTGCTCACGTTCGAAGCACTGCTACTGCTGCTCATGGTGCGGTTATAGGTGCCCCAGAAGTACGACAGGTTGGCACCGATGCTCAGAGGCTTGAACAGCTTGATACCAGTACCTACAAACAGCTGGTGCATACCGCCGTCGCCTTCGTAGGTGGTCTTCATCTTGGTCTTATCCTGGTCGTTCAGGGTCTCGGTCTGCGAATAATTGTAACCGATATTTGAATATGGCAGTACACCAAAAGATATACCGACATTCTTCCAGGCACGGAACGAACCAATCACATAGTCGAAACCGCCACTCTTGCCGTTCATCTTCGTGCCGTTCTCATTGAAATTGGTGATCTGGCCCGACAGACCTGCGTCGAAAAGCATGGTAAGCGAGTCGATCGATGAATAAGAGGCGGGGTTCATAGGGTTGACTTCGTTGCCACGGCGCATGGCAAGGCCAACGCCGTTCATACCTTTATTAAATCCTACACTCTGATCTGTGAGGTCGCCTAAGCCGAACTGGCTGTAAGGAGAGTTTGTGCTGCTCTGAGCAAAAGCCGATGTTGTCAAGGTTGCCAAGACAAAACTGGCGAGAATCTTATTCATATTTATACTTTTAATTCAGTTGAAAAACATTTCAGCGTGCAAAATTATCAAAAAAAAACGAAGAAATGGCTTTTTCCTCGAAAATATAAGTTATTTTTGCATCGTGAAACATTTAGAAAAGAAAATTAAGAGCCTTTTTGCTGCAGTTATCTTGCTGACTGTCAGCTATATAACGCCTGTTTTTGCTCAAAACGACGCAAAACTGGTAAATTACACGTCTGACTCTATCAGGCACGAATTCGACCCTATGGACTCGGTCGAAGTCAGTTTGCTCACCTGCTCGCCCCACGAGGAGATCTATAGCCTCTATGGTCATTCTGCCATCCGTTGGCATAGCGGTCCACAGCAGGATCTGGTGTTCAACTGGGGTATGTTCAGCTTCAGCAAGCCTTATTTCGCCCTGCGCTTCATGTTCGGTCTTACCGACTACGAACTGGCTGCCTACCCTTACGAATCCTTCTGGCCCTACTACCAGAAATGGGGCAGCAGTATTACAGAGCAGGTGCTGAACCTGACTAACGATGAGAAACGCGAGCTGCAGAAACTCCTGGCGGATAACCTGCGACCGGAGAACCGCGTGTACCGCTATAATTTCTTCTACAATAACTGCTCTACCAAGCCGCGCGACATGATTGAGCGTTGTATCAACGGCAAGGTGGAATACGCCGAAAGAGCTGACTATCAGCCCACTTTCCGCCAAATGGCTGATGAGTGTAACCGCAATCACGTGTGGTCTAAGTTCGGCAACAATATGTTATTGGGTTTGAAGGCCGACCAGCCAACTACCCGCGAGCAACAGGAGTTCCTGCCGGCAAACCTGATGATCGACTTTGCCCGGGCGCAGATTTACACCAACGGCACCTACCGCCCGCTGGTTAAGGAGGAACGCCTCTTAGTATCGCCTGGCGTACAGCGTATAGAGCCCGACTTCATCCTGTCGCCCACACAGATAGCCATCGCTCTGCTGGTGTTCTCGCTATTCATCATCTTCGTTGAGTGGAGAACCAAGAAGATAGCTAAATGGTGGGACGTGCTCCTGATGACCGTACAAGGCCTGGTGGGTATCCTGCTCACGATCATGGTTTTCTCGCAGCACCCCACTACATCGCTCAATCTCAACCTGCTGCTGTTCAATCCGCTACCGCTGTTCTTCATCCCATCAGTGATTAAGGGAAAGCGACGTCTGTGGCAGAATGTGCAGTTAGTCATGCTGGCATTATTCTATTTGGGCGCACTTTTTCAGTGCTATGCCGAAGGAATCACGATTGTGGCACTATGTTTGCTGTTAAGACGTAAGAAATGAAGAATAGATATCTATATGTCACCCTGCTCGCCTTATTGGCGCTGAGTACGCAGGCGCAGAATCAGACGGGCGCTAAGCCCAGATTGGTAGTGAATATCACTATCGATCAGCTACGTAACGGCTATCCGGCTCTGTTCGACGATGGATATGTATGCGAACAGGGATTCTATCCCTATCGTCAGATTGATCTGTCATCTGCCATTTCGTCAGTCATGACAGGAACCTCGCCTTTTTATCACACCATTACTGCCGACAAGTGGTTGGATCGCAACACGCTGCAGACCGTAGCGGCTACGGCTAACGATATTGCCGTATCGACCCTGAGCGATGAACTGAAACTCGCTACCAAAGGTGTTGGTAAAGTTGGTTCTGTGGCAGCCGATCAGGTTACCGCTGAACTGGCTGCTGGTCATCAGATGGACTGCGTTGCCTGGAATGAGGATGGTAAGAAGGACTGGAATGCTATCAATCTTACCGACAGGGCTTTACGGCTGTTAATTCAAGAAAAACTCGGGCGTGATACCATTCCCGATCTGTTGTACTTGACTTATGGTGCAAAAGACTCGAATAAGTCGGACGATCCTTCTTTGAATCAAGCACTTATCAAGCTTGTTTGCGAGATTGAACGTCTGGTAGGATTCCGTCGTACCTTATACGTGTTGACCTCAACTGGTTATACCGAGGAAAATACCGATGAATGCGCCAAATACAATATCCCTACTGGCGTGTTTTATACCAATCGCACAGCCAACCTGCTTAACATGTATCTTGGTGCGCTGTGGGGACAGGGACAATACATAGAGGGCAGCTATCGTAACCAGCTGTACCTGAACCGCCGCCTGTTTGAACAGAAACGTATCAGTCTCACCGATGCTACGGTGAAATCGAAGGAATTCCTCCTGCAGATGTCGGGTGTGAAGCGTGTTGATATCCACCTGTTTGAACCTCATATCGGCGATCTGGTGGTTGAATTGAACCCTGGGTGGCAGATGCAGAACGACGACACCCACGAACAGACGCCTGTCAAGAAATCATTAGCTTATTTCCCAATCATATTCTATGGTGCCAATATCCCTGCCGAAAGGGTTCAGACACCTGTCAGCATTGAGCGTATTGCCCCTACTATTGCTAAGGCAATTCGCATCCGTGCGCCGAATGCATGTGTGGCTACACCTATTTTTTAATTAAAAAGGTTGGTTGTTACAAATATTTTTTGTAATTTTGCCGCCGTTTTAGAGTCAGTCATACATAAACAATAAGTAAAAAAGTAAAATTAGATATGAATTTCAACAAATTATTAAAGTCGCTGTTCGGTGACAAATCCAGCCGCGACATGAAACTTATCCAGCCACTCGTAGAGCAGGTGAAAGCTGTCTACCCCGAGGTACAGAAGCTGGATAACGATGCTTTGCGCCAGCGCACTAAGACATTACAGAAGCAGGTACAGGACTCTGCCAACGAGCAGAAGGCCCGTATCGAGCAGTTAAAGGCCACTATCGAGAGCACGCCTATCGACGAGCGTGCCGATATCTTCGCTCAGATCGATAAGCTTGAGAAAGAGGTACTGGAGATTTACGAGCAGGCCCTGAACGAAGTGATGGCCGAGGTATTCGCTATTGTGAAGGAAACTGCCCGTCGTTTCGCTGAGAACGAGGAGACTGTAGTAACTGCTACCGACTTCGACCGTGAGCTGGCGGGTGACCCTAAGAAGGACTTCATCACTATCGATGGTGACAAGGCTATATATCACAACCACTGGACTGCCGGTGGTAACGACCTGAAGTGGGAAATGGTACACTACGACGTGCAGTTGTTCGGTGGTGTAGTTCTGCATCAGGGTAAGATTGCCGAGATGGCTACGGGTGAAGGTAAAACCCTCGTTGCTACCCTGCCCGTGTTTCTCAACGCCCTGACAGGCAACGGTGTTCACGTGGTAACAGTGAACGACTATCTGGCTAAACGTGACTCGGAATGGATGGGTCCGCTCTATATGTTCCATGGTCTGAGCGTGGACTGTATCGACAAGCATCAGCCTAACTCTGAGGCCCGTCGTAAGGCTTATCAGGCTGATATCACATTCGGTACCAACAACGAGTTCGGTTTCGACTATCTGCGTGACAATATGGCTATCTCGCCTGCCGACCTGGTACAGCGCGCACATAACTACGCCATCGTCGACGAGGTCGACTCAGTATTGATTGACGATGCCCGTACACCTCTGATTATCTCTGGTCCTATCCCCAAAGGCGACGATCAGATGTTTGAGGAATATCAGCCACTGGTAGAGAAACTGGTAGGTGTTCAGCGTCAGCTGGCTACCCAGTATCTGGCCGATGCCAAGACCCTGATTACCGAGGGTAATAAACTGATTGAGGCCGGAAATAAGAAAGATGGTCAGGAGAAACTTGACGAAGGTTTCCTGTCGCTCTATCGTTCGCACAAGGCCATGCCTAAGAACAAGCCGCTGATCAAGTTCCTCTCAGAGGAAGGTATCAAGGCCGGTATGCAGAATACCGAGAATATCTATATGGAGAACAACAACCGTCGTATGCCAGAGTGCGTTGAGCCTCTGTACTTCGTGGTTGATGAGAAGCTGAACTCATGCGACCTGACTGATAAGGGTACTGCCTGGTTGGCTAATCAGGTGAACGATAACGAACTGTTCGTGTTGCCCGATATCACCTCAGAACTCTCTGCTCTTGAGGCTGAGGCAGGTCTGACCGATCAGGAGCGTCTGGACAAGAAAGACGAGCTGTTGAACCACTATGCCGTTCAGAGTGAGCGTGTACACACCCTGCAGCAGTTGCTGAAGGCTTACTGCATGTTCAATAAGGACGATGAATACGTGGTGATTGATGGTGAGGTGAAGATTGTTGACGAGCAGACCGGCCGTATCATGGAAGGTCGCCGCTGGAGCGACGGACTGCACCAGGCTGTTGAGGCTAAGGAGCACGTGAAGGTAGAAGCTGCTACCCAGACTTTCGCTACCATCACCCTGCAGAACTACTTCCGTATGTACCACAAACTGGCTGGTATGACCGGTACAGCTTCGACCGAGGCTGGTGAGTTCTGGGATATCTACAAGCTCGATGTGGTTGAAATTCCTACCAATCGTCCTGTTCTCCGTAATGATCAGGATGACCGTGTATATAAGACCGCTCGTGAGAAGTATAAGGCTGTGATCGAGGAAGTTGTGAAGATGCGTAACGAAGGCCGTCCAACCTTGATTGGTACTACCTCGGTAGAGATTTCAGAGTTGCTGAGCCGTATGCTCGATATGTACGTGAATCCAGAGACTGGTAAGCGCGAGGGAATCCCCCACCAGGTGCTGAATGCTAAGCTGCACCAGAAGGAGGCTGATATCGTGGCATTGGCCGGTCAGAGCACCAATGGTAAGGGTGCCGTTACCATCGCCACCAACATGGCTGGCCGTGGTACCGATATTAAGCTCTCGCCTGAGGTGAAGGCTGCCGGTGGTTTGGCTATCATCGGTACCGAGCGCCACGAGAGCCGTCGTGTTGACCGTCAGTTGCGTGGTCGTGCCGGTCGTCAAGGTGACCCAGGTTCATCTGTCTTCTATGTATCACTCGAGGATAAGCTGATGCGTTTGTTCGCCTCTGAGCGTATCGCCTCTGTGATGGACCGCCTGGGCTTCAAGGAGGGTGAGATGATTGAGAGCCCCATGATCTCCAAGAGTATTGAGCGCGCCCAGAAGAAGGTTGAGGAGAACAACTTCGGCATCCGTAAGCGCTTGATTGAGTACGATGATGTGATGAACAAGCAGCGTACTGTTATCTATGAGAAGCGTCGTCACGCCCTGATGGGTGAGCGTATCGGTATGGATATCGCTAACATCATCTGGGACCGTGTGGTGAATATCATCGAGAACTCTGCCGACTATCAGAGCTGTAAGGAGGAGTTCCTGCACGTACTGTCAATGGAGGTTCTTTTCAGTAGCGAGGAATATCTGAACCAGCCTCGTGAGATTCTGACCGAGAATGCGTTCCAGGCAGCTATCGGCAACTTCAACCGCAAGACTGAGCGTATCCAGACCGTTGCTATGCCTATCATCACGCAGGTTTACGAGAATCAGGGGCAGATTTATCAGCGTATCATGGTGCCTATCACCGATGGCCGTAAGATCTATAACATCCCATGTAACCTGAAGGAGGCTTACGAGACTGAGGGTAAGAGCATTGTGAAGGAGTTTGAGAAGAGCATCCTGTTGCACGTTATCGACGAGAGCTGGAAGGAGAATCTCCGTCAGCTCGACGAACTGAAGCACTCTGTACAGAACGCCAGCTACGAGCAGAAGGATCCTCTGCTGATCTTCAAGCTCGAATCGGCTAAGGTATGGGATGAGATGATCAATGAGATGTACAACCGTATCTGTTCAATCCTGACTCGTGGTCAGATTCCTGAGATGCAGCAGCAGGTTCAGGAGGCAGCTCCCGAGCAGCACACCCAGCGCCAGCAGTACACCGAGAGCAAGCAGAATGTAGCTGAGGAGCAGTTGGTTGACCGTAACCAGCAGACAGCCGCTCAGCACGATACTCGCGCTCAGCAGAGCCACGAGCCTATCGTCAAGGATAAGTTGCCCGGACGCAATGATCCATGTCCCTGTGGCTCAGGTAAGAAGTTCAAGAACTGCCACGGAAAAGGCATTGTATAGTGAATAGTGATTAGAAAATAACGAATAGTAAAACGTAATGATATGATTACAATCAACCATTTGAAGAAAGCGTTTGGCAAGACCGTTGCCTGTGATATCGAACGGTTCCAGGTGAATGATGGCGACATCCTCGGTCTTGTGGGTAATAACGGAGCCGGAAAGACTACGCTCTTCCGCATGCTGCTCGATCTGCTGAAGCCTGATGAAGGCGAAGTAGCCCTCGATGGCATCAATCCCGCTGAAAGCGAGGAATGGAAAGTGGCTACCGGTTCGTACATCGACGAGGGATTCCTGATCGATTTCCTGACGCCTGAGGAGTATTTCGCCTTTATCGGCAAGATTACCAATATGACGCAGGCACAGGTCGATGAGCGTCTGAAGGATTTTGAACGTCTGGCTGCAGGCGAGATCTTCGGACAGAAGAAACTGATCCGCAACCTCTCTGCTGGTAACAAGCAGAAGGTTGGTATCATCTCTGCCCTCTTCAATCGCCCTAAGCTGGTGATTCTTGATGAGCCCTTCAACTTCCTCGATCCATCGAGCCAGAATGTGCTGAAGCATGTGCTCACCGATTACAACAAGCAGACAGGCGCTACTATCCTGGTGTCGAGTCACAACCTGGCACACACCATCGATATATCTTCAAGAATAGCGTTGCTGGAGAAAGGTCATATCGTTCGTGATCTGGCTAATGCCGAAGGAAGTGCACGAGCAGAGCTCGAGAACTATTTCGAAACAGAATAAAACCATCATTATTTTTAGGTATTTTAAAAAACTTGCGACTCTTTGCAATCGAGTTGCAAGTTTTTTTTCGTACCTTTGCACTCAAAATGAATGAGTTATGAAATTATCGGAACTGAAGACAGGAGAAAAGGGTATTATCGTCAAGGTGCTGGGGCACGGTGGATTCCGTAAGCGCATCATCGAGATGGGGTTTATTCGCGGTCAGGAGGTTGAAGTGCTGCTGAACGCACCCTTACAGGATCCTGTGAAATATAAACTGATGGGCTACGAAGTGAGCCTGCGCCACCAGGAGGCTGACAACATAGAGGTGGTGTCGGCCGATACACCATTGGAAGAGACGACGTTCAGCCATCTTGCTACCGATAGTCATCGACATGAAGACGATTACATCCGCCATGAGGCCATGAAAGAGCGTCGTACCATCAATGTAGCGCTGGTGGGCAATCCTAACTGCGGTAAGACATCGTTGTTTAACTACGCCTCTGGTGCTCATGGTCATGTGGGTAACTATTCTGGTGTGACTGTTGATGCTACTGAAGCTCATGCTTCGATGTTCGGCTACGAGTTTAATCTTACCGACCTGCCTGGTACTTATTCACTCTCGTGCTATTCGCCTGAGGAACTCTATGTGCGCGAACATCTTACTGAGAGGATGCCTGATGTGGTAATCAATGTTATCGACTCGTCAAACTTAGAGCGCAACCTCTATCTCACCACCCAGCTGGTTGATATGAATATCCGCATGGTGTGCGCACTCAATATGTACGACGAATTTGAGCGTCGTGGCGATCATGTCGACCTCGATACGCTGAGTACGCTGTTTGGTACACCAATGGTGCCTACATCGTTTAAGAACGGCATGGGCGTTAAGGAGTTGTTTCGTGCCGTTATTCAGGTTTACGAGGGAACCAGTAAGTTCTCACGCCATTTGCACATCAACTACGGTCATGAGATTGAGGATGGCATCTCGCACATCCAGAAGTATCTGAAGGCTGATGAACATATCACCCAGCACTACTCTACCCGCTATCTGGCGCTGAAGCTGTTGGAGCACGATAGTCAGGTGCTCGACTACTTAGGCACGCACATGGCTGGTGAACAGCGCATGCACGACTTCCAGCATCTGGCTACCGAGCGTGATAAAGCTTCGGCACGCGTGAAGGAAGAGACTGGCAGCGACTCTGAGACAGCTATCATGGATGCCAAGTACGGCTTTATCAATGGTGCACTGAAGGAGGCTGACTACAAGACCGGGCACAAGAAAGACACGTATAAGATGACCCATCGTATCGACGGCTTGCTGTCGCACAAGTACCTGGGATTCCCCATCTTCTTCCTGTTGCTCTACGTGATGTTCCAGACCACCTTTACGTTGGGGCAGTACCCAATGGACTGGATTGAGGAAGGTGTAGCCTGGCTGGGCGAGAAGATTAGCGAGGGCATGAACGATGGTCCGCTGAAGGCGATGCTTGTAGATGGTGTGATTGGTGGTGTGGGCAGTGTGATTGTATTCCTGCCTCAGATTCTGATTCTTTACTTCTTTATCTCGCTGATGGAGGATTCGGGCTATATGGCGCGTGCTGCCTTTATCATGGATAAGCTGATGCACAAGATGGGACTGCACGGCAAGTCGTTTATACCGCTCATTATGGGCTTCGGATGTAACGTGCCTGCTGTGATGGCTACCCGTACCATCGAGAGCCGTCGTTCGCGTATCATCACGATGATGATTCTGCCGTTTATGTCGTGCTCGGCCCGCCTGCCAATCTATATCATGATAGCCGGCACGTTCTTCTCGTTGCAGTATCGCTCGTGGGTGCTGTTGTCGCTCTACGCCATCGGCATCGTGGTGTCGGTATTTGTCAGCAAAATCTTCTCATCGCTTGTTATCAAGGGCGAGGACACACCGTTTGTGATGGAACTGCCGCCTTATCGCTGGCCAACACCAAAAGCCATCTGGCGCCACACGTGGGAGAAAGGTAAGGAGTATCTGAAGAAGATGGGAGGCATTATCCTCGTGGCCAGCGTCATCGTCTGGGCATTAGGCTATTTCCCGCACAACGAGGAACTTACTCGCGAGCAGCAGCAAGAGCAGAGCTACATCGGCCGTATGGGTAAGACCATCGAGCCCGTTTTTGCTCCTCAGGGCTTCAACTGGAAGCTCGATGTATCGCTGTTGGCCGGTGTAGGTGCCAAGGAGATCGTGGCTTCAACCATCGGCGTACTGTATAGTGGCGACGATTCGTTTGGCGATGATGACACTTTCAGCGATGATAACGAGAAATATACGCATCTGCGCCAGGCAATGCTGCAGGAAGGTATCACGCCTACAGCTGCCTACGCCTATCTCATCTTCATCCTGCTCTACTTCCCATGTATCGCCACCATTGCAGCCATCAAGCACGAGACGGGTTCCTGGCGCTGGGCAGGCTTTGCCGCCATCTATACCACGGTAGTGGCCTGGGTATGCAGTATGCTGGTGTTCCAGATAGGAAACCTGCTGGCCCTTTAGTATCACACTAACCCTGCGATAGTATTAGGGTATCGCAGGGTTAGTGTCAGGGTATGGCAGCTTTAGTATTAGGGTAAAAAAATGAATAATAATAACTAAGACAAGTACATTTATGAGAAAGAGAATTTTAGGGATGATCGTGGTATTGATGTTGGGTGTACCATGTATGAGTTTTGCCCAGAAAGGCAATCTGCAGAAGGGCGACTACGGTTTTCTGTATTGTCACATGAATGAACACGGTCGTGCATGGACCGCTTATGCGCTGAGTCGCGACGGCTTCCACTATCAGGATCTGCTGAACGGCGACTCTATCTTCAGCGATGCCGAACACGCCCGTATCGAGGGCGCTACACGCGATGCCTACATCTGTCGTAAGCATGACGGCAAGGGCTATCTGATGGTTTGTACCGATATGAACGTGGGCGCCCGAAAACGCTTAGGTAAGGTGGAAACCTGGGATAACTATGGAATCGACCTGCTGCACAGCGACGACCTGATTCACTGGGAATCGGTGACGTTCGACTATCGCAAGGGTCCATCCATTTTCTCAAATCCTGACGATCCCAGCGTATATAAGAACTGGAGCACCATCAATCGCGTGTGGGCTCCACAGATTGTGTGGGATGAGGATTTTGTATGGCCTAACGGCAAAAAGGGCGGCTACATGGTTTATTACTCGATGCGTAACCGTGGCGAGGACCACTACGACCGTATGTATTACTCGCATGCCGATGAAACTTTTACCACGCTGACGCAGCCTAAGTTGCTGTTCGATTGGGGCTATGCTACCATTGATGCCGACATCAACTGGGTTGAGGCCGACCAGAAGTGGCACATGATGATTAAGAAGGAAGGTGGTAAGCCAGGACTGTTTACAGCTACGGCTCCTGCACTCACCGGTCCTTGGGGTGAACCTGTTGAGGACGACTACGTGAACTTCGAGGGTAATAAGAACTGCGAAGGTGTAAGCGCTTTCCAGTTGCCTGGTCAGAAGACCTGGGTCATTGCCTATATCGAGTATTCGTCGAATCCCAAGAACTACCGTCTGTGTCTGGCCGATGAATATATGCGTAACTTCCACTCACCCCGCAATATAGAGGGTGTGAAAGCTCCACAGCACGGCTCGTTTATGCGCCTCACCAAGAAGGAGTATAAGCGCTTGGAGAAACTGTTGAAGAAGTGAATTAAACAGCTATCCGAACACGAATCGTAACGAGGCGTAGAGCTGGATAGCAAAGATGTAAATCACGATCAGGGAGGCTCCCTGACGTAGTCCATAGGAGAGGATGTTGAGTACATCTTCTCCTTTTTGATGGCGTCCTGACATCACGCCATAGACCACCGAGAACAGGGTGATGCCGAAACATACGATGGGCACGATACTGCGGCTGAATGCCGACGGAAATAGTCCGCCCTTGACCGATAGCAGGATGGCGTGCGGCAGCAGTGTGAGCATACAGATAACGATGGTGTAGAGCGCCAGGAACACTGCCGATACGCGCAGTGCCAAGCGATTGCGGAACGAGGCCTCGCCCTTGGTCATGAAGTGTTCTACCACCCCACTCTGCTGCAGACTGCCGCCGGCAATGAGTGCCAGCAACAGCCAAGCCAGCAAGGGACTTGCCATGATTGTGGAGAAATTGCCGATGAACCAGCGGATGCCCTCCGACGAGAGCATGGAGCGCACGCCTTCCAATCGGGCTGCCGATAGCAACCACGACACGATGATCAGCACGCACTCGGCTATCATCAGCACCACGCACACACGACTACTCTTCATCAGCCTCTAAATTATCGATGTCGAGAATACGGAGCTCGAGGGCACGAACCACCAGACGGGTGGCATTGATACCGCCAGCACCCTCTGGGAAGAGTTTCTGGATGAGTTCGTTCTGACGTTTCTCCAGGCTCTTTACACCGAATGGCATGCCGCGCAGATTAGTGATCTGCTCCTTGGTGTAGCCCAGTGCCAGATGGCGCAGGAAACGCTCGTCGTACTCGTCAATCTCATAGTTAACCAAGGCCTCCTGCTTTACCAGTTCGCCACTCACGGCGCGCTTGAATCGCTCTACGATCTTCTCGAGAATCGGCTCGTTGAACACCAGCTGTTTGCCGTCCATCACGGCCGATACATCGCGGCGTGTCAGCAGTTCGCCTGTCTTCAGGATGATGCCATCGGCGCCAGCGTCGAGCACATCAACCCAAAGTTTCTCGTTCAGAATCTCACCCGTGAAGATCAGTACTTTTACATCGGGATGCATCTCCTTGGTGTGACGGCATATCTCGACACCCACGGTGGTTGAACCGCCCAGTCCCAAGTCGAGCAGTACCAGGTCAGGCTTCTCCTGTTTCAACAGGCGCCAGTAGGCCTGCTCGTTCTCTGCAGTACCGATGACCTCGGCCTCAGGGATGTCGGTTTTCACGATGCCTAATGTGCCCTTCAGTTCCAGGGGCACATCCTCTACTATGATTACTTTGAAATTTTCCATACGCTTGGTAATGTTATGATCATATATGTTGTATTGTCATGAATAGTTGCATAGATACCACAACCGCGACGGTTGGTGGCCTCGCCTAAGTCGCGCACTATCTGTCGGCAGAGCAGATATGGCAGATGGTCCTTCGAGGGCGTGAAAAGCGATGCAGCCTCGGCCTCCGAGAGCTGTAGTGCCGGCATGGGTACCCGCACCTCGATATAGCCCTCGCGCCTGGTATATTCGGGCGCCAGTTTCTTTCCGGCAATCTTTCGCAGGATGTCGAACAGATAGCGTACCAAGGTTTCGTCGCCGAGGATATCATTGTGCAAGGGCTTCAGGTGCAGATGCACACGGTCGGCCTGTCGTTGCGCCTGCTGACTCAGCACGCCATAGAGCTCGCGATAGTAGTTGGCTACCTCGCTCAGCGACTCCATATCACCCGTGTCGAGCAACTGCTGGATGCGCGAGGGGTAATACATCGTCTCGTGTTTCAGTGCTGAGAGACAGTTGTCGAGTACTGCATTCGACACGTGCAGATTACTATCGTCGAGCTCCGCCTTGCGCAGTTCGTCGTTCAACAGCTCCAGATCGGTCTTACGCTGCTGCTCACGTACGAAACGCTCATACAGTCGATGACGGTAGTACAGCAGATAGTATGCCGGCACAATGGCTATCAGCAATAGTACCAGCAGGATGATGGCGATGGTCTTGTTGGTCTGCGACTGCTGCATGGTGCTGCAGTATTCGCCCAAAGTATCGTCGGCCGACATCTCCTTGAACAACTGCGTATAGATGCGGTTATTGTAGCTGTAAAGCTGCCATTCGTGCAATGCCAATGCTGCTACTGCGCTCTCGTTACGGATGTCGAGAATGATGTGGTAGTTGGTGTTGAGATTATCGTGGAACCACTTGATTTCAGGTGGCAGCAGCGACTGATTGCCCATTGGTCGCATCAGATAGCGGCCGTGAGGCACCTGCTGAAGATAGTGTCGATTCAGGTAGTAGCGGCATGTGTCGGCAAACTTCAACGTACGTTCGTAGTTGCCGTTGATATTGCTGAAGTAGGCCGAGTCGGAATAGATACTTGCCATACCAAGGGCATCGATTTCCTGCTCCTGTGGCAAGTTCACTGGCGTGTCAGGCTGTGCTTGCAACGTGCCTGCTGACATCTGTAGCAGTCCTAATAATATCAGTATGCGGGCGATACCCTTCGGCAGCCGGAACCACAGGCGCGAGCCTATACCCAGCGCGCTGGTGGCTCCAATTTGGCAGACGGAGAATATTTGACTGATCTTTCGGTATTTCTCGATGATACCCTTGCAGTTCAACAAACCGAAACCATGACCTTCTACAATCTTATGGTCAAACAGATGTGCCAGCTGTTCCTCGTCCATACCCATACCCGTATCCTCGACTGATATTTCCACATAGCTGTCGGTCTGGATGGCCTTCACGCTTACCTTGCCATCCTTTTCGGTAAACTTTCGTGCATTGTCGGCCAGCGTGTTCAGCATGAACAGGGTCAGCACGCGGTCGGCCTTAACCACAGCCTCGGTGGGCTCTACCTGTAGTTCAACGCCCTTCATCTGGAACGAGGTGTGTCCCTTATGCAGCACATCGAACAGCTGCTGCAAGGGGAAGCTCTCGATGTGTAGCGACAACTCGCCTTGACGCAACTGTATCCAGTACGTCAGTACATCGTTATAGTCGTTGATTTGGGCGATGAGTTCGCGTACATATGTTAGGCGCTCCTCGCGGTCAGCACAATCCGACTGCATACGTGCTATCTCGTGGAGCATACGGTCGATGAATGGTGTGATGTTACAGATGAGCGACACCTTGGCACGCTGCTCCAGATTGCGACGTTCATTGTTCTCTACCTGTAGCAGTTTGGCTGCCAGTTCCTCGCTCTTCTGTTCCATCATGCTGTCCTCGTCCTCAGGCTTGGGCTGTTTCTTGTTCAGGTAGTTGAACAGCCAGAGCGAGAAGAGCAGCAACACAATGGCTGCCACAACAGCTATCAGCATCAGATTGAGCTGCGACAACTGGTGCTCGTACTGCGAGGCACGCGCCTCGAGCTGGCGGTCCTGGCGGGTAGTTTCCTGCAAGTCGAGATAGAGATTACGGTTCTCGTCGCTCTGCTGTTTATCGTCGATAGCGGCATAAGCCACACTGAGCTGTTCACGGATTGAGGCCACCAGGTCGGGGGCCTGGTTGATGATGCTGTCGGATAGCGCCTGCTCCAGGTTATAGAGGGCCGACTGATAGTCGCCTATCTGTCGATAGCACGATGCCAAGGTACGGTAGGCACCCGCAATCTGATACACATCGCCATAGCGCTCAAAGATGGTCAGCGCATTCTCGGCAAGGAATCCTGCCAGCATCTCCTCGTCGATGCCCACAGGGTTGATGAACTTCATGGCTGGCAGATTGTCGATCATTAGCTGGCGACGGCTCTCTGGATCCATCAGGTGCTCCGACAATGCCTCGAGCGCATTGGCGGCAAAATATGGGTAGTTGCCCTTGCGAGCCGTCAGGAAACAGCGCATCAGCTTGTCGAACTCCTCCTGATTGATTTCCTGTTGCGAGCCTTGCGTGATGATACCGCCCGCACCGATGTTATAGAGATAGTTTAAGTACTGCGCCGTATCGCGCTGAACCTCTTCTGGATTGATGGCTTCCAGCGCATCAATCGACTGTTGTTCCAGTCCTACATAATAATAGTAGGTAGAGTTGACAATGGCATACTCAGTCTCGGCATAGAGCAACTGCCGCATATCGCTTTCGTTCAGCTGGTCGCGCTCCTCGTCGATACGCATCAGTGTACGATTCGCCTTCTCACGGTATTCGTGGAACTCACGATTGCGGGAGCGACGCTGGCACAAGCGCATCTGCTGTACGTAAGCGATGAGTTGTTGCAACTGGTTGTCGGTCGTCTCGATAGCCTCGTTCAGTTGCTTTTCGGCTTCGTCGTATCGCATACGTACGATATTGACGAATGCCATATTGTTAAGAGCCTCTGCGCGACCGGCCGGATAGTTGGCGGCCAACTCGTACGAGCGTCGTGCGAGAGCTTCGGTAGAATCAATCTGTCGGTAGTGATAGGCATAAGAACGGTCGTTCAGCTTGTCCACCGCTTGCCTATCAGGGCGCGAACAGGCTGATATGAGTAAGGTTGAGATGACTAATAGCCACAGTTTCATGTTAGTTAGAAAGCAAAAGTCCCTCCCGCCAACTCCATCAGTAGCGAGAGGGATACCTATATAATGTTATGAGCGAGCTTTGGCTACGTAGCCGAGTGCTTCCTTGCACTTATCGGTAACATACTGCCAGTCGCCAGCCTTTACCTTGTCGCTTGGGAAGAGCTTCGAGCCCATACCAACGCAGAATACACCTGCCTTGAACCACTTGGTGAGGTTCTCCTCCTCAGGAGCCACACCACCGGTCACCATGATCTTCGACCAAGGCATTGGTGCCTTCAGACCTTTCACCATGTTAGGACCAACCACATCGCCAGGGAATACCTTGGTCAGGTCGCAACCCAGCTCCTGAGCCTTACCGATCTCAGAAACGGTCATACAACCAGGGCAGTAAGGTACGAGACGACGGTTGCACACAGGTGCAATGTCAGGATTCAGCAACGGACCTACTACGAAGCAGGCACCCAGCTGGATGTACATGGCTGCTGTAGGTGCATCGACGATAGAACCGATACCCAGTGCCAGCTCAGGGCACTCCTTGTCGGCCCACTTTACCAGCTCGCCGAAAATCTCCTGCGCAAAGTCGCCACGATTTGTAAACTCGAAAGCACGAACGCCACCTTCGTAGCAAGCCTTCACAACATTTTTGCAGGTCTCAAGGTCCTTATGATAGAAAACGGGTACCATACCGGTATCTCCGATCTTCTTCAGGACTGCTATTTTATCAAATTTAGCCATACTATTTATTCTTTATATTCACGTTTGAAAATGTACTTACCACACTCGGCAGATACCAGTTCCCAACCTTCGAAACCTAACTGATTGAGTTTTTTCTCAACACCGATCACGCAGTTGATTACCTTATATTCAAACTGTTTCATAGTCTTATTTATCTCTGAACTCGACCGTTTGCGTTACCGCCTGCGAGTGATTCTACTTCGTCAACGCTTACCAAGTTGAAGTCACCATTGATGGTGTGCTTCAGAGCCGAAGCTGCAACAGCGAACTCGAGAGCCTCGCCCTGTGTCTTCTTGGTGAGCAGACCGTGAATCAAACCACCAGAGAAAGAGTCGCCACCACCTACGCGGTCGATAATTGGATTGATCTCGTAGCGCTTTGACTGATAGAACTCCTTACCGTCGTAGATGAGTGCCTTCCAGCCGTTGAAGGTAGCGCTGTAGCTCTCACGGAGTGTAGAAACCACATACTTGAAGCCGAATTCCTTCATCATCTGCTTGAAGATACCCTCGTAGCCGGCAGCATCGGTCTGACCGCCCTCTACGTCAGCATCAGGCTTGAAACCGAGGCAGAGCTCTGCATCCTCCTCGTTACCGATACATACATCAACATACTTCATCAGCGGGCGCATGATTGAAATAGCCTTCTCGCTGGTCCAGAGCTTCTTGCGGAAGTTCAGATCTACTGATACGGTTACACCATGACGCTTAGCAGCCTCACAAGCCAGCTTGGTCAGTTCGGCAGCCTTATCGCTGATAGCAGGTGTGATACCGCTCCAGTGGAACCAGGCAGCACCCTCCATGATAGCATCGAAATCGAAATCAGAAGGATCGGCCTCTGCAATTGAAGAATGAGCGCGATCATAAATAACTTTTGATGGGCGCATTGAGGCACCGGTCTCAGCATAATACAAACCAACGCGATCGCCACCACGAGCTACGAACTGGGTGTTAACACCATAACGGCGCAGTGCGTTGACTGCAATCTGTCCGATTTCGTGCTTAGGCAACTTAGATACAAAGTAAGCCTCGTGACCATAGTTAGCCACTGAGATAGCTACGTTAGCCTCACCACCACCAGGGATGATGCGGAAAGATTCACTCTGAATGAAACGGTCGTTGCCCTGAGGCGAAAGGCGGAGCATAATCTCGCCCAAAGTTACAATTTTTGCCATTGCTTTGTTTGATTTTTTTGAATTATTTTCAATCTTTTTTTTCGTTTGTGCGGCAAAGATATGAAGAATTTTCGAGCCACGCAAATATTTCGGTGCTTTTGTTTCAAAAAACTTACGGAAACGATTTCGAACTAAATATTTTGCTCAGATATTTGGAGAATCGGAAAAATTGTGTACCTTTGCACAAAATATCTGAAACTTATGGCAAAGGAAAATATTACGATTAAGGATATCGCTGCCAGAGCAGGTGTATCTACAGGAACGGTCGACCGTGTGCTTCACAATCGCCCCAACGTATCGAAAACAGCGTTGGAGAAGGTGAACAAGGCCCTTGAGGAAATGGACTACCGCCCCAATATGTATGCTTCGGCGCTTGCCTATAATAAGGAATACACCTTTTATTGCGTACTACCAAAACACGAACAGGAAGCTTATTGGGACGAAATCGAAGAAGGCGCAGCTGCATGCACCGAGTTCCGTCGCGATTTCGGCATCAAACTCAAGTTTATTTATTACGAGCGTTTCAATCCGCCTGCATTCACCAAAATGGTACGCGAGTTGTTCACCGCTAAGATTGATGGTGTCATCATTGTGCCGGCAACCTTGGAGCAGACGGCCCGATTCACCGAGAAACTTACCGAGCGCAATATCCCTTATGTGCTACTCGACTCATATATGCCCGACTTGAAGCCCCTGTCGTTCTTCGGACAGGACTCTTTCGCCAGTGGCTATTTCGCCGCCAAGATGCTGATGCTCATTGCTAACAAGGAGAAAGAGATTGCGCTGATGAAACAGACACGCGATGGTATTGTGGGCTCTAAACAGCAGGCCAACCGTGAGACGGGATTCCGTCACTACATGGTCGACCACTTCCCGAAGATCAAGATTACCGAAGTGGACCTGCCACTCGACGAGGACCACATGGAATATGACGGCATCCTCGAGAAATTCTTCTCTACGCACCCGCACGTACATCATTGTATAACCTTCAACTCGAAGGCGCATATTGTGGGTGAGTTCCTGCAGAAGAGTAACCGTCGGAATGTACAGATCATGGGCTACGATATGGTGGCCAAGAACGAGGAGTGCGTACGCAAGGGCAGCATCTCGTTCCTGATTGCGCAGCATGCCTACCAGCAGGGCTATGCCAGCGTCGATGCGCTGTTCAATGCCATCGTCATGAAGCGTGCTGTCAATCCAGTAAACTATATGCCCATTGAGATTCTGACCAAAGAGAATGTTGATTTCTATCGCAGAACGGCAATTTAAACTAAAACAAATAATAAAGTATAACGTAAAAAATGGAACAAGCTACATTTTTAAAGATTAATCCCGCCGACTCGGTGGTGGTATGTCTGCAGCCCAAGAAAAAGGGCGATATCATCGACATCGACGGCAAACAGATTGTTGTAAATCAGGACACTCCTGCTGGTCACAAAGTGCTTATTAACGATGTTGCCCAGGGCACTGACATCATTAAGTATGGCTACCCTATCGGTCACGCAATGACCGACCTGAAGGCTGGTGACTGGGTAAACGAGAATAACCTGAAGACCAATCTGTCAGGTACGCTCGAGTATACATATAATCCTGTAAGCGAGCCACTTAAGTATAATTCTGAAAACCGGACCTTTAAGGGTTATGTACGTAAGAATGGCGAAGTGGGTATCCGCAACGAGATCTGGGTTGTGCCCACTGTGGGCTGTGTCAATGGTATAGCAGAGCGCCTGGTCAAGGAATTGCGTGCTGAGACAGGTGAACAAGGCGTTGATGCTATTTATGCCTGGCATCATAATTATGGCTGCTCTCAGCTCTCTGAGGACCATGAGAATACCCGCAAAGTGCTGCGCGACATCTGTCTGCACCCCAATGCCGGAGCCGTACTGGTGCTGAGTTTGGGTTGCGAGAACAACCAGCCTGAGGACTTTATGAAGATGCTGGGCGATTACGATCATGAGCGCATCAAGTTGCTCGTCACACAGCGTGTTGATGATGAGATGGAAACTGGAATGGAGATGCTGCGCGAGCTTTACGACCTTGCCCGTCAGGATGTACGCACCGAGGTGCCTGTCAGCAAGTTGCGCGTCGGTCTGAAGTGCGGTGGCTCTGATGGCTTCTCTGGCATTACGGCCAATCCGCTTGTAGGTGAATTCAGCGACTGGCTCGTGGCCCAGGGCGGAACCTCTGTACTCACTGAGGTGCCCGAGATGTTTGGTGCCGAGACCATCCTCATGAACCGTTGTACCACCGAGAATCTGTTCAATCAGACCGTCTCGATGATCAATAACTTTAAGAATTACTTCCTGTCGCACGGCGAGCCCGTAGGCGAGAACCCCAGTCCTGGTAATAAGGCCGGTGGTATCTCAACCCTTGAGGATAAGGCGCTTGGCTGCACCCAGAAGTGTGGTAAGGCTCCTGTGAGCGGTGTGATGGAATATGGCGATCGCCTGCAGAATCCTGGATTAAACCTGCTGTCGGCTCCTGGCAACGACCTTGTGGCCGCTACTGCCCTCGCCTCTTGTGGTTGCCACCTGGTGCTGTTCACCACTGGTCGTGGCACACCTTTCGGTACCTTTGTGCCCACCATGAAGGTTGCCACCAACCCCGATTTGGCCCGTCGCAAGCAGAACTGGATCGATTTCTCGGCCGGTCAGCTTATCGAAGGTCGCACCATGCCCGAGCTTGTACCTGAGTTTATCGACAAAGTATTGGCTGTGGCAAGCGGCGAGAAAGCTATGAACGAGGCCAACGATTATCGTGAAATATCCATTTTCAAGAATGGTGTAACATTGTAATAAAAACGTGAAGAAAGGATTTATCGCATTATCACCCATCGTGGTGTTTATCTTATTTTATCTGGTCACCAGCATCATCGCTGGTGACTTTTACAAGATTCCCATTACTGTAGCCTTTATGGTGTCGAGTATCTATTCCATTTGTGTGTTTGGCGACCGACCGCTTATGCACCGTATCAACAGCTACAGCCGTGGTGCCGCCACCGAACAGATGATGCTGATGATCTGGATATTCGTTCTTGCAGGCGCATTTGCCCATTCGGCCAAAGCCATGGGTAGCATCGATGCGACTGTTAATCTGGCGCTCAGTCTGTTACCGCCTTCTATGATTTTTGCAGGCCTGTTCTTAGCCGCCTGTTTTATCTCGCTTAGTATTGGAACCAGTGTAGGTACTATTGCTGCGCTTACACCGATAGCCGTGGGACTTGCGCAGGAAACTGATGTTAGTTTAGCTATGATGACAGCCATCATAGTGGGCGGTTCGTTCTTTGGTGACAACCTGTCGTTTATTTCCGACACCACCATTATGGCCACGCAGACGCAGGGCTGCCGCCTTAGCGATAAGTTCCGTGTAAATGCCTTTATTGTGGTGCCTGCTGCTGTGGTCATCCTGATTGTATATGTATTCTTAGGTCAGCACACAGCTGCGCCCCAGCAAATAGAAGTGGTACAGTGGGTGAAGGTCATCCCCTACCTCACTGTGCTCGCTACCGCCATCTACGGAATGAACGTGATGGCTGTGCTCACGTTGGGTATCGTGCTATGTGGTGCCATCGGTCTGTTAACGGGCTCATTCAATCTCTACGGTTGGTTTGGAGCGATGGGTGATGGTATCCTGTCGATGGGCGAGCTGATTATCGTCACCATGATGGCTGGCGGTATGCTTGAACTCATCCGTCAGCAGGGCGGTATCGACTTTATCATCCAGCAGCTCACGCGTCGTGTTAACAGTAAGCGTGGTGCCGAACTTAGTATCGCTACACTGGTATCGCTGGTCGATATATGTACTGCCAACAATACGGTGGCTATTCTCACTGTGGGTGATATCGCCAAGCGCATTGGCGACCGTTATGGTGTTGATAATAAGAAATGTGCATCGATTCTCGATACGTTCTCGTGTACTGTTCAGGGACTCATTCCATATGGTGCCCAATTGCTGATAGCTGCTGGTCTGGCTTCAGTCAATCCCGTTGCCATTGTGCCCTATCTCTACTATCCGTTCGCACTCGGTATTGCCGCCATTTTGTCTATTCTGTTTCGTTATCCTAAACGTTACTCATGAATATCATTCAGCGCAACCTGTTCCGATTATTGCGATGTGGCGTATTCCAGACCACTGAAACGCTGGAACCCATGTCGGTGTGCAAGTGGGACAAACTTCATCAGTTGGCAGTTCTGCTTGATGTGCAGCCTTATGCTTATCAGGGTTTGCTCAAGTGTAAGAATCAGTTTACGCTCCACATGACCGATGGTCAGTGGGGGCAGTGGGAGCTGACCCACGCCCGTTTGGAGGATCTGGACGACGACGAACTGCTGCGCCCTGATAAACTAACCAATCCGATACTCAACCGCCAGTTGCAGAACATTCTCGACGACGAGACGTCCGATCTGCAGACTCGTCGGGTACTCATACAAATCATCAGTATTGCACGTCGTATTCTGAACGAGGGTTTGCCATTACGGCGATTGGTAGAATTAGGCGTGTCGCTGCGTGAACAAGGACCAAAAGCAGATTATACAGAATTGGCAGAGTGGCTCCGTAAGTTGCGCTTCCAGCAGATGGCCCAGCTCGAGGCCGCCCTGCTCATAGATTTGCTCGGCTTTGAACCTAAGGACATCCCCTTTGTTGATACCGACATCAATCGAAAGACCGCACAAGTGGCCCAGGAGTTGGCTGAATATACGGCCATCCATCAGGATTTCTATTTCTCACAAGGGTCTGATAGTATCTTCGTACACACCAACAACGGTTCGGCGCTGTTTAGCCATATCAGGCGATCAGCCCGCTACATGCGCTTCATTCCAAGTGAAGCCTTTACTAATTTCTTTGCATCATTTGCCCATTCGCTGACGCACATCGAAGAATGAGACATGCTTCTCCAACCGCCTAACGTGGTTGAATTTGATGTCTCTCAGTCCGTGATGGCCTAAGAATCGGCTTTTGTCCACACTGCCGCGTATGCCTACTATGCGGCCATGACTAGTGTATTGCCACATAGTGATGTCGCGCCCATCGATCAGAACCGGTTCCTCATCGGTGTACATGGCAATCATGAGTTTATAGTCGTTAATTTGCCCGACCAGATGGCGGTTGTAGAAGTTGCGGAAGGTATAAATCAACGGCTGTTGGTGGTAGGCCTGCTCTACGAGGTCGAGGAAAGCATGCAGTGAGTCGCTGAATTCCTCGTTGCTCATACCACCGGTTGTTTCCACGTCAATCATTGGTATCAGGTCCTGCTCGCCTGGTCGGCACTGAGTCATAAAATTCTCCAATTGTGTCATAACAGGTGTTTTAGGCCGGAAGAAATGGTATGATCCCACCTTCAGCCCATAGCGATGTGCCAGGTCGATGTTACGCTCGTACTGGGCGTCGATGCGATCGCCGCCTTCAGTGGCTTTCAGATAAACGTAAGCCATCTTGGTATTCTCACCCACCGTTTCCCAGAACACCTCGCCCTGATAGTGCGACAGGTCTATGCCGTGTACATGGCTGCACGTATCCTCGCATTGCAGAAAAGGATCGTAGTCAGGATCAAGCAATCGTGGGTCAGGGCGGTAGTTAGCTACCGAACGTTTCCTTGTTTTCTTACTTTTCTTATGCTTTTTCACCACACGTGTAGTGCGGTGTTTCGAGTGGTTACGATTGTATTTTGAGCGTTGTGCCCATCCGCTGTTTGCGCCGACCATCAGTAGTATCAAAGTCAGCAGTATATATAGTCTCTTCATCAGCTTCACTGTATTTTGAGCCGCAAAGATACAAAAAAACGACAAAATATGGACGTGTTTGCTTAATTCTTTGTAACTTTGCCCCAAAATTTTGATATATGAACAGATTTCTCTTAATAATATTCTCACTTGTACTCGTATGCAGTTGTAGTCATAACGACGATCTCGATGTCCCTCCTGTTCAGCAACATACGGTGCTGATCTATATGTCGGGTGAGAACAGTCTCGGTGATGATAGTGATGGGTTCCCATCCTATATGGAGTGCGACCTTGAGGAGCTTGTAGAAGGCTCTAAGAAACTTGCCGATAACCAGCATCTCATCGCTTTTATCGATAGTCCCAATCCGAACGAGTACCCAAGCATTGTTGAGATCGCAGGCGGTACAAGACGTACTATCTATAGCTATAATGAGGATTTCTATGCCTCCGATCCTGCTAAGTTCCGTGAGGTTATTGACTATGTTAGAGCTAAATACCCATCAGACGACTATGGTTTGGTGCTTTGGGGCCACGCTACAGGGTGGCTAATCTCAACCGATTCAGTTGCTTCGACGCGTAGTTATGGTATCGATAGCGGCAATAACACGGCCTCAGACTATGGCAAATGGATGAATGTTACGCAGATGGCCCGTGCGCTTGAAGGACTTCCCAAGTTGCGCTTTATCTTGGCCGACTGCTGCAATTTCCAGTGTATAGAGAGTGCCTATGAGTTGCGTAATACCGCTGACTACCTTATCGGCTCACCTGCCGAAATCCCAGGTTCAGGTGCGCCTTATGATGAACTGGTAACCTGTATGTTCTCGCAGTCGTCAACCTTTTATAAGGATATGGCTGAATGTTATTATAACTACTATCAGAAAGCCTATCAGGAAGATCCGGATTATACAAAGAAATACAATTATCTTATTGGTTATAGTGTGCCGCTGTCGGTTGTCGATCTGAGCAAGATGCAACAGCTGGCAGATGCTACCAAGACAGTGCTTTCCACTTTTATGCCATATAAGCCAGATGAAATTAATCTGGATGGTATTACTTACTATTATTATTCTGGCAAAAAAGTGATGTATGATATGCAAGCCGTCATCAAACGCCATGCAGCGGCCAGCGATTATGCAGCATGGCTCTCTGTTTATAATAAGGCTGTGCCTTATGTCCGCTATTCACAGCACTGGATGACCATTAGCTCGAATATCTATAGAGACTTCGATTCTTTCGAATATGCCGATGATATGTACGGATGTGTTAGCATGTTCATTCCTCGGAACGACTATGCCAGCAGTAATTACCGCTACAACGAGCATATCCGCAATCTGCAGTGGTACTACGCCGTCAACTGGTCTGCCTACGGTTGGTAGTTTTTTATTCTCGGTAGGCTTTTTCGCCGATGGTTTCCTGCGAGCCGATGGTCATCTGACGAAGGTCGTAGTAAGAACCATTATAGATATTGAAATCGACATTGCCCTTAATGCCCGGCAAACGACCAACATCGGTGTGCTGCCAGAACTTCCAGGGACCTTGATACTCGAGCGAGTCGACATAGTAGTGAGCTATCCAATAAGGATAGTCGTCGAATACGGAATCTGAAAGATAGCGCGTCTTGAACTTAAAATAGGTATAAATAATCGGTTTTACCTGATAGTGTTTCTCGACGATGTTCAGCCATTTGAGTACGGATTTCTTAAACTCCTGGTCGGTCTGATTCTTGGGTTTATGCTCTACATCCAAAACAGGAGGCAGATCGCCGTTTTCAAGGTCGACAGTCTTGATGAAATGATATGCCTGCTGCTCGGCAGGTGTATGTACACTGTAGAAGTGGTAGGCGCCACGGGTGAAACCGTTCTCACGTGCCTGATAGAAGTTATCGCGGAAATTGCGATCTGTTTGTGTGGCTCCTTCAGTTGCCTTGATCATTACAAAGCGGATAGGACAATGGTTTATAGTTCCGTTATCTTTGAGCTCATCCCAGTTGATACGTCCCTGATGGTGCGAGATGTCGATACCGTGGATCTCGTAGCCTTCGGGATAGCTGACATCGCCATAGAGAGCACGCCAACGGAAACCGAACGGGCCTACAAAGAAATAATAGAAGAAATAGACGTAGACCGCCACTACGGCTGCACCACCAAGCCAATAAGCCCAACCGGGCATATGGCGCAACAAACGAACCACGACTCCGGGACGTTTTCTACGCCCGGGGCCGTGGTATGTATGAGTGGTGCCGATTCCTTTTCGGCGAACTACACGTCGTTTGACCATCTAATTACTTAGCCTGCTCAAGAGCGAGGGTACGGGTTGGCTGATCGCAAACCTCTGTGGGTCCCCAGTACTGGATTGGGCCAGGATAAACGTATGCGGTCTCACGTGCCCAGCGATCACGCTGTGAAGCAAATGCCTTGAATGGAGCACCGTCGAGCTCAACGAGAGCCTTGCGGATAACTGGCTTCATCTCACCAGCACGCTTCTCCATGTTCATCATCATAGTGATGGGCACACCACCTGCAATCCACTGCTCTGCAGGAGCGGTTGTGTTTTTAACGATAGCCATGTAACCGGTCTTGCCGTTAGCAATGAGCTGAGCAGCTGAAGTACCGAGAGCATAGCAGTAGTCGGCATCGAAGTTAGAAGGAGCTGCGCAACGTCCCTCGTAACCGAAGAAGTGGTGCTGAGCTGAGAACTTACCAGTGTACTTGCCCTCCTTCTTCATTTTCTCGAGCTTCTGGGCTACCATGGTAGAGAGTAGCTTCTCGGTCTCGATGAGTGATACCTGTACGTTTCCGTGTGGGTCGCGGTCGAGAGCCAGCTGACGAGCAACACCTGTAGGCAGGCTGTTGAATACAGCGAGGTTCTCGTCGGTGAGGTGAGCCTTTACGAAGTCGATTGACTCGTGGCGGTCGAGCTCCTTGGCCTCTGGCATAGCCAGAACGTCGTTGAGCTGAGCAATGAGCTTCTTGATAGCTGGAATGAACTCGATAACACCCTCAGGGATGATAACTGTACCGAAGTTGTTACCATCGGCAGCACGCTGGCATACAGCGTTAGCGATGTATGTAACAATATCGTCGAGGCTCATACCCTTCTGCTCAATCTCCTCTGATACGAGGCAGATGTTGGGCTGAGTCTGCAGAGCGCACTCCAGGGCAATGTGAGATGCTGAGCGACCCATTACCTTGATGAAGTGCCAGTACTTACGTGCTGAGTTACAGTCGCGCTCGATGTTACCAATCAGTTCAGAGTATGTCTTACAAGCGGTATCGAAACCGAATGAAGTCTCGATCTGGTCGTTCTTCAGGTCACCGTCGATAGTCTTTGGACAACCGATTACCTGCACACCATAGTTCTTGGCAGCATAGTACTCTGCAAGTACACAGGCGTTGGTATTAGAGTCATCACCACCGATAATTACAATAGCCTTAATGTTGAGCTCGCGGATGATCTCCAAACCCTTCTCGAACTGATCTACCTTCTCAAGCTTGGTACGACCAGAACCGATCATATCGAAACCACCGGTGTTACGATACTCATCGATGATATCGGCTGTGAGCTCCATATAATTGTGGTCAACCAGACCACCAGGACCCAGGATGAAGCCGAACAGACGGTTCTCAGGGTTGAGCTTCTTTATCTGGTCAAACAGACCGGTGATTACATTGTGACCGCCAGGAGCCTGACCGCCTGAAAGGATGATACCAACGTTCATCTTGGTGTTGTTAGCCTCGGTAGCAGGCTCAAACTCTACGATAGGCATACCGTAGGTGTTAGGGAAGAGCTTCTTGATTTCCTCCTGGTCGCCAACACTCTGTGTAGCGGCTCCTTCCTTCACTTTTACTGCACCCTGAAGCGCCTTAGGCAGCTTAGGCTGATAAGCGGCTCTCGCCAACTGTAATGCACTTTTTTCCATAATGTCTAACTATAAATTTTATGAGTAATTGTTTTCTGAGCCGCAAAATTAGGCATTTTTTGTAAGAAATACGAAAGAAAAACGGCTATTTTTACCATTTTAATATTTTTTTGGGGTGAAACGCTTGGTATCTCAGATTTTTTTTCTAACTTTGCTTACTGAATATAACAAAACACCCTTAAAGGAAGGGATATTAATGATTATGATGAATAAGAGATCACTCAAGAAAAGTATTAATGCTATTTGTGATGAGATTTTCGCTGAGGCAGTAGCTGTCTCATTGTATGGGAACAACAGGAATCGCGAGAATGATGAGGCTATGATCCGTTCTATCATAGCGTTGCGCGCAGACTATGTAAGTCGCATCTCTCACCCTGAGCCTGGCATGAAGAAACAAGATTTTTATAAGAACCTGCGCGATAGCTTTGTAGAAAGAGCTACAGAGATCATGGATCAGATTAATGCTTAGTTTTTGCCCATGATTAGAGGTTTTTGTAACTGGCTTCTTTATAAACGTATGGGGTGGAAAAAGGAAATATCCGAAGTCCACCCCGAAAAATTCATTATATGTCTCGCCCCTCATACCAGCAATTGGGACTTTCTTCTTGGACAGCTTTATAGTCGCGCTGAAGGTATGAAGATTAACTTCCTGATGAAAAAGGAATGGTTCTTCTGGCCTTTAGGGCCAATCTTCCGCGGGATGGGCGGTATTCCGGTGTTCAGGCAGAAAAAGATGAGCATGACCGATGCTATGGCAGAGACGGCCAAGAAGATGAATCAGTTTAAACTCTGTATCACACCCGAAGGTACACGTTCGCGCGTAGAGGAATGGAAAAAGGGTTTCTATTTCATTGCCCTCAAAGCTAATATACCTATTTTATTATATGGTGTAGACTATGAACGCCGATTGATACAGTGTACCAAGACTATCATACCGAGCGGTAATCTGGAGGACGATATGAGGGAAATTAAACTGTATTTTAAGGATTTCAAAGGCAAGAAACCTGAGAACTTTACGATTGGAGATATTGATTAATGAGTCATTCTAAGTTTATAATTCTGGCCCTGACTGCCCTGCTGACTGCAACACCGGTCGACGCTGCTCGAAAGGTGAAGGTGAAAACACCGCCAGACCCTTATAAAACACTCAAAGAAAAAATTGACAGATACTTCGTCAGCTTCAAACCCGACGAGCAGCGCATCAGAGCCACCTTCCACCTGAAGACACTGGTGGTTAATGATACAACGCGCACCATTGAAGTGTGCGCAAATAACAATTTGGGTGAACAGCTCTTTACCAGTTCGATGGCAGAGGCTATTTATCAGGGTGTGCACAAGCTTCTGCCAGACTCATGCCAGGATTATCAACTGACTATCAAAACTAACGGATGGGACCTGCGACAACTGGTGCCCAATCGGTTACGCGATATCAAAGACAAGAACCGTACATGGGGGCATACCGACTATCATGGTCGCCCCTGGGTGCGAAACGTCTCACTACCCTACCAGATTACCGAAGGCCTGCAGGATCGACATCTCTCTATTTGGGCCAGTCACGGTCGCTATTTCAATGTAAAAGACAGCGTATGGAAATGGCAGCGACCGCCGCTATTCGGTACGCGTGAAGACCTCTTCACACCAACTATCGTGACACCATATCTCATCCCGATGCTTCAGAATGCAGGAGCTGTAGTGTTTACACCTCGTGAGCGTGATTGGCAGCGCAATGAGTACATCGTTGACAACGATACACCTGAGACCGGCTACAGTGAGACTAATGGTCTGCAGGCCTGGCATAATGCTGACTCGACAGGTTTTGCCTTCCATCCAGGGACTTACGTAGATTCCGAAAATCCCTTCAACGCAGGTACTGCTCGTATGGCGAGCACTGCTGATTCCAAACACAAAAGCCAGATTGTTTGGCAACCTGCTATCACCGAAGCTGGAAACTATGCGGTTTACGTAAGCTATCATACTGTAGAGAAGAGTATCGACGATGCCCATTATACGGTATGGCACCAAGGCGTACCCACCAGATTCTCTGTAAACCAGCAGATGGGACAGAAGACATGGGTTTATTTAGGTACCTTCTACTTCGATCAAGGACAGAGCACTCGTAATTGTGTGACACTCTCGAATGTGAGTCGCCATCATCACGGCGTAGTTACGGCAGATGCTGTACGCTTTGGTGGCGGTATGGGAAACGTTGATCGTGGCAAGGGTATTAGTGGGCTGCCTCGTTGTCTGGAAGGTGCCCGCTATTATGCACAATGGGCAGGAATGCCATATGAGGTGTACAGCACCAAAGAAGGTCAGGACGATTATGGCGACGACATCAACGTGCGTAGCTATATGACCAATCATTTGGCAGGCGGTTCTGTATTTGTGCCCGACACTACGGGACTTAATGTTCCCATCGAACTCTCGCTTGCTATTCACTCCGATGCTGGTTACGCAAAAGATGGTAAAAGCCATATAGGTACACTGACGGTCTGCACCACGACACTTAACGATAGCATCCTGAAGTCTGGAATGACAAGACTTGCCTCGCGCGACCTTGCCGATGAACTGCTTTACAGCATACCTGCTGACATCAACAAGAAATACGGCAACTGGGTGACGCGTGAACTCTACGACCGTAACTACTCGGAAAGCAGATGCCCAATGGTACCTAGCGCCATCCTTGAAACCATGTCACATCAAAACTTTGCCGACATGCGTCTGGGACAGGATCCACACTTCCGTTTCGATTTAGCTCGCAGCATCTATAAGGCGCTTTTACGCTATGTCTGCACCATGCACCATAAGAAATATGTGGTTCAGCCACTCACTCCTAACCGCTTGAGTGCTACGCTCACTGGCAAGGGTACTGCCAAAATCAGTTGGCGTCCAGTGTACGATGAATACGAGGCAACTGCCAAGCCAACGGGGTATGTCGTTTATACAGCCGTTGGTAACAATGGCTTCGACAATGGAACATATGTGAAAGGCGGTAGTGAGACATCGCTTGTGGTACCCGTTGAACCAGAACAAGTATACTCGTTCCGTGTATCAGCCGTTAACGAAGGCGGCGAGAGTTTTCCAAGCGAGGTTGTTTCGGTATTCGATGTGCCTGAGGCACAGAAGACGATTCTCGTGGTCAATGGCTTTGATCGTTTAGCTTCACCGACAGTAGTTGACAACTCCTTCTCACAGGGTTTCGACCTTGAAGAGGATGCAGGTGTGACCTATGGTCGTACGGCTGGCTGGTTGGGATATCAGACGGGTTGGGAAAAATCGAAAATAGGTAGTGAGCGTCGCGACGGATTGGGCTACACCAACGATTCACTGATGGGGCAATTTATTGCAGGCAACGACTTTGACTATATCCGTACACATACGCTTGCTATTGCCACTGCCAGAAAATACCGCGTGGTGAGTTGCTCTTCGCAGGCTATCGATAACGATGACGTGATACCTGAGAAGTTTGAAATGCTTGACGTGATATTGGGCCTGCAGCGACAAGACGGCTACTCAACTGTGCCTTGTCGTATCATGTCGCCCATCCTGCGCGAACATATCTACATGATGACCAAAAAAGGAGGCTCCCTGCTGGTGAGCGGTGCATATCTGGGCACCGACATGCAGGATCCAATCGACAGAAAATATCTCGAGGACATTCTGAAATTGAAATATGGGGGGCGCGATCTGGATAGTCTTCAGCGCGACTCTATCAACGGACTCGGTATCGCCTTTACGTTTTACCGTCATCTCAATGAGCACCACTATGCGGCGCATCATCCTGAGATACTTGAGCCTGTCTATCCGGCATTCTCAGCCATGAAATACGCTGACGACTTCAGTGCCTGTGTGGCTTACGACGGAACAGACTATAAAGCTGTGACCATGGGATTCCCACTTGAGTGTATCAAGGACGAATCCAAACGCAACAGCATCATGAGAGGATTACTACAGTTTTTATTAAAATCACAATAACACCAAAAAACAACCAATTATGAAAATTCAATCTAATTCAACAGGAACCCGTAGCATCGAAGTAAGTGATGCTCATTTGACAACTATCGAGAAATATCAGCTCTTTAGGGACCTGATTGACTCAAACGGCTATGTTGACGAGCAGGTGCTCGATAAACTGAAGCTGAATATTCGCGCGCTGTTGGAAGGCGACGCTGGTAAGGACAAGTCGCTGCTCGACCTCTGCCTGGACGTGATTTATCACCCCAATATGAAGGCTTTTGGACTGCAGCAACTCGTATTGTTATACATTAACTGGAAGAATCAGGATAATTGTGGACTGGGCATGACCATGAGGGCACTGCAGGGAACACCGTTCAACTGATGATTTATTAATTTTGAAATTAGTTTGAGAGAGTACAGATTAACAGATTTTCTACCTACTACAAAGAAGGAGTTAGAGCTCCGAGGATGGGATTATGTAGACATAATCCTATTCTCGGGTGATGCATATATTGACCATCCGTCGTTTGGTGCAGCGGTTATTGGTCGTACGTTGGAGGCTGCAGGATTCCGTGTGGCCATTGTTCCACAACCTGATTGGCATGGCGACTACCGCGATTTCAAGAAATTGGGGCGCCCGCGCCTGTTCTTCGGCATTGCACCAGGATGTATGGACTCGATGGTGAATAAATATACTGCAGCGCGTCGTCTTCGTTCTGAAGATGCCTATAGTCCCGATGGTCGTCATGACATGCGCCCAGAATATCCCACCATAGTCTACACCAAGATACTGAAGGAACTATATCCTGATGTGCCGGTAATTCTGGGTGGCATTGAGGCCTCATTGCGCCGCGTGACTCATTACGATTATTGGAGCGATGAACTCAAAAAGTGTCTGCTATGCTATTCGCCCGCTGATATGATTACCTATGGCATGGGTGAAAAGACCACTATCCAGTTGGCGAAACGATTGGCTAACGGTGAGAAAATCAGTGATATACGCGATTTGCCACAGACGGTATATCTAGCTAACAAGGAACAGATACCTGGTGGTATTACGGATCAAGATATCGTGCTGCATAGTCACGAGGAATGCCTGCGTAATAAGCGAGCTGAAGCAGAGAACTTCCGTCATATTGAAGAGCAGTCGAACATGATGCATGCACAACGACTTATTCAGGGGGTCGACGGTAGATATGTAGTGGTTAATCCACCATTTCCTCCGATGACCACCGAGGAACTCGATGCCTCTTTTGATCTGCCTTATACTCGCCAGCCACATCCTAAGTACAAGGGAAAGCGTATTCCAGCCTACGATATGATCAAGTTCTCTGTGAACATCCATCGAGGTTGTTTCGGTGGTTGCGCCTTCTGTACAATCTCTGCTCATCAGGGTAAGTTTATTACATGTCGTTCTAAGGAGAGTATCCTTCGCGAAGTGAAGCAAGTAATAGAGATGCCCGACTTCAAAGGCAATCTGTCGGATTTGGGTGGACCGTCGGCCAATATGTACGGTATGAGCGGCAAGAATAAGAACGCCTGCGAGAAGTGTCGTCGTCCAAGTTGTATCCATCCGCAAATCTGTCCGAACCTGAATACCGATCACTCGAAACTGCTTGACGTCTATCATGCAGTAGATGCCCTGCCGGGCATCAAGCGGAGTTATATCGGTAGTGGCGTGCGCTACGACCTGTTGTTACATCGCAGCAAGGATGAAGCCTGCAATCAGGCTGCTATACAGTACACACGTGAACTTATCACGCGGCATGTTAGTGGGCGTCTGAAAGTAGCACCTGAGCATACCAGCGACCGTGTATTGTACTTGATGCGCAAACCGTCGTTCTCGCAGTTCTACGAGTTCAAACGTATCTTCGATCGTATCAATCGTGAGGAAGGTCTGCGTCAACAAATCATCCCCTACTTCATATCCAGTCACCCCGGCTGCCAGGAGGAAGATATGGCAGAGTTAGCCGTGATTACCAAGAATCTCGATTTCCATCTGGAACAAGTACAGGACTTTACTCCTACCCCGCTTACTAATGCAACCGAGACTTGGTACACAGGTTACGACCCCTATACGCTCGAGCCTGTGTTCAGTGCCAAAACGCCAAAAGAAAAGTTGGCCCAGCGCCAGTACTTTTTCTGGTACAAGCCCGAGGAGCGTCGCGGCATCGAACAATCCTTGCGTCGTATTGGTCGTCCTGATCTCATTGCAAAGTTGTATAACGGCATGCTACCACAGGGAGGCTATCGTCCAGTGTCAAATGGACAACGTCCATCAGGCGATTACCGAACAGGCAATGGACAGAAGCCTAAATCATATAATCCGAACTTCAAGAATGAAAATCATCGAACAAAGCAGCATAGCGAAAAACCCCGCGAAGAAAAGCGAGGACGGGATCGTCGTCACCGATAACTTTATCGCCGTTATCGACGGAAGTACATCGAAGACTCTGCGTCGCCATTGCCCTTTGATGAGCAACGGACGATATGCCATGCAACTCATTAGTCGTTATATCCGGAAGATGCCAGCTAATACGTCGTGCCAGCAGTTCTGTGCAGGAGCCACCCAGTCATTGAGACGACATTATATGTGGCGTTTCCCTGTAAAGCGAATGCAGGAGCATCCGGAAGAACGACTCTGTGCTTCGGCAGTCATCTTCAGCAGGTTACGTCGTGAAGTCTGGATGGTTGGCGACTGCCAATGTCTGATTGGAGGCGAATACTTTGATAATCCTAAACCCTACGAGCAGCCTTTAGCAGAGATGCGTGCTCGGAAAGTACGTGAGCTGTTAGCTGAAGGCGTACCTCAAAACGATTTGTTGCAGCAGCACGATCCGGCTCGAGAGGTAATGATTCCCACCATGCTTGAAGTGATGAAGAACCAGAATGTGACTTATGCCGTTATTGATGGTTTTCCAATCCCTCAAAATAAGGTTCGCGTGATTTCGCTCGACTTCCGTCCATGGGAGATTGTATTGGCCAGCGATGGCTATCCCAAACTCGCCGCCACGCTTGAAGAATCGGAGGTACTACTTGCTCAGCAACGTGAGAACGACCCGTTGAATATCGGCGACTTTAAGGCAACAAAAGCGTTCGTACAAGGCTATAACTCTTTCGACGATCGCTCATATATCCGATTTCAAGTATAAAAATCAAGTAAAAATTTGGTAAGTTCGAAAAAAATACCTACCTTTGCAGCCGATTTCTCCACAAGGAGGTTTCAAAAGGCTGGTTCCGTAGCTCAGCTGGATAGAGCAACTGCCTTCTAAGCAGTAGGTCTTGGGTTCGAGCCCCAACGGAATCACAAAAATGAAGGTTAGCGTAATGCTAGCCTTTTTTGTTTGCAAACTACTGATTTTTAAGGATTTCAGGGAATCAAAGAAGTTCAAAATTTTACCAATTCTCATTTTTCTTATAATTGTATATTCTCAAAATCAGCGCATTTTTTAACCAAAAGTTGACCTCAGGTTTACCCGAGGTTGACCTCAAAACAAAAATTGCTATGCTGACAATTAAAGCAGAAGTCCAAAAGGACAAGAAAAGAGCAGATGGAACGTATAATGTTAAAGTGCGTTTTATCAAAAACAAAAAGGTGAAGCGAATCTCAACAAACATTTTTGCTTCAAATGGAGACCTTACAGCAGACTTAAAACTGAAAGAAGGATCAACAACAAAGCAGGAAGCAGACCGTCTAGTATTACATTACAGGACGTCATATAATTCCCTGCATATTGATTCTGAAAATTGTGATGTCAACGAGATTGTAAACCGACTCATTAATAAAGATGAAGTTGACAAACCTATTGATTTCATCGCATTCTGTCGAGAATGGATTTGCAACACTCCTATCAAGAGTAAAGACATTTACTCAAATAGCCTAAAATCCTTTATTAAATTTCTTGGCAAAGAAGAGTTGGAGATTAAGGAATTAACTGTTGAACTATTGGAGCAATATCGTGACCATATTAATAATGTACGCGCACATAAAGTAAAGAAACTAGAAGAAGCAGGCAAACGCATACCTTCAAATCGATGCGTCTCGCTCTATCTTACCAATTTGCGTCACCTATATAATGAAGCACAGAGATACTATAACAAACCCGATAAAGGATTAATACGAATACCACATTCACCATTTGAGTATTTTAGGATTCCTAAGGAAGAAGCAACACGAAAGAGAGCTATTTTACCTCAGCAAATAAAAAACATTTGGGATCTACCCTATCAGAATTATCATAAGGGATATAAAGGGACATGCCGTTTTGACCTTGCCAAAGATTGCTTTATCATGTCTTTTTGTCTTATCGGAATTAATTCTGTCGATCTTTATAATGCAACTGAATTAAGAGGCAACAGACTTGTTTACTACCGAACAAAGACCAAAGATCGAAGACTAGATAAAGCTAGGATGGAAGTTGTAGTTCCAGATATAATCCTGCCAATTATTGAGAAGTATCGAGATCCATCAGGAAAACGATTATTCAAATTCTATAAAATATACAGTGACTCCAGAGCATTTAATAAGGCTATCAATTCTGGACTAAAAGAAATCGGGGAAATTTTAAATATCGAAGACTTTGAGTATTATGCAGCCCGTCACTCTTGGGCAACTATTGCCCTCAATAAATGTGGTATCAATAAATACGTAGTACATGAAGCCTTAAACCATATAGACGAATCCATGCGAGTGACCGACATATACATAGAAAGGGACTTCGTGAATGAAAACAAGGCCAATGCAAAGGTAATTAAGTACGTTTTTGGAAAATAACACAAAACTCCCCTGCCAGATGATGAGCAGGGGAGAACTTATCGTTTTTATTTGCTGTCAGCAGCATTTCTTGTAAGGAGATAATCCTTTAAGATTCCGTTTGTATCAAATTCCACCAATTCCTCAAAATCAAAGATAGTAACTCCACAATCCAAGAATCTTTGTGGTATATCGCCCCATGAACCTTTCAGAACTTTTTGCCGATTTTCGGCATTCAAAGTTGCAACATACGTGGCTGCTACAAAAGGTTCTACTTTGCGAATATTGCATTGTTTCTCGAAAGATTTTCTGTCCAATATATCAGCAACGATTTGTGTGAATCTTGATTTGAATTGTCTTTCCGAAAAGCCATTGTTTTTTTCTTCCTGTTTTGCATTGTACCTAACGACGGCTATTCGTACACAATCTCCATATAAACCACATCTCGAAGTGTCTATTTGTTCATTAAATAACCTTTGAGCGTTTGCGAGAATTAAGAAATATGGGTCTTTCTTTCGAGAGCCTTTCTTTCCTTGTTTCTCATTCACCACTTGACTTGTTCCCTCAACAAGTTCATTATTGCTGTTTACAGCTTCTGAAAAAATTAATGCTTTTGGCATAATTTAAATTTTAAAAAAATAAAAATTTGCTTGTGACTTAACACACTGCATTAATCTAAATCTTATTGAACTGCCACCCGAAACCCTCGGCAACAACTCTCATCTGAATCTTGGATGACTTCAAAGGGTGTGAAGTCAGAGCCTCAGCCATGCCTCCCGACAGGCTAACCCTATCGTCTGGCATTAACCTATTTGCAAAATGCATACCAAACTAATATTTTACGTCAAAATGACATGAAAGACATCGTTTTCTCTCTGTAAAACACCACGAAACATTGTTTTGTGCATCATTTTATAAATTATCACCATGTTCTCAATGTTATTATACACAAAAGTGCATACGTCCTGGCATAAAATAATTACCATGTGCATGTCACTGCCAGTATGACAGACCTAAATACATATTATAGCACTTACAATTTCAATATGGAATTACCAGAAACACACAATATCAGATGCTGGCACATGATTCTTTGCCAAACAGTAACACTAAAAATCACCTATAGACACCTTATATATAATTATATAGCCTCAACCATTCACGCCCCCCTCCCTCATGCTCCTGAAATGATTTAAGAAAGACATGTGCGCGAATGAACACTACCTCTTCAGTCCCTCCACCGATGCCTAAAGAAAAAGAATGCTTAATATAAAAATATTAGGCAATCCCCTTTTTTCATTTATTATTCACAATTAAATTTCATTTATTATGGAGAAAATCCTATTTCCAACCGTTGCAAACGGTAAAAGATTCGATTTCTCAGATGCTGAGATTATCGAGCCGGTGGATGAGATGCGAGTAAACAACGTCAAGTTAACAAAGCATTTCATTGAAGCTAACACAGTTGAGGTAACTTTAGACCAACTAAAGAACGACTGCATTACACCCGTATTTGCAAAGGACAATGAACTTACACTGAGTCACCCGCTTTTTATTGAAACAGTAGGAGAAGCCACAAAAGACTTCTTTAGAGGTGAACAGGTGGAAAGTCCTATTATCCGCTGTTCACACATTATTAAGGGACGTATTCCTTCTGTTATTCACAAGCCTGCAAACCAATTGCTTGAAAGCGACAAAACACAGTACTTTGAGCGTTGCGCATTCTCTATTGATGTTCCTACAATATATCAGGACATCAACGGCAACAGGCTTTACCTCTCTATCGTTGGCGTAAGAGCATACAACAGACAAAATCTATTCTCTAAGAAAGTGCCTGACATTTTCCAACTTGCAATAGGATTTAAGAATACCGTATGCTGCAATTTATGCATTTTCACAGATGGCTACAAAGCAGAACTAAGAGCAAGCAACACAAATGAACTATATAAGCAGATTCTTGACCTTTACCACGGCTTCAATCCTGCAAAACAAATTCATTTGATGCAACAACTCTGCAATTCCTATCTATCTGAACATCAATTCTGTCAAATAATAGGCAAAGCTAGACTTTGGCAGCTTCTACCATTAAGACTGCAAAGAAACATTCCTCAATTGCTTATAACTGATACCCAACTCAACAACGTTGCGAAATCCTATATTAATGATGAAGATTTCGGCAGTTATGGCAATGACATTGATCTTTGGAAATTCTACAACCTTCTTAATGGCTCAACTAAGTCATCATACATTGATTCTTTCTTGGATAGAACAGTTAATGCAACAGAAATTGCACTTGGAATCAATGCTGCACTGATTGGTACTGATGACAAATATAAATGGTTCATAGAATAATAACTCATCGGGGAACATTCCAAATTAAAACGGAGTGTTCCCCTTAAATTACTAGAAAAATGGAAAAGTATGTAAAGCTATACCCTTCTGACAGCCTAATACATCAAATTCATGCAGCATTGGCAGCCGCTTGTTATTTATCAAATAAGAAGAAGGGAATAAAACGTGAAGCATGGTATAGAATCAGATTATTAAACGTCTTCACAAGACGGTGCTACATCGACATTAATGCAATTGATGTTATAGAAGACCAAACAATTGACAAAGGATGCTATAAGGGATTAAGATTTATTCGATATGAAGTTAAGCAAAATCCGTGGAAAATAGAGTTCTTGGAATATAGACATGGTGAAGGATTCTTTGCTATAGGCGACAAATTAGACCTATTACGTGAAGCACCATTCATTTGGCCTCCATAGATGGGGATAGATTCGTACTCTATCCTTTTTTATGTATGTAGGCAAGGTAAAATAATAAAATTGATGCACAAAAATGTGTTTTTTGAGGAAAAGCCCTTGTCATATGAAAAAAAATCTCTATCTTTGCCAATGAGTTTCAAGTGTTTCTGTGTGCAGAGCATGTTATAAAGGACTCAACTTAGTAAAAAAGAGCGATTGATGCTTATCCCAGTACCGGAATCTGGACAATTTCGACCAATGGGGAAAGTAGCAATAGGCTCACGCATTGATTATTGTACCCTTATGGGCATAATATATCAGGTCGTGGGCACTGTTGTTTATTATCCATTGGTAGGTAGTCCAGAACCTCGGTCTGATAGTATTCAATAGTCCCACGTTTCTTTAAAATAATCCGCTATACATCTTGGGAACTGATAGCCTAAAACATTATCACATGAAGAAATTGTTCTTATTAGTGACGGCTACAATGCTAAGCATATCTACTTATGCTCAGTACACTTATGACATTACAATTAAGAAAGAGCCTGATTATACTCAGTATGGCGTAGGTTATACCCCTACCACATCTCCCAATACAAATAGTTCCGTTCCTGATCTTTACGAGATTAACCGTCAAAACAGGGAAATGATGCAAAGTATTGAAAACAAATGGGCGGCAGAAGAAAGAGCCATTCAAGAAGCCAACAAAATAGTTTCACAAGAAGTTCAGCTATTCCAAGGCATCAAACTTGGCACTAACCAATCGACACTAATTAGAGCGAATGTAATAACAAGAAAAAATGGACGAATTGATATAACATGCATGGGTATTAAGAATGGCCAAAATTGGAGACCTTGCAGCAAGCCTATTATGTCTCTTCAAAACATGTATAACAATGCTAAGAGCGAATCTGAAAAGAGTATGATTTTGGACTTAATGGATTTAGGCAATTTCCTTCTTGATACAGGAAATGAAATGTATGTTATTAAATAAGTGAAAATATGATTAGCAGTGTAATAAAGAAATGTCTATTGGGGATATTTTTATTAATTCCTAATGTAGCATTTTCCCAATATATTGGAGTCAGCTATTACTATGATGGCGTTTGGAACGGTTGGGATGGAACTCAATGGAATGAGTATGATTTGTATGGATCTAGGCATGGATTCCGCGTATATAAACATGGGGAACGTTCTGCTGACTTTTTCTTTCGTTTTTGGATTACTGATTATACAGTTCCAGAGAAGAAAGATATAAAAACTCATTATAAGACTAATACGAAATGGATTTATGACGGATATGTGGAGTATTATGTATGTGATGTGTACCCTACATTCGAGGATTGTTTAAGAGAGCTTGGCAGACCCTTATATAAAGAAGATACACAGTGGTCTTCCTATCAAGAAAAATTAGCATTAGTTAAAGCTAAAAATATACGGAAAAACGGCTATTTCAATCCTATTGGATATAAAAAGGTTACAAAGCCTGCAACTATATGGATTATGCCTTATAAAAAATACCCAAGGATATACAATATATTCTTTGATGGTGTAGGTTATGCAATAGATTTGGGTATTGCTGACGAGTATTATGGAAAATATAATCCAAACTAAAGAACAACTAAGTTGTTAAAACATGAACGAGTTCACACCTAAGTTGTACGGAGTAAAGCGAATTAATAACTTTTTCGCTGTAGAAGCTACAAGTCCGTTTGGCGACATGTCAAAATATAATTTTGTCCTTAAAGATTGCCTATCTGCTAGCCAAAATGGTAATGATGGATATAGAGCGGACGTTATGGCTGAAGTTTGTGGTGATGTTTACCTTAATGGATGGAAATTAGATTTCCTTAGTTTTCCTGGCAATTGGTATGGACAATGGTCTTACTATAATATCATAGACAAGTTTGGTTGTGCATATAGAAATAAAGAAAGTGCAACAAAACAGATGTGGTATAACAGGCAACCAGAAGTTATGATAAGGGAAACACTTTTGGAACTATTGAAGTTCACAGAACAAAACCATTCCACCAAATTCAGGAATATTATTGATGGTTTTTATGTTCCTACTTATGAAGTGACAACAGATAAGTATTTTGAACTATCTGATACGATTTCACAATATATCAAAGACTATCAAGACGTTGTTGATTTACTTAAAGAAGAAAATGCTTCTTCAGATATGTTTGAACGTTTAAAAGAAGGATTTGATACACAGATTAAGAAGTGCTTCCCGTTTAGAATAAAAACAGAGAAATAAAGTCTTTCTTCGTCAGTGTTGACAAAGTACTGCATATATATAGAAAAGAAATAACTTTTAAATTGGGTTTTATGTTTAGCGATATGTATTCTATGTGCTGTAATTGCTCTAATTGCTATAAACAATATGGTCAGTATTGGTGCCGTTTCTGGGGAGGTGTAACGGATGCGGACAGTAGTTGTCAGTATCATAATAGAGACAAATCAGAAGTAGAGGAAGAGGAAAAAGTTAGGATTTGGAAAGATCCTGCCCTTGAAGAATGGGGACTATAGAGGAACAGACATGACCTATAACAAGGGGCAGGAACGATGTGTACGGTATCACATGGTATGCTCCTTCTGAGGTTAATCCAGATTGTATCTATGATTAGAATTAAATAGGGAGAAATACGATTATGAGAAAAGATAATTTTCATACAAGAGATTTGTTTATCGAAACTTTGGTTAAGTTGGGAGGCGAATATCTAATAAGGAGTGAGGTTAGCACTGAGTATGACATAAAATTCAAATACTCAGAATGCAATTTCATGGCTAACGTAACAAACGATAGCAATGACGTTGTTATATGGTACCCCAACTGGTATAGCATAGATTTGGGTGATGACGAAACTTGCGAATATGTGAAGAATCTTGTTAATGACCTAAATTATGTTTGTAAGTCTAAGTTCTTCTATACAACACATAAAGATGACAATCTGCTACGACTCCATAGTAGTATATCATTCCAACTGCTACCAAACATCCCAAATATAGAGGAATATGTATCAGGGAAACTAAACCAAATTATCTCTGACCAACAATGGCTCATTCAGAAGATGGAAAGCCTGATAGAACAGGTGTTGTTATCGGTTGAGCACGATTATGAAGATGCGAGTTGAAAACAAATGAAGATTATCTTTCTCGACTTTGATGGTGTGTTGGATACGGAATATTACGACCACATACTCAGTGAAGCAGGTAAGCCTATAGCTGATGAATATGGCTTGCTTTTTGATCCAGAGTGTGTAAAGAATCTCAAATATATCATTGATAATACAGGCGCTGATATTGTCATTTCATCAACATGGAAGGACGATATGAGTTATAAGGAAATCCTAGACATATGGAAATACAGAGGGCTGCCTGGTTTTGTGACAGATGTAACACCAACTACAGCACAACACAATCGTGGTGATGAGATTGACGCATGGCTTAAAGAATGTCCTACAGAGTGTAATTATATAATCATCGATGATTTAGAAGCCTATAACTTTAATGAGCACCAAATCCCGAGATTTCTGATAGTTAATCCGCTCTTTGGACTTGACGAATATACAGCTGAAAGAGCAATAAGAATACTTAATGGCTTATAGGCGGCACGTTAAACGAGAAAATGGACTTTAGGACATTCTTATACATGTTCTCAGAGAAAGTGCAGTTTTCCTTTGAATCGTCAAAATAAACACATAAATTCGTATCAGAAGTTTTGAGATAAGTACAGTATATAAGAGGTGAATCAACATATACTTTCTAAGTCCGAGAAAGGGCAAGGGAAGACAAGTAAAGGATGCAGATTGATGTGTCCTTTCTTTTTGGATTCAAATGTAACCATATTCAGCAAATTATACTCTTTATCATAAGAATCTAAATGTCAGTTACATAACCTCGATTCTGTAATTCCAAGATTATCAGTATTTGCCGAGATAAGACACGTTTCACCTCTTATTTATTGGATATGAAAAGAGGAATTATAATTAATTCAGCAGATGGGTACTTACACATGAATGACTTACCCCATAACTGCATTTTTAACAAGGTTGTAACGGGATGCGGAGGCACAACCGTTACATTACAGAATGACGAAGATTACATTATTGCAGTTCCTACAACGGAACTCATCATTAACAAGATTGGCAGACCCGACGCTGGCATTGGAACAGTGAAATTCCATGATGGAACAAGCAGACAAGTCTTTGGATTACATGGAAGATATAGCATTGGCATTGAAAGAGATTTGATGGAATATGTTGCCAATAGCGACCCGAAGAAGATAATATGCACATACGACAAGTTACCAAAACTATGCGAACTTATAAATCCAAAACGATACAGATTGTTGGTTGACGAGTATCACAGACTATTGAAGGATTATTCGTACCGTGAACGCGCTATAGATGGAGTATTGGATTATTTCAGGCGCTTCAGATCATTCTGTTTTATGTCAGCTACACCGATACAACCGTTGTTCAAGCCTTCATGCCTTGAAGATGTTGAATATGTTGAAGCAGAATGGCAGGACAAAGAGAAGATGAGGGTGAAGTTATTACAGACCAACAAACCTTATACAATGGCGGCGAATATCATAAACAAGTATCTTCTAAATGGATATGTCACTGTAGATGGCATTAAAAGCCACGAAGCCTATTTCTTTATAAATAGTGTGACTGACATTGTGGCTATTTTAGAGCACTGCCACCTTAGTAATGATGACGTGCGTATTATATGCGCAAACAATGAAGAAAATGAGAAGAAACTCAAAGGCTACAAGATAAGCAGCAGTTTGTCCGATAGCAAACGATTCAACTTCATTACGTCAAAGTCTTTTGAGGGCGCAGACTATTATAGCGATACGGGATTATGTTTTGTGGTCAGCAGTGCTTCAAATAAACACACGTTGGCAAGTATTGACACAGATATTCCACAAATCGCTGGTCGCATACGCACAAAATCCAATCCATTCCGAAATAAGTTGATTCATATTTTCAACACCAATCACAGGAAACTGAATCTTGATGTGTCATTTGAAGAAATGAAAGAGATTACAGAGCAATCGCTATCAAAAGCCAGAGATACAATAGATTATTTCAACGATGCGCCAGCCAATGTAAAAGACCATTTGAGGGATAACATTAGACACGACCTCAACAGCCTATATATGAGTTACGACAAGGCGAACGACCGATTTGAACTGAATGACCGATTACCCAAATTAGAACTCTACAATTATATGGTCAATATGGAAATATACAAAAACGGACTCAGCGTTGCAAAAGGCTATGAAGGAAATGGCATAGAAACAACCAAATATAATTATCAAAAAGTCACAGAGAATCTGGAATTTTCAGCTAAGAAGCCATCGTTCAAAGAGTTGTTTCTTAAATATGTAGACTTAATGGAAAACCACCCCTATTCACCATCCATTATGACAATGGAAAAGAACGAGCCACTATTACGGGAAGCATACATAAAACTTGGAGCAGACAAAGTGAAGTCATTACGATACACAAAGAAAGCCATTCAGGACGCTTTAATCAGCATAGGAAGCACAGAGGATGCAGAACAAAAAGTAGCCCAAATCATAGTAAAAAATATTCCTACAGGCGATCCCATAAAAGTAGCAAAAGCCAATCAGATAATAGCAGACGCATATACTAAAGCTGGCGTTAGACACACTGCCAAAGCCAAAGATTTGCATAAATGGTTTGAGTGTTCAGACCCTAAAAGTAAGCGTGTTGGTGGCAGGGTCGTTAAATGCGTAGATATTTACAGAGCAAAGTACATTTTCAAAGATGAAGCATAATAACCTCTTATATACGATAACATGAACGATTTATAGGTACTTGTAAACGAATCAAATAGCCTTTTTGAAATCCTATCTAAGCAAGGAAAGAAAGGCACAAATGAAAACATAGAATTATTAAAAGAAGAACTTGAACAACATGGCATAGATTATTCATACATTCCAACAAAGACATTATTTAAGAAACTACCTTTGGAAGAAATACTTATAGAAGACAGTAACTACGATTCTTCCAAATTAAAGAAAAGGCTTATTGAAGCAGGTCTAAAAGAGGATCGTTGCGAAGAGTGTGGTATCGGTAATGAATGGAATGGCAAACCACTAACATTACAAGTCCATCATATAAACGGGAATCACAGAGATAACAGGATTGAAAACCTACAAATTCTATGTCCGAATTGTCATAGCCAGACGGATAACTATGGAAGTAAAAATATAAAGAAACATAATCACTGTGCTGATTGTGGAAAAGAGATTGCTTTGGGTTCTACATGGTGTCCTAAATGTGCAGCAAAGCATCATCGAGTTTACAAAGTCGATATTGACAAGAGACCTACCAAGAAAGAACTTTTAGAACTAATAAAAACAAAGCCCTTTACAGAAATTGGTAGAATGTATGGTGTTACAGATAATACTATTAGGAAATGGTGCAAGAATATGGGATTACCATCTACTAAGAAAGAGTTGCTAATCATATATTCAGAACAGCCATAAATTATGGATTATTACAAAACGGGAGAAAGGTAATTCTTTTCTTCCGTTTTTTGTTTTTTAACGTGGAGCATACTTAAATAGTCGAATAAAATGTTTAATTTTACAACCGAAAAGCAAGAGTAATTGACTAATAGTTTACCTATAGTTGACCTTTAGCTTATAAGAGAGTTCTATAACATGCTGATAATGAGACTACAACAATATATTAAGGATATAGCCTTCTAAGCAGTAGGTCTTGGGTTCGAGCCCCAACGGAATCACGATAAAGCACAAGAAAAGCAGGCCAAGTGGTCTGCTTTCTTTGTTTCTATATTATCAATCTATCTTTCCTGATCCCAGAGCTTTGTCTATGACTAAGAAAAATGAAAAAGGATCATCTTTTAGTTTGTCCTTATGGATGGATCTGACATAATTCTTGATGATAGAATAGCTCTCGAACTCATCACATAGTGTCGCTCTGCGTTTTTCTGTTAGTTTTTTCCCTTTTCTAAATAATGCTTTAGCATACTGCATATCGGGTGTCTTATATAAGTAGAAATCACCTGAAAATAAGTCCCATGCATCATAGATAGTGACATTTTTGCTTTGATAAAGCACATAGCACATACTGGGATAACCGTATTCCATAGGAGTTTCGTTGCCATAGTAATAATAGACTGGAACAGCGTGGCTAACCAATACCTCATCAGGTTCAGTATCAAACCATATATACATACTATCTATGTCTTTAGTGGCATGACTTCTGTTTTTACTGAATAAACCATCCAGATTATTTAACACAACTGTTTCATCATAAACACATACGGTATTATGCCCATTCCTGATATATCCACTATCGGTAGTTCCATCTTTCAACCAAACCTTTGCATGCCAGGAGTTCTTTATTATTTTCTCCTTTTGTGCAAATGAAACAATAGACATCATGATGGCGAGCATAAAAACGATCAACCTTGACTGTTTGAAATTAGCTATATTATAAGCACCTTTAAATACTTTTATTTGTTTCATCTATAATCCAAGTTAGTTATGAGTTTCTCAATCAGTGGTACATACCATATTCTGGTTTCCTGTTCAGTAGGCGTATGGGCACCTGGGAAATGAAACGAGTACTTATAGTGCTCGAGGAATAGCGGCTCAAAATGGGCTAAAGTGTCCTGCTCGCCGAACAGTCCCCAGATACGCTCTTGATCAAATGAATTGCAGCAGCTAAACTGATGAACTTCCAACTCCGCAAATTCATTGATAAGTGTTTCATCAATAATGAAATCCTGATGGCCGTCTGCACGTGGCGATTTATACCTCTGGGCTCCGATTCTGGATTGCAGGAAATCAGTCATCTTGAAATGAGGATTGCCAAGCAATGCGGGAATACCTATGATTGGCGCAATCATCTGGGCATAGAAGGAGCCACAACTGTTGCCAACGATAACGTCTGGCTGTTCACGATTGCAAAGATCGCGAATAAAAGCCAAAGCTTCTTTTGGATGCAGGGGCAAATCAGGTGTCAAGACAACTGCTTTACCATCAAAGGCTTCTTTTAACGCTTTTGCGGGTACACATTGGCCACTGGCATAAAAGCCGTGAAGGAAGAGTATTTTATGCATTGCTTATTCTTTAGGAAGCGGCATTGACTTACGGTAACCCATACCTGTAACGTGACAAATCAGTGTATTATCTTGATTTGTGACGCGTACTTCAACAGAAGGGATCTTGTGGTGCTCAGCCACGAAGATGGCTTCCGCGCAAAGATGGTCACCTTCTTTGGCACTTGTTACAAACATAATGTTGTTTGAAATGCCGAAGGTAAGCTCTCCATTTTGGTTCAACAACGCAGCGATAGCGAGGTCGGCTAAAGTAAAAAGAGCGCCTCCTTGGCACACATGACCACCATTAAGATGTTCGGATGTGACAATCATCTCTACTACGGCGTGATGCTTGTCTACTTCAACAATCTTACAGCCAGCATTAGCTGCAAAATGGTCGGTTTCATTCAGTATTTCTTTGATGTCCATTTTTATTTGAACACTACTTTGCTTCGACAACACTCTACATCGCCATCTTTGCAAATACGGATACAATATTCGTTCTCGCCTGTCTGTATACGATAGAACGAGAGCGTATCGCCCTGATGGGCCTCGGCTACGTAAGCTATTTCGAAACGTTTAATCTGATGCTCACGATACCAGTCAAGATTCCACAAGTCGAGTACATGTTCGATGTACTTAACCGAGTTGATGTGACCATTGATATCTACGTCGTTATATTTGGTTTCTACTGTACCAACCAACTGGGCGCTATCGTCCATTTTTACACGTCCGCCTTTATCAATGGGACATTCTTTGTCGGCAACAATCCAGTTGTTGATGGCACCATTATCAATCGCGAAGATATCGGTTGGCTGACGTGTTTCGGTATCAATCATGGCCCAGATACTACGTCCATAGCCATACACCTTGCCATCCTCGCCTACTACACGGAAATTACGACTGGTAAAGAAGCGCATCGCGCTCTCAACCCATGTCTCTACATTAAACTTCGTGTACATCTGTGGCATCTCGTCCATCTCGATGGCCAGTCGTGAGAGTACCCACGAACGCTTGATGGTCATGAGATATTTCATGCCAAAACCACGTGCTGATGAGTGATAATCGGCAGCATTCAGCATGTGGTTGCCCATATGGCCCATAAATAATCGATGCGAAAAGTCGCAATGAAAGGGCTCTGATAGAAATTCATATTTTCCTACTTTATCCATTCTCCTGTCTCGACTCTAAAAATTCACTAACCTGCTCTTGCATACCACGGGTTACAGCAATACGTCCGCTACGGGTGTACTGCAGCACGCAACCAAACGTATCGAGGGCACGAAACAACGAAATAATATCCTCGGTTACACCATGCATCTGTACAATGGTATAGGTAGGATTTACCTCAATCATGCTGGCCTGGAACCTGCGGATAGTACGCGATATCTCAGGATTTTCGAGTACCATTGGCGTTGATAGTTTGTAAAGTCCCGACTCACGGATAAACAACTGTTCGTCAGTAAAGAAGTTTGCTTTTACCACATCTATTTTCTTCTCAATCTGACGGGTAATCTTTACTATCTGATCTTCGTCGCTCCAAGCAGTGATGGTGTACTTGTGTACGCCAGGAATACTTGATGCCGATACATTCAAGCTCTCGATATTTACCTGGCGACGGGTGAACACAGCGGTAATCTGATTAAGGATACCTGCAACGTTCTCCGAGTAAACCAGCAATGTATATAATTTCTTCCTATTTTCCATTTTCACTAATCACTATTCACTCTTCACTATATCTCAAGCTGCATTTTGTCAACGTCCATACCTGGAGGTGTCATTGGTAGAACATTATCTTCCTCCATAATGGCGCATTCCAACAGGAATGGTCCATCGGTAGTAAGCATCTTCTTTACAAGTCCGGGCAGATCCTTACGATCAACTGCAGCCGCATAGTTAATACCATAACCTTTGGCAATGAGCTCGTAGTTCGGGTTCATCATCTTGGTGAACGATTTACGACGCATCCAGAACATATCCTGCCACTGGCGCACGTTACCCAGGTAGTGATTGTTCATGACAATCATCTTTACAGGTTTTTGCTGTTCCATAATGGTGCCCAACTCCTGAATATTCATCTGGAATCCGCCATCGCCCATAAAGCAGCATACCGTACGGTTTGGGTCGGCAAAGGTGGCACCGATGGCTGCGGGCAAACCGTAGCCCATGGTACCTAAACCACCGCTTGTACACAAACTGCGCTTGTGGTGATACTTGAAGTAGCGGGTTGCAAACAGCTGGTTCTGACCAACATCCGTAACCAGGACAGTGTCGTCTGGCGACATCTCAGCTACCACGTTTACTACTTCGCCCATCTTTAGCGGGCCTTCGGTTGGGTGGATGGCTGGTTCGATGACCTTTTCGCGTTCTTTGGCATCAAGCTCTTTGAATGAATCGCGCCATTTCTGATGGTTATTCGCATTAATCAGTGCGGTGATAGCAGGTAATGATTCCTTACAATCAGCTACTACTGCCACGTCGGTCTTTACGTTCTTGTCTATCTCGCTACGATCGATATCCAAGTGAATAATCTTGGCCTGCTTGGCGTAGGTTTTCAGATTACCAGTTACACGATCGCTGAAACGCATACCGATAGCAATCAGCACATCGCACTCCTGCTCCTTCAGGTTCACGGCATAGTTGCCGTGCATACCCAGCATACCTACATTAAGTGGATGGTTTGAAGGCAGTGCCGAAAGACCTAACATGGTTCGACCAGCAGGGATATCTGCCTTTTCGAGGAATGCCTGCAGCTCTTTCTGAGCATTACCCAGCTCTACACCCTGACCAACCAGAGCCAAAGGTTTCTTGGCATTATTAATCAGTTCGGCAGCTTTACGTACAGCCTCGTTATCCAACTTTGGATAAGGCACATACGAACGGATAAAGTCACATTTCATAGGCTCCCAGTCGATTTCCTCTACCTGCGCGTTCTTGGTAAAGTCGAGCACCACAGGACCAGGACGACCTGTTCGAGCGATATAAAATGCACGGCTCACAGCCCAAGCCACATCTTCGGCATGACGGATCTGGTAGCTCCACTTAGAAATAGGCTGCGAAACGCCTACCAAGTCGACCTCCTGGAAAAAGTCGGTACCCAGAGCGCCTGTTGGCACCTGTCCGGCAATTACCACAATAGGTGTCGAATCCATCATGGCATCAGCAATACCTGTCAATGTATTGGTTACGCCAGGACCACTGGTTACCAAAACTACACCTACTTCGCCACTAACGCGGGCATAACCCTCAGCAGCATGGGTAGCGCCCTGTTCGTGGCGCACCAATATATGGTCGAAACATTTCTTTTCGCCTCGTGTATAATCATAGAGCGCATCGTATGTTGGCATGATCGATCCACCGGGATAACCAAAGATAGTCTTCACACCCTCGGCCTTCAGTGCTCTCATCAGCGCTTTTGCTCCTGTAATTCTATCTCTCATAATTCATTGAACATTGATCATTGAACATTGACCTTTTAGTCGATTATTCTAACACCACCTTTATCGGCACTCGATACGCTCTGGGCGTAGGCGCGCAATGCCTTGCTAACTACACGGTTTCGCTTCAGAGGTTGCTGTGGGCGTGCTGCCAGTTCGTCGTCGCTCAGTTTTATACTGATAGAACGACTGGGGATATCAATCACGATAATATCGCCATCCTTCACCTTGCCGATGTTACCTCCATTGGCAGCCTCTGGCGAGATATGACCGATACTTAAACCTGATGTACCACCCGAGAAACGGCCATCAGTAATCAGTGCGCACTCCTTACCCAGATGCATGCTCTTAATATAGCTGGTAGGATACAACATTTCCTGCATGCCAGGACCGCCCTTTGGTCCCTCGTGGGTAATCACCACGCAGTCGCCACTCTTTACCTTTCCACCAAGAATTCCCTCGCATGCGTCTTCTTGTGAATCAAATACAACAGCAGGGCCTTCAAAGTGCCACAGACTCTCATCTACACCAGCGGTTTTTACTACGCAACCGTCCTGGGCAATGTTACCAAACAGCACTGCCAGTCCACCATCCTTGGTGTAAGCATGGGCTAAGTCACGAATACAACCGTTCTCGCGGTCGGTATCAAGTGTGCCCCACTCTTCGCTCTGCGATCCCATTTTTGTTGAGAAACGATTGCCTGGAGCCGTTTGATAGATGCGATTAGCCTCAGCATCTACAGCACCATCCACGATACTATATTTTTGCATGGCCTCGTTGAGTGTTAGTCCATCAACACGTGGGGCGCTGCCATCAATCAACCCACCTTTATTCAGTTCGTTCAAAATACCAAGGATACCACCAGCACGTCCGCATTCCTGTACCGAGTACTTCTGGGTGTTAGGAGCCAGTTTACACAAGCAAGGAACCTTACGGCTCAGTGCATCAATATCCTTCATCGTAAAGTCGGCACCAGCCTCCTGGGCTACAGCCAGCAAGTGCAGTACCGTATTGGTACTACCACCCATGGCAATATCCAGCGCCATAGCATTCATAAAGGCCTTGCGGGTAGCAATGTTACGTGGCAATACGCTCTCGTCGCCATCCTCGTAGTATGCGAATGCATTCTTTACAACCTGACGGGCAGCAGCCTTGAACAGCTCGATACGGTTGGTATGGGTAGCCAAGATGGTACCATTGCCAGGCAGTGAGAGACCGATAGCTTCGGTGAGTGAGTTCATCGAGTTGGCAGTAAACATACCTGAGCAGCTACCGCAACCAGGACATGCACACTGTTCTATCTCCTTCATTTCGTCGTCGGATACCGTTGGGTCGGCACCTTTAATCATGGCCGTAATCAGGTCGGCATTCTCGCCTCTCCATTTGCCAGCCTCCATAGGACCGCCACTACAAAACACCGTAGGGATATTCAGTCGCATCGATGCCATCAGCATACCTGGGGTTACCTTATCACAGTTCGAAATGCAAATCATAGCATCAGCTTTATGGGCATTTACCATGTACTCCACAGAGTCGGCAATGATGTCACGCGAAGGCAGACTGTATAACATACCATCATGTCCCATTGCAATACCATCATCGATGGCGATAGTATTGAATTCGGCAGCATAACAGCCCATTTTCTCTATTTCCTCACGTACTATCTGACCTATCTCGTGGAGATGTGTATGGCCGGGTACAAATTGGGTAAACGAGTTGACGACGGCAATAATGGGTTTACCAAACTGCTCGTGTTTCATACCCGTGGCTACCCACAAGGCGCGGGCGCCAGCCATTCTTCTACCTTCGGTGCATACAGCACTTCTCAACTGGTGTTTCATATTTCAATATTTGTTTAAATCCCAAAATTTAGCCGCAAAAGTACAAATAAACTATCAAATAGCCAACTATTTCGGAAAATTATTAGTAAATTTGCAGCAAAAATATGATTACTAATAACAAATTGAAATGAAACAACAACTATTATCATGGCTTTTGGCCGTTCCTTTAGCTGTAGGTGCTCAGCAGCGACAAGAGTTGACACTGACAGACAATTGGCAATTCTCGCACGACAAATTGTCGTGGCAGAATGTAAGCGTACCTCACGATTGGGCTATTGCTGGTCCGTTCGATAAGAAATGGGATCTGCAAACAGTAGCTATTGTACAGAACGGTGAGACCGAAGCTACAGAGAAAAGCGGTCGATCAGGTGCATTGCCTTGGATAGGAAAAGGATATTATAAACGCACTTTCACCATCCCCAAGGATTGTCCACATGCTGAACTGGTTTTCGATGGTGCGATGGCAGAACCGCATGTTTATATCAACGGTAAGGAGGCTGCATTCTGGGCTTATGGCTATAACACCTTCCGCGTTGACATTACCCCCTATATGAAAGCGGGCGATAACTTACTCGAGGTTGATTTGCAGAACCTCGAAGAGAGTAGTCGCTGGTATCCTGGAGCAGGCATCTACCGTCCCGTGAAACTTGTACTCACGGGTGAAGATTGGATTGACCCATGGAAGACTTTTATCCGTACACGTAGCCTGCGTTTTGGTGACGCTAAACTCGATATCACCGTAGGTACAGGAAGTCCAGCAGATACAGATTTCTCATTTGAGGTAGAGATTTATGACCGCGAAGGAAATATGGTTGCCAAAGGCATCAGTAACAAGGTGGGCAGCATGGGAACTGCAGATATGAGCATCACTGTGGAAAATGCAAAGCTATGGACACCTGAGACACCTTATTTATACACTGCGCGCATTAAATATCTTGAAAATGGTCAGGTATTAGATGCTACCACCCAGAAGTTCGGCATTCGTACCGTCAAGGTATCGAAGGATGGTGGTTTTCAGTTGAATGGTCAGACGCGCAAAATCAAGGGTGTGTGTCTGCATCACGATCTTGGCCCGCTTGGAGCAGCAGTAAACAAGGCGGCGCTCATCCGACAGATCAAGACGATGAAGGAGATGGGATGCAACGCCATCCGTACATCGCACAATATGCCCTCACAGATGCAGATGGACATTTGCGATTCGTTAGGCATGATGGTGATGGCAGAGAGTTTTGATATGTGGATCTATCCCAAGTGTAAGAATGGCTACGCACGTTTCTTCGAGGAATGGTGCTATCGTGATGTAGAGAATTTGGTACTTGCCAACCGTAATCACCCCAGCATCGTGATGTGGAGCATCGGAAACGAGATTCCAGAACAAGGAAGCGAGGACGGTGCGGAGATTTCGGAGTATCTACAGGACATCTGTCATAGCCTCGACCCTACACGTCCTGTAACACAGGGACTCGATCATGCTGAAAAATCAATAGAAAGTGGCGTGGCCAAGCTGATGGATATACCCGGTTTCAATTATCGTGTACATAAATATAAGAACAGCATCCAGCAATTGCCTCAAGGTTTCTTACTTGGTTCCGAAACAGCTTCGACAGTTAGCAGTCGCGGCATCTACAAGTTTCCCGTAGAACCCGACGATAATGCACGTTACGCCTCATGGGCACCAGGTTACGATCCAAAAGCAATCGAGAAGGCCGATGGACAATGCTCGAGCTACGATCTGGAGTATTGCCCATGGAGCAATCTGCCTGATGACGATTGGGCCATGCAGGATGATTATCCCTGGGTGATTGGTGAGTTCGTCTGGACAGGATATGACTATCTGGGTGAGCCTTCACCCTACGATGAGTACTGGCCCGCTCGTAGTAGCTATTTCGGTATCTGCGACCTCGCAGGACTGCCTAAGGACCGCTACTATCTGTACCGTTCACACTGGAACCAGAAACAGCATACCATCCATTTGTTGCCCCATTGGAGCTTCGGGCGCGAACGTATCGGACAAATAACGCCCGTGTATTGCTACACTGACTATCCTACAGCAGAACTCTTTGTGAATGGCAAGAGTCAAGGTAAGATCACGAAGGATCCAACATCACGCTTGGATCGTTACCGTCTCCGTTGGAATCATGTCAGATATCAGCCAGGCTCATTGAAGGTTGTGGTCTATGATGCTGATGGCAAACGTGTTGGCGAGAAGACTATCCGTACGGCAAATAAGCCTGCCGTACTGAAACTTGATGTCTGGACTCAGCACAATCAAGCAACCAGCAACGAGGGCTTCCAACTCAATGCCGATGGTGAGGATATGGCATTCGTTACCGTATCACTGACTGATAGTCGAGGTACATTAGTTCCTCAGGCTGACGACCAACTCACTTTCCAGGTTACGGGTGCGGGAACTTTTGAGGCAGTCTGCAATGGTGATGCCACCAGTCTGGAATCGTTTAAGCAGCCCACAATGAAGCTCTTCAACGGTCAGTTGGTTGTCGTTGTACGTGCTGCCAAACAGTCTGGTACAGTTACCTTGAAGGTGATGGATAAGAAACGGGGAATCAGTAAGTCGATACAGCTAAAAGTAGGCTGATTGTACTCTCTGCAAAAACAATGATTAGCATTAGAATTTCAGCTGTCCGATTCACGCGGACAGCTGTTTTCATATCTGCCGTGTTCAACTCTCTATCGTTATCACCAATATAAGGCTTGTCGAATACTTCGCCAAAATACTTATGCGGTCCGCCGAAACGGCAATTCAGTATACTGGCCAATGCGGCCTCTGGGTAGCCGCTATTAGGTGATGCATGATTTCGCCCGTTACGCATCACAAAACTAAGGTGCTTGGGTCTGCCAAGAACCATCAACACCGCTGTTAAACGAGCCGGGATATAGTTAGCTACATCATCGATATGGGCAGCCCAACAGCCAAACAGCAGATAGCGTTCGGTGCGATAGCCAATCATCGAGTCGAGTGTGTTCACCATCTTATAGGCCAACATACCTGGTGTACCCAGTAGCGCAAGCCAGAACAACGGAGCAATCACACCATCACACAGGTTCTCGGCCAGTGTTTCGAGTGCAGCTTTTCGTACCTCTTGGGCTGTGAGTTCGGATGTGTCGCGCCCCACAATTCGTGCCACCTGCGCCCTACCCTCATCCAACGAACGCTCGAGCGCTACAAATACTTGTCGCACCTCACGTATCAGCGTAGTGCCTGCCAGACAGTAAAATACAATAATAGCATCGAATATCATTGACCATTCTTGGACGAGCGGCTTGCGTATAGCCCAAGTGACACCAAACACCATTGCTATCAATCCTACTGCCAACAGTGCACCTTTTAGTTTGCGGTGGGCACTATGGTTAAGATGCTTCTCGCCAAAGGCAATTATCCGTCCGAACCATACAATGGGATGTGGCAACTTCTCTGGGTCGCCAAATACCAAATCGGCCAGCCAACCTAAAATCAGTGATACAGGGTTTATGAACACGATGCTATAATTTATTTGTTTCTGTTTGCAAAAGTACAAAAATAATTAGTATCTTTGCCCTCAAAATCGAAAATTATGCAGATAAATATAGATAGAACGCATTGGTACGACCGCATCTGGGCGGCGCTGATATTTTTTACGCGATTGCCGTTTTGGCGATTGCACCAGCCACCTAAGGAATGTTACGCTACGGTGGTTGAACACTGGCCGTTGGCAGGATGGATCACCGGTGGAGCAATGGCTGCCACGCTGTATTTCGGCAGTTGGTATCTGCCGTATATGGTGGCTGTGCTGCTGGCGATAGTGGTTCGACTGCTCGTAACGGGTGCTCTGCACGAGGATGGATTGGCTGACTTTCTGGATGGTTTCGGAGGTGGCGGCAGCAGTCGAGAGCGCATACTCGCCATCATGAAAGATTCACATATCGGCACCTATGGCGTGATAGGACTGATTTGTTACGAACTGTTATTGGCTGCTTCGCTACTTTCGATGACACCACAGTTGGCTGCACTCACCATCCTGGCTGCCGACCCATACTCAAAAATGGTCACATCGCAACTCATCACGATGATGCCCTACGCACGGCGCGAGGAAGATGCAAAGAACAAAACCGTCTATCGCAAAATCAGTTGGCAGGCAGGAGTTGGGTTAGCTGTTCAAGGATTGCTACCTATGGCCGCCTATATCTGGTACACGGGCATACGCTGGGATCTGATTATCTTTATCCCAGCCCTCGTGATGTATTTCCTATATCTGCTCATCTGGCGAAAGATTCACGGCTATACTGGCGACTGCTGCGGAGCCGTTTGCCTGCTGGTTGAGTTGAGTGTTTATTTGGTAGTTTGTACGCAATGAAAAGGATTATTCTGATAACAGGCGGTCAGCGCTCGGGTAAGAGCACCAAGGCCGAAGAATTAGCACTGCAACTGAGTACGAATCCCGTTTACTTGGCTACAGCCCACATTTGGGACGATGAGTTTCGTGAACGAGTACGTAAGCATCAGGAGCGTCGCGGTCCTGAGTGGACCAATATCGAGGAAGAACTCCAACTCTCGAAGCACAACCTCGAAGGTCGTGTGGCAGTGATTGATTGCATAACCCTTTGGCTCACAAATTGGCTACAAGCCAGCAACAATCCCCTTGATAAAGCCAAAGCCGAATTTGATAAATTCACTGTGCCCGATGCCACTTATATCTTTGTAACCAACGAGATTGGAAGTGGCGGCACATCTACCAATGCCCTGCAACGTAAGTTTACCGACCTGCAAGGTTGGATGAACCAGTATATCGCCCAAAAAGCCGACGAGGTGATTCTCATGGTTAGTGGCATCCCTGTAAAAATCAAATAAGATGTATCTATTTCATATTCCCCCAACAGATAAGACCCTTGCCCCGAATATCCAGGCCAAGATCGACAACCTAAACAAGCCCAAGGGCTCGTTAGGTAGATTGGAAGAAATAGCCCGGCAAATCTGTTTGGTCCAACATACGTTAGAACCATCACTCGCCCACCCTTGTCATTTGCTCTTTGGTGGCGATCACGGCATTGAGCGCGAGGGCGTTAGTGTATCGCCTCGCTGTGTCACCTGGCAGCAGATGATAAACTTCACTCATGGCGGCGGTGGTGTCAACATGTTCTGCAGGCAGCATGGGTTTAAGTTGCGCATCGTAGATGTAGGCGTAGATTATGATTTTACGAGTATCGATGGTATTATCGACCGCAAGATAGCTTGTGGTACACGTAATTTTCTCTATGAGTCGGCGATGACCGAAGTAGAGTTCGATCTCGCCATCCAGATAGGTTGCGACCTGGTAGACGACTGCATCACCGAGGGCTGTCGTGTACTGAGTATTGGCGAGATGGGTATTGCAAACACCTCGCCCTCCAGCATTTGGATGCACCTGTTTTCTGGTATACCCTTAGCTGATTGTATCGGTGCTGGTGCAGGTCTCGATACCCCAGGCATCCGTCATAAATATGAGATACTCTCAAAGGCAGTCACAAACTATCAAGAGAACATCCGCCAATCATCACCCATCACACACATCCGTTATTTCGGAGGATTCGAGATGGTAGCAGCCGTCGGTGCCATGCTAAAAGCCGCCGAAAAGCATCTGGTGATACTCATCGACGGCTTTATTATGACGGCCTGTGCACTGGCTGCTGTTCAGCTATATCCTGCCGCACAGGACTATATGATCTTTACACATTGTGGTGATGAGAGCGGACACAAACGCATGCTCGATGCGATGGGTGCAAAAGCCTTGCTGCATCTGGGGTTACGATTAGGCGAAGGCACTGGCGCACTCTGTGCATTCCCGATTGTTGATTCGGCTGTTCGTATGATGAACGAGATGAACAACTTCGACAACGCCCACATCACCAAGTATTTTTAACGGAGCATCTCCTGCACGGCGCGCTCCAGCTGACGGTCGCGACCGTTGATATAATCCTCTGGTGTGTTATATACCTCTACATCAGGATACAGCGTTGTGTTCTCGCCGAACACACCACGCATATCGCGGCAGCCCACCTGAGGAATACCGAAAATCATACCGTTCTGCAGGGTCTCCCACCATACGGCAGTCATGGTACCGGCTACAGGTGCACCAATCAGCTTTCCAATCTTCAGCTCCTTATATACCCATGGGAAACCATGCCCGTTACTGTAGTCATCCTCGCAAATCAATACGCACGATGGCTTCAACCACTTGTTGTATGGGTCGGAACCTACATACTTGCCATGAGGCACAAACTCCTGATATTTCTTTCCGCTCAGCAGCGTGCACAAATCATCATGCAACCAGCCACCACCGTTATGGCGCTCGTCAACTACAGCAGCCACACGATTGCGGTTCTTGTCGCTCAGCAGCTCACGGTAAACAGTGCGGAAGCTTGGGCTGTCCATCGCCTTTACATGCACGTAAGCCAGCTTACCATCCGACAGGCTGTCGGTCATCTCGCGCTGACGGTCAACCCAGCGCTTATACAGTAATTCGGTCTGTGCGCTGCGGCTGATGGCCTTGATAGTCACATCGTTACGTTTTCCTGTAGCAGGGTTCAGAATGGTCAGTCGTACAGGTTTACCAGCCTTACCATCCAGCAAGGGGAAGTAGTCGTCGTTAGCCTTGATAGTCACGCCATCGATAGCCTCAATCACGCATCCTGCTACCACACCAGTCTTCTTCTGTGCCAATGGTGAGCGCTTGATAACCTCTTCGATGCGCAATCCATCCCCCTGATAGTTCTGGTCGATAAATACGCCCAATGTAGCAGTACTGAGTGTAGCCCCATTAGGATAGTACCTTGAACCAGTGTGCGATGCATTCAACTCGCCCAGCATCTCGCTCAGCATATCCCTGAAGTCGTATTCATTATTAATATAAGGCAGGAATCGGCGGTAGTTGTCACGATAGCCTTCCCAATCCACCTGATGCAGGTTCTCTACATAGAACTTATCCTTTACCTGGCGCCAGATGTGGTCGAACAGATATTCACGCTCCTCGTAGGGACGATAGTTGAATACGGTCTCGAAATCAATATTCTTGGTTGATTTCTTACCCAGTTCCAGTTTTTTGATGCCGCCTCTCGAAGCCAGGAACAAGTTGTTGTATTTCTTGTCGGCATACATTCTGCCGCTACCAACACGCTTCATCAGCAGTTCAGTCTTGTCGTCACGCAAGTAGTGTACCCACAAGTCCATACCCCCTTCGAATGCAGCCTGATAGTAGAGGGTGTCGCCCTTCAGTACGGCATCACCCATACGAGCTGAATTATCCGTTACGCGCACAATGCGATCGCGGCAGTTCTCCAGGTCGAATGCCAGCAGTTTCTCGGCTTTGGGCTTCTCAGCGGTCTGCTTCTTCTTGCTGTCCTTCTTCTTGGTGTCCTTATCGTCCTTCTTTTCTTCTTTCTTGGCCTCCTTCTCAGCCTCTTCCAGTATCTCCTTGTCCTCCTTACTCATGGTAAAGCGGTCGTAAGCATCAACGTCGAAGAACATCACATAATAGTCTGACTCAGCACCCCAGCTGCCATGACTACGATAGCCAGCGCGATCACTTTCAAACAACATGGCCTTACCACCAAGCACCCAACGGGCAGAACTCTCGTTGTAGCCACTCTCGGTCAGGTTGTGTACTTCGCCATTACCACTGGCGTTTACCAGAGCGATGTCGCTGCTGTTCCATCCACCAGTACCGATATAGCTGGCCAACAGCCACTTGCTGTCGGGACTCCACTCAAACCAGAGGTCGCCATCACGGTACGAGAAGTTGTACTTACCATCAAGCACAGTGCGCTCCAGTCCGGTCTTCAGGTTAATCACACACAGCTCAGAACGGTTCTTGAAGTAAGCCACCTCTTTTCCGTCGGGACTGTACTGAGGTTGCAGCGATGTCTCGTTGCTGTTGGTCAGTCGCTCTTCCTGCAAGGCGGTAGCATAGGTAAAGAGTTTCTCGTTCTTGTTCTTCAGCTTGGTTTGATATATCTGCCATACGCCACCACGCTCAGCACAGTACACCAAGCTGCGTCCATTTGGCGCAAAGCTCACGCTGCGCTCCTGCTGTGGGGTGTTTGTTATCTGCTTGGTGGTCTTGTATTCTACCGAAGTTACAAAGATGTCGCCACGTAGGATGAAGGCCACCTCCTTGGCATCAGGCGATAGACTGATTTCAGTCACACCGCTTGAACGCAACTGGCGGATCAGGTCCTTGTCCTGTCGGTCGGCAGTAATATTCACCTTCACCTTCTGTGGTTCAGCACCTTCCCTCAGTGTGTAAATCTCGCCGTTTTGGCTGTAGCAGAGCGTTCCCTCGTTGCTCACTGTGAGAAAGCGTACGGGATTCATTGTGTGGTGCGAGAGCTGCTTTTTGCCTGTACCGTCGATATTCCGGCGATATACGTTGAATGTGCCGTCTTCCTCGCTGGTGTAATAATACGAGTTGTCGTCAGCCCAACGTGGTGTACGATCCTCGCCTTTAAAGTTGGTCAAACGGGTATAGTGTCCATCCTGCATCATCCAGATGTCGCGACAGATAGGACTCTGATGGTGCTTGCGGAAAGGATCCTCGTAGCCCTTATAGTCGTGATACAGTATACGACCATCCTTGGCAAAGCTGATATCCTCCATGGGTAGTGTTGAGAACATGCGTGGACGACCGCCTTTGATGCTCACCTCGTACACCTGATTACTGCCTGGAAAGAGAATGGACTGTGCCGATGGCATCCACGAAGCCGAGAACAGCACGTGTTCGTTATCACGCCAAACCATAGGCGTCTCGTTGGTGCTGTTGGTTGTCAGGCGAACAGGCTCGCTGCCTTGAGCTGCCATCACATATACATCCATGCTGCCTTCGCGACTTGAAGCGAACGCCAGTTTGCTGCCGTCAGGACTCCATACCGGATAAGCATCGTAGGCTGCATTGGTGGTAAGCTGTCGAGCTTGTCCTCCTGTAGCAGCTACTGTATAAATGTCGCCTTTATACGAAAAGGCGATGGTCTTGCCATCAGGCGAGATGGCAGTGTACCGCATCCATAGTGGTCCCTCTTCGGCATGAGCACTCAGCCCCGCCATCAGGAGCCCGGCAGTCAGAAACAATTTACTAGTTTTCATCACGTTATTTTTAAGTTTATCTGTTGTGTTTGTAATCAAATCAAAATCGGGTGCAAAGTTAAGAATTTATGCGAATAATGCAAAAAAATACGCTAAATTTTCGCATTTTTCGCTACTTTTTGTTACTTTTACAGCCCAAATACATGCAATATGAAACGATTACTCACTTTTGTCTATGCCATTTTTCTGGCATCTTCGCAATTAAATGCACAAACCACCACCACCGAAGTGCTCTTCGAGACCACCAAGGGTAACATCCGTATCGCTTTATATGACGAAACACCACAGCACCGCGACAACTTCCTGAAACTCACAAAAATGGGCTCGTATGATTCACTGCTGTTCCATCGCGTGATAAAGGATTTTATGATCCAGACGGGCGATATCTTCAGTAAGAAAGCCAAACCTGGACAGTTGTTAGGTTCAGGTGATTACGACTATACCACCGAGGCAGAGTTCCGCCTGCCTAAAATTTTTCATCGTCGTGGTGTGGTAGCCGCTGCGCGTGAGGGCGACAAGAAGAATCCAGAGCGCCGTTCAGGTGCCAGCCAGTTCTACATGGTGTGGGGCAAGGTGTACGACGATCGCCGATTGGCCAGGATTCAGGAGAAGCTCGATTCGGCCACCAATGGCGAGGTGAAGCTGACGCCCGAGATGATTGAGGCCTACAAGACTGTTGGTGGTACACCCCATTTGGATGGCCAATACACCGTTTTTGGAGAGATTGTTGAAGGCATGGATGTGGTTGAGGCTATTCAAGGCGTGGCAGTAGATAAGAACGATCGCCCCTTAGAGGATATCCGCATCCTGAAAGCCACCGTTACTAAGGACCTCCCTGCCCCACCTGCTCCAAAAGCTATTCCCAAGCGTAAAGTAGCACCTAAAAAAAGAAGATAATAACATCACAAAAACAAAAAATATATGGAAAGTCAGAGTGCCATTGATTTGGCTGAATACATGAATGGCAGCATTCGCAACATTATGGCTACAGCCTATAAGAATGTGCTGAGCAATCCCCGTGAAGCGAAGTTTGCCTTCAAGATGCAGCGACTGTTTGAGAAATCGGAAAAACGCCGTAAGAAGATGGCAGAGAGCGAAGGTCTGGATGTGCCTCCCTTCTTGATCAGCAGTATCTCAACCACCTGCAATCTGCACTGCAAGGGCTGCTACGCCCGTTCAAACGGAATAGCCGAGGATAACGAGGCCGATCGCAAGGCCACACTGACTCCCGAACAGTGGCGCCGCATTTTTGAAGAGTCTGCCGAGATGGGAATCAACTTCTCGCTGCTGGCAGGTGGCGAGCCTATGATGCGCAAGGATATTCTGGAACAGGTGGCCGAGGTCAAGGATATGATATTCCCTATCTTTACCAATGGCACGCTGATTGGTCCATCGTACTTGGAGTTTCTGCGTAAGAATCTGAACATGGTGCCCATCATCAGTCTCGAGGGAACAGCCATCGGTACCGACGAGCGTCGTGGTCAGGGGGTGTTCAAGCGTGCCATGCAGTCGATGGAGATGCTGAAGTCCGAGAACCTGTTCTTTGGTACCAGCATCACCGTTACTACCGAGAACATGCAGCTGGTAACATCTGCCGATTTCATCAATCAGCTACGCGGTTATGGTTGTAAGATTGTGTTCTATATCGAGTATGTGCCCACCGAACCAGGCACTGAGCATTTGGCGTTTAGCGATGCTCATGTGGCCCAGATGGAGCAGTTACTCGAAGAACGCCGCACGGCTTATCAGGATATCATCTTCCTGTCGTTCCCAGGCGATGAGAAGGCTTTAGGTGGTTGTCTGGCCTCTGGTCGTGGCTTTTTCCATATCGGTCCTGATGGTTCGGCCGAGCCCTGTCCGTTCTCACCATTCAGCGATAGCAATGTGGTGGAACTTGGTGTGCGCCAGGCACTTAAATCGCCATTGTTCAAGAAAATCCGCGCTGCCCGTGCCTTAGGTTGGGAGCACACTGGCGGCTGCACCCTTTTTGAGCACCGCGAAGAAATAGAGCAGATGATGAACAAATAAATATTGCTCACGGAAGTCCAGATATACCACATGCTTGCAATGCTTATTCTCTTCTTATATTATAAGGATATGACAATTTCCAGGGCGAATCCTCCAGTTTAAACTTCTTGGCGCCTTCCTGAGTCTTTGGTGTGCGCACCAGAGGAATGTCAGAAATATCCATCAGATAAAGATAGTAACTGAACATATCTTTGATGCATCCTTTTGCTGACACGCGGGCTGAGAGGTATTCTGAACTGATGGGGTCATTGCCACGGATGGCAGTCAACTCTTTATTACATGCTATCAGTTTGGTGATGGCCGTTTTACATTGCGCTAAGACTGTCGTTGGCGACTTCTGTTTCCAGCGGTCTATCATCTTACGGTTGTATTGGGCTACTATCTCGGCCTCGCGCTTACGACCTTCCACAAACCAGTCGGGCGTCTTCTTCTTTGGGTTCTCTGCTGCTACACGTGCACGCAGCTCGTCTTCTATGGGCTGCACACGCTTGCACTCGTCAGAGCCAAACCACTCCTTAATCATCTGCTTTACCACAGGCGAATAGATGTTATAGTAGAAACGAGGTGCACCACCCTGTTTCTCCAGTAACCAGCATCCTCTGTCGTGATCAGCTGCATCACTGTATAAAACATTGTCATTATACTTGTTGTACAGCGGTGTGCAGATAGTCTTCAGTTTCTCCAGCACCTTCAGATATTGAGCATTCTTCTTGTCTATATGGATGGTGTCGAAGGGCAGTCCTTTACGTGCCTTTTTGGCTATTTCCATTCTTAGCTTACTAATTCTGTCTGCTTCTGCTTTCAGTTCTGGTTCTGGCTCGTAGTTATCGAGTGCCTCGCCACGTGCCCCAAGCTCAACGGCGTATCGAGCCATCTTCTCTCGTGTGTCCACCTCTGATGCGGCAGGCAAAACGGGCAGATTCTCTAATGCCTCTTCGTAAGTCTTGTAAGAGTATTTATCTACCAACGCTTTTCTCTCCTCTTTGCTGATGTCGTACTCTGCATGCAGTCCATCCGGTTCTCTGGCTGTATAGTCCCAGAACATGTGTCCGCCCAGATTCTGGGCATAGTTGCGGTCTTCAGGCTCTACGTAGAGTATCTTTGCAGTGGCCTTTGGGGTAGTTTTCGCGGTGGTCTTTTGGCTCTTAGCTTTTGCCTGGCTTTTTGCTTTTACTTTGGTTTGAGCCTGCATGGTGGTTGTTCCTGTTAGCAGTATGGCTACAAGAGATAGATAGATAAATGGTTTCATCATAATAATAAAAAGATTACTTATTTAATTTTTGGCTGCAAAGATAAATAATGTTTTGAAAATAAAATCATCGATGAAACCTATCGGACATATTTTATCACTTATAGAACATTGTCATTCAAAGAAAATCCCAAAGCAATTTGATTATGCTTTGGGATTTATGATTTATTTGTAATAAATTGGTTAATAAACAAATTATTATTCCTATCTTTGCAGTGTTTTTGATGAATATGAATATGCAAACTACAGTAAAACTACTCTTGGCAGCGCTGTTGCTGCAACTCATGCCATACCATATGATGGCGCAACAGAAGCCGTGGCAACACGGACGATTAGAGGTGTCAACTAATCAGCGTTTCCTGCAACACGCCGATGGTACCCCCTTCTTCCTGATGGGCGAAACGGCCTGGCTCATGCCCGAACGATTGAATCGTGAGGAGATGGTGTATTATCTGGATAAGGCACGCGATGCGGGTTATAATATGGCACAGGTACAGGTGCTTAATGATGTGCCCTCGACGAATGTTTACGGACAACCTTCGCACGACCAACAAGGTAACCTGATAACTACGGCAGATTATGGCTACTGGAACCACATGGACTACATGATCAAACAGGCTGAACAGCGCGGCATCTACATTGGTATGGTGTGCATCTGGGGCGGCGTGGTAAAGGCCGGCAAACTTACGGTTGAGCAGGCTAAGACCTACGGCAGTTTCCTGGCCAACCGCTATAAGGATAGTCCCAACATCATCTGGATTATCGGTGGCGACATTCAAGGAGATGTAAAGGCCGATGTTTGGGAAACACTCGCCACCACCATCAAGGCTATCGATCATAATCACCTCATGACGTATCATCCACGTGGTCGCTATACATCGGCCAAATGGTGGAGTAAGGCTTCGTGGATTGATTTCCACACCTTCCAGAGTGGGCATCGCAGATACGGTCAGCGCATGAACGACACCACCTACCCTATCCCCGACAATACCGAAGAGGATAACTGGATGTACGTTGATTCAACCTGGACTCATAATCCCATCAAACCAGTCATCGACGATGAGCCTATATACGAGGCCATCCCCAAAGGTCTGCACTATCCCGACGAAGGCTTGTGGCAGGCCAGCGATGTGCGCCGTTATGCCTATTGGAGCGTGTTTGCAGGCAGTTGCGGCCACACTTATGGTCATAATGCCATCATGCAGTTTTACAAGCCAGGCTATCCCCCAGCCTATTTTAATAAAAAGGTGTGGACCGAAGCACTCAATGATCCTGGATTCAACCAGATGAAACATCTTAAACGTCTGATACTCGCCTTTCCGTATTTCGAGCGTGTGCCCGATCAGAGTATCATCCTTGATAACGGCACCAGATACAATCGTTTAATGGGCACCCGTGGCAACGATTATCTATTGGTTTACAACTACACGAGCCGCGACATGAAGATTGATCTTCGCAAGATATCTGGCGACAAGAAGAAGGTTTGGTGGATGGATGCCAGTACAGGTAAGCTTACTTATATAGGTCTATACGACAACCAGATACTAAAATACCGTCCCCAGAAGTCTGGAAACGGTATAGAAGATGGTGTACTCATAGCCACCGATGCCCGACTATCATTCACGCTCGACAATAGATTCGAACCAGGCGGTTACAGTACTACGGCTGTGCCGCTGGCTGCTACCATCAGCATCGAACCACTGTCACCGATGGTCTCATAGTCCAGGTCGATGCCTACGATAGCATTGGCGATTATTATGCTGTTAATCTGTGTAGTTATGATCCACTACGACAACCACTTGCTGATCGGGAACTAACGGCTGAAGTTCTGCGGTAAGCTGACTGATAAAGGCTGCCTCGTCGTGAACGGAGATATCAGGCACAACATCTACAGACAGATACTTCCTTTTCTCTGAATAGTAGAAGCCGTGCACCTGAACGATATCCTTGTGGGCTGCAAGGGTCTGCGTCACCGTTGCTTGCAATTCAGCCCGCTTGTTATCACCCGTAGCGATGGCATATACGCCAACGGTCATGATAATACCATGCTTCTCATACATCTGTGTAGAAATCCGTCGTGTCAGTCCGTGAATCTCGTGGGCTGTCATCGTATCATAGACGTTGATGTGCAACGAACCAATCTTTACGTCAGGACCGTAGTTGTGTAGTATCAGGTCGAATACACCATGTACGCCCTCGAAATCTGATACCTCCTTCTGAATCTGCTTGGCAAAGTCAGCCGAAATGCTTGTACCCAAGAGTTCGTTGACAGGCGAAGCTAACATCTCGATACCAGCCTTGATGATAACGACGGAAATCAGTGCACCCAGAATGCCATCGAGCGACACACCCCACAGCAACATGACGCCTGCCGAAATAAGCGTTGCCAGCGTGATGACAGCATCGAACAGCGCATCGGAGCCAGAGGCAATCAGCGCGTCGCTCTTCAGTTGCTCGCCCTTCTTCTTGACGTACTGGCCAAGGACGAGCTTTACTTCGATGGCCACCACGATGACCACCAGTGTGGTGGTAGTGTACGAAGGCTCCGTGGGGTCGAAGATTTTCTTGACCGACTCGATGAGCGAGGTGATACCTGCCGACAATACAATGACAGCAATGATGATGGCGCTGAAATACTCGATACGCCCGAAACCGAAGGGATGTTTACGGTCGGGGGCCCTTTGCGAGAGTTTGGTACCTACGATGGTGATGACACTCGACAGCGCGTCGCTCAGATTGTTGACGGCATCCATCACGATGGCAACACTGCTGGCCAGAATGCCTACTGCGGCCTTGAAGCCTGCCAACAATACATTAGCGGCGATGCCTATCCAACTGGTTCGGATGATTTCTTGACTGCGATCCATTTTTCTTCTTCTAAATTCCGACTGCGAATATACGTAAAAAATCCCAAAGCACAATGATTCGGCCTTGGGAATTAGGAAAATTTGGATATTAACTGTTACTTTATAGATTACGTCTGAATCAACCTCACCTTGCGCCTGTTGCCTGATGGGCGGACGGCGAAGTGCAGCCAGATGGCGCCGCTGGCGTTTCGCTCTATCAGCAGCTCGTCGAAGTCCTCCTGGCTCTCGTCTGCAATGTCGAGCAGGATGGTGGCATAGCGGATGAGCTGACAGATATCCTTCACCTTGATATCAGCCGCACACCCTGTGAGGTGATTGCTGGTGGCAACACCACCCACGGCTTTGTTCACCTGGGGCGAGCGATAGCCGCTGTTGATGATAATCGGGTCGTTACCCCCACCATAGCGGCTGTTCCACTCACTGCGCAGCATCTCCAACCAGCTGCAGAGGCGCTTCAGGTTCTCAATATGTACGTGCGAAGGGATGTTTCCATCTGCGGTCTTCACACTGGTCTTACACATCTCTCCCAACACGAAATGTTGGGAGAGTTTTGCTTTACTATTCAATTGTACTTTCTGTTCCATTTTTACTTTTTTACCTTTTTACTTTTTTACCTTTTTACTTTTTTACCTTTTTACTTTTTTACCTTTTTACTTTTCCCTTGTATTTTTCGCTCTTTACAAAACTGTGCTCTGTGCTCTGTGCGCAGTATCCACGCATACGCCAGGTCCTAACCATGTGCGAAGTTTCTTTATGACCTGCAGTCAGCCCCTGTTGCAATCGTACGCGCTTAGCATCTTCTAATGTAAACTCATCGGGCAACAGCTCCAGCAGATTTCGAGGCCCACGGGTGCCAGTGCGCTCGCCTTCTCGGGCAGCCTTCTCAATGTCGTCGCCAAAGAACTGCATCTTACACCACAGATCGTACTGCAGACTCCATCGGATAAACGCCTCCATCGTCTTCTCCCACTGGCAGCCATTAGCCACGTACAGCACGCAAGCCTTTAACCAGGCTATCACAATGGCGCGATGCGACAGATTCCAGTAGGTTTCATCCTGCGACAACCGGGCAACTTCAGCGCACTCCTCCTGCAACTTTTTGGCCAGCCTGAATGCCTGCGGACAATCCACTACGCCATGGGCCGATGTCAGGTTGTTGATATACATCTTCAACTCTTCGTCAAACGCCTCGTCGTATTTGCCGTAGATGGGCTGCTCGGCACCGATCTCCATCTCGGGGATGGTACAGAAGTTGATACGACTGATAGGCCCATCGGTAAGCACCCTGCTAAAGAACCGCCTACCCTTCTGCACGGTGGTACAGGCGTTCCAGTTAAACCTGCACTTAGGTCGGGCGGTTACGCTCTGCGTGCCGATACGCGTTTGTCCGAACTCGGCACCAGGGTCGAAAGCCAAGCACATCAGCTGGAAATGCTGCTTGCCCGTCTGACCTTTCAACTGCTCAAACAGATCAATCTCGTTCAGCTTCACGTACACAAAGTGCCCCTCGGCTTCGTCCATACGGGTAACGAGTGCAGGCTTGGTCATATCGGGATCAATCTCTTGTATCACCAGTCCTTCGGGGCGCACCTGCTTGTCTTTGTTGGCACCTTTCTTTTGGCAATCCTTTTTCCACTCAGCCTCACGGCGGGTGTTCTCGACATCACGCGCTTTGATATCGGCCATAATATGGCGGATGGGTTCATCAATACAACCCTTTCCTGCGCCCGTATGTGCCATCAAGCAGTTCATCAGCGTGGCCTCATGCTTCACGTAATCGGTGTACTCGAATTCCACCTCTTTCAAGTGTGTACCCAGCGAGGGGAACACCGCATGCGCCACAGCAGCCTTGTATTGGTTGGGGGTGTTCTTGGTCAGGAGTTTAATCAGTTTAGGCAACTTCGCCGGCATCTCCGGTGGAATCGAAGCAGCACGATCCATCACATCCGCTTCCTTATCATTTGCTATTCTCCTGCTCTTCGTAAAAATGGTCTCTTCGTCCTTGTTCAGTTTGCGCTCCGGGTCGTAATACCTGTCGTAGAAATCGTTCAGGCATTTCTGGATGTTATCGTCAGCCCAGTGTTCAGGCATCAGCTCGGCCAGCGCCCCGTTGGCCTCCTCCTTGCTCAACAACTGGTTGGTGCCGCTCAGGAAAATCTTTACTGCATTATGACGGCCACCGATATCCGTAAAGTCCGATTTATCCAGATTCTTAGCTTTCAGCACAGCCTCCATCACGAATCTCGCCCGCTCATCGATTGCCGTGACACAACCAACAGCAGAATCAGTCCTGTTAGTCCTGTAGTCCGTTGCTAAAACTTCCAACCACGGCTTATAGTGCTTCCGCGCTTTCTTGGCACTGGGCGGCACCTGTTCCAAGCCCTTGCGCTCACGCTCTTTTAACCGGGCATATTCCGCCTCGCACTCCTCAGCCGTCATGGGCTCTCCAAACAGCTCGTTGTCAAGATAAAGTAAATCTTTTTCATCGCCACTTGTCGAGAATACCACCCTTTGCAGATCCTTCACATTGGTATCCATCTCAATCTGCAGAATGGTAGCAATGCGCACCTGATTCTCTAAGATGGTGGTGCCCGGCTGGCGCTTACAAACCAGATGGTAGCCCCCACTCGCGCTCTTCTCCAGCATCATTAGGCCTATCTCATCTTTCTTGGCCAGTATCTGCTGCGCCATTACCGCACTCTGGGCAGCATCGTAGCAATCCACATCGTGGAAAAAGTAGCTGCCGATGCTCTTGCAACCAGCCAGAGCCGAACGCTGCAGCACACCAATGTTGTACGCAAACTGCACCAACTGGGCCTTGGCCTTCTCGTCGCCTTGGCGGGCTTTAGCCAGATTATCCAGATTCTCCTTGGCGTTTCTCAGCGCCAGGAACTCTTCGCGATTCTTTACCAGATAGGCAAACTTCTTACCCTTGTTTTCTATGCGGTAAATCATTTACTCCATCCCTTCTTTACAAGGTGGCTGATAATCTGACAAATACCTTTTCGCAGGATGGTGGGCAGCTGGGTGCGCAGCGCATTAGGCACCACAAAAGTTACACGGTCGAAGCCGTCACCGCCAAACGACAGACTGGCATAACACCCTCGGAATTCAGGCTTGCGGCGCAGCCGTTTGGTCCGTATAAACTCAAACGACCCGTTGCTCAACAGCTGTCCTAAGCCACGACCACGGAATGCATCCATTTGTCCTACACTCGGATTATCGGGCAGAAACTGCACATAATCCATTTCTAACTCACTCTTTGTTACGGCCATCATGCCGTTAACAGTCACTGTCTTGTTTAGTTTGTTGATTCTTTTCATCTTTCTACATTTTTACGATTTCGTTTGCAACTATGTCCATAAACACCTGCCCGTTGTACTCGCGGGTCTGGAATCGCAGATCGGCAACAACCAGTTCGTTCTCAGCAAACTCGATGGTAGCCAGGTTGCCCAGTGCCGTCACCACATAACTGTTAGCATACTTACCGCCAAGTTCCTGCAGCACCAAGGTTCGCTTGTTCAGCACGCCGTTCTCACTTTTCTCACTCTGCACGGTAGTCATTGCTCCGCACTTCTTTACTCTTAAAATCATTGTGTTCATAATTACTTTTTTACTTTTTTACCTTTTTACATTTTTACCTTTTTACATTTCCCAATAAATGCTTCCGAATTTGGATTGGAATTCCTTCCTTACCTCTTCGATGCTTTTTCGTGTAATCCGATAGCCTCGATCATACGCTCGCTGCTCTTCGGCCCTCACATCCGCAAGATACAGCAGATATTCTTTTCGTTTAATCCCAGCCATGACCGTTTTCTATCAGGTTTACAATAAAGTCACGTCCTTTCTCCGTCCAAACCAGATAGGTTTCGTATTTCAGCTTGCCTTTCAGCGAGTAACTCACGTTCAGGCGGTCGGCCGTAAGTCCTAAACCTTCGTATTTGGGTAGCAGTCGGTACTGTCCGCATCGCCACCGTTGAATCTTCATGTCAACCAGGAACGAGTTCAGGTCGTGCGCTGTCATGTTGTAGATGGCTGCAATCTCTGTCACGGTCAGGCAGCCGTCACTCTCTTCGTTCGCCGCATCCAGCTGCTCGCCAACTATCTCTTCCGACTCGTGCAGCACCTCCTGCTTCGTTGTCAGCAATCGCATTGGCGGGTGTAGTGCCAAGCGTTCCGTTTCTAACTGTTCCCATCGTAACACCAGCTTAGCACGATCTTCGTCGCGAAACTTGGTTGCAATGTACAGCGTTTCGGTTTTGGTGAGTTCATAACAGGGGAATTCACGAACGCCACCGTTAGGTTGTATCACTTTTCGGGATGACTGGGAAAATTTTCCCAATGATACCCTTTCCCACGCAGGCTCCATCTTTCTGATGGCTTTCAGTATGTCGTTGTGGGGTTTTCCGCAAATCTCAGCAATCTCGAGCGACGTCATATGCGCCGGTTGTTGGTTATACTGAGCATGCATGCGGGTTGATAAACTTGAAGTTGAAATTGTTATTGTATTCATAATTTTTAAAAATTTAAATTGTTATTGATTGAATATGTACGTGCGCCTCTGTGCGCACATGTGCGTATATATACGCCATTAAATCGCCCTCCGCCGTTCGGAAGGTGAATGTTTGTACCAGCATGTTGGAGATCGCTTGTGAACTGAATCACGCTGGCAAAATTAGGCATAAAAAAACAGCGACGGAAGTAAAATTCCATCGCTGTAAAGCTTTCGTGAGAACCGCGTAAAGGTTTGATGATTCTCGTGAGATTTAGCCCGGATTAAGCCGTTTTTCCGTGAGGTCTCGTGAGGTCTTCGTGAGATTCTCCAAGTTCCAGAAAAGTGATCACTTGCAATGCCTTGGTCCTATAGGCACGAAAACGGTTAAAGCTCTTTAAGGGCGAACTTACAGGCGTCCATTCTTCCACAGGCTTTCTGAAACAGCCATCGTCCAAACGCTGCATCTCGTCGTATTTGGGTTGTGGCTGATGATCGGGCAAGACGTCTTTTATCAGCTTGCAAAAGCCATGATAATCCTTATCGTCTATCACATGATACTGTACAAGCGGGCGGTAGAACGAGAACCAGTCGCGCATCACTTCCACATCAGGACCGAGCTGTCTGATCACCCACTGGGCATGTTCGAGCGAAGCCACCTTAGGTTTCTTCACTGCGTTCTTCGCTTCGCGCGTAAGCTGTTTAGCTTCGTGATACTTCATCGTTGGAGCATTGCAGATATAGCGCATAATCCTGGCTAATATGGCGTTACTCTTATCGTTTATACAGATGGGCTCTACATCTTCGTTCTTCGACAGCAGCCATTTGTTGCCTTCATCATCCTCGAAATAAAATCTCACCAGATACTTACCATCAATATAAGCCAATACCATTTTGCCGTCATCCGGTTGGTTGTCACACAGCATAATAAGTATGTCGCCCTTATGAATACCTGCGGCGGTCATCGAGTCATCATTCATCGATATACCCGTCATCGGGAATAATGGCAACACCTCAGAAGGCAGCATCAGCCGCTCCTCGAAAGTTTCGCGCGCCACATAGCCGCTCGCATCTTCGTCATCCTGCGGCATATAGCTATATTCCGCATCACACACTTGGGGGTTCCACCCATCTTCCTTCAACTTCTCAAACATTTCTTCGCCACTCCGATTTTTCGGGTGGCGATTCGGTTGACCTTTAATTTCTTCAGTCATTTCAATTTCATTTTTTAGTTATTATATCCTGATTGTCAGCCGCAAAAATAAACATTTTGATAGAAAAAACAAAACTTTTTTCCTATTTATTACCAACAGTTCAAAAAAAGTATTATATTTGCACCGAAAAATGATTTTCAATGATTAAAAGGATAAGGTAAATTTATTTTTAAGTAATTTATACGAGGAGCCAACAGTGATGTTCGCTCCTCGTTTTTATTTATACCTTACCAAAAAGCTTGATGAAGTCATCGACCGCATCAACCGTATAAATGGTAGTCTGTTCATAATCTACATGTCTATTACTCCTCAGCTGCCATGGGGAGAGAGGTTTCTTCGTCGAGTTTGGGGTATGGTATCACGCCCTCTATCAGATGGTGCATAAAATCTACGTAGTTGGCCACTTTGGCGCGATTATCGCCAAAAGCCAGTTGCCAGTTAAACTCACGATACGGATCCTGGCCCAGTGTGCGACGCTCCATATCACCATTGGCACATACATAGTTCAGTATACTATCCAGATATTCCTCTTGTATGGCTGTTAGCTGCTCAGAACGGATAAACTCATAGAACTTCTGATGAGCCTTTGCCCTGTCGATACCGCACAGCGAACGGATCAATGCAGCTACATTGCCACCATATATCTTGCGCTCTCGTTTGCAGTATTCTTCATACTGTTCCTTGCTACCTAACTCTTCCCACATGATACGCTCCAGCTCGTGTACATCAGCAATAGTCAACTGCTCCATATTATATATCTTCTGGAACACCTCGTCATTGCGATGCTCAGCCAGATAGACGAACACTTTCTGACTATAAGTTACATTCTGTGGTTTTGGCGTATCTACGCGTGGTGCATCTATGATATCCTTGATGTCAACATCAAACGTTTTGTTATCGTTTTTATCGATGGCAAAGCGCATCAGTTCCCTCAGCACCTTGCGCACACGTTCCATATCCTCAAGCGTAGCCTTCTGCCAGAACTCGTCGGTCATCACCTCATCTAAGGTTGCCATTTGCTCTCTTACTTGTGGGATGTTACTCTTCTTAGCTTTCAAGAAGTAACACAGTTGCTTAAGTTTCTCGACAACAGCCGATGGCATAGCTGCCTTTCTGAGATATGCCAGTTCGCAGGCATACATCATCACATCCAGCATCATAGCCATTTCGTCACCCGAAGCTACCAGCAATGGGCCGATGGTATGCTTTAGTACAGCGATATCGGCTTCCTTCAGGTCATCCCAATATTTTTCGGCTCGGAACGGGTCGATCTCTGCCCCATTCTTACGCACCAGGATTCGCTCAAATCCAAGCCCATCTACCTGCTGCCATAACTCGTGTTTCATCTCACTATGCAGCTGGCGCTCAAAGTCTTTATTACCCTCGCGCTGCAACAGCAAAGTCATATCTGACTTCATTCCGAAAATACGCTCTGTAAGCGATACTGGCCTTGAAGTTGTGGCACCATTCGGATTCTCGTCGAAGTAATCAAAGTTGTTACAGAAGTCGAAAATCAGGAATTTCTCCTTATGCTTACCTGGTCCTAACAGGTTCTCACACAGTCGGGTTCCACGTCCCTTCATCTGCTCAAACTTTATCTTTGAATGTACTGGTTTAAAGAATACCAGATTCAGTATCTCGGGCACATCGATACCCGTATCCATCATATCCACGCTTACAGCTATGCGCGGCTCGTGGTCAACCTTTTTTATGACAAGTTTATCGTTATGCAAAGTAAAGTGAGAAGCATACCTGATAATCAGATGTTTGTGAGATTACTTCTCACTTCTACTTCACATAATAATAGTCAGTGTCCGAGGCCTCTGAGCCAGTCTCGCAGGTCTTTGCTCTTCTCCCATTCCCTATCAGAGTCACTGTTAGGAAGGAGGTCTGCATATGCTTTTTCCAGTGCCTCACGCTTGGCTCTAGAGTCAGCCCTTGCGTAGATATCAGTTGTCTGTATCGACACATGACCAAGAAGATCGCGTATATAAACGAGATTTACTCCAGCCTGCAAAAGATGCATTGCCCTGCTGTGCCGAAGCGAATGACAGCTTATCCTCTCTGGTATCAAATCAGGGGATACTTTCCTTGCCAAATTCGCATAGGTAGCCAGGATATAAGAAATGCCTTCACGCGTCAGCTTCTCATGCCTGTTGTTGAAAAAGAGCGGCGAGGCTCCCTTGCCACTTTCATCAAGATGATACTCTTCCATATACCCACGCAGTATTTCAACCTGTTCCTTTGCCAGAAGAGGCACAATGCGAGCCTTCCTTCCCTTGCCGTACAAGCGTATGGTATACGGCTCATGGCTTATGCGCACACTGTCTACCGTCAGGTCTGCCATTTCCTGTACGCGAGCTCCTGTTTCATACATCAGCGAGAGGATTGCAAGATGTCTTCTGCCGTTTCTTGTCGTAGTGTCTGGCTGTGCAAGCAGGAGTTTGACGCCTTCCGCAGACAGATAGTTGAGAGTAGTCCCTTCCGTCCTCATCGCCTTTATGGTGAGTATCTTCTGCCATTGTTCCATCATGTCTATGACAGCATAGTGCAGATACCAGCAAAACGAGTGTATGGCTGCCAGTCTGTAGTTGCGGGTGGCAGGAGAGCATTTTCTTACTTCGAGAATCCACTTCAGATATCCGAGCACACTGCTGCGTGTGAGATGTTTCAGTCCAAGTCGATCTATGGATATCCCTTTGTCATTCTTCATGTAGTCGATGAATTGCAGGAAAGCATCCCTGTAGGATGCGATGGTGTTGTGACTTACGTTTCTCTCATGCGGCAGATATTCAGACAGGAAACGGCTCAGATGCTTTGCAAAGTCAGTCGTCGTAGTCATAGGCCGGACAGACTGTCGGATATACAAAAGCGTTTATCTCTGAGCACTGTTCCTCCAGTTCAGGGTACATGCAGCATGTCAGGCGCACATACTGTTCTGTGGCAGTCAGCGAGTGATGCCCAAGAGCTGTCGAGAGTATCGGCAGGCACGTATAGAGATCCATGCCTGAGCGTCCCATCTGCACGAGGGAGTGTACAGCAAAGGTATGTCTCAGGTCGTGTACCCGTGGGCCATGATGATTACCGAAATGGGGTATCCCGCACATATCGAGTATTTTCCGGAAATTCTGATATACGACTCCCTGGTTCAAGCTCGTACCATCGGACTTCACAAAAAGCAGTCCGTCATCAGATGATATGCCTTTGATTGGCATACGGTCACGGTAGCCCATATATTGTATGAGTACTGCTTCCAATGATTCACTCACAGGCACGATACGTTCACTTCCGTTCTTAGTCTTACGCAGATGTATATAGTGTTCATCAAGATGTACGTCTCTGTTCTTTATGGAAAGAGCCTCGGATACCCGCATGCCAGTACCATAGAGCAAACGCAGGATGGCCGGTATGGATATCAGCGCAGTTCCCATGCGGATGTCATAGAGCCGGAGACTGTCTGTGGCAGTAAAGATGCCAGACATCTGTTCCTGGGTGAAGATATACGGTGTAAAGTCGGGCCTTGGCTGTTTGGGCAGTCGCGGTATGAAACACTCACATCCGCAGCGGGACATTGTCCTGGTAAGCTGGGACCACACGGAGTATTTTGCATAGAGCGTCCTGTCGCTGTCTGCGATACGGGTAGCCCGCCATTTCCGGATAAATGCCTCGGTGATGTGTGCATCGGAGAGTCCTTCATTATTGGCAAAGTCATCAATCTCCTTCAGTATCCACTTCGTCCTGTGCGCACTGATGCCTTGAGACGACTTGACCTCAAGCAAATGCTTCATATATGGTGCAAGCACGCTGCTATAGTTAAACTGCTCAGCCATAGAACGCACCTCCTCTCTGCATATAAAAACAGTCAGCAATCTCAGGAACAGGCAATGCACACTTCTGTAATGAGCGGATGTCTATTTTCAAGTATGCCAAAGTGGTCTGGGTGCTGCGGTGTCCAAGCGACTCGGATATGACAGGCATCATGGAGCCTCCATTGAGCATGGCACTGGCAAGGGAGTGGCGAAGTGAGTGGGGACCGTGATGTTTCCCGGATGTGTCCACGCCAGATCTTAGAATTATCCCGTTGATGGCAGCACATACCATATTCTTCGTCGCAGTCACATAGGGAGCATTGCCCGATAGGAATACATTTTGAGAATCTGACTTGGGACGCCCATGACGCAGATAGTCGATAATAGCATTGCCCACGTCTGCAAGCAGAGGCAGTTCTATAACCTTCTTGGTTTTCTGCATGGTGAGTGTTATCATGTTTTTGTCCCAGTCTATATCAGAGAATTGCAGGTCGGCGATATCAGATGCCCTCAGGCCGAGACGTGAGGCCAGAAGCAGCATTGCATAGTTACGCTTCCCGTTAGCACTATTGCGTGAAACGCTCTGCTCGATTCTCATCACTTCATTGGCTGTGAAATAAGACGGAATACGCTCCGGCTTATGTGTCTTGTAGGTGTCAAACAGTTCCTCAAAGCGGTCGTCGACAATATGCTCTTCCCTCCAGAAACGGAAAAGGACACGCAGAGCCGACACTATATTGACCTTGTTCGTCGGATGCGAGGAGACAAAGGTCAGGATATCTTTCTCTGTAATGGCAGGCACATGCTTGACGTTACGCTCGTTCAGATGCATAAGGAACTCACTCAGATACAGACGATAGTCCTTGATGGTGACCATGCTGCGGCGCAGGTTTGTCAGATGGGTTATCAGTTTCTCCATCTCTGCCCCAACCTCCCCATCGAGGGCATGGAACACAGGTGTAAAGCAACGTTTGCGGATGTAGCCGAGCTTCAGCATATCGTCAAGCACCTGAATGCTCCTTATCTTCTCACGTTCCTGTGGACGTATTGTGCCATGAAAATGGCAGGTTGAAACGAATTCGGCTCCCACCGATGGTGAATAACTCTCAATGTCCTTTTGGGACATGTAGCGGATGATGCCATTACGCCAGAGTGACTTGTACACTGTAATTCTGTTCCTTGTGTAACACTGCCTCTGGAAGTACTTGATGCATCGCTCCGTCAGCTCTAAGATATTTACTTCTTCCATAACGAATAATAATAAAAGTTGGGGCTTATGCCTTACCTATAATATAATGTTATGAGAAGTAATTATGCTAAGTAATTCGAAAAATTATCAAGCAATCAGCAATTTAGCATCAACATGGGTATGACAACTTTGCATAACGATAAACTTGTCATAAATTTTATTATGTGTAGCTTCTCATAAGTTCTTCAAACTGGCTAAGCAGATGTTTTCGCTGGGTTTCCTGATAATCGATCACCTCGCAATAGTCGGGCCCTAACTGCGGATACAGCACGGCAAACCGCTCGGATATCTTTACTGCATGCTTGTGGTTATAGGCAAATATAATCGTCTTACCGATATTCTCGCCGCTATCCACCCGCAGGCCCTTCTCCATCAGTTCCTGCAGCACCTTGTCGATTGTGTCGGTATTATAAACGTAGCGGAATATCTCGTTGTTGTCGATATCTCGTTCGCCAGTACCCTCTTCCTCAAAGATGGTATCTAATTGTTTCTTCTCTTCTTCCGTACGGTCGTTGTATCTGATACCATGCTTCAGGATATCTGAATCGTAGCGGAGCGCCTCGAAATCTACCAGATGCTCATCTCTTACGGCCTCGCTATACTCATAATAATCGTTAGGCACACCATCCTCCAGCTCCAACAGGCGGTAGGTGCTGCGGTCGATTTCTTCACGTGGCGTGGCGGTAAGACCTACCAGCAACGAGTCGAAATAGTCGAATATAGCACCATACTTACCAAATACCGAGCGGTGAGCCTCATCAATGATAATCAAATCGAAACGACCTACACTGAACGTCTTCTCTTCGATATCGATGAAGTTGATCATCGTCTGGTAGGTAGAGAACAATATACGTGCATCAATGTTACGGGCCTGTCGCGGGTCGCACAGATTACACTTGGTCTCATCAGGCAGATAGGTATTAAACTTACCAAAAGCCTGCTCTACCAATGCTGTACGGTCAGCCAAGAACAGCACATTCTTTACCCAGTTGTTTCGCAGCAGTACCTCTACCATTGCTATCGATACGCGCGTTTTACCTGTACCCGTAGCCATTACCAGCAGGGCGCGGCGATGCTTCAGGTTAAAATGTTCACAGACACGTTTTACGGCTCTGGTCTGGTAGGGACGGTTCACAATCTCCTCCTTCGCCATCATGTCGATGATATCCTGACGGCCACGCTTCTGTATCAGTTTCTGAAGATCCTGTCGACTATGGAAACCGTAGATAGTGCGAGCTGGATAACCCAGTCCGTCGATGATATTGGTTTCGAATCCATTGGTATAGTAAACTACTGGTTTTACACCATATTTTGCCTCCAGGCACTTGGCATAGAGTTCGGCTTGGGCTTTGCCCACTATGGGATCTACCGTTGTTTTCTTAGCCTCTACTACAGCCAAAGGCATACCGTCTGTATCAAACAGCACATAGTCGGCATAACCTATGCCCGATGCGTTTGGCATACCGCGCACTTCTATCTCTACGCAAGCCTTTCCGCTCACGATAGCGTTATCGGTTTCGGATATCTCCCACCCTGCCTCGCGTAGCATCTCGTCGATATACAACTTGCGTGTTTCGGCTTCGGATAGGTTCTCAGGATTATGCGCTACCACCACCTGCGATGCAGGAGTAGTAACGGGTTTAACTGTTTTAGCAGCCTCTTCCTGCTGTTTGGCTATTTCTTCGCTGGTAGCACTAATCACCATTACTGGTGTACCCTTATCAGGAATCAGCGCTTTGTCGAACTTAGGATAACGCTCAATGTAGCCTAATAGCATCAGCACGTCGCCTACAAAGTAGTAGATATCTATCACGGCGTACTCACTATCCTTTTTCGACACACCTCCAGCGTGAGCGGCACGATTACCCACGCTGCGCACAAAATGCAGTTTCTGCATCAAATCGCGCGAGTTGATAAACTCTGTGAACTTCGTATCTTTTACCTTCTCAAAGAGCGTGGCACGGGGCGATACTTCCCAGTGCTGCACCCTGTAAATCAGGTCGACAGTCCACTCTAACGAACGTCTGCAAGCCATTGCCGATTTGTCTGGATCAGACTTGCAACAACTCTCCGCTCTGTCACACTGAGTATACAGCGTCGTAAACAGCGGCAGTTCTTTTAGGTAGTCGAAGTTCTTCATATCATTGCTGGGTTAGATCTTAATCAAAATAATAATCCATTCTACTATCAAGCAACTGCTGAGTTTCAGCGATGCTCTTTTTCACCAGTTCCTTCTGTGCCTCAATCGCCTGAATCTTTTCAGCAAATTGCTGCTGCAGGGCGAGAGGGGGAAGATTAAAACTGTAAGAGAATAATGTTTCTCTATTCAATTTAGGCATACGAGCACGCCCTGAGTTTTTTATTGCATAGTCAAGGAATTGCTTTGAGGACAATAATTTTGTTATATACACATTGTTTGCTTTTGGCAGAACAGAAAGAGGGTACATATCTGCACTACAAATTCCATCGAATCTTGCGATAGCAACTTTATTTAAGTTTGGACGTATTTTCGAATATAATATCATCCCTGCTTTAAATGGATATTTATCGCTTATCAATCCTTCAGACTTTGCCTGTACACAATTAACGATTTCATTAGTTCCACCAACAATATTAGCAGGGCTTACATGTAATTGAGAACAGTATGGCTCGGTATTTGGATCAACCAAACCAGACACAACTTCAACAACATCACCCAACTTAACTTTCTCATAACCATCTGAATCCCCAAACATATCATAGAAGATAGACTGAGCGAGTTTATCGAACTCCTTCAGTTGCTCTTGCTTTAAAGCAATCATTTCGTTCAAGCAATCCAACTCCGCCACAATCCGCTGCTGGACTTCCGTAATAGGATTTGGAATCATAAAATTAGCCAACTGAGCAAAACGAAGATTATTAATATTTGCTCCTTTACCTATCTGTTCAAGGCCATCCCGATATTCCTTTGACAAGAAATAATAGAACAAGTATTTGGGATAAATGTTCAGAGGCTTTATCATTCCCATAAAACCGCCAAAAGCATAGTCATAATCTTTATCTATGAAAGCTACTTTCCCCAAATGGGTTTTACTTCCATTCGACATACATATAAAGATTGAGTCCTTAGCAAGTTTCTTTGATTGGGGGATTTCAAAAGTTTCATTAAGCCATTTTATCTCATCAAAAACCAATTGATGAGAATCCAAGTCGATATTATTTGAACGAAGCACGCCTTTTGTAGAAGAATCAGACTCATCCTTTTTTGAATAAGTTAATCCTCTCTCAAAGGTAGCGACCTCTCCCAGCTTCTTATATTCCCACTTACTTTTATCCATTACTCGTCCTCCTTGTTATTTTTCACTTATCAATTTCTTGAGAGCATCAATATCAGGCAGTGCTTTGCGAATCTTCTCTGGCATATCATCTGCCGTTTTGTAAGTAGCTACACCCATTGGCTTCGAGTAGTCGCGAATCATAAACTCAACATACTCACGATTGGCAGACTTGCACAACACCATGCCTATGCTGGGATTCTCATGCGGTTTGCGAATCTTTTCATCCAGAATCGTCAGATAACCCATCAACTGACCAAGATAACTGGTTTTAAATTCCCCAGTCTTCAACTCTATCACCACCATAGCATTCAGTTCGCGATTGAAGAACAACAAGTCGGGGAACTGCTCTACGCCATATACCTCCAACAGCTGTTGGTTACCCATGAACGTAAAGTCGCGCCCTATAGTCATGATGAAATTCTTCACCTTATTCACGATTTCCTTCTCCACGACACGCTCATCCACATCAATACTGTCACGCACACCAATCTCCTCGACATTGATGTAATCAAGCATGTAAGAGTCCTTGAACATCATGACCGCCTTGCGCATCATCGCAGCATTAGAGATGGTTTTGGTGAAATTGCTCGGCATTTGCTCACGATGACCATAGGCGTCGTTCTTCGCAAGTTTAATAACATCTTTTTCAGATAAATGCTCTTCTGCAGTACGATGTATATAATAGTATCGTGCATTGATGTCTTTTGTTCCTTCTATTATTCTAACATGATGAGTAAAAGGCACTCTAAAGAAATCCTCAATAGGGAAATCTTTTGTCAATGGAACCTGCAAAGTGTTGTATATATCAATTTCAGCAAGTGCGCTTGCTGAAATTACAACAGCCTGATTATCTTTGTTTTGCAATTCAGCAAGTGCACTTGCTGAATTAGAATCAAGCATATCCCAATTCTCATAGAACTTACGCATATTTCTTAGAGCTGTTGACGAGTATCCTCTTAATCCTGGCAATTCTCTACGCAGTTGATTGCTGATGATGTCAAGGGCGCCTGTACCCCAAACGCCTTTTCGTGTATGCTGAGAAATATACTTTCCAATACCAAAATACACAGCCAATTGGATGCGGTTAACACCCTTGCAAGCCTCATACTGTCCTTGCAAAATGGCTTCTTTAATAACTGCAATGGCTCGTTGCAGTTTTTCGTCGTATGTTTGAATTTCCTTATTCATTGCTCTTTCTAAATTGTGAACGCACTGCGTTCAGAATTACAAATACTTCTCCTTAAACTCCTGCTGCTTGGCAGCGAACTGAGCCTCAAGAGCCTCAATGCGAGCAAAGACATCCTTGGGATTATCATAGACCACCTTTTCGCGCACCACCTCCTTATATTTATTGAAGGTCAGGTCGTAGTCGTTCTTGCGAATCTCGTCTACTGGCACAAAGAAACTCTGATCTTTGCGGGTGCGAGAAGTCTCAGCCTCCAGGTTCTGCCAACGCTGCAACAGGTCTGGAATATCGTCGTCGCTACATGGTGTACGCTTGGCGTTCAGCGTAAAGCCATCGCCACGCATCTCGTAGAACCACACCTTATCCGTACCGCCTGCATCGGTCTTGGTGAATATCAGAATGGCTGTAGAAACGCCGCTATAAGGTTGGAATACGCCTGCAGGCATAGAGATTACAGCACGCAAGCACTGCTTGTCAACAATCTCTTTACGTATGGCCATGTGGGCATTGTCGTTACCAAACAGCACACCATCAGGAACCACTGAGAAGCAACGGCCTCCCAACTTCAGCGAGCGTACAAACAGCGCCAGGAACAACAGCTCTGTAGCGTTGGTATTGGCGATAGAGAGCAGACTCTTGCTGATAGTACCTTTGAGCACCTTGCCCGAGAATGGCGGATTAGCCACACAAAGTGTATAGCGGCTCTCATCGGTATTATCCTCCGACAGCGAGTCCTGATACTTGATATTGGGCGAAGGGATGCCATGCAGCAGCATGTTCATCGCACCGATACGCAGCATAGTCTGGTCGGTATCAAAACCGTTAAACATGGTAGAATAATAGCGCTTGCGTACATCTTCGTCCGACTGGATGACAGCTCGATTCTGGTCGTAAATCTGGCGGGCAGCCTCCATAATGAATCCTGCACTACCCATAGCAGGGTCGCAAATCACATCATCAATCTTGGGTTCAGCCATCGTGATAATCATACGGATGATATGGCGAGGCGTACGGAACTGGCCGTTCTGGCCTTTCTCCGACATGCGCGCCAGCATATACTCGTAGACATCGCCCATAGTGTCAGCATCTTCCATATCCAGCAAGTCGATATCATCAACCACCGACTGCAGTACATCAGCCTTAGGAATGCTAAACACTGCGTCCTGCATATAGCGACTATAGGCCGAACCACTCTCCTTGCCTATGCCCTTGATAAACACAAACACATTGTTACGCACATGGTGCAGCATATTCTGAGCCGAGAAGCTCTTGAATACCGACCAACGCAGTTCCTCGTAAGGCACCTCCTGATTGGTTTCTGGATTAGTCCACTTCTGGCCCTTCTTAAACAAGGGGTCTTCGAGTTCGTAACCAAACTCGATAGCGTTACTCTCTTCACGTCGCTGCTTATCATCCAGCAACTTAATAAAAAACAGATATGTAAGTTGTTCAAGGATAGTGACGGGCACGGTGATTCCACCTGCCCATAGCGTATCCCAAATTTTATCTATACGGCTTTTTACGTCGCCGGTTATAGTCGAAGAATTCTGGTTCTGGTTACTTGCCATCTTATCTAATTATTAATTACCCTGCAAAGATAATACAAATATCTGAAATACACAAACTCAACATTGTTTTTTATCAGCAATCATAGTATTTTTCGTAATTAGAATTTCTTTTTGTCAAATAAGAATTGATTGCAAATATAACATAATTTCCTGATTCAGTCAAATTTTGTGGGGAGAAAATAATCACAAAAGCGCACAGAGCACAGAGCACAGTTTATTTGCGAGAGGGTACATGGATTAGTGAGTTTTATTCTATATAATAATTACTATATATATAATATAAATATTATATATATAGTAAAAATATTACTTGCATATTTTGGGGTGCTCATGAGAAAACTGTGCTCTGTGCTCTGTGCTCATATGAGTAGACTTACCAATTTTAACAATTCATTAACAATTAATATTTCATTATATAACGAAATTTTCGTACCTTTGCATTGTCAAGATGAAGATGGAGATGATGCTCCCGCGCGAGGAAAAAGAATCTCCCACGTGCACTAAGAAATTCTCCCACGTGTGGCCGCAAACCAACATCGAAGTTGAGACAATAAAAGAGTAAAAAAGTAAAACGGTAAAAAATTTAACAACAACACAAAAACAAAATTAGAATTATGGCACTTAAAGTTAAAGCACAGGAAAAGTTGCAGAAGATTGGCAAGTATGAGGGCACTTATCGCTACATCATGATGCCGGAGTTGTACACCTCACTCAGTCAGGAAAAGGTGATCCAGGAAGCTGCCCTTCGCAGCGGCGTGAGCAAGGGTGTGATGCAGGTATGCTGGGATGCAGCCGGCGAGGTAATCAAGGCGTGGGCCACTGAAGGTCACTCGGTAGCGCTGCCAGGTCTGGGAACCATGCGATTCGGCTTGCGCGCCAAGAGCGTGGAGAAGGTGGACGAGGTAAAGACCGGACTGATTTCGAGTCGCCGCATCATCTTCACTCCAGCGGTAGATCTGAAGCAGGCGCTGGCAGGCACTACCATCCAGATTACCTGCTACGACCGCGACGGCAACGAGGTGAAGCGCGTGACCAGCACCGATCCTGGTACGGTTGAGGACAACGAGAATCCAGAGAACGAGAACGGCGGCACTAATGAGCCTACCAACGGTGGCCAGGGCGGCAACACAGGCGGCAACGGCGGCGGTGAGCCTAACCCCGACGGTAGCACCGAAGATTAGCGCTTAGGGGCGAAAGCCCCAGCGCTTTAAAGAAAGTTCAAAGCTAAAAGTTCAAAGTTCAAAGTTATGAGTAAGAAAGAAAGCATTAAGTTTATCGTGCAGCTGATTGCATCGATTGCAACAGCCATCCTGACTGCACTGGGAGCTACAAGCTGCGTAGGCGCTTGGTAAAATTCACCCTCAGGTTTCAAAAAACGAAGCCTGAGGGTAAATATTTTTGTTTCTTGTATTTTCACAAATCTTCTTAAATCTGCGGCAGGAATACCAAATAAATGCCGACTTTTCACTATTTTTGCCACAAGATTATGAATCATTAAGCAATACAAAGACGTATGATGAAAGTGGGAATTATTGGTACGGGCTGGATTGCCGAGAAGGCGGCCATCACCCTGAACGGATTAGACTGTTGCGAGGCCTATGCCGTGGGTTCACGTAATCAGGAAAAGGCAGCGGCTTTTGCTGCCAAGTGGAACATCAGGAAGGCGTACGGCTCGTACAGCGAGCTTATCGCAGACCAGGATGTTGACCTCGTGTATATCGGCACGCCGCACTCGCACCATTACGACGTGACCCGCGAGGCTATCCTGGCTGGTAAGCCCTGTCTGGTGGAGAAAGCGTTTATGGCCAACGCCAGGCAGGCGCAGGATATCATCAGTCTGGCTCACGAACGGCATGTGTTCCTGGCCGAAGCCATCTGGACGCGCTATCAACCTGCCGTGGGCATTGTCAGAGGACTTATCGCTGACGGACGTATCGGGCAACCGCGACTGGTAACTGCCACCCTTGGCTATTCGATGGGTAACAAGGAGCGTATCATGCGCGCTGACCTCTGCGGAGGTGCCCTACTCGACCTCGGTGTCTATGCGCTGAACTTCGTACGTATGTTCTGCGATAGCGATATTGAGACCATCGACGGGCATTGCGTGAAGAGCGCCACTGGTATGGATCTGACCAATGCCATCACCATCATCCTGAAGGACGGCATCCTTGCCAACGTCCAGTCGTCGGCACAATGTGTGGGCGACAACATCGGCGTCATCGCAGGTACAGAGGGAAATATCATTATCGACAATATCAACAATCCGCAGACGATAACCCTGAATGGTCCCGACCGTACGTATGTGGAGACCATTCATGTACCACAGCAGATAACGGGCTATGAGTACCAGTTCCTGGCTTGTAGGCAGGCACTTATCGACGGACTGACAGAGCCTCGCGAGATGCCTCATGCCGAGACGCTCTACATCATGCAGCTGATGGACGACCTCCGCCGCAAATGGGGCGTCAGCTATCCGATGGATGAATTTTGAATTTGTTTGGCAAACTTACAGATGTACAGTGGCACCGAGGCGAATCTCGAAGGTATTGGCTTTCACATCATCAGCATATTTATAATGTGTTCTGCGAACATAGTATGAACTGGAAAGTACAATACTCCAGTTGCGGGCAATGTCGAATTCGGTCAACGGGTTGATAACAAGCAATGCCGCATTACCTTTGTCGCCTTGCGAATTAAGATGCAGCATATCTTCGTGTGTCATGTTAGCAAAATCCGTATCACGATCGTAGCCCTTCCAGGTGAAGATACGATAGTAATGGGCATTAAGAATAAAACGTCCGAAGTTACGCATCTCCATGTGGGTTTTTGTCTTCACGCTGAAGCCGCTACCCATGTTGTAGTCACGGTCGATGATATTGTAGTAGTCGCTCTTGGTTCCGCCCAATAAGATTACATTGGCAAAGATTCGTTGCTCAAGGTGTGAGAGTGCGCCTACCTCGGGCATCTGAATAATAGCACCAGGACCAAAGGCTGCTGCCTCGCTGATGCGATAAGGCGTGAGGTCGGAACCGTTTTTTACAGGTTTCGAGTCGAAATAGTCGAAATGCTGATACAGACCGAATTCGGCTTTGATGTTCCTGCGTTCTATCATCGGTGTGCTCCACAAACGTCCCAGAAGATGTATCTGATTGAGTATGGGCTGATTGCTGGAGATTCCGCCTGTAAACTCCATCTCAAAAAAGTCGTAAGGTGCATTGTGCTCACCCTCGTTTACTGGGTCGCCATATTGCAGATAGAGATTGATGTATGGATTGTGTTCGCCCTTGAACAAACCACCATCGTCGGCCAAATAACGATCGCCCAACGATATCGACACGTCGATAGGATTACGATTATAATCGTGGTATCTGTAGTTACGGCTGCGCACTTTCCACGCATCACCAGTGGCAAATCGCTTCAATTCACCCATAGGGTTAAAGATGGTAGCTCCTAACTCACGCCAGAATCGAGGCCAGCCACGTTTCGAATCATTTAAGAAAATCTTGCTGATACGATTGGTGATTTCGCCAATGCAGATACCACCAAAGGTGGTGGCTATCAAGTCGTTAAGCGCTGGTGGTTCAATCTCTCCTAAAAACTCCCATTCCAGTGAGCCAATCATCGCATACGGAGCCGACTCCCAGAAGTTGAGCCCCTGGGCTCGGGCTGAATTGAAATACAGATTGCCATGATAGGGATGCATAAACAGATTGGTTGAGAACACATCGTTATCCCACACAAATCCGTTCTTAAAGTTCTGGCTCCAGGTATGAAGTGTAGTTTGCGCAAAGTCCTGGTTGGTGATTACACGGTCGAACAGATGTACAAATGCATTCACGCCTGTCACCTGTCCCAGAGCCCACCAGGGATGCTTCTTCCCCACTCCTATTGCCATCACTGAGTCGGCAGGCGTACGGTCTTCGGTTCGCTTGTTAACCGCTGATTCGCGGTGTACATTGTGCGGATAACGGAAGGTTAGTCCGGCTTCGGCCAGCATACGATGGCGATATTTTAGTTCGTGATAGTAATAGCGCGTGTCGCCATATCCCACCGAGGCAAAAAGTGCCGTTCTGGGCGATAACTGATAGTCGGCATTGATGCGAGCCTGTATCGAGAACAATTGCGAGGGGCCGTCGTTACTGTGTTTCTTAAATGTTTCGATATGGTAATAGCCTATATCGCCGCTGAGCGACAGTTTTGGCGACAGCTGCTTGAACTGTCCGATACGATAGAAGATGGCACCCGAGAATTTCTCGTCGAATCCCATATAGTGTGTACCTACGCCTAATATACTATAGGTACTTTTGTTACGAAATCTGATGGCACCATTCAATTTCGAGCTGGTACCGCCAAAAAACATCCAATCTATGGTGGTTTGCGGGTTAACATTTACCAGTCCTATCTTGTGCCCGCCGGTATCCTTTGTATAGTTGACAAGTCCCACTTGCCAACCTTTGGTGTGCTTCTGGGCAGTATTCAGCAGCCCTATCTGTACACCATCCAGTTCCTCGGCATAGTTTGATGCTCCCAACTGCATACCGCGCATATAGCCCGACGAGATATTATGGATACCCGATAGCTGCATGCCTTTATCCACGCCCATCGCTATATTTGTAACGCCGCTTAACTGTATGCCCTTCAGTGGCGATGACGAAATGTTTGAGAACCCCGTCAATTGTAGTCCTTTGGCATTATACGCATAGTTTGATATCGCATTCAGTTGCACGCCTTTCAGTGAATCGGTGTGGTTGCTCAAACCGATACTGAAATAAGTGATACGGGTAGAATCGGCTTGATGGTTCTTACCCACATCGATAGTTATACCATGCAGGTGCTGGGCCACGCAAAACAGCGTGCTTAGAACCAGGATGAATCCACTCAGTAAAAATCGTTTCATAAAGCATTGCAATTCTGCCTTGGGATTTAATGATTACTGGTATATCTTTTATTTCTGCTCTTCTAATCATCGTTTTATCTATATCTGATATGTCAGATGACTACAGCCGTTCCGCTGGCGGCTACCATCAGCATCGAGCCGTTGGCACCGATAGTCTCGTAATCCAGGTCGATACCTACAATAGCGTTGGCACCTAAGGCATGTGCACGCTCCATCATCTCTTGCATAGCCTCGTCCTTGGCCTGGCGCAGCACCTTCTCGTAGCTACCGGCACGACCACCTACTATATCACGGATACCAGCAAACAGATCCTTGAACATGTTTGCACCGATGATTGTCTCACCTGTCACCACACCCTTGTACTCACGGATAGTGTGACCTTCGATTGTTGGAGTTGTTGAAAGTATCATATTCGTTTTCTATTTAAAATTTACAGCGACAAAGATAAGCATTAATTTTCAATTATTGTTCGTTTTCTGCGTTAAACTAACAAAAAGCGCCTTTAGAAACATACATATATTTCCATTGCCAAACAAAACTTCGGGAGTCCGTCATAGAATCATTAGCGTCGGCCTCCCGAATTTTTTTTCCAATTGTACATTATATTTATATTATATATGGGAGAATATAACAATACTTCTGGAGGTCGATGTGTTCGATATTGACCGTGGAACCATGGTAGAGTTGTATCATAGATGGCCTCCTTTCCTGTGGCAGTACGTAGCCATGCTCTGCACCATGTCACCCATCGGTTGGGTATGCATCACGTCATAGAAGTCGTGAGCCACCTTGATGGCTCCGTAGCGGCTCAGATAGCGGTAGGCCTCGACGTCGGTCATATGATAGTGACTGGCGAAGGCTGCAATGAGCAGCACGATGTACTCAGATATGTCCTTGATACTAAACATAAATGGATGTCTTTTGTGTGCAAATGTACGATAAATAAGCGAAACATCCAAACGATTTTGGATTTTTGTGGTATTTTATTTTGGTTTTTTGCGCTGTTATGTTTTTGCTTTTTGCGCTGTTTTTATTAATAACTCATGATTAAATATTTGCGTGAGTACTATCGAATTCTGCTGCAAATATAGAACAATATTATAACTTACGCAAATATTTAAACAAAAAACTTCATATATTCTGCGTTAAACTTACCTTCTAATCATCGTTTTTTTATTTAACTGAACTTTCGCAAGTGAATATTCATTCATCAAGCGACTAATTTATACATATCCTGTCCGACCTACAACCATTGCGGTGGTGGGCAGTTATTCAAACGTTCCATTCTCGTATTCTTGCTGGAATTGTGTACACGTCTTGCCTGTGGCTTTCTTGAAGAACCGCATCAGATGTGAAGGCTCTGAGAAGTGGAAGTCGTAGGCAATCTCGCTGACCGTCTTGTGGCTGAACAACAGTCCGTTCTTGATTTCGGCCAGCAGGCGTTGCTTCAGCAGGACGGTGGCTGGAACACCATATTGCGCCATGACGCTCTGGTTAAGCGTCACCCGGCTGACGTGCATCAGGTCGGCATATTCCTGCACACGCTGCAGGTCGCGGATGTGCTGCTCCATCAGTTCCACAAACAGGAAAGCGTAGTGGTTCTTCGGCAGTTCAAAGGGCAGACTATATGTCTCGGTATAGCGTCGGTTCAAGACGGCCAGCAGATAGTAGAGCACGCTGACGATGATATGGTAGCTGTCGGCTACAGGCTGGCGCAGTTCGCTGCGGATTTTCTTCAGCAGCCGTTCGTATTCCGTCAGTTCGTCGGCTGTTGCCATGAAGTATGGTGGCGTGTCGGTCTGCTGGCAGTACTGCAGGCGATAGACAAAGAACTTGTCGGCAATAAACGTACGCATGAAGTCGTTGCGGAAGATAAGGAAATCGTAGTCGAGGGCATCTTCGTCAATGTGCCATTCCTGCTGCTGGTGGGGCTTCAGTATGAGCACCATGCCATCGCGCAGTTCTATCTTCTGGTAGCCCAGCAACAGATAGCCATTGGCCTTACGGAAGAAGAACATCTCGAAAAAATCGGTCTTGAACACGGGGTATTCCGTCAGCACGCCCCTCCGCTCACTACCATGGGCGGTGTTGATAAAGAAATCTACACCACATTCCGTCTTGCTGAAAGGCACCTCTACGAGCCTGTATGTTGTTTTTGCCATACCTCTTTATATGATTTCGGCTGCGAAGGTACGAAAAAAGCGTGATTTATCAAAATGGCATAACAACATGTTGTTCTGGTATAGACATCTTTAACATTTCGCCGTACCTTTGCACCCAGAAATCAAAAAAACAGAAAAGAACATGAAGATTCAACAGATTAGAAACGCTACGATTAAGATTGAGTATGCCGGTAAGGTGATGCTGATAGACCCCATGCTGGGCGAAAAGGGCTGTATGCCTCCGTTCCCGTTCTCGCACCATCAGGAATTGCGCAACCCGATTCACGACCTGCCGATGACGGTGGACGAACTATTAAGGGATGTGGACTGCGTGTTGCTGACCCATCTGCACACTGACCACATAGACGATGCCGCTTATGAGCAGCTGCCGAAGGAAATGCTCATCGTCGTGCAGGACGAGCTGGACCGTGAGGTGGTCGTGTCGCATGGGTTCAAGCAGGTGAAAGTGATTGAGGGCGAGATGCAGCTGGGCGATGTTCGTCTGTCGAAGGCTGAGAGCCATCACGGCCACTGGTGGATGCTGCCGAAGGCCGGCCACACCTGCGGCTATGTGTTCCAGCACCCTGCGGAGCCTACGACCTATCTGGCTGGCGACACCATCTGGTATAGTGGTGTGCGTCGCAACCTTGACCGCTGGCAGCCCGATGTGGTGATAGTCAATGCTGGCGGCAACAAGTTTCATGTGGGAGGGCATGTCATCATGCACATTCCCGATGTGCTGAAGACGATGGACTACGCACCGAAGGCCACCTTCGTGGCCACCCACCTGGAGGGCGTGAACCACAATCACGTCACCCGTGCCGCACTCCTTCAGGCTGCCAGGGAGCATGGAGTGGCTGGGCGCGTCCACATTCCCGAGGACGGTGAGAGCGTAAATGTCAGCAAGTAAACGAGAGACGATGAGTGTTTGTTTCAAAGACCTGAGGCACACCGGCTGAACATTCCCGTTTTCATGAAGGAAGACCTCGTTCCCATTATGGGGGAGGCAAATATGGTACAGGAGTTGCCACAGGAATTTAAGGAAGTATTAAAACAACAGGGTTATGATTTTAAATGACAAACAAGTGCAGTCGGTGATGACAAAGTCATCGCTGCCTGTGGGCGGTTATTCCGTCAATCCGTACGTGGGCTGTACCCATGCCTGCAAGTACTGTTACGCCTCTTTTATGAAGCGCTTCACAGGTCATACCGAGCCGTGGGGGACTTTCCTCGACGTGAAGTACTGGCCTGCCATAACCAATCCGCACAAGTACGACGGCGAGCGCATCGTCATCGGTTCGGTGACAGACGGCTACAACGAGCAGGAGGCTGAATACAAGCGTACCCGTGCACTGCTGGAACAGCTACAGGGTGCCGACTGCGAGATTATCGTCACCACGAAGAGCGACCTCGTGTTGCGTGACCTCGACCTGCTGAAAACGTTCAAGCGCGTCACGGTATCGTGGTCTGTAAACACCCTCGACGAGCAGTTCAAGGAAGCGATGGACGATGCGCCCAGCATCGAGCGACGACTGGCTGCAATGAAGCAGGTCTATGAGTCGGGCATCCGCACCGTCTGCTTCGTGTCACCCATCTTCCCAGGCATTACCGATGTCTTTGCCATCATCGAGCGTGTTAAGGATTATTCTGACCTTGTATGGCTGGAGAACCTGAACCTTCGCGGACAGTTCAAGCCCACCATCATGCAGTACATCCGCGAAGAGCATCCCGACCTGCTACCGCTCTACGACGACATCTACAAGCGCAAGCGCCGTGACTACTGGCAGACGCTCGCCCTGCAGGTGGAAGCCTACACGAAGGAGCACCAGATGCCCTACGTCATCAACGACCTGCCCTATGGTCGCTCAGAGTATGGCCATCCCGTCGTGGTCAACTATTTCTACCACGAGGAAATCAGGCTGACGCGATAGCATGACTTCGATTTCAATTATATTGCCGCATACGTACAATACTGCCGTATGCGGTTTTATTTTGCAGCATTAACAAGCCGTTACTCTAACTCGTATGCCCGCTCCATCGGTATGCATTCCTGACGACAAAAAACGGGAACAGCACCAGAAGATTCAGAACCTGCACGTTTGTAAACTTGCAGTTCTCCTTCTTCTCAGTCCCTATCTGGTCAGGACGTATGTTTATGCACTCCATCACTCTCATAATCGCATTAATTGCACGGTTATTCTCATTTTCTGTGAGAATCAATGCCAACCGCCTGGACCACCACCGCCAGGCTGGTTACCGCCACCACCGCCTGAAGCGCCGCCAGAGTATGACGTGAGACTGACCGACGAGCCACTGCTTACCGTGGCGCCAGTAGCTCCGTAGCCATCAAAGATAGTGGTGCCATTACTCTTCGAAACACTGTAGAGCGAGCTGCCTCCCGATACAATCCATGTGCCTGCAGCAGGAACCTTGAAGGCAAAGGCCATTCCGCTCTGGGTGAACGAATACCAGTTGCTGGTGCTGAGCGATGCCGTATAGCACGACTGTGTGAGCGATGATCCGCTTTCGAGCGACGGATAGGCATATAGCGTTCCGCTCTGTACATAGAGTTTGTAGCCGCCCTCGGTGTTAGCGTCGATAGCCACCTCGGGACTGCTCTTGGTGGTATAGGCAAATACCGTAGCACCCTTGATGTACAGGTTTCCATTAGAGTCGATGGCATCATTACCGGTAGAGTAAGCCCCCACATAGCCACCCGAGAGCGTCATCGTGCTGGCCGAGTTGATGGCATCGTCTGATGAATAAGCATAGATTACACCGCCCGTCACGTCGAGCGTGTTCTTTGTCTCCACTGCCTCGTGGTAGCTGGCCTTTGCACAGGTCGTACCGCCGCTGATAGTCATCGCTCCGTCGGCCTTGATAGCCTTCGGTGATGTCTTCAGCGCGTCGGCCAGATTCTCGGTGGTGCTCGAGCTGGTAGCAGTGCGGATGGTGGTATTGCTGGTGCTCGAACAGTAGGCTATCTGTCCGGTGGTGATAGCCGAAGTTTCGCCGCCACTGATGGTGAGCGTACCATTCACACTGATGGCCTTCCCACCGCTGCCACTACTGGTAAGCGTCAGTATGCCACCGCTGATTGTCATATTACCATCGGCACTCATCGCCGCACAAGCCTTCACCTCACTATCGTCGCTATCCCACGCAGCACTTCCTGTGGTGCTTATGGTGTAAGTTCCATCACTGACGGTCATGCTTCCATCAGCCTTGATACCTTTCGAGGTCGCTGCTGTAGTGGTTATGGTCAGCGTACCGCCTTCCAGATATACGTTGCCGGTGTCTTCGTCCTCGTGGTCGGTGGTCTCGCCCGTCGATGTTGTACCGCCCAGGTCGCACTGTATGCCGTCGTCCCCCACTCCGCTGATGGTCACCGTACCGCTCTTCATCTGGAAATACTCCTCGCAGTTGATGCCGTCGCTTACGGTCGATGTGATGTTCAGCGTCAGGTTCTTGATGGTGATATACGAGGCCGACTTGATGCCGTGCTTATAGTTACCCACCACGTTCAGCGTACCATTACCCTGTAGCTGTATCTGCCCTTTCGAGTATAGGCAGGCCTTTTGCGAGCCACTACCGTCGGTCAGTGTGCTCTTAGTGCCCTTCTTAGCGTTGATTTGTATACGTTTCGAGTTGGTGATGTTGATAGCCGCACCATTAGGGTTGGTCAGTGTTACACCTTCAAGCGATACCGTACATTTGTACGATCCTGCCAGCGTCAGCGAGCCGTCGGTCGTCGAACCGCTGAGCACGTAGGTTATCTCGTCGTCGTCGATAGCTGCTGTGTTACTCTGGGTGATGCTTACATGAGCACCACTCACCTCGGCCGTAACATAGGAGGCTACATTGTCGGCCATTGTCACCGTAGCCGAAGATCCATTATATATAATGTTTACAGTATTGGCATCTACCGTTGAAGAACTGCTACTGGCTATCTGCATACTCGTGATATTGCTGAGCGTGTATGTATCAGAGCCAATGGTCATCGATGTGCCATTGCTGAATGTAGCTGGCGAACTCGATGTTACGTCAGCTGCGTTATAGGATGTTGTACCGCTACTCGTAGTGATCTTCAGCGTCTGCCCCCAGGCTGCTATCGTCAGCACGAGGACTATCATAGAGAATGATGTGCGTTTCATTTTACGTTCAGTTTAAAGGTTCTCTGTTTTGTCTTAATCACAAACACGCCACGGCGCATCTGGTTCTTGCTCACCTTATGGCCCTGTAAATCATAGATTTCGGTAGCCTCGTCCAAGTCGGCCTTCATCACTTCGCTGATGCCAGTAGCAGATGTTTCATCCGATGTCGAGAAATACATCTTACTCAGGTTCGCGAGGCTGAACGATTGCGAACCGATGGTGAGTGTCGAGCTGTCGAGATTAATCGTCACTGGCAGCGACGATACGTCCACGGAGGCTTTCGCCCCGTCCGTCGTCTCAAAAGTCAAATAGGTGTAGTCCTTGGCCTGCGCCGTCAGCGCTCCTACCAACATCATCAGAATTAACAAGTTCTTTTTCATACTTTCGTCGTAGATATATTTATTTTGCAAAGATAGAGATTATAGGCACTTTCTCCAAATATCTTCAACGAACGCCCCGATTCTTTCTGCGAATCAGAAGATCAAGTTTACAGCGACAAAGATAAGCATTAATTTTCAATTATTGTGCGGATTCTGCTGAGAAAGTAGTACCTTTGCACGCGAAAACAAAAGATGAGGAAATCAAGATGGCAGAAGAAAGAATTTACGAGTTTCACAATGTGGTGCCCCTGCAGATACGTTTCAACGACGTTGACAAGTTCGGACACGTGAACAATACCATATATTTTCAGTTCTACGACTCTGGTAAGACTGACTATGTGTCCACCGTATGCAAAGGCTTCGACTGGGATCGATATGCAATCTTCGTAGTGAAGATAGAGGTGGAGTTCTTTGCCCAGATAAAAGGCTCTGACCATATTGCCGTCCGCACCCGTACCGCCAAGCTCGGCAACAAGAGCTTCCATCTCGAACAGGAAATCTTTGACACCGATACGCAGGAGGTAAAGAGCCGCTGCCTGTCGATATTGGTGCTATATGATTTGGAACATAAGCAGTCCATACCGTTTCCCGACGAATGGCGCAAGGCCATCAGCGACCACGACGGACTATAAAATAGTTTGGCTCAGCCTTCGCTGCACCATCATTTAAATAAATCCCAAGGCATTGCAATTCTGCCTTGGGATTTATGATTATTTGGGAATTACTTATGCTTCTTGTAATAATCCAAACCGGCTTGTACGTTCTTGATCACCGCTTCGGACGTATAGGTGGCGCCAGTCACACCATCTACCTGCAGCTTCTGGGCCTCGCTTACCTTCAGGTTATTCCACTTCTCAAACAGTGCCTTCTTCACGCGGGCATAGTATTTGGGAGTCTCCTGATTCTTCAGGGCTTCAATCTTAACCACCTTGTTCTTCTTGATGTAGATTTTCAGCGGCGTGGGACCGTTATAGCCCTCGATATGCTTACCTAATTCCGTAGTGTTAACGATGTACATACCATCCTCTTTGGTGATGGTGTCGTCTTTAAGACCAGCACTCTGAATACAGAGCGCCAGTCCTAAGATGCTAAGCAGTTTAACTTTACTATTCATTGCTATTATCTGTTTTGAAATTAATATTCCGGATTCTGCGTGAGGTTGTGGTTGCGACCTATCTGCTGCTCGGGGATGGGCAGCAGCGACTTGTACGACTTCCAGTTCACCTTCTTGTAGCTGGTCTGGCTGTAGATGGCGTCGGCACGACCCGTACGGTTCAGGTCCATCCAGCGATGACCGCACTCGAAGAAGAACTCCTTGCGCCGCTGACTCTCGATCTCCAACAACAGACTGTCCTTGCTCTGGCTGCCGGTATAGTCGCTGAGGGCGGCACGATGGCGAATCTTGTTGATGTCGGCTACAGCCTGTGCAGCGTCGCCCTGATGAGCGCTGGCCTCGGCACGTATCAGATACATCTCTGCCAGTCGTAGAATCACGTAGCTCTCGTAGTCGGCCGCGCTGGCGGGGGTGGTCATGTTCTTGTATTTATAGGGATAGTAATAGGTTTTGCCGCCGCTGCCTGCCTTTTCTCCTATCCACTCGTTACGCTGGTCGGCAGGCTCCGAACGCAGGTCGGCTGCCAGTTCGTCGCAGAAGTAATAGTTGGCGTAAGTGGCGCGGGCGTTGGGGATAAACAGATTGCCGATACGGGTGTAGCCCACGTAGCTGCCTGTACCGATGAATCCCTCCTGATTGCTCTGCAGGATGGCCTCGCTGCTGGTTGAGAGGAATACGCGCTGGATTGTTTCGAGTGCATATTTGCTGCCCTGTCCGCCATCGGCAGCAGGAATCAGTTTGTTGGCCTCGCTGATGGCCTTATCCCATTGCTCGGTATAGAGATACACGCGGGCTAACAGGGCTGTGGCAGCATCGGCCGAGATACGGGTGGTGCCATTGCCGGCATCCTTCAGATACTGTTGCGCCTGCTGCAGGTCGGCTATGATCTGCTGGTACACCTCGGCCTTAGGTGTGCGTGGTGCAGTAGCTGTCACACTCACATCGTAAGTAGTGAGCAGAGGTACATCGCCAAAGAGATTAACCAGGTAGAAATAAGCGTTGGCGCGAAAAAACAGCGCCTCGCCACGATACTTGTTCAGCTCGTCGGCTGGTATCACCGTCGAGCCCTCAACATGGCCCAGGAAGTCGTTGGCGCCATAGATGCTCGAATAAGGGGCACTCCACAGGTTGGGGATATAGTTGGACGACGAGTTATAGTTGTTCTGACTCAGATCGGCAAACTGGCCTGAACGTGCCAGCAGCTCGTCGCTCAGCTGACTGACGTAGAGCTCCAGTCCCTGATAGTACATCAGGTTGTTCAGGAAGTTGTCTGTATAGAATCCCGTAGCCGCAGTACGTATGCCTTCGGGTGTGGAGAATGTCACATCGGCTGTCAGCGAGTCGGTAGGCGGATCTATCTCGAGCAGGCTCTCGCACGAGCTGAGTGCAAGGGCGGTGACTAATGATAATGCGATATATTTCTGTTTCATACCTATTAATAATTAGAATGTTACGTTTAATCCGAACACCACCGACTGTGTGGGCGGAACCGAGGCATCTCCTGTCTCAGGATCGTAAGCGTCGTAGTTGGTGATGGTCAGCAGATTCTTGCCCTGTACATAGAGCTGCAGGGCGCTGATGCCCAGTCGGCCCACCAGTTTCTGGTCGAAGTCGTAAGCCAGTCGCACGTTCTGCAGGCGCAGATAGCTACCCGTGCTGAAGGCGGCGTCGCTATACGACATATAGCGGTAGTAGGCATCGTAGATGTCGCTGGCGCTGGTGGTGGTCAGTCCTGGATACTTGGCGTCAACACCCGGTGTGGTCCAGTAGTTGCTGGCCATCTCGCGAGTCACGTTCTGGCTCATGCCGATGGGGTTGTAGAATCTCCATAGATAACCATACTCCATGGGCTTGTTGCGGTAGTACAGGCTGAAGTCGAAAGTCAGGTTCTTCCACTTGATGGTGTTCTGCAGTCCGGCGTAGTATTTAGGGTCTTTGCTGCCCAGGGTGATATAGTCGTCGTTGCTGTTAATCTTGCCGTCGCCGTTCTGGTCTTGCACCATGGGCACACCCGTCTGATTGTCAACGCCTAAATACTTGTAACCACGGATGATATTGACCGACTTACCTATCTCGTAGGTGTTGTAATAGCCCGAGTTAGCCAGGTCCTTAAACTTGGTGAGCTTGTTGCTGGGGATGGTAAGGGTGAACTGTGTGGTCCAGCGGAAGTCCTTGGTCTTGATGTTCTGCGTGTTCAGTTCCAGCTCCAGTCCCTTGTTCACAATCTCTGCATCCAGGTTCGACATCATATACGAGAATCCGGTCTGGTTGGGCAGATAGAGGCGAGTGAGCAGGTCCTTGCTGGTGTTGTGATAGTAGTTGGCGGTGAACAGGATGCGATCGTTGAAGAAACCCAGTTCCAGTCCAACGTCGAACTTATCGGTAGTCTCCCAATGCAGGTCGTCGTTAGCCAGATTGCTGGGCACAATACCCACGCTGCCCTCGTAGGGATACTGGCTGGTGGCGTACTTGGTCATGTACTGATAGTCGGTGATACCGTCGTTACCTGTACGTCCGGTCGACACGCGCAGTTTTCCGTAGCTCAGCCACTTCAGATTATCCTTGATAAACTTCTCGTTGCTGAACAGCCAGCCCAGTCCTACCGAGTAGAAGTTGCCATAGCGGTGGTTCTTACCAAAGCGTGACGAACCGTCGCGACGGAAGGTGGCGTTGAGCAGATAGCGGTCCTGCCAGTCGTAGGTGATGCGTCCGAAGAACGATGCACTCTTGGTCTGTGTCGAAGGGTTCTGGTGATAATTGATGAGCGATGCGGCATTGGCATCCTTCAGGAATATGTCGCCAGGATACTTCTGTCCGTACAGCAGGATGGTATGGGTATCGCCGTTCTGATAGGTGGCGCCCAACAGGAAGTCGGCCTTACCGCCCAGCAACTGGCAATTGTAGGTAAGCTGCGGTTCTACTATCAGCGTGCTGGTGGTCATCGTGAAGTAGCGCGCCTGGTTATAGGCGGTGGTGCTCAGCGGATGATAGTAGCTTCGGGGGTACAGATTCTGCTGGTTGCTCGAGCTGTAGTTGTAGCCCATCTGCACCTTGGCGGCCAACTGGTCCCAGAGGCGATAGCTACCGTTGAAGCTGGCGTTGAGCGATGTGGCATCGTTGGTGCCGCTATAGTTCAGGATGCTGAGCGGAGCATCGAAGTTACTGTTGTCCAACAGCCAGTAGGGCTCGCCGTTCTCATCGTATGGCGGTAAGTTTGGCTGCGATGCCACAGCCGAATAGCCTGCTCCTGCAGCATCGGCATCCATCGTGAGCTTGGTCACCGATATGCCTGCATCCAGGTGCAGACGGTGGTCGTCGCTCTGGTGCTGCACGTTAGAACGCCCCGTCCAGCGGGTGTACTTATCGTCGCCAACGGTCACGGTACCCGAACTGTAGTAGCCACCGCTAATCATGAACGATGTGTTCTTGTTGCCACCCGACACGTTCAGTTGTATGTCGGTGCCCCAAGCGGTATTGCCGAACAGGATATCCTGCCAGTCGTAGGTGGTTTGTTGGTCCCAGAGTGTCAGGTCGGGGAACTTGGCTGGTGTCAGGTCGGCATCCGTCACGTAGCCCTTAGCCTTATCAGCCTCGAAGGCCTTGCGGCGCAAAGCGGTATATTCCTCCGTATTCAGAAAGTCGAGTCGTTTGCTCATAAACTGGGCGGTGGTGCTCATCTTCAGGTTCACCTTCACACGCCCCTCGCGACCTTTCTTGGTGGTAATCAGTACCACACCTTTCGATCCGCGCGTACCATAGATGGCAGTGGCGTCGGCATCCTTCAGCACCTCGATACTCTCAATGTCGTTAGGGTTGATGAGCGACAGCTCGTCGGGCAGTCCCAACAGTCCGGTCGATGTGTAGGCGATGGGGTTCTCAGGGTTAGAGTTCAAGGGCACGCCATCCACGATATAGAGCGGTTCTTGGTCGCTCGAAAGGGTGCTGGCACCACGGATAACCATACTGGTTGAACCACCTCCTGGCACACCCGATGCCTGCGCCACATACACGCCCGATGCCGTTCCCTGCAGGGCCATGATGGGGGCATCCTGTGTGGCCTCGCTCACCACGTCGCCCTTCACTTTCGATACAGCACCAGTCAGCTTCTTGCGCGACTGCTGACCGTAGCCCACCACTACCACATCGTTGAGCGAATAGCCATCCTCGTGCAGCTTGATGGTGCCCAGATTGCTTTTGTTACTCATCACCTTCACTTCCTGTTTCTCATAACCCAGATAGTTGATGGTGAGTATAACCGGCAGTTTGTTCGAAGTCAACTGCAGGTTGAAGTTTCCCTCGGCATCGGCTACGGTTCCCTCTTTCGAGTTGTTCACCCTGATGGTAGCGCCTATCAGCGGATTGCCGTTGGCATCAACCACCTTACCTTTAAGCGGATGAGCCTCCGTATATTGAGAAAAAAGGAAAAATAGTGTTAATAATGCGAAATATACTCGTGTTTTCAGAGGCCACCCTACGATGGTCTCAACCAAATTATATACTTTTGCCATGCTTATCTGAAAATAAGTAAGGCACCACCGCTGTTGCACTTCTATTGCCGTAGTACCGCAACAGCGTGGTGCCTTTTCATTAATGGTTAATGTTACTTCTGGGCCTCGGCCTCTTTCTGGGCGTGATGACCGCAGCCACCCTGCTTGCCCTCGTGCTTACCGCAACCACCTTCCTTTCCTTCGTGCTTACCGCAGCCGCCCTTCTTGCCATCGCATTGTTTCAGGATCTCGGCCTGATACTTAGCGTCGGTCAGGGTTTTCAGCAGGGCCTCGGCATTAGCCTTCTCTGCATCGTAGCTCACGCTTACGGTCTTGGCCTGTAAGTCCACACTCACTTCCTTTACAGCCTCGTTGGCTTTCAGGGTCTTCTCTACACGCTTAGCGCAGTTCTGACAGCGAATGTTGGTTACCTTGAACTTCACGTTGTCTGCCAATACGTTCATCGCGAACAGAGCAGCAAACATCATCATTACAATCTTTTTCATCTCTTTTAAAGTTTAAATTAATAAATGTATAAAAATGGTTGTTTAAAAACGAGTGCAAAGGTACGGCGAAAAAATCAGTTACGCAATACCTAAAACACGGGGTTTTAAGCATTGCGCAACATTTTAACGCAACATTTGCGATTAATCACAAGTAGGTATTTTAAATAGTCACTGGCAAGCTGATGACGAAGCGGGCGCCGGCGGTGTAATTTGGATCGATGGTGAGGGTGCCGCCGAGGAGCTGGGCTGAACGACGGGCTACAGTAAGCCCTAGACCGATGCCCTGCACAAACGAATCGACTTTGTAGAACCGCTCGAAGACGCGCTCCTGCTGGTCGCGTGGGATGCCTTTGCCGGTATCCTCTACGGCAATCTCCAACTGGCTATCTACGGTTTTTATATAGATGGTTACCCTACCCTTATCGGTAAACTTCAAAGCATTGCTCATCAGACGGTCGAGAATCTTGCGGATGGCTGCGGCATTACTCTTCAGGCGATAGCCATCGGGCAGCTCGCTGTTCACACTCAACGCCAGTCGGCCTTGGTTGGTAGCCTCGCTGGCATCGATGGCCTCCTGACAGACGGCCGTTACATCTACCTCATCGTTAAGCTGATACATACTTTGGCTCTCGCTCTCCGACAGCTCCAGCAGCTCGTTTACAAAGTTGGTAATCTCAGTGGTGTTATGACTGATGTCGGCCATGATGCGGTTGCGGTCCTCGACGCTCAGATCGTAGTCGGGATTGCTCACCACCTGCGCAAAGCCTGTAATGATATTGAGTGGTGTGCGTATCTCGTGACTGATGTGCTGAACGAATGCCGTCTTCATACGATCCGACTCCTTAGCGCGCTCGAGCGCCTTGGCCAAACGGGCTTGTGAGCGGTGGCGCAGGACAATGTAAATCAGCATAATCAGTATCAGGATAATCAGCGCCATGATGCGCCAGGCTTGGCGGGTATGCAGAATCTTTTCACGCTCAGCTGCCATCTCAAGCTCTTTCTGATGCACTGCCTCCTGCTCTACGGCATCGGCATGGCGCGACACGTTGATGGCCGAGTCGAGGTGCTCAATAATATCCACACTGATAGCTTTAGCCGAATCCAACCTGCCTGCATTGCGGTTGGCCTCGTATTTCTTTAGCATCACTTTCTGAATCATCTCGAGCGTATAGTCTACCTTGTATTCCTTGATGAGCTCTTTCAGGTTCTTGAAATTGTCGGCAGCCTCCTGCCAGCGGCCTGCCACGCCTAGATAGGTTCCACCCAAGTTCTTGCCTTCGGGTGTACGGCTCATACCTGTTTTCAGAAAGGTATGATAGCACTCAGCAGCCTCTTCTGAACGGTGCAGACCCTCGAGGGTGATGGCGCGATAGATATAATAGCGGGCCCACTGCTTTTCGGCATAATCCGGTCGGGCATCCTTGACTGGCTCATAGCCTCGGATGAGTTCTGACATACGATCCAGCCATATCAGGGCTTTCTCGTAGTCATGAATCTCGATATAATTATAGCTGATACTGATAACGCCCACGATGGCATCACGATAGGATGTGGCATAAGGATGACGCTTGATAAAGTCGAGATGCAAATCGTATGCGCGATTAAAAATATTATTTGTAGCTTGCTCGCTGAGACCATGCCGACTCTGACAACAGCCAGCATAAATCAGCAGATTGGTGTATTCGCTCGTGGTGTCGCAGCCCAGTTTCTCCAGTCGGTCGATGGCTGGTTGGGCTATCTTCAGTGCCTCCTCATACTCTCCCCACAAATACTTCAATCCTGCCAGTCGGTGGGCAATACCTGCATACACGCTGATATTATCGTCGCCAGTCGAATTCTCAACTGCCGTAAGACCCCGTTTCCAATACAACTCGGCCATACGCTTCTGCATCATGCGGTCGTAAGCATAACCCATCCAATAGTCGGCTTTTCCCTCCGAAAAGAGTCCTAATTTCTCCACGCTGTCGGTCAGTTCAAGTATGCGGTTGTAATCCTTGTCGAGATAGGCAAAGTACACCATACGTTCCGCATCATCGCAGCGTTTCTTGAATGAAGCATCGTTGTGACATCCTGCAAGGGACATCAGCAAAAGGCATACGACAGCTATGGATATCGCAGGGGTTAATAGATTTCTTTTCATTCTTAACAATTCGTTCCGTGATTAACAATTCAGATTGCAAAAATACAAATAATTCTGGCATGAACCATGCTTTTATCACAAATAATTTGAAAAAACACGTATTTCTTGATAAAAAAAATCAAAATGAATGTTATAGAATTTGGGAATCAAAAAATAATAACGTATCTTTGCCCCACGAGATTATAAAAATTAATACTCCTAAACATTAACTCGTATGAAGAAAATGATCTTATCCATGATGGCCGTCATGGGGGCACTATCTCTCCAGGCGCAGACCATCACAGGCAAGTACGAAGTTCCGAAAGTGCCCGATTGGGCAAGGAACGCGGTGTTCTATCAAATCTATCCGCAGACCTTCTGCGACTCTGACGGCGACGGTATCGGCGACCTGAAGGGTATCATCAGCAAACTGGACTATGTCAAAAGCCTTGGTGTAGATGCCATCTGGTTCAACCCCTTCTTCGATTCGCCTTTTAACGATGCTGGCTACGACATTCGCGACTACTACAAGATTGCGCCTCGCTATGGTACCAACGAGGATGCCAAGTTGCTGTTTGACGAAGCGCACAAGCGCGGCATGCACGTGATCTTCGACTACGTGATCAGTTATACAGCCATCGATCATCCCTGGTTTGTGGCCTCGCAGAAACAGGAGAAGAACAAATACTCCAACTACTATATCTGGACCGAGACCAACTGGGTGGATCCCCCATTCGAGTTCGCAGGTCAGTTTGTGAAGGGCTACGGTCAGCGCAACGGTCAGTTCATGCGTAATTTCTACTGGTGCCAGCCGGCGCTCAACTTCGGCTTCGCCAATCCCGACCCCAACCAGAAATGGCAGTTGCCCACCAACCATCCCGATGTGCTGGCGATGCGCGAGGATCTGAAGAAGGTGCTACGATTCTGGATGGATATGGGCTGCGACGGTTTCCGTGCCGATATGGCGGGCGCGCTGGTCAAGACGCGTCGCGTGCGTGGCAACGAGCAGTTCTTCAACACCAACGAGAACGAAACCAAGCTCTTCTGGCGCGAGATCCGACAGCTGCTCGAAAAGGAGTATCCACAGGGCTTCATGGTGGCAGAATGGTCGTATCCGGCCGATGCGCTCGACAACTGTTTCCACGTGGATTTCTTCCATTGGTTCAAAGGCTATAACGACTTGTTCCAGAAGGAGAGCTGGCGCATTCTGAACGGCGTGAGCGAAGGCCACAGCTACTTCGATGCCGAAGGCAAGGGCGACGTGCGTGCTTTCCTGGAGAGCTATATGGACCAGTATCAGAAAACATTGGGCAAAGGCTATATCAGTCTGCCAATGGGTAACCACGACAACGCCCGTCTGGGTAATAAGCGTACTGACAAGGAACTCGAGATTATCTATGCCTTCGGATTCACCATGCCAGGCGTGCCCTTCCTCTATTACGGCAACGAGATAGGTATGCGCCAGTTGCCAACCAGCTGGCCGCAGGTGGAAGGTGCCTATCAGCCACGCAACGGAGCCCGCACACCCATGCAGTGGAGCCAGGATAAAAATCTCGGATTCTCAACATGCAATGCCGAGCAGCTCTACCTGCCTGTGGATCCCGACCCCAACGCACCCAATGTAGCTGCGCAGGAGCGCAATCCCAACTCGCTGCTCAACAAGACCCGACAGCTGATAGCACTCCATCATAGCGAGCCTGCACTGGCCGACTATGCGGAGTTTGTACCACTGTACCCGCTGACCAAGGAGCAGAGTGCCTATCCCTTTGTGTATGCGCGTGCGGCTGGAAAAGATGTGGTGCTCGTGATGCTCAACCCCAGAGCCCAGGCTTCGGACGCCACATTCCCGGTGAATATCAAATTCAAGAAGACCAAGGTGCTGGCTGGCGACCGATTCACCATTCTCAGCAATAAAAAGAATGGCAGCATGACCATCCACATGCCACCTACATCGTACGCTATCGTAAAACTCTTATAAGAAAAAAATGAATCCCCACCATTGCTGGCGGGGATTCTTCGTTATTTATTTCTGCTCCTCAATAATATTGGCTCCTTCCTTCAGAGCCTCCATGTTGAGGGGAATCAATCCGTGATGACGCTCAGGGAGTGTCTTGTAGAGAGCCTTCTCTACACCCTTATCGCTCACAACAGGAGCAACCTTCAAGAGTCCACCCAGCACAATCATATTGAACACCTTACCGTTCTTCATCTCGGCAGCTTTGTCCATGGCATTGATCTCATACACGGTGATATCCTTACGGGTTGGCTTGTTGATGATACCGAAGCCATCGTAAATCAGAATGCCACCGGGTTTGATTTTGGGTTCAAACTTCTCGAGTGAGGGCTGATTGAGTACCACTGCAATATCGTACTTGCTCAGGATAGGCGAAGAGATGCGCTCGTCGCTCACAATCACTGTTACGTTGGCTGTACCACCACGCTGCTCAGGACCGTAAGCCGGCATCCATGTTACCTCCTTATCCTCCATCAGTCCACTATAAGCCAGAATCTTACCCATTGAGAGCACGCCCTGACCTCCGAAACCTGAAATAATTATTTCCTTCTTCATGTTTTACCTTTTTACTTTTTTACCTTTTTACCTTTAAAGGTTGGTCGTGTCTTTAAGGTCACCCTTTGGATAGAAGGGGAACATGTTCTCCTTCATCCACTCGTTAGCCTTAGCAGGAGAAAGTTTCCAACCGCTGTTACAGGTTGAAACGAACTCTACCAACGAAGAGCCCTTGCCAGCCATCGAAGCCTCGAATGCCTTGCGCAGTGCCTTCTTGGCCTTGTTGATTGAGGCTACACTCTCCACACTCTGACGAGTAACGTAGCAGGTGCCCTCCAATCCTGCAGCGATATCGGCCATCTTCAAAGGATAACCGTGAATCTCAGGATCACGACCGTAAGGACAGGTAGAGGTCTTCTGACCAATCAGTGTGGTTGGTGCCATCTGACCACCAGTCATACCATAAATGGCATTGTTGACGAAGATAATCACGATGTTCTCACCACGGTTCAGCGCATGAATGGTTTCACAGGTTCCGATACATGCCAGGTCGCCATCGCCCTGATAGGTGAATACCAGACGGTCGGGCCAGGTACGCTTGATACCTGTCGCCAGTGCGGGTGCACGACCATGGGCAGCCTCCTGCCAGTCGATATCAATATAATTATAAGCGAAGACGGCACAACCTACAGGCGATACTCCTACGGTCTTGTCTTCCATACCCATCTCTTCGATGACCTCGGCAATAAGCTTATGAACTACACCGTGGCTACAGCCTGGGCAGTAGTGCATATTGTTGTCGTTCATCAGCGTCGGCTTCTTGCAGACGATGTTCTCTGGTTGAACTATTTGATTTCTATCCATAGTCTTACATTACCTTTTTCAGTGCATTAACAATTTCCTCAGGATCGGGAACGATACCACCCAGACGTCCGAACTGCTCTACGGGCACAGCGCCGTTAACAGCCAGACGAACATCCTGTACCATCTGACCAGCATTGATCTCAGCCACCAGGATACCCTTCACCTTCTTGGCGAGCTCGGCAATCTGTTTCTCAGGGAATGGGAACAGTGTGATAGGACGGAACAGACCAACCTTGATACCCTGTTCGCGAGCAATCTCTACGCTCTTCTCGGCAATACGGGCAGCACTACCGAAGGCTACGATTGCATACTCGGCATCGTCCATCTGCTGCTGCTCGAAGCGAACCTCGTTCTCCTGAATCTTACGATACTTCTCCTGTAGAGCCAGGTTGCGCTGCTCCATAATCTCAGGCTTCAGTTCGAGCGATGTAATCACATTGCGCTCGCGGTTCTTTGGCTTACCAGTTGAAGCCCAAGGACACTCCTTGATTACCTCCTCGTCAGTACGACGGGGCTTGAATGGAGGCAGAACTACCTTCTCCATCATTTGACCGATCACACCATCGCTCAGAATCATGGCAGGGTTACGATACTTGAATGCCAACTCGAAGGCGAGATCTACGAAATCGGCCATCTCCTGTACTGACGATGGAGCCAGTACAATCACCTTGTAGTCGCCATTACCACCACCACGGGTAGCCTGGAAATAGTCACCCTGCGATGGCTGGATGGTACCCAAACCAGGACCTCCACGCTGCACGTTTACAAACACACCCGGCACCTCGGCACCAGCCATGTAAGTGATTCCCTCCTGCATCAATGCGATACCAGGAGACGAAGATGAGGTCATGGCACGCTTACCGGCTCCGGCAGCACCATAAACCATGTAGATACTGGCCAGCTCGCTCTCAGCCTGAACCACCTGCATACCGGTAGTCTCCCAAGGCTTCAGTTCAGCCAGCGTCTCAATCACTTCACTCTGCGGAGTAATAGGATAGCCGAAATAGCCGTCGCATCCGCATCGAATAGCAGCGTGGGCAATAGCCTCGTTGCCTTTCATCAATACAACTTCTTTTTCCTGTGCCATAATTACTCCTCCACTTTTTTACGATACACGGTGATACAACCATCGGGGCAGACGATGCCACACGAAGCACAGCCCACGCAGGCCTCTTCGTTGACAGCCTCCACGTAGGGGTAGCCGTGCAGATTAACTTTGTTGGCAAGGGCGATAACCTTCTGAGGGCAAGCGATGATGCAGAGGCTGCATCCCTTACACCTCTCGGTATTCACCTCAATAGCGCCTTTCATTTTTGCCATATTCAGTATTTGTTTATGGATTATACATATCTTTACAATAGAAAGCCATGATGTCGTCGAGCATACGCTTGGCTTCCACAGCGGGACTCTCGGGGTCGAGCTCAATAGCCTGGATATAGCTATTGATTGCCTCGTGCCACTGACCGCGCTTGCGGGCCTCATTGCCTTGTTCGTAATACTCTTGCGCCGTCATTACTTATAGTATTCTTTCTTACCTGCAGCCAGGGTATTCTTCATGAGCGAGCAGATGGTCATAGGACCAACGCCACCAGGAACAGGTGTAATATACGAGCACTTAGGTGCAACCTCGTCGAACTTCACATCGCCATTAAGACGGAAGCCGCTTTTGCGTGTAGCATCGGGCACACGGGTGGTACCTACATCCACAATCACAGCACCATCCTTCACCATATCGGCTGTTACAAAGTCGGGCTGACCAATGGCAGCGATGATGATATCGGCTGCGCGGCACTCTTCCTTCAGCGTCTTTGAGCGCGAGTGGCATACGGTAACGGTAGCGTCGCCATACTGCTTCTGCATCATGAGCTGAGCCATAGGCTTACCTACGATGTTTGAACGACCCAGGATGACACACTTCTTACCACTGGTTTCGATACCATAGCGCTTAAGCAGTGTGATGATGCCTAAAGGAGTGGCTGAGATGAAGCAAGGCAGACCGATAGCCATACGTCCCACGTTGATAGGATGGAAACCGTCGACATCCTTACGGTAGTCGATTGCCTCGATAATCTTCTGCTCATCGATATGCTTTGGTAAGGGCAACTGCACGATGAAGCCATCCACATCGTCGTCCTTGTTGAGCTTATCAACGCAAGATAAAAGCTCATCCTCCGAGATAGTATCCTCGAAACGGATGAGCGTACTCTTAAAGCCACAAGCCTCGCAGGCCAGTACTTTATTCTTTACATAAGTCTCCGAACCTCCATCGTGACCCACCAATACGGCCGCCAGATGGGGCTGTTTGCCACCCTGGGCAACAATCTCTTTTACCTCTTCAGCAATCTCGGCCTTGATAGCCGCTGCTGTTGCTTTTCCATCAATCAGTTGCATATGTGTTGTTATTGTTTAATCCATTGCCATTCGTCCTTGGCATTCTGGGTTTTCTGAGCGTCGAGGTTCATCAGCGTGTCCACATCGGTTGCTTTCAGTCCGATATAGATGGCCACCTCCTTGAGGGCCTCGATCTCAGTGTTAGTTACATTGGCATCGCTCTTGACAATCAGTGCCAGCATGCTCAACATCTGGTAACGCAGATCCTCGCTGAGTGATTGAGCTATCTGATTACCGCAGTCGCCTATCATCTGGAGGAACGCCATCGGCTTCTGTGCTTCCATCACAGCACGCTTGGCGATGATCTTCTTGACCACTTCCATGCCCTCGTGCTCGGCTTCCTTGCCGAAGTTGATGCGGAGGAACTTGCCTAAGAACTCATATTCCTCTGGTTCTACCTTACCGTCGGCCAGCACGATGTGCGATGCCATGAGCAGCATTGAGAACAGGAAACTGTTTTTCAGATTCTCACGCACTGGCGAATCGATGTTAAACGTCTGACGGAACTCATCGGTGATAATCACCTCTTCCGCTGCCGTCTTCTTCGGCTGAGTGGCCTTTGCCATTTCCTCAGTCAGATCCTTCATAGGTCCTTCCTCGAAGAGGCCTACCAGATTGCTAATCCATTGTCCAAATGCCATAGTAATTTATAATTAGGTAATTCTTAATGATGTCTTAGAACTTCGGCATGCCGCCTCGCATCTTCATCGCTGCCGCCATCTGCGCCATCTTCGATGAGTTCAGGCCGGTCACCATCTTCATCATCTTGCGCGTCTGGTCGAACTGCTTCATCAGGCGATTCACATCCTCGAGCTTCGAACCAGAACCCTTGGCTATACGCAATCGGCGACTCTGGTTGATGATGTCGGGATTGGCACGCTCCTTAGGAGTCATCGAATTGATGATGGCCTCGATGCCTTTGAAGGCATTATCGTCGATATCCAGATCCTTAATCTGCTTGCCTACACCAGGAATCATAGCTGCCAGATCCTTGATGTTACCCATCTTCTTGATCTGCTGAATCTGACCCATGAAGTCATCGAAATCAAACTTGTTCTTACGGATCTTCTTCTCCAGCTTCTTGGCCTCTTCCTCGTCGAACTGCTGCTGGGCGCGCTCTACCAGCGAAACGATATCACCCATACCGAGAATACGGTCGGCCATACGCTCTGGGTAGAACACATCGATAGCCTCCATCTTCTCGCCCGTACCTACAAACTTAATAGGCTTGGTAACCACGGTGCGGATACTGAGGGCTGCACCACCACGGGTGTCGCCATCGAGCTTTGTCAGGATCACACCATCGAAATCCAGGCGATCATTGAACTCCTTAGCGGTGTTAACAGCATCCTGACCGGTCATCGAGTCGACAACGAACAGGGTCTCGTTAGGATTAACGGCCTTCTTCAGCGTTTCGATCTCCTGCATCATCTCCTCGTCGACTGCCAGTCGGCCAGCGGTATCGATAATCACCACATCGTTGGCCTTGGCTTTGGCCTCCTGAATGGCGTTGTTGGCAATCTCTACTACATTCTTATTATCAGGCTCTGAGTAAACGGGTACACCCACACTCTCACCCACAACCTTCAACTGCTCGATAGCAGCAGGACGATACACGTCGCAGGCTACCAGCAAGGGCTTCTTGTGATTACGCTCTTTCAGCATCTTGGCAAGCTTACCGCTGAAGGTGGTCTTACCTGAACCCTGCAGCCCCGACATCAGGATGATGGCAGGTGCGCCTGGGCGACCCTCAACTTTCAGCTCGGCTGCCTTTCCACCCATCAGTTCGGCCAGCTCATCGTGAACAATCTTCACCATCAGCTGACTGGGTTTCACGGCTGTGAGCACATTCATACCCAGAGCCTTCTGCTTGACAGTATCTGTAAATGATTTAGCTACCTTATAGTTTACGTCGGCATCCAACAGGGCACGACGTACATCTTTCAGTGTTTCAGCTACATTAATCTCGGTGATTTTTCCTTCACCTTTCAGTATCTTGAACGAGCGTTCTAATCTATCACTTAAATTCTCAAACATATCACCTTTCTTTTTTAGGGCGCAAAGATACACAAAAAATATGATACACCCAAATTTTACTCGTCGTTTTTTTGTTTTTCCCCTATTTCTGTTGTTTTAACTCGCATACTGAACTCACACCCGCAATATTGCTGGTTATAGAAATCATACTCCTTGAGCAACTGATTACGGCGCTCATAGAGTCCGCCTTTACGCCAATTCTGTGCCCAGAATTTAACTTCATTGAACTTTGGACTTTGAACATTGAACATTTCCTCATTAACCTTTTGTTCGGCGATAAGGCCGGCACGTTCAATCTGCTCTAAGCTTTTCCAACGGCTCGATGCCAGTGTGGTAGTAAAATACTTAATGCCTAATGCCTGAGCCTGCTTGGCTGCAGCTATCAGGCGCAACGTAAAACAACGCTCGCAGCGACGCCCGCGTTCAGGCTCTTTCTCTAATCCGCACACGCCACCCAACCACTCGTCATGGTTGTAGTCGCCATCAATCCACTTGAGTCCCAAGCTCTCCGCATGGCGCTTACTCTCCTGTTTTCTGATTTCGTATTCCTCTCTGGGCCAGATATTTGGATTGAAATAATAAATCGTTGGACGAACGTCGTGAGCCATCATCCATTCGACGATAGCCGACGAACAAGGGGCGCAGCAGGCATGCAGCAGCACCTCGCTCAGTCCTTCCGGTTTCTGTATAGCTGGTTGTTTCATCGGGTGCAAAATTACATATTTTTATTGTTAATCTTCTCAAATTCTGCGTTTATTTCGCATTATTTGTATAACTTCGCAGAAAATTTAAGATATACTACTTTTATAACATGATGAACTTGAATCTTACAAACAACATTAAGATGCCTAATCATGAACTGAGGCGTCAAGTTATCGATTTGTGTAATAAGGTAGAAAAGCCACTGCTGAAGCTGTCGACCAAGGATTATGTTGAAAACGGATTGGGTCACCTTGTCGAACAGTTTGATGGCCAGGCTGGTCTAGTCAACATTGAGGTCTTCAACGAATTACAGCATACCATTACCGGATGGCCGGGAGGCAAGCCGAATGTTGATGATTCCACACGTCCAGAACGTGCCAATCCATACCCCAAGCGTGTCATAGTATTCTCGCCCCACCCCGACGATGATGTCATTTCGATGGGTGGCACCATCCGTCGACTGATGCAGCAGCACCACGATGTACACATTGCTTACGAGACATCGGGCAACATTGCTGTGGGCGACGAGGAAGTGCGCCGATTCATGCACTTCATCAACGGGTTCAACTCTATCTTTGCCAATGGCAGCGACGAGGTTATCAAGCACAGCTATCAGGCTGTAAAGGCTTTTATCAAGAATAAGAAAGAGGGCGATCTGGACAACGAACAGATACTGCGCCTGAAGGGACTGATTCGTCGTGTCGAAGCTCGATTGGCTTGCGAGTATAGCGGTATCGACAGTAAGCATATCCACTTCCTCGACCTGCCTTTCTACGAAAGCGGCAAGATTGAAAAGCTGCCTATGACTGAGGCTGATGTAACCCCGATTATCGAACTGATCAGTGAGATTAAGCCCCACCAGATATATGTAGCAGCCGATCTGGCCGACCCACATGGCACACACCGTAAATGTACCGATGCCGTATTGGCAGCCATCGACGAGGAAAAGAAAGCTGGTGCCGAGTGGCTCAAGGACTGTCGCGTATGGATGTATCGTGGTGCTTGGGCAGAATGGGATGTGGCCGACATCGAGATGTGTGTGCCCATGAGCCCTGAGGAATTGCGCGAAAAGCGAAATGCCATTCTGCGCCACCAGAGTCAGATGGAGAGTGCACCGTTCTTAGGCAACGACGAGCGACTGTTCTGGCAACGTGCCGAAGACCGCAACCGCGAGACCGCCAAACGCTACGACAACTTAGGACTGGCCTGCTACGAGGCGATGGAGGCATTTGTAGAATACAAATTTTAATTTTCGTTGCAAAATGTAAACTAAATAGCATTATGAACTTTAATTTAAAACCATTAGTGCTCACGGCACTATTCGCTATTCACTCATCACTATTCACTTCAGCCGCTCCGGCTGACTATCATGTAGTTCCCCTGCCCCAGTCTATCCAACTGGCTAAAGGTCCAGCCTTCCTGTTGGATGCTGATGTACAGATTCTGGCACCAGCCGAATTGCAACGCGAAGCCGCTTTACTGCAGCAGTATCTGAAAGAAGTGGCAGGTTTACAACTACCCATTACCGACAAGCGCGCGAAAAAAATGCGCTATATCGAGTTGGGCATATCAACAAAAGTCACCAACCAAGAGGGATATATGCTCAACGTATCGCAGAAAGGTTTCCGTATCGAAGGCGGTTCTGCTGCAGGTGTATTCTATGGCATACAGACGCTGCGCAAAGCAGCTGCCAATGGTACTGAGTTTGCTGCAGCCACTATTACCGACACACCACGATTCTCATGGCGAGGCATGCATCTCGACTGCTCGCGTCACTTCTTCTCTGTCGATTTCGTCAAGAAGTATATCGACCTGCTGGCGATGCACAATATGAACGTCTTCCACTGGCACCTGACCGACGATCAGGGCTGGCGCATAGAAATCAAAAAATATCCAAAGCTCACCACCATCGGTTCGCAGCGTTCAGGTACGGTGCTTGGTATCAATGCCGACCTCGACGACAGTATTCCTCATGGGGGTTACTACACCCAGCAGCAGGCACGCGAGATAGTAGAATATGCCCAAGAACGCCACATCACCGTAGTACCTGAGATTGATATGCCAGGACACATGCTGGCTGCGCTGGCATGCTATCCCGAGCTGGGCTGTACTGGCGGTCCCTACCAGGTAGGACACTATTGGGGCGTGTACAAGGATGTGCTCTGTGTAGGCAATCCTAAGGTATATGAGTTTGTAGAGGATGTGCTTACAGAGATTATGGATATCTTCCCATCGGAGGTTATTCATATCGGTGGCGACGAGGCGCCTACCGAGAAGTGGGAACACTGCGCCAAGTGCAATAGTCTCAACCTGAAGCACACCACCTATCAAGGCTTCTTCACGAAACGTGTGTTCGACTTCATCACAGCCCACCATCGTAGGGTTCTGGGCTGGGACGAGATACTTGAGGCCAGTCCTGCCGATGCGATGATTATGTCGTGGCGAGGTTCTGCTCCTGGGTCACAAGCAGCCCAAACGGGGCACGACGTCGTGATGTCGCCCACCTCTCACTGCTATTTCGACTACCAGCAGAGCAAGGAGACCTCGCACGAACCGAGTCGCTGCAGTGGCTATATCCCAGTAGAAAAGGTGTACGCACTCGATCCTGCCCCTGATTCAATCCCAGCCGATGCACGAAAGCATATCCTTGGCGGTCAGGCCAATATCTGGACTGAGCATCTGTTTACCGAGGGGATGGTAGAATATCAGGCATTGCCCCGCATGTCGGCTTTAGCCGAAGTGCTTTGGACAATGCCTGAACACAAGAATTTCGAGACCTTTAAGGAGCGACTGACTGTGTTTACCCGCCTGTACGAATTATACCACTATCAGTATGCCAAACATCTGTGGCCCGATCGACAACTCCCCAGTCGTTGGCTGTTCTAAGAATTTTGCAAAGTACCTAAAGATATTTTGCGCGCTAACTGCTTTGCACGTGAAAAGTACTTAGAGAAAAAAGCACCCCCAATTTGTATAAGCCACTTAACTAATTGGGGTTACTTCAAAGACTGGAGCCTGTCCGCGAGCATCTTCGGCCTTCCACTCAATGGTGACGATTTTCTGTTCGCCAGGCATCAAGGTAAAGTAGTTGTCGCTATAGATAACCGGCAGAATCTGCTCACCATCGGCACCCTTCAGGTTGACACGCAGGAACGGGGCAACCGTTTTGCCTGTATTCTTCAGGGTGAGCACAGCCTTGGTTCCAGTAACCTTTACGTTCTGCTGCAGTGCTGATTTTGGTAAGGTGGTCAGGGCGCGGTAGTTATTCTCCTCGCGGCCCATGATATACTCATTCTCCGAAATCACACCACGCTTATCAGTGAGTGATAAACGTAGGAACCAAACAGCCGATGGCGTCTGAGGCTGCAACTTGGTCAGCCTCAGGATAGCCTGAGTGGTATCCTCATTGCTATTCAGACGGAGCTTCTGCTGGCGAACCTTCTTACCATTCAGATCATATACAGCAACTGTAGCGGTGATACCTGCCACATTTCCTGCCGAGTGGTTTACCACCTCGATGCTGTCAGTCAGGGCGTTATACTGGATGTGGAGTGGCTCACAGGCTTTCTTCACACCAAAGTAAGCAGCTGTGGGGTCGAAATAGTAATCGTAAGTCTGCCAAACCATCGATGGCCAGCAGGCATGACTCATCCAGATCAGCAGTCCTGCACGGCTCTTACTGGTGCTCTCGTACATGCCACGATAGCCGTTATAGTTAATGAGCTGAGCCCAACGGGTGAACTCCTCGGCGCTGGAGGCCTTGCCAAGCCCCATCTCTACCAGTCCGTTAAACTCACGGGCACGCTGGGCACCCATCAGCGTATAGTCGTGCTGTCCCCACTGCACACTCTGTGGCCAGAGGGCATCAGGACTGAGTGTACGAGTCAAGCTCTCGATATTCATCACGTTAGGCATGCCGCGCTCACTGTGAATCTTACCGCTCTGGCGGGCAAAATATTCTTTCATAGGCAGTGCCCAATATGGTCCATGTCCGCTCACACCGTCATCGGCTGAACTGGAGATGAACTCCAAGCCTGGTGCGAAGGTGTGTACATACTCACGCAGCTTACGATCGATAGTCTCAGGAGGAAAGCCCTCGTTACGACCAACCCAGATACCGATACTGGCATGACTGCGGATACGGCGCAGATAATCCTGCGCATTGCTCAAGAAGAGCACATCGTCGTAGGGATCGGGGCCGTCGGCAGGGTTAGCCAACCAGAAGTCCTGCCATATCATGATACCATGCTTATCGCAAGCCTCGTAGAAAGCCTCGTCGCCAATCTGGCCCACCCAGTTACGAATCATGGTGCAGTTCATCTGCTTGTGGTAGCCCACAGCAATATCGTATTCACGCGAACGATACAAGAGGTTGTGTTCGTCAAAACCCCAGTTTCCACCTAATGGAATAAAACGGCGACCGTTGATATACATGATGAGCGAATCCTTCAATCCCTCGTATTTCATCTCACGGATACCAGCCTGATAGCTGATGGTAGAGGCCTCGCCATGATCGGGTTCGAAAGTAAACCCCGACTCGTAGAGATAAGGCTCGCCATAACCATTAGGCCACCACAGTTTGAAGTTGCTGCTGGTAAGCTGTTTGTTGCAGTGTGGACAGAAGCTGACCTCCTGCTCAGTATTGGCAGGAAGAGTGATCTGCTTTTCAAATTTCACATCACCTATCCAGCCCTTCAGTGTGCCTTTTACCGGCTGATTATCGTTGTTACGCACAAACACCGAAGGCTTCACGCTGGCCGTCCTGCCATCGGCAGACAACTTGGTGCTGACGTATGGATCGCTCACGGTCACATTTCCTGTAGAGGTAAGATAAACCTCGTTCCAGATGCCTACCTCACGACCTCGAACGGTAGTAATCCAATCCCAGCCGATAGTAGCATGGAAGGTAGGATTATCGGCACCGAGCAGTCCGCCGTTCAGCTGAGTGGTATTGCGGTCCTTCTCCTTCACAGCACCGAAATACTGATTGCATTCCACCTCAACGGCCAGGTAATTCTTACCTTTGCGCAGCAACCCTGTGACATTAAACTTCCCGCGCATAAATGCACCCTCGATACGTCCGAGACGCTGACCGTTCAGATATACATTGGCCTTCCAGTTGATACCATCGAAATTCAGCCACTGCTGGGCACCATCAACAGATGTTATGTCAAACTCCTGGCGATACCAGAAATTGGAACGGAAATACGACTCTGATATCTGGTCCACATCATCCGCATAATTTGGATCGGGCACCGCACCAATATTCATAAACGAAGCCAGCACCGTACCAGGAACCGTAGCCGGAATCCAGCTTCTACTATCATAGTCGGCTGAGGCAATCTGTTCGCCACGGGCATCAACCTCCGATGCACGCTGCAACTGCCACAAGCCGCCACTCAACTCGTAGCGGCCATTCTTCAAGCCGGCTAAAGCATGCGGTGCATAGATCTTCCTAAACTTAGAAAGAACTGCCATCTCACGCAGGGCATAGCAACCAGCCTCACCAGGTTCCTGTAGCAGCAGACGCACGTAGCGGGCGGTAGCTTGAAACGTAAACTTTGATTTTTGAGCTTTGAAATCAGCCACCTTTCTCCAGGTCTTAGCATCATCCGATACCTGAATGATTCCTACCTTGGGGGCATACAGCCAATCGAGCTCAATCTGTCGGATGGGCAGACTCTTGCCCAGATCAGTATAGAGCCACTGCTTACCACCACCATCGCTCATCCACACGCTACTGAACTTCTGCGATGGTAACAGCTCCACATAGCCACCAATCGCATCCTGGAAATTCAGTTCGTACACATCCCAGTGGGCTGCGCCTGCCATATCCATCACCACGCGCAGATGTTGGGTGTTTACTGGTGTCTTGAATTTGATGAGTTCATCCAATTGGCGGGCTGGCAACAGGCTCTCTTCGGTCTGTTTGTTAGGGTCGGAATGTAACTTATATAAGAGCGGCTTTCCTGGTAGCTGACTACCTTTGATTTCACCCACAACCTGCCAGTCTTTGCCGTTCTCCGAAGCCTCACAACGGATACTATAGCCCTTGGTAGCCAACTGGTCATTATACGCCATCATACCTACTACACGCACCCCAGCGGTTTTCACCTTCATGGCACCGCTATAATCGTACTGCAGCCAAGCCTTCTCACCCATCAGGATATTCTTCGAATAGGCACCGCCATCGATAGCCCACTCTGCTTCCTTACGGGGCAGTACCCCATCCTGAGTTGAAACCTTCAGTCTGACGGGGGGGGCTGTGTTGCAGATACCATCTGTCACCAGATGTGCCGTATGGTTATAGTCAATAGACGACGATGCCCATGCCGCTCGATGGAGGGCTACGTTAGACAGTGTCTGACCGTTGTCCACCCAACTAACAGCAGGGGCATAGTACTCACTCTGGGCACCCGGATAACGTCCGATGCCACGCGTGTAATCGGTATTTCCAGGTGCAGCCACAGCGCACATACCGATACACGATAATAAGGTTGTAAGATACTTCATAAACAGTTGCGATTCTAATTTTTGCGCACAAAAATACGAAAAAGAATCACACCATGCAAACTTTCGTTTTGTTTTTATGACAATCTTACCAACAGATATTTGAAACTGACAAAATAGTATCAGCGCTTAATCTCAATATCGCGCTTCACATTGTCACGAATTTTAGTCAGGTATCCCTTCATACCAGCAGCATCCTTCTTGTCGATAATCTCGAGCAGCTCTTTCAACTCCGTACGTATCTGCACCACCTGTTCGTGGGTATAGGGGTTGAACAGGATTTCCTGAAGCAGATAGTCGTCCTCGTTGAGCACACCCTTGGCAATGCGCATATGACGCTTGAAAGTTGTACCAGGCGCATCCTGATGCTTCATCACAGCTGCAAACACAAAGGTTGACACGAAAGGTATTGACAGCGAGTAAGCCACTGTCTTATCGTGTTCCTCGAAACTGTACTCATAGATATTCAGTCCCAACTTGCTATACAAGTCCTTGAAGAAGCAACGGCCCAGCGTGTCGCCTTCGCTGATAATGATGGCATTTTCTTCAGAGAGTTGCTGCAGATTGGCAAAGGTGGGTCCGAACATGGGGTGCGTACTGACGTAACGCATGCCGGTCTGCTCATAGAAATCCTTCAAGTCGGTCTTTACCGATGCGATATCGCTGATGATACACTCCTTGGGCAGGTAAGGTATCACCTCCTTGAATACTGGAATGGTGTACTTCAGCGTCACGGCATTGATAAGCAGCTCTGGCTCGAAGGCCTTGATCTCTTCATAAGAGGTGAAACGCTGACAGTTATAGGTGAATCGCATGCGTTTGGCATCGCGCTCAAACACAGCAACTTCGTGGTCAAAACTCAGCAGGTCGATGAAGAACGATCCCATCTTTCCTGCACCCATTACTAATATCTTCATTTACAATGTAAAAATTAGAAAATGTAACAATGTAATAATTACTTGTTAATGATTTCAATCTGTTGGCGGACGCTCTCTTCGTGGATATTCTCGAATACATGGGCCACAAACTCTGGATCCATACCGCAGAGCGAACCCTGGGCACCGCGCTTATTCAGAATCTCATTGTAACGATTGGCCTGCAGCACAGTCATGTTGTGCTCCTTCTTGTACTGACCGATCTCGCGGCATACACGCATACGCTTAGCCAGAAGCTCCATCAGCTGATTATCCAACTCGTCGATCTGCTTACGCAACTGAGTAATACCCTCGGTTGTGGTGTTCTCATCACGGATAACCAGCAGACTCAGAATGTAGTCGAGAACATCGGGAGTAACCTGCTGCTTGGCATCACTCCAGGCCTTATCAGGATCGCAATGGCTCTCTACAATCAGACCATCAAAACCAAGGTCCATAGCCTGCTGACAAAGTGGTGCTACCAGCTCACGACGGCCACCGATGTGGCTGGGGTCGCTGATAATTGGTAACTCGGGAATACGACGACGTAACTCGATGGGAATCTGCCACATAGGTGCATTACGATAAATCTTCTGTTCATAGCTAGAGAAACCACGATGAATGGCTCCTAAGCGCTTGATTCCTGCCTGGTTGATACGCTCAAGAGCACCAATCCAAAGCTCCAGATCGGGGTTCACAGGGTTCTTCACAAACACGGGGACATCGACACCTTTCAGAGAGTCGGCAATAGCCTGCATGGCAAAAGGGTTAGCCGATGTACGGGCTCCAATCCACAGGATATCGACGTTATGCTTCAGGCACAGCTCTACATGCTCGGGTGTAGCCACCTCGGTCGATACCAGCATCTTGGTTTCCTTCTTCACCTGCTCCAACCATACCAGAGCGGGTTCGCCATGACCCTCGAAGCCACCGGGCTTGGTACGAGGCTTCCATACACCTGCACGGAAGTTATGGCAGCCCTTCATGGCCAACTGCTTAGCGGTTGTCATCACTTGTTCCTCAGTTTCTGCAGAGCAAGGGCCTGCAATCACAAAGGGACGTTCGTTGTCACTCGGTAAATTCAATGGTGATAATTCCAGTTCCATAATTATATTGCTTTTTTAATTCTTTCTAATGCTTGTTTGATTTTCTCTTCCTTGGCACAAAGCGAGATGCGGATATAGCGCTCGCCGTTTGAACCGAAAATAAAGCCGGGGGTGATAAACACACGAGCCTCATGGAGTACACGCTCAGTCAGGTCCTCTACATTCTTAATATCAGCAGGAATCTTACCCCATAGGAACATGCCTACCTGATTCTTATCATAGGTGCAACCCAGCACATCCATAATCTGCTCGGCCCACTGACGGCGACGAGCATAGGTCTCGATATTAAACTCGTGGTGCCATGATTCGTCATTGTTCTTCAGCGCCTCGGCAGCTGCCAACTGGAGACCACGGAAGGTTCCGCTGTCAACATTACTCTTAATCTTCATCGTCCACTGGATGAACTGCGCATTCGACAGGCACATGCCTACACGCCAACCTGGCATGTTATGACTCTTCGACATAGAGTTGAACTCGATACAGCAGTCCTTGGCACCAGGTACCTGCAGAATACTCAGATGCTCCTCGCTCAGAATGAATGAGTAGGGATTATCGTTCACAATCACGATATCGTGGTCCTTGGCAAACTTCACCAGTCGCTCGTAGGTTTCCATACGGGCACGACCGCCTGTCGGCATGTTGGGATAATTTGTCCACATCAGCTTTACGCGGCTCAGATCCATCTGCTCCAGTTCCTCGAAATCGGGCTGCCAGCCATTGTCCTCTCGCAGATTATAGTTGACAATCTTTGCGCCTAAGATCTTAGAAAGCGATGTGTAGGTAGGATAGCCAGGATTGGGCACCAGCACCTCGTCGCCAGGATTCACAAAAGCCAAAGTCACGTGCAGGATTCCTTCCTTCGAGCCAATCAGTGGCAGCACTTCGGTTTTGGGGTCCAGATTCACATTGTACCAACGCTTATAGAACTGTGCCATCGCCTCACGCAATTCGGGGGTACCAACTGTCATCTGATAACCATGCGCATCGGGTAGATGAGCAACCTCACACAACTTATCAATGGTCTGCTGCGAAGGTGGCATGTCAGGGCTGCCAATAGCCAACGAGATAATATCCTTGCCTTCGGCGTTCAACTGCGCCACCTCTTTCAGCTTGCGACTGAAGTAGTATTCCTGTACTAAACTTAATCTATCTGCAGGTTGTATCATAATCTTTTAGTATTAATTCTATTTACGTTTAATTCGTCTGTCGCCCATCCTTGTACTCGCCTAAAATCTTTAGGGCCTTTGTTAATGGAAAAATCGCATCGATAGCCTGACGATAACGGGTCAGGTCGTCGTACATCACATCGACATAGAACAGGTATTCCCACTCTCTGCCGATGATGGGCAGCGACTGAATCTTAGTGAGATTGATTTTGTAGAACGACAGAATAGCCAGTACATGCGAAAGCGAACCTTCTTCGTGAGGCAATGAGAAAACGATACTCGACTTATTGGCTTCGGTCAGCGGGCGTAGCATATCGGCCTTGTTTGGATTGCTTACCACCAGGAAGCGGGTAAAGTTATGCTTATTATCCTCAATGTGGTCTTCAAGAACCTTCAGACCATACAGTTTGGCAGCCTCGGCATGGCAGATAGCAGCCCAGCCACGTTTCTGTCCCTCGGCAATCATCTTGGCACTTCCGGCAGTATCCTCTGCCTCCACATTCTTGAGCTGCGGATGTTTGGCCAGGAACTCGCGGCACTGCATCAAAGCCACTGGGTGAGAGTGCACTTCCTGAATGGTATCCCAGTCGTCCTCAGGCAAACAACAGATACAATGGGTTATATGCAGTTTATGCTCACCAACGATACTTGTACCGCTATCGCGCAACAGTTCGTAGTTATGGAGCAGACTGCCCGCAATTGTATTCTCAATGGCCAGCATGCCAATGGTGGTGGGGTCTTGCTTGATCTGCTCGAACACCTGTTCGAAGGTACTGCAGCATATCAGCTGAATCTGTTCTCCCTCGAAATACAGGTGAGCCGCTATATCGTGGAACGACCCTATCAGTCCTTGTATGGCTATTCTCTTCATATTCTTTTTCTATAACCTTTATTTTAATAAGAATCCCGCTATCACTTTGTTGTGAAGCGGGACCTTGTTTTTTTATCTTCTCTTGTCATAAGTTGAAATTTATACGCAACTTCCCGCCTCACAGTTCCCTGTAAAGTAAAAATAATAACCGTAAAAATAACTATTCAACATTGACATAACTTTAATTCTTAAATTCTACAAATGTCCAGCATTTCGCTGATTTCGCCTGCAAAAGTATAGCATTTTTGCGAAACCACCAAATTAAAAGCATTTTTTTTTCGTTTTTAGCTTACTTTTTATCACTTTTTGCCCGATTATTTAAAAAAATCATTACCTTTGCATCGTTTTTTAGAAAAAACTGAAACTTATAAATGCACGACAGATAGAATTCATTATATTAATTATACACAATATGAAAACAAACAACAATTGGACTTTTGGGGAGTTGGTTAGTCTGCCGAAAGAGGTGAAAGATGTTAAAAAGAAAGGGGATAATTCCTTCACGGAGTTTATTACTTCGCGATATATATGTATACGCGAAGCAACCAATACGCAACGAGGTATTCTGGTGAAAGCACTGGGTAAGCTACCTGCCGAAAACATTTCTATCATTAATGGTGCACCATTCTGTAAAGACGAGCTGGATGAGATGTTTTACGCAAAGCGCTATTACAGTTTCCCATTTCCAACGGCTGAGGAATTAAAAGAAGCACTTAATATCATTCGTGGTAACCAGACTCTTCTGAATCAATTTGCCGACAACAAGATGCACATCAACCCTGATGCTACTTTTTGGGTAAAGGAAACAGCCGTAAACAAATGGCTCAGAAAGAAGCTGCAATATATGGATGCTCAGGAAGACAATATAAGCCAAGCCCATAACAGAGATGTACATTATAGACTATCTATCGTTCAATTCAGTAATGATGAACTTTTTTGGTAATAACATGTAAGCGTATGAAAGAAAATCGTATTATTGCTGCAGCACTCATCACAGTGGGCATTGTTTGTTTAGGACTTTTTATCAAAGGTGGCATCGACAACTTTGCCAACAAGGATCGTAAGGTAACGGTTAAGGGACTTGCCGAACGTGAAGTTCCCGCCGACAAGGTGACATGGAGCATCGGCACTAAGGTAACGGGTAACGACCTTCCCCTACTCTATGAGAACATCAACGTTCAGACCAATAAGATCAAGAAGTTCTTGCAACAGAACGGCATCGAAGAAAAAGAGATAACGGTGAATCCACCAACCATCAGCGACTTAGAGGCTCGTGAATGGGGTGACAACCAAAAGAACTTCCGCTATATTGTGAACACTACGATTACCGTGGCAACTAACAAGGTGAACGAGGTGAACAAGGCGATCTTTAAACAGGCAGAATTACTGAAACAAGGTGTTGCCATCGAAAACAGCAATCCCCAATACGAGTATGCTTCATTCCAGCAGATGAAACCAGAGATGATGGCAGAAGCTATTAAGAATGCCCAGAAAACTGCCGAACAGTTTGCCGAGGCCAGCAAAAGCGAATTAGGTCAGATACAAACAGCAGGTCAGGGACAGTTTGAAATCGAAGACCGCGATATGAACACGCCTTACATCAAGAAGTTGCGTGTGGTAACCACCATCACCTATTCACTCAAAGACTAACAACATCTGAAGGTTATTACACAACACAAATAAAAAAAGAAGTTTGCGCTATCAACCGCAAACTTCTTTTTTATTAGTTATTCACCGAGCCACCCACAATATCAAGCAGTTCGGAGGTGATGGCTTGCTGACGACTCTTATTATATTGCAAATTGAGCTCGCGCAACAATTCATCAGCATTATCCGTAGCGGTTTGCATGGCCACCATTCGGGCAGCATGCTCTGAGGCATTCGAATCGAGCAACGCTGTATAAAGCATCAGGTGAGCTAACTTTGGCATGAGCTGAGAAAGCACAGTATTCATGTCGGGCTCAACGATGAAGTTATCGTTCAGCGGTTTCACGTCTTCCTGCTTCATTTCTGTCTCGCGCTCACCACGCTTCTTCAGATACTCCTGCGACTGCTTGGTGGCAATCGTAGAAGTGAGATCGCGCTCGTGGTCAGCCTGCAGTTCCGACTCCACATCGATGGGCAAGAACGTTTTGCGGGTGAGCACCTGCGAACCGGCACTCTTGAAGTGATGATAGATGAGCTCCACCTTATCAATCTCGCCCGCAGCAAACTTACGGCCCAGCTCCATGGCTATCTCGATGCACTGCTGCACGTTGGGATGGTCGGCCAGCGCAGAGTATTCACCTTGCACCTGCAAACCCATCTTACGGGCTTTCTCATACACCTTGCGGCCAATGGGATAGATCTCCACCTGGTCGCGCCCGATGGTCTCGGCATACTCATCGACCACATGCGACATGAGCTTGATGGTGTTGGCATTGAAACCGCCACAGAGTGACGAGTTACTTGAGAACACCACCAAGGCTACCCTCTTAACAGGGCGCTCCTGATCGTAGATGGTCTGAGCCTCGGCCTCGGCAGCCAGGAACGACTTGAGGATGTGCTCCAGCAGCTCCTCGTAAGGCAGCATATTCTGAATAGCCACCTGAGCGTGGTGCAGCTTGCTGGAGGCAACCATCTTCATAGCCGACGTGATCTTTCGCGTAGAATTGACTGAGGCTATGCGGCCTTTAATTTCTTTCAGGCTTGGCATAGGCTATCAGGCTTTATACGTTCCGGCGATATCAGCCATAACGGCCTCAATCTGCTTGGTGGTCTCGTCGTCGATCTTACCGCTGGCCAGAGTCTCGACCACCTCGGGATGAGCTGAGCGCAGCTTGTCGAGGAACGAGGTCTGGCACTCACGTACCTTAGCGATGGGCACATCGCGCATCAGACCATGCACACCGCAATACAGGATGGCAATCTGCTCGCCTACCGGCATTGGGCTGTACTGAGGCTGGATGAGCAGCTGATTGTTCTTACGACCACGGTCAAGTGTCATCGCTGTCACAGCATCCATATCGCTTGAGAACTTAGAGAAGGCCTCGAGCTCACGATACTGCGCCTGGTCGATCTTCAGTGTTCCAGCCACCTTCTTCATACTCTTGATCTGAGCAGAACCACCCACACGAGATACTGAGATACCTACGTTGATGGCGGGACGGAAACCCTGGTTGAAGAGGTCGCTCTCCAAGAAGATCTGACCATCGGTGATAGAGATAACGTTGGTTGGGATGTAAGCCGACACGTCACCTGCCTGTGTCTCGATGATAGGCAGAGCGGTGAGCGAACCACCACCCTTTACGTGACCCTTCATACACTCAGGCAGGTCGTTCATCTGCTCGGCCACCTCCTGTTGCTCGTTCATCTTGGCTGCACGCTCAAGCAGACGAGAGTGGAGATAGAATACATCGCCAGGATAGGCCTCACGTCCAGAAGGACGGCGCAGAATCAGCGATACCTCACGATAGGCCACTGCCTGCTTAGAGAGGTCGTCGTATACTACGAGTGCGGGCAGACCACGGTCACGGAAGTACTCACCGATAGCAGCACCAGCAAAAGGCGCATAGTACTGCATAGCAGCAGGATCAGCAGCGGTAGCTGCAACCACAATAGTATAAGGCATAGCGCCGTGCTCCTGCAGTGTAGATACGAGAGCAGCAACGGTACTGGCCTTCTGACCGATAGCTACATAGATACAATAGACAGGCTTTCCTGCCTCATAGAAACTCTTCTGGTTAATGATGGTATCAACAGCGATGGCGGTCTTACCCGTCTGACGGTCACCGATAATCAGCTCACGCTGTCCGCGACCGATAGGGATCATCGAGTCGATAGCCTTCAATCCGGTCTGCAGCGGTTCCTTTACAGGCTGACGGTAGATAACTCCAGGAGCCTTACGATCCAGAGGCATCTCGAATGCCTCGGTGAGATCGATTTCTCCTTTACCGTCGATAGCCTGGCCCAGCGGATTGATAACACGTCCCAGCATGTTGTCGTTCACTCGGATAGAAGCGATACGCTTGGTGCGCTTCACCACCATGCCCTCTTTGATGCCTGAGGTAGAGCCCAAGAGCACGCAGCCCACGTTGTCCTCCTCGAGGTTCATCACGATAGCCATGGTGCCATTCTCAAACTCCAGCAGCTCGTTGGCCTCGGCATTGCGCAGACCGTAGATACGTGCCACACCATCGCTGACGGTGAGAACGGTACCTACCTCGTCGAACTTCTCGGCATCGGAGATGCCTTTCAACTGGTCGAGCAACACCTGGGAAACTTCGCTTGGTTTAATCTTATCTGACATTGTTATTATTTCTTTAAAGTGTTAAGAATTGAGTTGAGTTTGGTTTTGACACTGGCGTCCATGCGATAGGTGTCGTACTCCAGGATGAAACCTCCGATGATGTCGGGGTTGACCTGCGACTCAAACTCCACTGTTCCATTAGTCTTACTCTCCACCATGCGGCGCATCTTCTGTTCTGTTTCAGGAGATACGGCAGCAGCAGTGATGAGACGTCCACGGATGACATTCTTCTGCTGACGGTAAAGCGTGACGTACGAATTGGCGATGAACTGCATCACATTCTCGCGGTCCTCCTTCAGCACCAGCTGGATGAAGGCCTTCATCAGACCAGAAGGCTCGCGGCCTGCCGCGGTGAGCAGCAAGCCCTCCTTCTTATCCTTCGAGAGCATCGGATTGTCAATCGTAGAGCGCAACTGCGGCACCTCGATGTAGCTCTTGGCTATCTGCTGCATCTCGGCATACACCTGCTGCTCTATCTTGGCGTCGGTAGCACTCTTGAGAAGTGCGCGCGCGTATCTTACCGATATGACTCCTATATCCATACGTTGGGTTACTTATTTATCAGTAGAAACTTCATCCAGCATGCGATCAATCAAATCCATCTGGGCCTTGTCGTCCTTCAGGCTCTGCTTGAGAACCTTCTCAGCGATGCCTACACTCAGTGCGGCAACCTGCTGGCGGATATCGGCAATGGCAGCCTTCTTCTCCTGGTCGATAGCCACACGGGCATCTTCCAGTAGACGGGCACCCTCTGCCCTGGCTTTCTCCTGAGCCTGCTCCACAATAGCGTCGCGTGTCTCCGCAGCCTCCTTAAGTATCTGAGCCTGACGGTCGCGTGCCTCTTGAAGGATAGCCTCACCTTCTTGCTTGATGTTCTCCAGTCGCTCAGAGGCCTCGTGAGCCTTCAGCAGACTTTCGTCGATGTACTTTTTCCGCTCCTCAACCATATTGGTAATGGCAGGAAATCCGTACTTTGCTAAACAGAAGAAGATGACGGCAAACGCCAGAAGCATCCAGAACAGAAGTCCCAGATCGGGGGTGAGGATTGCTGGCAGTTTACTGAAATCCATAAAACTTCAATTTTTCAGTTTTTGAATTCTTCAATCCTTACTTGATAAGGAATGCACAAGCTGCAATAGCGAAAAGAGCACAACCCTCAACGAAAGCAGAGGTCAGAATCATCTGGGTGAAAATCTTACCAGAAGCCTCTGGCTGGCGAGCGATAGCATCAACGGCGCTACCACCAATCTTACCAATACCCAAACCTGCACCAATTACTGCAATACCTGCACCAATACCGCAGCCCAGCTGAGCCAGACCCTCGGCTAAAAATAAAGCTGAAATCATAATACTTTTAATTTTTAATTATTAATAATGTTGTTACTTAATTCTCTAAAATCTTAATTTTACTCAGCGTGATGGTCCTGATGAGCCAGACCGATGAATACGGCACTAAGCATTGTGAACACATACGCCTGAACGAAGGCCACCAGCAGCTCCAGTGCATTCATAAACAGAAGCATGAGGATACTGAACAGGTTAAGCCCAAGACCATAACCTACTCCCATCGACCAACCAAGGAAAATCACACAGGTAAACGAAAGGATTACTGCGTGACCAGCCATCATGTTGGCGAAAAGTCGGATCATCAGAGCAAAGGGCTTAGTGAAGACGCCGAACAGTTCGATAGCAGGCATCACGGGGATAGCCTTCAGGAAGATAGGCACATCAGGCCAGAAAATATCCTTCCAGTACTCCTTATTGCCAAACAAGTTGATAGCAAGGAATGTGCAGAAGGCCAAGAAGAACGTGATGTTGATGTTACCCGTAACGTTAGCACCACCTGGGAAGATGGGCAGCAGTCCTACGAGGTTGGTAAACAGGATGAAGAAGAATACCGTCAGCAGATAAGGTGCGTAGGGTTTGTAATGCTTCTCACCAATTGACGACTTGATGACGTCATCGTGAATCATCATCACAAGCATCTCCACAGCTCCCACGAATCCGCCGGGCGCATTACTCTTCTCGTCATGCTTCTTATACCAGCGGGCACAGGATAGGAATACCCCCAGCAAGAGGGCTACCACAATCCATATCTGCAACACATTACGCGTAATGCTCAGATCCAACGGACGTTCTGTCGTCCCGTCGGCCATCCGCTCATACACCTTGCCATGTGCCTCTTCGTTGAAGAAGAAACCATCAGGCAGACTATGTGCTGTGCAGAAGTACCAAGCACCCGTGTTCGAACTCCTAAGGATTATCGGCAATAGAATGCTCAGATGCTTACCTTGATAAGAAGCAATGTGCCACTCGTAGGAATCGGCCAAGTGTTCAAGCACGATTTCCGGGATGTCGAGTTTCTCGTCCTCCTGCTCATTGGCATAGAGCGACAGCGGCAGAAACGCGACCATCAACAAGAGACATATTGACTTTAATTGTTTCATTTGAAATAACTCATTTTAAGATCGTTACAAACGATTTGATACTCTCGAAAAGAAGATGGAATGGTGAATAAGGGACACGAAGTAAAAGATCAGGAACACCACGAAGAACGTGATTATTGCCTGTCTGTTCGTAGCCAGATACCAAACAAACATAACGGCCAGCGCTAACAGAAAGCGGAATCCTGACACACCTGTAAAGAACGATGGTAGCATGTCGGAATGCTTGACAGCCACCCAACGCCACAGAAATGCAGAAGCGAGCTCTGTTATCAGCACAAAGAGCGAACTAACAACCAGTGGTATGATTATTCCGTCTGTCTGATAGACATTTGCCACCAGCAAACCCAGAAGAGCCAGCCCTGTCGTCAGCAAAATGCTCTGCCGTGCGTAGCGTTTACTCAGTTTATCAAAGTCCATTGTCACCGATGCTCCTTATTTCCACACATAGGCTTACAACATTCTTCTGCACTTCAACGAAGCCGCCTAAGATGTCGAGCCTGTTCTTCTCACCAGACTCCAAGGTATATACTACGGTTCCCTTCTCCAGCGACGAGATAATCGGCGCGTGGTTGGTAAGTATCTCGAACTGTCCAACTGTGCCAGGCACAAGAACGCTCTCGACTGCTCCGTCAAACTCTACCTTCTCGGGTGAAACTATCTTTAGCTGTAACATAATTGTCAAATTTCAATTGTCAATTAGCCTTTAGCTGCTTCCAACAGTTTCTTGGCCTTCTCCTTAGCATCTTCGATTGTTCCGACGTTCAGGAATGCCTGCTCTGGCAGATCGTCTACCTCACCATCGAGAATAGCATTGAAGCCCTTGATAGTCTCTTCAATAGGCACCATCACACCAGGCAGACCAGTGAACTGAGAGGCCACAGAGAATGGCTGTGACAGGAAGCGCTGCACACGACGTGCACGGTTCACAGTCAGCTTATCTTCGTCAGAGAGCTCGTCCATACCCAGAATAGCAATGATGTCCTGCAACTCCTTGTAGCGCTGCAGAATCTCCTTTACGCGCTGTGCACAATCGTAGTGAGCCTTACCCACAATCAGTGGATCGAGGATACGTGATGTTGAACCCAGTGGGTCAACAGCAGGATAGATACCCAACTCAGCAATCTTACGATCCAATACGGTGGTAGCATCCAGGTGAGTAAAGGTGGTAGCTGGAGCAGGGTCGGTCAAGTCGTCGGCAGGCACGTATACAGCCTGTACTGAGGTGATAGAACCGGTCTTTGTTGATGTGATACGCTCCTGCATCGAACCCATCTCTGATGCCAGTGTGGGCTGATAACCTACAGCTGATGGCATACGACCCAGCAGAGCAGATACCTCAGAACCAGCCTGAGTGAAACGGAAGATGTTATCGATGAAGAACAGGATATCGGCAGCACCGCCATCCTTACCACCACCATCACGGAATCCCTCAGCTACGGTCAGTCCTGAAAGGGCCACTGATGCACGTGCGCCTGGTGGCTCGTTCATCTGTCCGTAAACAAGTGTGGCCTGGCTCTTCTTCAACTCCTCAGGGTCAACAAGACTCAAGTCCCACTTACCCTGGTCCATAGCCTCACGGAACTTCTCGCCGTAGCGGATAACGCCACTCTCAATCATCTCGCGGATCAGGTCGTTACCCTCACGGGTACGCTCTCCCACTCCAGCGAATACTGAGAATCCGTTGTGTCCCTTGGCAATGTTGTTAATCAGCTCCATGATAAGCACGGTCTTACCTACACCAGCACCACCGAAGAGTCCGATCTTACCACCCTTCATGTAGGGCTCCAGCAGGTCGATAACCTTAATACCTGTGGCCAGAATCTCTTTCTTGGTCGACAGTTCCTCGAATGTTGGTGCCTCGCGGTGGATGGGGTAAGCCCCGTCCATATCGAGCTGTTTCATACCATCGATAGGCTGACCGATAACGTTCAGCATTCTACCTTTAATCTGATCACCTGCAGGCATCACGATAGGTGAACCCAGAGGGATCGCTTCCAGTCCGCGATGCAGTCCGTCGGTATTGTCCATAGCCACACAGCGCACCGTATCTTCGCCGATGTGCTGCTGCACCTCGACAATCAGGTCACGCCCGTCGCCACGATCAATCTTCAGAGCATCGTAAATCTTTGGCAACACCTTTTCGGCATCCTGGCCCTCTGTATCGAAGTAAACGTCGATAACAGGACCGATAATCTGCGAAATGTGTCCAATAATTTTTGACATAGCTGTTAATTTTTAAAGTTATTATTTGATTCTATATTTATCGTCTTAACGCAATATTGTAATTGAGATACTTAGGATTGCCGGTAACATCCTCAAGCACACGTATAAACGGCGGAAAGTTAACCGTTTCCTGAGCGGTGACGCCCTTGGTCTCCATCATCACCAGATTACTAACAGGGTTCTGGAAACTGTCGATCTCGAAGAACTGGCCTTTCCAAATGAAACTCTGACGTTTCTTACGGATGGTGGTACGATACGGATCAGCCTGTTGCAACATCTGCTCATAGAGATTGTTGTCCACCTGACGCTCGGTCTCTATCACCTCGGTCTCAGAGATACGCTTCTTGGAACGGTGCACATTGACCACCTTTCCACCACTCCACTCACGACGGCGCAGACGCACCTCTGTTCCTGGCTCTGCCACCAGATAGGTCTGTGTGATCTCGCTGACAGAACACTCTGGAATCTCGCCGGTAATCTCCACCCTGAAGATACGCTCCTCTTGCACTGGCTGAGGCAGCCCTACCACCTTGGAGATCTCGGTTAGCACACGGTTGAGCTTATTCTCAAAGTCGTCGTGGTTGTTGATGACACGCAGATGAGGATGCCCCGTCCAGGCCTTGATGACCTTCTTGTCGAGTTCACGGGCTATACGCAGTCCCTCTTCATTAGCTTGCTCATAGCGGGTGGCATTGGTGGCAGTGGTATAATACTGCTCAGCACCATCAGCAGCACTCACCAGGTGAAGCACGGCATCGTAGCTCTCACGCAGCGTATTACTATTGGTACCAGCCATGTGCGTAATCTCTTCCCACTCCTCGGGTTTGATATAGGCAGAGATATCCATCGCGCCACGATCGCATACAATCAGAACGGGATCTTCGCACACCTCAGCCAAACGCATGAACTGGTTTTCGAGCGCCAGCTGCGTCTCCAAGATGGCTCGCTCGCCCTGATAATACAGGTTGCGATTGGGGGTCAGGTAGTTCCAGCCTGCCGTACTGAATATCGTGGGCACTTCGGGTACATTAAACACCTTGTAGCCAAAGCCCGAGAAGTACTCAGTAATCTTTACCAAGGCAGTGGTCTTGCCCGCACAGGGGCCTCCTGTTAATACTATCTTTTTAATATCTGGCATAGATTAAATGCTAAGCTCATCAAGAACCTTAATCAGGCGTTTATCAAAACGTTTATCGGTGCGGATACACTCGCTGAAAGGTACGTATACCACCTCGTTGTTGCGGATACCTACCATCACATTACGCTGTCCCTGCTTAATGGCCTCGATAGCACCCACACCTGTGGTGGCAGCCAGAATGCGGTCGCGGGCTGATGGGGTACCTCCACGCTGCAAGTGACCAAGGATGGACACACGCACGTCGAACTCAGGGAACTCCTTCTTCACACGATCAGCATAGTAGAGTGCGCCACACTTGGGACTCTCGGATACGATCACGATACATGATTTCTTTGACTTTCGGATACCACGGCTCATGAACTGTGCCAACTGGTCAACATCCGTCGACTCCTCGGGAACGATGGCAGCCTCGGCACCACAGGCAATGGCAGAGTTCTGTGCCAGGAAACCGGCATCACGGCCCATCACCTCCACAAAGAAGATACGCTCATGCGAATTGGCGGTGTCGCGGATACGGTCCACACACTCCATGATGGTATTCATCGTGGTATCGTAGCCAATCGTTGAGTCGGTGCCATAGAGGTCGTTATCAATAGTACCAGGCAGACCTATCACAGGGAAATCGAACTCCATACCGAAGTTGCGAGCACCTGTGAGCGAACCGTTTCCACCAATAACCACCAGCGCATCAATCTCTTCCTTTACACAGGTCTCGTAAGCTTTCTGCATTCCCTCTGGTGTTGGGAACTCCTTTGAACGGGCTGTTTTCAGGATTGTACCACCACGGGTTACAATGCCACTCACATTCTCTGTGGTGAATTCCTGAACCTCATCATGAATCAGTCCTTCATAACCACGATATATTCCTTTAATCTTAAAACCGTTGTAGATACCGGCACGTGTCACGGCACGTATAGCGGCATTCATTCCTGGTGCATCGCCTCCCGACGTCAGGATACCAATCGTCTTAATCTTTGTCATATTACCTAATCATTTATTGTTTAGTTATACATAATTCACTTCAATCCACAGCACAGCCAAGCCTATCAGCATACCTGCCATCACCTTCAGCGTCAGGTTCTTCAGATACCAGCTAAGGCGCATGTGCTCCATTTTCATCAAGGCCAGTCCGCTCACCGAACCAACACTGAGCAGACAGCCACCTACGGCGGTACAGAAAGCAACAATTTTCCAATAAGCACCATTCACCACGAAATTCTCGGCATACGAGCCTTCCATGGCAGTATCAGCTATCGGATAAAGCGAAACGTCGCTCATGGCAATCGTGAACGAGTCGACAAGTCCACTCAGCAGTCCAGAAACTATTCCAAGAATCCACACATTTTCAAAAGTATCATCTATCCACTGGGCCACATCGCTAAACACGCCAGTCTCGGTAACAACACCCATTGCCAACATAATACCCATTACAAATAGTATTTGCTGCAGTGAGCCATACTGCACCGAACGAGGAGTCAACCGCTGCATCATCTGGTCAGCTCCAATCAGCTTGCGATTCATAATCTCGTTGACTACCCACAATACACTCAGCACACACAAAGCACCGAGGAATGGTGACAGTTTCGTAATGGTATGGAAAGTCGGAATAAACCACAAACCGCCAATACCTACAAAGAGCATCACTATGCGTTGCCAAGGCAACAGATTGGTATCATCACCACGGAACGGCATCGGTGCCCATTGGGTATCAAGTCGCTCTGGCAGTTCACGATTAATCAGGATGGTTGGCACAATCCAAGCCAGAATAGCTGGCAGTGCCATATACGTTGTATATCTGGTTGCAGTAATGGCTTCATCCCCCCAAAGTACTAGGGTGGTAGGATCACCTATCACAGTCAGACACCCCCCACAGTTGGCTGCAATAACGATGGCTGCACCAATCAGCATACGCTGACGACGGTTCTGGACAATGGAATGCATGATGACCAGCATCATCGTTGCTGTTGTCAGGTTATCGAGATTAGCCGACAGAATGAAAGTTGCCAAGGTGATAGTCCACAATAGTCGTTTTGAGTTGTGGGTCTTAATCCACTTTGTTACAAAATCGAAACAGCCGTTATTATGCAGTATCTCGACGATACTCATGGTTGCCAGAAGAAACATAACGATACTGGCTGCACGACCTACGTAATATAGGAATATATTATTATATATGTAATATTTTACTGCTTCGCTCGATGGCAGACTACCTGCAAGGAATTTCCAATAATCCTGTGCATGGCGCTGCATCACAAAGTCGGTACCATAACATATATAGACCACCCATCCTACAGTACCGATAAAAATGGCGATTGCCGACTTGTTTACCCCCGTTGTGTGGCCAGTAGCTATCACAACGTATCCTAATAATAGCAGTATGACGATAATTAATGTCATTTTCTCTATGCCTCCTAGTTTAATATCTCCGAAGGAGTCCAATACCAGAATATAGAACCTCTTCCGTCTTCTGTATTGTCACGTGCTCCTATCTTACCATTACAACGGTCCATGATAGCTTTACAAACACTAAGTCCAAGTCCCGGATTATCCTGACTCTCGTCGTGGGTATATGTATTCTTGTCGCTTAACAGACCGAAAATATTATTCTTCAATTTTTCTGGTAAACCTTCACCGGTATCCTTCACTTCAACATACAGACCACCAGCCTTCAGGTAATATGTCAGCGTAATCTTGCCTTCGGTGGTGTGTTGCATGGCATTCTCCAAGAGATGCATCGTAACGATGCGCAAAAGTTTTTTGTCAATGAGAGCACGGAGACCGCCCACAGGTTCTACGACATCCAGTTGTACGCCTTTGTGCAATTGTAGACGAATTTCTGAAGCATATTGTCCCATCTCATAGTCCACATCTGTCACCTCACGCTTGAATAGCTGCTTATCACCTTCCACCTCACTGAGAGAGAGCAGTTCATTAATCAGATGCAATAAGTCAAGTCCATTCTTATTAATCAACTGCAATAAATTATCGCGCTCCTCTCGTGACATTGTATCGTCCTCCATAGACATCAACAAGTCAGAGAATCCGATAATGGCATTCAGTGGTGTACGCAACGAGTGACTGAGATTTCCCAGGAAGATATCCTTCAACTCTTCACTCTTACGGGCAGCCTCTGCATTCTGACGGGCTTTCTCCTCATTCTTCTTTGCTTCCTCAGCATTTCGCCGTGCTATCTCTGCATTCTGTTCAGCTATAGCCGCATTACGCTTTGCCTCTTCTTCGCTGACCTTAGCTCTTTCTGCGTTCGCTCTGGCAATAGCTTCGCTCTCCTTAGCCATCTCAGCATTAGCCCGCGCCTCATCCTCACTCTTTCGTGCTTTAGCTTCACTTTCCAGCGCCCTCTCCTCATTCTGGCGGGCTAAATCCAAAGCATTTTTCAAGTTACGTGTATTGCGTTTCTGCATCAGAATCACACCTATCAATGTCGCAAACACCACAGCCAAGATGCAACCATACACCCAGCCTGGTATAATCACCCCGTTGAATGTAGATGCCACGTTACCATACACCTCGTCAATCAAGCCTTCATCCTCCATCTTATCCAATTCCTTATTGATGGCATCAATCAGTTTCTTATTATTGCTCACATAGCAATATTCACGTGGTGTCAGCGTCAGATCCTCCTGTTCAATGTTCATCAGATTATATTTTTGGGTCAGGAATCTGGCCTGATATCTATAGCATACTAATGCGTCGTATTTGCCATTCGACAAATCTTTAATAGCCTTAGTCAGATCTTCAACGATAATCAGTTTTGCTCCGATCTTCTGCAGTGTATCACGAACTGGCCGACTGGCCATCAGTGCCACTTCCATGTTATGCATGTCACGCAGACCGTAATTTTTCTTAGCACCTTTACGAGTCAGTATCTGATAATACAAGCGAATAACGGCACGTGAATAATTGGTCACATCCTTTCGATATGGCGAATACACCATCATGCCCAGATCTACTCGACCCTGCAAGACGTCATTGGCTATAGCTCCCCAATTATTAGGTTTGTACTCAAATGGAATTTCCAAACGCTTCATCAGAAGCTTAGTAAACTCTACATCAGCGCCGTTAGGTTCTCCTTGCTCATCGATAAACTCAAGCGGAGGATAATCTTCGTCGATTCCAAAAAGCAGAGGTTTCTCTTTGGTGAAGCCGAGGTTGGCTGCACTTACCGAGAGGGTAAATGTCAGGAACAGCAATATGTAGTTCAGTTTCAGCTTCATAATAGTCATTCTTAATCAGGCTTAAAGCCTTGATTGGGTACAAAATTAGAAAAAAAACTCCAAACCGCCAAATATTTTCCCCAAAAAAACTAAAAAAATCACAATCCACGGGCTTTCCAGATGCGATCTTTGGCTGCATTAATCTCCTGAAACTTCTTCTCAGCGGCCTTTCTTACATCTTCGCCCAAGGCTGCCACTTTGTCCGGATGATGCTCCAAAGCCAACTTTCGATAGGCTTTCTTGAGCTCGTCATCGGTAGCTTCAGGACTAACGCCTAACACCTTATACGCATCTTCCAATGTGTCTCCTTCCAAATGAAGCATTTGGTCAACTTCTGTTGCACGTAGTCCCATCCACTGAGCGCATTCCTTCAAAGCCGAAATCTCGCTCTGAGGCACACTTCCATCAGCCTTGGCCACCATGACCAGATAATTCAGCAGCTGCAAACGCTGACTATAATCCATTTGTTGACATATTTGGCCACAGCAAGCCTGCACAGTCTGCTTAAACTGGGTCCATCCTTCACGTTTCTGTTCCTCAAACAGACGATTGAGAATATCGTTACCTTGCTGGACGGCAACCGAACCGAAATTCTGTCGAAGCATCTGTCTGACAAGCTCCATTTCGGAGTGCATGGCCTTTCCATCAGCCTTGATGATGTACGACGATAATACCAGTAACGAAAACAAGAAACTGTTACGTTGGCCCTGTTGCTGACGTTGTTGATAAGCCTGCTGATAAGCATCGTTATACGACTGCCACGTACCAGAGTTGTCAGGATTATTCACCCCATTCAGCATACTTTCGAACAACGAGCCTAAAAGATAGCCTGCCAGCGCTCCTAAGGGACCACCAGCCATCCATCCTACAAATCCTCCTATCCATTTACCTGTAGCCATAATCTTTCCTTTTTTTAACATCAATCACCGGAAACTTCAGCACTACCTTCTTCCTGGGGCAGATTCTGCCAAGTCGGCTTAGGCTGACTCCTTTTCTGTTTGGCACGCTGCATCAACTGGCGGCCTTTAACTGGCGATATAGGATGTCCATCATAATAATATTCATAAATAGGCGTGCCCAGCTCCAGTGGCACGGTGGCGAGATATTCAACAGTATGAAACTTGCGACTATTGCGAAGCGTTACCACCTTTGAGATCTCGCTGTTGTAACCAGCTTTACCGATTACCCCTACAGCTCCACGATAAAAGACCACTCTCTGTGGACTACGCTCAATCACCAACAACTGCGCATTACCCGCCAGACTGACTAACGCACCGAAACGATTATCTTCTGAACGCAACCAGATTTCATCATAACCATCACCATCGATATCTACATAGCAATATTTTGCCACATCTACATCCTGGAAACCAGAGTCGGTCAGTCCGATTCGACGCCACAGAATGGTACAGATGGTTTGAGTCAGGTAGGCCCGCTCGCCTTCACCGCCATCAGCAGCGAGAAAATCATCTACAAACCAGTCATCACGCTCATAATGCAGGCTTAAGACCACCTCGTAATCACGCCCAAAATTATGAATTCCAACCCTAACAATAGCTGTTGTATCGGTCTGAATATCAATATCCTTAGCCTCTGCCGTGAAATCTTTACTCCAATCTTGTGCATTAATCCAATGATCAGCATCAAACAATATCTCACCCTCAGCCAACTCATCCCAGGCCTGACGTACCAGTTCGAGATACCGCAAGGTACAGTAAGTCGAGTCGATATCAGCCATACCATGATGACTATAGACAGAATCAATACGCTGACGGATATAATCAGCTGTATGCTTCTCGTCGGCCCAAGCAGTCTGTACAACGACCGACATCAAGACGATTAAGATTGAAACAATTTTCTTCATTGGCAATACTAAGTTAGTTTCTGCAATTCGGTGTAGATGCGCTGCACAGGCAACCCCATCACATTATAATAACTGCCATGCAAGCCCGTCACCCCGATATAGCCAATCCATTCCTGTATTCCATAAGCGCCCGCTTTATCAAAGGGGCGATAATGCGATACATAATGTTGTATCTCCTCATCAGTTAGCTGTTTGAAGGTAACATCGGTCGTAACGGAGAACGAACACTGCTGTGTGGATGTCAGCAACGATACCCCCGTTGTCACCTGATGCGTACGACCGCTGATTTCACGCAGCATGCGAACGGCATCAGCCTCGTCATGGGGTTTCCCAAGAATATCCTCTCCCACAATCACCACTGTGTCTGCCGTAATAATCAGCTCATCCGCCTGCATCGTACTCCGATAGGCATCGGCTTTTTTCTCAGCAATATACTGAGCCACCTCACTGGCAGGCAGCGATGCGGGATAGCTCTCATCGATTCCGTTAATCACACGCACCTCGAATTTTAATCCGAGTCCTGCGAGGAGTTCCTTTCTTCGAGGCGAATTACTCGCCAACACATATTTGTATTTCCTCATTACCATCCAAAAGCTTTCTCGTTCATGACCCACTTGCCTTGTGCACGAAGAACCTGTTCGATTACATCACGTCCACATCCGTAACCACCACGTCGGTCACTGGTATAGAGCGAGATATCACGGATTTCCTGACAGGCATCCTTGGGACACACCGGGCACCCCACCCTGCGCATAATCTCCAGATCAGGTATATCGTCGCCCATATACATCACCTCCTCATCCGTGTAGCCATAAATAGCCAGGAACTCATCATAGGTAGCTATCTTAACAGCACACCCCAGATAGATATCCTCTACGCCTAAGCCCTCGTAACGCACACGCAGACTTTCTACCCGTGCTCCCGAGATAATGGCAATACGCAATCCTAACTTCATAGCCAGTTGAATGGCATAACCATCCTTGATATTCACCGTACGCAGAGGTGTTCCATCTGCACTCAGGTTGATGGTCTCTGCACTAAGCACGCCATCAATATCAAAGATAATGGCCTTGATCTTATTTAAATCGTAGTTAATCATTGAACTTTGAGCTTTGAACTTTAAAACTTGTTCAGGTGAACGTTTTCCCATTTCAGTTTCTCCTCGTCCTGAGGCTTACGCTCATCCTGCCAATGTCCTAAAGCCAAGATACAGAGACAGTTGTAGTTGTCGGGAATGCCAAGCACACCACGAATCACCTCATCAGCCGTCGTACCATCACTTAGTCCGCGACCACGCATCTGAATCCAGCACGAACCGAGCCCCAGTTCTTCAGCCTGGTATTGCATAGAGATGGTTGCAATAGATCCATCCTCTACCCAACAGTCGTTCTGCATAGGATCGCCCAGTACGGCAATGGCTACAGGCGCCCCTTTCAGGAACTGACTACCCATGTCCTTGGCATCCGCCAGTTTCTCAAGATCCATTTTGTCATCGACCACTACGAATTGCCAGGCGCGCTGACTCTTAGACGTGGGTGACATCAATGCTGCACGAAGTATTAATTTGAGGTGATCAGGATCAACTTCTTCAGCCGAGAATTTGCGATGGCTACGACGCAACTGCGCCAAATCTTTAAAATTTGTCATATCATTCGAATTATTATGCTGCAAAGGTACTATTTTTTTTCAATACAGTGACACAACGACACCGAGAATTATAATAAAAAAACAAAAAACAATGCAACTTTATATCTCTGTGTAGCTTTTTTTATATATCTTTGCACCATGAATCAACTGATTACTACCATATACACAAAATCCAAAGGCATGCCCGCACTTCGCGAAGGTAGCTATTTCCACAGCCGCGAACTGATGGAAGTGTGTGAGGCCGCTCCACGCCAACGTCCCTATATGGTGGTGATAACCGACGGCACTGGTCGCGAACTCTGCCACATGTTAGGCATCATTCGCTTCCGCACGTTGATACTACCCCCTTTTCTGCTGATACACTGCCGCATATTGAGCGAAGGCATTTACTGCGACGACCCTGCCTATAAGAAAGATGAACTGTTCGGCTGTATGCTGGATGCTTTAACTCGTAAGTTAGACAATCGGGTATTATTCATAGAGGTCAGCAACCTCAGCCAAAAGATGTTGGGCTACAAGCAGTTGCGTCAGAACAACTATTACCCAGTGAATTGGATATCGATTCACAACTCTCTGCATCGGCATGCTCCCGAAGAACGTATCAGCGAGAAACTGCAGCGGCGCATAGACCACGCCCACCAGCGTGGTGCACAGACCGAGATTGTTAACACTGAAGCTGATTTCAAGGCTTTTTCACAATTACTACGCAAGCACCACATCCTCAAGCCTAAGCGCTATATCCCTGACGATATATTCTTCCGCGAGTTAATGGCAAGCACCAACGGTAACCTCTTCGTTACCAAATACCATCACAAAGTGATTGCCTGCGCAGCTTGTGTATATAGTGAGGGCGATGCCTACTTATGGTATTCGGCCTTCAAACGCAAGAGTTACCACGCCCTGCATCCCGACACCATCATCATCTGGGATGTCATGAAGCACGCCTACGAACAAGGCTATCAACACATGCGGTTTATGGATGTCGGCCTGCCGTTCCAGAAGAATCCCTACCGCGAATTCATTCTGCGATTCGGCGGTAAGGAGCAGAGCACCTATCGCTGGTTCCGTTTTTCCATACGATGGGTGAATGCCTTGTTATCATGGATATACAGAGAGTAGCTACTTCTTGATTTCCTCAACGTTACCCCCTGACATGATATCCGTAATCTCTACGTCAGAGGCATTCATATTAACATCCTTGTCTTGGGGGATGTCAGGCACCTCAAGAGCTGCCTCATTGTCAACCAAACCCGAATAGGCTATCGAGTCGATAGCTGCCGAATCAGTAACCAAGGGACGATACTCGATATTCTCTTCCTCTACAGGAGTCATAGGCTGACGACCTCCTCGACAAGCCACGAGAGCAAGCATGACTGATGCTGCAAATAGTAGTTTCTTATTCATACTGAAATGGGTATTTAGATGCGTGATACTTGTTTTACACCTTTCACTGTGCGGAGTTTTTTTATCAGTGCTTCCAGACGCGAGGTATCTTCGAGCATCACAACGATATTACCACTGAATAAACCATCATGACTATCGATATTGATACTGCGAAGCACCAGCTTCTCATCCTTCGAGATGATAGAAGTAAGATTATTGACGATACCTATATCGTCGTTTCCTATCACACGTAGTGCGATACTATACTGCGACGATCCCTTACCACTCCATTTCGCCTTGACAATACGGTATCCGAAACGACGACGTAACTCAGGCGCATTCGGACAGTCGCAACGGTGAATCTTAATACCACCGTTCACGGTCACAAAGCCAAACACATCGTCGCCATAGATGGGCGAACAGCATTTTGCCAACTGATAATCGAGTCCTTTCAGGTTACGGTCAATCACCAGCACATCATCGTTCATATGCTGATTCAAACCAGCAATCTTCGACTCATCGAGTTCGAACTCGCTGGCCGAACGGGCCTGATTATCTCCTGTAACAACAGACTCTTTATCTCTGAGTTCCAAGAACTTATCAAGAACATCATTTGTATCGAGTACACCATCAGCAATAGCCTTATAGAAGTCGCTCACCTCTTTATAGCCCATCTTACGGATGACGTTGAACATGATGCTGTCGTCCTGTTCTATCTTACGATTACGGAACTTTCGCTCCAACATTTCCTTAGCAAAGAGTCCATCCTTTACCTGAGTCTCCTTCAGTGCCAGTCTGATTTTGGATTTGGCACGTGAGGTTTTCACGATGTTAAGCCACTCCTGACGAGGCTTCTGGTTTGCCGAAGTCAGAATCTCTACCTGATCACCACTCTTCAGCACATAGCGGATAGGCACCACCTTTCCATTAATACGTCCTCCGGTACACTGATTCCCCAGTTTGGAGTGGATATGATAAGCAAAGTCGAGCACGGTGGCACCAACCGGGAACTTCCACAGATCGCCTGCAGGCGTAAAGACAAACACCTCGTCTTCATAGAGGTCCATCTTAAACTGGTCCATAGCGTCCAGTCCGTCAGCATGTTCCAGCATGGTACGGATATTGGTCAGCCATTCATCGAGACCCGTCTCACCCTTCACGCCTTTATAGCGCCAATGGGCAGCCACACCACGTTCAGCCACTTCATCCATACGCTCGGTACGTATCTGTACCTCTACCCACTTCTGTTCCGGGCCTAACACCGTGATGTGCAACGACTCGTAGCCGTTCGACTTGGGTACCGACAACCAGTCACGCAAGCGCTTGGGGTTAGGCTGATACATATCGGTAATTATCGAGTATGCCTGCCAGCACTGCATCTTCTCCTGCTGCAACGGACAGTCGATGATGATGCGGATGGCAAACAGGTCGTAAACGCCTTCAAAGGGACATTTCTGTTTCTGCATCTTCTGCCAGATAGAGTGGATACTCTTAGTACGTCCCTTGATATGACAACGGATACCCGCCGCCATCATCTTCTGTTCTACAGGCTTGATAAACCTTTCGATGTAGGCATCACGCGATGCCTTGGTAGCACTCAGCTTCTCACGGATGTGGTAGTAGGCATCGTGCTCCATATATTTCAGCGACAAGTCCTCGAGCTCACTCTTCAGTTTATACAAACCCAACTTGTGAGCCAGCGGCGCATAGAGATAAGCCGCCTCTTGCGAAACCTCCAGTCTTGCCTCAATATTCTCTGTATCGCGGATCTGGCGCATCAGATTCACACGGTTGGCAATCATAATGAGAATCACGCGCATATCCTCCGCAAACGACAATAACAGGTTACGGAAGTTCTCACTCTCAACAGCCGGATTCTTCTCATATAGCTGCTGGATGCGGTTCAATCCATGAAGAATTCGTGAAACAGACTCGCCATGAGTTTTCTCTACCTCATCGAGCGTGATATGCCCCGCCTCAATTTCCGGTATCAACTCTACAGCCACAATAGCATCGCCTTTCAGTCCTATCTCCTCAGTCAGGATTTCGGCCGTCTGCGAAGCCATGCGTTTCTTCTGTTCATATGTAAATGCAAATTTTTCTGCCATAAACTCTATTTTTCGCTACAAAGATACATTTTTCTTTGGATTTATTTTCATTTTTCGAAAAAAATGGTTACTTTTGCCGTAGTTTTTTGACAAAATACCTTTTTTTATTATGTTAGCAGAGAAAGACTTGAAGCAAATTGCTCAAAAGGGCATTACCCAGGAGCAGATTGAGAATCAATTGAACGAGTTTAAGACAGGTTTTCCATTCCTGAAGTTAGAGGCTGCTGCAGGTGTCGGCAACGGCATTATCGCCCCCGATGCCAACGAGCGCCAGAAACTGGTGGAAGCATGGAACGCATATAAGGCCGAAGGCAAGCGTGTTGTTAAGTTTGTGCCAGCCTCAGGTGCGGCCAGTCGTATGTTTAAGAACATGTTCGCATTTGTCGATGCCGACTACGACGTACCAACCACCGATTTCGAGAAGAAATATTTCGATTCTATTGAGAAATTCGCCTTCTTCGAGGCACTGAATGCTGTCTGCCAGAAGAATGAGGGCAAGGGCATCAAGGCTCTTATCGCCGAAGGCAAATACAAGGCTGTAGCTGCCAATATGCTGAAGGCCGAGGGGTTGAACTACGGCCAGCTACCCAAAGGTCTGTTGTTGTTCCACAAGTATCCCGAGGGATCCCGCACACCCATGGAGGAGCATTTGGTTGAGGGCGCACTCTATGCTGCTTCCAACGGCGAGTCGCACGTACACTTCACCGTGAGTCACGAGCACATGGAGCTGTTCAAGGCAAAGGTTGCCGAGAAGGCAGACTTCTTTGCTAAGAAATATGGCATTAAGTATGATATCACCTTCTCTGAGCAGAAGCCCTCTACCGATACCGTTGCCGCCAATCCCGACAACACCCCGTTCCGCAACGAGGACGGCAGTCTGCTTTTCCGTCCAGGCGGTCATGGCGCACTGATTGAGAACCTGAACGAAATCGAAGCCGACGTCATCTTTATCAAGAATATCGACAATGTGGTACCCGACCGTTTGAAGCCCGAGACTGTGGAGTGGAAGCAGGTGATTGCAGGTGTGCTGGTAACCCTACAGAAGCAGGCTTTCGAGTATCTTCGTCAGCTCGATGCCGGTGCTACCGAGGCTCAGTTGCAGGAAATGGCAGCATTCGTAGCCAAGAACCTGTGCACCGATGCCAAGAACAACAAGGTTGATGCCGACTATCTGCGTAAGAAGCTGAACCGTCCTATGCGTGTATGCGGTGTTGTTAAGAACGTAGGCGAACCTGGTGGTGGTCCATTCCTTACATATAATCAGGACGGCACCGTAAGCCTGCAGATTCTGGAAAGCAGTCAGATCGACACAAACAACGAGGCCTACATGAAGATGTTTACCCAGGGTACACACTTCAATCCCGTTGATCTGGTATGCGCCGTTAAGGATTATCAGGGCAAGCCATTCAACCTGCCAGCATTTGTCGATAAGACCACAGGTTTCATCTCTTCGAAATCAAAGGCTGGCAAGGAACTGAAAGCCCTTGAGTTGCCAGGACTATGGAATGGTGCCATGAGCGATTGGAGCACCATCTTCGTAGAGGTTCCTCTGGGCACCTTCAATCCAGTAAAGACTGTGAACGATCTGCTGCGCGAACAGCATCAGTAATACCAAAAAGAAATCCCCGCCAACCAGCGGGGATTTCTTTATTATTTCTGTTCAAGCATCGCATCAATCGCCTTGATACCCTTATCGGTACAAAGCCCTCGAAGCGACACGAACACCAGGTTTCGGAATATATCTTCAATGGAGTACTGCTTGTACAGTTCCTTCTCCATGACATATTGCCCCATGGCATCAAACTGCAGTACCGCCATCTGATAATCCAAGTCGGAACGGAAGTAGCCCTCATCCACACCGCGCTGGATAAACAGCAAACTGTTTTCACGCATGTGGTCATTCTGCTCTGTCAGAAATTGTTGCAATTCGGGATATTTCACCATCTCAGTAAAAAAGAGCGGATTGGTATTCTTAAAGTCAGCCACCTTCATCCGATATACTTCGAGCAGTATCTCCATCACGTTATTGCAACGACTGGTCACCAGTTCCATGACATCCAAACGCTGCCTGAAGTGCTTCACCACCACCTCGAACAGTAAATCCTCCTTTTTATTATACAGTTCATAGATGGTACGTTTCGATATGCCCATGGTCTGGGCCACATCATCCATACGTACCGAATTGATACCCCGCTCAGTAAAAAGTTTCATTGCCACTTCGGGTATTCTCTCCCTCAAACCCCTTTTATACTTCGAAATTTCAATGTTTTCTTGCATAATCATTCAATTTGGCAGCAAAGTTACAAAAAAAAACTAAAAACCCAAATGTTTTTCATTAGTTTTTTGTATTTTTGTACCCGTATTTCAGAATAATCACATTATAAATAATACACTTTATGGTAAAGATCTCGAAAGAAGCCGCGCTCGAATATCACGAGAGCGGACGCCCTGGCAAAATCGAAGTTAAGCCTACAAAGGCTTATCGTACACAAACAGACTTAAGTCTCGCCTACTCTCCCGGCGTAGCCTATCCCTGCTTGGAAATTCAAGAAAACCCCGACGATGCATATAAATACACCGACAAGGGAAATCTGGTAGCAGTTATCTCAAACGGTACAGCCGTATTGGGCCTAGGCGATATTGGCGCCCTGAGCGGCAAGCCCGTTATGGAAGGTAAGGGACTGCTGTTCAAGATTTATGGTGGTATTGATGTATTTGATATTGAAGTAGCTGAAAAAGACCCCGAGAAATTCTGCGAGGCCGTAGAGCGCATCGCGCCTACTTTTGGCGGTATCAACCTCGAGGACATCAAGGCACCTGAGTGTTTCTATATTGAGGACCGTCTGAAGAAGACGCTCGATATCCCCGTGATGCACGACGACCAGCACGGCACAGCCATCATCAGCGCCGCCGGACTGAAGAACGCCATGGAGGTTATCGGCAAGGATATCAGCAAGGTAAAGATCGTAGTCAACGGTGCCGGCGCTGCCGCCATCAGTTGCACCAAGCTCTACATGGCCATCGGCGCCAAGAAAGAGAATATTGTGATGCTCGACTCTAAGGGCGTCATCTCTACCGAGCGTCAGGACCTGAATGAGCAGAAGAAGTTCTTTGCCACCAGCCGTACCGACATCCACACGCTGGCCGAAGCCGTTAAGGATGCCGATGTATTCGTTGGACTGTCAAAGGGTAATGTACTCTCAAAGGATATGGTGAAGTCGATGGCCAAGGATCCCGTCATCTTCGCACTGGCCAACCCCGTGCCCGAGATCTCATACGAGGATGCCATGGAGGCACGTCCCGACGTACTGATGTCGACCGGTCGTACCGACTATCCCAACCAGATTAATAACGTTATCGGATTCCCTTACATCTTCCGTGGCGCCCTCGACGTTCACGCCAAGGCTATCAACGAGGAGATGAAGCTGGCAGCTGTACACGCCATTGCCGACCTGGCCAAGCAGCCTGTACCCGACGTAGTGAACGATGTCTATAAGGTGAACAACCTGACCTTCGGTCGCAACTACTTCATCCCAAAGCCAGTCGATCCACGACTCATCACCGAAGTATCCTCAGCCGTAGCCAAGGCTGCTATTGAGAGCGGTGTAGCCCGCAAGGATATTAAAGACTGGGACGAGTACAAGCGTTCGCTCTCGATACTGCTGGGACAGGAAACCAAGCTTACCCAGAAGCTTTACGCCACTGCAGCTGCCCACCCACAGCGCGTGGTATTTGCCGAGGCCGTTCACCCCACCATGCTGAAGGCAGCCGTACAGGCCAAGGCCGAGGGTATCTGCTACCCCATCCTGCTGGGTAATGACGAGGTAATCACCAAGATGGCAGCCCAGATGGACCTGAACCTGGACGGCATTGAGATTGTGAACCTGCGCCACCCCAACGAGCAGGAGCGCCGCGAGCGCTACGCCCGCATACTGACCGAGAAGCGCCAGCGCGAAGGCTATACCTTCCAGGAGGCCAACGATAAGATGTTCGAGCGCAACTACTTCGGTATGATGATGGTGGAGACCGGCGAGGCCGACGCCTTTATCACTGGCTTGTACACCAAGTACTCGAATACCGTAAAGGTGGTAAAAGAGGTGATTGGTATCCGTCCTGAGTACAAACACTTCGGTACAATGCATATCATCAACTCACCTAAGGGCACCTATTATATTGCCGACACCATGGTGAACGAGAATCCCGACCGCGAGGCACTGCTCGATATCTCAAAGCTTGTAGCTACAGCCGTACGCTTCTTCAACGAGAAGCCGGTCATTGCCATGATATCTCACTCTAACTTCGGCAGTAGCACCAGCGACGGTGCCCTGAAGGTGAAGGATACCGTAACTAAGATGCACGAGCTGTACCCCGACCTGCCTATCGACGGCGAGATGCTGCTCAGCTTTGCCCTCGACGATGAACTGCGCGATCAGGAGTTCCCATTCACACGTCTGAAGGGCCAGAAGGTTAACACACTGGTGTTCCCCAACCTAACCTCGGCCCGCTCATCCTACAAGATGCTGCAGATGCTGGGTAGCGATGCCGAGATCATCGGCCCGATCCAGATGGGACTTAACAAACCTATCCACTTTATCGACTTCGGCGCCAGCGTTCGAGATGTCGTAAATATCGTGGCTGTAGCGACAATTGATGCGTATGTTGACAAAATTAAGAGCAAATTGTCAGTAATAAGCAAGTAATCGCTTACACATTATTATATTATATAGGCTCCTTTTTTGTGCTCGGACACAAAAAAGGAGCTTTTTTTCGCCATTTTGTCTTGACTTAAATCAATAATCTATCAAAATGAAAGTTTTTTGAGTAAAAAAGTGATAAAAAGTTTGTTATTTCGGTTGTTTTACTGTAATTTTGCAAACAGAATTAAGAAATTAAATTTCAAACAATAACAAAAAAAGGATTAAAGATTATGAATGCAGCAAAAGTTGTTGAAGAGTTGAAGCAGCGCTTCCCTAATGAGCCGGAGTACATCCAGGCAGTTTCTCAGGTTCTTCCCACTATCGAGGAGGAGTATAACAAGCACCCCGAGTTTGAAAAGGCCAATCTGATTGAGCGCCTTTGCATCCCCGATCGTGTTTGCGAGTTCCGTATCACATGGGTTGACGATCAGGGTAAGGTACAGACCAACATGGGTTACCGTATCCAGCACAACAACGCTATTGGCCCTTACAAAGGTGGTCTGCGTTATCACAAGAGTGTAAACCTGGGTATCCTGAAGTTCCTGGCTTTCGAGCAGACTTTCAAGAACTCTCTGACAACTCTGCCCATGGGTGGTGCTAAGGGAGGTTCAGACTTCTCACCACGTGGCAAGAGCGACGCTGAGGTAATGCGTTTCTGCCAGGCATTCATGAACGAGCTTTACCGCGTTATCGGTCCCGATGAGGACGTACCTGCTGGTGATATCGGTGTAGGTGGTCGTGAGGTTGGCTATCTGTTCGGACAGTACAAGAAGCTCACACACCAGTTCCAGGGTGTACTCACAGGTAAGGGTCTCTCATTCGGTGGTTCACTCATCCGTCCTGAGGCTACGGGTTATGGTACAGTTTACTTCCTGACTTCAATGCTGGCTACTCGTGGCATCGAGCTGAAGGGTAAGAAGGTGCTGATCTCTGGTTCTGGTAACGTTGCTCAGTATGCTGCTGAGAAGTGCCTGCAGCTGGGTGCTATCCCCATGACTCTCTCTGACTCTGACGGTTACATCTACGATCCAGACGGAATCGACTTCGACAAACTGGCTTATGTTAAGGAGCTGAAGAATGTTGAGCGCGGACGTATTAAGGAATATGCCGAGGAGTATCCTAACGCAGTATATCACGCTGGTGAGCGTCCTTGGCACGAGAAGGCTGATATCGCTCTGCCTTGCGCTACACAGAACGAGATCAATGGCGAGCAGGCTCAGGCTCTCGTAGACAATGGTGTTATCGCTGTTGCTGAGGGTGCTAACATGCCTTCACTCCCCGAGGCTATCAAGATCTTCCAGGACAACAAGCTGTTGTACGCTCCTGGTAAGGCATCTAACGCTGGTGGTGTATCAGTATCAGGTCTTGAGATGTCGCAGAACTCTGAGCGTCTGAGCTGGACTGCTAAGGAGGTTGACGACTATCTGAAGCGCATCATGAACGACATTCATGAGAACTGCGTGAAGTACGGTACACAGGCTGATGGTTACATCAACTATGTGAAGGGTGCTAACGTAGCCGGCTTCATGAAGGTTGCCAGCGCCATGATGGCTCAGGGCATTGTGTAAATGAATAGTTGTATAATTAAATAGTTAGTAAAGTAAAGTATAAAAGGTTAAAACTGGAATGGGAGGGGACTAGCTCGTGAGAGTCGGTCCTCTTTTTTGTTAAATAAACATAAATATTTTACCTATCATCTATCAATCATCAGCTATTATCCAAAAAAGTAGTACCTTTGCAGCCGCTTTCTCCCCCGTAAGGGGGAATAGGGGCCGGAACAGGCGCTTGCTCCTATCGATTATTAACCCTTTAAAAATGGTCTGGTAAACGTCTGTCCAGATCCTGCCCCGACACACAAACGAGGGGCACAATAAAATTTTATTATGTCAGAATTAACAAAGAACGTTAAGCCACTCGACGATTTCAATTGGGACGAGTTTGAGCACGGAACAGTAGCTAATGTTAGCAAGGAAGAGCTCGACAAGGCTTACGACGAAACCCTGAACAAGGTTGCCGACCATCAGGTAGTAGAGGGCACAGTTATCTCTATTGACAAGAAGGAAGTTGTTGTCAACATCGGCTACAAGAGCGACGGTATCATCCCCGCTTCTGAATTCCGCTACAACCCAGATCTGAAGATCGGCGACAAGGTAGAGGTTTACGTAGAGAGCGCAGAGGACAAGAAAGGTCAGCTGATCCTCTCTCACAAGAAGGCACGTCTGAGCCAGTCTTGGGAGAAGGTTAACGAGGCTCTCGAGGCAGACGCTATCATCCAGGGTTACATCAAGTGCCGCACTAAGGGCGGTATGATCGTTGACGTATTCGGTATCGAGGCCTTCCTCCCCGGATCACAGATTGACGTTCACCCCATACGCGACTACGACCAGTTCGTAGGCAAGACTATGGAGTTCAAGGTTGTTAAGATCAACCAGGAGTTCCGTAACGTTGTTGTATCTCACAAGGCTCTTATCGAGGCTGAGCTCGAGGCCCAGAAGAAGGAGATCATCGGTAAGCTCGAAAAGGGTCAGATCCTCGAGGGTACCGTTAAGAACATCACTTCTTACGGTGTATTCGTTGACCTCGGTGGTGTTGACGGACTCATCCACATCACAGACCTTTCTTGGGGCCGCGTAGACGATCCTCACAAGGTAGTAGAGCTCGATCAGAAGATCAACGTTGTAATTCTCGACTTCGACGACGAGAAGCGTCGTATCGCTCTCGGTCTGAAGCAGCTCACTCCACATCCTTGGGATGCTCTGGATGCTGACCTCAAGGTTGGTGACCACGTAAAGGGCAAGGTAGTCGTTATCGCCGATTACGGTGCATTCGTTGAGATTCAGCCTGGTGTTGAGGGTCTGATCCACGTATCAGAGATGTCTTGGAGCCAGCACCTGCGTTCAGCTCAGGAGTTCCTGAAGGTTGGCGACGAGGTAGAGGCTGTTATCCTGACTCTCGACCGCGACGAGCGCAAGATGAGCCTTGGTATCAAGCAGCTCCGCGAGGATCCATGGGAGGCTATCGAGACTAAGTATCCTGTAGGCAGCAAGCACACTGCAAAGGTTCGCAACTTCACCAACTTCGGTGTATTTGTTGAGCTTGAGGAGGGTGTTGACGGTCTGATCCACATCAGTGACCTGAGCTGGACTAAGAAGGTTAAGCATCCTTCAGAGTTCACACAGGTAGGTGAGCAGATCGAGGTTGTAGTTCTGGATATCGATAAGGAGAACCGTCGTCTCTCTCTCGGCCACAAGCAGCTCGAGGAGAATCCTTGGGATGTATTCGAGGGTAAGTACGCTGTAGGTTCTATCCACGAGGGTAAGATCAGCGAGATGCTCGAGAAGGGCGCCGTTGTAGCTCTCGAGGAGAACGTTGAGGGCTTCGCTACTCCTAAGCACCTCGTTAAGGAGGATGGTTCACAGGCTCAGGCAGGTGAGACTCTCCAGTTCAAGGTTATCGAGTTCAACAAGGATTCTAAGCGCATCATCCTCTCTCACAGCCGTACTTTCGAGGATCCCGCTCGTGAGGAGAAGAAGGCCGCTAAGAAGCCAGCTCGCAAGAACGACACTCCAAAGATCGAGAATATCGCTGCTAGCACAACTCTCGGTGATATCGACGCTCTGGCTGAGTTGAAGGCTAAGATGGAGAAGGGCGAGAAGTAATTCCCCCTACCCTATAAACTCAAGTCCCTCTGATGTATGTCAGAGGGACTTTTTATTTTGATGGTGCCAGCACTTAAAAAGTGCACGGCAGAGTAAGCAATTGATAGTAAAGGGTACGGGCCAAGCGTTCGTGCCCTTTATCATTGGGGTGCAGGCGGTCGTTCTCGGCACTCTTGAAATACTGAGCGTGCTCATCCATCAGCGGGTAGAGTCCACTCATAGCGCCCCAGTCAATCACAGGCAACGCCCAAATCTTGCCAGCCTGTTTCACCGATTCAACGTAGGCATCCATGTACTCGCCACACTGGTTGGTATAATCCTCGGTAGGCTGCCAGTTCTTGTCGTTGGCATAAAAGCCTGCACGGTGAATAGGCGTGAGCAGTATAATCTGCTTGGTGGGATACAAGCGCTTTACCTTGTTAAGCGCGATATTGATACGTCCGCGATACGTACTGTCGGTCATCAGCGGATAGCGATGCAAGCGGTCCACCGGGTGCTTCTTCTCGTGTATGCCAGCCACCACCTTTTCAGGTTTCTGGGTAAACCACTCGCCTATGGGCACACCCGCATTGTAATCGTTGGTACCGATAAAAATTACAATGGCATCAATGCTGTCGCCATGCTCTTCGAAACATTTATCAGCCTGTCGTGGAATATCGTTCCACTGCCTACCACTCACCCCGTACACGTAAGGTTTGATATCCAACCAATCGGCCAGATAGCCCCAGTACTTAACTTTCGAGCCGCTGTTACGCGGGTCGGTAATCGAGTCGCCAAAGTAAGCCACACGCTTCCCCTGCCAGGGGTGCGTAAAAACAGTTTGCGACAAGCCCTTGAGGGCAAACGCAGCACACAGTAGTACTGCCAACATTCGTAGTTGTAGATTAATTTTGTTGTACATCGTTATTAATTTGTTTTTATAAATCGGATGCAAATATACGAATAAAATATGAATGTAAATACTGCAAACTGCATTTTTATGTTAATCAGATATAAAAAAAGGCACTTTCGAGAACAACCAACCCGAATAATGCGTATATTTGCTGCAACTAAAAATCACCTAAAAGGAATGCTTATGACAACTAAGAACGAAACCAATGACGAGAAATTACAGATCGACGACAAATTAGTCGATTCCAGTACACAGCAACCAATGCCATCAATTTGGTACACTTAATTACGAATCTAGCCAGCGTTTCACGCTGGCTACTTTGTTTCTAAGGCGAAACAAGTTTATGATGCTGGAAGTCGTAGAGCATTTCAACTCAGGCGCACAGATCCCTACTTCCGCTACAAGGCCTTATCGCCATGGAAGGACACCCCACTCTTCCCGCCTTGTACCAGATAACGGAAAAACAAAAAGGTGCTATTTAACCAGCACCTTCTTGTTGTTAATAATATAGACCCCCTTTGACAGCCCCTTGAGGTCAGTTGCCTTCGAGCGCACCTTATGTCCTTGCAGGTTATAGACGTCAAAGACTTCAGGAAGTGTCACTACCGACTGAATGCCATCGAGCTCTTCTACAACCGTAATGGTACACTTAGCCGTTTCCCCATTATCAGAGGTCAACGTGATGACAGCTGTACCTAAGGCAATGGCGGTTACCACACCACGTTTATCAACAGTAGCTACATTCGTATTAGAGCTGCTCCAGCTCCATTCATGGTAGTCGGCCTGAAGTGGAACTGGCTTGGCGCAGATAACAGCGTCATCACCTGGCAGCAATTGAAGTGTAGCATCCATGACCTGCACACCCTGCGCCTGTTTCCGCTCGCGACCAGAGATAATCTGTTGGGGTGTCGCGTTATATGTCGACTTCGCACCATTACCCAACTGTGATAAGTCGTTGGCACCCCATGTCCATACACTGCCATCCACCTTCAATGCCACAGCAAAGTTATCACCCAATTCGATACTCTCCACTTCCTCCATGACTTTATGGGGCTGTGCCACAGCTGTGGTAGAGCCATCGCCCAGCTGCCCGTAGCTATTGTCACCCCAAGTCCATAGTGCGCCATCAGTATCAATGGCTGCCATGAAACGGTTTCCAACAGCAACGGCATGTACCTGATTCATGATTTGGACAGGACCTTCTGGCTGAACTGTTGTGCCGTCGCCTATCTGTCCGACATCATTCCATCCCCAGGTCCACAGTGTGCCATCATTCTTAACCACGGCAGCATTCGTGTTACTCCATTTAGAGATGGCAACGGTATCAACGCCTGCCATGATCTGCTTGGGCACATAGCTATCCTTTTGGGTGCCGTCAGCCAACAAATCATTCGCATTGTCACCCCAGCCGTAAAGCGTACCATTCTGCTGCAATGCCATGACAGTCTGCCAACCCAAGGCAACCTGTCTGACATTCGTCAGATTGACATCCTGGTACAGATAATAAGCCATATTGGTCCTATCGCCAACCTGACCGAAATCATTACGACCAGCCATCCTCAATGTACCATCCTTCAGGATGGCCGAAACCTGTGGACCTGCCACTACCTGCGAAGCGTTTTCATTAGAGACCACTGCAGGATTAGCAATGAGCGTAGAACCTGTTCCTACCTCACCACAGAACTGCAAGCCCCAGCCACATACCTGGCCATTGGTCTTTGCCAAGATATTGTGCGTATAGCCACAACTGGCCACGCTGACATCACTGGCAATCTCACGAGGACTTTCCCATAGTGCATAGTCTGTATAATCACCGCCATTATACTGGTTCATCTTCTTTCCCCAATACAACAGGGTGTTGTCAGTACGCACAGCAGCAGCCTGTTGATAACCAGCTGATATACTGCGAACAAACTCGCCTGAGGTAAAGCTCCACTGCATGGCCTTGTTGGGTTCGCTGTCACCCGACACCACAGCCCCTTCAGGAACTATAATCGTATAAGTGTGACCCAACTCCAGATCGTTATCAGGAACAAAGGCCAAACGCCTCAGGTGCAGGATAAACTTACCGCTCACCACCTTGCCATCCTCTCTCTTGACCATCAGATTCGAGAATTGCGGACCCTCCATGACATTGATCTCATAGTTGATATAAGGATTCACGTCCTTGTAGATATACAACTGCTCATCCACCGGATACTTATCGGTGACATGAACATGACTGATCTTGTAAGTGCCCTTATATTCCGGTGTAGCATAACCATTTTTATAGGCTCGTGCCCATATCGTCACCTCCTTATTGATAACAATGGACGAGGTATAGAGCTTACTGTTCTCCGAAGGCTCCGAGCCGTCAGTGGTATAACGTATCTCGGCATCACTCTCACTGGCTTTCAGCACCAACAGGTCGCCTTCCTCTACATAGCCAGCCGCCATCGACGCAGTCATCGTCATGGGTGAGACATCGCCCGTTGTAAAGGAGAAGCTGACGTCCTTGGAGTAGCCGGTACCCCATTGGTTCTTTACACCATTTGCCGGAATCAGGAAGGTATATTTGGTAAAGGGCTTGAGTGCTTTTGTAGGCACAAAAGTCACCGTCTTTCCAGAGATACTCACCTGTCCGTCAACTTTGTCCGACTCCGAACCGGCATACAGTTTTATCTGCGAAGCCAGGGAGCCTGAATAAAGTGAAAGAGAATAAGTAGCAGAGGGCTGCTCGAATACCGTCACATTGGTGGCCCCATTTGTGGGAGTAGTCTTCTCCAACGTAAACGGAGGCTCCGTCACTGTAATCGTCTTTGTTGTCGACAGACCATTAGCTGTTGTAGCCTTGATAACAGCCGTTCCCGAACCAATTCCCGTCACCACACCATTTTGATTGACCGTTGCCACAGCAGTCTTGTCCGACGACCATGTAACAGTTGAGTGGTGCGTAGAAGGTGTGAAACCTGCCTTCAACTGTATGGTATATCCAATATATACCCCCGACTCACCGGAGATAGATACTTCCGTAGGCGATATTCCCCAAACCTTCACGTTACAGCTGCCGGTTACATTGTTATTTGTTGTGGCAGAAATAGTGGTAGTACCTTCTGCAACGCCTGTTATAGTAGCCGAATTACCATACCCGCTTACAGAAGCCACTCCTGAGTTGGAAGATGACCATGACAAACTGTACTCTGCGTCATAGGGTGAAACGTCGGCAGAAACGTTTACGGTTCGTCCTACGTCAATTTCAACCGAATTAGGCGATACCGATACCGATTTCGGATCATTCGACTCCACCTCAATGGTCCACGAATCATAGCCATTGTGATAAACCTTGGAATGATCGAAATAATTGAACGTATAGTAACGATAACTACAGGAAACAGTTCCTGTTCCAGGTTTGACGCCCCAAATCGTACGGGAGCCAGATACGCCATAGCCATCTCTAAGGCAACTGCCAGAGACTGACCAACTGGCACTTTCGAGTACGCCTCCTGCCCATGAAACATATAGGCCCACACATCCTCCCACCTTGATCCTTTTAATACCACCAGCATATGCGAGGTTTGTCCACAGGCAGAGGAAAGACAACAGAATAATATAATATCTTGTTCTCATATTGATTGCCTTTTTTAATTAAAAACGACCAAGACAGACCACTCGTCATCCATACTGGTACGCTGACCATTATTATTACGGGCAACAACCAAGATACGATAGGCACCTTTATCTCCTTTGAACTCCATAGAAGTGGCATTGGTAGAAGGGTCATACAATACATAAGGACTGTTATCCTTAGCATAATAAACCATGTAATCCTTAACACCACTGGCATCAGTATAGCTCCATGAGAGACTGATGTTAGTACCTGCAGTTGCAGAATATCTATCCACTATCAACTCAGGGCCTGTGGCATAGATAACATCCTCATAGAAGGATGCCGACTGGCGACCTTGGTCGTCAACTGCCACACAGTTAAAGCGAGCCACACCTTTATCTGTCAACGGGTCTTGCCGCGCATATCCGGGAACTTTCAGCAGACTTTCGTATGTAAATGACGGTTGGTCGGCCTCCACTTCCTCTATCATATCTGTGCGATTGCTCCACCAGTAGCGTAGCTTCTTAATCTGTGTCGCCTTCTTCTGGATTTTCGAGAATATAGCTTGAGATACAGGACTGTAATCGCCGTAATTATCCACAAAGCGATAGTTCAGCGTATGGATGCCTTCCGACAAACCGGCGACGTCAAATGCCTGCTGCCAAGTGTCACCACTCACTTCCGCAGTCTTGCGATCTGCAAGATTCTTATCTATCCAGTATTCCACTGCCTTGATGGCCTTGGCACCTTTGTCACGAATCGGAGCAACAAAGAATGTCCATACCTGCAAAGGCGACCATTGTCCTGTCGTATCCCCTATTCGGAAATACAAGGTATGCATGCCTTCACGCAGACCACTCACATCAACCGCTTGGTCGATAGTCTGCTTCGTACCGCTGAGTGTTTGCTCCGCCATGGCCGACTGGTTGTCGTCAAACCAATATTGAAGTTTACTCAGTTGGCGGTCGTCAGCCTGCGCTGTCAAAAGCAGTCCACTGGAGATTAATAATAAAAACCACCTTTTCATCATCATCTCTGTTTTAGTTTTCTGCCTTTACCACAATCTTCACATTGAGCTTACCCTCGTCATTGGTATGGGTATCAATATTCTTGCTGATAACACGAGGTATAGCAGGATACTGAGAGAATCCCGTTCCGCCATAAGGGCCAACAACCGTACCATCATCACCGTTAGGTATGTTTTGAGGCTTAGCAGGAAAAAGCATTTCACCATTGAAAATATCGCCATAGGTTCCACCAGAATTATTGGATGCCAGAGAGGCTGATGTCGTTTCAAAGTTAACAGTTCCCGAATTATTCTTCACAAAGAAGCCAACATTGTAATAAAACTCAGAAGGAGCAGTACATGATACGGTAGCTGTAGAGCCCATTAGAGCCTCTGCACCCAACAAACAATTTTTGTAGATGGCATAAGGCCTTTTGTGAATATCATACCAACTAGCATAAAAATATACGACACAATTTAGGATTCTTCCAATGTTAGAGGTAGTGTTTGAATCAGAGAAATCATTAATGGTACAATTTTTAAATGTAAAATCAATAGCATAAGGCATACCTTTGATTTCTTTATGTACACACTGATCGAATAAGGCGTTTGTGTAATCGCTTGAAGCATTCAACTTCTCCACCCAACAACGAGTGACAATCAGATTTGTTGAACCTGAGACATACAGTGTGCCAGTAAACCTAATACTCTCTATACGAACATCCGATCCAGTGACGTTCAATGATGCAATAATAGTATTCTGACTTTCTTCATAAGCCCCAACACCTGTTATCTTAACCGATTTAGATACATTTCCCTCTGTCGCATTAAAGGTACCGGAAGAGAGCGTAATCTGGTCGCCGTCTTTAGCCTCCGTATAAGCATCCTTAAAGGCATCCACACCATAAAATATCAACAGATTATCTCCACTTTGCAGCGTAGCAGTCATTCCCTGTGCACATACACTCTGACTGAGAGCTATGAGTGCAATAAATATAAAAACAAACTTCTTCATAGAGCTTCTAATTTTTGGTTAGTAATAAATGAGTAATAATATTGCTGCAAATATAAGAAAAGATTCATTAAGTTCCAAGTTTTATTTAATAAAAAAAGTTATTCACAAGACTCTTTCCATAAAAAAGCCGGAACACCTTATCGATGTCCCGGCAGATATATACGTGAGTAAACGTAAACAAAAAAGTCGAATTTGTCAAGTTTGTGATATAAAAATTTGTTTAATCGAAAAAAATGATTACCTTTGCCACCAAGAATATAACTCTATATGACCGACCAACTACTAATCAACGAACTCCGAGAAGGATCAGAACAGGCATTTGACACCATCTACAAGATGTATGCCAAACGCCTATATGCTTTCTGTCTTCAATACTGTAAGCGAAAAGAGGATGCTGAAGAGATTGTAGGCGATGTTTTCCTATGGCTTTGGCGTAATAAGCATACCATCCGTCAGGGTGAAGCGCTGAAATACCTCTTGTTCTTACGTGCCCGACATTTCTTAGTAAACGCCTTCCGCTCAAGAGTAAACTCCCCGATATTTGCTGACTATGTTGACTATCAGAATAGTATTTCTGCCGACACTGTTAGTCAGCAGTTAGAATACCAGGAATTTGAGGATAAGATAATATATGAGGTAGATCGTTTACCTAAGACACAGCAGGAGGTCATACGATTGGCCAAGATGGAAGGATTGAAAATCAAGGAAATAGCCGAAAAGCTCGGATTAAGCGAACAGACGGTCAAGAACCAAATTTCAATAGGCTTAAGGACCCTTAAAAAGAAATTAGGTGTTTCAACAGTCGTACTTTTAATCTGGTTAGTATCTTAGTTGTGATTATTTGGTACATTTTTCAAATTTAGATGTCTATAAATAACAGATGAAAGAATTAATAGATAAATATCGCAGAAACAGTCTCAGCCCCGAAGAATTGACAACACTTAGGGAATATGTTAATTCTCAGACCGACGAGCAATTGGGGGCAGTCATCCAGGATGACTGGCTCAATGACGAAATCGACACGACAGGTGTTGACGAAGATGTCATGATGCGAATACGCCAAAGCATAGGTGACTTGGCAGAAGAGCCAGTGTATCAAGCTAAGAAGGTTAGCATCTGGCATACGGTTTATCGTTGGATGCAGGTGGCAGCTCTCTTCATTCTGCCAGTTCTATTGATTTCACTCTACTTAGTCTATCAGGATAACCTCAAACTGGAGGCTCAAACCATCGAGATTGCTACAGGATTTGGGGAGCGTGCCAACATCACACTGCCTGATGGCACCAAGGTGGCCCTCAATGAAGAGACTGTACTCTCTTATTCACCAAAGGAATTCAACAATAGTCAGAGACATATCACGTTCGAGGGAGAAGGCTATTTCCAAGTGGCCAAAAACCCAGAGAGTCCTTTCTCTATCAATACGGAGAGTATGACAGTAAAAGTGTTAGGTACAGAGTTTGATCTGAAATCCCGACACCGTTCCGACATTGATGAATTGTTTCTTGAGGAAGGAAGTGTGCAGTTCATTTCCAAAATCTCTGCCAAAGAAATGATTCTTTCACCACATCAGCAACTTATCCATCAAAAAGGAAATGGCAGTTTGACTGTACGCACATTCAAAGATGTTACCGAAGCTACCGGATGGCTACGTCATGAACTGATATTCAGAAATGTTCCACTTAATAACGTATTCAAACAATTAGAAAATACGTATTTAGTGACTATTCACTTTGATAATCAGAAAGTCCTCAACGACCGTTTCACGGGAATTATGACAAGTAGGGATTTAGGAGAATGTCTAAGAATACTTGAAGAGACCTATCATTTCAAGACAATGGTCAAAGGTAACAATATCTATATTAGGTAGTGATGAAGGGTGTCGGATGCTTTTTTTAGCATTTGGCACTTTTTTTGGTACTTTCTCAAAAAATGGTTGTCTATACCATTGAAGAAACCCCAAAAGTATTCATCAATAACTAATTTAAAATGAAGAAAATGTTGAAATTAAAGTTTTTGATTGCTATCTGGACCATGTGTCTTTTTAGTATCACAGTCAGCGCACAAACGCAGAACGTGACAATCAATGTTAAGAATGCCAGTCTCAGACAGGTGTTCAAAGTGATTGAGAAGCAGACCACCTACCGTTTCTCCTATCGTGATGCCGTCATTGATTCGCGCAATGACATCAATGCATCATTTACATCTCAACCTGTACCAACAGTGCTCGATGCAGTACTTAAAGGCCGCAACCTCGGTTATCGCATTGTTTCGAGTACATCTATTGTCATTACAGACAAGACACCGTCCTCAACCAACGCAAAACAAAAGAGCAAAGGCCGCGTGCTCGACAGTAAAGGCGAACCCGTTATTGGAGCAACCATCATGCAGAAGGGCTCCAAAAACGGTACGGTAACCGACTACGACGGCAACTTTGTACTTGATGTTGATAAAGGAACTATTCTTGTGATATCCTATATCGGCTGTACTACCAAGGAAATACCTGCTTCAGACAACATGGAGATTACACTCGAGGATAACACACTGGCATTAGACGATGTAGTTGTTATCGGATATGGTACGGCTCGTAAATCCGACTTGACCGGTTCCATGACTCAGGTCGGCAGCGACAGACTGAAGGACAAAGTAACAGCCCGCTTGTCGACAGCTCTTCAAGGCGAGATGTCGGGTGTACAGGTAACGCGTTCCAATGGCGATCCCAGCCAGAGTGCTACAATCCGGGTACGTGGTGTGACCACCATCTCAACCAACGATCCACTTGTTATTATTGATGGTGTTCCAGCTCGTAGCATAGATGATGTATCAACCGAGGATGTGGAAAGCATTCAGGTTCTTAAAGATGCCGCATCGGCTTCTATTTACGGTTCGCGAGCTGCCGCTGGTGTTATTCTTATCACCACCAAACGAGCCAAGACCAACGAGTTCAGCCTGTCGTACAACATGGAATATGGCATTGACACACCAACGGCCATGCCGAAGTTTGGTAATGCCGTAGAATGGATGACCGGTCTGAATGAACTGAAATATAACGATGGTGCTTCCTCTCTCTACTCTGCCTACACGCAGGAATTCATTGAGAATTACGCCCAGATGCATCAAGCCGATCCCGATAGTTATCCCGATACCAACTGGATGGGTTATCTTAAGAGTTCAAAACACCATCAGAAGCACACAATCGGACTGACTGGTGGAACAGAGAAGTTGAAGACCAACCTGAGCTTAAGCTATTACGACACCGAAGCGCTTTATGAAGGTAAGGACTACCAGAAACTGAATGTAAGAGTAAACAACGATTATCAGATTAATAACTGGATTCATGCCAATGTAGATTTTAACGTTGTATATAGCCGTACTAATACACCGTTTGGTGCAAATGAATATACAGCCCTTGAAGGATTTACACGCCGTGCTCCTATCTACGCAGCCTATTGGTCTGATGGCTCTTTGGCCGACGCTAAGGACGGCGACAACCAGTTAGCAGCCCTGAAATATGGTGGCGGAACAAAAGGCGACAATTACATCCTTAACAGTAAGTTTCAACTTGATGTAACGCCATTCAAGGGACTCACTATTTCTGCTGTCATTGCACCCAATAAAGCCTTCTACAAAGGCAAGACCTTCCGCACCAAATATAAGGTTCGCCGCCTGAATGGTGATATGATCTACGGTACAGGCTTCGGCTCTACCGATCTGACGGAGACCCGTAACGATAACTATAGTCTGACCAAGCAGTTCTTTGCCAATTACAAACTGCGACTTGACCATCATTCATTCAGTGCCATGGCTGGTTATGAAGACTATACATATTCTTATGAGAATGAGAGTGCTCAGCGTAACGATTACTCACTCAACAATTTCCCTTATCTGGATCTGGGCTCATCCGACAAGCAGTATAACAGCGGTGGCGCAGGACATAATGCCTATCGCTCTGTATTCGGACGTATCATGTATTCCTATGCCGACAGATATTTACTCCAGGCCAACGTTCGCAGTGACGGCTCATCACGTTTTGCTAAAGGACATCGTTGGGGCACCTTCCCTTCGGTTAGTGCAGGTTGGGTCATCTCAGAAGAACCTTGGTTCAAGAAAGGCACACTCAGCTATCTGAAGCTACGTGCCTCGATAGGAAAACTTGGTAATGAGCGCATCGGCTCTGAGTTCCCTTATCAGGCTCTGCTTACTTTCGGGACAACCTATCTGCCTAACTCTACAGGCGGGGTTGATGCGCTGCAATCAGCATCCCAGATTCAATATGCCTTCAACGACATTACCTGGGAGACTACTACCACTTATGGCGCAGGTGCCGACTTAGCATTCTTCTCTGACCGACTCCGCTTCTCGTTTGACTATTATTACAAGAAGACCACCGACATGCTACTTGAGATTGGATTCCCCTCCTATTTCGGTTACAACTCACCAGTGAACAATGTTGCCGATATGCATACCAGAGGATGGGATGTGGAACTGTCGTGGCGCGACCATATTGGCGATTTTTCTTATGGTGCCAACTTCAACATCTCTGATTATCGGTCAAAAATGGGTTATATGGCCGACAAACAAGTTATCAGCGATAACAAACTGACCGAAGAGGGTTCTTACTACAACGAGTGGTATGGTTATCGCAATTTAGGAATCATCCTGAACGAAGCAGCCATGACTGATGCCGATGGTAACCCCATAGCCGTACTGACAAAGAACGATGGACCAGGTAACATCCGTTATGCCGATATCAACGAAGACGGAAACATCACTGCCAGTGGCGACCGTGTACGTTTAGGCAACTCTATGCCAGAGTTGATGTATGGCGGCTCATTATGGGCCAGTTGGAAGGATTTCGACTTCAACCTTTCTTTCCAAGGTATCGGTCATCAGTTAGCCTACATCAAAAGTAGCTGGGTGAACGCATACGAATATCAGACCACCAGCATTCCCGAACTGCTTGTCAACAATCATTGGAGTCCTTACAACACCGATGAACAGAATGCACAGATGAAGTATCCTAAGCTGACATCAAACACTGCAAACACGCTGGCCATGAGCGATTTCTACCTGTTTAACGGTGCCTATATGCGCATCAAGAATATCACTCTGGGATACACTATTCCTGCAGCTATCACCAGCAAGTTCAAGGTTAAAAAACTCAGAGTATACTTCAGTGCCAGCGATCTGCCTGCCTTCTCCAACTATCCTAAAGGATACGACCCAGAATACGGCAGTGGCGACTATCTGCTTTCATCCTATGTGTTTGGATTCAATATTTCATTATAAAAACTATTCAATAAAGAACAATGATTATGAAAAAGATATATTTCCCACTTCTGGTTCTGATGCTGACCTTAAGTTCCTGTGCCAACCTCGACATTAATCCATTGTCGCAAGCATCGAGTGAGAACTGGTACAACGACGAGGAAGAGACCGAAATGTCGTTGAACGACCTATGGCGAACAGCATTCTTTCCTATCGATGGATTAGACTGGGACGATGATATTCTGAACCGTAATGGATCTAACGAATTCACATTGGGCACCGTCACTTCTCAGTCAGGTACCACTACCGAAAGATGGTCGAGTGCCTACAAAGCCATCTCAAGATCGCTGAAGATTCTGGATGCTTTGGAAAATAAGACGCCTGCTGGTATCACCGAAGCCAAGCTCAACCAATATAAGGGCGAAGCCTACTTCATGGTGGGCTGTGCCTATGGCACACTGACTATGTACTATGGCGACTGCGTATTAAATAAGACTGGCATGTCGCTTGATGAAGCTTACGAGGCTGAGCGCAGTCCAAAAGCCGAGGTATTGCAGTTTGCTTACGAATGTCTGGACAAAGCCTATAGCTTATTGCCAGAAAAATTCGTAGGCACCATGCGTCCAACCAAAGGAGCCGCATTGGCCTTCAAAACTCGTATAGCCTTGTTCCACGGCGACTGGCAGATTGCAGCCACAGCTGCCGAGCAGTGCATGGCATTAGGTACATATCAACTCCATAACGACTTTGCCTCGTTGTTCACAGCCGACACATCACCTGAACTCATATTCTATTTTAAGGCTGATATTAACCTGAAATATGGTGTAGGTTTCTTCAGTGCCCTACCCAACTACGTGACACGTAAGATTGGTGGTTATTGTAACACAGGTCCATCATTACCCCTACTCTGTTCATTCACCTGTATCGACGGTCTGCCCATCGATGAGTCACCACTCTACAATCCCAAGGATCCGTTCGAGAACCGCGACCCACGACTGGCTTGCACCATTCAGCCTTTCAAGACAAAGTTTTCTAAAGATTTCGATGAGTATGAACAATCAAAGGTCGATGGCACTTTCCCAGAGAAGTATCCCGACTATATTGCTTATGGCTACGAGTATAATCCTAACCCTTATGCCGTCAACGTCTATCAGGTTTCTACCGGTCAGATGGTGGTTAACACCGATGGTAAAGGTGCAAACGAGCACTCGGCCTACAATAGTCTGATTATCCGCAAATTCAGGAAGGACAACTGGACCGACTATCGTTCAAACTCGAATATCGGCGATAATGTATATCCATATATGCGCTATGCTGAAGTACTGTTGTCGTATGCAGAAGCAATGAACGAACTTGGCAAGTGTACCCAAGAGATTCTCGACAAGACTGTTAATCTCGTACGTCAGCGCGCTTATCAGGGTACCAACATCGCCTATCCACGTGCCATGGCCACTTCGCAGGCTGCCATCCGAAAGCTCATCAGGATAGAGCGTCGTTCAGAGTTCGCATTCGAGGGTATCCGTTATCGCGACCTATTGCGCTGGCACATTATGGAAAAGACGCATAATGTACCCATGTACTATCTCAACCGTTCGTGGTCTGGATCTGCAGCCTGGAACGGGAAACGAGGTGCAGAGTCGAACAGGGATCTCTCCGTAGGGTTCCAGCAGATACTCGACAACTGGGACAATGGCAATTTCCCCGTAGGTGGTGTTCCTGCCATCGATGAGAATGGCATCCCCGACCTAAGTGAGATGGAAGCCAATGGCTATATCGTTAAGTTCTATCAGATGCAGTTCGATGCCAAGAAGAATTATCTCTGGCCCATTCCTGCCGATGATATTCTTGTGAACCCCAAACTCACTCAGAACCCTGAATATTAATCTGTTTTATTATTGGTTATATGTTAAGAAAAGGAATCACAGTTATTTTAGCTTGCGTTTCCCTGACTATCAACGCCCAGCCTATAGATGTGTGCGTGTATGGCGCCACATCGGCTGGCGTGATAGCAGCCTATACAGCCAAGCAACAAGGTAAAAGCGTATTGCTGATAGAGCCTACCACAAGAATTGGAGGTATGACAACTGGTGGACTTGGTCTGACCGATATCGGACATGTAGATATCATCAAGGGTATGGCTATGGATTTCTATCGTCAGGTGGGTGCCCATTATGGAAAGAAAGAGGCTGCCTTTACCTTTGAGCCACATGTCGCACTTGAAATATACCAGAAATATCTGAAGGACTCAAATATACAGGTGCTCTACCAAAACCGCATTCTGTCAGCACAGAAAAACAAACATAAAATAGAAAGTATCACGCTCGAGAACCCTGTAACAGGAAAGACGCGTAAGGTAAAAGCAAAAGTGTTTATTGACTGCAGCTACGAAGGCGACCTGATGGCCCGAGCTGGAGTATCATACACGGTAGGTCGTGAGTCGAATGAAACCTATCATGAAACGCTCAATGGTGTACAGATGCTTGATGGCCATCAGCTGCCCGACGGTATCGATCCCTATGTAGAGAAAGGCAATCCTGCCAGCGGTATTCTTTATGGCATCCAACCTGTAGAAATGGGCGCTCAGGGCAATGGCGACAAGCGTGTGCAGGCCTATAATTTCCGCATAACGCTAACAAACAATCCTGCCAACCGCATAGAAATCACTAAACCCGAGAACTATGCACCCGAGAAGTATGAACTGTTGATACGCCAGATTGAGAAGCAGAAGCCAACCAGTATCAATCAGATTTTCATCTGGTCGATGATGCCAAACCATAAGACTGACATCAACAACCGTAATGGTTTTTCGACCGACATGATTGGTGCCAACTGGGACTATCCCGAGGGAAGTTATGCCAAACGTGATGAGATATTCAAGGATCACCTGGACTACACGAAGGGCTTACTATATTTCGTGGGGCACGACCCCAGAATACCACAGAGCATACGTGATGAAATCAAACATTGGGGCTATCCCAAGGATGAGTATGCAGAGAGTAATCACTTCACACCCCAGTTGTACATCCGTGAAGCACGTCGCATGATTGGACGTACCGTTATGACACAAGCTCACTGTGAGCGCCGGATTATAGCTACCGACTCTATAGGCTGGGCTGCCTATAATATGGACAGCCATAACTGCAGCCGCTGCATAGTAAACGGTATGGTGAAAAATGAAGGCAATGTCGAGGTTCCGCCGGCAGGCATTTATCCAATATCGTATGGTGCCATCACTCCTAAACAGGAAGAGGCATCCAATCTGATAGTCCCCGTCTGTCTGTCGGCCTCCCATATTGCATACGGTTCTATCCGCATGGAACCAGTCTTCATGGTGTTAGGTCAGAGTTCTGCCATAGCGGCCAGTATCGCCATCGACCGCTATAACGGATGCGTACAAAAGGTAGACTCAAAGGAAATCTTAGAAAAGTTCATGTTTAAAGACGTAACCGACAAGGGCGATAAGTTTATTGACGACTTAATGTCACGAATGACTGTTGAGGAGAAAATCGGTCAGTTAAACCTGATTGATGCCGGCAGCATCGATACAGGAATCGGTCAGAAAGGTGTTGAACAAAAGGATTTACAGGAAGGTCTTGTCGGTGGCTACCTCGGTTTGATGAATGCCAGTAGAATTTATGAAGTCCAGAAATATGCTGTTGAGAAGAGCCGATTGGGCATTCCACTCATTTTCGGTTTGGATGTGATACATGGCTATCGCACCATCTTTCCCATACCATTAGGACTGGCATGTACCTGGGACATCAAGGCTATAGAACAGTGCGCCAGGATAGCTGCCAGCGAAGCAGCTGCCGATGGCATTTGCTGGGTGTACAGTCCGATGGTTGATATATCGAAAGACGCACGCTGGGGGCGTATTGCCGAGAGTGCCGGTGAGGATCCATACTTAGGAAGCAGAATTGCTGAAGCATACGTAAAAGGCTATCAGGGCGACAAGACCAAAGGTGGCACCTACCATACCAACGAAGTGATGGCTTGCGTAAAGCATTTCGCCTTGTATGGCTCTGTTGAGTCGGGGCTCGACTATAATGTCACCGATATGAGCCGTGTTCGCATGTACAACGATTATCTGGCCCCCTATCACGCTGCTGTGAATGCAGGTGTTGGTAGCATTATGTCTTCATTTAACACCATCGATTATGTGCCTGCCACACTGAGTCCATGGCTTCTCACTAAGCTATTACGCGATGAGTGGAGATTCAAGGGTTTTGTAGTAACCGACTGGGGTAGTATCAACGAAGCTATCACCTGGGGATGTGGCAATCAACAGGAAACTTCAATGAAAGCCTTGAAGGCAGGGACCGATATGGACATGTGCTCAAGAGGATTCATTGGTACACTAACCAAGTCGTTGCAGGAAGGCAAGATTTCTGAGGCCGACATCGATAAAGCATGCCGTAGAATTCTGAGAGCCAAATGGGACTTAGGACTATTCGATAATCCCTATCGTTATTGCGATAAGAAAGATATCAAGAAACTGGTGTTTACCGACGAGCATCGGGCATTTGCCAGAAAGGTGGCTACCGAGAGTTTTGTACTGCTTAAGAATGAAGATAATCTGCTCCCCTTAGACCGGAAAGGAACAATAGCTTTGATAGGGCCTATGGCTGATGGAAAGGAGAACATGTTAGGCATGTGGACACCATCGGCAGTACGCGACTTTCCCTATCTCACACTGTTAGACGCCATGCGCGATGCTGTAGGAAACCGTGCTAAAGTGCTCTATGCAAAAGGGAGTAATTTCTATGAGAGTGCCAAAATAGAGAGCCATGGAGCCTATCGGGATACAGGCATACGTGATGCACGCACAGAACAGCAACTGCTCAACGAGGCATTGGCAGTGGCAAGTCAAGCCGACATCATTGTTGCTGCTATTGGTGAGTCGCAGGAAATGACCGGTGAGTCATCCAGTCGTAGCGACCTGAATTTGCCTGACACACAGATGCGCCTGCTAAAAGCGCTCAAAGCAACTGGCAAACCCGTAGTAATTGTATATTTCACAGGACGTCCAGTAGTCATGAAGTGGGAGAAAGAGCATATCCCTGCCATATTAAACGTTTGGTTTGGAGGCAGTGAGAGCGCAAATGCTATCTGCGACATACTCTTTGGCGATGTTAATCCAAGTGGAAAGCTCACTACCACATTCCCTTTATCAACTGGTCACGAGCCCTGTTATTACAATCATCTGGTAACCGGACGCCCTACTACTGACCAGAAATGGTTTTCAAAGTACGCTCTGAACTATCTCGACAGTCCGCTCGATCCTGTATTTCCTTTCGGCTATGGATTAAGCTATACTACTTTCAAATATAGCGATATGACTTTGAGTGCCACTCAGAAAAAGAAAGGTGAAGTCATTCGTGCAAGCATAACAGTTTCGAATACAGGGAAACGAGCCGGCGATGAGGTTGTCCAGTTGTACATCCACGATGTATCAGCCAGCATTGCCCGCCCCGTCAAAGAACTGAAAGGATTTAAGCGTATTCATCTGAAGCCCGGTAAAAGTCAAACGGTTACATTCGAGATTACAGACGACCTGCTAAGTTTCTACAATCTCCAATTAGAACATATTGTGGAGCCTGGCGCATTCAATGTCATGATTGGTCCTAATAGCCAAGAACTACTTTCGAAACAATTTGAACTGAAATAAGACACACCACAATCCCCGCCACTGAGCGAGGATTGTGGTGTTTACTCCGGCTGGAGGTCGGCGTACTCGCGGGCTACGTTGGCTATGCAGGGACAGGCCTTCCGGTGGTTCAGGTCGTGATGGCCTACGATGACGGCGCGCGGGTAGCGACGGTGCAGGTCGGCGAGCAGCTGGCGGAGGGCTGACTTCTGAGCTGGGGTGCGGGTGTCGGCGTGTTGACCACGGGCGTCGTAACCACCTTCGTAGCACACGCCTATCGAATACTTGTTGTGGTTCACACAGTGCGCACCCACCATCCATTCCGGTCGG
>NZ_JNKF01000011.1:537400-634422 GCF_000702825.1 Prevotella sp. P6B1
TTCAATTATTCAGTAAATTCGCCACTCCACAGATTCACATTAGGATCATCTTCACTATAGTACACATCAATAGAATCTCCCTTTTGGGGATATGGTGGATTTAATAGAGTGTATCTGGATATTCCTGAGTATTTCACACCATTCACCGTAAACTCATAAAAAATTTTAGTCTTACGATACGTTATGGAATTAATAGATGCCTTAGTTACACTATGACTGATACTTAACCTCTCTCTATATTCGTTAATTTTAGTACGTTCTGGGTAAACCAGAATACGAATCAAAACGATGACAACTATTATTGCCAAAATATATCTCCACGCAAATTTTAGAAAATCTAACTTAATCATAATTCTTTATTTTTTATCATAATACTGATATGAATTATACATAATTTCTGCGGTTTTATTTTTTACTGCATTTCCACGTTCTATAGATTTATTCTTTTTTGCAGCATTTTTCTTGTCCATCGCATTCTTTCTTCTTATAACGTTCTTCTGTTCAATACTTAATGACCTTCCACTATTCTCAGCTCTCTCCGTTGCAGCTTTTACTGCTTTTTTGTTCGATGTAGGATGAACGGTCTTTCTATCAAACGCTTTCACTGTCTTTCCAACAGTATAATCTATCGTAGCATTAGCAAGGTCACCGCCATTAGCGACTACATCTGCCGCATATCTTGTTCCTTCTGCTACAACCTTTCCCGCTATTTTTCCCGCGATTTTGCTTCCTGTTCTTGTGACAATAGCTCTTCCTGCCGCAGTTTCTACTGCAGATGCTCCACTTGAAATAAAGCCAGCTACAGCTGACAATGCTATTGCTTTCTCATCGATATCCGTAAGACAATCTGTTGAGAATCCTCCACTGGCTGCAACATTTGCTGTAACCTGACACACATAATCAGTTACTGCACCTATAATACCACCTGCAATATTAGTCCAAATTCGTCCGTCCGGGTCAATATTCTTAATAGGGTTATTCCCACAATAGTTATACGGACTAAACGGATAGAACTTTTCACACAATGGATCCTCCCTATCCCATCTTAGCAGGATGGGGGCATATTGTCTGGCACCATAGTCGTAGGTGTTCAAACCATGCACATGATCGAACTCCTTGCCGTTATACTTGTAGGGCTGAATTCCTGCATTCAGTGTTGCATCGCCAAAGATACCGCCAAAGGGATAATAATGGGTTACCTGCTCCAGGGTGCCGTTCTCATTGACCACTGTACGATTATTACCCAGATGATCTTTGGTGTAGTAGTGGAACGTTGGCTGTGAGGACGCCACAGGGTTGGCAGGATAGCTACAATAACCTCCGTTGAACAGATAACGGTCTGGCTTGCCATTCTTCAAAATGAGGTTGCTATTCATGAGTTTGTGGCGGTTGGGCCTTTTAAGTAAATTGTTATTAATTTGGGTTCAAATGTACGCACAAGTTCTCAATCTGCCAAATATTTACGTTGTATTTATAGAAGATTAACACTCACATGCCCAATGGATTACAGTTGTAAAAAACAAAAATCCCCGCTCAGTGGCGGGGATTGGTGTGTGTTTACTCCGGCTGGAGATCGGCGTACTCGCGGGCTACGTTGGCTATGCAGGGACAGGCCTTCCGGGGGTTCAGGTCGTGATGGCCTACGATGACGGCGCGGGGGTAGCGACGGTGCAGGTCGGCGAGTAGCTGACGGAGGGCTGACTTCTGAGCCGGGGTGCGGGTGTCGGCGGGTTGACCACGGGCGTCGTAACCACCTTCGTAGCACACGCCTATCGAATACTTGTTGTGGTTCACACAGTGCGCACCCACCATCCATTCCGGTCGGCCAGCCTCAATTTCTCCGTTACGACGGATCACGTAATGATAGCCTACGCCAAACTTAAAGCCTCTATCATGATGCCAGGTATCGATCTGGACAACCGACGAAGTCTGATCAGGTCGCACTGCCGAACAATGAACGACTATCAGAGTAATGCTCCGCATGACTGAACGGCTAATGTGCCTGCAATCGTTGTGATGACCGTTGCCAGGAACTTAATGACCTTGACAACCTTCTTCCATGAAATCTTTACCATAAGTAGTTTGTTTTTTTAAGTGAAACCATTAATCCTCTGTGCTGCCGTCGGGGTTGGGCTCGCCGCCGCCATTGTTACCGCCACCGGTATTTCCGCCGGTATTGTCACCGGTATTGCTGCCGGTATTGTCGTTATCCTGTTCGGGATCCTCGATGTTACCAGGATCGCTACTGGTGACACGCTTCACCACCTTGCCCTCACGATCGTAGCAGGTAATGTTGATCGAGGTTTCCTTCAGCTCGTCCTTGATCTCAACCGATGGCGAGAAGATGACGCGGCGGGTGGTGATCAAGCCGGTGCTCACCTTGTTTACATCATCGACCGAAGTTGCTCTGACGCCGAAGCGCATACGTCCCAGACCAGGGATGGCGATGGAGTGTCCCTCGGTGGCCCACACCTTGACAACCTCGCCGATAGCATCCCAGGCAGCGCTCAGTGCGCCCTCAGCGATACCACTGCGTACAGAGGCCTCGCTAATCACCTTCTGTGCCGACAGCGTGTTGTAAATCTCGGCCTGCATCATAAAACGGTACTTGCCAGCATGCTGGCCTACCTTGAGCTGGCGCTCTACTGCTTTTACTTTAATTGCCATAAACTAATAAAACTTTAAAAATGAAACATTAAGACCATTTGTCATTCGACAGAACAAAGATACAACATTTACAAACCTCGCTGGTGAGTTACGTCGACTTATGGTGAGATAAGGTGAGATAAAGTGAGATAAGGTTATAAATCGATACTCAGTTTCTCGGCGATAAACTTCACTACCACCGGCGGAAGCATTCTTGCTTTAGGATGCAGCCCAAGTGCCTTCAGCTCACTACTGAAGGGTTTACACCAGCGGTTCAGGGTGTTCAGACTTACCCCGGCCTTGGCAGCCAATTCCTGTTTCGACATTGATTTCATAAACGCTTAGTGATTGAATTTTTGAAAAGTAACTAAAGATATTTTGCGCGCTAACTACTTTGCACGTGAAAAGTACTTAGAGAAAAATTGCACCCTTTTTGATCGTTTCCGGGTGACAGGGTGACAACGGTAACAGCATATTTCTAAACATTCTCGCGTACGTACGTGAACTTTTTTTTTCGAGTTTTCAAAGTTCCTGTACGTACGCGCGAGGATTTTTCAAAAAACGGTGTCATCGTTGTCACCCTTGTCACCATCAGATACGGCCATACCCATCCGTTTACGCTTGTTCTCCTTGATTTCCAAGTCGTTATAGCGATACACCCAGTAGCCACGTCCATGCTTGGTGCGAGCGGGTTCGAAGCCCAACTTGCGCATGGCCGGACCGATGTTGTTGATATTGAGCCTCAACGTGGGGTTATAACTGATGGCATCGAAAATCATCGTACGGGTGACGAACTCCACCTGGTCGCCAGGCTGAGGCGTACGGAAACGCTCGCTGATCTTCTCGACCTCGGGCATAGGGGCCTCGAAATCCTCGTTGTGCTGTCCTAACAGCTCCAGCTCACTGCGCGTAAACCAGTGGCAGAAGCCCTGCTGATACAGCGCATAGGCCTCGGCGAATACACCCTCGTAATCTACCTCAAACTCACGGGGATTCAGAATACTCTCCACCTCGAACGGCAACCAACGACGGTTGCCCGTAGGATCGTTGAGAAACTGCACATTGTTGCCTGTGCCGCAGAACGAGGCGATATGCTTGCGGTGCTCGTGGAAGTGGGCATAGGCAGCACGCTCGTCGATGCTCTGCATTGTCACGGCAGCCTTCAGCTGGTTCAGTTCTGACTGTCGCATGGTATCGAGCTCCTCGCAGCACACCAGACCATACTGGGCCAATGTCAGCAGATCGTCTTTCGACATCCTGTTTGCGTTGGTCTTAGTGTAAAAGTATTTACGTAGTTCCGGCGGCAGCAGATATTGGAACCAGGTGGTCTTATACGACCCCTGTTCGCCTATCAGCACCAGTATCTCGTGGTTCACCTCTACAGGATCAATCCATCCCGCCACCACGCCCACCAGCCACTTGCGCAGAAAGCGGTAGAACAACTCCTGCTTCTCCACGCCGCCCTTCACCATAACCGACAGCGACAAGGACAGAATATGATTCTTTTCATCCCACGGCGGCAGGTGTTCAAGATAGCTGGTAAAGGGGTTAAAATCGGGCACAAAGTCCGACTCAATCACACGAAAGATATCCGGCGCCCTCACAGTTTTCTGTTCCGACATCTTTGTCCACAGCGAGTTCACCAGATGGTCGTCGATAGGCACCCATGACATATCGTTATCAGGCAAGCGGTACTCTACACGCGAGGTGATGACATTGCGCCGCAAGTACACATGATTAGCCAGGAACTCGCGTATATCCTTCACACTGGCATACTGTTCCTTCCAGTTCTGTTTGCGTTCCTTAACCCCGACTTGCGATTTCCGTCCTTCGCGTTTAGCGGCATTGGCCTCCTTGATCTCCCACGCATAGAAAGGCTCGGCATAGGCATGATAGCACAGCTCGGCATCATGCACCAGCTGCACCATCCGCCCCTTACCGCTACGGTCGGTTTTCGCCCCCATCAACTGGTCATAATAGTCGCACCCGAAGTCGTAAGCCTTCGAATAGTACAGCTTCTGCAGGTGAAGTTCGTAGTCGCGCTCAAGCTCATAACCGAACACGATGTGGAGTGTGTCGGCTGTTCCGAAGAGCAGCAATGTGTGCGGGTCGGCACGTGCCTCCTCACGGAGCTCCGCCACACTGCTACTCTCCAGATGGGCATAGCTCACCACCGATAAGCCCGTGAAACTCGTGATATTCTTCGGTCGGTAGCCACCCTCTAAGATCGCCGATACCGAGCAAAACGGCATTACCAGACTACCAGTACGAATTAATTCTACAACCTGTTCAAGCGATACGCTTTGTGGTTGTGAATCCTTGCTGTGTTGTAATAATGAGACTTTCATCTTTCTTAGTTTGTTCTCTTTCTTTTTTGAAATGATTTATCTGCCCATAAATGCCATGACGTATGTTTTCTTTTCGTCTAAACATATTCTGATTATCATCCAAGTTAGTATGTTTAGCCAGATACTCGCATATTCGAGCTATTTTTCTTTCTTTAAACCAGCCATAAGCAATCATACGAGCCAAATCATAGTAAACATTTTTCCTCTTGAATACGCTACTAAAAGCAAATTCAAGATTATCCCAATCCTTAAACTTAGCTGAATGGTTTGGTTCATTTAAGTATTGGCGCCACACTTCAAGAATTTGCCTCAAATCACCCCAGCAATTTTGGGTATAGAACTGCCCTAAAAAGGATTGTTCCTTTTCTAATATTTCTTTCATATATTTTGTTTTTAATTATTGTTTACATACCTGTCACTAAAGATCAGCGTATGCCTAAATTGTTGCCACAAAGTAATTACATCATAGTGGGTGGTTTGGCTAACAAGGCTGCAAGTTTTAAGAATGCAGCCCAGCTAATGGAGCCTGGTTGTTGAATGTTTGTTAATTGTCTATGTCTCATCTCTGTTTAATTTCTACAAAGTTACAAGTTACCTTTTAGAGCTGCAAAAAAATCACTGATTTTTTTATCGCGTATGGCCTAAAACCAGCATTTTCATGTAACACTTTTTATTTTTCAAGCCAAATCCTTGCTCATTTCAGCACTTATTCGTACCTTTGTACCCGATCACTGGTATACAACACAGAGGTGGCCGGTGTGACTTTTGTGGGTAAATCATAAAGCATTCGCTATTATTTCGCGTTCAGCCAAAAGCCTCGGAAACTTCTTGGAAATAACAACGCACTGAGATAATAAGTGATAGGGTGTTCGGTATGGAGCATCTTAGTCGTCTTTTGTATAGCAATGCATTCACGCTACGGCGTGGTGCATACTTGTAAAGACGACTGGGGTTTCCATCCGAGGCTGCCTCATAGCTGGACGCAAAAGGTGCATCACGCTTTTTTTGCGTCTTAGCGTGATTGATAGTTGGGTGCTATTCATAAGACTATCAATCGCATTATGGCAAATAAAAACTTAAACGCCGCCAAGGAGGCAAAGAAAGACGAATTTTATACGCAACTTGAGGATATTAATAACGAGCTGCGACACTATCGGGAACACTTCCGAGGCAAAACGGTGTTGTGTAATTGCGACGACCCACGAGTGTCGAACTTCTTCACTTACTTTGCCTACAACTTTGAGTTCTTAGGACTGAAGCGCCTCATCACTACCTGCTACAAAAATCAGGATATGGACTTGTTTAGTCAGAATAAAAGCGAGCAAGCCATCTATCTGATATACGATGGTGACAAGAATGGCAACAATATCCCTGATCCAGAAGAAATCGGCATACATCCACTGAAAGGTGATGGCGATTTTCGCAGTCGTGAATGCATAGAGCTGCTAAAGCAAGCCGATATAGTAGTTACTAACCCACCCTTCTCGCTATTCCGTGAATACGTAGCACAGCTGATGAAGTACGAGAAGAAGTTCCTGATTATTGGCCATCAAAATGCAGTATGTTACAAAGAAATATTTCCTCTAATTATGTCTAACAAAATATGGTTAGGATATGGATTCAAAGGAGGCGCTGGACACTTTATCTCAAAATATGAGGACACCGCAACAGCGGGAGACCATAGAGAAGGAATGATTCGTGTTTCTGGCGTTCATTGGTTTACAAACCTTGAAATCAAAAAACGCCATGAGGATATTATACTATACAAGCATTATACACCAGAAGAATATCCTCATTACGTCAATTACGATGCTATCGAGGTTAGTAAAACTGCTGATATTCCATGTGATTATGATGGAGCGATGGGAGTGCCCATCACTTTCCTCGACAAATATAATCCTGACCAATTCGAGATTCTTGGTATAGGTTTGGAACTTGCAGATATGAGCATCATCCGCCAACGTATGGGCAAACTAAATGGTGGACCTCGCCTGTACATTGAGAAAGATGGTGAACTAGTTCGCTTATATGAAAGAATCCTTATTCGCAAAAAACAATAAACAACTATGGATATAAAACTACAATCAATCAAGGTTCGTGACCTGATAGACGGTTACGTAAACGACCCAGACAATGGTGTTCGTGGATATGGTGGCAAACTCGACATTCGCCCACCCTATCAACGAGAATTCCGCTACGACCTGAAACAAAAGCAGGCGGTAGTAAACACCATCCTAAAAGGGTTCCCTCTCAACATCATGTACTGGAGTGTGGTTGGTGATGGTGAATTTGAAATGATAGATGGTCAGCAACGTACTCTATCCATCTGCGAGTTCCGCTATCACGATTTCAACATCACCGATCCAGAACGTGGCGTACTGTTCTTCTCGTCGTTAACCCCTGATGAACGTGAAGCATTCTTAAACTACGAACTAACAGTTTACTTCTGCACAGGCACCGACAAAGAGAAACTCGACTGGTTCCGTGTGATTAATATCGCAGGCGAACGTCTGCTCGACCAGGAGTTGCTTAATGCCGTATATGTGGGACCATTTGTTACTGATGCCCGCCGCTACTTTTCAAAGAACGGATGCCCTGCATATAAGATAGGTAGCGACTATCTGAATGGCAATGCCATCGAGCAGGCATACCTGGCCACCATACTTAGATGGGCTGCACGTAAGGAAGACATCAAGGAAGTAAGCGAATATATGTCGAAACATAAGGATGATGCCAACGCCAATCAGCTATGGGCTTATTTCTCGGCCATCATCACTTGGGTGCGTTCTACATTCACTACGTATCGCAAAGAAATGAAAGGCCTGGACTGGGGATTACTCTACGATACCTATCATAATAATATATATGATACGGTAGAGCTGGAACATCGCATACACGACCTGATGGAGGACGATGAGATCATGAAGAAATCGGGCATCTATAGTTATGTATTAAGCGGTGACCTTCGCGATCTGTCGTTCCGGACATTCGACAAGAAACAGAAACGCGAAGCCTACGAACGCCAAGGCGGCATCTGTCCCTGGTGTGGCAATCACTTTGAACTGGAAGAGATGGAAGGCGACCACATCACCCCATGGGCAGAAGGTGGCACTACCACCGCTGATAACTGTCAGATGCTCTGCAAAGACTGCAACCGCAAGAAAGGCGCTAAATAAAAACCAATAACGATATGCAAGAAACTTGGAAACGATTCGTTTATCCTCTGATTGAGGACAAGAAACATGACGTTGAGGAAGATACCTATCATCGTCATATAGAAAACCAACTGATGCTGCTTGGATGGGAACCTTGGAAAGGCGAAATCATTCATAAGCAATCGCTTAGAATTGGAAACCGTAACCGAATGGAACCGGATATCCTCGTAGCGCGTGACAATGAGTATCAGTTTGTAATAGAGGTGAAGCGTCCAGGAAATACGCAATCAAAAGAGGAAATAACCCAGTTGGAATCGTATATGCGACAACTGCGACTTGATGTAGGTATATATATAGGTGAACACATAGAGGTATTTTACGATAGGCCCAATACCAACCATGTGGTTTCGGTATTTAAGCTGGCCATTGACTTGGATGAAAAACGGGGAGCACGCTTTGTGGAATTGTTCTCAAAAGAAGGCTTTAAGAAAGAAGATATTGTAGAATTCTGCGAAGAACGCATCCAAGAGATACAACGCCAGAACAGCTTAAACAAAATCAAGGAAAGTCTGATAGCAGATGCTCAGACACAAATAGCAGAGAGTCTGAAGCCGTACCTGCTGGATAAATATGGTAGTAGCTTCTCGGAGGAAGAAATCAAGGGGATGCTGGCAACCATGCATTTTACGGCTTCGGCTGATGGCAACAGAACAGAACCGGAAGTAGTTGTGCCCAAGCTTCAACCAAAATCTCCAAGCCATCTTATTAAGTGCCTCCTAACCAGGAATGCTTCAGCACAGGGGCTTTTTAATCCTGCAGATCAGTCGCTCACTGTTTTATCAGGCAGTAAGATTAATCCTGTTCATCTCAACAAGATAAGTCCGGCGGGAAGAAAGAAACGTGATATTCTCTTTGCAAAATACACTGAACTCAGAAACGGTGAAAGAATAGTGAAGGAAGACATCTGCTTTGATTCGCCCAGTGGTGCTGCGCAGTTCTGTGTTGGAGGTTCATCTAATGGATGGTCGCAATGGAAAGATGAAAACGGGAAGGAACTGGATTCATACAGGAGTAACGAAGTAGCCAAAGTGCCAGCTCCAGATACAAAGATGATTAGGACAAAGAAGATTGTTGATTCGCGTAAGATTCAACTGAAGTTTTGGACAAAATTCAAGGATAGACTGAGCGAGGAAGGTTCGATACCTTCATTGCAAACACCTAAGCCACATTACTGGTATGACATAAGGATAGGAAGACAGAACATACTGTTATCGAACGTGTGCAATACACTAAAAGATTTTGTAGGAGTAAAGCTCTATATCAGAAAACCCGTAGTAGCTAGGTACTATCCAGCCTTAGTAGCCAGGAAGAATGAAATAAACAATGCTCTTGGATGTGAGCCTGAATGGGATGCTAATCCTTCAGCAAGCGACAAGACAATCGCCCTGTTCCACCAAACGGATCTATCAGACCCGCAGAAGATGGACGAAGCTATCGATTGGATGGTACGACAATCCCTTGTCTTCTATCAAGTGTTCTCAAAGGAAGTAAAAGCGATAGAATAACAAAACGATGCAGGACCGAAGAATATCCTGCATCGTTAGTTAGAAATCAATACAACTCTGATTAAACAGGCTCGACCTCCTCGAGCTGATTAATCAATTCAATAAGAGATTTTCCTTCTATCTTAAATTGTTCCAAAGCCGTGTTGCCATCAGGGAAAACCTGATACTCCTCAGTGTAGTGTTCATCGCATAAGGCAACATAATCTTTTGTCGAGAGGAAGTAATAACGCACGCCTTTATAAACAAAGGTGAGATCGTAGCCTTGAACAGCAAAGTCGTAAAAGAGCGTTTCTTCTACGTCAGAAGAATAGCCATGGTAGATTCCATGTTTATCTCCTTTTGGGGGATATTTCCCATTATATGGGTATCCCAACAAGTCGGTCATTACATAATCTGATTTCGCCATATTATTTTAAATCTGATACGTTCTTCAATAATTTCTTCATAGCTGGAGTCAACTTGTGTGGCTCCTCGTCGAGAGGTTTCCCATCTTTCCACTTGTGGTAATTTCGCATTCTGAAATAGCTAATACCAACAAAAATGTACTACGACAAAATGAGCGACGAAGATAAAAACATGCTCCCCCTCAAACGCATCTCGTTCTTAGGGAATAATGAATAAAAAAGAAGCAGGACATTTAACTGCCCTGCTTTCTTATTATTATTTATCTTCGCCATGCAACCACTGCCACTTCCATGTTGCCATACGTTCAAAATCAGGTGAGAACTGGATGATATTGCCATCGCGAGAAACATAGCCTAATTCAATAGCCAATTGCAAATCTTTATCGTAATCACAATTGTTTTCAAATCTAACTTTATTCATAGCCATCACAAAGTCGTCGTAAAAACAGCGACCTTTTCCTATCTTTTCCAAACAGCTTAATAGGTAATAAACAAGTGTGCCATTTTCCCCGTTCTCCACATAATTGCCATAAAGCTTCGCCAACTCTATTAGTTCGTTAACCTGCGTCTGATAGTCGGCATACCTGTCTTCCAACTTGATATTCTCAAAGGTAACACCAACTTCATCCCAATTATTAATCTGACGCCATAGTGCACTTAAAATTTCTCGTGGAGAAAGCAATTTTTCATCACTAATCCAAATTTCTACTCTCAAAGCGATATCGTCACGAACCTCCAAATAAAAAAATTTGATGTGTTCATTATTATAATGAAATTCGATGCTGCCCTCAACTTCCTTCATCCTGCAGTTATCGCCCAGATTAATTTTTAATCCTGCCATCATTATTCTTTTAATAAAGCTCTTCATTGGCAGAACTCCATCAGAGCATACCAAATCCATCTATCCAATCTCGACTAATTTGTCCTTCCCAATGGTGTCGCCAACAAAGCCTAAGAATTTAGGGTCACTTTTCATAGGACCCATATCATCGGGTATATAGCAATGCTCAAAGTCAAGCATATATTCATCAGGCATACGGTAAACAGCTTTGCTTTCGAAACACATTTTACCCTCCTCGTTCACTTTTCCTATTAGCATAGTGCCTATTAGCTGCGCAATAGTTGTAAACGGGCCTTCATAAACGAAAGCATAGACCGCATAGGGTTTCTCTGCAGGTACATAATGACTCTGATAATTTGCTCCCTGAACCGTAATTGGTCCTGAGTAATGATTGTTAATTTGATCCATAATTTGGTTTGATATTTACTTGTAATTATTTTATTGTAATTTTTGCTTGCAAAGGTACTAAAAGATTTTTAAACCCAGCATTAATTATGAAAAAACATATCCTAAAATAGGACATGCTTTTAAATTTTAGCTACATTACTTATTAAGAGTTCGCTTTTAAGCGCATCTCATTCTTAGGGAATAATGAATAAAAGCATTTTTCTTTGAAAAAATTTGGAACTTTCAGAAAGAGTTCGTATCTTTGCAGCGTGAAAGGTGGAACCAAGTAGAGCCACGATGTGCGGAACGGTGGCATGGCTGCAGAAATGCAGAGATGATGAGCAATTCGACCTTGCCGCTTGGTTTCATAACTTCTATCGACCATCACTCGTTTGAGTGGTGGTCGTTTTTTTTTCTTATACCTTTATATACTTGGGCAGTGTAAACTCCATCGGATCTTTTACACGAGTTGCTGTTATAAAGTTCACCAACTTTATCCATATCTTTTCTTAAGTAAATGCGTACAAAGATACGACTTTATTCTGAAACAACCAAGAATTAAGAATAAATAACTGACAAAAAATTTGGAACTTTAAGAAAAAGTTCGTATTTTTGCAGCATGAAAGGAACCTATTTAGGATGAGAGTCCCGTTTGTATCGGCAAACATTATAAACCTAAAATTATTTAAGGACGATGAAAAAGATTAATGCAAAAATGGTCATGATGGCCCTGGTAATTAGCTTGTGTAGTTATTCATTCGTAAGTTGCTCAGGCGGTTCAAGCGGTTCGAGCAGCTCGGGGGGGATGTTTGGTGATGTTCCAACCATTGCTGAGAAACATACCCAAGAAGGTGTAGATCTGCTTACACGCCTGGCTGAGAGTGGTACTCAGGATGAAATTATGGATTTGTTGAAAAACAAATCAAAGCAGATGGACAGTATTGCCGATGCAGAGATTGCTGCAGCCATCACTGCTCTTGGCGAAAAAGAATTCCCTGTAGAAGTTACCGAAGGTATTCCATTCAAATTATTGTCTGACATGAAGATTGTGCACGACAAATGCGAAAAAACAAAGATGAGTATAGAGGTACCGATTGAGCTAACCGAAGAGACTGGCGTACATAAGGATTATAATACTAATGCTACTGGTCTGCTATTGGTTGATGGCGATGGAAATCCACTTATGTCGCTTAGAGAGAGCTATTTCAAATCTACCGAGGAGGATGCCAAGAAGAAGTATGATAAGGGAGCTAAAGGTAAGGTTCTAGGTGTAATACGTTTTGATGCATGGAACTATCAGCTATTGTCGAAGGCAGCTAAGTTTCGTATAGCCAATGTACGTTCTGATGAATATAAGCAGCTGAGTGATTCGACCAGAAGCATAGAGAAGGCTTACCAAGCAAATAACCGCGAACTGGCTCAGAAATTAATAGATCGTCTGAAAGCCGTAGCTGGTAAATAATCAAGGATGCGCAAAAGCGGAAGTGATATTAAGGGAGTGTAAACACAAAGCGGGCACCTGCGGTGTAAGTGGTGTCGAGAACCACATCGCCGCCTAAACGACGGGACAGGCTACGGGCAACAGTAAGTCCGATGCCTGTGCCGTTATAGTACTCATCAAGTTGTACAAACTCGTCGAAGATATGCTCAGCCTCGGCGGCAGGCACACCAATACCAGTATCTTCGACAATAAACTGTATTTGGTTATCGAGCTTAGTAATCAAGAGCGTGGCACGCTTTTTATCAATATCAGGCTGGTGACCAAAGGCTTCGGCTGGAGCGGTAAACTTTATGGCATTATCCAATAGCAAAGCCAATACGCGTACAGCAGCCTGCTCATTGGTGGAAAGCAGCGCCTGCCCTGCCCCTTCGATATCCTGCAACTGGAACTCAAGATGCGCAACATCCTCTATGCCCGACGATAGCACAGCCTGGGTGGCTATCTGCAGGGCCGACACATGATCGGTAAGACTGATAACAGTACGGCTGCTTACATCAGAGAGTTCGAGCATCTTATTTACCAAACCTGTGATGCGATCGGTATTCTCAAGAATCTGCTGGTTGGCATCATTGCGAGTTTCATTATCAATCTCCATATCCGTAGCAGTCATTACCTGCGCATAGCCCGAGAGGATATTCAGCGGTGTACGGATTTCGTGCGATATCTGCTGGATAAACTTGGTCTTCATGCGCGACGACTCCTCGGCACGGGCGTTGGCAATCATAAGCTGCTGGTTCTTCTCCTCCAAACGGATGCGCTGGCGGCGACGGATAACAGCATAAATAACAAAGAAAGTAATAGCCAGCATAAGAGCAACTACCAAAGCCAGCACGCGTGTTTGTAACAACTGGGCCTTTTGCTCGGCAATCTCGGCATCTTTCTGCTGTGTATGATAGATAGTTGACAGTTCGATGGCCTGATTCTTCTTCTGGAGAATAATGGCAGAGTCGAGGTACTCGAAGGTGTAGGCTGCAACGCTTAATGCAGAGTCGTTACGGCCGGCTTTGTAGTTGGCTGTGAATTTCTTTGTAAGGTATGCTATGTTGTCGAGTGTAGGCTCTGAACCGAATTCGGCCAGATACTGATATACGATGGCATATACATCGGCAGCTTGGGCGTAACGTTTAGCTTGCATCAGATACTCGCCCTCATAGATTTGCGCAATATCTGTCTTGGCATATTGTGTGCGTTTGTACGCTGCATAGGCTTGGTCGGCCTCTTTTTGTTTCCCCAAACCATTGCTGATTGTGGCGCGATCGAGGTAATAGGTGCTCCATGACATGTCGGTAATAAAGGCGGGGACATTATCTTTGTTAGCCATATCCTTAGTGATGGTCTCTGCGTAGTTCAGCCATTTTTCGGCCGTAGAGTAATCATGCCGGGACGAATATGAATTGGCTATGGTATACAGAAATACCGTGGCATAGTAATCGTGTTTCCATGAGGAGTCTAACGCCCTTACTTTCTGGATGCACTCATAGCATTTCTCGAAATATTTCTCAGCTTCGGTAGTCAAGCCCTGGTTAAGTTGGCTCCTCCCCACACACTGCAAAATCTCTGCTAAGATATCATAGGCTTCGGAAGCGTATTCTGGTTGGGATACTAAGGCATAAAGACCTTCGTAGGCTGGCAAAGCGATGCGCAGCACTCCCTCGTCATCATTTTTCTGGTCAGTATGTTCCACCATTGCTTTGAGGCACTGGAAATAATACAAGCTGTCGTATGCGTTCTGGGGCTTTTCGGCTAAGGCGCGTTTCAGGATAGCTCCGGCATCTTGCGGCTTTCCCGTTCGCATATAGATACTACCTTTCGTGTAGCAACTTCTGAACATCGAAATGTCGCCAGTTTCCAGTAAACTGTCGGAAAGGAATAAGGCGCGATCAAGGTCCTGTACGCTGGTAGCTGCTGAAATCAGACTGTCGGCAAGTGTTGTCTTTGGAGTATAATCCTGCTTCTTGTTACATGCTGCTATCGCCAGCAGACAGGTGGCAATGAATAGGACGGAAATGTGAGATGTTGTTTTCATTGTTGTTGATGCATGAATAGCTTAACGATGGAGTTTGGGCTGGAGCTTTTTGCTCATCTTTAGTCCGATACGCAGTTCTTTCAGCACTTGCTTGGTGAGGTAAGCATGGGCGGTACGGTTGCCTTGGGGGAAGAAGAACTCCAAACGCTTGCCACCCAACAGCTTTTTAACCACCATGCACTTCACGATGTTCTCGGCTCCTAACTGCATGCCGTTCGTTGTGGCTCGGCCCTGGAACTCGGCAGTAGTCTCCAGATCCTTATCGTACAAGGACAGGATATTGTCGATGGTGGCAAATGCCTCGTCGGCAGTAGCACCCAGCCAGATAGTGGTCTCGCTGATGTTTTTCACCTCGATGCCAAGAATCTCATCGGCTTCCAGAAAATCGCTTTCTCGCACCAGACTCAGGTAATAGGCAAAGGTGTCGTCGTTGTCGAGATAGGTAAAAATGGTGTACTCACCTTTGTCGGTCTCGGCCTCCGCCACTTCCACTCTCATGCCTTTCGGCTGCTTCTTCTGAGCCGAAACTGATGTAGCGCCCAAAAGGATAAAGGCTGCTAACACAAATAAAAACTGCTTTTTCATATTCATTGTTTTAGATTGTTATTGTTTTAGATTGTTCAAAATGTAATGGCTTCTTTTAGTTTGGTACGGATGATGTACCGGGCCTGCTCTTCGTTCAGGGTATAGACATGATTCAGCACACCCACCGAGACCATCTGGAAATTGTTGTCGTAGGAAATAACACCGATATTATAGAACGTGTGTTCGCGGACCATCAGACTGCTGTTCAGAAACTGATTGATACCCGCTGTGGCAGTCATTGAGACAACAGAACCTAAGTCGCCATCAATATGATAATCGCGCAACTCGGCACTGACAGCTTTCGACACAACGGTCTGAATGGTGTCCAGATGCTGTTGACGATCGGGCTTGGTAACCATCAGTACCAGCGCCGCAACGCCCAAAATACACAGAAATACAAGTAACTTCTTCATTTAGTCTTCATGTTTAATTGTGATACGTAAAATTCTCGCGGTTTCATCAGAAACACGGAAACGGTTATCGGTACGACGACCTACAAGCCAGATGATAGCGCCCTGAGCATCGGTGAGTACCAACTGACGACGCTTCTGCAGCACACTCAGCTTCAAGTCGGTCAGATAATCGCTCACCAACTTACTGCCCTTCATGCCGAAAGGCACGAATCGATCGCCGGGCTGTACCGGACGCAACATGAGCGGGAACTGCACCTTGGCTGCATCGAGCGTAGCGCAATCCAGGGATTTAGAGATGGCTAAGTCTTCAACCTCCTCTATACAGAGCTTCATATCCTCTGCGGCACAATAGGTGCCAGTCTCGGGAATCTTAAGCGATTTCATCGGTTGACAGACGGGCTCAACAACCAACTGATTCCGGTCAACCACCAGCAGATGTGATGCTGAGCGGAACTCACTGCCGGTCTTGTCCAGACAGTTCATCAGCTGTGCTGTCTGCGCAGCATTAAAGCCATAAGGCATCAGCCACTCATGCAGGAATGTCTCGGGCGAAGGTAATTGCAGCAGTCTATCGATGGCAACAGCATCACAACTGCTTCCCCCCAGCTCCGCCATCTCACGGCTAAGCTCTGCCTGGAACACCTGTTCGGCCTCGCGGAGATAATTAGCGGTTCTATCGATATTAGCCGTGGCGCCCGGTGCGATTTCTTCGAGCAAAGGCAGTACCTGCAGACGGATCTTATTGCGCATCACATCGGGCACCAGATTCGTAGAATCAGTAACATACGGCTGACCGATGGAATCGAGATATTGAAGAATCTCCTGCCGGTTCAGGCATAACAATGGACGGCGAACGATATCATTCTTTGGGCGGATACCCGTCAGTCCGTGGATGCCGGCACCACGCAGCAGGTTCATGAGCAACGTCTCTACCGCATCGTCGCGGTGATGGGCAATACACACATCGGTTGCTCCGATATCCTGACACAACTGGCGGAAATAGCTATAACGCAAATCGCGCGCAGCCATTTCAATACTTACTTGATGTAATTCGGCATAACTCTTTGTGTCGAAATGAATTAAATGTAGCGGTATTTCCAATAACCAACACAGATCACGAACAAACTGCTCATCCCTATCCGACTCATCGCCACGTAAACGGAAATTACAATGCGCCGCCTCAATCCGGTAGCCAAGTGCCTTCAGAATCAGCAACAGAGCCACAGAATCAGCCCCACCGCTCAAGCCTACAAGATGCAGAGCGGTGCGCTCAAGCAGCTGATGCCTGTCGATGAAATCCTGAACTCTGTGCAGCATAATCGGATGCTATTCTACAAACAGTACAAGGCCCTTCAGGTATTCGCCCTCGGGGTGATAGATATTAATAGGATGGTCGGCTGGCTGATGCAGCTGGTGCAGAATACGCACCTTACGACCTGCCTGGGCAGCTGCTGTAAAGACGGCATTGCGGAAGTGATCCTTGGTAACCACCTGCGAGCAGCTGAACGTAAAGAGGATGCCGCCGGGCTTAATCTTCTGGAAAGCCTTATTGTTCAAGCGGGTGTAACCCTTCAGCGCATTGTGCAGCGCACCACGGTGTTTGGCAAAGGCTGGTGGGTCGAGGATAATCAGATCGTAGTTATTGCCTGCCTGCTCCAGATACTTGAACGCATCCTCGCAGAAAGCCTCGTGACGCTGGTCGCCCTCGAAATTCAGGGCCACATTGCGGTTAGTGAGCTCGATGGCCTTAGCGCTACTGTCGACCGAGTGAACCAGTTTTGCACCGCCACGCATGGCGTAAACCGAGAATCCACCGGTATAGCAGAACATATTGAGCACGCTCTTGCCAGCTGAGTACTTCTCGAGCAGCGAACGGTTGTCACGCTGATCGACGAAGAAACCGGTCTTCTGGCCGCGCAGCCAGTCGACATAGAACTTCAAGCCGTTCTCGAGCGCCACGTTGTCATCGCTACCACCATACACGAAACCGTTCTCCATGTCGTCCATAAACGGCAGTGTGGTCTCACTCTTATAATAGACATTGTCGATACGGCTGCCCATCACCTTGACCAGCTGCTCGGCTATCTCCTTACGGCACAGATGCATGCCAATGCTGTGAGCCTGCATCACGGCTGTACGGTCGTACACGTCGATAATCAGTCCGGGCAGGTTGTCGCCCTCGCCATGAACCAGACGGTAGGTGTTGTTCTGAGGATTATCGGCAATGCCGATGGATTGGCGCACTTCGAGCGCCGAGGCTAAGCGTGAAGCCCAGAAATCGGCATCGATAGCCACATCGCGGAACGAAAGCACACGCACGGCAATAGAACCCTTCTGGAAGTGGCCCACTGCGATAAAATCGCCATGATTAGTCAACACACGTACCAGGTCGCCATCCTCCAAATCCTCGTCGGCCTGCTGAATAGCGCCTGAGAAAACCCAGGGGTGGAAACGGAGCAGGCTCTCCTCCTTACCACGCTTAAGATATAGTTTCTTCATTATTCTTAGTTGTTATTTCAGGAACGATAACTAATTCATAGTCATCCGTTTCCAACATTTGTTTAAACTCCTTATACAATTGAACACAAGCCCATGCATCGGTGGCAGCATAACGCTTCTGCGACTCCTCGAGCACGTCGCGCTCCCAGTTAGTCAGCTGCTCACGCTTGCTGATTCGCTCGCCAAACACATTAGCATAAAGCTTGGCCAGGCTCTGATCTTGGATACCGATCTGGCGGGCCATATCCTGCAAATCAACAAACTCGCCCATCTCGAAATCGCCCAACTCATGCAGTCCTAACGCATCGTTCTTCCAAGCCAGTCCCACCTTGGTCGTCGTATGGTCCTCAAGCAGACGCTTGATGGCAGGACAAAGCCCCAGGTGATTCAGGCGGAACAGGAAACAACAGTCGGCCGACGACACCTGCAGCAGTGAGCACTTATGGTGCACACCCTTCTTGAAGCTGGGACGTGTCTCCGTATCGAATCCGAGCACAGGTTGAGCCAACAGGTAATCGACAGCCCGTTCGGCTTCGGAAGCCGATACGACCACCACAATCCTTCCGGAATAAATTACGCGCGGAAGGGTCGACATTTCCTTCTTATCTACCTTGTTTTGTATTAACTTTTTCATTTCTGCGTGCAAAATTATAAAAAAAATCCCGATTTATGATGAAATCTAATTTTTTTCAGCTACTTTTGCACGAAAATGTCGTAAAACTATATGAAGAAGAGCAAGAAAAAGACTACAAGCAACGAAAATATGGAGCGTTTGAGCTTTATCTCAGGCGCTATCCTGTTCGGCATCTCGATATACCTGTGTTTCGCATTCGTATCCTATTTCACCACAGGTGCTGCCGACCAGACACTGATAGAAGAGCCTCGCGACGGCGAGTTGCTCAACGAGAACCATGAATTTGCCAATACCTGCGGCTCGTTTGGTGCGTATGCCGCATGGTTCCTCATCAAGCGCTGCTTCGGACTGCCAGCATTCCTGCTGCCCGTGCTGCTCTTTGTGTATGGTATCCACCTGATGAAGGCCTACCGTGTGAACCTGCTCAAGTGGTCGCTGTCGGTAGCACTGCTGCTGATATGGGCTTCGGTGGCATTGGCCACCTTTCTGCAGCCCTTGTTTGCCGACCAGAGCTTCAGCCCCGGCGGCGATCATGGCATGTACATCAGTAACTATATCGGCAATCTGGTAGGAGCGCCCGGACTGACGGCACTCCTGGCACTGATAGCCATCGCCTTCCTCACCTACTTCAGCGCAGCCACTGTCATCTTCATCCGTAAGATGCTGAACCCTGTGCGCTATATCGACAAGGTGAAGTTCACGGTGAGCAGAGCCGGCGAAGGCGACACCTATAATGCCCCTGAAGAGGAGACCGAGCAGTTGGTATTCGACGATCCAGGCAAGTCGGAGGTTATCTTCGATGAGGATGGCGGTGCAGTGGTCATCGACGAAGGCTATCGCGATGAGACCGTTACTCCAGAGCCTGCTCCTGTGGTGAAGGCCGAGAAGCCTGCCGCGCCCAAGGCACCTAAGGGCGAAAACGATATCGAGATGGTGGTTGAAGAAGCCAAAGGCGATACTGAGACCGCTAACGCCAAGACACTGGTAGACGACATGAAGAGCATGGAGCCCTACGACCCCAAGCGCGATTTGGAGCACTACCACTACCCCACACTCGACCTGCTGAAGAAATATGATAACGATGGCAAGCCCTATATCGACATGGCTGAGCAGACAGCCAACAAGAACCGCATCGTAGATGTGCTCCGCACCTTCGGCGTTGAGATATCGAGCATCAAGGCCACTGTTGGTCCTACCATCACGCTTTATGAAATCACGCTGGCACAGGGTGTGCGCATCCAGAAGGTGAAGAACCTGGAGGACGATATCGCCCTCTCATTGGCAGCGCTCGGCATCCGTATCATCGCCCCCATGCCCGGTAAGGGTACCGTAGGTATCGAGGTACCTAACGCCAAGCCTTCGACCGTTTCGATGGAATCAATCCTGAACTCGAAGAAGTTCCAGGAGTCGAAGATGGAGCTGCCTTGCGCCATCGGTAAGACCATTACCAACGAGGTGTTCATGTTCGACCTGGCCAAGGCGCCCCACCTGCTGGTGGCTGGTGCTACCGGACAGGGTAAGTCGGTAGGTCTGAACGCCATTATTACCTCTTTATTATATAAGAAGCATCCAGCCGAGCTGAAGATTGTGCTGGTTGACCCGAAGAAGGTGGAGTTCAGTTTCTATGAGCCTATCTGCAACCACTTCCTGGCCAAGGTGCCCGATGAGGAGGCCGATCCTATCATCACCGACGTGACCAAGGTGGTACGCACGCTGAACTCGCTCTGTAAGGAGATGGATACACGCTACGACCTGCTGAAGTCGGCACGTGCACACAATATCAAGGAGTACAACCAGAAGTTCATTGCCCGCCAGCTGAATCCGAACAACGGACATCGTTTCCTGCCATATATCGTGGTTGTGATCGATGAGTTCGGCGACCTGATCATGACCGCCGGCAAGGAGGTTGAGCTGCCTATTGCACGTATCGCACAGCTGGCACGCGCCGTGGGTATCCACATGATCATCGCTACCCAGCGACCCACCACCAACATCATTACCGGTACCATCAAGGCCAACTTCCCAAGTCGTATCGCCTTCAAGGTGTCGGCCGGTATCGACTCGAAGACCATCCTCGACCGCACAGGTGCACAGCAGCTGATTGGTCGTGGTGACATGCTGGCGCTGGTAGGCGGATCAGAGCCCGAGCGTGTACAGTGCGCCTTTGTTGACACACCCGAGGTGGAGCGCATCAACGAGTACATCAGCGACCAGCAGAGCTATGGCGAGCCATTCGAATTGCCAGAGCCCGATATGCCTGAGAGCGATCTGGGCGACGGTAGCGACAAGGATGTGGATATGGCACACCTCGACCCACTCTTCGACGATGCAGCCCGACTGATCGTGATGAACCAGAGCGGTTCGACCTCACTCATCCAGCGTAAGTTCGCCATCGGCTACAACCGTGCCGGACGACTGATGGACCAGCTGGAGCGAGCCGGAGTGGTAGGCGCTGCCATGGGATCGAAACCCCGTGAGGTGCTCATTCAGGACGAAAACAGTTTAAATAATCTTTTAAGCAATTTACGATAATGAAAAGAATAGGTTTGATAAGAGTGGCAGTGGTAGCGCTATTCACTATGCACTGTTCATTATTAACATGTTATGCGCAGTCGGCTAAGACGGTTCTCGACAAAGCTGCTGCCAGTATCACTGCCCAGACGGGCGTAAAAGCCAACTTCAAGATGACAGCCACCAGCGGCAATACCAGTGGCACCATCGCCATCAAAGGCAAGAAATTCTATGCCACCACGCCTCAGGCTACCGTGTGGTTCGACGGCAAGACCCAGTGGACCTACATGAAGCATAACGACGAGGTGAACGTGAGCAATCCCACCGAGGCACAGTTGCAGGCCATCAATCCCTACAACTTCATCCACCTCTACAAGCGCGGCTATGCCTACACGATGAATACCACAGGCAACAACTACGTGGTACACCTGACAGCCAACTCGAACGAGCGCAAAATCAAGGAGCTGTTCATCAGTGTCGACAAGAAGAGCTATCAGCCCACGCAGGTGAAACTGCTGCAAGGCAAGAAGTGGACCACCTTCGACATCAGCAATATCAAGAAGGAGAAGCTGGCCGACAGCCAGTTTAAATTCAACTCGAAAGACTTTCCAAAAGCAGAGATTATTGACTTAAGATAAAACAGAACTTAAAATGAACAAATTTCAACTGTATCGCTTGCTTCGTAAGAATACGAACCTTAGCTACAAACGCAGCCCGGCGTTCGAACAAAACAAATGGGCAAAGGGATTAATCTATTTTGGTGCGGCCATGTTCGGCCTCTATCTGATTATGTATGGATGCATCATCGGTGCAGCTGCAGAAGGCGAGGCAGGCACCATGCTCGGTGTGGCAGCCATCTATCTGGTCATCGACTTCCTGTTACGTTTCATCGTTCAGACCACACCAGGCATGATGGTGAAACCTTACATCCTGCAACCCATCTCGCGCTATACCGCCATCGAGTGTTTCCTCGTAGGCGAGCACCTCAGCGGCTATAATTTCCTTTGGCTCTGCATGTTTGTGCCCTATGCCATTATCCTGCTCGTTGCTGGCGAGAGTTTTGCACTCGTGTTCTATGAGGTGATAGCAGCCGAGATGCTGATGATTCTCAACAGCCAGATCTACCTCTTCTTCCGCACACTGATTAACCGTAAAGTGCTCTGGCTCATCCCTGCCTTGGCTCTCTATGCACTGCCCTACTCGCCCATGCTGTTCAACCTCAACCACGTGGCAACAGCCATCGAGAAAGCCTTCAACGCATATTCTGATGCGGCCATGTCGTGGTACTTCCTGCCGGTGGTACTGCTCCTTATAGCCGGTTTGTTCTTTGTGAACCGCTATTTCCAGTTTAAATATGTATATGAGGAGATATCGAAGAAAAGCGAACGCGCACTCAAGCACGTGTCGCAGTTTGCATTCTTCAACCGCTTCGGTCTGATTGGCGAATACCTGAAGATTGAGCTCAAGTCGAATCTTCGCAATAAGACCATGCGCAGCCGTTGCATCATGAGTCTGGTACTGGTGGTGGTATTCTCGCTACTGGTGACTTATACCGATATCTACGACGGCGAGCTGTTGCAGAACTTCTGGTGCATGTACTGCTTTGCCATCTACAGTGCCACTGCACTCATCAAGGTAATGGGACAGGAAGGTAACTACATCGAACTGCTGATGATGCACCGCGAGAGTATCATCGCACTACTGCGTGCCAAGTTCCTTTTCTACAGTGCGATACTCATCATTCCGTTTGTCATCATGCTGCCAGCCGTATTCGAAGGCAAGTACACGCTCTTGATGCTCTTCGCCTACATGCTGATGACAGCAGGATTCCTGCACTTCATCATCTTCCAGCTGGCTGTATATAACAAGCAAACCATCCCCTTGCAGCTCAAGATGACCGCTAAAGGTAATTTTGAGAATGGACGCCAGCTTGTCATCGAAATGTTTGCGTTCTTCGGTCCTGTGCTCATCACCGGTCTGGGTTACCTGCTGGTAGGACTCACCTGGACCTATGTATTTATGTGCGTACTGGGTCTGACATTCGTCGTTACCCACACCATTTGGATTCGTAATATCTACACCAGAATGATGAAAAGAAGGTATGAAAACCTCGAAGGATTCATGAATACAAGAGATTTTTAGTCTTTTTTGAAAGAAAATCGCAAAAAAGTTTGGTGGTTTCAAAAAAAGTCAGTACCTTTGCACCCGCAATTCAGCAAGAGAGCTGATTCAAAGCTAAAAATGATGCACCCGTAGCTCAGTTGGTAGAGCACCTGACTCTTAATCAGGGTGTCCAGAGTTCGAGCCTCTGCGGGTGTACATTTAGCAAGAAAGAAAGGTCATTAAAGACCACCAAAATGATGCACCCGTAGCTCAGTTGGTAGAGCACCTGACTCTTAATCAGGGTGTCCAGAGTTCGAGCCTCTGCGGGTGTACATTTAGCAAGAAAGAAAGGTCATTAAAGACCACCAAAAGACAAAAACTTAATGACCTTGACAACCTTCTTCCATGAAATCTTTACCATAAGTAGTTTGTTTTTTTAAGTGAAACGATTAATCTTCTGTGCTGCCGTCGGGGTTGGGCTCGCCACGATGTGTCATCGGCCTTTTGATTGTTCTCACGTATATAACAATAAATAATCCGCAATCCCTTGCCACTGATGGTGTGATACATCAGCAGCACGTGCGGATCCTGCTTCAGTCGGTTAAAGACAGTCTCCAGTTCTTCCGGATCAGAATCGCTATATACCACGTTCATACCGTGAGCAATCTTCTTCAATTCCTCCTTCAGAAGCCGTCTATCATGGGGCCATACTAACCCTAAAAGAGTTCTGAACTCCTTTCTTATTATCGTCATACAGTTAAATCTATAAAGTTGCACAATTGGTACACCCATCATCAGTAGCGCATACCATAATCATTATCTCGCTCAGTAAGAACAAGTCTATCAGGCGAGTGTACAAGTCTGGCGCCCATCTCGAGGAAAGCATACCATGAAGATGAACCTGGATTAATACTGTTAGCTCTCATATATAGGTGTAGGCCTTGTTTATTTTGTTTCTACAAATTTACAAACAAGTCATCACATCTGCAAATTGTCGGGAGTGTTTTTGCAGAAACATCCCTAAAAACGACATAAAAAAAGTATCCACCACTCTTTTGTGCTCACTTATTCGCACTCTGAGCTACGCTCCAAGATACTACCGTTCGACAATAAAAGCAAAAAAAACGTTTTTTGCTTTGTATTGTGCTCACTTATTCGTACTCTGAGCTACGCTCCAAGATACTACCGTTCGACAATAAAAGCAAAAAAAACGTTTTTTGCTTTGTATTGTGCTCACTTATTCGTATCTTTGCAGCGCTTAAACATAAAAAAGAATGCATCAGAGTGATAGTATAGTTATCATTCCTACTTATAACGAGAAGGAAAACATCGAGAAAATCATCCGCGCCATATTCGGTCTGGAGAAGTGTTTCCATATACTGGTGATCGACGATGGATCGCCCGACGGCACCGCCGCCATCGTGCGCAACCTGATGGCTACCGAGTTTGGCGGACAACTGCACTTAGTGGAGCGTAGCGGCAAATTAGGACTAGGAACAGCCTACATCGCAGGTTTTAAGTGGGCGCTGGAGCGCGACTACGAATACATATTTGAGATGGACGCCGACTTCAGTCACGACCCCAACGACTTGCCCCGCCTCTATGCCGCCTGTCACGACGAGGGCTACGACGTGGCTATCGGCAGCCGCTATGTGAGCGGTGTGAACGTGGTGAACTGGCCCATCGGACGCGTGCTGATGAGCTACTTCGCCTCGAAATACGTGCGTCTGATAACAGGATTCAACGTACACGACACCACTGCCGGCTTCAAGTGCTACAAGCGACGCGTGCTACAGACTATCGAGCTCGACAAGATCCGCTTCAAGGGCTATGCCTTCCAGATAGAGATGAAGTATACCGCTTATAAGATCGGCTTTAAGATCAAGGAGGTGAGCGTGATATTCGTGAACCGCCAGGAGGGCGTGAGCAAGATGAGTGGCGGCATATTCGGCGAAGCCTTCTTCGGCGTGATGAAACTGCGCTGGGACGGCTGGACGAGACGATATCCGAAGATTGAACATTGAACATTGAGCATTGAACTTTGAACTTTATGATTACCTTACTATATAGAATCTACCAATTTTTCATCTGCCTGCCGGGGATTGTGCTGATGACGATGATTACAGCACTTGAGGTGGGCGTGGGTACCACACTTGGCAACGGCCACTTCTGGAGCTATTTCCCCGGACACATATGGGGAAAAATAATCCTGAAAATGTTTCTGATACCCGTCAAAGTGGAGGGGCGACAGCATCTGGAGGAAAACCAGAGCTACGTGTTTGTGGCCAACCATCAGGGCTCATTCGACATCTTCCTGATTTACGGACATCTGAACCGTAACTTCAAGTGGATGATGAAACAGGCACTGAGAAAAATACCTTTTCTGGGCTATGCCTGCGAGAAGAGCCATCAGATATTCGTGGATAAGCGCGGACCCAGCAAGATCAGACAGACATACGACAACGCACGCGAGATACTGAAGGAGGGCTACAGCGTAACGGTGTTCCCCGAAGGCGCACGCTCGTTTACGGGCCACATGGGCACATTCAGAAAAGGTGCCTTTGCACTGGCCGACGAACTGCAGCTGCCCGTGGTACCACTGACCATCAACGGCTCGTTCGACATCCTGCCACGCATGAAGGGGTTCAACTTTGTGAACTGGCACCCGATGACGCTGACCATCCACGAGCCTATCTACCCCGTAGGAAAGGGTCCTGAAAACGTAGAGGCTACCCTGCGACAGGCTTACGACTCGGTGATGTCGGCACTCGATCCAAAATACCAGGGCTTTGTAGAAAACCCCGATCAATGATAGCACGCGCGCCATACCTGTTTCTGCTGCTGATCCTGGTACCCGATCTGTACCTCGACCTGCACTATTGGCGGCACCGTTTCGCCCAACAACGCCGACTGCTGTACTGGCTGCCAACAGTGATACAGCTGGTACTGACCGTGATACTGACCTACGAAACGCACTTTATCCCCGACAACATCACCTTATTATATATATACCTGCTGATGATGGGGCTGATAACAGCACCCAAGTGGGCGTATATGCTATGCTCGGCCGCTGGCCTGGCTCTGTACAAGGCTCGACATCTGCACAGCAAGAAGACAGAGAAGAAGAGAAAGAACTACGGCAACCTGGTGGGGGTTGCAGCCACCATGCTGATATGGTATGTGGTACTGTACGGCGCATTTGTGGGCTTCGAGAAACTGGAGGTAAACCACCAGACCTACACATCGCCCGACATTCCCAAGGCCTTCGACGGCTACAAGATTGTGCTCTTTTCCGATGCTCACGTGGGTACCATGAGCGGCAACAGACAATGGTTGCTGCAGCGCGCCGTGGACACGATGAACGCACAACACGCCGACATGATTGTGTTTACCGGCGACCTGCAGAACATACAGCCTGAGGAACTGCTGGAGCACAAACAACTGCTGAGCAGCCTGAAAGCGAAAGACGGTGTGTACAGCGTGCTGGGCAATCACGACTACGACAAATATCTGCACAGCGGCGAAGAACATCATCGGGTGCAGAGACTACCAGAGCTGATCAGACTGGAAAAGCAGATGGGCTGGCAGCTGCTACAGAACGAACACCGCACCATCAGCCGTGGTGGACAGCACATAACCATTGCCGGCATGGAGAACGATGGCGACGGCAATAAATTCCCACAACTGGGCAATATCAGAAAGACACTGGCCAACACCAATGGCTTCATCATCATGCTGGAACACGAACCCGCATCATGGCGACGAACCACAGTGCCCGACGGGCGCGCACAGCTCACCCTGAGCGGTCATACGCACGACATGCAGTTCAGACTGCTGGGATGGAGCCCGATGGACATGCTGAACATTGAGTGGAACGGCTGGTACACGGAAGGCAAGCAGTCGCTGTTTGTCACAGCTGGTCTTGGAGGACTGATTCCGTTCCGCTTTGGCGCCACAGGAGAAATCGTGGTACTAAAATTGGAAAAGGTAAAAAGGTAAAAAGGTAAAAATCAGACATTAAGCCACTTACGTAAAACCTCGGCGGGGATTCCACGACGACGGGCATAATCCTGCAACTGGTCCTCACCAATCTTTCCTATCGAGAAATAACGGGCTTTAGGGTTGGATATCATCATGCCAGAAACACTGGCATGGGGCTTCATGGCACCACTCTCCGTGAGACGGATGCCTATCTGCTTCATATCCAGAATCTCATCGAGCAGGAAATTCATACTGGTATCGGGCAGTGAGGGATAGCCTACTGCCGGACGAATGCCCTGGAAACGCTCTATCAGCATATCGTCGATGCTCAGGTTCTCGTCCTTGGCATAGCCCCAGAACTCCTTGCGCACCTGCTCGTGCAGGCGCTCGGCAGCTGCCTCGGCCAATCGATCGGCCAACAGCTGGGTGAGCATCTTCTGATACACGTCGCTATCGAAATCGGTCTCCAAACCAATATCAACAGTGGTGGCAAAAAGACCTATCTTGGAGGCTTTGGGCGAAATAAAATCAGCCAGACACAGATATGGCGGCTGCCCCTGCTGCTGGCGCAGACACGGGATGGCTGCCACACGCACAGGATGCTTGACACCACAATCGGGACACAGCATACTGCGGAAGATGACGATATCGTCGTCCTCGCTACGTGCATCGAAGAGTTCGAAAACAGCATGTACCTGGTACTTATCCTCCAGCTCCCGCAGCTTGGCAAGTGCCTCCTGCTGCATACGCTGCTTCTCGCCCTCCTCCTTCACCTGCCAGGCAAAGTAGTAGTACACCCAGTTGATATAGGGCACCAGCTCAGAGATGCGATAGGTGATCTTCATCGGAAAGAAACAGGTTGACCGATATAGTTGGTATCTACCTCGCCATGCTGATAGACGGTATGACCATTGCAAAGAGTACGCTCCACACGCCACAGGAACATGTGGTTCTCCATGGGGCTCCAGCCGCACTTGCTCTGGATGACAGCCTTGGTGACAGTCCAGCCAGTGTTAGGACGAACCAGCACGATGTCGGCCTGATAGCCCTCGCGCAGATAGCCTCGGTTACGCACCTCGAAGAGATCGGCTGGACGATGGCACATCAGCTCGACTAAGCGTTCGAGGCTGAGCACACCCTGATCAACCAGTTCGAGCATGGTGACAAGTGAGAACTGCAGCATGGGCATGCCACTGGCAGCCTTGCAGCAACCACCCTCCTTCTGCTCTAACAGATGGGGCGCATGGTCGGTACCAATCACAGCGATACGTCCATCGGCCACAGCCTGGCGCAAGGCATCGCGATCGGCCTCGCTCTTAATGGCTGGATTGCACTTGATGCGCGTGCCTAATGAGGCGTAGTCGCGATCGCAGAAATAGAGATGCGAGGGAGTCACCTCGGCAGTGATGCCATCGGCAAGAAGCTCCAGCTCCTTAGCCGTTGTAAGATGAGCAATATGCAGGCGCGCGTGATGCTTGACAGCCAGCTCAACGGCGAGCCGGGTACTCTGATAGCAGGCCTCGGCACTACGGATCTCCGGGTGATGAATCACCTTGGGATCATCGCCATACTTAAGTTTAGCCTCAGCCATATTGCGATTGATGATATCGGTATCCTCGCAATGCACCATGATGGGCATCTGGGCGGTAGAGAAAATCTTCTCGAGTGCCTCGCGACGATCCACCAGCATATTACCCGTAGAACTGCCCATGAAGAGCTTGATGCCAGGAATACGGTGCGAGTCGAGCTGAGAAAACAACTCGACATTATCGTTGGTGGCGCCAAAAAAGAAACTGTAGTTGACGTGACTTTTCTGAGCTGCCAGCTTGAACTTTTCCTCGAGGGCTTCGATGGTAGTGGTCTGCGGTACACAGTTGGGCATATCGAAATAAGTGGTGACACCACCTGCTGCCGCAGCCCTACTCTCGCTGTCGATATCGGCCTTAGCCGTCAGTCCAGGCTCACGAAAGTGTACATGATCATCAATCAGACCTGGGAGTACAAAACATCCCGAAGCATCGATCACTTCATCGAACGACGCATTCGGGACGGTGTTTCCTTCTACAATCTTAGTTATCTTAGAATCTTCGACGATGACAGAACCGTCGAATATGTTGTTCTCATTAACGAGCGTTCCGTGTTGAATCAGGATTTTCATTGGCGGGAGTTGCATTAGCTGGTGCTTTGGCTGGCGTTACATCTTCAACCAGACCGTTCTGACGGGCCTGAATCTCGTTGGCAATCTGATAGTACTGCTTCACGTAGGGATCGGCCTTGAACTTCTTGGTGGCCTTACTCATGATATCCTCAATCTGAGGGGTGAGGATAGGATACTGGTAGCTGCCTGTAACCATCATGAACACACCAGGTCCCAGCACATTGTCGAAGTTCTCGACGATGAAGTTGGTGACCAGCGAGTCTTCCTGCTGCGCAATACGAGCGGCCTCAATAGAGAGCTTACGATTGATGATATCCTCGTCGATACCCTCGAGCAGCATCTGGCTCTGCTTGTGCGAGAGCTCGGCGAGCTCGTTGCCCAGCTGGTCGTGACGCTTCATAAACTCGTAGAGCTTCTCGTTGAGTGGCGAACCAGTAACGGTACGGCTGGCATTGTCGATATGAATCTCGATATCGCCCTGCTCTATCACGATAGGCATCATCAGGGGTTCATCATCCATATAGAGGTTGGCCAGCTTGATGGTATCAAGCAGACCTGTAAACTTAAACTTTCCATGTACCACATCGCACGAGTCGAGATTCTTCATCTCATCGTTAACCATGGTCTTAAGGTATAATTTGCTGCCGTCGAGGGCCGACACAGATGTCGAACCTTGGATTGTGTATGACTCAGCACATGATACGAATGTAACGGCTGTTAGTAATGCGTAGAATATTTTGTTCATAACATATTGTTTTCGGGCGCAAAAGTACAACGATATATTGATGTAGAAAAATAATTTTGCGCATTTTAAAACAAATGCGCAAACTTTTAATTATTTTTTTGCCTCTTTATCGAGTTCGTTGCCGATTCTGTGCATAGAATAGAGTTGAAGCAAGGCGGCGATGAGGAGTACAATCACCCACTTGTTGAACACATATTCTATATAGGTAATATAGCTTAATCCAAACACGTTGCCCATGTTGGCAAACATCAGCACCGCAGCTGCCAGGAACAGCACATCGCTCAGCACCTGCATACGGCGCAACCTACGGATGGTGAAATTACTGCCCTCATAGCGCTGCAGCATCTGCATCGAGGCAAAACCCAATGCGCCTAAGGCATAGATATAGGGGGCACTACCCCATCCTAACAACGTGGTTCCGGCACCAATGGCCATCAGGATACCACCAAACAGGAAAATAGCGGTTTGTATCTTATTCAACTCTTTCATTGCTCTCCAGTGGTTTGGCTTCACGATCGTCATCACTCAGCACGAAGATATCCTCATCATCGGCCTTCATAAAATAACGCTCGCGTGCTATCTTCTCAATAGCCTTCGGGTTTCGGTCGAGTTCCTTGATCTGAGCCTGATCACGCTGGTAATCAGACTCATACTTCAGCTTTTCCTCCTCAAGATCTGCGATACGCTGGCGGTTCTGGAAATGACTCCACAGACTATTATCGTCGAGGAAGCCAACCAACAGCACTCCCAGGATACAAACCACGGCATATTTAAAATAGTCCGATTGCCATATCCTCAGCGCATAAGCCTTTATACTCGTCAAAACTTTCATATTATTCTTATTTGGCTGCAAAGTTACAAAAAACTCTTAATTCTTAATTCTTAATTCTAAATTATTTTGTATCTTTGCACAAAAATTTATCATAAGCAATATGGAATATATCGTTTCAGCCAGAAAATACCGTCCGCTGAGTTTTGACACGGTGGTTGGACAGGCTGCTCTCACCACCACGCTCAAGAATGCCGTCAAGAGCGGCAAACTGGCGCACGCCTACTTGTTCTGTGGTCCAAGAGGTGTGGGCAAGACCACCTGTGCACGTATTTTCGCCAAGGCCATCAACTGCCAGCACCCTACTGCCGAAGGAGAGGCATGTAACGAGTGTGAGTCGTGCCAGTCGTTCAACGAGCAGCGCTCGCTGAACATCTTTGAACTCGACGCTGCCTCGAACAACTCGGTAGAGCACATCAAGACCCTCATGGAGCAGACCCGCATCCCACCGCAGTTGGGCAAGTACAAGGTGTTTATCATCGACGAGGTGCACATGCTCTCGACCGCAGCCTTCAACGCATTCCTGAAGACGCTCGAGGAGCCACCCGCACACGTCATCTTCATCCTGGCTACCACCGAGAAGCATAAGATACTGCCTACCATCCTGAGCCGTTGCCAGATATACGACTTTGAACGTATGACCATCCGCAACACCATCGACCACCTGAAGCATGTGGCCGAGCAGGAAGGTATCAGCTATGAGGAGCAGGCATTAGCCGTGATTGCCGAGAAGGCGGATGGCGGTATGCGCGATGCCCTCTCAATCTTCGACCAGGCAGCCTCGTTCTGTCAGGGTAACATCACCTACGAGAAGGTGATTGAGGACCTGAACGTGCTGGACAGCGAGAACTACTTCAAGATTATCGACTTGGCAATTGATAACAAGGTGAGCGATATCATGGTACTGCTCAACTCGGTAATCAACAAAGGTTTTGATGGCGGACTGATGATTCAGGGACTGGCCAAGCATGTACGCAACGTGCTGATGGCCCGCGACCCGCAGACACTGCCCCTACTCGAAGTAAGCGACCAGATGCGCCAACGCTATGAGGAACAGGCTAAACGATGCCAGATACCATTCCTCTATGAGGCCTTGAAACTGATGAACCAGTGCGACATCAACTACCGCCAGTCGAGCAATAAACGACTGCTGGTAGAACTCACACTGATAGAAATAGCACAGATCACCCAGCCTGCGGAGGATGGCGTGAGTGCGGGGCGTAAGCCCCGAAGACTGAAATCCCTGTTTAAGAACCTGATTCAGCAGTCGCAGCCCAAGAAGACCACGGCCCCGCAGGTAGCCGCGGCTGAACCTGCTGTATCAACCAGTACTGCCAGCGCTGCTGGTAGCAGCAGTACATCACGCACAACCAGCACCACCACTGCCCCATCGGCAAAGCCCAACATCCCCCTTGGCGGCATAGGATTCTCATGGAACAAGCTACGCCATCAGGACAACGGCACCAAGAAGGGCGGTATTCAGATTATACCTGGCTCTATCAACATGCCTACCGCCCAGGAGACTGTTACCGATGCCGTATTTACACAAACCGATCTGGAGTTCCAATGGATGTCGATGTGTAACCGCATGCCAAAGAATCTGAGCGGCATTGCCACACGTATGAAGAACATGAACCCGATGATCAGCGAATTCCCAACCATAGAACTGGTTGTAGACAACGAGCTGATCAAACAGGAAATAGAGAACATCCAGAAAAGTGTGGCCAAGACGCTGCAGATCTATCTGCGGAACAACCAGATAGAACTCACCGTCAGAGTGGCCGAACAGAAAGAGAAGCCAAAGATACTATCACGCCGCGAACAATATGAGGTGATGGCAGAAAAAAATCCTGCCGTAGCTCATCTACAGCAGGCTTTCGATTTAGAATTGGCTTGAGTCACTTATCCGACTCAAGCCTTTTTCTTTATGATTACTCTCCTAACAGAGATTTGATCAGCTTCATGCACTCGTCGCGATTAACGGGTTTCGACAGGAAGCCCACACAACCTGCCTCTTGAGCCATCTGGCGATCGCTGTCGAAAGCATTGGCCGTCAAGGCTACAACTGGCAGTTCAGGATGCTGGGCCTTGATACGGCGGGTAGCCTCCAAGCCATCCATGACTGGCATCTTAATGTCCATCAACACCAGGTCGTAAAGACCACTATCTGCCATCTCAACTGCGATCTGACCATTCTTTGCACGATCAAACTCGAAATCCTTCTTCAACAGATACGTCATCAGAACGTAATTACTGTCGTTGTCTTCTGCTACTAAAATCTTCTTCATATGTCAAAAAGTTAATTATTTGTGAGTTTATCTTTCCACATCTTACTCATATCCTCGAGTGTCTTACCCTTGGTCTCGGGCACAAGGCGCCATACAAACAGGGCTGCCACTACGCAGATAATACCATAGAGTCCGTAAGTAAACCAGTGGCCGAAGTCGTCACCCTCAGAAAGGTGCATGTTGAACATAGGCACAAACGATGAGCTGACGATGAAGTTTGAGATCCACTGGAACGCTACAGCGATAGCCACAGCACCACCACGGATGGTATTGGGGAATATCTCGGCAATGAGCACCCAGGTGATGGGGCCCCAAGAGAACATGAACGAAGCCGAATAAACCAGCAACGATACGGCGGTCAGCATCTCAAGTCCGGCATGTCCGAAGGTGACAGCCACACCGAAGGCACCCAAGGCCATACCCAGCGAACCACTAATCAACAGCGGCTTACGTCCCCACTTCTCAACGGTGAACACAGCCACCAGGGTGAATGAGATATTGATGATACCCATGAATACGGTCAGGATCATCGGGTTGTCCATACCCATATCGCCAAAGATACGTGGTGCATAGTAGAGCACGGCATTGATACCCACTGCCTGCTGGAATACCGACAACATGATACCCACGAAGATGCAGAGTGCACCATAGGTGAGCAGCTTCTCGGTCTTAACCACCATGGTATCCTTGATATCCTGCAGAATCTGCTGGGCCTTCTGTGCGCCATTGATCTTGGCCAGAATACCCTCAGCCTTCTTGTCCTCACCGATGCTTACCAGATAACGTGGGGTTTCGGGCACAAAGCAGATGAGCAAGGCAAAGAGTCCTGCAGGAACAGCCTCGCTACCGAACATATAACGCCAACCTGTAGTAACGGTCCACTGAGCAGCTGGATTGATGGCAGCAATACCCTTACCCATCTCCTCGACCAGCGGCTGCAGATGATCGCCCAGGATGAAGAAGTTGACAAAGTAAACCACCAGCTGACCGAAGATAATGGCAAACTGGTTCCACGATACCAACATACCTCTTATATTAGAAGGAGCCACCTCGCCGATATACATCGGGCAGATGGCCGATGCCAAGCCAACACCAATACCACCAATCACACGATAGACATTGAACATCAAAGCCAAAGAGTAGCTTGGCTGACCATACTCAAAGAACAAGAACTCTGGATCCATAGAACCCAGCGCTGACACAAAGAACAGCAAACCAGCGATGATCAATGACTTCTTACGTCCTAAGTTAGTAGCGAGGAAGCCTGAGATGGCCGAACCGATGATACAGCCTATCAAGGCACTGGCCGATGTAAATCCATGCCAGCCATCAGTATAGGCAAAATCCTTTGACTCCATAAAGAATGCCTGCAATCCCTTTTCTGCTCCGGAAATAACAGCTGTATCGTATCCGAACAGCAGGCCGCCAAGCACTGCGACCATGACAATTGAAATGAGGTAGGCCTTACTACCTTGCTCTGTTTGTTGATTTACCATAATTATAATGTTGTTTTAAGTTTAATAGGCAAGCTCAGTGTAAAGGAAGTGCCTCTTTCCGACGTTTGGTCGAGCTTCAAGGTGCCTCCCAGCTTCTCCACAGTTTCGTGGCAATAGGCCAGTCCCAGTCCCAGTCCTTCCTTGAACGCATTGACTTTGGTGAAGCGCTCAAAGATGGTGTCCACCTTATCAACAGGGATGCCGCATCCGGTATCCTCGATCGTAAAGTGGAAGTGGGTCTTATCTTTCTTCAGAATCAGTCGGATATAGCCCTCATCGGTAAACTTCGCCGAATTCTCAAGGATATTACCCAGCATCTGCAACAAGCTATCGCTATGGGTTTCCAGTATCTTGTTATCACTATTCGTCAGATCAGCCAGTTCTATTCGTACACGCGCAGCATCTACCTCAGGCATCGCACTGAGTGCCTTATGGCAGATGTCAAGTGCATCAGTCGCCTCTACATCCTTCAGCAGATCCTTGGTATGCTCGTTGGCCAGAGCCAGCATCTTGTTGACCAACGATGTAATCTGTCGGGTGTTTTTGCTGATGGTGTCGCCCAGACTCTTGCGCTCCTCTGGCGCAAACTGGGCATTATCCTCTGTCAGCAACTGGGTAAATCCGTTGATAATGTTGAGCGGTGTACGGATCTCGTGACTGACGTTGCGGATAAACTCCGTTTTCATCTCGTCGGCAGCAGCCGCCTGTTTATAGGCTTTCTTCAGTTCCTTATTCTTCTTAAGCAGGATATCCTGGTAACGGCGTTTGCCATAAATGGTCAGAGCAAGTCCCACAATCAGCATCATCGCCATGACCATTGCAATGACCAGCACGATATTCATCACACGGGCAGCCTTCTGGCCCTGCTTCAGCAGCACCATCTCCTCCTCCTGCTTCTGGATGTTCTCTGCAATGATGACACCTGTGATGGAGTCACGCTTATGCATCAGCTCGCGCTGGGTGAGGAATGCCTTTTCGTTATCACCTATATATCTGTAGATGTCGCAACGCATCAGGTAGCTCTCCTTCATATTCGCCATCTTCTCAGCATCGGCCAGCGCCTTACTGGTGTTACCATCGTACAGGGTCTTATAGATACGGGCATAAGGCAGGAACAAATCAGCGGAAGGTGTGGCATTCATGCTATCTGCCTTTTCTGCCAACGCATAGAGCTCACGGAATGCGGCATAATGGTGCTGTTTGAACTTCACAATAGCCTTCATGGCATAAGCATTAGCCATTCCACGCCAGTATTCACGATGATCCTTGTGCTTGGCCAGCTCCTCCAGGTCCTTGTCCAACCACTTCAAGGTTTCCTCACTATCGTTATTCAGTTGGATATGAGCCATACCCAAATACAGGAAGCTCAGTCCGCCTTCTTCATAGCGCGTACCTTTAATCAGTTCGATAGCCTTTTCCAGTTCTTTCAGCGCCCCTGGTATATCGCCACAGGCATTAAAGATATGCCCCAGCATCTTGGGAGCCAAATACAACTCTTCCGACACCTCACTTCCGCGTGCCACGAGATCGTCCTTCAACTTATTGGCAATATGATAAGCATCGCGGATATTCATACGGTCCAGATTATACATGATGCCGCATACCCAAGAATCGTAATACCCCTGGTTATCCTTCTCTTCCTTACAATGAGCCTGATATTCCCAACATGCAGCATAAACCTTATGGACATCCTCCTGGGTACATAATGCCCACATCTGATCGTGTAGTTTCTGGTGCTTAACAGAGTCTTTACAGTTTAATGGCTGCGCCCCTAACTGAGTAGAAATCAGTAAGGTGCCCAAACATGCAATATATTTCGTCCAACGAGTGAAAGTCATTCCTTTAGGTTTATAAGAAAAATCCTCTGCAAAAGTAACGTTTTTCCTCGAAATCTCCAAACTTTTCACTCACTAATACGTTATTTTTTGTATAAATGACACCATTCTAAGTTTTTTTATGTAATTTTGTAACCGCTGGCAACTAATTACAAAACGAAATATGAAACATTTATCAACAATCCTTCTGCTTGCATCCACTCTGACAACTGGAGCACAGACCCACGTCCTTGACGTGAACACTAAGAAACTGGGCGCACCAGTACAGCCCACTATGTACGGCATCTTTTTTGAAGATATCAACTATGCTGCCGATGGCGGTCTTTATGCTGAACTGGTGAAGAACCGTTCGTTTGAATTCCCTAACGCCTTCACAGGATGGGACATTTCTGGTAACGTAACCCTCAAGGACGATGGTCCTTTCGAGCGTAATCCCCACTATGTACGTCTGGCACCTACGGGACATGGCGACAAACACACCATGATTGAGAACCATGGATTCTTCGGCATGGGTGTAAAGGGTGGTCAGGAATACCGATTCTCTGTATGGGCGCGCGTGCCCGATGGCGGCAAAGCCAAACTGTGGATCGACCTGGTTGAGAATGCCACCATGGACGATGACCAGAAACTGGGCAACGCCGGTATAGAAGTTGCCGGTAAGGAATGGAAGAAGTACACAGCCATCCTCAAACCCAAACGTACGTGCGCCAAGGCTCACCTGCGTGTTTGGGGCGATGGAAAAGTAACAACCGATCTGGAACACGTATCACTCTTCCCCGTTGACACCTGGAAAGGCCGTGAAAACGGTATGCGTAAGGATCTGGCCCAGGCCTTGAACGATATGCGTCCCGGTGTATTCCGTTTCCCTGGCGGATGTATCGTGGAAGGTACCGACCTTGCCACACGCTACCAGTGGAAGAACACCGTTGGCCCAGTAGAAAACCGTCCGCTCAATGAGAACCGCTGGCACTACACTTTTACTAACCGCTACTTCCCCGACTATTTCCAGAGCTACGGACTCGGATTCTTCGAGTTCTTCCAGCTTTGCGAAGACTTCGGCTCCGAGGCGCTCCCTGTTATCTCATGCGGTCTGTCGTGCCAGTTCCAGAATCCCGATCCAACCAAGCCAGGTGTACATGTAGCACTCGAGGATCTGGAACCCTACATCCAGGACGCCCTCGACCTCATCGAGTTTGCCAATGGTCCTGCCGACTCTAAATGGGGTAAGATTCGTGCCGAGATGGGGCACCCCGCTCCTTTCAACCTCAAGTACCTGGGTGTAGGCAACGAGCAATGGGACTACGATGAGCAGCACGGTGGTTTCGGTCCTGTGTTCACCTCACGTCTCAAGAAGTTCAGCGATGCCATCCGCAAAAAGTATCCTAACATCAAGCTTATCGGCACCACCGGTCCTAACTCTGAAGGCTGGGACTTCGACTTGCTGCAGCCCCGCATGAAGGAGCTCAAGGTTGACCTCTACGACGAGCACTACTATCGCAACGAGAAGTGGTTCCTAACCCACGGTCTGCGCTATGACTCATACGACCGCAAGGGTCCAAAGGTGTTTGCAGGCGAGTATGCCTGCCACGGTAGCAAGAACCACAAGTGGAACCACTATTATACCTCTTTATTAGAGGCTGCCCACATGACGGGTATCGAGCGTAATGCCGACATTGTACACATGGCAACCTACGCCCCACTCTTCGCCCATGTTGAGGGCTGGCAGTGGCGTCCAGATGCCATCTGGTACGATAATCTGCGCTCCTTCAAGTCGGTGAGCTACTATGTTCAGCAGCTCTATGCCACCAACAAGGGCACCCACGTGCTCCAGCTCACAATGAACAAGAAGCCCGTAGCCGGTCAGGAAGGTCAGGACGGACTCTTTGCCTCATCGGTATTCGATGCAACCACAGGCGAGGTCATCATCAAAGTGGTAAACACCAGCGATGCCATCCAGCCTGTCAGCATCCAGTTGACAGGCATGAAGGGTGCCCGTACCGCAGAGACCATTACCCTCTGCCACAACAGTATGGATGATGAAAACACGCTCGATGAACCCGAAAAGATTATTCCACGTTCTGGAACCTGCGCTGTAGATGCTGGCAAGGGTGCGTCGCTCATCACCGACGATCTGCCTGCCAAGAGCTTCAGAATCTACAAGATCAAGAAGTAATCAGGTTATATAAACAAAAGAATCTCCCCCATCACGGGGAGATTTCTTTTTTTAATAGGATTCATATAATAAAACACCTTGTTTGGTTCGTCGGATATTCTTTGTGATTTTCGGGTACAAGGGATCATACTCGGCTTTGGGATTAGCCATAGTAAACCCTCTCACCTTAACAATAAAGCGATTCACACTATCAGTAGACAAGTGTTGTAAACGTGTCGACTCATTATAGAACTCAGTCATCTCAGTCATTGATTCTTGTTTCAACAACGGCGACTCACTTAAGTATGCCAGTCCTACTAAGAGGAGTGCTGTGACAGATAATAATACCTTCTTCATTTTTTAAGTAAAATGGTTGGTCTGATAATTACGGCTACAAATATAGACATATTTTTCTAAACTCATCACATTTTTCCATAAAAATATGCTCTAAAACTAAAAAACATGCAAACAGCCATGCCAACCTCACCCAAAATGCCCTAATTGATCAGTACAAATTTAAAAGAGGCTCGTTTCACAACGAACCTCTTTCAAAAAAATTACTTAAAAAACTAAATTAATCAACCATAAACCTTAACCATTAAAATCTTTTTCTGCTGCAAAGATAAACAATGTTTCCGAAATAAACGAATATTTTTGCTTAAAAAATGTTTAAAAGCAGAATTTTATCGCATATTAAACACAAAATATCTATAATTAAACAGCAAAAATAGCTTTTTTATCTTTTTTTCTTACGATATTCGTATAATTCAAGACTATTGACAATATTCTGCCACAGCACGTAACAGCCAGCACCTACCGATGCCACAGGGTTCAGGTAAGTATAGGCCACCCAGATGCTCAGGGCCGTATTCTTCTGGAACGAAGCCTGTCCACCATCGATCTCATCGCCCAACTGGCGACCAATCCAACGGCCCATCAGGAAAAGCACAAAGCAAAGAATCAGCGACATCATGGCTATCATCAACAGCGTACGTAGTGCAGCATCGCTATGAACAATGTTACGCACGGTTACACCCGACGTAACTGCCAACTGCGCTGCCCAAAGGTAGAACGAGAGGTCGGGTATCGACACAATCCATGCGCAAAGGCGCTTGGCATAGTGCTGCACCAACCATCCCAGCACCAGCGGAGCTACCAGCACCATAGCCAGTTTTTGCAGGATTATAAAGAACACCGCCCAGAAACCAGTGCTTACGCCACGCTCCAACAACGGGAACACCGCAGGAATCATAAGTGCCGAAGCAAAAGCCGACATCACGACGTAGGCCGTCATCGTATTGATGTTACCGCCAATCTTTGCAGTAACCACAGGAGCCGCCGTAGCTGCAGGACCGATGATACACGTAAGCACACTCTCCCATAGCAACTTCTGTTCGGGATCAGCATCAACCTGGAAGATAATCCACACGTTAAGCGCCACCAAAGCCACCTGCGCCACCAGCACACCTATGTGCCAGCGGTGAGGACGCATCTGATGAAAGTCGATACGACAATAGGTAGAGAACAACGTAGAGAACACCATAAACGGGAAAATGGCATCCACCACCTCGCCCAACGTATCGCCTGCGCCATCGAGAAAAGGCAACAGATAAAACAGCAGATACACAACAGTACCAACAGCTATAGCCACCGGAAGTGTCCAATCTTTAACAAATTGCTTCAGTTTCATGCTGCAAAATTACAAAAAATTTTTGTAATAAAGAAATTTTTAGTATCTTTGCAGCCAATATGAGTGTTACTGAGTTTATCCATCAAGATAAGGAGGCTAAGCGATTCTCGTTCGAAGTACTGCCACCGCTTAAGGGTAATGGCACAGCCAAACTGTTTGCCGATATCGACAAACTAAGAGAATTCGACCCAGCCTACATCAATATTACCACCCATCACTCGGAGTTTGTTTATCGCGAACTTGAGAATGGGCAGTTTGAGCGTCGTCGCATTCGTCGCCGCCCAGGAACCATCGCTATTGCCGCAGCCATACAGCAGCGTTACCAGATTCCCGTTCAGCCCCACGTTATCTGTAGTGGTGCTACCATCGAGGATATCGAATACGAACTGCTCGACTTGCAATTCTTAGGCATTAACGATTTGTTGCTGTTGCGTGGCGATAAGGCCAAGGAGGACAGCCGGTTCCAGCCCACCCATGGCGGGCATGCGCATACCACCGACTTGATGGCTCAGGTAAAACGATTCAACGAGGGCTTTTTTGCTGATGGCACCCCCATCAAGAATCCAGGTCGTCCGTTCGACTATGGCGTAGCTTGCTACCCCGAGAAACACGAGGAGGCACCCAACCTCGAGATGGACATGCAATACCTGAAACAGAAACAGGACTTGGGTGCCCAGTATGCCGTAACACAGTTGTTCTTCGACAACGAGAAGTACTACGCTTTTGTGGAGAAGGCACGCCAGATGGGCATTACCATCCCCATCATCCCAGGCATCAAGCCCATGGCCAAGCTAAGTCAGCTGACAGTAGTACCCAAAACATTCCACTGCGATATCCCTGAGCCACTGGCCAAGGAGGTAGTGAAATGCAAGACCGACGAAGATGCCAAACAATTAGGTATAGAGTGGACCACCCAGCAGTGTAAGGATCTGTATGCGCATGGGGTACACAACATCCACTTCTACACAGTGTCGGCTGTAGATAGTGTTGCAGAAGTCGTCAAGCGACTTCTTTGATTGAACATTGAGGATTAAGCATTATGGGTTTCGACGAGGTAATAGGACAGAAAGAAGCCGAGGAGCGATTGCTACAACTGGTGAAAGAGGAAAGACTCCCTCACGCGTTGATGCTATGTGGTCCGCAGGGGTGTGGCAAGCTGCCATTAGCAGTGGCTTTTGCCTGCTATCTGCTGGACAACGGTACGCCATCGGCCAAAGCCATGCTGGCCAAACTGGAGCATCCTGATCTGCACTTCACCTACCCTACCATCAAGCTGCCATCGATGGGAGCCGATCATAAGCCTGTGAGCGACGACTTTGCCAAAGAGTGGCACGAGCTGATAGCCAAAGGACTCTATTTCACCATGGAAGAGTGGATGACGGCTATGAATACCGAGAACCAGCAAGCCATCATCACCGCTGGTGAAAGCGACGAACTGGTAAGGAAACTGAGTCTGAAATCGAGCCAGGGCGGTTATAAGGTAAGCATTGTATGGCTGCCTGAGCGCATGAATATAGAATGTGCCAACAAACTGTTGAAGCTGATAGAGGAGCCACCACACCAAACGGTGTTCATCATGGTCAGCGAAGAACCTGACAAGCTTCTGGAAACCATCCGTAGCCGTGTGCAAAGGATCGATATCAAGAAGATTGCCAATGAGGATATAGAGCAGGCATTGATAGAAAAGCGAGGTATAGGTCAGGAAGACGCCCACCGCATAGCCCGACTGGCCAACGGCAACTGGATCAAGGCGCTCGACGAGTTGCAGGTTGGTTCTGAAAACGAACTATTCCTCGACATGTACATCATGCTGATGCGACTGGCCTACCAGCGTAAGATCAAGGACCTGCGCAAGTGGAGCGAGCAGATGGCTGGCATGGGACGTGAGAAGCAGAAACGCTGGCTGACCTTCTTTCTGCGCATGACCCGCGAGAACTTTATGTACAACTTCCAAAACGAGGAACTGGTATATATGACCCAGCGCGAGGAGGACTTTGCCAAGAACTTTGCCCGCTTTATCAATGAAAAGAATATTCTGCCCATCAGCGACCTGGCTAATCTGGCCATCCGCGACATTGGACAGAACGCCAACGGTAAGATTGTATTCTTCGACTTGGCACTACAAATGATTGTTCTGCTACTGCAGAAGTGAAGAGTGATTAGTGAATTGTGAATAGTAAAGAAGTGAACAGTGATTATATATGGAAAAATCTAAAGAACATATCGTACAGGTAGGCTGTGACCGTGGTTTGTGCCATCAGGCCGTGGGGCGCCAGGACAAGCAGCTGAACACCTACGACTGGTTGGCCGATGTGCCTGGAAATGCAGATACTACCGACCTGGTAGAGGTGCAGTTCAAGCACACCCGTAAGGGCTATTACCACAACGTGAACCATTTAGACCTGAAGAAGGGCGACATTGTGGCAGTAGAGGCCAGTCCTGGTCACGACATTGGCGTGGTAACCCTCACAGGCCGTCTGGTAAAACTACAGCTCAAGAAGGTGAACATCAAGTCGCCCGATGATATCAAACGTATCTATCGCATAGCCCGCGAGAACGACATCCAGAAATGGCATGAGGCCCAGGCTCGCGAGCACTCAACCATGATTGAGAGCCGTAAGATAGCTAAAGGTCTGGGACTTGACATGAAGATAGGCGACGTGGAATATCAGGGCGATGGCAACAAGGCTATCTTCTACTACATTGCCGATGAGCGTGTGGACTTCCGACAACTCATTAAGGACTTGGCAGTAGCCTTCCACGTACGTATCGAGATGAAACAGATCGGAGCACGCCAGGAGGCTGGACGTATCGGTGGAACAGGCCCTTGCGGACGTGAGCTCTGTTGCGCTACGTGGATGAAAAACTTCTCGAGCGTAAGCACCAATGCCGCCCGATTCCAGGATATCTCGCTGAACCCGCAGAAACTGGCAGGTATGTGTGCCAAGCTGAAATGCTGTCTGAACTACGAGGTAGACGACTATGTAGAGGCTAGCAAACAGTTGCCTGGCAAGGATGTGGTGCTACAGACACAGGATAGCGACTACTATCTGTTCAAGAGCGATATCCTGGCAGGACTCTGCACTTACAGCACCGATAAGAACATTGCCGTCAACTGCGAAACGATTACAGCCCAGCGTGCCAAGGACATCATTGAGATGAACCGCCGTGGTGAGAAGCCCCTATCGCTGGAGCACGATGAAGGCAAGAAGACAGAAGCCAAGCCACACGTGGATCTGGCAGGAGGCGACATCAGCCGATTTGATAAGGCCAAGAAGAAAAAGAAGAAAAAGAAGTCGGCAGCTGGAAATCGCAACAACGATAAGAAAGAAGCGAAAGAGGCGAAAGATGCGAAATAAGATGATGATACTGACACTGGCGATTACAGGCATGCTCACAGCTGCCTGTAATCGTTCGGTGATATATAACCACTACGAGCACGTTGACAACGATGGTTGGGAACGTAACGACACGATGCACTTCTACATCCCCCCAGTGAAACAGGCTGGCAACTACCAGCAACAGGTGATGTTGCGTACAAACAACTCACTCCCCTTCTTAGGCATCAGCATCATTGTGGAACAGGACATCTACCCTATGGGGCGCAAGCTGCGCGAGCGCATAGACTGTCCGTTGGTAGAAAAGAACGGGCACGTATTAGGCAATGGTATCAGCTGCTATCAGTACACATTCGATGTAGGCAACATTGAACTTAACGAGGGCGACTCGTTACACGTCTATGTGATGCACCACATGAAACTGGAAACGATGCCAGGTATCAGCGATGTAGGTATTCTAATTTCTCAATAGATTTCGGCCTGCGTCTATTCGGAGGAAGATAAACAGCAGCAGGGTGAATCCCCAAAGCGACGAACCACCATAGCTGAAGAAAGGTAAAGGAATACCGATAACGGGGGTCAAGCCCAATACCATTCCTACATTGATAAACACATGGAATAAGAAGATACTCACCACACAATAGCCATACACCCTGCCAAACCGATGCACTTGTCGTTCGGCCAGATGGATGAGACGCAAGATAAGTGCCAGGAAAAGCAACAATACACTTGCAGAACCTACGAATCCCTCTTCTTCGCCCACGGTGCAGAAGATGAAGTCGGTATCCTGCTCAGGCACGTATTTCAGTTTGGTCTGAGTACCATTCAGGAATCCCTTTCCCTGCAGTCCTCCAGAACCAATAGCAATCTCGCTCTGGTGCACATTATAACCCGCACCCTTCAGGTCCTCCTCAAGTCCCAGCAACACGTTGATACGTACACGCTGGTGAGGTTCCAGTACATGATTCAGGGTATAATCAGCCATACTGAAGAAGATCAATGACCCCAGAGCAAAAGCTGTTATCCACAGGTAATTACGCAAGCGCGTGGCCAGAAACCGATACAATAGATAGACAACCAAAGCCGTACAGAGCAGCATCTCGACAATGTTGATATCGAAGGGAATAATCCATAAGCCGAACAGTACTGCCACCAAAGTTGCTCCAAGCCCCACAAGTGCCATACGGATAGCGTTACGCTTATCGTTGCAATACACATATACCAGACCGGTGGAGAATACCTGAATCATGAGGAGCACAGCAAACTTACCGACTGATGTCGGGGTGATACTCAGCATCGTATCGGCAAAACGAATGCCTACCACGAAATACACCACCATAGCCACACCTGTGAACAGGATGCTGCCCGGCATTCCCTCGCGATACAGCATGAGGAAGAGTGACAGATATACCAATGCCGACCCCGTTTCACGCTGCAGCACTATAAACAGCATGGGCACGAAGATAACAGCCAGCACCAGGGCGAAATCCTTCCACTTCTGGATGGTAAACCCGTAGGTGTTCATCATCTTAGCCAATGCCAAAGCCGTAGCAAACTTGGCAAACTCAGCAGGCTGCAGACGGATAGGACCTAATACCAGCCAGGATCGGGACCCCTTGATGGAATGCGGATTAAAGATAGTACCAAACAGTAATATCAGCATCACACCAAAGATGATATAGGCAAACATATCCAGATAACGATCATCGAGCATGAGAATGACGAAACCCAGCACGATAGAGGTGCCGATCCACACAATCTGCATGCCCGAACGGGTGTCGAGACTGAAGAGGTCGGTATCGCCATAACTGTAGCTGGCACCACACACACTCACCCATCCGAAGGTGAGTAGGGCAATGTAGATGATGATCGTCCAGTAGTCGAGTGAACGAATCACTCCTTTTTCCTTTCTATTACCTATCGCCTGCACCATAAGCTATTCTGCGTTCCTGAATGCTGCGAGCCTTAGCCTCGCTGGCTTCAGAGAGTTTTCCTTTTAAGTATTTCTCCATAATCAGACCGCCGATGGGCACACCATAGGTGGCACCCCATCCACCATTCTCTACATAGACGGCAACGGCAATCTTGGGATTATCCATAGGCGCAAAGCCCATGAAAACAGAGTGGTCATGTCCGCGGTTCTGAGCCGTACCCGTTTTACCGCAGGCATTAAAATCGTATTTACCTAACTCCTTACAAGTACCTCCCAGCACCGAGGAGCGCATCCCCTGCACAACATAGTCGTAAGCCTCACGACTGGCTTTGGTATAATGCTTACGGGTATAGGCAGTGTCGAGAGGCACACCCTGCACCTGCTTCACCACATGAGGCACGATATAATAGCCTCGGTTGGCGATGGTGGCACCCAGGTTGGCTATCTGTAGCGGTGTGGCATTCACCTCACCCTGGCCGATAGCGATAGAGATAATGGTGAGTCCGTTCCACGAGCCCTTGTAGGCCTTATCGTAGAACATGGCGTTAGGAATCAGCCCACGCTTCTCGCCAGGCAGGTCGATACCTAAGCGATAGCCGAATCCCATGGATACCATATAGTCGCGCCAGGTATTCATGGCATTCTGTACCGACCCGTATTTCGACACGTTGGTATTGATCATGTGATACAATCCCCAACAGAAGTAACCGTTACACGAGGTACTGAGTGCAGGTACCAGCGGCAGTGGTGCCGCATGCCCGTGACAACCCACATGCAACCCCTTGAAGTTGAATCCATGCGAACAGGGATACAGGGTGTGCGAGTTGATGATACCCTCAGTCATAAACGTAAGTCCCTGGGTAGTCTTGAAAGTAGAGCCTGGAGGATATTGTCCCATGATGGCACGGTTCAGCAGAGGTTTCCACACATCCTGTGAGAGGGCACGGTGCTTTTTACTACGCAGGCGTCCCACCATCTGACGGGGATCGTACGTAGGCGACGACACCATACAGAGCACCTCACCCGTAGCAGGCTCGATGGCTACGATGGCACCTATCTTTCCTTCCATCAGGCGCTCACCTAAGGCCTGCAGCTCGGCATCGATACCCAGCGTCAGGTTCTTGCCAGGAATGGCACGACGGTCTAATGCACCATTCTGATAGCGCCCCTGGATACGTCCGTGCGCATCACGAAGCAGAATCTGGATACCTTTCCGTCCACGCAGCTCTTTCTCGTACGAACGCTCAATACCCAGCTTGCCGATATAGTCGCCGGGTTGGTAGTAATCGTCCTCCTCGATATCAGCTGGCGACACCTCACCCACATCACCAAGCACGTGGGCACCCATACTATAGGTGTACTGGCGCACACTACGCTTCTGGATGTAGAAACCTGGGAACCGATACATCTTTTCCTGGAAAACACTAAAATCCTTGTCGCTCAGCTGACTCATGAACAACTGTTCGGTGAATCGCGAGTAACCAGGATTCTTACTACGGTCCTTCATGGTGGTCATACGATGTTCGAACTCCTCTTTGGTGATACCTATGGCCTGACAGAAGTCGAGGGTATCGAGTCGGTCCTTCATCTCGTTCATCACCACCATGATATCATACGAAGGCATATTGTAAACCAGCAATTTGCCTTTACGGTCCAGGATGGCGCCACGAGAGGGATATTCTATTTTCTTGAGGAAAGCATTCGAGTCGGCGCTCTTCTTGTAGTCGTCGCTCGTAATCTGAAGTGTAAACAGCCTGACGATGTAGATGAACACAATCAATGCGGCCACCCCACCAATCACGTATTTACGGTATTCCAGATCGTAATTCTTCTGCTTCACCTGCTTCTAACACTTTCAACAGCTAACATCAGCAACATTGTGAGGAGGGCACTGACTACCGAACGCGACAACCACAACAGTACATCGAAGAAGTTAAACGCTTCGAGGGCGAAGAACACCAGACAATAGAGAAATGTCAGCAGTCCGCTGAGCACCACAAACTTACTGAGTCCCAACGACTTGATAGACACTTCCAGATCATCAGCAGAGTCGCGTGGAATCAGCAGTTCTATCAGATAAGCCTGAGCCAGCCCCACAAGCGTCATGACACTCGACGCCAGACCTGGCGTACACGAGAAGATATCGATGACCAGTCCGAGCAGGAAACACGATACCAGGATCAGCCATTTCGGGAAATGGCGACGGAAAGTGACAGCAAAATAGACATAGAGCAACGGCGTGCCTACACCAAACATGTGAACATGATTCAGAATCAGCACCTGAACCACGAACAATGTCAGAAACATGACCAACCGGTTAACGAGTTCTATCTTCATACTATTATCGCTGTTTGAAACTGATAGAGTCGCGAGCAGCCTGCATCAGCGTAGCACGCTCGGCAATACTCTTATCGCTGATAACCACCACGTCGCGGATATTTCCGAAATCGGTACTCAGACGTACCTTGAGTTTATACGACAAACCGTCGCTTGAGTTATAAGCCTGCTCAATCTTGCCTACCAATACGCCCGATGGGAAGATTGAGGAGAATCCACTGGTAACCATCCACTCGCCGAGTTTGAATTTGGCATGGCGAGGCACATCCTCGACATAAGCCACCGATGGGTCGCCACCATACCAGTGCAGATAGCCGAAGTATCCACGGTTACGGATAGAGCAGCTGATACGCGATGAAGCTGCATTGAGGGCTGAGATAACCACCGCATAATGATCGCTCACGAGGTAGACCACGCCAACGATACCATTACCGCATGCCACACCCATATCGGGCTCAACACCATCCAGACGGCCCTTATCAATGGTAATAAGGTTCTCCTGCTTATGGATGGAGTTCTCGACCACCTTGGCAGATATCAGCTGATAGCGGTTCAGGAAATCCAGTTCCCTGCGCTGGGCTTCTGTGGTATCCTTTGTCACGTCGGCATAGAGTCGGCGCAACTGGTCGAGCTGTCGCTCCTGGTAGATATTACGGAGGGTGAGCTCGCGGTTCATCTCAGCCATCGACAGATAGCTGGTCAGACTGCTCTCTATCTCGTACACCTTACCAGCCACAGCATTGGCACTCGTGAACCACACACTATTCTGATAACTGTTATACTGAAACAACAGAACAACACTGACTACTTCGAGCAATACGAAGACTAGCCAGTGATGATACTTGTATAGAAAATCCAGCAGGTTTCTCATCTACCTGTCAATTGTCAATATTCAATTGTCAATTATTGATTATCTCATCAAGAAATTAAATCTATCGATATTCTTCAGAGCGATGCCAGCACCCTTAGCTACACTGTGCAAGGGATCCTCGGGCACGTGAAATGGGATGTGCATCTTGTCGGTAAGACGACGGTCCAGACCACGCAGCAGAGCGCCACCACCTGAGAGATAGATACCATTCTTCACGATATCGGCATACAGCTCTGGGGGAGTATTCTCAAGTGCTGAGAGTACAGCGTTCTCAATCTTTGCCACGGTCTTATCGAGACAGTGTGCAATCTCCTGATAGCATACAGGCACCTCCATGGGGAGTGCTGTGATACGGTTAGGACCGTGAACGATGAAGTCCTCGGGAGCCTCGTCGCCCAGATCGGTCAGCGCCGAACCTACATTAATCTTGATACGCTCAGCCATACGCTCCGAAACCTTCACGTTGTGCTGGCGGTACATATATTCCTGGATATCAGCCGTCAGATCGTCACCAGCGGTACGGATCGAGTTGTTCGAAACGATACCACCCAGCGAGATGACAGCAATCTCGGTAGAACCACCACCGATATCAACAATCATGTTACCCTCTGGTGCCTCTACATCGATACCGATACCGATAGCGGCAGCCATAGGCTCGAAAATCAGATAGACATCACGTCCATCAGCATGCTCTGCAGAGTCGCGTACGGCACGCAGCTCTACTTCGGTAGAACCTGAAGGTACACCAATCACCATACGGAGTGATGGCGAGAACAGGCGGCTACCTGTGTGTACCATCTTGATCAGTCCACGCATCATCTGCTCGCAGGCAGAGAAGTCGGCAATCACGCCATCACGCAGCGGACGGATGGTACGAATGTTGTCATGAGTTTTCTCATACATCATCTTCGCCTCGTTACCAACGGCAATCATCTTGTCAGTACGGCGATCAAGAGCAACTACTGAGGGCTCATCAACCACAATCTTATCATCACTGATAATGATGGTGTTGGCCGTTCCCAGGTCCATTGCTATTTCCTGTACGAAACTAAAAAATCCCATTTACTATTTCTTTAATGTTTATTCTTAGCAACGGACTACAGGACTTAAGGAAATTTTTGTTTTTGGATAAACCAGTCCTGTCAGTCCTGTTGTCCGTTGTAAATGATTATTTTTTCTCAAACCAGGCGTTGATAGCTGTATCGTAGTGGCTGCTCACACCGAAGGCACGGGTAGCAAACATACGACGATCCTCGATATCGGTCTGAGCACCCTTCTTGTTCAGGATATCGAGCAGCACGCTGTACTCAGCCTTGCTGGGCACAATGACTACATCCTTGAAGTTCTTGGCTCCAGCACGAATCAGAGAAATACCACCGATATCAATCTTCTCGATGATATCAGCCTCGCTGGCACCACTGGCTACAGTCTGCTCAAATGGATAGAGATCTACGATAACGAGATCAATCTCAGGAATCTCGTACTGCTTCATCTGCTCTATGTCACCGGCATTCTCACGACGGGCCAGAATACCTCCGAACACCTTCGGATGGAGGGTCTTTACGCGACCACCCAGGATTGATGGATAAGTGGTTACATCCTCAACCTTCTGACACTCATAACCAAGTGATTCGATAAACTGCTGTGTTCCACCAGTCGACAGGAACTTCACACCTTCCTCGTTCAGTTTCTTCAACAGTTCATCCAGTCCATCCTTGTGGAAAACAGACACCAATGCGGTCTTAATCTTCTTAATTTCAGCCATTTATAAATATTTTAATAACGTTATTAATATCCAAAAAACAAGCGCATCGCACGCAATCGCATGCAAAGGTACAAAAAGAAAACGGATTAACCTCAATTTCTCGGCGAAATTTTAGATTAATCCGTGTTAAAAATATGATAGGTCAATTATTTAAGCTTGAAATTCTTCACCCACTCACGCATCGGTTCTACAGCCTCACTATGCTCCGGCTTGTAGCGCAGCATTACTGTCACCAGGCGGATGGTATCGTCCTCAAGCACCTTGCCGTAGTAGTCGAAATTCTCGTCCGACCCCTCCTGGATGCTATAGTCGTCGCCCACCTCTAGCAGGTCGGCTCCCATGGCTAACATCTGCTGGCTGGCCGACCGAATGTTTCCCGTCAGCGAGTCGACCATCACCGATATCGACATCTGGTCGCTCATAAACACCTCCTGACAAGGTTCCTCAGGCAGGTCCTGCTTGCAGAGGAACGACGGATAGTTGATGTCGAGCCCCAGCTTGTCGCTATGATATTTCAGCAGGTCCCATTGGCCCATACTGATGGTCATGCTGTCGGCACTGGTCAGTTCAATACCGCCATAAGCCTTAGGCTGTTTCTGTCCGCCACAAGCGCACAGCATCCCCGCCAGCAAGCCAGCTAACAACCAACACCTAACCCTCATTAACTGTCAATTATCAATTGGCAACAAATCACTTAAATCAGGTTCATTCCCAGCTGCTTGCACTGTTTGCGCATCTCCTCGGGCCAGATAGAGGCCTGAATCTCGCCGATGTGACCTTTGTGCAGCAATACCATACAGAGTCGGCTCTGACCGATACCACCACCAATACTCAGTGGCAGTCTGTCATTCAGCAGCTGCTGATGGAAGTAGAGCTGTTCGCGCTCCTCCTTGCCTTCCAGTTTCAACTGGCGCAGCAGGCTCTCCTTATCCACGCGGATACCCATGCTCGAGAGTTCGAAGCTTCGGCCCAGAACGGGATACCATATCAGGATATCGCCATTCAGTCCGGCACGTCCGTCCTCGGCGATGGTGCTCCAGTCGTCATAGTCAGGGGCGCGTCCATCATGCTTCTTACCATCACTCAGCTTGCCGCCTATACCTATTATAAATACAGCGCCGTATTTCTCGCAGATGGCATCCTCGCGCTCCTTTGGTGTCTTGTCAGGATACATCTCCACCAGTTCCTCGGCATGTACGAAGTGTATCTGCTCGGGCAGGAAAGGCTTGATTTGCGGATAAGTCTCGCAGGTGAGATATTCTGTACGGCGGATGGCAGCATAGATACGCTCCACAATGTTCTTCAGGAATGCCAGGGTGCGGTCCTCCCTACGGATAACGGCCTCCCAGTCCCACTGGTCGACATACAGCGAGTGCAGGTTGTCCAGCTCCTCGTCGGCACGGATAGCATTCATATCGGTGTAGATACCATAGCCAGGCTCGATTTTGTACTCAGCCAGGCTCAAGCGCTTCCACTTAGCCAGCGAGTGTACCACCTCGGCTTTGGCATCACCCAGGTCCTTAATGGGGAAGCTCACGGGGCGCTCCACACCATTCAGGTCGTCGTTGATACCTAATCCTTTCAGCACGAACAACGGTGCTGTCACTCGACGCAGTCTGAGTTCTGTCGACAGATTCTGCTGAAAGAACTCCTTTATCAGTTTGATACCCTGTTCCGTCTGCTTCATATCCAGCAGCGGCTCATACATCACGGGTTTAATTACTTGTCCCATTTCTACAGTTAATGTTTAAAAAGCGGTGCAAAGATACACTTTTTCCGCAATTCTGCAAGCAAAATTGCGTAAATTTTTGCAAAATGACACAAAAACATTGATTTTGACTATCAATCTGACTATACACAGAGTTCTATTTCTATCTTATAATAGTCCTTATCCTTCACTGGGGGACATACCGCGAAATGGTTTTCGTATTCATCACATCCCCAAGGCGTAGCCAGATAGAGGTACTTATCGTCGGCTTTAGTCTGTACCAGATAGGTCTTTCCGTTATACGATATCGACTCCGTTTTACACAGACGATCGAAGAAGCGCTCTGCATCGCCCAGATCCTTGAAGTTCAGGGAGGCCTGTGTCGAATTGTCGACACTCACGCAGAAGTAGCACCCATGAGGCGAAGTGGCTTTCAGCTCGTAGCCCACAGCCTTCTTGGACCCCTTCTCCACATCGTGCCCATACACCACCTGTATCAGCTCCATATCGCCAGCCGCCACATCGTCGCGACAGATGAACTGCAACGGTGTATCAGGCTTCCGGCCCGAGCCTTCGTAGTTATACAATAAATCAAGCAGATGCGTGGGCGACAGCTCGGTGGCAGTACTTGCCGTGGATGACGACAAGGAGAAGACGCCAGCAGCCATCAGCGCCAATACGAGGATAGGTGTTAGTATATGCTTCATGATATTTATAATTTGTGTCTTAGTTATACTTTCAGCGGCAAAAATAGTATTTTTTTCGCAAACCACCAACTTTTTTTGCAGAAATTTGCTGATTTATTTTTTTTGTAGTACCTTTGCACACGATTTGCTGCACCCGTAGTTTAAAGGATAGAATAACGGATTCCGGTTCCGTTGGTCACGGTTCGATTCCGTGCGGGTGTACTATCATGCAAAAGGTGGCTGATCATCACGATCAACCACCTTTCTTTTTTAATAACTAAAACAAATACTTACTTTATAAATTATACACCTGTGATTAAAGCTCGGGGGAAATAGCTGCCAGCCATGCCTCGATGCGGGCGTCGGTCTGGTCGTCCTCGTTGATATCGTCGAGAGGCAGTCCGATAAACTTGCCACCGATCACGGCTTCCGAGTCGTCGAAGGTATAGCCGTCGGTCTCAACGCTACCGATGAATCGGGCACCGCTGTCCTTGATGCCGTTGTAGAGCTCGCCCATACCGCCTACGAAGGTATCGCTATAGGAAGAGCAGTCGCCGCATCCGAAGATGGCAATGGTCTTTCCGCTCAGCTCGGCACCCTGCAGCGTCTTCAGTCCGTCGTACCAGTCGTCCTGCAGCTCACCGGCTCCCCAGGTAGAGGTGCCGAGAATCAGATTCTGGTTGGCAGCCACCACATCGGGTGTGATATCCTGTACGTTGAGGGCTTCGCAGCCCAGTTTCGAGGCAATCTTCTCTGCGATAGCCTCGCAGGTTCCAGTCGAAGAACCATAGATTACAATAGTTGAATTCATTTTTAATGTTTTATTATATGATTAATTCCTGTTGATGCATGTCTCGTTGCAGTCACCCTGGCATTTACGTCTGCAGTAGCGTTCGCATTGTGCACAGATATCATATCCCAGCATGGCTCCCAGGATGAAGTCCTCCTCAGGTGTGAGCTGGTTGAGCGGACGGGTGACGATGAGTCGGATGGCCTCAAGGCACTCGCGCTTGCCGAAGTACACATTCAGGTTCTTGCTTCCTGCAGGCTGCAGCACGTAAGGGATGCCCTGGCTCTCCAATCGCTCAACAGTCTGTTCACCATATTTCTTATTACAGGTAAACAGCACCATCTGGCGCACACCTTTCTGCAGTTCGTAGATGTGATTCATCAGCACCTTGATCTCTGTGGGAATACTTGTTGTTCTCATTTTCTGTACTTTCATTTCGACGGTGCAAAGGTACGAGGTTTTCCGAACACCCGCAATACCTAAAACAGAGTGTTTTACAGACAGACAGTTTCCCACAGGTTGCAAAAACCTATTAATCATAAGTAGGTATGCAAATGACCGCCCCCACGAGAAAAAAATTACGGGCCCACGGGGGAAGCGATTTTACGACCAGGAGCCATCATGCGCGGAGGGTGCGCATGGCATTGAGCACAGCCAGCACGGTGACACCTACATCGGCAAACACAGCTAACCACATGGTAGCGGCGCCAAAGGCTGCCAGCACCAATACCGCCAGTTTGATACCGATGGCCAGCCACACATTCTGCGAGGCGATACGGAGGGTACGACGGGCAATACGGATGGCAATAGCTATCTTTGAGGGCTGGTCGTCCATCAGCACCACGTCGGCAGCCTCGATAGCGGCATCGCTGCCCAGACCGCCCATCGCTATACCTACATCGGCACGCGCCAGCACAGGGGCATCGTTGATACCATCGCCCACAAAGGCGAGTGGCGCTGCCTGCTGTGCGTTGGCAGATGCGAGTCGTTCTACCTGTGCCACCTTATCGGCAGGCATCAGCTCGGCATGGTATTCGGTCAGTCCCAGCGTCCGTGCCACGTTTTCAGCCACCTCCTGTCGGTCGCCCGTCAGCATCACCGTACGCTGCACACCTAACTGGTGAAGGGCGGCTATAGCCTCAGCACTATCCGCTTTAACCTGATCGTTGATCACGATATGGCCTGCATACGTACCATCGATAGCCACGTGGATGATGGTACCCAGGTGCTCGCAGTCGTGCCAGTGAGCACCCACGCTGTCCATCAGTTTCGTATTACCCACAGCCACCTCTTTCTCAGCCACACGGGCGATGATACCCTGCCCTGCCAGCTCGCGCACATCGCTGATCTTACAGCCGTCGGTAGCCTCATCGGGGAAGGCATCGCGCAGGGCGGCACCGATGGGATGGGTAGAGAAATGCTCTACATGGGCAGCCAGATGCAGCAGCTGGTGCTCATCGAAACTATCGGGATGAACCGCTGTGACAGCAAACACACCATGGGTGAGCGTGCCCGTCTTGTCGAACACCACCGTACGCACTTTGGCAAGCACATCGAGATAGTTGGCACCCTTGATGAGGATACCGCGACGCGAGGCACCGCCGATGCCACCAAAGAACGTGAGTGGCACGCTGATGACAAGGGCACACGGGCACGATACCACCAGGAACATCAGGGCACGATATATCCATTGAACATTGAACATTGAATATTGAACAATATTCCAAAGCGTAGGAACAACAGCTAAGGCCACGGCAGCCAGCACCACGATAGGCGTATAGATACGGGCAAAACGGGTGATAAAGGTCTCGCTCTGCGACTTATGCTCGCCGGCATTCTCAACCAATCGGATAATCTTGGAAACGGTACTCTCGCCGAAAGGTTTGGTGACCTTCACGCGCAGTACGCCACTCAGGTTTACACAGCCTGATATCACCTCGTCGGCCTCAGCCACATCGCGAGGCAGCGACTCACCAGTCAGCGCCACCGTATTGAGCGCACTGGTACCCTCGACGATGACACCATCTAAGGGCACCTTCTCGCCCGGACGGATCACGATGATATCGCCCACCTGAACCTCCTCGGGCGACACACGGCGATCGCCATCGGCCAGGGTGGCATAGTCGGGCTTGATCTCCATCAGATGGGCAATGCTGTCACGGCTCTTGCCTTCGGCATAGCCCTCGAAGAGCTCACCCACCTGGAAGAACAGCATGACGAACACTGCCTCGGGGAACTGGGTCTCGGCACCAGGCAGGAAGCCGATACAGAGGGCGCCGATGGTAGCCACCGACATGAGGAAGTGCTCATTGAACGGCTCGCCATGCAGCAGGCCTTCAACCGCCTCCTTCAGCGTGTCGTGACCTATCACGAGATAGGGTACGAGATATACCAGCAGCAACTGCCAGGTGGGGAGCGCCGTCAGGTGTTCCACTGCCACAGCAGCTACCAACAATACTGCCGAAATGATGATGAGCCATAACTGCTCGTGAGTATCATGCTCATGATGATGTTCTTCGTGATGATGCTCGTGAGCATCACAGTAATCGCAATATGCGTCTTGATGTGCCATAATCTTACATATTTATCTGTTTCTGGGTGCAAAGGTACGAAGAAAGCGATGCAACCCGGTTGCAAATAGCAGCCGACACAAAAATAACATGCGCAAAGTTTGGCGTTTTCAGCTTTTTTGCGTACTTTTGCCGTCAATAAAAAAATACTATATGCAGAAACTCATAGAATTATATAAGGAATGGAATGGTGCCGAACCCGCCAACGTACAGCAGATACCCGGCGGCGGCAGTAACCGTACATACTACCGACTGACCAGCAGCGAGGGGCAATCGGTGATCGGCGTCATCGGAACCAGTCGCGACGAGGACCACGCCTTCATCTACCTCACCCAGCATTTCACACGCCGCAAGCTGCCAGTGCCACAGATTCTGGCAGCCAGCGACGATATGCTGCGCTACCTGCAGACCGACTTAGGCAGTATGTCGCTCTTCGATGCCATCCGTGGCGGACGAGAGGCTGGCGGCAGATACACACTGGCTGAGCAGGAGCTGCTGAAGCGCACCATACGCGAACTGCCCAACATACAGATAAGAGGCGCACGCGAGCTCGACTTCGACAACTGCTATCCGCAAGCCGAGTTCAACGTCGACAGCGTGCTCTTCGACCTGAACTACTTCAAGTACTGTTTCCTGAAGGCGACGGAGATTGATTTCCACGAACTGAAGCTGGAAGCCGACTTCAGACTGATGGCCAAGGACCTGACTGCCGAGAGCTGCGACACCTTCCTGTATCGTGACTTTCAGGCCCGCAACGTGATGCTCGACCACGACGGCAACCCCTGGTTCATCGACTATCAGGGCGGCAGAAAGGGTCCCTTCTATTACGATATCGCCTCGTTCCTCTGGCAGGCCTCGGCCAAGTATCCGCACAAGCTGCGCCGCGAACTGGTGTACGAGTACTACAACTCGCTGAAGAACTACATGGAGGTGCCACCCGTGCGCCACTTCGTCAACCGTCTGTCGCTCTTCGTCCTGTTCCGCACCCTACAGGTGTTAGGCGCCTACGGATTCCGCGGCTACTTCGAACAGAAAAAGCACTTCATCGAGAGCATACCACCTGCCATACAGAACCTGCGCGAGCTGCTTGACAGCTCGACACAGTGGCACTACCCCTACCTGATGGACATCCTGCGCCAGCTGACAGAGCTGCCACAGTTCCAGCAGATAGAAGCCGTGGCCAGTCGTGCCGATGGTTACAAGACCACCGACCTGAACCCCTACAAAGCCCACCCGCAGGACGGACCCGCCACCTTCTCGAAATACGATGCACAGGGACCGCTGGTGGTCAAGGTGTTCAGCTTCTCGTATCGCAACGGCATCCCTGAGGATGAGAGCGGTAATGGCGGCGGCTACGTGTTCGACTGCCGCAGCACGCACAACCCAGGCCGCTATGAGCCTTACAAGAAACTGACAGGACTGGATGAGCCCGTGATCCGATTCTTAGAGGACGATGGCGAGATACTGACCTTCCTCGACTCGGTTTACAAGCTGGCCGATGCCCATGTGCGCCGCTACATCCAGCGCGGATTCACCTCGCTGATGTTCTCGTTCGGCTGCACAGGCGGACAGCATCGAAGCGTATATTCTGCCCAGCATCTGGCTGAGCATATCCACGAAAAATTCGGTATTGAGGTTCGCGTAGAACATCGCGAACAGAAAATCAAACAGGTGTTTGAAGCTAAACAATAAACAAAAAAGAGCAGCAATCGCTGCTCCTTTTTTTATTTCTCCTCCTCGGCAGGCTCCTCGTCCTTGAAGTCGGTGATACCAGCCTCAACAAGGATGTTATACCAGGTAATCAACTTCTTGATGTGGCTATCCTTTACACGATCCTGATCCCACTCAGGCAGAACCTTTGTGAAATACTCGTGCAGCTCGGCTGAGCTGGCCTTCTTCTCGTTGATGCTGGCCTTCTTGCCATCCTCGAGCTTCTTCAGGTTCTCGAGAACATCAGTCAGGGGAACATCGTCGGTCTCTGTAAACATGGCGATATCGCCAAGTGATGTGATACGATCGGTAGCGAAGGCTGGCATACGCTTATGAGTAGCGTCGAGAGCCTCAACGATCAGGTTGTTATGACCTCTGGTAACCAGTTTATACAAACCTGGCTTACCGGCAATTGCTAAAATTGTTTGTTGCATTGTCTTATGATTATATGTATTTGTTTATCTATATCTGCTTCACCATCGTTGATGATGACGTAATCCGACTTACGGATGATGTCCTGCTGCGGCATCTGGCGCGCCATCCACTCCTCCACCTTTTCGTGGCTGATATGATCGCGCTCCATCACACGCTGCATACGTATCTCCTTGGGAGCTATCACAGCAATGACGATATCCACCAGCCGGGAGGCACCCGACTCGAACAGGATGGCACTCTCCATCAGTTTGAGACCGCTCTGACGGAAGGCGTCGAAAACGGCTGGATGCACAATCTTATTAACAGCCTCGGCATGACTTTCCGACGACAGCAGGTAATGAGCCACGATAGCCTTGTTGAGATTACCGTCGGCATCGTAGGTATGAGGACCTATCAACGCTGTGAGGCGCTGACGGATATCGGGCGAAGTGCGCATCAGCTTCTTGGCCTCGCTGTCGCAGTCGAATACCTCGTATCCCTGCTCCCGCAACTTCTGGCAGACATAGCTCTTACCGCTACCTATTCCGCCTGTGATACCTATCTTCATTCTGATTCCGATTCAATCAGGTAATCCACCATGCTCGTTTCCAGACGGGCTCTGGATATGCCGCGTGGTACAGTCTTCAAATAGATATGGCACTTCTCCTGAGGATGCTCCATAATCTCGTTGTAATCAGCCACTACCGTAAAGTCGGTTGGCTTCAGATGGCGGAACACGCTCACACCCGTAACGAACTTGACGCCCACACGCGACGGGAAGGTACGGAGCACCTTGCCTGCTGGCATATTGATGGCCTTGATAGGCACACCCTCGATATTCTCCTCGGTGAGCACATCGGTACAGAACGTCACCCGCACATGGTCGGGCACCATCTTCACACCACGGATCTTAGCCAGCTCGCAGTTAGCACGCAGCGTATCACGGAAGTTCACATGATTCAGATGCTCGGTGTACACAACGTTGATACTGTCGAGCTTCTCTTTCGAAGCATAGATGGTGATACTGTCGGGCTTGTAGGTCACACGCGAGATAAAGAACAGTTCCTCGGGAATCACACGACCGCTCCACCGCACTGGCACCACCTTCTTGGCACCGTAGTTGTAATAGAACTCCAGCTTTTCGGGTTTCACGTTGATAATACGCGAACCGTTTGCCAACTGCTGGTAAACCAGCTTCTGCAGCTCCTGCGATGTTACGATACCCGTACCGTTACCCCTGTTATAGGTTCTGAAACTGACGTTGAGCCTCTTCAGGACGTCGCCATACATATAAGTAAGCAAGGTGAATCCTTTGTCACGGATGGTCATTCGCACCGTGTCGGTCTCGTCGGATGTCAGCACGGCATTCTTGGGAATGTCGGTTACCGATACGGGAATGGCGAACTCGCGTTCGTAAACCTCGTTGAGTGTGGTCTGCAACCAGAATACACCCGAAAGTGCCAGGAAGAACGCAAACAACAGGAGCTCCTTATTAGTACTGCTAAAAAGGAGCTTACGGATCTGCTGTCCTATTCTTCCTAACTTCATATCTTATTTCTGAGGCGTGCTTGCCATATCCTTGAAAACAGAAGTCTTCTCAACGGTAACAACCACGTCGCGTGCAATCTTCACGTCAACGGTGTTCTTAGCCAGATCAACGCTCTTCACTGTTCCATGAATGCCACCGCCGGTAACCACTTCGGTACCCTCGCTCAGCTCGTTCTGGAACTTCTGAATCTCCTTCTGCTTCTTCTGCTGTGGACGAATCATGAAAAACCACATAATGGCAAAGATGGCCACCATCATGATGATCATACTCATGCCGCCTCCCTGTGCTGCCTGGGCAGCCAATACGATACTAGTCATTTTCTTTCTTTATTTAAGTTTATTTCTATGGTTCTCTTTCTTGGGTTCGATGAACTTGGCCAGGCGTCCGCTCTCTACCAGATTGCGGGCTATTCCATCGAGCATACCATTGATGTAGCCAGCACTCTTTGGTGTAGAGTAGAACTTAGCTATCTCAACATACTCGTTGATGGTTACATTGATGGGAATATTCGCCAGGGTCATCATCTCGGCGATGGCTATCTGCATCAGGATAATATCCATGTAAGCCAGGCGCGAGAAATCCCAGTTGCGTGATGCCTCACTCATAAAGCGCTGATACTCGTCGGCATTCAGGATGGCTGCACGGAATATCTTGCGTGCAAAATCCTTCTCATCCTCACTATCCCACTCAGGCAACAACTCCTGCTTCGCCCCATTCTGCTCCTCGAAACGCTTGATGGTCTTCAGCACGAATGTATCAACGATAGGCTTATCATCATTCCAATAGAGGCTCTGGTCCTCAAGGATGGCATCAATATCATCGTTATCCTGAATGAGTGTGCGGTATATCTTACGCCAGAACTCACGATCCACATCGTAGTTATCCTCTGGATTGTTCATATATTCCTGATATATGTCGCTCTGCTCTATCTTCTCGAGCAGCGAGGCCACGAAAACGGCATTCTCATCCCAACCGCTCTTCTGCGTGCTGATGAACTCGTTTAACTGCTTATTCTCGGCCAACTGAATTGCAAATCGATTGAAAACAAATCTTTGTGATGGTTCTGGTGTTCCTTCGCGCTTTGCTCGTTGTACCAACACTTCCATACGACGGCTTGCCTCCTTGTTTACGGCTACAATCAGAGCCAGCATGTAGTTGTAGAGGTCATAAGCTTTCGAAAGACTGAAAAATAGCTCTTTCTCAGCCGTGTCGATGTTCTTGTTACCGTTTTGATAGTAAGCATAGGTTAACTGAACAATCTTAATTCTAATAATTTCTCTGTTAATCATCTCACTTGATGTTTTTTTATTTATTATACCTTATTTATATAAACTGAAACGTTATAATCGGCTGCAAAATTAGCAATAAAAACTAAAATCTGCAAGAAAAAAGCCGAAAATTGAGGTTTTTTAGCCAAATATTTGGTTGGTATCAAAAAAAGTCGTACCTTTGCACCGCTTTTTCGGCTACATGCCGAGATTCGTGTGATGGCGAATTAAGCAAAACGTAATTTTTAACAACTTAATTTAGAGTAACACATTTATGAAAGAAATTAGCGTAAGTGGCCAGAAGCGTGCCACAACTGGCAAGAAGGCCAGCAAGGAAATGCGTAAGGAAGGTCTTGTACCTTGTAACCTTTATGGTGAGAAGAAGGGTGAGAACGGTGCACCTGAGGCTCTTGCATTTGCAATCCCAGCATCTCAGCTCCGTCGCGTAGTTTATTCACCCGACGTTTACGTTGTAAACATCACCATCGACGGTGAGGCTCACAAGGCTGTTATGAAGGAGCTCCAGTTCCACCCAACAACAGACGCTCTGCTCCACGTTGACTTCTACGAGGTAAACGAGGAGAAGCCCATCACTATCGGTATCCCCGTTAAGTTGGTAGGTCACGCACAGGGTGTTCGTGATGGTGGTCGTCTGAGTCAGGCTGTTCGTACACTGAACGTTACAGCTCCTTACAAGCAGATTCCTGAGGTTCTGAATGTAGACGTTACAGAGCTCAAGCTCGGTAAGGCTATCAAGGTAGCAGAACTGAACTTCGAGGGTCTGCAGATCGCTACTCCTGCTCAGGTTGTAGTATGCTCAGTTAAGGCTACACGTGCTTCTCGTTCTGCAGCTGCCCAGGCTGCTGAGTAATTTATCTAATTCGTTTGCGAATGGATAAGTACTTGATTGTTGGACTGGGAAATATCGGCGACGAGTACGAGAACACCCGCCACAATACAGGCTTTATGGTATTGGATGCTTTTGCTAAGGCATCCAATATTCATTTTGATGATAAGCGCTATGGGTTTGTAGCCGAAACATCATTGAAAGGTCGTAAAGTATTCCTGCTGAAACCCTCTACCTATATGAACCTGAGCGGCAATGCGGTACGCTATTGGCTAAACAAGGAAAATATAGAACAAAACAGACTATTGGTCATCAGCGACGACGTAGCGCTACCATTAGGCGCATTCAGACTGAAAGCCAATGGTTCGAACGGAGGGCACAATGGTCTGGGACACATTCAGCAGCTGATAGGCCAGAACTACGCCCGACTGCGTATGGGTATAGGCAACGACTTTCCACGAGGCATGCAGGTGGACTGGGTACTCGGCAAGTACGACGAGGAAGACATGAAGACACTCCAGCCAAGTATCGATACAGCCTGCGAGATCATCAAAAGCTTCGTATTAGCCGGCATCGATATCACAATGAATCAATTTAACAAATTAGGAAAAAAATAACATATGGAAGAAGCAAGGATTGACAAATGGCTATGGGCATCACGCATCTTCAAGACACGTTCGATTGCTGCTGATGCTTGCAAGAATGGACGCGTTACCATCGAGGGGGTTAACGTCAAGCCTTCACGTATGGTGAAAGTCGGCGAGACTGTCAATGTCCGTAAACCACCCATCACCTACTCTTTCCGTATTCTGAAGACCATCGAGCAGCGAGTGGGTGCCAAACTCCTGCCTGAGATCTACGAGAACGTGACTGCTCCCGAGCAGTATGAACTACTGGAGATGACCCGTATCAGCGGGTTTGTGGATCGTGCACGAGGTACTGGGCGACCTACCAAGAAAGATCGCCGCAGTCTTGATGCATTTATCAACGACATGGAATAAAATGTTCATCGTGTTATGACACTTATCAACATCGGATTGATTATTGTTGGCATCATCCTCATCATTTGGGGAGCCGACAGACTGACAGAAGGCGCTTCGTCGCTGGCACGTGGCATGCGTGTGCCGGAAATTGTAATCGGTCTCACCATCGTAGCCGCAGGTACATCGGCACCAGAATTGTTTGTGAGTCTGGTATCCGCCCTCAAAGGCACAAGCGACTTAGCCGTTGGTAACGTGTTAGGGTCAAACATCTTTAACACCCTGCTCATTGTGGGCTGCTCCGCTGCTGTTGCGCCTATCGCCGTAGCATCCAACACGGTGAAGAAGGATATCCCTTTCGCCATCGGAGCCTCATTGCTGCTGTTCATGTTGTGTTTCGACGATATGGACTCACCTCACCTCTGGGGCAACGAAATCAGCCGATCTGACGGCATCATCCTGTTGATAGGATTCATAGCTTTCCTGATCTACACCTTCCAAATGGCAGGAAAAGCAGGATTACTGCCAAGCAGGGAGGAAGAACTTGGCATAGAACGTGAGAAGGAGCCCCGCGATTATTCACACCTCTGGCAGAATCTGGCATGGATAACAATCGGACTTGCCTGCCTGATTGGAGGCAGTAATCTGTTTGTTGACGGCGCTACCTATCTGGCTCACCGCTTTGGTATCCGACAGAGCGTTGTAGGTCTAACGATTGTAGCCGGCGGCACATCACTACCCGAATTGGCAACAAGTGTAGTTGCAGCCTATAAAGGGCGCGCTGCCTTAGCCATCGGAAACGTCATCGGATCGAACGTCTATAACATCCTGCTCATCCTGGGCGTAACAGCTGTTATACACCCTATGCGCATCATAGGTATCACCATTGTCGACCTGATGATGATGCTGTGCAGCATCGGCCTCATGTGGATTTTTGCCATCACCAAATACTACGTATCACGTAGAGAAGGATGGCTGTTGATTCTGGCATTCCTGGGATACATGGGCTGGCTTTTATACTTATTATAATGGATAACAGGGGTACTTGAACACCCCCTTTAACAAAACAAGAATAATGGAAAAATTAAAAGAAAATCAGAGAATTAGTGTGCTGTTCATGATGTACGGCATACTGTTTTGCGTATGCCTGATTACGGCAAACGTATTAGAGACAAAACAGATTTCGTTCGGACCCGCCAACATGACTGCAGGTCTGATTGTGTTCCCTGTAAGCTACATCATCAACGACGTGGTTTGCGAGGTGTGGGGCTACCGCCGCACACGCCTGCTTATCTGGCTGGGATTCGCCATGAACTTCATGTTTGTGGTGTTTGGCGCCATCGCCGACTGGATTCCTGGTGCACCTTACTGGCACGGCGAAGAGGGATTCCATCAGATTTTCGGCCTGGCACCACGTATTGCAGGTGCATCGTTCCTGGCATTTCTGGCAGGATCGTTTATGAATGCCTACGTGATGAGTAAGATGAAGCTGAACTCAAATGGTAAGAACTTCTCGGCACGTGCCGTGATGAGTACAATCTGGGGCGAGCTTACCGACTCTATCATCTTCTTCCCCCTGGCACTGGGTGGCGTAATTCCCTGGGAGGAGATGCCTTCGTTGGTTATCACACAGGTAACACTGAAGACGGTTTACGAAATCATCGCACTTCCTGTAACCATCCGTGTGGTTAACTTTACCAAGAAGCACGACCACGAGGATGTGTACGACGAGGATGTGAAATATAACATTTTTAAAGTTAAGGAATTATGATGAGAGAACAAGAAGGATTGCAAGCACTCGGCAAGAAGACTGAGTACAAGAGTGATTATGCACCCGAAGTGCTTGAAACATTCATGAACAAGCACCCCGAGAACGACTACTGGGTACAGTTCAACTGCCCTGAGTTTACATCACTCTGCCCCATTACCGGACAGCCTGATTTCGCAGAGATTAAGATCATGTATATTCCTGGCGAGAAGATGGTAGAGTCGAAGAGTCTGAAGTTGTATCTGTTCAGTTTCCGTAACCATGGCGATTTCCACGAGGACTGTGTGAATGTGATCATGAAGGATCTGGTAAAACTGATGGATCCCAAGTATATCGAGGTGATTGGCCTATTCACACCACGTGGCGGTATCAGCATTTACCCCTACGCCAACTACGGTCGCCCCGGTACCAAGTACGAGAAACTGGCTGAAGAGCGATTGTATAAACATTCATTTTAATATTGAGCCCTGCAAAAAAATATAAAATTTGCAGGGCTTTTTGCCGCTATGTGCGGAAAAAGTGCTATATTTGCATTCAAATTTTGAAAATTAGCTTTAAGAAATATGGCAAAAAAGAAAATCCAATTCAGTCTCGTTTACAGAGACATGTGGCAGAGTTCAGGCAAATTCCAGCCTCGTAAAGACCAGCTGGAACGCATTGCGCCCGCCATTATCGACATGGGCTGTTTCGCCCGAGTAGAAACCAATGGTGGAGCCTTTGAGCAGGTGAACCTGATGGCTGGCGAGAACCCCAATCTGGCAGTTCGTGCATTCTGTAAGCCTTTTAACGAAGTTGGCATCAAGACCCACATGCTGGATCGTGGCCTGAATGCACTTCGCATGTATCCCGTGCCCGATGATGTTCGTGCGCTGATGTATAAGGTCAAGCATGCTCAGGGTGTAGATATCACTCGTATCTTCTGTGGATTGAACGATACCCGCAATATCATCCCAAGTATCAAATGGGCCAAGGAGGGCGGCATGACACCACAGGCAACACTGTGTATAACCACATCGCCTGTTCACACCGTAGAGTACTATGCTGCTATCGCCGACGAGGTAATCGCTGCTGGTGCCGAGGAAATCTGTTTGAAGGATATGGCTGGTATCGGTCAGCCAGCTATGCTGGGTAAGTTGACCAAGGCTATCAAGACCAAACACCCCGATATCATCATCCAGTATCACGGACACTCAGGTCCTGGTTTGTCGATGGCATCAATCCTTGAGGTTTGTAACAACGGTGCCGATGTAATCGATACCGCTATCGAGCCTCTGTCATGGGGTAAGGTTCACCCAGATATCATCTCAGTTCGTTCTATGCTGAAGAACGAGGGTTTCGAGGTGGCCGATCTGGATATGAATGCCTACATGCAGGCACGTACGCTCACACAGGAGTTTATCGACGACTGGTTGGGTTGCTTCATCAACCCAGCTAATAAGCACATGTCATCACTGTTGCTTGGTTGCGGTCTGCCTGGTGGTATGATGGGATCAATGATGGCCGATCTTGGTCCTATTCAGAAGATGATCAACAAGGAGCGTGAGAAGAAGGGTGAGAACGCACTCACCATGGATGATATGCTTGTAAAGCTGTTCAACGAGGTAGAGTATGTATGGCCCAAGGTTGGTTATCCCCCATTGGTAACCCCATTCTCTCAGTACACTAAGAATATCGCTCTGATGAACCTCCTCACCATGGAGCAAGGCAAGGGTCGTTACGTGATGATGGACGACGCCATCTGGGGTATGATTCTTGGTAAGAGTGGTAAAGTGCCTGGAACAATCGCTCCTGAACTGGTTGAACTGGCCGAGAAGAAGGGCCTGCAGTTCACCGATGCTGATCCTCACACACTGCTAAAGAATACTCTCGATGACTTCAAGAAGGAGATGGACGAGAACGGCTGGGATTACGGACAGGACAATGAAGAGCTCTTCGAGTTGGCTATGCACCCAGAGCAGTACCGTCCATTCAAGAGCGGTCAGGCTAAGAAGCAGCTGCTGGCTGATATCCAGAAGGCAAAGGATGCCAAGCTGGGTGGCGGACAGAAAATTTCGCAGGAAGAGATCGACGCTATCAAGCATGCCAAGGCCGATGCCGTAAAGGCTCCTTTAGCTGGTCAGTTGTTGTGGGGCTTCGGTGGCGAAGGTGTACTGGCACCATGCGTTGAGCCATTCATCGGTCAGAAGTACAAGGAGGGCGACACCTTCTGTTACCTGCAGACCAAGTGGGGCGAAATTGTTGAGATCCCTGCTGCTATGGGTGGTAAGCTGGTAGATATCAGCGTTAAGCCTGGACAGAACATCCGTCAGGGGGACACCATTGCTTGGATTGAACGCGAAGCATAATGGATTATCAATCGATTATAGACAAGTATTATCCGTCGGAGAATGAACTCCGACGGATACTCTTATTACATAGTCGTCAAGTTGCCGACAGATGTCTGAAAATAGCCAAAGCACATCCGGAATTACGACTTGATGAAGAATTTCTGGAAGAAGCTGCCATGCTGCACGACATCGGTATCTTCCGCTGTAATGCGCCCAGCATCCAATGTTTCGGAACAGCCCCCTACATCTGCCATGGCTATATCGGTGGACAGATACTACGTGAAGAAGGTTTCGAACGCCATGCGTTAGTATGTGAACGCCATACAGGAACAGGGCTGTCGCGCGAACAGATAGAAACAAGAAAACTACCATTACCCTTGGATCGTAGTTACGAGCCAGATGTATTGGAAGAACAAGTAGTTTGTTATGCCGACAAATTCTATTCAAAATCACACATCGAACATGAACGTACTGTAGTCGAAACAGCACAAAGTTTGGAGAAATTCGGTCAAGAAGGTGTGCAGAAATTCCTAAAATGGGTTGATTTGTTTGAATAAAAACAAATAAACTGTAATAATCTCTGCTATCTATAGAAGAAATCGCAAAATTATTATTAATTTTGCAGCCGTGAAAAGAAAATCAGTATTGGTTGTGTTCGCTTTCGCTATCTTGATGATGATGGCGGAGGTGCCCATGAAAATGATTACCGAAACTCAGAAGAGCTCCGGAGATAATGATAGTATCCCTGTTGATTCGGCATCTACGATCCTTGAGAAGACTACAGAGACTGCCAAGAATCACATGGATACCACGACAATGGATTCCATCCAACTTGCCATATACCGTCATAACAAAGCTGTTGACGACTCATTGGCACAGGATAGCATCAACAAAAGTCGCAAAAATGGTATTGATTCGCCTGTGGAGTACTCTGCCGAAGATTCTCTGACTTACGATGCCGCCTCGGGGCTGGCACATCTATATGGAGACTCGAAGGTAAAGTATCAGAACATGGACTTAGAGAGCGATCAGATCTACATGAGCCTTGACAGCAGTCTTGTTCACGCCACTGGTAGTATTGATACCACCACCAACGAATTGACAGGAACACCTGTTTTCAAAATGGGAAGCGATGAGTATCAAAGTGATACGATGGCATTCAACTTCAAGACGAAGAAAGGCCTTATCAGTAGCGTATACACACAGCAGGAAGATGGTTATCTGACCAGTGAGTTATCAAAACGTGGTGCTAACGGAGAGATGTTCCTACAACATGGACGCTACACCACCTGCGATGATCCACACCCCGATTTCTATCTGGCTATGTCGCGCGCCAAAGTCCGCCCTGGCAAGGATGTCGTATTCGGTCCTACCTATCTGGTTGTAGCCGATGTGCCCCTGCCATTAGCTATCCCATACGGATTCTTCCCCTTCACCAAGAGCTATTCAAGCGGACTGATTATGCCAACATACGGCGACGAGACAGAACGAGGCTTCTATCTACGCGATGGTGGTTACTACTTTGCCATCAACGATAAGATGGACCTGAAACTGATTGGCGAAATCTACACCAAAGGCTCATGGGGCTTATCGGCAGCAACCAACTACCGCAAACGCTACCGATACAACGGTTCGTTCTATGCCAGCTATCAGAATACCATCAACGGCGAGAAGAACATGCCCGACTATACGAAGCAGACAAGTTTCAAGATCCAATGGAGTCATCGTCAGGATGCCAAGGCCAATCCTTACTCACAGCTCTCTGCCAGCGTAAACTTTGCCACCAGCAGCTATGAGCGCAACAACCTGTCGTCGATGTATAATCCCCAATCGCTCACACAGTCGACACGAACCTCTTCTGTTTCATGGAGCACATCGTTCTCGAGCATTGGTATGACATTGAGTTCGACTGCCAACCTGAATCAGAACATGCGTGACTCAAGCATCTCGATGACACTGCCTGATCTGAACATCACCATCGCCCGTTTCTACCCTTTCAAACGTAAGAAACGAGTTGGCGATGAGCGTTGGTATGAAAAGCTGTCAGTGCAGTATCGTGGACAGTTCAAGAACGAGATTAACACTAAAGAAAGCAAGCTCATGCACTCTTCTTTGTCAAAAGACTGGAAGAACGGCATGCAACACGTGATACCCATTAGTGGCAACTTCACGCTGTTCAGCTACCTGAATGTGAATCCATCATTCAACTTTACCGATCGAACATACTTCAGCAAGGCACATAAATCATGGGATACTGAACACCAGCGCGAAGTGGTAGATACACTCAGCGGATTCTATAACGTCTACAACTGGAATCTCTCAGTGAGTGCCTCTACAAAATTGTATGGTATGTGGATTCCCAATCGCAAGATCTTCGGCGATAAGATCCAGGCTATCCGCCACGTCATCACGCCAAGTGTCAGTTACAGCTACGCTCCTGATTTCAGCGCCTCACGATATGGCTATTACGAGCAGTATCAGAAGACTGATGCCGATGGCAACGTGACAATGGTAGAGTACTCCCCCTACCAGATTGGCGCTTATGGCGTACCAGGTAAAGGCAAAACGGGAAGTATATCAATGGACCTCTCGCAGAACCTTGAAATGAAAGTCAAGAGCGATGATGACTCAACAGGTTTCAAGAAGATATCGCTAATTGATGAGCTGCGAATGTCAATGTCGTATAACATGTCTACCAAAGTTCGCCCATGGAGTGATCTTTCAACCTCTTTACGCCTGAAACTCACTAAGAGTTATACGCTGAATATCAACGCCGTGTTTGCATCGTATGTCTACGAGGCCGATAGCGTGGGAGCAACGCCACGAGTATCAGAGACCAAGACCTATTGGGGCATGGGAAAATTAGGTCGCTTCCAAGGTATATCACAGAATCTGTCATACACACTAAATAACGAAAAAATCGCCAAGTTCTTCAAACGCTTACGAGGCGAAAAGGTTGACGATAAGAAAGACAAAAACCGTAGCAGTCAGAACGATGATGACGAGTGGGACAGCGATGTAGAGACAAACGTAGACAAGGATATGGAGAAAGCCAAGCATGGCGCTAAACGCAAAGGTGGTTCGAAAGCTGAGACAGACGAAGACGGCTATATGGCCTTCCAGATGCCTTGGAGCCTGAGTTTTGGCTATGGTATCACCATGCGCGAAGACCAGACACTCAGCAAGTTCAATTATAACACCATGCGCTATCCCTACAAGTTCACACAGAATCTGAATGTGAGTGGCAACTTGCGCATCAGCGATGGTTGGAACATTTCATTCTCGTCTGGTTACGATTTTGACAACAAAAAGATATCCATGACTACCGCATCGCTTTCACGCGATCTGCATTGCTTCAACATGTCGTGCTCGGTGGTGCTGGCTCCGTACACCAGTTACAACTTCTCGTTCCGTTGTAACGCATCGACTCTGACCGATGCACTGAAATACGACAAACGCTCGAGCTACTCGAATGCTGTGCAGTGGTACTAAAAACCTGATAATATGGCTGAACTCCCTACAATGATAGCTGATCTGGCACTGATATTGATGGTGGCAGGTGTGGTTACACTGATATTCAAAAGCCTGAAACAACCCTTGGTGTTAGGCTACATCGTTGCTGGATTTCTGGTGAGTCCCAACATGCCATACACAGCATCTGTGGTTGATATGGCCAACGTCCACTTGTGGGCGGATATCGGCGTCATGTTTTTGTTGTTCTCTTTAGGACTTGACTTCTCATTCAAGAAAATCCTTAAAATGGGTGCTTCGCCAATCATTTCTGCAATGACCATCATCTTCTGTATGATGATGTTAGGCATTGTGGTGGGCCACGTATTCAACTGGGGAAAAATGGACTGTATCTTCCTTGGTGGTATGCTGGCAATGTCGAGTACCACAATTATCTATAAGGCATTCGACGACCTCGGTCTGCGACAGCAGCAATTTGCCGGCATGGTGATGAGTGTACTGATTCTGGAAGACATTCTGGCCATTGTGATGATGGTGATGCTAAGTGCGCTGGCAAGTGGTGCCAACCCCGATGGCGGCCAGCTACTCCAGTCGGTCATGCGCATTGGTTTCTTCTTGATTTTATGGTTAGTGGTGGGCATTTTTGCAATTCCCCTGTTTCTGCGTCGAGTACGCAAATCGATTAATAACGAGGTACTGCTCATTGTATCATTAGGACTTTGCTGCGCCATGGCAGTATTCTCTACCAAGGTAGGTTTCAGTTCTGCTTTTGGAGCGTTCATTATGGGTAGCATCTTAGCAGAGACCATTGAAGCAGAAAGGATTGAAAAACTGGTGGAGCCAGTAAAGAACCTGTTTGGAGCAGTATTCTTTGTGTCAGTTGGTATGCTGGTAGATCCTAAAATCATCGTGGAATATGCTATTCCCATCGTATGTCTGGTATTGACAATCATCGTGGGACAAAGCCTGTTCGGAACCATTTCGTTCATGTTAGGTGGGCAATCACTTAAATCGGCTATGCGATGTGGGTTTTCTATGGCACAGATTGGTGAATTCTCGTTCATCATAGCTTCGTTGGGCTTGTCACTCGGCGTTATCGGTAAATTCCTATATCCTGTAGTTGTGGCAGTATCAGTCATTACCACCTTTCTGACACCTTATATGATCCGCTTGTCGACCCCTGCTTACGATAAACTTGAGAAACATATACCTAACAAGTTGATTAGATCACTCAACCAGTTGACAATGGGCAACACACACAGTCAAGAGGAAAGCAAGTGGAAGAGTCTACTCACACAGATGGGGCTCAACACTATCATCTACTCTATCCTCTCATCGGCCACAATCGCGCTCATGTTTACATTTGTACTGCCGTTTACACGCAAGCTACTACCAGGTTGGGAACTGCATTGGTATGCCAATGCCATTACAGGTGTATTAACAGTAACACTCATTGCACCGTTCCTACGCGCCATGGTCATGAAGAAAAACCATAGCGAGGAGTGGAAAGCATTATGGGCCGAAAGCAACCGTAATCGATTACCGCTACTATTCACGATTCTGGTACGCATGGTAATTGCTGTAAGTTTTATCTTTTACATTTGCAACTATCTGAGCCGATTCACTAACGCGCTGATGATTACTATCGGATTCATCGTCATCGTACTCATCATCTTTTCACGTACTGCCAAGCACCGTAGCATCACACTCGAACGCCTTTTCATCCAAAACCTGCGGTCACGTGATATTGAAGCACAGGTACACGGCAAAAAACGCCCGCTATACGAAGGCAGACTATTAGATCGCGACGTACACATTGCCGAGTTCACCTTACCCAACAATTCCAATTGGATGGGGCAATCATTGGCACAGCTGAACCTTGGAAAAAAATACGGTGTTCATATTAGTAGTATTTTGCGTGGTGGTCGACGCATTAATATTCCTGATGGCTATAACATACTTTTTCCTGGAGATGTACTACAGGTGATAGGTAGTGACCAACAGTTTACCTTATTTAGAGAAGCAATCGAAAATGAACTGATTGGGCCTGATGTCGAGTTAGAGAAGAGAGAGATGAAGTTGCGTCAGCTTATTATCGGATCCGATAGTAAGTTTGTTGGACAAACGCTGATAGAAAGTCGCATTCGCGACTTGTATAGCTGCATGGTAGTGGGACTTGAAGAGGGAAAGGAAAGCCTTTCCCCCTACAATCCAAATCGTCGTTTCCGCAAAGGCGATATCATCTGGGTAGTCGGCGAACAAGAATCGCTCGACGCACTGTTTAACAGTTAAAATCAGCTGTCAATTCACAGATCTTGACAATCACATTCTTAGCCTTTTCCATTGACTGGATACTTACGAATTCATATGGGCCGTGGAAATTGACGCCACCTGCAAAGATATTGGGGCATGGCAGACCACGGAACGATAATTGTGCACCATCAGTACCTCCACGGATGGGCTTTACCTTGGGAGCTACTCCACAGTCCTGCATAGCGTGAAGCACCAAATCAACAACGTGCATCTGCGGGTCAATCATTTCCTTCATATTGTAATACTGATCCTTTACCTCAACCACTACGGTACCATCACCGTAATGCAGGTTCATTGTATCGGCCACATTCATAATAGTGCGCTTACGCTCTTCGAATCGCTCGCGATCATGATCACGGATAATAAAATGCATCTGTGCCTTTTCCACCGATCCCTCTACACCCAACAGATGATAGAATCCCTGATAACCTTCCGTAGTCTCAGGACGTTCATCAGCAGGCAGGAGCGTGACAAATTCCATAGCCAGAAGATTTGCATTCACCATCTTATCCTTCGCGTAACCAGGGTGTACACTCACACCTTTTATATGTACGCGTGCGCTGGCTGCATTGAAGTTTTCAAACTCCAACTCACCCACATCACCACCATCCATCGTATAAGCCCATTCACAGCCGAATTTTTCCACATCAAAATGATGGGCGCCCATACCAATCTCCTCATCGGGATTAAAAGCAATCCGGATATCACCATGGCGAATCTCCTTGTGGTCACGCAAATAACACATTGCCTCCACAATTTCAGCTATACCAGCTTTGTCATCAGCACCTAAGAGTGTGGTACCATCAGTTACTATCAGGTCCTCGCCAATGTGCTGAAGCAACTCTGGGAATCGTTTGGGACTGCTTATAATACCATCAGAGAGCAGGATATCACTTCCATCGTACTGTTTTACAATGTGAGGATGGATGTCTGCACCTGAACAATCAGGGCTAGTATCATAGTGCGATATGAATCCTATGGTTGGAATATCTTCCTTGGTGTTAGCCTTTAATGTAGCATAGATGTAACCTTTCTCATCCATCTCAACATCTGAAAGGCCCTCATGTTCGAGTTCTTTCTTCAAATATTCTGCAAACGCCAATTGCTTCGAAGTACTAGGAACAGTTTCACTATCCTCGGCTGATTGGGTATCAAACTGTGTATAATTCAAAAATCTTTCTGTTATATCCATTGTGTAACGTTTTGATTGTTGCGGGTGCGAAATTACTAATAAAAATCGAGTTAACCAAACATCAACACGTTTTTCGTCATTTTGTCACTAAAACACTTCGAAAAATTTGGAACTTTCAACAAAATTCCTTATATTTGCAACATCGTATAAGTACTGAATATTGAAATCCATAATTAAAACTGAAACTGAGTATGAAGAAAATAATGGTTATTGATGGTGGTCCACGTAAAAACATGAATACCGCTACCATGTGTGAGAAGTTTGCCGAGGGCGCCCGCGCTGCTGGTGCCGATGTAAAGATTGTACGCTTGTACGACATCGACTACAAGGGCTGCCGTTCATGTATGTCATGTAAACTAAAGAACCAACCCACAGCATCATGCCAGTTTCCAGATGGCATAACAGATATTCTTGCCGAATGTGCTTCGGCAGACGGAGTGGCTTTGGGATCCCCTATCTATTTCGGAGAAGTAAGTGCTCAACTCCGTGCTTTTTTCGAGCGTCTAACATTCCCATGGCTCAGTTATACTAAAGGGTATTTCGATGCCCCAAAGAAATTCCCCATCACCATCATCTATACCATGAACGGCATGCCTGAGGATGGACGTAATGTACGTAAGAATATGCAGGTTTTTGAGGGAGTATTAGAGTCGGCTGGTTGCGATGTCAACCACATATTTATCTACAATACCATGTGGGTTACCAACTACGCTCCCTACGATTTTATGCCCGACACGGCCGAAGATAAACTTCTATGGCGAAATGAACATTGGGAACAGGACATGCAAACAGCCTACGATGCCGGTCTCCGCATGGCCTCCCACCTATAATAAAGCAATCAGGGTGCCAATTGGCACCCTGATATTGTGTTATCAAACTTCCCAGCCGATGGCAGAAGCACCGAGTACAGCCGCACTGGCACCATCCAAACCACTAACCAAGAACTTTGCTTTTCCTTTGAATATCTTAAGGACATGAGCTTCATAAGCCTCGCGAATAGGTTTCATAATCAACTCGCCAGCCTTGACCATACCACCAAAGAAGATGAATGCCTCAGGAGATGAGAATGCGGCAAAATCGGCACAAGCCTCTCCCAGCATTTTTCCAGTAAACTCGTAGATTTCCTTTGCCAGTTCGTCTCCTTTACCTGCTGCGATCGAAACATCAAGCGAAGTAATATCCTCTGGATTCAGTTCACGCAATACCGAAGGACGGTCGGTAGTTGCCAACAGTTCACGAGCGGTACGAGCTACACCTGTAGCCGAGCAATAAGCCTCAAGACAGCCTGTACGACCACAACCACAACTACGACCTTCAACACCACGAACCATTGTTACGTGACCTAATTCGCCGGCAAAACCATCGTGACCATACAACAACTGACCATTAACTACAATACCCGAACCAACACCGGTACCTAGCGTAATGACGATAAAGTTCTTCATACCACGAGCCACTCCATAGACCATCTCGCCAATCGCAGCTGCATTAGCGTCATTAGTGAGGGCTACAGGGATACCATTCAAACGCTCACTAAACATCTTAGCCAAAGGCACTACGCCATCATGGGCCCAAGGAAGATTGGGAGCAAATTCGATTGTACCATTATAGTAATTGCCGTTAGGAGCACCTACACCCATTGCCTTAATCTTCTCGATACCGCCCACCTGATCGATAATTACCTGAAGAGCCTCCACACAGGCATCAACATAATCTTCTGCCTTCTGGTAATTACCGGTCTTAATAGCTGTAGTAGCTTTAATATCACCACGTGCATCTACAATACCGAAAACAGAGTTGGTTCCACCTAAGTCCAAGCCAATTACGTAGGGCTTAATTTCTGCGTTTTGTTCGTTCATAATTATAATAAGTTTATTAGCCGTTTTGAATAATTTCAATTTCAAGGCACAAAATTAGTAAAAAACCAGCAGAACGCTTGACTTTTTACGGAAATTAACCATTATTTCATAAAAGAATGACCAAAATCAACAGAATGAGGAAAAAAATTCGTAACTTTGCGCCCGTTATGCCAATTCATATACCCATAAATATATTAGATTTCATCTTCAAAGGGATGTTGATCGGAGTAATAGCCAGCGCGCCTATGGGGCCTGTTGGTATCTTATGTGTTCAACGCACACTGAACAAGGGAAGATGGTTCGGTTTTGCCACTGGACTCGGCGCAGCCGCCAGTGATATTATCTATGCAGCATTCGCTGGCTACGGCATGGCTTTCGTCATGGATTTTATAACCAACGATCAAAACCGTTTTTACCTGCAAATAGCAGGTAGTATCATGTTGCTCTGCTTTGGCTGGTACACCTATCATACCGACCCAACCAGAAAGATGCACCAAAGCGGCAAGCAACAGGGAACCCTCTGGTACAATTCATGGACAGCCTTTTTGGTTACCTTCTCCAATCCTCTCATCATTTTTCTCTTTCTGGCCATGTATGCCCAGTTTGCATTCGTGCTACCCAACCATCCATTTGAAATGATAGTTGGTTTTGCCAGCATCGTGGGTGGCGCTTTACTTTGGTGGTGGGGACTGACATGGCTGGTAGATCAGATTCGTACGAAATTTGATACTAATGGCATTAAGATTATCAACAAGGTTATAGGTGTTGCAGTCATTGTTGGTAGCATCATCATGCTACTTGGCCTCACCACCAACCTACTCAGATTTTTTTAGCACAGGTAAGATTATTTTAGGATACAGATATGTTTATAGCAAACGAACTGAGAAAGACCAACATTGCCGAGTATCTGCTCTATATGTGGCAGATGGAAGACACTGTGCGTGCATTCGACTGCTCGCTCTCACGTATCAAGAACGAATACATCGCACGTTTCGACTATACTGACGAGCAAAAGGAAGAAGAGACTGACTGGTTTGGCAATCTGATTCGCATGATGAACCAAGAAGGCTGTCGCGCACAAGGACATTTACAGATTAACAAGGTTACTATGCAGATGCTGATTGAGCTACACAGCCAATTGTTACAGTCCAGCAAGTTTCCTTTCTACAACACAGCTTATTACAAGGTACTACCCTTTATTGTTGAATTACGCAACCGTGGTGCCAACAAGGAAGAAAATGAAATTGAGACCTGTTTTAACTCACTCTACGGCGTGATGTTGCTCAGATTACAGAAGAAACAGATTTCACCCGATACTGCACATGCCGTGAAAGAAATAACCACCTTCATAGGTATGCTCTCTGATTATTACAAGAAGGATAAAGAAGAAGGATTGAAATTTGAATAAATGAATATTTTAATTACAGGCTGCAACGGGCAGCTGGGAAACGAAATGCAATTGCTGGAGGAAGAAAATCTCCAGCATACCTATTATAATACGGATGTAGCCGCGCTCGACCTTCAAGGTCGCTTGCCTCAGCAAGAACTTGACATCACCGACGAAGCGGCCATCAACCGTTTTGTTGATGAGAAACAGATTGACGGCATCGTGAACTGCGCTGCATATACAGCTGTCGACAAGGCCGAAGATAACCAAGAACTTTGCAACAAGTTGAATGCAATAGCTCCATTCTATTTGGCCCAAGCTATTGAGCGACGAGGAGGATGGATGATACAGATATCGACCGACTACGTGTTCGACGGCACAAACCACCGTCCCTACGTAGAGACTGATCCTGTGTGTCCAAACAGCACATACGGCCGAACCAAGTTAGCTGGCGAGCAAGCCGTTTTGGCAAACTGCGCCAAAAGCATGATTATCCGCACGGCATGGCTCTACTCTACCTTTGGCAACAACTTCGTGAAGACGATGATACGCCTCGGGAACGAGAAGTCAGAACTTGGCGTTATCTTTGACCAAATTGGAACACCTACTTATGCGCGCGATTTGGCAGTAGCCATCTTTGCCGCCATCAATCAGGGCATTGTGCCAGGCGTATATCACTTCAGCAACGAAGGTGTCATCTCTTGGTATGACTTTACCAAAGCCATCCATCGTATCGCCGGTATCAATACCTGCCATGTGCGTCCACTCCATACTTCGGAGTATCCCACGCCTGCTGCACGCCCACACTACTCTGTGCTCGACAAAACAAAGATCAAACAGACCTACAACCTCGACATCCCATATTGGGAGACCTCGCTGGCCGAGTGTATTGAGAATTTAGAAAGAGAAAGATAAGAAGATTATATGAATCAGGAAATAGAAAGAAGACGTACATTTGCCATCATTTCGCACCCAGATGCGGGTAAGACTACGCTGACAGAGAAGTTTCTGCTGTTCGGTGGACAGATACAGGTGGCAGGAGCTGTAAAAAGCAACAAGATTAAGAAAACTGCCACCAGCGACTGGATGGATATCGAGAAGCAGCGTGGTATCTCTGTATCGACCTCTGTGATGGAGTTCGATTACACCCCCGATGGCAAGGATATCGAATACAAGGTGAACATTCTGGACACCCCAGGTCACCAGGACTTTGCCGAGGATACCTTCCGCACACTCACCGCTGTAGATTCTGCGATTATCGTAGTGGATGGTGCCAAAGGTGTTGAGACGCAGACCCGTAAACTGATGACGGTGTGCCGCATGCGCAAAACACCCGTTATCATCTTTATCAATAAGATGGACCGCGAAGGTCGCGATCCGTTCGACTTGCTCGACGAACTGGAGCAGGAACTCGAAATCAAAGTACGCCCACTCTCTTGGCCTATCAATCAGGGTGCCAAGTTCAAGGGCGTTTACAATATCTACGAACAGAAGCTCGACCTGTTTACCCCCGACAAGCAGCGTGTAACAGATAAGGTAGAGGTTGACATCGGCAGCGAGGAGCTGGATCAGCGTGTAGGCGAGGAGAACGCCGCCAAGCTGCGCGAGGATCTGGAACTGGTGGATGGTGTTTACCCCGAGTTCGACGTAGAGACTTATCGCGAGGCCGAAGTGGCCCCCGTATTCTTCGGATCGGCCCTGAACAACTTTGGTGTGCAGGAGCTGCTTAACTGCTTTGTTGAAATTGCACCATCGCCCCGACCCACCAAGGCCGAGGAGCGCGACGTACAGCCAGAGGAGCAGAAGTTTACAGGCTTTATCTTTAAGATTACTGCTAATATCGACCCCAACCACCGCTCGTGTATCGCATTCTGTAAGGTATGCTCTGGTAAGTTCCAGCGCAACCAGCCTTACCTGCACGTACGCCAGGGTAAAACAATGCGTTTCTCAAGCCCCACACAGTTTATGGCGCAGCGTAAGAGCACCATCGACGAGGCTTGGCCAGGCGATATCGTAGGTCTGCCCGATACAGGCGGCATGTTTAAGATTGGCGACACCCTGACCGAGGGCGAGAAACTGCACTTCCGCGGACTGCCGTCGTTCTCGCCTGAGTTGTTCAAGTATATCGAGAACGACGACCCCATGAAGGCCAAGCAGCTACAAAAGGGTATCGACCAGCTGATGGACGAGGGTGTGGCACAGTTGTTTGTTAACCAGTTTAACAACCGCAAGATTATCGGAACCGTAGGTCAACTGCAGTTCGAGGTTATCCAGTATCGTCTGGAGAACGAGTACAACGCCAAATGCCGCTGGGAGCCCGTACATCTGTATAAGGCCTGCTGGATTGAGAGCGACGATCCACAGGAGCTGGAGAACTTCAAGAAGCGTAAGTACCAGTACATGGCCAAGGACAAGGACGGTCGCGACGTGTTCCTGGCCGATAGCGCCTACGTGCTGAGCATGGCCCAGCAGGACTTCGAAAACATTAAGTTCCACTTTACCAGTGAGTTTTAATTATGAAACAAGAAGACGATATAAGACAGGCCGTTGAAACGATGCGTAAGGGTGGCGTGATACTCTACCCTACCGACACCGTTTGGGGTATTGGTTGCGATGCTACCAACGCCGAGGCCGTGAAGCGTGTTTACGAGATTAAGCAGCGCGAGGATTCGAAAGCACTTATCTGCTTGGTGGATAGTGATGCCCGCATGCAGCGCTACTTCCGCAATGTGCCCGATGTGGCCTGGCAGCTCATCGACAGCTTGAAAGAGGCTACCGATGCCAAGCCTACCACACTGATTCTGGATGGCGCTATCAACCTGGCACCCAATCTGATTGCCGAGGATGGTAGCTTAGGCATCCGTATCACCAATGAGCCTTTCTCGAAGGAACTCTGCTTCCGATTCCAGAAGGCCATTGTATCCACATCGGCCAATATCAGTGGCGAACCTGCCGCACAGAACTACTGCGACATCGACCCACGCATCCTTGAGGCTGTAGATTACGTGTGCTGGAGCCGTCGCCAGGAGCATAAGCCCCACACACCCTCAAGCATCATCAAACTGAAAGAAAACGGCGAAGTAACAGTTATTCGGAAATAAGTGGAAGCAACAGTTATAGATAGAAGACCTGAGTGGCTGAAACGCCTACACGACTGGCGCGTAGAGCACGTAAGCGAGAGGATGTTTATGATTATCCTCGCCCTGCTTGTGGGCTTCTTTGCTGCCGTAGCTGCCTTTGTGCTGCACTGGATTATCAACCAGATAGTGATGCTACTTACCAGCTCGTTCGAACAGAGTCGGGCCAACTGGCTTTATCTGGTCTATCCTGTGGTCGGTATCTATCTCACATCGTTGTTTGTGCGCTACATCGTCAAGGACAATATCTCACACGGAATCACCCGTATCCTCTATGCCATCTCGACCAATAAGTCGCGCCTCAAGTCGCATAACTGCTGGTCGTCTGTGATAGCTTCTGCCATCACCATCGGCTTCGGAGGTTCGGTGGGAGCCGAGGCTCCTATCGTGCTTACAGGTTCAGCCATCGGCTCAAACCTTGGTCAGCTGTTCCATCTGGATCGTAAGATGCTGATGACACTCGTAGGCTGCGGTGCTGCAGGTGCTATTGCAGGTATCTTTAAGGCCCCGATAGCCGGACTGGTGTTTACGCTCGAGGTGCTCATGATTGATATGACCATGTCGGCACTCCTGCCAATTTTGGTATCGTGCGTTACCGCAACTGTATTTACCTATATCTTCAGCGGCGACTCATCGCTCTTCACCTTCCATCTCGACAGCGAATGGAGTGTTGAGCGTATTCCAGCCTGCATAGGTTTGGGTATCGCCTGCGGACTGGTATCACTCTACTTTATCCGCATGATGGGTGTATGCGAAGACGTGTTTTCCAAGTTCAAGGATAAGCCCTACATAAAATTAGCCATCGGCGGCACTACCCTGAGCTTGCTCATCTTCCTTTTCCCCTCCCTGTATGGCGAGGGATATAGCAGCATCAATCTGCTGTTGAACGGGCAGAATCCCGACGACTGGAACAAGATACTGAACAACTCGCTCTTTTCTGGTCAAGGTTCACTTTTGATTGTCTATATCGCCTTGGTACTGTTCACCAAAGTGGTGGCCACATCAGCCACCAACGGTGGTGGCGGTTGCGGTGGTACATTTGCACCCTCACTGTTCATCGGATGCTTTACAGGCTTCCTGTTCTCGCGCCTATGGAATATCAACCAGATAGGCGTATATGTACCTGAAAAGAATTTTGCGTTGCTCGGTATGGCAGGTGTCATGTCGGGAGTCATGCATGCCCCCCTTACCGGTATCTTCCTGATTGCCGAGTTGACAGGCGGCTATTCGATGTTTATGCCACTGATGATTGTAAGCGTGTGTGCCTATATCACCATCAGCATTTTCGAGCCTCACAGCATCTATGGCTCACGTTTGGCTAAACAAGGCAAATTACTTACTCACCACACCGACCACGCCGTACTCACGCTGATGAATCTCGACTCTGTCATTGAGCGCGACTACCTGGGTGTTGAGCCCGATATGGAGCTGAACGAGATTGTACAGAAAATCAGTCGCAGCCACTCTACCGTACTGCCCGTACTTGATGCAGGCGGCAAGTTGTTGGGCGAGATCGACATCATGAAAATAAGAAATGTAGTATTCAGAATAGAACTCTATCATCACTTCAAAGCCTCTCAGCTGATGACCGATCCCAAGGCGCTGCTGACAGATGGCATGCCCATGCGACAAGTGATGCGCACATTCGACCGTACAGGCGCCAACTGGCTGCCCGTACTCGATGCCGGCAACCACCTGAAGGGTTACATCTCGCGCCAGCGTATCTACACCATGTACCGTAAGATGGTGGCCGACATGAGTGAGGACTAATATTAGTTGATAATTGACAATTGATAATTGACAGTTAAGAAGAATGGAGAAGAAGGATTTACGAATTGTATTTATGGGAACACCAGAGTTTGCAGTGGAGACACTGAAAGCACTGGTAGAGAATGATTATAATGTGGTGGCCGTGGTTACCCAGCCTGATAAACCCGTAGGTCGCCATCAGACTGAGATGCAGCCATCGGAGGTTAAGAAATACGCCCTGGAGCATAACCTGCCCGTACTGCAACCCGTCAAGATGAAGGATCCAGAGTTTGTAGAACAGCTGCGCAGCTATCAGGCCAACCTGCAGGTGGTAGTAGCTTTCCGCATGCTGCCCGAGGTGGTATGGGACATGCCCGAATATGGCACCTTCAACGTACACGCCGCCTTACTGCCACAGTATCGTGGAGCAGCCCCCATCAACTGGGCAGTGATTCACGGAGAGACACAGACAGGCGTCACAACCTTCTTCCTCGACCACGACATCGACACAGGGCGCATCATCATGCAGAAGCCTTTCGACATCCCCGAGACAGCCGATGTGGAATACGTGTACGACGGATTGATGCACCTGGGTGCCGAGATCTGTTTAGAGACCCTCAACCGCATCATCGCTGCCGATGGACATCCTGAAAGCATTCCGCAGGAAGAGATGATTGCCGTAGGTAGCGAATTGCACGCTGCGCCGAAAATCTTCAAGGAGACCTGCGAAATCAACTGGAATCAGCCCGCCAAGAAGGTCTATGACTTTATCCGCGGCCTCAGTCCCTATCCTGGTGCCTGGTGCACTTTGGTATCGCCCGAAGGCAAGGAAACCGTTCTGAAAATCTTCAAGACCAGTCGCACAGACAAGACTACTGGTCAGCCCCGCTCCACCGCAGTGGTCGACCGCAAGCCCTGCATCAAGGCTACCGACGAGTTGCTGATGATTGAGGAACTTCAGTTGGCAGGCAAAAAGCGCATGAGCGGTCGCGATTTCCTGAACGGCATTAAAAATTTCGAAAACTATATAATAAAATAAGGTGTAAATGCGTTACTATAATAGGACTAATAGAAATAATGTATTGCCTATGAAGATTTTTACTCCAGAAGACAACATGTTCAGCGAGAAGACATTCAAGCCACGCAAGCAAACGCTCGACCTCATTCGTCTTGTTGCCTACACCTATCGTAGTAACAGCAACGAAACATCGAATCTGAACTAACAAATTATTATGGCATTAGTATCACCATCCTTACTCGCCGCCGACTTCTTGCATCTCGATCGCGACATCAACATGATTAATCGCAGTGAGGCCGATTGGCTCCACCTCGACGTGATGGACGGCTCTTTCGTCCCCAACATTTCATTCGGCTTCCCCGTACTCGAGGCCGTTGCAAAAGCTTGCACCAAACCCCTCGATGTACATTATATGATAGAGCACCCCGAGCGTTATATCGCCCAGACAGCCAAGTTGGGTGCTATGATGATGAACGTACACTACGAAGCGTGCCTGCACCTGCATCGCACCATTCAGGAGATTCATCAGGCTGGCATGAAAGCCGGTGTAACACTGAATCCAGCCACACCCGTTAGCGTGTTAGAGGATATTATCGGCGATGTGGATATGGTACTGCTGATGAGCGTAAACCCAGGCTTTGGCGGACAGAAGTTCATCGAGAACACCATCGACAAGGTGAAGCGTCTGCGCCAGATGATTAACGAGAAAGGATGCCAAACACTGATCGAAGTGGATGGCGGCGTACAGGGCGAAACAGCCCCCCGACTAGTAGCGGCAGGCGTTGATGTGCTGGTAAGCGGCAGTTACGTATTCGGAGCAAAGGATCCTGAAAGCGTTATCCGCGATCTGAAATCACTCTAAACTCAAATTGATTTCGTGCTCGCGCAATAATTTGCGCATATTCAATAGGGCGTATCTCATGCGTCCTAATGATGTGTTGATGCTTACCTGAGTCTCCTCAGCAATCTCCTTGAACGAGAGATTCTGGAAATAGCGCATATACACGACTTCACGCTGGGCAGCAGGCAGCATGTTCATCAGCGACACGATATCCTTCAGTGTCTGATTATTGGTCAGTTCGTTTTCCCGACTATCCCCCATCAACGAGGCGCTTTTAATCAAGCTCAGGTCGTTGTCCTTCGAAGCGTCGACCACCTTATCGTTTTTCTGCGATCGATAGTAGTCAATCACCACATTGTGAGCGATGCGGTTAACCCAACAGATAAACTTGCCACTATCATTGTACTGGCGATTCTGTAATTTGTGGATTACCTTCAGGAAGGTTTCCTGAAACAAGTCGTTGGCCACGTCCTCGTTCTTCACGTTATACATAATGTACGTGAAGATCTTGTCCTGATTACGCGAAAGTAACTCGTCGAATGCTCTGTTATTGCCATCAATGTAAGCAAGTGCCAACTCTTCGTCGGTCATACTTTTGATTGTACTCATTTCTCAAAATTTAAAATTGAGTAGAAGCTGTTTCGATAGGCAATAAAGTTTTAAAATGTTAATAATCTGTGGCAAAAATAGATATTTTTCGCCAAATCACCAAAAAAAATCACCAAAATCTTAACATTCTACGAAAATTTTCCTAATTTTGCAGATATTTATCAGCTAAAAAGGAAGAATATGAAACTATTTGTACCAGGTCGCCTGTGTCTATTTGGCGAACATACCGACTGGGCAGGACACTACCGAACAATGAATGCCGACATCAAGCCCGGCGCAGCCATTGTAACAGGAATCGAACAGGGCATCTATGCCGAAGTTGAAAAATCTAGTACTTTTGAACTCTACAGTTCTGCAGGCGAGATTAAGGATATTTGGCAGGATTTCAGTTGCCGCATGGACGAAATCGAGCTGAAACGCATCGCCAAGAGCGGTTCGTTCTTCTGCTACTGTGCTGGTGTAGCCTCGTACATGCTGGAGTGGTACAAGGTAGGCGGTGTCCGCATCCGCATTACCGACATGACCCTCCCCATGAAGAGCGGTCTGTCGTCGTCAGCCGCCATCTGCGTACTGGTAGCGCGTGCGTTCAATCAGTTGTATAATCTCAACCTCAACACCTTGGGCGAGATGAACATCGCCTATCTGGGCGAGCTCCGTACCAGTAGCCGTTGCGGACGTCTGGACCAAGCATGTGCATTCGGCGTAAAACCCAACCTGATGACCTTTGACGGCGACGAGATCGAAGTACGCTCGCTGAACGTGAAGAAGCCGCTCTATTGGGTGTTTGCCGACCTGTGCGCCGAGAAGAACACCATTAAAATTCTGTCAGACCTGAACAAGGCCTACCCTTTCCCCAACAGCGATGCTGAACGGGCAGAGCACGAGGCACTGGGCGAACAGAATTTAGAGATTGTAGAACGTGCCATCAAATATATGGCCGCAGGCGATGCCGAGAGCTTAGGCAAGCTGATGACCGAGGCCGAGGCGTTGTTCGATGCCAAGGTAGCCCCCATGTCGTCAGCCCTTTGGGCGCCTAAACTGCATAGTGTTTTAGAAGACCCCAACATCCAAGCATGGATATGGGGCGGCAAGGGTGTTGGTTCGCATGGCGACGGCTCTGTGCAGTTCCTGGCACGCGATGAGCAGTCACAGCTGGCGCTGACCGACTATCTGAACGCACATGGCATGAAGGCCTACACGCTCACCTTGAAACCCGTCCACACCGTGCGTCGCGCCATTATTCCTGTGGCAGGTTTCGGCACCCGCCTTTATCCGTCAACTCGTGTCATCAAAAAGGATTTCTTCCCTATTCCCTGTCCCGACGGCATGGTACGTCCAGTCATTCTGATACTGCTCGAAGAGCTGGTACAAAGCGGTATCGAGGAGATTTGTCTGGTATTAGGCTCTGAAGAGGAGCGCCAGCAGTATGCCGACTTCTTCGAGCACCCGCTGCCCGATGAGCATCTGCGCAAGCTGAATCCCGAAGCCCAGGAATACGAGAACCACATATTGGATATCGGCAAGAAGCTGCACTATGTCTATCAGCACGAGAAGCGCGGATTCGGCCATGCCGTTTATCAGGCCGCTCAGTTTGCCGGCAACGAGCCCGTCCTGCTGTTGCTGGGCGACACCCTCTATCGCAGCCAATCCAACAAGCCCTGTGCCCTGCAGATGATTGAGGATTACGAGCACTACAACCGCCTGATGGTCAGTATTCACCCGATACCATTGGCCGAGGTGAGCCGCTATGGCATCCTGCATGGTGTATGGGAGGATAAGGACCAGACCGTGCTGAACGTGTCCGACATGCAGGAAAAGCCCAAGGCCAGCTATGCCGAGGAGTACCTTGCCGTACGTAATAAGAAAGGTGTAAAGGAATACTACAGTGTATTCGGCCAATATATTCTCACGCCCGAGGTCTTCTCACAGCTGCACGAGGACATCATGCAGAAGGAGATTGAAGGCGACCACCAGACCGAGATTGAGCTTACCTCAGCACTCGAGGCTGTTCGCAAGCGTAGCGGCATGGTAGGTGTAAGATTGCGTGGTAACATGTTCGACATGGGCAATCCCGCCGCCTTCACAAAGGCTATCACCGAGTTTGCTGCACCGTAATAAGAAATCCCGCAATTACTTGCGGGATTCTTTTTTTCTTATTTCACGAGACTCAGCAGATATTTGCCATATTCGTTCTTGGCCATCGGCTTAGCCACTTCTTCCAGCTTTTCTTTACTGATCCAACCGCGCTTAAAGGCTATTTCCTCTAAGCACGCCACCTTCAGTCCCTGACGCTTCTCAATCACCTCAATAAAGGTCGAAGCCTCCGACAGCGAGTCGTGCGTACCAGTGTCAAGCCATGCAAAGCCGCGCTGCAGGGTCTGCACCTTCAGCTTCTTGGCTGCCAGATATTCCTGATTAACCGTGGTAATCTCCAGTTCGCCACGAGCCGACGGTTTGATATGCTTGGCAATATCCACCACGCTGTTGGGGTAGAAATACAAGCCTACCACCGCATAGTTCGACTTGGGGTTGGCGGGTTTCTCCTCAATGCTCAGGCAGTTACCCTCGGCATCAAACTCAGCCACACCATAGCGCTCAGGATCGTTTACATAATAGCCGAACACGGTAGCCTGTCCGCGCTTCTCGGCATTCTCCACACTCTCCTTCAGCAGTCCGGTGAATCCCGATCCGTAGAAGATGTTGTCGCCCAGAACCAGACAAGCGCAATCGTCGCCTATAAACTTCTCGCCGATGATGAAGGCCTGGGCCAGTCCGTCGGGCGATGGCTGCTCAGCATACTCAAAACGCACGCCATAATCCGATCCGTCACCCAGCAGTCTTTTGAATCCTGACAGATCGTGGGGCGTTGATATGATCAGTATCTCACGGATGCCAGCCAGCATCAGCGCCGAAATAGGATAATAGATCATCGGTTTGTCGAAAATAGGTATCAATTGTTTACTGATTCCTTTAGTGATGGGGTAAAGGCGAGTGCCTGAACCGCCTGCCAAAACAATTCCTTTCATAATTCGCAATTATTTATAATTTTGGTGCAAAGATAAGGATTTTTATGCACGAATTGCCATAATTATCAAAAAAATCATTACCTTTGCAGACGATTTTTGATTATAAAACAAGATTTTATGGGATTTTGGAATAAATTATTTGGAAATAAGGACGAACAGAAGGTAGGCGGCATGGAGGATTTCATGACCCTGATCCGCGTTTACTTCCAGGCAGCCATGGCAGCCGACCTTGGCATTACCAACCTGGCCGCCCTGCCCGACCTGCGTGTGTTTAAGACCACACTCAAGGTAGCTACCGTTAATAATAAGTTAGGTGTCGGCGAGCGCACACGTTGTAAAAAGATGCTCAAGGAGATGTATGGCATGGACGACGATTTCTTCAAGGAGATTGACGCGAGCCTGCGCAAGCGTTGCAAGAAAATACAGGATGCGCAGACCTATCTGCTTCAGTTCCAGGGCTTTACTCAGGACATCATGATGCTTACAGGCAACCTGATGAAGTTCAAGCTCCGCCTGCCCGGCTTCATGAAGAAGGCTCTCTACACCATGACCGAGAAGACCGTGAACGACATTTTCAACAAGAACGACTTCAGCGACCCCTCAGTACTGAAGAGCGTGGTAGCCGTTCGTGAGTACAACCGCCGTTTAGGATTCTCTCAGAAGTGGATTACCGACTTTGTTTACAAAGTGGTGATGCTGGCCAAGAAGGAGCCCAAGCCCGCAGAAGAGAAATAAAGGGGTGAAAAGATTAAAGTTTCTTAAAAGACAGAGATAAGTCTATTCTTTAAGAGATAAATTATATAACTTTGTACACCAAATAGTTATATCATGACTGCAAACGAAGAGACCATAGTGGCGTTCGAGACGCGCGTACGACAGATGATTTACCACTTCAAGGAACTGAAGGCGGAGAATCAGGCATTGCTTGCGCAGATTGAGCAGGGAAAGCAGGACATCGAAGCCCTGCAGGCCAAACTGACTCAGGCAGACAATGATTATAATTCGCTGAAGATGGCCAAGATGATGCAGATTACCGACGGCGATCTCGAGAGCGCGAAAGCCCGCGTTCAAAAGATGATCAAGAACGTCAACAAGTGCATAGCCATTCTAAGCGACGAACAAGAAAAATAAAACAGGTGCCCCATGACAGAAGTGAATAGCGAGAGACTACATATCAGGTTGCACGTTTACGATGAAGAAATCGAGGTAACCATCAAGCGTTCCGACGAGGAGTATTATCGTAAGGCAGCCAAGCTCATTACCGACCGTTATAACGCCTATTCTCAGGCTTATAAAGGCAAGAAAGGCGAGCATACGATAGCGCTCATGACGCTCATCGACATTGCCTTGATGTACCAGCGTGAGCGCGGCAAGAACGACACTGATCCCTACAATACTATTCTCACTAAGTTGACTTCTGAAATAGAGGAGGCACTTAAGTGAGAATATCATTTTTAATAACATAGATTTTATATGGATATCATTTTTGTACTACTGATCGCCGCAGGCGCCCTCGCACTTGGAGGAGTCTGTGGATATCTTGTTTTCCGCTACGTTCTGAAGGGAAAATACAATGAAATGATTGACACAGCCACCAAGCAGGCCGATGTCATCAAAGAGAAGAAACTGCTCGAGGTGAAGGAGAAATTCATCAATAAGAAGAGCGAGTTGGAGAAGGAAGTGCAGCAGCGCAACCAGCACATCCAGCAGAGTGAGAACAAACTGAAGCAGCGCGAGATTTCGCTCAACCAGCGCCAGGAAGAACTGGGTCGCCGTAAGAACGAGCTCGACAACATGCAGCAGCGCATCGACAATGAGAAGAAACTGCTCTCTGTCAAGGCCGAGGAGCTCGAGAAGATGCAGCTCAAGGAGCGCGAGAAGCTTGAGGAAGTATCAGGTCTGAGCGCCGAAGAAGCTAAGAACCGCCTGGTAGAGTCGATGAAGGACGAGGCTAAGACTGCCGCTGCCAGCTACATCAACGAGATTATGGACGAGGCTAAGCTCAACGCCAATGCCCAGGCCAAGAAGATAGTCATCCAGACCATCCAGCGCGTAGCTACAGAGACCGCTATCGAAAACTCTGTGAGTGTGTTCCACATTGAGAACGACGAGGTAAAGGGTCGCATCATCGGCCGCGAGGGTCGTAACATCCGCGCTCTTGAGGCCGCTGCAGGTGTTGAAATCGTAGTTGATGATACCCCCGAGGCTATCGTTATCTCAGGTTTCGATCCCGTACGCCGTGAGGTTTGCCGCCTGGCACTCCACCAGCTGGTAAGCGATGGTCGTATCCACCCAGCCCGTATCGAGGAAGTGGTAGCCAAGGTGAAGAAGCAGCTCGACAACGAGATCATCGAGACAGGTAAGCGCACTGCTATCGACCTGGGTGTACACGGTCTGCACCCCGAGCTCATCCGCATCATCGGTAAGATGAAGTACCGCTCTTCATACGGACAGAACCTGCTGCAGCATGCCCGCGAAACAGCCAACCTCTGTGCCGTTATGGCCAGCGAGCTGGGCTTGAACCCCAAGAAGGCCAAGCGTGCCGGACTGCTGCACGATATTGGTAAGGTGCCCGATGAGGAGAGCGAGTTGCCACACGCTATCTACGGTGCCAAGATTGCCGAGAAGTACAAGGAGAAGCCCGATATCTGCAATGCCATCGGTGCTCACCACGACGAGATAGAGATGCAGACCCTGCTGGCTCCTATCGTACAGGTGTGCGACGCCATCTCAGGCGCCCGTCCAGGTGCCCGCCGCGAGATTGTAGAGGCCTACATCAAGCGTCTGAACGACCTTGAGGCCATCGCCATGAGCTATCCCGGCGTTACCAAGACCTACGCCATCCAGGCAGGTCGCGAGCTCCGTGTGATTGTAGGTGCCGATAAGATGAACGATGCCGAGAGCGAGGCTCTCAGCACCGATATCGCTACCAAGATTCAGAACGAGATGACCTATCCTGGTCAGGTGAAGATCACGGTGATCCGTGAGACCCGTTCGGTAGCTTACGCTAAATAAGCATGATTAGAGTATCTGCTTGATGTCAAGCAGACTGGAAACCAGATAAGTGGGGGCCTGCGGGTCTCCACTTTTTATGTCGTACTGCCAGCGGTTGAAGAGCAGCGTGTCGATGCCAGCCGCCATAGCGCCCTGTATGTCGGTAGCCATATTGTCGCCTATCATCAGCGTGGTCTCGGGGTTGGCGCCCGTCTGTGCGAAGGCGTAATCGAAGAACGCCTGCGAGGGCTTGTTGGCACCCGCATCCTCGCTCAGCACAATGGTATCAAAATAGTCGCGCAGTCCGCAGGCAGCCAGTTTTTTATACTGCACCTCGTGGAATCCGTTGCTGGTCATATGCATGCGGTAGCCCTGCTGTCGCAGATAGTCCATCAGGCGGTGTGCGCCCTCAACGGTGCCTGGCTTCGAGCTGCAGAAGTCGAGAAAACGGTCGCTCATCTCCAGGCACAACTGCTCTGTCACCTCCAGTCCCAGCCCCACACTCAGCGGTCGGCGGAATCGCTCCACTATCAGATAGTCGCGCGTAATCTCCCCCTTCGAGTAGCGGCTCCACAGGTCGATATTCGCCTCCCAGTAGGTATCGTAAAACAATTGCGGGTCGCTGAAGAAGCGCCCCAATCCAAAAGCCTCAAACGTCTCGCCGAGAGCTATCACGGCATTGCCATGGGTATCGTATAGCGTATCGTCGAAATCTACAAACAAGTCATGATATACTTTTTTCTTTTCCATAACGGGCGCAAAGTTAATAAAAAATTTGGTTGTTTCACGAAAAAAACGTATTTTTGCAAGCAAAAATCAAACCGATTCATCAGGATGAAGCCTAAACTCATCATCATCGCATTGTTAACGATGGCTACAGGTAGCGCACAGGCGCAGTCGGTAGTCAAGGAACTGCAGGAAGATGTGAACCGTGCAGCAGGCATGTTCTATGCCCGTCAGGCAGGCAAGATGCCGAAGGACACCCCCGCCCCAGGCGGTAAGAAGCCCTTCTACATCAACCACTATGGTTGTCCGGGCTCGTACTATCTCGACAAGAACGAGTATTACACCGACACCTACGCCACGCTGGCCAAGGCCGACAGCTTAGGCAAGCTCACCAAGCTGGGGCAGGATGTGCTGCGCAGGATAGCTCTGCTGAAAGCCGATGCCTACCACCGTAGCGGCGAGCTTACGGCCCGCGGCGCCCAGCAGAGTCGCGACCTGGTGAAACAGATGGTCCAGCGGTTCCCCGACATCTTCATTCCCCAAGGCTACTTCAGCGTGCGGAGCATCGTTGAGAACCGTTGCATCATGACCATGGAGGAGGGCTTGCTGCAGCTCTCGGCCATGAAGCAGCCCATCGTAGCGCGCAGCAAAGCCTCGATGCAGGAGGTGCGGTTTATGAATCCCACCGACAAGGAGCTGATAGCACAGCGCGTCGATTCGCTCACCCGCATAAACTACGACCGCTTCTACACCCTGAATTCGAACGACGGCCGCCTCATGACGTCGCTCTTCAACGATCAGAGCTACGTGCTGAACCATATAGATGCCGCCAAACTCAGCCGCCAGCTGTTCCTCCTGGCAGGCAATGTGCAGAACAGCGAGCTGGCAGGCACCATGACCCTGTGGGACATCTTCACGCCTGAAGAGATACACCAGCACTGGCGCAAGCAGAACGCCTGGCACTATATCAACTATGGCGGCTGCACGCTCAACGGCGGCTATCAGCCCTATCTGCAGCGTTCCGTGCTCCGCAATATGATACACATGGGCGACAGCGTGCTGAAACGCTACACCCCACTCATGCACCTGCGCTACACCCATGCCAATGTGGTGATGAGTCTGGCCTGCCTGATGGACCTCAACGGCTGTAACCTGCACACCGAGAATCTCGACTCGCTCGAGGCCTACGGCTGGGTCAACTACCGCATCGCCCCCTTAGGCGGCACCATCGAGATGATACACTACCGCGCCGATCACGACGACCCCGATGTGCTGGTCAAGGTGCTGCTCAACGGCCAGGAGGCCACGCTGCCCATTGAAACCGACTGCGCCCCCTACTACCACTGGCAGGACGTGAAGCGCTACTATCTGCGCAAGCTGTATCGCTACGAGAACCGTAGGTTTAACTTTAAGACCCGAGGAAGATGAGACACCTGATAACCATCCTGTTCGCCCTGTATTGTTCACTGCTGGCAGCCCCTGCACAGTCGGTGAAAGAAATCATCAGGCAGCGCCCATCGTATGCCTCGTGCAACTACGACACCTACCCCGACTCTATCCAGACCACGCTCACACCAGCCCCCGCTGGCAAGAAGCCCTTCTACATATCCCATTACGGTCGCCACGGCTCGCGCTATATCAGCAACCGCAACGGCTACGACACGCCCTACATCATGATGCTACATGCCGACAGCCTCGACGAGCTCACTGTCGAAGGCCGCCGCGTGCTCCACGAGATGAACTCGATCATGCGCGACACCGAGGACCGCTGGGGCGAGCTTACCGGCTATGGCAAGCGCCAGATGCAGGAGATCGGCCGCCGCATGGCACAACGTTTTCCCGAGGTGTTCCACCCAGGCGCCCACGTCACAGCCATCAGCACCGTTGTGCCCCGTTGTATCGAGTCCATGGGCTCGGCATGCATGGAGATGCTGCAGGTGTGCCCCAAGCTAAAGGTCAGCATGCAGGCATCGCAGCGCACCCAGTGGTACATGAACTACCAAGACCGCAAGCTGCGCCACAACTATATGACCCCCGAGGCGCAGAAGGCCTACAATGCCTATATCGCCACCCGCATGGGCAACACCCGCTTGATGGAGCTCATCTTCAAGAACCCCGACATCGTCAAGGAGTTTGTCGATGAAGAGTACTTCAACTATTACCTGATGAAGATGAGCCTGTTTCAGCTCAACACCAACTATAACCGCAACACCAACCTGATCGGCCTGTTTAATACCGACGATATCTACCGCATGTGGCAGATCGACAATGTGCTGTGGTATATCCAGCATGGTGCCTGCAAGCTCAACGGCGGCCGCCAGCCCTACACGCAGCGCCACCTGTTGCGCCAGATGATAGCTGATGCCGACAGCTGCATCAAGCTGCCCGATCCCGGTGCCCAGCTGCGTTTCGGCCACGAAACGGTGCTGCTGCCACTGGTATGCCTGATAGGTGTTAACGGCTACGACCTCGCGACCGACAATCTCGACGACCTCGAGGCACGCGGCTGGTGGAGCAGTAGTATCTTCCCCATGGGCTGCAACCTGCAGTTCATCTTCTACCGCAGCAGTCCCAAGGACAAGGACGTGCTCTTCAAGGTGCTGCTCAACGAAGTAGAGGCCACGCTGCCCATCAAGACAGACTGTGCCCCCTACTACCATTGGACCGACTTCCGCCAGTATTGCCTCGACAAGCTGGCCGCCTACAAGCCATGATGGCTTGTTTTACTACGCTTGTATAAGCCTCACCTTTCTACGATTATCCTTAGGTCGCACCGCGAAGTGCAGCCAGATGGCGCCGCTGGCGTTTCGTTCTATCAGCAGCTCGTCGAAGTCCTCCTGGCTCTCGTCTGCAATGTCGAGCAGGATGGTGGCGTAGCGGATGAGCTGACAGATATCCTTCACCTTGATATCAGCCGCACACCCTGTGAGGTGATTGCTGGTGGCGACGCCACCCACCGCTTTGTTCACCTGGGGCGAGCGAAAGGCGCTGTTGATGATAATCGGGTCGTTACCCTCGCCATAGCGGCAGTTCCACTCGCTACGCAGCATCTCCAACCAGCCGCAGAGGCGCTTCAGGTTCTCAATATGTACGTGCGAAGGGATATTCCCATCAGGAGTTTTCACACTCGTCTTACACATCTCTCCCAACACGAAATGTTGGGAGAGTTTTGCTTTACTATTCAATTGTACTTTCTGTTCCATAATTATAATGCAATTTGAATTAATGAATTAATGAATCATTGTCAGCATACAAGATTAGCTATTTTCTTGTAACGATGCTTACACGTTCCATTCTCAACATATTCACCACACTTCTCAATGGCATTGTCTTCCATCAGGCGCCTAACCCTCGTGCGAGCTGTGTAGATGCTTATCTGAAAAAGTCTGGCCACATCATCAATAGAGAACTCCTTAGGTAGCTTATTATACTCGTCGATGGTTCGCTGATGATGACGACGATTGGTGGCGGCATCACGCAACTTGTCGTCGAAGTACTTCTCGGCCAGGGCGCCGAAGTAGTGGCGCTGACAGGCAAACTGGATGTTCACAATCAACTCGGCCAACTGGTCGTCGATCTCATCCGTTTCAAACTCACCGCACCAGTAGTCGCCCTCCTGATGGAGCTCGCCCCAGTGGCGCATCACGATAAAAGGTGCCGAGTAGTTAATGCCGTGGTAGGCGCAGCGCTTCAGCAGCATCTCGTCGGCCTTGCTCTCGTTGTCCTTGGCGTCGGCCATACGACGTGCTGTCCAGTCGTACATCGTGTGCACAATGCGCTTGATGGATAGTTCGCCTTTGGTCTTGTCCAGTTTCTTGGCCCACTCCAGCAGACGGTTGTCGCTGTCCTCATCCACCTCCTCGTCGAGATCCATCATCTCAAAATGCGTGGTGGGCAAGGGGATGCAGGTCAATCGTGTAGCAAGACCGCTTCCAAAGTTCTGCTCGTTCACCTTCTTCTTCAGGGCGATGGGCGTGCCGGTATACACGTAGTTCCACGTCACGTTAAAGTCCTGCATAATCGAGTCCATGTTCGAATAAGCCTGTCCGTCCTCCTCGTTGTGGAAGGCCTTCAGTTCCAGGTTCTGCTTGTCTATCCAGCTTCCACCCTTCTGCACGGCGAGGGTGTTGTCGAGCTCGGTATCGAAGGTGAGCATGTGTAGCTGCATGTCGCGCCCATCCACGTTCTCCACGGCGTTCACCATATCCTGAATAAACTGCGCGTTACAAGTTCGTGAAGGGTGCACACGCACCACTACCTTAGGCTTCTTGGGCTTCTCCTTGTTGGCACCTTTGGTCTTCATCTCCTCACGATAGCGATTGATGGTGTCCTTACCAACCTTATCAGCTGCCACAATGGGCGCTGCTAAGAACTCATACAGGCGGGTGGCGAAACTCTTACCGCTGGCAGGATCGCCGATAATCAGAGCCGAGGCATTCAGGCGGCGCAACTTCGAGGGGCGATGGTAGAAGCGATACGTGCAGCGTGTCATCAGCGTCATCATCAGGGCTCCCGACACTATCAGGGCAGCAGGATACTGACTGCGCTTCAATCCCTTGCAGGCATCCTGCAGCGCAGGATAATAAGGAAACAGCGCCTCAATCTTCTCGCCCCAGTCCTGCAGCCAGCGGTCTATCTCCTCCTCGCCTATGGTGGCGGCGTCTGCCTCTTCGCCCCGCGTGATCTGTTTCCATGACAGGCCGCACGCTTGGCAAATTGACTCCTGCATAGCCTTTGAAGGGCACTGGGTAAGGTACTTCTTTTCGCGCTCCGACATGCGTTCTGCAGCCGACGCCACCGTCTGTGCCACGTTCTCGTCGCGCTCTTCGATAATCTCCTGCACCCAGGGTTGACGTTCAAGTATCCGCTGCACCAGCTTTCGGTCGCCATCAAACAGCACCAGCAGGTCGCTTGCCAGTTTAAGACTCTCGTTGTGTCTGTTACTATCGTCTGCACAGGGCAGCTTTGCACGATAGCGCTCATCAATAATACGCTGTATATCATACCCTCGCCATTTTATGCCCACGTTTTTATCATCCACTTTCCT